>CAWAEO010000001.1:0-7500 GCA_963780885.1 Nitrospirota bacterium
CAAAGGCAAGATGGATCAGCCTTGTAGGGTAGGCAAGCGTCTTTTTGCTTACCCACCATTTGCTAGTGGTTAGATCTCCGCTCTATGTCTGGGATCATGTTTGCTTGAAATTACCTAAAATAAACCATTTCAACGTATCCATTCAAATGAAGCCAAACCTGCTCTTTCGAGTGGATCGAATTCATGATGGTCTGCTGTTACCAAATTGACATTAAAGCTTTGTGCCAAAGCTAATGCGATAGCATCGGCTAACGATAACCGTCCACGAGATTTAAAGGTTGAAGCGGCCAACACCCATGTTTCAGTCATTTCCCATTCAATTTGTATACCCAATTCTCGTATCGCTTTGATGACTTCACGCGCAGCATTAGAATGTCCTCGCGTCCGCTGTACATCGTAGCATACCTCTAAAACGTTGATAGCGGCTATATGAACAGGCAATCCCGAAAGCAAAATATCACCTACTTGGTCTGCTCCCTGTTCACCTTCAAAAAACGCGATCAATGCACATGCATCCAGTACATAGCCTCTCATCGCCGATCTTCCCTCTCGATTTCTTCTTGTTTGTTGGCTATGAACCCTTCCACTCCACTCGTCCAACCTCGCATCGAACCTTTTAATGAGCGGATTTTGGTCATCTGATTTTCATTTATGTCGGGTATTACTGGATTTTGAGGATTTATCACCACCACCATCAGCTTAGCATTTTCTTCGACGATAAGAGGTTCCAAAGGCAAGATTTGCCCATTTTTCCAGACAGCTTCAACCGCTTGATACATAATGATTTGATTAAGAGATTCTTACATCGTCAAACTAACCACATTGCTCGGCTCGCTCGCGCCCGCCAAATTGACGGCAATGATGCGATATTCCAATATCAAGCCTTTCGGCTGATTGGTCAAGGTGGCTTCGGTGGTGACGGACATTTCACACACGGCCCATTCGGTGTCGGGTCCGTCGGTGTGGATTTCGCGGCGCTGGATTCGGTAGGCTTGCACTTTGCCGCCGCCATTGGGCGGAGTCCACGATAAATATACCGTGCCGTCGCCATACCGGGGCGATTGTAAGGACAAGGGTTGTTCGGGCGGGGGCGTGGGAGTTGGGGCGCTGCGGTTCGACCAGCCAACTAGATTCAGTTCCCGCTCTTCATGCGTAGTGTGTATGACATAGGCCACATTGGCTTTAGCCTTGGTTTTTAGCCGTTCCAACCTGAGCTTTTCGGCTTCCTTGGTTTGTTCGGCGCGGGCTTGCGCTTCCAAATTGGCCTCATGCTCGGCAGCGTAACTTTCGGCCTCGGCATTTAGATCGTCAGCCGGATAGGGCGGATTCGGGAAAATTTCGGGATGGGCGCTGAAACCGACCGCCATGGTTTTGACCAGAGCCAGCACATCGGCGGTTTTAGTGGGAAAAGTGGGCATAACGACTCTCCTAAGCCATTGCATGATGATCCACGCTATTTTTCGCCACCCTAGCACATCGCAAGTTCACTTGCAATCAATGAGGCTACAGAATCTCGTCATTCCGATCAGGGATGTCGGAATCCATCGTCCAGGGAGGGCTATTTGGGATGTTTGGCGTTGGGTTAAGCAATAAATGTCTGATTTGAGTTTAAAAATCCTATTTTAAATTTGAAATCAATTTTTCATGCTTGATTTTTCGATTTCAAGCATGGTTTCTTTGAAATTTAAGCTTGAATTTTAAATTCAAGACATGATTTCGATTTTTCAAAGCTAAATTTGCGTTTACAAGCTTGTTTTTGGGTTTTGAGGCTTTAATTATTGCTTTCAAGCTTGCCATTTTTGCATATTAAGCCTGAAATTTTCAGGTTAAATTTGCTTGCCGGATATTAAATCGGCACGGCAGGATAGCCAGAGGCAAGGATGCCGGTTAAACCTCCTGCGCGAAAATTCCGCTTGCACTTAACTTTAACGCAAGCTTCCCCCTGCTAAAATACAGCTTTCCATTTGACAACACCCGCCAGAAGGCGGAACCTGATGGATGACACTCTGTTCTTTATCACCTAGGTATCAATACTATGCAATGGGAAACCGTCATCGGGCTTGAAATCCACGCCCAACTCGCCACCCAATCAAAAATTTTCTCCGGCGCGGCTACCGCTTATGGGGCCGAACCGAATACCCAAGCCTGCGCCATCGATTTGGGCTTGCCGGGGGTTTTGCCGGTATTAAATGCCGAAGCCGTGCGCATGGCGGTCAAATTCGGCATGGCCATCGAACGCGCATATCGCGCCGTATTCGGTGTTTGCCCGGAAAAACTATTTTTATCCCGACCTGCCCAAAGGCTATCAAATCAGCCAGATACGACTTGCCCGTGGTGGGCAACGGCCAGTTGGACATTGAAGTGGATGGCGAAGCAAGACGCATCGGCATCACCCGCGCCCATCTGGAAGAAGATGCCGGCAAATCGCTGCATGAGGATTTTCACGGCCTGACCGGCATCGACTTAAACCGTGCCGGAACGCCATTGCTGGAAATCGTCTCCGAACCGGACATGCGTTCGGCCAAAGAAGCCGTGGCTTATCATGAGAAAGCTGCATGAATTGGTGCGCTATCTGGAAATTTGCGACGGCAACATGCAGGAAGGCTCGTTCCGTTGCGATGCCAACGTATCCGTGCGTCCCAAAGGCCAAAAGGAATTTGGCACCCGCGCCGAAATTAAAAACATCAACTCGTTCCGCTTTGTGGAGAAGGCGATCAATTATGAAATGGAGCGGCAAATCGAGTTGATAGAAAACGGCGGCAAAGTCGTTCAGGAAACCCGGCTGTATGATTCGGTGAAGGATGAAACCCGCTCCATGCGCAGCAAGGAAGAAGCCAACGATTACCGTTATTTCCCCGACCCGGATTTGTTGCCCTTGGAAATTCACGGCGACTTTATCGCTGATGTGCGCAGCACTTTGCCCGAACTGCCGGATGCCAAGCGCGACCGGTTTAAATCCCAATATGGCTTGGGCGATTACGACGCGCTAGTGCTGACGGCCACCCGTGAATTGGCCGATTATTTTGAAGCGGTCACGAAGGAAGCGGGTGGCGATGCCAAATTAAGCGCCAACTGGGTAATGGGTGACTTATCGGGGGCACTTAACAAAGCTGGATTGGAAATCGACCAAAGCCCGGTTCAAGCCTCGCGCTTGGCTGACCTAGTCCGCAGGATCAGTGACGAAACCATTTCCGGGAAAATTGCCAAGCAGGTATTTGAGAAGTTGTGGGAAAGCCAAGAAACCGCCGACCAGATCATTGAAAGGCTGGGGCTTAAACAGATTACCGATACCTCGGCGATTGAAGCCATTATCGATCAGATCATCGCCAATAATCCCGAACAATTGGCCCAATACCGCGCAGGCAAAGACAAGTTATTTGGATTCTTTGTCGGTCAAGCCATGAAGGCTACTCAAGGTAAAGCCAACCCGCAACAGTTGAATGACTTGCTGAAAGCTAAATTGAATGCTTGATTTTCACACCCTACTTCTCAGGCTTTAATTCAACCGATTTCTGTGCGCTAGGGCATCGCTTTGGCGCACAGGCGACAGAACTTAAGCTTCAAAGAAACCAACCTCCATTTTTTCCAAAAAAAAGCCCCCGTTCCTTTCGGAGCGGGGGCTTTCGGTTTGGGTGCCTGGCAGTGCCCTACTTTCGCATGGGGGTCCACACTATCATCGGCGCAGGGCGGTTTCACTTCCGAGGTCGGGATGGGATCGGGTGGTGCCCGCCCGCCATGGCCGCCAGGCAGTTCGTGGCGCGGCCCCGGCGTCCGGCCGGGGCGGCTTGTGTCCGGGTGCGCGCCCGGCCTTGCGGCCGGGCGCGGGATGTCGTGCAAAGTGTTTTGGGGGGCCGTCTTTGGTTGGCCGCGAAGGCCGCCCCGCCCGCTTGGCAGCAGGCCGCTTGGGCGTTATATGGCCAAGCCTCACGGGCAATTAGTACGCGTTAGCTGCACGCATTACTGCGCTTCCACACCGCGCCTATCAACCTGGTGGTCTTCCAGGGCCCTTCAGGGGACTCGTGGCCCCAGGGAGGCCTCATCTTGGGAGGGGCTTCCCGCTTAGATGCTTTCAGCGGTTATCCCGTCCGGACGTAGCTACCCGGCAATGCGTCTGGCGACACAACCGGAACACCAGCGGTCCGTCCACTCCGGTCCTCTCGTACTAGGAGCAGCTTCCCTCAAGCCTCCAGCGCCCACGGCAGATAGGGACCGAACTGTCTCACGACGTTCTAAACCCAGCTCGCGTACCACTTTAAATGGCGAACAGCCATACCCTTGGGACCGGCTACAGCCCCAGGATGTGATGAGCCGACATCGAGGTGCCAAACACCGCCGTCGATATGAACTCTTGGGCGGTATCAGCCTGTTATCCCCGGAGTACCTTTTATCCGTTGAGCGACGGCCCTTCCATGCGGGACCGCCGGATCACTAAGACCTGCTTTCGCACCTGCTCGGCCTGTACGCCTCGCAGTCAAGCGCGTTTATGCCTTTACACTCTGTGCGCGATTTCCGACCGCGCTGAACGCACCTTCGTGCTCCTCCGTTACTCTTTGGGAGGAGACCGCCCCAGTCAAACTGCCCACCATGCACGGTCCCCGCCCCGGGTTCACGGGGCTGGGTTAGAACTCCAAACAGGCCAGGGCGGTATTTCAAGGCCGGCTCCGCCAGGGCTGGCGCCCCGGGTTCAAAGCCTCCCGCCTATCCTACACAGGCCGGTTCAAAGTCCAGTGCAAAGCTGCAGTAAAGGTTCACGGGGTCTTTCCGTCTAGCCGCGGGTACGCTGCATCTTCACAGCGAGTTCAATTTCACTGAGTCCCGGGTGGAGACAGTGTGGCCATCGTTACGCCATTCGTGCAGGTCGGAACTTACCCGACAAGGAATTTCGCTACCTTAGGACCGTTATAGTTACGGCCGCCGTTTACCGGGGCTTCGATCAAGGGCTTCGCTTGCGCTGACCCCATCAATTAACCTTCCGGCACCGGGCAGGCGTCACACCCTATACGTCCGCTTTCGCGTTTGCAGAGTGCTGTGTTTTTAATAAACAGTCGCAGCCACCGTTTCTGTGCCACCCCCGGCCGCTCGGCCCGCAAGGGGCTCCACCGCCGGGGGCATGCCTTCTCCCGAAGTTACGGTATCATTTTGCCTAGTTCCTTCACCCGGGTTCTCCCAAGCGCCTTGGTATGCTCTACCAGCCCACCTGTGTCGGTTTCCGGTACGGCCTCCCGCAACCTGAGGCTTAGAGGTTTTTCCTGGAAGCATGGCGTCAGCCGCTTCGCCCGCAAGCGGGCTCGCACTCGCGCCTCGGGGTTGGATGGCGCCCGGATTTGCCAAGGCACCCTCCCTACACGCTTCGACCGGCACTTCCAACCGCCGGACGGCCTAGCCTTCTCCGTCACCCCGTCGCAGTTGCGGCAGGTACGGGAATGTTGACCCGTTTCCCATCGACTACGCCTTTCGGCCTCGCCTTAGGCGCCGACTGACCCTGCGCCGATTAGCGTTGCGCAGGAAACCTTGGGCTTACGGCGAGCGGGTTTTTCACCCGCTTTATCGTTACTTATGCCAGCATTCGCACTTCCGATGCCTCCAGCCCACTTTACAATGGACCTTCGCAGGCCTACGGAACGCTCCCCTACCACCCATCTTGCGATGAATCCGCAGCTTCGGCGCACGGCTTGAGCCCCGTTGAATCTTCCGCGCAGGCCGACTCGACCAGTGAGCTATTACGCTTTCTTTAAAGGGTGGCTGCTTCTAAGCCAACCTCCTGGCTGTCTGTGCCTTCCCACATCGTTTTCCACTGAGCCGTGACTTGGGGGCCTTAGCTGGCGGTCTGGGTTGTTTCCCTCTTCACGACGGACGTTATCACCCGCCGTGTGTCTCCCGCGCTGCAACTTGCCGGTATTCGGAGTTTGCATCGGTTTGGTAGGCCGGGATGGCCCCCTAGCCGAAACAGTGCTCTACCCCCGGCAGTCATGCGCGAGGCGCTACCTAAATAGCTTTCGGGGAGAACCAGCTATCTCCGGGCTTGATTAGCCTTTCACTCCGATCCACAACTCATCCGAATCTTTTTCAACAGATCCCGGTTCGGGCCTCCAGTAGGCTTTACCCCACCTTCACCCTGGTCATGGATAGATCGCCCGGTTTCGGGTCTACACCTTGCGACTCAAGCGCCCTGTTAAGACTCGCTTTCGCTGCGCCTCCCCTATCCGGTTAAGCTCGCCACAAAATGTAAGTCGCTGACCCATTATACAAAAGGTACGCAGTCACAGGACAAGCCTGCTCCCACTGCTTGTACGCATACGGTTTCAGGTTCTATTTCACTCCGCTCTCCGCGGTTCTTTTCGCCTTTCCCTCACGGTACTGGTCCACTATCGGTCGGTAAGGAGTATTTAGCCTTGGAGGATGGTCCCCCCATGTTCGGACAGGGTTTCACGTGCCCCGCCCTACTCGTCTTCACCGGGCGGCCCCTTTCGTGTACGGGGCTATCACCCTCTGCGGCGCGCCTTTCCAGACGCTTCCACTAAAGGCCGCCCGGCTTAAGGGCTGCTCCCGGTTCGCTCGCCGCTACTTCGGGAATCTCGGTTGATTTCTGTTCCTCGGGGTACTTAGATGTTTCAGTTCCCCCGGTTCGCCTCCCGCCCCTATGGATTCATGGCGGGATGCCCGGCATGCCGGGTGGGTTTCCCCATTCGGGCATCTGCGGATCACAGCCCTTTTGCCGGCTCCCCGCAGCTTTTCGCAGGCTCATGCGTCCTTCGTCGCCTCTCACCGCCTAGGCATCCACCGTATGCGCTTGTTCGCTTGACCATATAACCCCAACCGGCCTGGCCGGGGGGTCACACGCGCCGCCTTTTCGACTTTCCTTCCGCCGCCCCCGCCCTCGCGGGCCGGGGCGGCAACTTCCCCTTCTTCTTCACTTTGCTTCTCATCCCGCACGCGCCGCCCCGCCCGGCCCGAAGGCCCGGCGCGCCGACGCGCGCGTCACCCAAACTGTTAAAGACGGCCAGGGGGGCAATCGCCCCATGGCCCCGGCATCCGGCTCCCGCCGCCGCCGCGCCGCCGCATGGCGACCCGCAAGCGCGCCTTCCCGCCGCGCTTGCGGCTCGCCGAGCCGCGAAAAAAAACCACCGCACCCACCACGCCGCCGCACACCCGGCCGGCACCCCGCCCCCGCGGCTCGCCGCCGCGCTGGTGGAGCCAGGGAGGATCGAACTCCCGACCTCCTGCGTGCAAGGCAGGCGCTCTCCCAGCTGAGCTATGGCCCCTTCGGGCAGTGGCTAGCGGCCAGTGGATAGTCGCCGGTGGCCGGTGAAACCGCCACCCGCCACCCGCCACTGGCAACTAGCCACCGCATTGGTGGGTCTGGGAGGAATCGAACCTCCGACCTCACCCTTATCAGGGGTGCGCTCTAACCAACTGAGCTACAGACCCGAAACCTTCTCTCGGACGGACGATTTGCTGCGGGCCCCTGCGCCCCGGAAAACTCGGGGCCGCGCCTTGCAT
>CAWAEO010000002.1:0-1895848 GCA_963780885.1 Nitrospirota bacterium
TATTGAATCTGCGGTGTACATGCCTGACTCCTCCTTTGGAACTGAGCTACAACAACAAAAGTTTTCTAATAATTCTCATTTCACGAAACAGAGGTTTTTTGTATGAGGGTTTATTCTGTTCACAATAGAAGCGTTTTGCGATCGGTTTCATCATTCAATATTTCTTCACAATACAATACAAAACAGCTATAATTAATATTAAATAATCCTGCAGGATTTAATTCATTATCAAAACAAGGTGGATTATTTATCGCAAAAGGAGCGCATGAAAGCACCGGAAGACCTGACCAAAGAGCAGCTCATAACAGACCTGACAGCGTTACGTGAGCGAATCGGTGAGCTGGAACAATCACAAGAGGACACGCGGAAATTCCAGGATGAACTTATACATACAAAGGCCATGTTCGAGGGTCTTTTCGAATTGGCCCCTGATGCCATCATAGTTGTTAGCCGCAGCGGCGACATTGTTCGGGCCAATAAACAGGCTGAGAACTTGTTCGGCTATTCGAGGAATGAATTATTTAATGTGCATCATGAAATCTTACTTCCGGAACGCCTAAGGGACGAGCATATGGAACACCGACGGGTTTATATGTCTGACCCCTATATCCGTCCTATGGGAACGGGGCTTGAACTTTACGGCAGAAGGAAGGATGGAAGCGAATTTTCGGTAGATATCGCTTTGGGACCGCTGAGAGCCGAGGACGATATGGTCGTTATAGCCGTTATCCGCGATATTTCCGAGCGCAAGAGAGCGGATGATATGATGAAGAAACGCACTACCGACTTGATTGATGCACTGAAAGAGCTTGATGCCTTCAGCTATTCGGTTGCACACGACCTTCGTGCACCGGTGCGCCAGATGCACAGCTTTGTGGAACTGCTGAAAACAAGAGTAGGCGGCCTGCCTGATGAGAAAATTCACCAATATGCGGATGCGATAGCTGCGGCCTCAATAAAGATGGGGATACTTATTGATGATCTGCTCGCTTTTTCGCGTTTGGGACGCACAGAGATAAAAAAGAGAAAAGTTGGATTTAGTGCCCTGGTTAAAGAAGTTATCCAGGAGATGCAGGATGAAGTTAAGGGACGAGACATTAAATGGGAAATCTATGAATTGCCTGAGGTAGACGGCGACCGTACGCTGCTGCGGCTCGTGTTTGTCAACCTGATATCTAACGCAGTTAAATTCACAAATACTCGCCCCCAGGCTGAAATCAAGATCGGGTGCAAAGATGAGGTCGACAAATTCATCTGTTCAGTTAAAGACAACGGCGTGGGATTCGACATGAAATACGTGGACAAGCTCTTTGGAGTATTCCAGCGGCTACATCCACAGGCCGAATTTGAAGGCACAGGCATCGGGCTTGCCAACGTACGGCGCATCATAGCCCGCCATGGCGGGAAGATCTGGGCCGAGGGCTCTAAGGGGCAGGGCGCAACATTCCACTTTACTCTTCCCAAGACAAAGGAGACATAAGCATGCCGGAAATAAACCGTATTTTATTGGTTGAAGATAGTTCTGCCGAGGTGGAACTAATTGCTCTGGGTCTTGCCGAAGCTGGTCTTGCCAATGCCGTTGATGTTGTCGCCAGGTATCGAATTAAGCACTCTCCAAAGAGAGAGACGGCATAAGCGCCGTCCCATATTTATATCTCAAACCCGTCGCTACCCAGCTTTGGGTAATAAGCATTTCTCAACCATCGGCGGTTCAGATACCACCGTCCAGTAAAGCCCGGCTTTTTTTATAACTTCAAAAAGCTCTTTGGCATTAAAAGGTTTTACAATGTAACTATTCGCCCCGTAGATGTAAGTTTCAACAATATCCCGTTCAAAGTCGGAACCGGTAAACATAACCACCGGAATACAATTGATTTTTTCAGTAGTCTTTAACCTTCTCAGAACTTCACGCCCGTCCGCCCCGGGGATTTTAATGTCAAGGAATATAACCGAAGGATAGCCACCCGTTCTATTAGCAAACTTTCCACGCTTTAGCAGATAGTCAAAAGCTTCATCTCCGGTATGCACAACATCATAGGCATTGGCGAGCCCAGCTTCCATAAGCCCCAAGGTAGTCAGTTCGATCTCGTTCTCATCACTTGCTATGAGCAAAATACGCTCTCTGTCTGCCATGGTTATCATCTCCTCTCTTGGTTTAAGTATAAATCCTAATTCAGGACAAAGCAAGTCTTATTTAATGCAGTATTTAATATTCTAGACTATGTGAAGATCACAGGAAATGAGGTGTACTTTGAAAACTTGCTTCTCAAGGTCACTTGACAGAACATATTGATTTTCATAAGAATATCTCACGTGTGGAAGAAAAACGACAGTGAGGACTACCGGAAGCTATACTTGCGCCGGGCGGACTTTTCCTGAAAACGCGCGTTTTATCCCGAAACATGTCCCAAAAGGACTCGACAACGATGTCGGATAAATTTTTCCGTAACTAAGAATGTTTTAACTACATGGGTACGGAAACTTTCACCAGTGTATCAAGCGCTAATTCGGCAACCAGCGATGCAGGATAGACTCTAAATCTTTGCTGAACCGATCCAAAGACAAAGGCTTCTGAAAATAATCGCTGGCACCGGTAGCAATTGCATCTACCCTGTCCGATTCGAGTGATGAAGACGTGACCACCACAACAGGGAGTTCTCTAAGACGATTGTCTGCACGTATTTCACGGAGCACTTCGATGCCGTCCATGCACGGCATCTTCATATCGAGCAATATTAGGGCCGGCAACTCATGTCTAGTCCTGAGCATTGCAAGCGCAGACTGGCCGTCGGAAGCGGAGCGAACACTTATTTCCCGCCCTGTCGCTTCCAGCGCTAGTGCAGTAAGCTCTATATCGGTCGCACTGTCATCAACAATACGAATCATTCTCTCTATCACATTATGCCGCACAACGGGTAATTTCGAAAATCCGGGAATCCACTATTCCTTGTGCTTATTTCGATATACTTGTTGTAAGGATAACTTAATTCGGGTAAACAATGATATAGGATATGGTCTGATTAAATAGTAAGACAATGTCTGATCCAGTGCGTTAAATTGACATCGTAATTTGCTATAGTTACTTCATAATGTTATGCTTTATTCAATGATTTAGTGCTGGCCGAATTGCAACATCGGTAATCAGGTTAAAAGGGTTTTTACTCTCATTATTTTTTCTCAGCGGGGCTAATCATGGAACGGATGTTGCACAGACAGACAGACAGACAGACAGACAGACAGACAGACAGACAGACAGACAGACAGACAGACAGAATCCCCGCCGCTTAAAAGAAAAAACAATCTGTTTTCATGAAGGCATATCGTCGGACATCGGTGCTATGTCTTTTTTTTTGTGGCCGTCGATGGCACGGTTTAGCTTTAGTGGCTCATCCATATTATTATATTTCTGACAGTATTAGAGTGCGGACCAGCAGACATGACAAAAAAAACTAATCAACAGCAAGGCAAGCAGGTAAAGGCAGTCAGAAGCCGAAGGAAAGCAGGCGACCCAAAAGGCGAAGTTGAGCCTCGCCCGCCTAATAGGCCTGATAAGGACGACAAATCTGCCGATATTTTTTCGGGCATCCCTGTGGTCGGCATCGGCGGGTCGGCTGGCTCCTTTGAGCCCTTCAAGACTTTCTTCTCAAGGATGCCTGCCGACAGTGGGGCTACCTTTGTCGTTATACAGCACCTGCTCCCAACTCACGAAAGCCTGCTGCCTGAACTCTTGGCCCAGCAAACACGCATGAAGGTTGTCCAGGCCCGGGATGCTACTTCACTTGAACCTAACTGCGTATATGTCATTCCCCCTAATCAGTACCTGGCGGTCCGCGATGGAGTTCTGTCCCTTGTGACGCCGATCAAACACAAAGGTATTCGCATACCGATCGATTTCTTTTTTCGCTCACTGGCTGAAGACCGGCAGGAACGAGCGATCTGCATTCTTTTCTCCGGAGCCGGCGCGGACGGGACGCTGGGCGTGAGAGCAGTTCGCGGTGCCGGCGGGCTTTCTATCGTGCAGGACCCTCAGACGGCACAATTCAGCGACATGCCTCGCAGCGCGGTAGCCACAGGGATGGTGGATTTCGTCCTTGCTCCAGACCGCATGCCTGCTGTCCTCATGAACTATCTCAAACACCCTTATGTCAGAGGCTCGGAACAGGCTGACCTCCTTGTGACGGAAGGAAAACCGGGAAGCCTTCATGACATTTTGGCGTTTGTGGTGGCTCAAACAGGCCACGATTTTCGGTTCTACAAGCAAAACACCATCTTACGACGGATCGAACGCCGCATGGGCCTGCACCACATCTCGGACATGGCCCAGTATTATGACATGGTTAGGCAGGACGCCAATGAGGTAAAGGAGCTATTCAAGGATTTACTTATCAACGTCACCTCGTTCTTCCGGGACGCAGAGGCATTCGAAGAACTCCGGCAGAAGGCCATTGCTCCGCTGGTTAAGGCAAGACAGAGCGACGAGCCGTTGCGGGTCTGGGTCACCGGCTGCTCGTCCGGCGAGGAGGCATACTCCCTGGCCATGCTGCTGACAGAGGAAGTCGCTGCTGGCAGCAAGAACTGCCCGGTGCAGATATACGCTACTGATGCCGACGGGGAGGCGCTGGAATTCGCCCGTAAGGGCATCTATCCGGAGAGCATAGCTGAGGATGTGGATCAGGAACGTCTGGGTCGATTCTTTATCAGGAAGGACCAAAGCTACCAAGTCAGTGAGTCAATCCGAAAGCTGGTGGTCTTCGCTGTCCAGGACTTGATTACAGATCCTCCCTTTTCCAGGGTTGACATAATCACTTGCCGCAATCTTCTGATTTATCTGAATAGCGATACACAGGCGAAACTCATCCTGCTGTTCAACTTCGCACTCAATCCCGGCGGGTACCTGTTCCTGGGCAAGTCGGAGGGGATCAGCGGCCAGGACGACTTGTTCGAAGTTGTCTCGAAGAAGGCCAAGCTTTATCGCCGCCTCATGCCGCCCCGGCCTATCGTCCTGGATACGCCTATGGTGCCTGGAAAGAAGAGAGCTCTGCTGTCTGCCGGGCCGCAGGTTATCAGACCCCCTGCAGCAGCTTCTGCCGACGCAATCCGCCAGGCTTTATTGAGACATTTTTCCGCCAGCGTCGTATTGGTCGACCTGAAAGGACAAATCATACAGTTTCATGGGCAGACCGGCAAGTATCTAAACATGCCGACTGGCGAGCCTATCTTTAACATACGGGACATGGCCAAGGAAGGGCTTTCCACAAGACTGCTGGGGGCTATGCATAAGGCGGCCCAGGGCGCTAAGACGGTTGTGCTCGAAAGTGTACCTGTCACAGGAGACGAAGGCGGCCCGTTCGTCCGTGTCACCATCACCCCCACTTCACAAAGGGGCGAAGCTCCAACGCTGCTGGCCGTAATATTCGAGGATATCCCCCGCCCCTCAACACCCATGGCTGAACAATCACAAAGCAGCGAGAGCGAAACAGTCGTTAAGCAACTCGAAGATGAATTGAGCGCGACGCAGCATGAACTCCGGTACAATACAGAGGAACTCCAGGCGTCCAACGAAGAACTTAGGGTCGCTAACGAGGAGGTAGTCTCCTCAAATGAAGAACTCCAGTCCACGGTAGAGGAACTGGAGACCTCCAAGGAAGAATTGCAGTCGGTCAATGAGGAGTTGACTACAGTAAACAGCGAACTTCATGACAAGGTAGAGCGATTGGCTGAAGCCAATAGCAACATGGACAACTTTCTGAAGTCCATAGAAATCCCCACGCTTTTTCTGGATGGCGAGTTGCGAATCAGGTTCTTCACTCCGGTGACCACGCGGCTATTGAAACTGATCCCTTCGGACACAGGCCGTACGATCAGCGACCTGTTCGATGAATTTCATCGGCTACGAGCTGACTTCCGACGCCCTTGCCGTAGCCAAGGGAGAGGCCGCCATTGAGCGGGAAGTGCAGCATGCAGACGGCTCGTCCTACCTGGTGCGCGTCATGCCGTACCACACGAATGAGAACCTGATTGACGGCGTAGTGGTTACCTTCAGCGACATAACCGGGCTGAGGCTGGCGGAGAAAAAAACTCGTCGTCTCGCGACGGCTATGACGGATTCCAATGATGCGGTCATTCTATTGGACCGGGCCGGAAAGATACTGGCCTGGAACCGCGGAGCCCAGCATATCTACGGGTGGAGCGAAGCCGAGGCATTGGGAATGACCATTAAGGACATCACACCTTCCGACAAGATATCCGAAGTCGCAGACCTGATACTGAAGATAGTCACGGGAGAAAACATTGCCTCTTTCGAGACTCAACGCAAAAAGAAGGATGGCAGCTTGATAGATATTTGGTTGACCGCAACGGCAGTGTGGGACGAATCCGGGAAGCTGGTGGAAGCTATTGTCACCACGGAGCGCGACATTACTGAGCGCAAAAAGAGGGAGGAAAGTTTCCGGCTACTCGCTTCTTATCCCCAACTGAATCCGAGTCCGACTATTGAAACCGATTCATCAGGCAAAGTCACCTACAGCAATCCGGCTACGCTGAAAACGCTGGAAAGCCTGGGGATGGACAAGGGGGATGTCGATGCCTTACTGCCGCCGGATATTAAAACGATATTAGGTGCCTGGGACAAGACAAGCGAAACGACTCTCCATCGCGAGATAATTATTAAGGAACTGGTATTCGACCAAACCATTCAGCTTGTTCCTCAGTTTGCTGTCGCACGCATTTATGCGGCTGACATCACCGACCGCAAACGGGCTGAGGAAGAACTGCAGAAGAGCGAGGAGCGGTTCAGGTTGTTGGTTGCCAATGTAAAGGACTACGCCATTTTCATGCTCGACCCGGGAGGCAGGGTCGAAACATGGAATGCAGGGGCGGAACACCTGAAAGGATATAAGGCCGAAGAGATCATCGGGGAGCACTTCTCAAGATTCTATACCCCTGAAGACATTGCCGGGAACAAGCCGGAAGAAGAATTGAAAACCGCTCTGGAAACTGGTCAGGCAGAGGAAGAAGGTTGGCGTGTGCGTAAGGATGATTCTAAATTCTGGGCCAGCGTGCTTATAACAGCATTGCGCGACGACAATGGAATGCTTCGCGGTTTTGCCAAGATCACGAGAGATATCACCGAGCGCAAGCTAACCGAAGAGGCAATGCACAAGAAAGTCGCTGAAGTGGATTCTCTCAACAAAGAGCTTGAAGCTTTCAGCTATTCAGTCTCTCACGATCTTCGTGCTCCTCTACGGCACATGTCAGGCTTTGTAAAACTGTTGCAACAAACGCTGGGGGACTCCCCTGATGCCAAAACCCGCGATTATATAGAGACGATATCCGAGACCTCAGGAAAAATGAGTATGCTTATCGATGATCTCCTGAACTTTTCTCACTTGGGACGAAAGGCTATGCAGAAGAGAAAAGTAAATTTAGATCCCCTTCTAAAAGAAGTTATCCGCGAAATTCAGGAAGAGCTAAAGGGACGGGAGATCAGATGGGAGTTCGGTGAACTGCCCGACGTCCTCGGCGACAAGTCTCTATTACGACTTGTGCTTGTAAATCTCGTCTCCAATGCAGTCAAGTTCACAAGCACTCGGCCGCAGGCTGAAATCAAGATCGGCTGCAAAGATGAGGTAGACGAATTCACTTGTTCCGTCAACGACAATGGAGTAGGTTTTAATATGAAATATGTGGATAAGCTCTTCGGAGTATTCCAACGGCTACATAGCCAAAACGAATTTGAAGGCACTGGTATCGGCCTTGCAAATGTGCAGCGCATCATTGCACGCCATGGCGGCAGAGTCTGGGCCGAAAGTGTTATGGGACAGGGCGCAACATTTTACTTTAGTCTGCCAAAAATAAAGGAGTCATAGGGGCTTATTGTGCAGTCGTCAGCAGTCCACTGGTCAAATCGGCCCTAATGGAGATCGCATCACCGTTATAAAACGAGAATTATTAACCTTACTACGCAAGTGAGAGGCGAGCAATGCGAGTTGTAACCTTCATATGGCTGCGTGAATCCTAAACTCTTTGTTTTAAGTAGTTATCCTCGGCAGCTTTAAAGCCCCGACACTCTCGGTTTGTCGGTGCTATACGTAAAAAATTCCTATGTAAAAAAGCTCTGCCATTTTTGGATGATGTAGAGCAATGTTTCTACCCGCATCTGACATCGGCTAAATGGAACTATCCGATAACCGATACTGCGAGACAGTACGCTTGGAGTTGCCGGACCTCACAGAGTTCGGGACAAAACCCGCGGTCTTGGGAAAACGCCGTGACTGCGGACTCCTGTGAGGAACAGGTATCGACGCTCTCTTATGATATGAGATCATTTCTTTTCACCCGCAATCCTGTGGAATGTTTCTGTCCATTCCTTCCAAACAAGATCGAAATCAGGGAGTTCTTTTATCATAGGTCCCAAGCGGTCTTGCCATGCGTTATTGTTCCATTCCTTGAGGGTGGCGGATGTCAGTCCTGAAATATCCGGGTTGATATATCGAACGCGACATTTTTCCTGAAACATTGGAAACAACTCTGTCCATTCGAATTGTTCATGTGAGTGGCACAGCATATACCAGAGGTCATATAAATCCCTCGGTCTGGGCCATTTCTTCTGCTGCTGAAGAAGAGAGCGCAGTTTTTCCGCAACAATTTCCTTTTTTGTATATGAATGGACCTTAAAAACAGATAGGTCGGAATATACGGATTTTATAGAGCAGGCAAGCGGTATCTCAAGGATTGGTTCATCGAAGGTCAGATGTACCTTGACCTGCGGCAGCCCAAGCCGGCGCGCTCCGCCCCGGCTGTATTCAAGAGGGACCTCAATCTGGAAATCTCCGGGTATAGTAAGAGGCTCTTTTGTAGCTATTCTGATACCAGACTCGGTTTGAACTTGGTCGGCAGCTTTCTGCAGCAACTGCAATGATGCATCAAGATTATCGCCTCCCGGCTTGCAACTGAAATCAATATCCTCCGAAAACCTGTATCCTTCATAATGACAGTGCCTCAGACATGTCCCTCCCTTGAAGGCCCAGCCATGCTTGGTCATCCCTGAATGCACCAGTCCCCATAGTACCCACAGAATAACGTAATCTTTTTCGGCTTGGTCGAAACGGAGCCCCTCTTCTTCGGCAATGCGATGCAGTTCCTGAGAAGTAATCAAGCCTTAATCTCCGTATTAATCAATAGCCCCCACCTACGATTGTATTTTCCATTATGCGGCATTGTCGGATCAAGCAGTGAGAAGCCCGGCGCAAGTGCAACCGCTTTCCTGAGCTTCTCTACATTTCCCAGTCCAAGCGTTTCCATCAAATAACCGAGGCGCTTGGCAACGGCGCTGTTTCCGATTTTGGCCGCATATTTCCTAAGCTTCGCTTCATCGAGTTGCGTCCAGGCAGTGGACAGGGCTTTTGAGATTTCCTCCACCCCTCCGGCGTACTGAGGCAGGTCAAGCCCATCAATAATCGTCTTTTCCCTATCCGTCACCATAAAAGGCATTTCATCAATCCAGTCTTTTACGATGCCGAAAAACTTTTCCGGTCGGAGCGAAATAATCTTGTAGCTTACGCCAAGCACTTCACTGGGCGGCCTCCGCACCGGATGGTCGGTGGCCACAAACACGGTTCGGGGTAGCTGTTCAGTCATGCCATTGTGATTAAGCGCAGACCAGTATGCAATTGCTGCCGGGGACACCAACTCCATTGCAACGACAAATTCGTGCAATTGCGGCGTCCTGTCGTGACCTGACGAGAGAGGAATGACGGCGAAACGGCCACGCCGGATACGCCTTATCCAACCTTTTGTTTGGAGGCGCTCCAAGAATTTCTGGGTCGAGTCCTCGCCTTTGTATGCCAGAGTAGTCTGAGCCTCTTCAGTTGTAAACGCTGCCCTTCCGCTCACCCGAGCCAAGAATCTCGCCTCAGACCTGCCTAACGGGCCACGCGTTATAGTTTGTACGCCTTTAATGGGCGAATTATGACCGGTTTCGGCGCTCATGATATAACATTACAGGAAATGCTCTAATAAATCAAGATTAGATTGGGTAAACCTAAAATTACCCGTATTAAATACTGCTCATAGTCCCCAGACTTCCCCGCGCGGCCCCCGGGGCTCCTTAAATATTTTTTTAAATAAAAAAATATTTTAATAAAAAAATAAAAGAACCTTTAAAAAAGTCAGGGCAGGGCGGCGGGAAAGGAAGTCAGTGGACTATGGGCAGTATATTCGGGGCAGATCCATACAGTGATGTCTGCTGTCCGACAATGCCTGGTAAGTGAAATAAAGACCGATGATGACGGCCAAGGCCGTGGCAATTCCAGTAATCACCTTAACCAATTCGACAGTTGTTTCATGCAACCTCATCAGTGTATCACAGAGCAACGGGCTACCCTTATCGGCCACGCTGCCGCTATTTTGTTTGTTTCTTTTGGATGTCCTTTACCAGTTTTTCAAGTGACTCCATCTTTTCCATAATCTGGCAATTTTCTATGTCGTCCATTTCAGCATCTACTTTCTGAAAGTACTCGACAGCGTCATTCCAGCAGGCGCCTTGTCTATTTAGTTTCGGCTCCATGGCCTCGATGAGAATTGCTTCAAACTCGTTCAGAAGAAGCGAACCATTCGTCTTGAAAACCTTTTCAATCGTGTCATGGCTGGACAGTGTCCCGTTTTGGTTGACGCCGCGAACCCCAAACCAACTGAATGAAACCCACCGGTTCCACAACCGGTCCGATTCATGATGTTTCAGGCGGTCGAAAAGTTTCGCATGGCCGTTCCCGGCTTGCCCGACATAAACAGGGATAAAATCCTTGTCATAAAGAACATAGACTCCAATTTGGTCCCTGAAGTCAATGGATGATGAGGTGTTAATATAACCGCGCAGATGTCCGCGAACGCCCGGGCCTCCGTAGTTGATGTATTTTCTTTCCCACAGATGGCCATAATTTCTCATTAGCATTTTGTTATTTCCTTCACTTTGAGGCTTATGTCGAGTTGCTTTCCGTTTAGGCTGCACTTTAGGTTGTCGCAGGTAAAATACAAGAAGCCCGTCACATCGCCCTGCGTCTTTCCAACTTCTGTTTTTCTCAGTAAGTCTTTATCACAACTGGGACATTTAATGTTTTGATCCCCCCACATGTTATACATTTTACCGTACTGTTTTCTTCGAACGGTGCACGAAGGCCTTGCTGGCAAATTGGTTAATGTCCGCGCCGCCGCGAATGAAATAACCCTCGACGGTGGTATGCCCGTCAGCAGTGGTTGCGCCCGGCAGCGCCAAAAGTTCATCTACGAAGGCGGGTTCAATAATTTTAAGTTTACGGCCATCGTCAGCCAGCCCGAAGGGCTTGCCGTCGTCGTAACCCATCACCTCGATGATTTCTACGCCTTTGTGTTCCTCGAACATGTCAGCTAGTGTCCTTGGCATAACAATAATCACCTCCTTCTCCTTTTGCAATGCACACCTGATAACCTGGATCTCGTTCTTCACTGCATGGCTCTTGATGTGCGACACTATGGGGATTTTATGCTCCTTTCAGTTTTCTTTTCTGCCTTCTTTTTTTCTGCATCGCCAATATTTTCCTCTATACGCTTTTCGATCACTCCATGATTACTATATAAGCTTGCTCCAGGCTTTACATCACCAGAAATTCTTATTACAAATATTGAAATTATTAAGGCCGTTAATAAAAGGAATAAGCCGTTTCTAATGCACTGATAAGCTGCTTCATTTCGAAGGTGTCTAACTATATTTATGTCTTCTTGCAGTATTAATGCGTTAGCAAGATAATTTGCCCCCTTTTCCTCTTTCTGAATCTCATATTGTGTTCCATAGCCATATTTAGGAACCGTCTTTAAGGCACCAAGAGATATGATGCCGGCGATCAGCATAAATGCTGAAGAAAGCCAACATAACAATATGATGATCAAAGTGATATTGTTCGGCGGTAATAATTTTGCCAAGGTCGTGCTTGCGGTTGACAATATGGTAAGGCCAACGCTAAGACCCAAAGTAAATTTTGAGGTTCGATTTGGGGAGAGCAAATGAGTCCGACGGTCATCAATGTGGTAAGCGGCAAAGGCGGTACAGGAAAGACTTTGCTGGCTTGCGTACTAGCCGACATGCTCGGAAACGCCCCGGATTCCAAGGTGCTTGTAATCGATCTTGATTTCTTTGTCCGCGGCCTGACCTCTCTACTTTATTTCCATCGCGAAGAGAAACTGCATATAACTGCTGAGCACCAACTGCCCGTTTCGAGCTTCTTCGTTCAAAAGCTCATGGATCCTACACAAAATGTTGATCGCGTCGCTATTCTGAAGTACAGGTCGTTTGACGTTGTACCGGCCGTTTCCAGAATTGATGAGCGACTTAATTTTCAGGATATTGGTCCTGGCAATAGAAGCGAAGCGAAGCAGATCCTCGAGAATCTTTTTAGTCAAATACCTGCTGGCTACCGTTTCGTAATCCTAGTGTAGTGTCCCATAATTAGCTTTACATAATAGGTCAGGGTATGGTATCCTTTCTGCATGAGGACAACAAAGCCGATACCACACACAGAAGAAGAACTGAAAAAAGTTGAACGACTTGCCCGTAGTCGAAATACCGCACAAAAAGTAGTCTTACGGGCAAAGATAGTGATGAACAAGATGGAAGGGCTTAAACAGGAAGATATAGCTGAACAATTGGGCACGTCACGGGTATCGGTCGGCCTATGGGTAAAAAGGTATCAGGAAGGAGGTTTAGGGGGGCTGCTGAAAGATGCTCCTCGCTCGGGCCGGATCCCGAAGTTGTCGGAAGAGAAAGAGAAGGCTGTTGTGGAAGCAACGCTTCATACCGTACCCTCTGCTGCTACACATTGGAGCGTGAGAACAATGGCGGAGAAACAACAGGTATCACGAATGGCAGTGCAGAGGATATGGAAGAAATACAACCTAAAGCCGCATCTGGTGAAGACATTTAAAATAAGCAACGATCCGCATTTTGTTGAGAAGGTAAAGGACATTGTGGGTTTATATCTCAATCCTCCTGAAAAAGCTTTAGTGCTCAGTGTAGACGAAAAGAGCCAGATACAGGCACTGGATAGAACGCAACCTGGCCTGCCGATAAAAAAAGGCCATGCTGGGACGATGACGCATGACTATAAGCGCCATGGAACGACGACGCTGTTTGCCGCCTTAAATGTTATGGATGGAAAGGTCATCAGTTCTTGTATGCAGAAGCATCGGCAGGAAGAGTTTTTAAAATTTCTCAATAAGATAGATCAGGAAACACCATCGCATCTCGATCTGCACTTGATCGCAGATAATTATGGAGCGCATAAGACTGCAAGAATACAGAGGTGGCTGAAAAAGCACCCTCGGTTTACGATGCATTTTACTCCAACGTCATCGTCATGGCTGAATATGGTGGAGAGATTTTTTAGTGAATTGACGACAAAGAGAGTGAGGCGCGGGATTTTTACGAGTGTCAAAGAATTGGAAAAAGCTATCAGAGATTTTATAGAGACACATAATGAGAACCCTAAAATATTTACTTGGACCAAGGACGCAGACACTATTCTTGCCAAGGTTGCTAAATGTAAAGAACTGTTAGGGACAGGACACTAGATAGTCGGGCTGGCTATGATGAACTAATTGCCGCTACGCATGAGCTAAGCGATGTCAGCATCTGTGTTGAAGAGCAAGATCCTATCTCTCGAGTCACTGCTGACAATCTCGTAGCGCAGTTGACGCAGGACGCTAAGACTCCCTTGTTCCGTGTTATCAACAAGGCGAGGGGGATCATATCTAAAGAACAGATCGATGCCGACACAAGGAGTATTGCGGACCTTGGCCTCATACCGTTCGATATGGATGTTCTGAATAGCTTCGGATCTAACGACTTCTGGGAGCAGGTCTCTCGGTCCCTTTATCGGTGGGCACTTGCTCGGGCTTGGAATAGGCTGTCTTCAAAGCTGCAACTTGGAGTCGATCTTCAGCTGCCGCGGTTAAGTCCAGTGGCAAGTGAACGCGCTGAGGCACGAATCGGTATGCTAGGCCTCAAGGAGAGGGTTCTTTTCTTGTATGGCCTGATTATCGCCGCGTTTGGGATATGTTATGGCCTGCTAGGGCCTGAAATCCTTAGCTTATTCAAAGAAGATCCAACGCGCTTTGTTTCATTGACAATGGGGTTCGCAGGCCTTGCTATGGCTATCTTTGCATTGTTCCACAAACGATAGGCTCCATTTGGGCTGCCTATTATTCAACCGTACCTTAGTGAAAAGCTGTGTACGATAAATTTGGACTTTCGGCGTAGTTTTTTTGTAAATCTTCAGAGTTAATTGGGGACACATCCCTTTTTCCCACTGCCACGCTTGTTTCTTTTTTCGGTAATTGGGATGTGTCCCCATTTCTCTCTCGATATTAATTTGACAAATTGGTAAGGATATTCCGGACTCCCTTTTGCGTTTTGCTTTTGTAATAAAGGGTTTTGTAAAGTACGTAGATGCTATTGAAGCAGCCTAAATTAACTAATGGCACCCGAAATTACATTTATAGAATGCAGCACATCACCGGGCATGCCCCATTTGTCCGCCGGGGCCACTGTGTCTTGACCGGCTGTAAGATCAATACCGTTGAAGTGTGGGCATCGGCGGGTAGCTGGGTAATGGCCGTTGGGGGGAACAAGACCGGAAATCCGGACAGGATAATTTATGTCATGTTGGTTGATCAAAATATCAGCTTTCGCCAATTTGCTGAGCGGTATCACCGATATGCAGATATACCGTTTACACAAGGAAAACGAGTGCTACTTTCTCGTGAGTTCCTCTATTTTGGCGAACAGGTCAAAGTCGAGCTTCCGCAGCGAGTTAAACATATAATGGTTAAGACTCAGGGTTGTAAGCGTATTTCGCAAGAGGATATAGAATTTCTTTACTCTTTTCTTAGATCTCGATATTCAGACAAGTGCCTTAGAACTTCCCTAGAGTCTTTTTCTGTCTGTAATAGAAGTTTTCGAAAGGTAAACAAAGCTAATAGAACAATAGTCTGTCCTCCCACGGGAAATTAGGGACACATCCCATTTTCTCTGCTTCCGTGCCACTATTTTAATTTAGGCCTCTGTCAATATTTCTACCAGTAATTCGCGGATTTTATCAATAGAAAAATATGTAGACTTTCATGTGACAATCTAACGGAAGACCAATTTTAAAAAAATGACTGGACGAAAGCGGTGGCCGGGATTTATGGTATCAGGAACTCGTGCTTTGCAGCCTTCAGAGCAATAAAAAACAGGCTGACCTTTCCTAATTGAACATTATTTATATTATTCTGTCTATGGTCCCGCAGCTGCAATATAGTTACAGATTTATAACAGATTTTTGCTAGGAAAACAAGTATCTCACGAGAATTATGTCGAATCGAATACGTAATCGAATACGTAATCGAATACGGAATCGCAGCATAGATTTTGCCATGGGGCGAATCGAACGCGATTCAGGTCAAAGCAAATTTTAGGCCGTGATGATTTTAGAAGCCGGGAAACGGATTCGAACCGTCGACCTGCTGATTACGAATCAACTGCTTTGACAGGGAAACTACAGCGACAAAATAAGCTGGATATTTTAGTATCCATTTATGAGGAGTGGCGGTTTTTGTTTTAGTATGGGAGTGTAGGGCGGTCGAAAAAAATCACAAAAACCGAAACAGCATACTAGTATTTTGAAGTATCTTAATATGGTATTTGTCGAGTCTCCGTTCGGTGAGCGTTCGGTAAGTCTATTTTATGTTAAAAAAACCTTTAAAAAACAAACGGAGAGGGAGGGAGTCGAACCCTCGATGAGTTTAACCCCATACACGATTTCCAGTCGTGCTCCTTCGGCCACTCGGACACCTCTCCATAGGATCAACAAGAAACGAAAACTTCTACTGTTAATTAATGATTATATTAGCATACTTTTATTCGGTATTTAAAGGAAAGACGGGATGATGTATGACTCAGAAGAGATTCTTTTCTTTACTTATACTCAGGTATTATACTCTCACCACCTGTCTATTCCTCTTCCTGCGAGTTGTATAAATACGTTTCTTTGCCGTCATCGTCCAACACTTTACCTATCGTTACCCATTCGCTCTCGTCGTTGTCCCAATATGTGTCGATTATCCCGATGCCATAGTCCTCTATCTCCAGCAATTTTGCCGCTTCCCAATAATCATGTCCGGCATCGGCTACCTCAAATATCGTATTTTCCAAAGCACTGCCGGGCTCCCAACTAACGGCAATCCTGCCTGAATCCTCGCCCCACTTGGCCTCTATAACCCCACCATTAAAGCCATCATTTCTGATTGCCAGTAATGCCTTATCTCTTGCCGTCATCTGCATTTCTTCCGACCTCTCACCGGATCAAGGCCTATCTTTACGGGAAGTTTTTTTGTGTCCGGCGCCAAGTGCGCTGCTTTTTTTACCCTTAAACGCACTGTTCGATTTTCTGGCAGAGTCAAAACGCTCCGATCGTGCCTTGTCCGTGTTGTCCTGTGGAAGGCTGTAGTTTTGTTTGACAGCTTTCTTCACTCTTATCCTCAGACCCTGGACAAGCTTGCCGTCAAGCGCTTTTATCGCGGCAACGGCTTCAACATCTTCCGGCATGTCGACGAAACCGAAGCCCTTCGACTTGCCTGTGGATACATCCATGACTATGTTGTGTGACTTTATCCTCCCGAAAGACTGGAAGAGCTGGAACAGTTCCTTCTCGTTGACTTCCCTAGACAGATTGCGCACAAGTATATTCAATGCAGACTCCTCAACTAAATTATCGCGCGGATGTGATCGTATATGTAAAGTATACACTATTCATTCCCCCTGCATCGAAAGAATGTGGTAAACTTCAGTGAGCTTTGATAAATGAAAACAAAACAAAAAAACATTTGCCGCTGCCCGTGGGTTGATTTGAGTAAAGCCGATTATGTTGAATATCACGATAAGGAATGGGGCGTCCCGGTCTATGACGACAGGTTGTTGTTCGAGTTCCTGTCGCTGGAATCTGCTCAGGCAGGGTTGAGCTGGTACACCGTATTAAAAAAAAGAGAGCATTACCGCGTTGCCTTTGAAAAATTTGAACCGGAAAAAGTTGCCGGATTTGATAAGCCAAAGATTGAAGAACTGTTGCTCAATCACGGGATAATCAGGAATAGATTAAAGATTGAGGCTACGGTAAATAATGCGCGTAAATTCCTTGAAGTTCAGCGGGAGTATGGAAGTTTTGCAAAATATTGTTGGGGTTTTGTCGGCGGCAAACCAAAAATCAACAGGATTAGGGGATTGGCGGATTATCCTGCTGTAAGCAAGGAGTCAGATGCCTTAAGCAAAGATTTGAAGCTCAGAGGGTTTAAATTTTTGGGTTCTACCATTTGCTATGCTCACATGCAGGCTACCGGTATGGTCAACGATCACTCTCTTGATTGTTACAGAAGAAACGAGATAATGGAGCGATATGGCAAATAACCTTCCTTTTCACCCTCTTGAAAGAAAAAGAAGCAGGGCCCTCGCTATCGAGAAAAGCCGCAGGTAACGATCATCATAATAGTCCCTGTATGTGTGGGGTAAAGGCACGTAATGCTGTTTGTCTTTGCTGTAAGACAGTGTTACCTCGGCAAATATGCCGTCCATAAGATATATCCTGTGAGAATAGTCCTTGGTCGAGGCGAGCACCAGCTTCGCGAAAGTAAGATACCCGGGGTCCAGGTTTATAGTTCTTTTGCCGTTAACCGAAAATGAATTTTCAATTTCGCAGGCTTTCACCTTGGCTGCTGCAAGACGGTCCTGTCCTACAAGTTCTCTGAAAAAAATGAACCTCCGGAAGATCGGCGCCCCCAACTCCTCTTTATAATGCTCTGAAAAATCCCATTGGATGGCAGGCCCTTCCATGAGTATCTCGCCGAAGCACTCTTCGAGACGGGGGAGTGTTTTGAGATAGATGTCTTCCTTTGAAAAAAGCGCTCCGACAAGGAGAAGTGCATTTTCAGGAGGGGTCGGGACTCGTCGCCTCATTGATCGCTATTCGTTTTCGAGACGTGTCAGTTCGGCCCTTACATCGGGCGAGTCCCATTGCAGCGGACCTACTACGTGCTGTTTGAGGACGCCCTTTTTATCTATAACAAAGGTCTCGGGCACTCCGGTAATGCCGTATTGACCGCATATGTTGTCGGTATCGATGAGCGTGGGGAAAGCAAAATCGTTCGCCTTCAGGTACGCAAGCGCTTTTTCAGGGCTGTCATTGTAGAGCACAGAGATAAAAACCAGCTTGCCGGCGCCTTTTTCGATGTTAATCAGATGCTGAATAGATGGGAGTTCTTCCTTGCATGTCGGACACCAGGAGGCCCAAATATTCAGGAGAACCACTTTCCCCCTCAGGTCGCCCAGCCTCCACAGCTTGCCCGCAGTGTCCTTAACCTCAAATGCAGGGGCCTCAAGGCCGACCGTAGCCTTTCTGGCATTATGCTCGACTTTTTTTAAAACTAATATGCTCCCGGTAATGCCAAGAGCCAAAATAACTGCGAGAACGACCCCTTTGGATTTCAGTTTACCGCAACAAGCATCGAGTTTTCGACTTCTTTAAAAACGAGCTTGTCCTCCTCCAGTTCAACGGTCACCACGGAAGTATTCTTGAACTTGTTCTTGATCAGGTCTTCTGAAAGAGGATCCTCAATTTCACGGTAAATCGCTCTACGCATGGGCCTGGCGCCATATGTAGGCTGATAATATTTGTTGAGCAGCCATTCTTTAACCTCCGACGACACATCGACCGTCAGCGAGTGTTCAGCCAGCTTCTTATTGGTTTCAATAAGCAGCAGATCGATAATAGCCAGCAAGTGTTCCTTCTCCAACTGGTGGAAGACTACAGTCTCGTCGACACGGTTCAGGAATTCAGGATTAAAGGTCTTCTTTAGCTCGGACAATACATTGTCTTTGATCTTATCATACGCACTATGAGAAGTTGCGTTGTGAAAGCCGAGCGGAGTTGCCTTTTCGATAATTCGCGCTCCGAGGTTGGAGGTCATAACAATAATAGTGTTTCTGAAATCGATCTTCCTGCCGTAACTGTCAGTAAGCACACCCTCGTCAAGGATCTGCAACAGCGTATTAAATACATCCGGATGCGCCTTCTCGATCTCATCGAAAAGTATGACAGCATAGGGCCGCTTCCTGATCTTCTCGGTCAGTTGGCCACCCTCCTCATAGCCCACATAGCCGGGAGGCGAGCCTGTAAGGCGCGATACGTTGAACCGCTCCATATATTCCGACATATCGACTTTAACAAGGGCGCTTTCATCGTTGAACATGAACTCGGCAAGGGCCTTTGCAAGCTCTGTCTTGCCGACGCCGGTGGGTCCCAGGAAGAAGAACGAACCGATAGGCCTGTTTTTGCTCTTGAGTCCGGCACGCGATCTGCGGATTGCCCGTGAAACAGCCCTTAACCCTTCATCCTGTCCTATGATACGCTGGTGAAGGACTTCTTCCATTTTCAAAAGCTTCTCTGATTCAGTTTCCTCAAGCTTGTGCAGCGGGATGCCGGTCATTTTTGAAACAGTATAAGAGACATCCTCCTCGCTCACAGATGGAATGTCTTTGGTCAATGAGTCCTTCCATTTCTTATATTGAAGCTCGTATGTCTTTTTCAGTTTGTCTTCTTCTGCCCTGACGGTCTGGGCCTTGTCGATGTCGTGGAGCCTGACATAGAGGCTCTTCTCTTTCGAAAGCTGGATCAGTTCTGTCTCCATGTCTCTCAGTTCCTGCGGCATGGTAGCCCTTTTGAGCTTGATCCTCGATCCCGTTTCGTCGATTACATCAATTGCCTTGTCAGGGAGAAACCGGTCTGTAATATACCTGTCAGACAACTTAACAGCAGCCACTACCGACTCGTCAGTAATCTTAACTTTATGATGGTCTTCATAACGGGGCCGCAACCCCTTAAGGATATCTACAGTCGTTTCGGCGGCAGGAGGCTGGATGTATATTGACTGGAACCTGCGTTCCAGAGCCCCGTCCTTCTCTATATACTTTCTGAACTCGGAAGGTGTTGTCGCCCCGATGCACTGCATCTCCCCCCTTGAAAGAGCGGGCTTCAACATATTGGAGGCATCAACCGATCCTTCAGCTGCGCCAGCGCCGATAAGGGTATGGAACTCATCGATAAAGATAATTATATTTTCGGACTGAAGAATTTCACGCATAACGGCTTTAAGCCTTTCTTCAAACTGTCCACGGTATTTTGTCCCCGCAATAAGGGCGCCAAGATCCAGCGAAATAATTCTCTTGCCGATAAGGCTGTCAGGCACATCGCCTAAAACGATTTTCTGGGCAAGACCCTCAACAATTGCAGTCTTGCCGACGCCCGGTTCGCCGATGATGGCCGGATTATTTTTTATCCTCCTGCCCAGTATTTGCAGTACGCGCTCTATTTCATCTTCGCGGCCTATTACAGGATCCAGCTTCCCCTCAATCGCAAGCAAGGTCAAGTCCCTGCCGAATTCGTCCAGGGCTGGAGTATTGGTTTTCCGCCGTTCTTTCTGACTGGGCTGCTGGAACTGCGGTTTGATCGCAAGGTTAATAGTAAGCTGCCGGGCAGCAAGAAGGTTTGCTCCCAGGTTCCTTATGACCTTTCCTGCAACACCTTCGTCCTCCCTTACTATCCCCAGGAGAAGGTGCTCGCTGCCGATATAATTATGGCCCAGAAGCCTGGCTTCTTCAATAGCCAGCTCAAGCACCTTTTTTGCACGCGGAGTAAAGGGGATGTCGCCGAACGTAAGGAGGCTGCCTCCTATGGGAAGGTTTTTTTCAACTTCAAATTTTATTTCGTCTACAGTAAGCCCCATTTTTTTTATGATGGTAATGGGAATACTGTCTTCGTCTCTTAATATCGCAAGCAGAAGATGTTCGGTCCCCAGATAATCGTTATTACGCCTCTCCGCCTCTTCTTTAGCGTATATGATGATTTTCCTGCCTCTTTCTGTAAACTTCTCAAACATTTTTTCTCTCCTTGAACACCACGGCTGATAGGTAGCCACCCTTAAAAAAAGTTTACTCTTTTACACCGTTTATGTCAACTAATCCGCCATTTTACTGAAATGTTGACTTTTGAATGTTGAATTAATGAAAAAGTCCATAATTTAAAATTCAAAATTCAACATTTCTTTTGTCCTTGTATTCTCCTTTATTTATTATATATCTTTAAAGCATGTATGTAAACGTGGCGTTTCCCTTGAAGATACCTCCTCTCACTTATAAGACGCCTGACGGCGCGCCCGCGGATCTGAGAGGGAGAATAGTACGGGCTCCGCTTATGGGCAGGAACATCAGCGGACTTGTCGTGAGCACCTGCGAAGAGCCGGAAATGCTGATAAAAAAAGATATCAGGATGGTCCGGGAAATTTATCAAAATGTTATGTCTGCCAGTGCCGTTGCTTTCCTGCAATGGCTGGCAGACTATTATCTCACTCCTGTAGGTTTGGCTCTCAGAAGCAGTTTTTTTGAAGAGATCGCATCCATCGTGACAAACGCAAAAGGGACCAGAGACCGGGGACTGGGAACCAGTGGCCAGAGTCCGGAAAGTTGTTACCAGTCGCCGGTCCCTTGTGCCCAGTCCCTCGTCCCAGGAGACCGGGGACCAGGAACCAGTGGCGAGAGTCCGGAAAGTTGTTGCCAGTCACCGGTCCCTTGTCCCCAGTCCCTCGTTTCTGCGGTATCGGCGATCTGCACAAACATCAGCCTGCAGGGATACCGCTCATTTCTTTACCGGGCGGAGTCCTCAGGCGAAGAGAGAGCATTATTAATCTCGGCAATGGCGCATTTGAAGGACTCTCTTCAGCATGCGGTCATACTTGCTCCTGAAATCGCACACCTGGAGCACATCGTATCGCCGCTCAAAGACCTTTTCGGTGAGCGGGTTTGCGTGCTCCACAGTAAACTTTCCAGGAAAGAGGCGTCAGGCGCGCTCAAAAGAATTATCACGGGTGTATCAGACATAGTTGTCGGGACGCGTTCCGCTATTCTTGCGCCTCTCAGGAAGGTTTCATTTATAGCAGTGTTGGCCGAGCACAGCCGTGCGTATAAGGCTGAGGAGGGGCTCAGATATAACGGAAGGGACATAGCTGTCATGAGGGGTTTCCACGAAAAGGCATGCGTCCTTCTTTCTTCAATCTGCCCGTCTGTGGAATCTGTATATAATGTGGGCGCCGGCAAATACGTGATGCTTGAACAAGACAGAGGCCTGTCGAAAGAGAGGCGTCCGGAACGCCCTAAAATAAAAATTGTAGCCATGCGCGGAGCAGGCGGTGACCGCATGATCCTGGCGCCAGAGGTCCTTAAGGAAGCCAGACGTCTGGCCTCGCTGAAGGAGCGGTTCCTTTTTCTGTCAAGCAGGAAAGGCTATTCATTGCTGCGTTGTGAAGAATGCGGATTTGTCGAGCGGTGCCCTGCGTGTGATGTGCCTCTTGTTTTTCATAAGGGAGAAGATGTCCTGAAATGCCAGTATTGCGGGTCCTCGGATAAAAGTGCTGCATCTTGCAAGCAGTGCGGAGGGACTGCGATAGGGGCTTACGGGGCCGGCACCGAGAGGGTCAAAGAGCAGGTCGAGCTGTTGATGAAATCCGAAGCCCTGCTTGTTGAAAAAGGCAGATCTGCGGGTCGGCTCATTACCGACAACGGGTCTGACCTTGCTGCACTGGTGGTCGGGACGTCTTATGCAAAGGGGCTGGCGTACAAAAAAAGTGCAGCTGTTTCTGCTGAAGGCGACGAGGTCGCCGGAGTTAAAGAGGAAAGGCCTTTTGGCGCAGCCGCTTTTCTTAATACTGACGCGCTTCTCCTGCAGCCCGACTTCAGGCTCTATGAGAGGGCGTTTCAGGAGATAATGACAGTCGCCCAAATGGTCAGGAAGGACGGCGCTCTTTTTCTTCAGACGAAAATGCCTCAGAATAATGTATTGCGGTTTATCAGGTCCTATGATTTCGACGGGTTTTACCGTTATGAACTGGAACAGCGGAAGGCTTTTAATAACCCTCCTTATTCGAAACTTATACTTTTTACTGTGCCTTTCCCGGATGCCCAGAAGGAGCCCGCCAAGGCGGGGCGGTTACTGGCCGAAATGCAACGCGCAGCAGACGCCCTAAGCTCAGCCAATGTGGACATCCTCGGTCCTGTGGAACTCCCGTATCATTCAAAAAAATATCACCGCTGCATACAGCTGCTTCTGAAATCAAGGGACAGAAATGCGCTGCACGTTACGGCGAGGTCTGTGCTTAAAGGTTTGGCTAAGTTAAAAGGCGCAAAAATAATTGTGGAAGTCGATCCCCTGAAAATCTGATGCGAGTGAATAGTGAATAGTTGGTCAGGGATCAGGGGCTGGGGACTGGTCTTTATCTTTTGCTGAATTCTTTCTCACCACGTTATTTCTTAAACTCTCCATCTTCAAGTTCTAATGTCCCTGGTTCCCAGTCCCTGGTCCCTGTTCCTTGACCAACTATTCACGTTTATTTGTAGAATTTCAACAGTTTCTCAGGTGGGACGCCTATCGAATACAGTGATATCAATGCCCAATTTCTCAAGGTACAGCACACTACACCTTCTTTTTCCCATCTCCGGGGAGAGGTACTCACTTTTTCCGGGATAATATAAATTTTGTCCCCGGTTTTTTTTATCCTTCGCAGTAGCTCTACGTCTTCCATTAATGGTATTTCTTTAAAAGAACCTATTGAATCAAAATATTCCTTACTTATGAATATTGCCTGGTCACCGTAAGGGGTCCCTGTACGACGGGAACGAAGGGAGGCCGCCATTTCGATTAACCTGAAAATGGGCCTGTCGGATTTTATGCCCAAATCAAAGGCCCCACCAACGAAGTGCCCTGTACGCATCACCGAAGAAATTGCATCCAGCGCATTTTGAGGCAGCTCTGTATCAGCATGCAAAAAAAGCAGTATGTCCCCGCGGGCCTTAACCGCACCCTGGTTCATCTGATGTGCGCGTCCTTTCTCGCTGAGGATCTTCAGGACCTCATTTTTCTGAATGGCGCTTAAGGTTTCTCCAAGAGGACTGCCATCAACAACTATTACTTCCACCTCTCCGTCATATGGCAGGTCAAAAATTTTATCTATTGCCCGATCGATTATTGCTTCCTCATGCAACACAGGAATAATAATCGAGATTCCACCTATCACCTATAACCTGTCGCTTCAAGATCATCAAAGGTATCGACATCACTCAAAACTCGCAGAGAATGAACAGTGAGACCGGATTTGCCGAAGATTTTCATTGTTTGATAAAACACGGAATCAGTACTCCAAGCAATTCCCTGAAAAATCTCAGGCAGAAAGGAAGCCCTGTTGAAACCTATTAAATAATATCCTCCATCACGGGCAGGGCCGATTACCGCATTGCTTGTATCCAGCGCTTCAAAGGCTTCATTAATTAATGAAATCGACAGATCCGGGATATCACTGCCTACGAGCAAAACCTTTTCCGGGCCATCTGAAAAGGCTTCAACAAAAGCACCCCGCATTCTTTCTCCGAGATCTCTCCCCTGTTGCGGAGCATAGCAAAACGAATCTCCCAGCCAGTCTTTGATAATGGCGCCGGAATCGGGAGGATAAAAACAAAGCTTGAACAGATAGTTACCATCCCTCAGTTTTTCCAAAGTATCGCAGGCAAGGCGTTTAAATACCTCAAGTGCCGCTTCTTCCCCAATAGTCTTTGCCAGGCGGGATTTAACTTTCCCCTTTTCAGGCGATTTTATGAATAGCAAGACAATTTTGATCATACGGTTATAGGTCATGGGTCATGGGTGAAAACTCTTTATCCTGTCTTTCCTATAACCTATCACCAATGACCCATCAGCTTATTTTTCAAATAGTTTCAGGTACTTCCCATACCCCGCTTTTTCGAGGTCTTCTTTCGGTATGAAACGAAGCGCTGCGGAGTCCAGGCAGTAACGCTTATGGGTTGGAGGCGGGCCGTCATCAAACACATGCCCGAGATGCGAGTCAGCGTAAAAACTCCTCACCTCTTTCCTTTTTGTAAAGAAAGTCCAGTCGTCTTTGTAAACAATATTTCCGGGTTCCATGGGTTTTGTGAAGCTCGGCCATCCTGTACCGGAATCAAACTTGTCAGTTGAACTGAAGAGCGGTTCGCCTGAGACGATGTCGACATAGATTCCCGCCTTTTTGTTGTCCCAGTATTCGTTGTGGAACGCCGGCTCGGTGCCATTTTTTTGCGTTACTTCGTACTGCATCGGCGTCAATATTTTCTTCAATTCCTCTTGTGATGGTTTAACGAAACCCTTGTCATTTCTTTGAGTATCGTCGGCATTAACGGACTGCATAAAAATCATCACCCCCGATATAATTAATAGGCACTGTATTATTCTGCGGAACATGATTGTTTGCCTCCTTTCTGTACTCTCTATTTCTCTCTATACATATGATACCACGGAAAAAAGGGCGTGAAAAGTGAATAGTGAAAGGTGAAAGCTAAAGGCCGTGAATCGTGAAACGTGAATCGTAAAAAAAAGAAGAAAAACTTTTTTAAAAGACTTCACTTTTCGATTCACTATTCACGTTTCACGATTCACGGCCTTTAGTGGTTTGACATCACCTGTTTAAACTGATATATATGGTTAAGTAGACAGCTAAGAGAATTTTTGGAGGGACGGGTCATGGGTTTTAAGAAATATCCTTATTTATTTTTATTGGCTGTTGTTTTTTTATGCGGCGGCTTTATTCATTCTTTGGTATCAGCGGAAGAGCCCCAAAATAAGTCGACTCTTGAGAAAAACAAAACAGAAATACTTAACGACATCGAGTTGTTCGAACACAGTGCGAATAGCACCAGGAGTTGCGTAGCTGAAGCCAAAACTCCTGAAGAACTGAGGCGGTGCGGTACAGAAGAAACAACGAAAAAATTTCAAAGAGTCCAGGATGACATGACAGAAATAGGGATGAGCCCGGAAGAAAGAAGAATGTATGAACTTAGACCACAAAAGTAAATGAAAGGTAAAGGCTAAGGTTGAGGTTAAGAAAGGAGAAAAGCGCGCTTTTCCTCAACCTGAACCTTAACCTGAACCTGCTGTTTTAAGGATAAGCTGTGAAAACAAGAATATATTCCATAATTCTCGCTCTGTTGATTTCTGTTGCTATGCTTGCTGCGGCCCAGCGGGTCCAGGCCACCCTTGGAGGGTCCGCCGGTTCTGTCGAGTCGGATAGAAAGGCATTGGCCGCAGCGAATAGAGGCGCGACAGTCCATAATGGTTACACGGTCCAGGAAATGTACTCTCCAGCGAACATAGTGCGGGAATACGTTTCGTCATCGGGTAAAGTATTCGGCATAGCCTGGAATGGATTGGTCTACCCTGATATAACGCAGCTTCTGGGCTCCTATGCAGGCCAATATAAGATAGCTCTGCAGCAGACGCCGCGTCCAAAAGGCGGCAGGAGGCACCTTCGGGTGCAATCGGCCGATGTTATTGTCGAGCGATGGGGACACATGCGGGACCTGCATGGCAGGGCCTATGCCCCCGCCTTAATCCCGCCCGGAGTGAGCGTCGATGAAATCAGGTAAGATGCATCAGCGTACAAGTTATTTATTCGTGTGCCCCAAGATATTGTTCGTTCTTCTTGTGCCTTTGCTTCTGGCAGACTGCGGAGGCGGAGGGGGCGGCGGCAGTAGTGGTGGCGGCGGTGGCAGTCAACCACCCGTTACAAACGTGCTCTCTCTCACTGTCAACGGTTCAACGTGCGACCCGTCCCTCACGGTGCCTGTGGGTTATATAAATGATCCATGCGTAAGCATCACGGTTTGCACACCCGGGACCACAACCTGTGTGACAATCAAGAGCATTTTATTGGATACCGGAAGTTTCGGGCTTAGGATTTTTAAACAGGCCCTGGGCAGCGTTTTTCTAACGCCGGTGGCCTCGGGTTCCGGCTCTCTTGCAGAGTGCGTTCAGTACGCGGACGGCACGTCGGATTGGGGACCTGTTGACATGGCGAGTGTGAGTCTTGGGAACGAGCCCGCAGTTCAGGTTCCGATGCAGGTTATCGATTCTACTTTTTCCACTATCCCCGTTTCATGCAGTCCGTCCGGGGGGTTCACGCCTGACCAAAGTCCGTCTATAGATGGATTCAACGGAATCCTTGGGGTTGGCCCATTTATCTATGACTGCGGCACGGCGTGTGTAACTTCTGCAGATATCGGGCTTTATTACACGTGCAGCGGATCGACATGCAGCCTGACTACAGTCCCCCTCGCCAACCAGGTTCAGAACCCGGTGGCCTCTTTTCCCATCGACAACAACGGATTGATAGTGCAGCTTCCCAGTGTTGCTGCCGGTGGAGCGCCTTCGGTTTCCGGCTCTGTGGTCTTCGGGATCGGCACACAATCGAACAATTCTCTTTCCCGAGTCACTATGTATACACTCGACCAGTTCGGAAATTTTATCACAACTTTTAATGGTGTCACATTTAACGACGCCTCTAATTTCGGCAGTTTTATAGATACGGGTTCGAACGGCCTTTTTTTCCAGTCGTCAGGCCTGCTGCCAGACTGTTCCGACGGCAATTCCGGTTTTTTCTGCCCCACGACAACTAACTCTAACCCTGACGGCATAACGCCCCTTTCCGCCACTATTGCCGGCGCCTCAGGCTCTCCGACAGGCACGGTCTCGTTTTCTATCGGCAACTTCAGCAACCTCATAGGTTCGTCGAACATGGTGTTTGGCGATATCGGCGGCGATGTTACAGGCGAGTTCGACTGGGGGCTTCCGTTTTACTTTGGACGAAACGTTTACATGGGGTTTGAGAACAAGTCCAACCTTGGCGCCGGTCAATATTTTGCGTTTTGAGCAGCTTCCGCTGCTCTGAGTGAATAGTTCATGAATAGTTAAAGGTGAATAGTGAATAGTGAATAGAAAAAGAGAACCCAAGCGAACCTTTTTTACTATTCACTATTCACCATTCACTTTTCACGGTTTTCACGATTCACTTTTCACTGCCTTTTCACTCGAATACTTGACAAAATCAGTAGGGTTTTATAGCATATTTGTATGTTGCGGTTATCGACAAAAGGGCAGTATGGCGTGAGGGCTATGTACGAAATAGCGTGTGGCTACCCTGATCAGCCGGTAACTATAAAAGAAATATCCGAAAATCAGGCTGTCTCTGTCGCATATCTTGAGCAGATACTGAACCAGCTCCGGAAAGCAGGATTGATAAGGAGCGTAAAAGGGCCTGGCGGTGGGTATCTTTTAAACGAAGGGCCTGAAGAAATAAGCATCGCGTCTATTGTGAACGAGCTTGAAGGACCTGTTGCGATTACATCCTGTCTTAACCCTGAGGAAGGTTGCATAAGGGTTGACAATTGCGTTACCCACCTGCTGTGGAAAGCTCTTGGAGAACAAATTGAAGCCTTTCTGGAAACGATAACATTAAAAAACCTGATGTCGGGTGATATAAAAGTAAAGGCAAAGGTAGAGGCGAAGGTAGGAGGAGAGGCAAGTGTAGGGCAAAGACATAGATGAAATTTGTTCACGGAGTCAAGGCAGATATTACTGCTGATATTGTATATATGATGTGTCCGATGCATCTCCTCAAACTCGAAGAGATGATCAGAGGGCTTGACCAGGGCCAGGTGCTTGAGATACTGACCGACTATGACGGAGCGCTCGAGGACATCCCTCAGTGGTGCGAACGGACAGGAAACGAATTTATCGGACTGGATGAGGATGAGGACTATTACAGGTTTTATATAAAGAAGGCAGGTAATAGGTAATGGGTGATGGGTATTGGAAAAAAAATCCTATCACCCATGACCTATAACCTATAACCTGTATTTATTAAGGAGAGTTTATGAGAAGGTGTTATTTTGATCATGTTGCCACAAATCCGCTGAATCCTGAAGTGCTCGATGCAATGATGCCTTATTTCAAAGATAATTTTGGAAACCCTCTAAGCGTCTATGACCTTGGCATGATGGCCCGGGACGCAATAGAAAAGGCGCGGCAGCAGGTTGCGGACCTGATTAATGCAAAACTGCCTACAGTGGTTTTTACCTCAAGCGGTGCTGAAGCCAATAACTTTGCAATAAGGGGAATTGCCTTTGCCAGACAGAACAAGGGTAAACATGTAATAGTTTCAAAGGTTGAGCACCACTCAATTCTGAACTCGGCCCGCTTTCTCGAAAAAAGCGGGTTTGTCGTCACCTATTTGCCGGTCGATAATAAAGGGATTGTTGATCCTGAGACGGTAAAAAAATCGATAAATAAAGAGACAGTACTCATTTCAGTGACTCATGCGAGCAGCGAGATAGGCAGTATAGAGCCTATTCGTGAGATAGCGCAGATCGCAAAAGAGCGGGGGATAACCATGCACGCTGACGGAGTTGCAGCATGCGGTAATATTCCTGTTGACGTTAAGGAACTTGACGTGGACCTCCTCAGCATGGCGGCGCACCAGTTTTACGGTCCTAAAGGCGCCGGCGCTCTTTATGTAAGGGAGGGCTTGCGAATTGCGCCCCTGATTTACGGCGGAATTCAGGAAGGCGGCAGAAGGGCGGGCACCGAGAATGTGCCGGCGATAGTAGGAATGGGCAGGGCTGCAGAGATTGCTGCGAGGGAAATGCCTGTCAGAATGGAGCACTGCAGGCAATTGAGAAATGCTTTGATCGAAGGTGTGCTGAAGTTGCCTAACGTGTATCTTACCGGACATAACGAAGTGAGGCTTCCCCACCATGCAAGCTTTGTTGTTGAATTTATTGAGGGTGAAGCCATGCTCCTGATGCTGTCGATGAAGGGAATATTGTCTGCGAGCGGCTCCGCATGCTCTTCCAGGGCCTTGAAGTCCTCGCCTGTTTTGCTCTCGCTGGGCATCCCATCAGCGCTTGCACAGGGTTCTATCGTTTTCAGCCTTGGCATGGACAACTCTATGGAGGATATAAATTACTTCCTTGAGGAATTTCCTCAGGTGGTCAAAAAATTGCGTGACATGTCTCCTTTCGCAAAAGGATGGGGCCCGGGCGGTGACGGGGACCCCGAAAAGTCGAAGACTTTCGGGGGTGCGGAGGGTGGGCAGTGTTACACAGGAGGCTAGGCTATGTATTCTCAAAAAGTGATGGACCATTTTATGAATCCGAGGAATGTGGGTGAGATTCCCGATGCTGACGGTGTTGGTATGGAGGGGAACCCTGTGTGCGGGGACTCCATGCAGATTTTCATAAAAGTCGAAAAGGACCGGATCGTTGATGCCAAATTCAGGACGTTCGGGTGCGGCTCTGCCATAGCGGTCAGCAGCATGATTACGGAACTGGTGAAGGGGAAGACTCTTGACGAGGCGCTGAGCATATCAAAAGAAACTGTTGCCGATGAACTCGGTGGATTGCCGCCTCAAAAGATGCATTGCTCAAATCTCGGCGCAGACGCCCTGAAAAAGGCGATAGAGGACTACCGGAGCAAGAAAAAATCTTGACAAAATTACTGTATACCTCTAAAATCTGAGGACTGTGGCTGCAAGGGTTTTACAGTGCTGGTGGCCATGCATTTGGGAGGAGGCAGATAATTATGCCGTATAAGCTGCTTTTGGCTGACGACAGCCTTACCATCCAGAAGGTTGTTGAGCTGGTACTCGCTGATCAGCATTTTGAAATAAAGAGTTGCAACGATGGAGAACAGGCCCTCTCGGAGGTCGAATCATTCGGTCCGGATATAGTTCTCGCCGATATTGAAATGCCGAAATTGAACGGTTACCAGCTTTGTGAAAAAATCAAGAATAATCCCGCTACCGTTCATATCCCGGTTATCCTTCTTGCAGGCGCTTTTGAACCCTTTGATGAAAATTATTCAAAATCGGTCGGAGCTGACGATTACATTATCAAACCTTTTGAGTCCCAGGAATTAATCAGCAAGGTGAAATCGCTTCTGATCAGCGCCGGAACGGCAAGTGAGGAGGCGCTCGAAGCCGCTGCTGTTCAGGAAACAACAGGACCTTCTGCCGTTGAAGAGCCCTCATGGGACGATGTGATGCCGGTTGAGGAAGAAGTAAAAAGCGAAAGTGAAGATAAAGAGACGGCCGATATTGAATATGAAGCAAAGGCCGCCTTTTCATCAACTGGTAAGGCCTTTGAAGAGGAGATGGCTGATGCATTAAAAGAGACGACCCCTCAGGCGCCCGGCTTCTGCGGGTTTGGGGATTCACTTGTCTTGCCTTCTAAAGAAGAAATTCTGGATATCGTTAGCCGGTCCGTTGATAACAGGATCAAGGACATAATTGGCCGTGACAGTATCGAGGCGCTTTCCGCTGCAATCAAAGAGGTTATTTCCTCGGCTTTGGCGCAGGATACTCCAAAGATTATCGGGGATGTGACAAAAGAGGTTGTAATGGAAATGATGCAATCCGTGCACGGTGAAATTATCGCAGCGATTGAACGGGTAGTTCCCGAAGTGGCCGAGACGGTCATAAAAAGGGAGATTGAAAAAATTACTGCAGAGCCCTGAAAAATTGTTTTCAGAAAGTTCCCTGCTCAGCCTTGTACTATTCGCTTGTAAAGCCAAAAGTAGGCGCTTAAGCGAAAAATTACCCTCTACTGTCTGAATTGCGGGCAACAATGTAATTATGCTTGAGATAAAACAGAACTATAACCCTGAAGATATTGAGGACAAATGGTACGCGCTCTGGGAGTCCCTCGGATATTTCAAACCCGAACCTGGCGCTGACAAGCCCCCATTCTGTATAGTTATTCCCCCGCCGAATGTTACAGGCTCCCTTCACATGGGACATGCTCTCAACGCTACATTGCAGGACATACTTGCCAGGTGGAAAAGGATGTCCGGATATAATGTGCTGTGGGTCCCGGGCACAGACCACGCAGGTATAGCTACTCAGAATGTGGTGGAAAGAGAGCTTGCGAAAGAGGGTCTGAACAGATATGAGCTGGGCAGGGAGGCCTTTATTGAAAGGATCTGGCAATGGAAAGGCGAATACGGAGGGAAAATAATTTATCAGCTTAAAAAGCTGGGCGCTTCATGTGATTGGTCAAGAGAACGTTTCACGCTGGATGAGGGCCTGTCCAAGGCAGTACGAGAGGTGTTTGTGAGGCTTTTTGAAGATGGGCTGGTATACCGTGACAACCGTTTAATCAACTGGTGCCCGCGCTGTCATACCGCATTATCAGATCTTGAAGTTGAATATGAAGAAATTGACGGGGCCCTCTATTATATTAAGTACCCGATTATCCCTTCTGGAAAGAAGGGTGCACAGGCGGGGTTTATTACTGTTGCCACAACGAGACCCGAGACAATGCTTGGCGATACGGCGGTAGCAGTGAATCCGGAAGATGAGCGATTCCTTAAGCTGATAGGCAAGACCGCAGAGCTTCCCTTCACGGGTAGGACCATACCCATAATAGCAGATGAGTCGGTTGAATCCTCATTCGGGACCGGCGCCGTAAAGGTAACGCCGGCACACGACTTCAATGATGAGGCCATGGGAAAACGCCATGGACTGCCTTCCATAAGCGTTATTACCGAAGATGGTCGTATGAGCGCTGAAGCAGGGGAGGCGTGCAGGGGGCTGGACCGGTACGACTGCAGAAAGAAACTGCTCGACGGCCTGAAAGAGAAAGGGTTGCTTGAAGGAGAGAAAAAACACAGGCATGCGGTCGGCCACTGCTACCGCTGTAAAACAGTCATCGAGCCGCTCCTGACCATCCAGTGGTATGTCAAAATTGAATCGCTTGCGTCCAGGGCTGTGCAAGCGGTCGAGGACGGCGAGACAAAACTGATCCCCTCTTTATGGGACAATAATTACTTTGCGTGGATGCGGGACATAAAAGACTGGTGTATTTCTCGGCAGATATGGTGGGGCCACCGTATTCCGGTCTGGTACTGCCCTGATTGCATCACTAAAGATGGGCGCAAACAGGGCGCCATGATCGAGCATATTTTCTTCAGGGACGTTATTCTTTCCGGCAAAACCATTGCCGGAGGCGTCTACGCTGATTTGCGGTCACAAGGCATGAGCCATGACGATATTCTCAGGAACTCTAAAATAATACGGGTAACAAAAGAGGTAATTCCTCATTGCCGGAGAGAAGACATTAAAGAATGCCCTGTTTGCGGGAGCGGTCACGTTATTCGTGACCCCGATGTTCTGGATACCTGGTTTTCATCGGCGCTGTGGCCGTTTTCCACTCTGGGCTGGCCTGATGATACCGCTGATTTAAAAACATTTTATCCTACAAGCGTACTTGTCACCGGTTTTGATATTCTGTTCTTCTGGGTGGCGCGCATGCTCATGATGGGGTTGAAATGCATGGGTGAGGCGCCGTTCATAGATGTATACATTCATGCCCTCGTGCGTGATGCCAAAGGTCAGAAAATGAGCAAATCAAAGGGCAATGTTGTTGATCCCCTGATCATGACGGGAAAATACGGTGCCGATGCCTTCAGATTTTCTCTTGCCGCTTTTGCGGCCCAGGGAAGGGATGTAAGATTTTCGGAAGAGCGGCTGGAGGGCTACCGGCATTTCATCAATAAACTCTGGAATGCCGCCAAATTTATTGTCAAAAACGAACAGGTATGGCAAAGACAGTCCCCGTATTCTTATGGCGCAACCCTGGACATTGCGAGCAGATGGATCCTCAGCAGGCTGGCGTTTACCGTGAGTGAGGTCAACCGGAATCTCGGGAATTACCGGTTCAATGACGCTGCGGGCAGTGTATATCATTTTATATGGCACGAATTCTGCGACTGGTACCTTGAAATAACAAAACCCACACTTTATCAGGAGGACAGCGAGGAGAAGACCGCTATTGTCTCATGTCTGTTTTTTGTCCTTGAACAGAGTCTTAAATTATTGCATCCATTTATCCCCTTTGTCACCGAAGAGTTGTGGCACAATGTATTTGACTCCGACTCATCATTAATGCGCATGCGCTATCCCGGAGAACTGCCGCGATTTCCTGAAGCGGAGCGGCAGATGGAAATTTTGCTCAGTGCTGTCACCGGCATACGAAGCATAAGGGGAGAGTTGAATATAGCGCCTTCTGTGGAAATCAGGGCAGACATCAAGACGCTTTCGAAAGAGGTTAAAGAGGTTATGGAAAATAATCTGGTATCAATAAAAAAATTGACGAGGTGCCGGGAACTGAACACCGGGCCGGACATACAGCGAGTCGAGGGTTCCGCAGTTTCGGTGCACGAAGGGATGGAAGTATATATCCCTCTGAGCGGATTGCTCGACGTCGGTTCGGAGGTCAAAAGGCTCCGTAAGGAAATAGACAAAATCGACGAGGCGTTGAGGTTCTTGAATAAAAAGCTGCTCAATGAGGATTTCCTGAATAACGCGCCGAAGAATGTCCTGGAAAAAGACAAGACTAAACATGATGACCTTTTGACCAGGAGAGCGAAGCTCGACGAGAACCTGAATCTGTTAAAAACGATATAAAAAAAATGTCAAAGTGTCAGAGCCTCAAAGGGTCAGAGTAAAGGCAAACGCACTTTGAGTTGTCGAAGTTTTATCTTTGACGCTATTTTTGATACTTTGATACTTTGACACTTTGACACTTTGACACTTTGACACTATTTTTTTAAAGGAGGGGGGCTGTGATGGAAAAAGAGATGATGGACATAGAAAGCAAGAGGCTGGACCTGGTTGAGGCCGAGTTTGTTACTATTAAACAAAGCACGGTCAGGGCTGTAGACGGCGGTAATATAGAGTTGCAGCAGGTAGGCGCCCTGAGCATAGACGGGGAGCGTGTTGAGGTGACCCAGGGGGCGTCCGTACTTATGAAGGGTGAAATACTCACTCTGAACCAGAGCATCGGCGTATTGGCCGCAGGCGGCACGACAAATCTAAACTTCTCCTTTGCGCCGATCGCGTTGTCTGCCGGAGAAATAAATGCGACCAAGAGCGCTGTTGGGATTCTGGCCGGCAATCAGATCAACGCCAGTCACTGCACCTCGATTCTCATGATCGGCAAAGATATAGAGGGTTCAGTGACCACGCTTCTTGATTGGCGCAGCGCGCTCGCCATAGGAGCTGTGGCCGGCGGTATCTTCGGGCTCTTTTCACTATTCAGAGGGCGTTAAGAGAAATGGTTTCCGGTTTGGCGAGGGAAACAATACGTCTGGCCCTTCTCGAAGATCTCGGCCATGGCGATGTGACCTCGTCGCTGATCGTGGCTGAAGACAAAGATGCGAAAGCGATCATACGCGCCAAAGAAGACCTTGTCCTCGCCGGAATGCCTTTTGTCAAAGATGTTTTTTCAATAGTTGATCCCTGTATAGAAATAAAATCTTTTTTTAATGAGGGCGATGAAATCTTAAATGGCTCGGAAATAGCTGAAGCGACGGGAAATGCGCGGGGACTGCTTGCAGGCGAGCGGACTGCGCTCAACCTGCTTCAGCGTGTATCCGGTATAGCAACATTGACCTATGCATACAAAAAACTTGTCTCAGACCTGAAGGTCAAAATTGTCGATACGAGGAAGACCTCGCCCGGAATGCGTTTTTTTGAAAAATATGGCGTCCTGGCCGGCGGCGGTCACAATCATCGCTTCGGGCTTTATGACGGAGTCCTTATAAAAGATAACCACCTGAGGATTGCCGGGGGGGTCAGGGAGGCGATGAGACTCGCAAAAAATACTCAGCACTTGCTGAAGATAGAAGTGGAGGTCGGGAATTTTGATGAACTCCGGGATGCGCTGGACGCGGGGGCTGATGTAATTATGCTCGATAACATGTCCGCAAGCGATATGACCGAGGCTGTAAAAATTACAAAGGGCAGGGCACTGCTTGAGGCATCAGGCAATATCACCATTGAAAATATCAGGACCATTGCAGAGACAGGAGTCGACCTCATATCCATCGGCGCCCTGACACATTCGGCAAGGGCTGTTGATATAAGCATGAAAATAGTCTGAATTATGGAAGAATTTACTTATAAGAAAGCAGGTGTTGATATTGACGAAGGGGACCGCTTTGTCCGCCTTATTTCGCCTGTTGTAAAAAAAACCTTCAGACCTGAAGTGCTTACCGACATCGGTTCTTTCGGCGCCTTATTCAAACTTGACACAGTACGCTATAAAGATCCGGTGCTGGTGAGCGGCACCGACGGTGTAGGCACGAAACTTAAAATAGCATTTATGATGGACAGGCATGATACGGTGGGCATCGACCTTGTGGCAATGTGTGTCAACGATATTCTCACCCTTGGTGCGGAACCGCTTTTTTTCCTCGATTATTTTGCCACCGGGAAGCTCGACGCCGATAAGGCCAGGGATGTGGTAAAGGGCATTGCCGACGGATGCAGCGAGGCAGGGTGCGCTCTGATCGGAGGTGAGACGGCTGAAATGCCGGGCTTTTACCAGGACACAGAATATGATCTCGCAGGATTTGCTGTTGGTGTGGTCGAAAAAAACGGTATTGTCACCGGTGAACGGATCGAGGCAGGCGATGCCATCATAGGGATAGCTTCGAGCGGTCTTCACAGTAATGGATATTCCCTCGCCAGAAAAATTTTCTTTGAAGTCGCACATTTTGCGACAGATAAATACGTGGCTGAGCTGAACGCTTCACTTGGCGAGATACTGCTGGCCCCGACAAAAATATATGTCAAAGCTGTGAAAGCGCTTAAAGAGCATGCCGACATAAGAGGAATGGCGCATATCACCGGAGGAGGCATTTCAGGCAATGTGCCGAGAATTATAAGGGACGGACTTACCGCTGTTATAAAGGAGAACTCATGGCCTGTGCCGCCGGTTTTTAGCCTTCTGAAGGCCCTCGGAAATGTCCCTGCGGACGACATGAAAAAAACCTTTAATTTGGGTATCGGTTATGTTATAGTAGTGCCTGAAGAAGTTTCTGGCCTGTCCCTTTCGAATTTAAAACATAGTGGATTTGATGCATACCACATTGGTTTTGTTGAAAAAGGAGGCACGGAAAAGATACGGTATGCGTAAAGTAAAAAAACTTCTGAGAAAACTTTTCACCCCTGTCAGCATAATGCTCATTCCCCATGACAGCAATCGGACAATAAATTTTAAATTGCCGTCGATTGGCATTGTTTCTTTGGTCGTTCTCTGGATTGTGGGCTCTGTATACGTCGTTTCTATCGCAGTCAGTACTGTCGAATACTACCAAATGAAGAACAAGTTGAGTTTTTATACCCTCCAGTTTACCCAGCTTGAGACTACCATAGTTACTCTGAAGAAAGCCGAGACAGAATTTGAAAGGTTGCTGTCATTCGGGACCAAAAATAAAATCCTTGAAAATGTCGACACTAAGATAACCGCTCATGATACCGGTTCAATCGATATGGACCTATTGCAGGAACAGATAAGAAAAACGGTTGAAAGCGTCGGAGCAATAAAAGATTTTTTAAAAGACCAGAAAGATATTTATGTTGCGACACCGCGAGGATGGCCCATTAACGGCAGAGTCACATCTGAATTCGGACCCAGAGAAAATCCAAGGGACGGCAGTCCGGAATTCCATTCAGGTATCGATATATCGGCTCCGCCTGGCACCCCGGTGCTGGCCACTGCCGAAGGTATTGTCGTTTTTGCCGGCTGGAGCAGGGGCAGCGGGAACCTGGTAGTTATAGAACACGGGTTCAGTTTTTCCACATGTTATGCACATAATAGTTCAATCGCAGTCGCTGTAGGGAAGAAGGTGCAGAGAGGTGACGTCATCTCGTACTCAGGCTCGACCGGCGATTCTACAGGGCCTCACCTTCACTATGAGGTGCGGCACAATAGCAAAGCGGTCAACCCCCGCGAATTTATCATGGAGGCAAGAAATGTTCACGAGGCTAAATAATAAACTCGAAGCCCTGATAGGTCCGAATTCGGAATTCAGGGGAGATATTACAACACAGGGTACTTTTAGAATTGACGGCGTCTTTTCCGGGAATATCACTGCGGACTGGGTCATTCTCGGCGAAAGCGGCTCGATTAATGGAGATATAACGGCCCGCTCTGTCATCATCGGCGGCAAAGTCGACGGCAATGTGAAGGCCGAGGAGCTTGTGGAGATAAAACATACGGGTCAGCTCACCGGAGATGTCAATACAAGAAAGCTGTCTGTTGCCGAAGGCGGTGTCTTTGAGGGACGGTCGCTTGTACAGAAGGATGAGTCCAAGGTAGTAGATTTCCCCGGCAAGGAAGCGCTCACCAAATAACCTCCCGAGCACTCAAATCGCCTATAAGCAGCGTATTGAGTGCTCGTTAGTTTGTTTTTATCGGCATCGTACCGAAACTTATGTCCAGATTATCATCCGGGAGAATGCGCTTGGCCCCGATAAAATGTCTGAAATAGTATGGGGTTTCAAGGCTGTCGATCGTTATCTTTTTGGAAAGCGAAGAAGCGTGAATAAAAAGATTATTCCCCAGATATATACCCACATGAGAGGGAAACGAAGCATACGTTCTGAAAAAGACTAGATCTCCCGTTGCAAGGTCATCTTTGTCGATGGTTTCACCAAGGTTGTACTGTTCACGGGCGCTGCGCGGAATATCCTGTCCGATATAGCCGTACACTTTCTGCACATACCCGGAACAATCCAGGCCGAAAGCACCGTTTCCGCCGAAACGGTAGGGGAGGTGAAGCAGCTTCTTAGCAAAAAGGACCAGGCGTTCCTGTATGCTGAGTTCAGCAAGAACGTCTTCAGAAGTTGAGAGTTCTTTGACCTCTTCCAGACGGGCTGAAGTAACGGTCGGGTTGTTTTTTTCAGCAGGAATGCCGTAGGTTTTAGATGTTTCTTCTTTTGTTTCAACGTTTATTTTTGCAAGGTAAATTTTTTGACCCGCCTTCAGGGAGTTTCCTTTCAACCCATTTATTTCTTTCAAATCGTTTCCGCTAAGCCCGAACCTTTTTGCAACTTTGCGGACTGTATCTCCTCTCCTGGCAACGTAAGTATTAGGCGCATGGCTTTTGCTTTTAATCGAGATTTGCTGGCCGACCTTTAATTTGCCTTTTCTAAGGTTATTGGCGCTTCTTAATTCATTTACCGTGATGCCGTACTTTCTTGCAACAGATGTCAGTGTGTCTCCTTTTTTTACTATATGGACTGTCTCAGTGATTTCAGCCGCCGGTTTATTAGATACCTGGTGTTTGGATGAATATTTTTTTGCGCTGTGAGCAGCTTCTCTATTCCTGTGTTTTTTTTCAGAGTGCGGAAGGGACAGTTTGGAGCCTACGCTTAATTTGGAGGACTTTAGCCTGTTGGATTCTTTTATTTCGGATACGCTGATGTTGTACTTTTTTGAAATCCCCTGTAATGTATCGCCCTTCCTTACCGTGTAAGAGATACTAGCCGCTGACGTTGAAGCAAAAGAAATAACAATGATAAATGAGAGCACTGAAAGAAAATAAACAACTTTGTAACGCATCCTTCCTCCTTAACCTTAACCTTAACCTCAACCTTAACCTCTATTTATGCTGCGTCCTCCTTTAAAAAATCACTCACAGGCGGCAATTCGCTTAAACTATTCAGGCCAAAATACTGCAGGAAATCCTTCGTCGTGCCATAGAGAAAAGGCCTGCCCGGAGTCTCTTTCTTGCCGACGATTTTAACAAAATGCTTATCCAGCACGCTTTTGATCGCGCCATCGGAATTAACACCGCGCAGTTGGTCTACTTCGAGTTTTGTTACAGGCTGCTTGTATGCAATAATGGCAAGTGTTTCAAGGGCAGGCTGGGAGAGTTTGTTGGACTGGCTGATGTGTTTAAAACGCTTGATCCAGAGGGCATGATCGTGATCGGTGACCATCTGGTAGCCCTCCGCAATGGCAATGATAAGGATACCGGAATTCCTCGACTGATAGTCGGAGGCCAATTCATCCAGCAGTTTCTTGAGCTCCTGTTCAGGGAGATCCGTTGCCTTTGAAAGGCTGCTGATAGTTGCGGGTTCCCCGGCAGCAAACAGGAGCGCCTCAAGGACCGCTTTTTTTTGGAACTCCTCCATCGCTGCTGATTATAACAAAGTGTAACTTGAAATTCAAATAAATAATTGGTTAAAGTACAGAACGAGTATATGAGTATAAGAGTGAAAGAGTGAACCAAAAACAAATTCCGTCTCTTTTACTCATGCCCTCATACACTCATTTACGCGTACACTTTTTACTTTCGAGGGGATAAAAATGATGATTAGGTTTGCCTCAGTTATTGCAGCAGTGATTTTATTTTTTAATGCGGTCCCGGCCCACACTTTCAGTGCCAGCGGATGTGACGGAGATTGCAGAAAATGCCATTCGATCACCACTGAGGATGTCATGGGCATGCTCAAAAAAATGAAGTCCAATGCAAAAATTGCCGGTATCCAAATGAGTCCTGTAAAAGGATTATGGGAAGTCACCCTTGACGATATGGGCACGAAACGCATTTTCTACACGGATTTTTCCAAGAAATTTTTTATAGCCGGGCCTATCGTTGCGTTTGATAATGGCGCCAACAAGTCACAGGAAAGCATTAATACAATACAGACCAACAGGAAAGTAGATGTATCAGGTATCCCCGTCGGAAATGCCCTTGTATTAGGCGTCCGCAGCGCTCATAAGAAAGTAATCGTTTTTACCGATCCGGATTGCCCCTTCTGTGCAAAACTCGACAAGGAGATGAGAAAAGTGGTGGAGCAAAGGAAAGATATCGCTTTTTATATAAAATTGTTACCACTGCCCGCGCATAAAGATTCATATTGGAAGGCGAATGCCATAGAATGCAAGAAATCATTGAAAATGATGGAAAACAATTTTGAAGGCAGACCGATCAGTAAGGACAATTGCGGCACAAAGGAAATCGACGACAATATAAAACTGGCCCAATCCCTCGGCATTTTGGGTACTCCAACACTGGTGCTCCCTGACGGGACTGTGCACGAAGGAACGCTGCCGGCAGATAAGCTAATACAGCTTATCAATGGGAAATAAGAGGGTTAGAAGATTGGAAGATTGGAAGATTGGAGGTTTGGAAGCCGAACATCCAAATAGCCGACCCTCTAACCTTCTAACCCTCTAATCTTCTAATGAGAGCTTACCACGAGACGCTGATTGTTTTATTTGCGGCCTCAGCTGTTCTGGTTGTGCTCTTTTTTCTCGCCATTTATTTGCCCCGTCTCTTCAAGAAAAAGACGCAGGAATCCGACCCTCTTGAAATGAATACTCTTATGGGCGCTTTCAGTGCGCTCGGCGGTGAAATAAACTCCCTTAAAGAACAGCTTATAATGAAGGAGAGGCTTGCCGCGCTCGGAGAGGTGGCGGCAGGTATTGCTCACGAGTTCAGGAATCCCATGGGCGTTATAGCAGGGTATGCGAAGATGCTCCTTAAAGGGACTGCTAATGCAGACGACAGAAAGGACATTGTCCAGGCAATTCTGACTGAAATTGAAGAAATGAACCGGATCATGGAAGAACTGCTGAAGTTCTCAAAATCCGAACCCTTAAACAAGATCGACATAGACCTCTTAAGTTTTGTCACGGATATTGTGAAAGGCATGGCGCAGACTACATCCGAAGTCAAGTTCTCACCTTGCGGTCCTATTTCGATCAAGGGAGATATGACCCTCCTAGGACAGGCCCTTAAAAATCTTCTTCAGAACGCGGTCCAGGCAGGCGATAAGATAAGAATAGATCTCGAACAGACCGAACTGTCCGGCAGGAACATGGTATCTATTGCCATTAAAGATAATGGTAAGGGCATACCAGAGAATGATTTTAATAAGATATTTATGCCATTTTATACTACAAAAAGCGGAGGCGCAGGCATCGGGCTGGCTCTTGTGCAGAAGATTGCATTAGCCCATGGCGGCAGCGTGAATGTGAACAGCAAAGAAGGGAAGGGAAGCACATTCCGCCTTTTTTTGCCATTATAAAGAAAGGTTATAGGTGATGGGTTATAGGTGATGGGAAAACTTATTAATAATTATTCATTGACCCATGACCTATAACCTATGACCCATAACCCATATTTAGTTCTTATAGTTGAAGATAAGCAGAGCATGGCGGACATGCTCGCCAGGACGCTCGAGTCTGAAGGCTACACTGTTCGAATAGCTCTGACAATAGGGGACGGGCTTGACAAGCTTGCCTCAGAGGACATCAGCGCCGTGATTACCGACCTGAAACTGCCTGACGGGGACGGAATGGAAATAGTGAAGGCCGTAAGGGAAGGGTCCCCTTTTATCCCGGCCATAGTTATGACCGCGTTCGGCAGCATTGAAATTGCGGTCAAAGCAATAAAAAAAGGGGCTTACGACTTTATAACGAAACCGTTCGATCCCGACCATCTTATCCTGCTCCTTAAACGGGCACTTGAAGAGCAGACTCTGCAGAAGGAGAATCTAGTACTTAAGAACGAATTCTCAAGATTTCTTGGAATGCCCGAAATGATAGGGCGGAGCAGTCAATGGAACGATATAATAGAAAAGATAAAAAAAGTCGCTCCGCTCAAGACTACTGTACTTGTTCTTGGTGAGAGCGGAACTGGAAAGGAACTGGTTGCCAGGGCCATCCATCATATCAGTCAGAGGGCCAAGTATTCTTATATTGCAGTTAATTGCGCCGCAATACCTAAAGATTTAATTGAAAATGAAATATTCGGACACGAAAAGGGCGCTTTTAGCGGGGCTGCCGAAATCAAGCTGGGCAGGTTTGAGCTTGCGGACAGGGGCACAATATTTCTTGATGAGATCGGTGATATGGAACTTTCCTTGCAATCGAAGCTGCTGCGCGTGCTTCAGGAGAATGAGTTTGAGCGCGTAGGCGGAACAAAAACCATTCATGTCGATTTGCGCATTATCGCGGCAAGCAATAAGAACCTCGAAAAGGCGGTCTCAGCAGGTCACTTCAGGGAGGACCTGTTTTACAGGCTGAATGTTTTCCCTATATTCATTCCGCCACTGAGAGAACGAAGGGAAGATATTATTCCACTCGCAAGGCATTTTATCGGCTTGTTCTCATCTGAAATGAATAAGAAGGTCCTTCTGCTTTCTCCTGAATCCGAAAGTATGCTCCAGGGGAATGAATGGAGAGGAAACGCAAGAGAACTTAAAAACATTATAGAACGTGCCGTTATCCTCTGCGACAGTCAGGTGCTCCAGCCGGAGCATTTCAATCTTGCGAAGAGTGAGTCAGAAAAGCAGATAAGCAACGAAGCCCCATTATCTGAAATTGCCCAATTCGCGCTTAAAACAGCTGAAAAATCTCGGATAGAAACCGTTCTTAACCAGACCGGCGGCAATAAAAGCAGGGCAGCTGAAATACTTAAAGTAAGTTATAAGACATTGCTTACAAAAATCAAGGACTACAGGCTATAAATAAAAAGGCGATAACCCTCTGTGTCAATATAAGTGAGACACCTCCCTTATGCTAAATTAGAGTAGAAGGCCGGGGAGGAAAAATCATAATGATAGCTGCAAAGGTCAATAAAACACAGACAATGGAGGGAGCCAAGTTGACGGTAGCCCATCCGAACCCAGAGGTGCCGGATAAGGCAGTCAGGCGGAGGTTCACTGCCGAATACAAACTGCGTATCCTCACCCTTGCCGATGCATGCACGGGACGCGGAAGTATGGGAACGCTGCTACGCCGTGAGGGACTGTATGCCTCGAACCTCAATGCGTGGCGCACCCAAAGAGAGCGTGGAGTCCTGTCAGCCCTGAAGCCCAAGAAGCGAGGCCGCAAGGAAGCAGTTCGCAATCCACTTATTGCGGAAAATGAGAAGCTCCGCAGGGACAATGAACTGATTATCAAACGTCTTAGACAGGCAGAGATCATAATAGATATCCAAAAAAAAGTATCCGAGATACTGGGAATCCCGCTTGCGATCCCCGAAGGAGGAGAGACCGACTGATGGAAGCTGCAGTGACCCTTTCCTCTGAAGTTGGGATCAAGCATGCATGTGAAGCGCTTGATGTTGCGCGTGCCGGGTTTTACCGCACACAGGCACGCAAAGATGCCCACTTTGTTGAGCCTGTGCAGGATCGGAACTCGCCTCGTTCACTGTCTTCCGAGGAACGGCAGGGAGTACTTGATATCCTCCACACCGACAGATTTGTGGACAAGGCACCCTATGAGGTTTATGCAACTCTTTTGGACGAGGGCCAATACCATTGCTCGATACGGACAATGTATCGCATCCTCGATAAGAACAAGGAGGTCAAGGAGCGCAGAAACCAGTTGCGTCACCCGGTGTATAGCAAGCCAGAGCTTTTGGCTACAGCCCCGAACCAAGTTTGGTCCTGGGATATCACGAAACTTCTCGGTCCGGTAAAGTGGACATACTTTTACCTGTATGTGATCATGGACATCTTCAGCCGCTATATTGTCGGCTGGATGATAGCCCCTGCAGAATCGGCGGTATTGGCAGAGAGGCTCATTGGAGAAACCTGTTCAAAGCAGAATATCGGGAGAGATCAGCTCACGATTCATGCCGACAGGGGTTCATCAATGAAATCCAAACCTGTAGCATTACTCCTGGCCGACCTTGGGATCACGAAGACCCACAGCAGACCGCATACGAGCGATGACAACCCCTATTCAGAGTCCCAGTTTAAGACACTTAAATATCGGCCGGACTTTCCTGAGCGGTTTGGTAGCATCGAAGACTCTCGGAGCTTCTGCCAGGATTTCTTTCCTTGGTACAACAAAGAGCATCGACATACCGGCATCGGCCTGCATACGCCGGAAGCTGTACATTACGGCCTTGCACAAGAAATACAGATAGCCAGGGGTGAAGTTCTGCGCGTTGCATATGAAGCACATCCTGAGAGATTTGTTAAAAAAATCCCTGTGCCGCCGATACTTCCTGAGGCCGTATGGATTAACAAGCCAAAGGCAGCACCAGTTCCTGAAGAGGAAATACACTAAATGTGGACGAGGGGTGTCTCAAAGTCATTGACATATTCCGTAATTCACTTATCCTTTGGGATAGTGGTGTTAAAGCATAAACAAATATATAATACGTTACATAGTAATGTGTAACCTGTTACATATTGCCTTTTTTCAAGGTCTTGATTTCCTTTATTTTAGTTGAAAAAACAGTTTCGAGTTGTAGGCATCAAAATTGCTAGATATATAACTAATGAAAAAGCTATATCAAATTCCGTCATCTATCCTATTGGTTATTATCGCCGTGCTCTCCCTGGGCTTCCTTTCTGATTCCCTATCTAGTAACCCGCCGAGTTCAATGAGTACGTATTGTTACACGCCGCCTTTTGTGACAACTACTGTGCCGCCCCTGGTCATGCTTGTCATGTCAAAGGACCACAAGCTATTTTTAAAGGCGTATGATGATGTTGTCGACCTTGTCGGAAATGGGGTCCCTACCGTCACTTATACGGACAGTGTCAATTATTATGGGTATTTCGACTCGGGCAAGTGCTACTCATACATTTCCGGCAACAACCGTTTTGAGCCTCAGTCATTTGCTTCGGGCACTAACGGTCATTATTGTTCCGGTATGTGGAGCGGAAATTTTCTTGATTGGGCAACTATGGCAAGGATCGATATTATGCGCGCAGTGCTTTACGGCGGCAAGCGCGATATAGATCAGACCCCTGCGCAGGGCGGATTAACTGTCTTGAGCAGGACAACACTCACCCAGGACTCTCACTCCTGGGTCAAAGTTTACACCGGCACTGACATTGCACAACTTACCCCTTCCAGCGGAGCGGCAAACCAAACCGCGATAACGATATGCAATACAAATACTGCCAACACAGGAAATCAGGCCAACTGGTCTTTGATGAACTTCTATTGGGGAAACGTTGCAAATGGACCTGCCACACCAAGTAACCCATATAACAGCGGTGACAGCAATAGCAGCGTTAACAAGGGGCTGCAATATTATCCTTACGCTGCTGCCCTTGATAGCAACGTGCAGTGCTCAAAACAATACAATACGGGACCCAGCGTGGGTCCTCCTCTGCCCTCGTCCTCACAGACAGCGCAGGGCTATGGGGGTTCTTATTATGTCAATGTTTTAGTGTGCAATCCATCTGTGGGTCTCGAATCCAACTGTCTCCAGTACGGCACGTCGTCGCCGTCTTATAAACCTACCGGGGTTATGCAGACCCTGGGGCTTAATCCAATAACCAACGCGCCGCGAATGTATTTCGGCCTGATTACCGGAAGCTATAACAATAATCAGAGCGGAGGAGTTGTAAGAAGTAATTTTACCAGCATGACGAATGAGATCAATACCGCCGACGGCACAATAAATACGAGTACCTCAAAGATTATTAAAACCCTCGACCTGCTTCAGTTGATCTATTATGATTTCACGAATCATACATGGGCCAACTCGCCTGCAAATTGCGGGTTGAGCGCGACCTTTACCCAGGGGACCTGCCAGGACTGGGGGAACCCCATGAGCGAGATGTACTTTGAAGCGCTCAGGTATTTTATGGGGAAAAGCGGGCCGACGACGCAGTTTTCAGCTTCACCTGCTGACCCGGCGTCAGTGTTTAATTCAGACCTCTATTGCTCAAGTCCGCCATGCGCAACTTCACTTCCGGTTGCATCCTCGTGGGTCAATCCTTACAGTTCGACAGGAGGCAACTATCCCTCCTGTTCCAAGCCTTTTATCCTTATGCTCAGCGATGTCTATGCCTCGTGGGACTCTGACCAGTTGCCCGGATCCTACTGGTATTCGACTATAAGCAGCAATGGCGACTCGCCCAGTGTTCAGACCTTGATAGAGAATTCGACCATGAATTCTCTTGAAGGAATATCCAGTGCTTTTGTGGGACAATACGGGGCAACAAATAACGGCAATTGCTCCCCGGAGCCTTCTTCGGGGACCGGTTTTGATTTCAGCCAGGCTCGCGGGCTCTGCGCTGAAGAGCCTACGAAACAGGGCTCATACTATATGGCTGGCCTGGCCTGGTGGGCGCATACTACAGGCATTACTAATCCCAGTGTCAGCAATAACCTGCCGATCAATACCTATGCAGTGGTCACGCCTTCCGACATTCCGAATCTTAGTTTCACGGTGGGTTCTAATACTGTTCAGCTACAGCCGGCCTTTAACGTCATCTCCTATTCGGGTCTTACCGGCTCCAAAGGACAGTTTGTCGACTTTAAAATATTGACTACTCCTAACATCAGTTGTCCTCCCAATGACGCGGAATGCACAACTCAAACGAATTCTACTAATGGCTATCAGTATGGATACGAAATCGCGTGGGATGATTCCGGCCAGGGTAATGACTATGACCTTGATGTGCGTTGGAGACTGTTTGTCAAGACAAACCCGACAACGAATACTATAACGATCAGAACATCCGGCACCTTTTATGCGGCAGGGGCTAACGACGGGTCGGGGTATTTGATCTCCGGTGTTACCAAAGGGGGGGAATATATAGAACTGCAGGGAGCAGGAGATGGCGTAAGTTTTGAGGCTTATTGTAACGGAGCAAGCTGTTCTTCAACCCCGGGATGGGTCTCATCATACTCCGGCTCGTCTTCTTCACCGGGCGTTGTATATGTTACACGGACTTTTACTGTCACCGGTTCGACGGCAAGCTTTACGCATGACCCCTTCTGGTATGCTGCCAAGTACGGCGGATTTAACAACAACGATTCAAACCCATATCCTGATCTGACGAGCAAATGGGACACTACCGGAGACGGTATGCCGGATAATTATTTTTATGCATCCAACCCGCTTCAGCTGCAGCAGCAGCTCGCGAATGCCTTCAGCGCCATCCTCAACCAGGCCTCGTCAGGCACCACAGTTGTGAGTCTTCCCCCGTCGCAGACCATATCTTCCAATATCGTGGCACAGGCTTATTTCTTTCCCGAGCAGCAGGATAACAGTGTGAGGCTTACCTGGCTCGGATACCTGCGGGTATTGTGGGCCGATTCCATCTCGAATATCAGGGAAAACACCGCCGGGACGAATATCCTGGATATTATAAAAGACAAAGTAGTGGCGTTTCTTTATAACTCGTCGCAGCAGCAGTTTGTGGCGACTCTTTATACTGATACGAACAGCAGTTCCGGCCTGAACAGCTGTACATCGACGACAGAGGGTGTTTCCAATGTGCTGCCGGTTTGGGAGGCAGGCGCGCTTCTTCAAAACATGAGCCCTGCCAACAGAACAATCTATACATGCTACAACTGCATCTCAATCGGCTCGGGCAATTTAATGCAATTCAACTGGAGCAATTTAAATGGTACAGCCGGGGCTGTCAATGCCTTGGGCAGCTACTGGACTTACACCGATATCGGCGCCTGCAACAGCAACTGTGTGCAGTCCGTTATCAATTACGTAATAGGGTACGATCGGCCCACTCCTTCGGGTTCTCTGTTCAGATTGAGGCAATCCGATTCCACAAGCAACAACATCACCGCATCATGGAAACTGGGAGATATTATTTTTTCAACGCCCCAAATTGACCCGAACACCAAGGTCAACGGATATGATACGCGATATGGCGACGTCTCTTATGGAGCATTTATTGCCAATACCATCAAGAACAATCCTCCATTGGTGTTTGTCGGCGCAAATGACGGCATGGTGCATGCGTTCATGCTCGGAACTCTTTCGAGCATCAATCCGCCTATAGGAAACGGAACTTCTTCATTGGAGACAGCCCAGTTGTCCCCGTCACCGCTGCCAAGCACGACTCTCGGCAGTGAAGCCTGGGCCTATATTCCATGGAATGTCATACCGTATCTCAGGTGGTATTGCCAGAACAATTATTGTCATATCCCGATGTCTGATGCCACGCTGACGATCGTCGACGCCTCAATAGGCACCGCAGGCAGTCCAGCCAGTCCAACAGCTACGAGGCCCTCTGATGGTTCGACCTGGAGACGCCTGCTTATCGGCTCCATGGGCTTCGGCGGCACCCCGATAACTGTAGGGAGTCCCGGCGTGACCTTCAGCTCTTCTATTTTTGTTATGGACGTTACAAGCCCTCTCTCTCCAGTCCTTTTATGGGAGCAACAGATGCCTGACCATACACTGACTGAAGGGATTCCCGGTATCGTAAGACTGGGAGCTAACAATACTAACGGCAGCTGGTATATGGTTGTGGGCAGTGGAGCTGCGGCAATCACCACTGCAAGTCTCACTTATCCGGCAAATCCAAAAATTTATGTTTTTAATCTTCTGAACGGGACTGAGATGAGTGGGGGTTTGCCTATTACCAGCACAGAGGGCGGATCCACTGCAGCGGCCAATGTTGCTGTCGGAGATTTCCAGTCTGCTGATCTTGATTATCCGAATGGCGATTACCAGACTGATGATGTCTATTTCGGCACCTATAGTGAAACCGCGGGAGCACTCTACAGGTTAAGGATAAGGAACGGTTTTTCAGGAAGCAACCCCAGTTACATTACCAACCCTTCAAGCTGGCTGATATCAGCAGTAGTCAACCCCGGACACCCTGTCTTTGCTGCTCCTGCATTATCCATAGACCCTGCCGGGAACCAATGGCTTTATTTCGGGACCGGTCTTTATGTTACTTCAAGCGATACAAGCGTCACTAACGAATTTCTTTATGGTTTTAAAGAGTCTCCTGCGTGCTGGCAAAGCGGCGGAGGTGGCTGCACTTATGCAAGTTTTATAAACATGACTAATGCCGCTTACAGCGGGGCTGTGGCGCAAACATACTCCTGCCAATGTTCAGGCGGCGCAACGGTCCTTTCAGGATCGTGCGACGGCCAGGGCAACTGTCCGAATATCACCAATCCGGGCTGTCCCTCCAATGACGGCTCCCTGGCGGTAACGTCAGTTGCAGGCGCTAAATTAAGCGGCTCAGGCACAGCCTGTGATGGTTTAAAAGATACGGCAGCAGCGAACTGTCTTGTAAATGTACTGAACAGCTATAACGGCTGGGTACAGAATATTACCGGCAATAAACTTTATGCTTCACCGCTTGCTTACGGCGGCATTGTAAGTGCCACGGAGTTTGCTCCGAGCGGCAATGTCTGCCAGGCTGGCGGAACTTCGGGTCTTATATCACTCCAGTATAATACCGGGGTCCCATATAACCAGCCCACGATTTTGTCAGTCGCCGGGACCAGCGGCCCCACCACTAACGTTACTCTTAACAAAACAGTGCAAATTTCTCCGGGCGCTCCGCCTTTCAAACAGAGCCTTGTTCCGGTCCAGACAGGCAATACCTACAAAGTGTTTACCCAGTCGGCAGGCGGCATCGCCTCACTCTCCGTAAATCCGAGTATTTCGATGAGCAATCAATATATATTATGGATCACAAAATAAGAGGGTTTAGTGCCATCGAACTCATGGTTGTGCTTGCCATTGCAGGCATACTCATGACAATAGCAGGCATGAGCGCTGTTTCGTTCTTAACGGACGCCACACTATCCGAGATGCGTGACCAGTTGCTGCAGAATATAGAAGAGGCAAGGTCGCGCTCGGTTACTTCGGTGCCCTACGGAATAGAGTTCAATAGTGCAAACGCTACTGCTTATACTCTCCTCCGTTTCCCGGGCGGAACATGCAGTTCTGCAGGAACGCCCTGCGCAACAACTTTCAACGACCCACAACTAAATGATGGTTGTACGGTAGCAGGGGATGACTGTGTATTCTCTCAGAGCGGGTGCTTTATGGTTAGTGCCGGTATAACGCCGACCGCATTGAATACAATAACCTACAGTAAACAGTACGGACCGGGCTATACCTCTACTCTTACATTTGCAGTCCCGGCTGGCGGCAATTATCTCTGGTTTGATCGCAAAGGCATGCCGCATGATAACAGTTGGAACTCGCCCACAGGAGTGACAACTGTGACAGTTTCGAAAGGCACTGCATCGAAATCTATAACAATTGATACGGCAGGCAAAGTCACTTATGAAAAGTGAGGGCTCGGGAATAAATCACTTGTGCCTTCAGGCGCAAGGAGGCTTTACACTTATAGAAATCATTATTTCGACCGGTATTCTGCTTATTGCGGTCGCGGGGTTTCTTGCGTGGACAGCCAATGTGGTAAATCAGCGCGCAGGACTCGCAAAGCGCAATGCGGCTTACAATATTGCCGTTGATGTAAGCGACCGGCTTGCAAAGCTCAGCGGGACCAATGTCTTTTTATTGCCAAACGCCTCAAAAGGACCCACTAACTATAACTATTTAGGACTGTATAGCGACGGCAGCCTCTGGACGTGTTCAGGTGGATCCCTTACCGTGGCCAATGGATTGACAGCGGATGCAACAGGCATGACTCTGTATACCAATCCATGGAACGGGACCATGAATCAGCTTTTCCTTTACGATAACAACCAGGGGAATACGGAACAATTCAATTCAAACATGTCATTGAACACGACGGCCAATGCATATATTGATCATCCCAATTCGACTGATGTCGCGAATTTGGGTCAGCCTAACGACATCAACAGCATAATCAACCCGGTGCGGCGCACGGCAAATGGGGTGACCTACTATGTTGTCTGGAGTGTGTCCTATATGCCATGCGCGACAGCGGCTACGGATTTAGTCAAAATTTTCATAACGGTTTACTGGATAGATCCCCAGCCTTCTTCTTCGACTGTCGGTCCGGTCAACAGCTACATCCAGACGCACCCTCTTGCCGTTAAAAACGTCTCTATCACATTTGACAAGTCGTTGACGGCTACGCAATGAAAAAATTCAAATATGATACCGGTACAACTCTTGTTGAATTGCTGGTGGCTATGGCAATATTCGGCCTCATACTCGTCGTTATGCTCACTCTTTATGCAACCATGATTAAAACATCCGCATCGACCAGGAAAATTGCAAAGGTGGAGGGAGAGATTACCAACACGGTATGGCCTCTTTTCAAAGAGATCGAATCAGCGGGTTATGGAGTGCCGGCAAACAGCTTCGGTGGCAACTGCACCCCTGAAATCAGTTATACCGGCGGCGCTGCTAACGGCGTTTTTACTATTTACACCACCGCGACGGGTACACAGACTTCTGCAACCCAGACGGGTGCAGGTTCATGGAGTTTTATTATTGGGCCGACATGTACGGTATGCATGGCCGGGACAGGATGTCCTGGAGGAGGGCTTAATAATGGAGATAATGTATCAATAATAAACCCTTCCGACAAAAGCAGTCTCGGCACGACAACGGTGGCAGGCGGTGCTCTCGCAGGGTGCAATGCAGCGACCTGGCCGGGCGATATCGCTTACTTTGTCAGCCCTGCAGGCGGTCCCGCAGGCAGTTGTTTCGCCACCAGTTACACTCTTTATCCCTCAGCTATAGCACCTAACTCAAGTGCTCAACCGGCGACGTGCGCATCCGGAACTAATCAATTATGGCGGAGCAGTGTCGCAGCAGGAAACGCTGCAAGTTATCAACCGATGCTTGACTGCGTGCTTGCTGTTTCTTATATCTTCGGCTGTATAGATACGAGCGGCAATGTTACCTGGGTCAAATGGCCTGCAGTAGGTAACACATGCCCTTTTTTGAATTCCAACGGAAATTATAATCCGAGATTTGTGAGGATCGGCCTGGTAGTGCAGGACAGCAACCAAAACGAGTATTCCGGTACGCAGCCGCAGCCCAATATAGTCCTTTTCAGCGACACTACGATACCTTATCCTGTATCACTAAATGCCACACAGGAGATCTACAGATGGAGAACAATAGAACGCACCATTTCTTTAAAGAATCTGGAATAGCGCTTGTAAGTACGCTCATTATCGTAGCTGCGAGCCTGCTGCTCATTGGGGGCATTTATTACCTGACCGGCGGCGGCTTTAGGGTAGCGCTGATAAACAAAAAATTCTCCTCCACACAGGAGGCTGCTGCGGGCGGGGTACAGCAGGCCACAGAGGCCTTGCGGCTGCTGATCAACGATTACAACAGCGGAGCCGGCGCTTTTACGCTAAGTAAAAACATGGGGTTTCAGACCCTTTATGCAGGGGCGGCGAATGTAATATTTTATTGTCAGAATTCTCCACCGACAGCAGCGCTTCGCGCAATAACTGCCGATGGCAGATACCAGATAGATATGACGGTAGCATGCCTGGGCCAAAAGCCGGTTCCGGGCTCCGGGAGCGCCATGGTCTTCCCTCCTCCCCCTTCATCCGGCGGCGGGGGTGGAACAGCGTTTTACTTTTATTCCATAACAGCCCAGGCACAAGATAAACTTGAAGCCCAGAACCCCAGTATAGGTCAGGTACAAGCTGTCTACCGCCTGACGAGATAAAAGATCGAAGGTGAGAAGATGAGAAGGTGCGAAGTTGAGAACAGGAAAAACACAAACGCGAAGACTTCCGTCGCACCTCCACACCTCCACACCTTCACACCTTCTATAATTGTATTATTTGTGTTAGCGGCAATCCTGACAGTGGCGGGATGTAAAGGGAAGGGCAGTCCTCCGGTGCAATCAACTTCTCCAAATGCTTCAGAACAGGCAGCAGGCACATCGGGCGTTGCCGAAACAGGCGAGACCGCAACAGTAGAAAGGATCATAGTCCCGGGCACACCTGCCACGAATAAACCCGTTCTGCTCTCTCACATAGAGATTACGCCAAAGGCCCCAAGGATCGGAGACACTATCACAATAAACGTTATTCCCCAGGCAGGGGTGGAGCTATCATCAGTTCCCGTTGCCTTTGAATGGAAGAAGAACGGAGAAAGGCTGTCGGAAACATCAAATTCGCTTCTGGTAGACGGCAGGTTCAAAAGAGATGACAAGGTCGAGGCGACCGTCACTGTGGACAGCGCAAAAGGAGCTAAACAGGCATGGCTTGCCTCAGTAGTAATAGCCAATTCTCCACCCGTGATCGCTCCGGAAACTCAATTGGTCAAAGTGAACGACAGCGCATTCTCTTTCCAGGTAAATGCGAAGGATGCGGATGGCGACACGTTGACATATTCTCTGAAATCAGGTCCGCCTGGTACCTCTGTGGACCCTGCCACAGGCAAGGTGACCTTTACAGTACCGGCTGACAATAAAGCGAGCATACCGATAACGGTGCTGATTTCCGATGGCCATGGCGGTGAGGCTGTCTTCAATTTTGAGATGGGGAAATAAGAAAAGCGCGTCGAGCGTTCAGCGTTGTGGGTTGTGCGTTTAAAAAGCAGAAACTCATTACAAGAATCACAAATATCGATCTGTATGGTAGGGGCAGTTTGTTCTTGCTGGTGATCCAGATCAAAAACAAACTGACCCATTACCGTCAGTTCACCGCACCTGGCAATCTGTTTGTCCGGGCTTGGATCCCTGGCCGCCGCCTGAAGTGGTTGAAGAGAATGAAGCAGGAGGCGCAAACTGGATGCCGGGATTTTTCGGCAATATAACCGGCGGCTGCTGAAAGCCGGGAGTAAAACCAAACTGGCCGGCACTGAAGTTCTGTGTTCCACCGCCATTCGTAACGTGAATAACTCCCTCTAAAACAAACACGTATAACCCGGGTGCAAGCGTGCCGCAGTTGTTAGTGCAGAGGGTGGCTTCGTATGTTGTGCCTCTGATACCGATGGTGCCGGTAGCGGTATTAACTTTATAGCTGTCCGGATTGCCGCGCTTTCCAACCAGTCCTGTAACGGCACGCAGTCCGCCTTTTGCCAGTTCATATACAGCGCTGTCTTCCTGCGGCTTTGCCTGATTAAATTTAAAATTGGATATCGTAATTTGGGTGTTGGGCCGCAGCGTAATGTCGCTGTTGTCTACGAACTTGATGCGGCCATAGGTGCCTTTTCCGGTTACGATCGTATCTCCTACTTCAATTGCGGAATTCGTTGTTAAGACCCTGCTTGTCCCATCAGCCTTTTTCGCGAACAGGGGCCCGCTAAGATGAGTAACTGTCCCAACCTTTTCGCCGGCAAAAGAATTAGCGGCAAGGACCAGCGCGCAGGCCAGTATCAGCAGACTAATTGCAATATTTCGGTTTGTTTGGTGCATTACCTGTCGATGTAGTACCACCGGAACTGCCTCCTGTGCCTTTTTTATTACTGTCTGAACCCTGCCCGGCTCCGCCGGAAGAAGAACTCTGGAAACCGCCTGATGAGCCGAAATAAGTCGTCGTATTCGATGGATTAGATAGCTGCAGTATTGCAGCAAGGGCTGAATCAATAGTTACCACAGTAGCGTTGTTCGTGTCCTCTACTGTAAGGATAACAGGCTGCGACCCGAAAAATGGAGTTGGAGTAGGTGTAGGAGTTGGAACAGGCGTCGGAGTTGGAGTAGGCGTCGGAGTTGGAGTAGGTGTCGGAGTTGGAGTTGGAGTAGGTGTCGGAGTTGGAGTTGGAGTAGGTGTTGGAGTTGGAGTAGGTGTTGGAGTTGGAGTAGGTGTCGGAGTTGGCGACGGAGACGGCTTCGGAGTAGGAGTTGGAGTCGGTGTCGGAGCAGGTGTTGGAGCAGGTGTCGGAGCAGGTGTTGGAGCAGGTGTTGGCAGTGGCGTCGTTGTTCTCGATCCCGTCCCGGATGGCTGCCACGCGAGGAACGGGTAGGATGTGCCATTAACGCCATCAAGTATCCCCCATGTCGTTGATACGGTTGCTGTGGTTGTTGGGGTAGTCGAAATATTGGACCCCCAGTTGGAAAAGCTGGTTGGTTGCATCATCAGGGAAGTAGACAGACCCGTCCCGCCTGCGCTGCCTGTTGTCGAACCTGACATACCTATACCGGAAGTTTCAATGTCCCAGAAACTATTGGTGACAGTGCCGCCATTATTAAACCCGACCAGTCCGCCTACGGTGACGCCGCCGCCGCTGTTGGAAATGCTGACCGCTCCTGTGCTGTAGGAAAAGCCGATGGTGTTGTCGTAATTATACCCAACCAGTCCGCCCACGCTGTCCCCGCCGGCGCTGTTGGAAGTGCTGACATTGCCTGTGCTGTAGGAATTGATGGGATCAGAATAAGTATTCAACCCCACCAATCCGCCTAAGGCATCGTCGCCGGCGCTGTTGGAAGTGCTGACTGCTCCTGTGCTGAAGGAAGCGTTGATGTCTCCGCCTTCATTATACCCAACCAGTCCGCCTACGTAGTCTCCGCCGGCGCTGTGTGAGGTGCTGACTGCTCCTGTGTTGTATGAATTGGTGATGGAGCCTCCATTAAACCCAACCAATCCGCCTACGCTGTCATGGCCAAAGATGTTGTAAGAGGTGCTGACGTTTCCTGAACTGTTGGAACTGGTGATGGTGTCATAATTAATCCCAACCAATCCGCCTACGCTGTCGCGGCCATTGCTGTAGGAGGTGCTGACGTTTCCCGAGCTGTTGGAACTGGTAATGGTGTTATCATTATACGCAACCAGTCCGCCTACGTAGTCGCTGCCACCGCTGTAGGAGGTGCTGACGTTTCCTGTGCTGTCGGACCCGGTGATGGCGCCTTCACTATACCCCACCAGGCCGCCAATGCGGTCGCCGCCATTGCTGTGAGAGGTGCTGACAGATCCTGAACTGTTGGAATTGGTGATGGAGTTATCACTATCCCCAAGGAGTCCGCCCAAGTAATCGTTGCCGGCGCTGTGTGAGGTGCTGACATTTCCTGAGCTGTAAGTAGCGCCGTCGGAAGCGCCGATGGAGCCGTCATTATATCCTGCCAGTCCTCCTAAGTAGTCGTTGCCATTGCTGTGTGATGTGCTGACGTTTCCTGAGCTGTATGTGGTGCTGCCGGAAGCGCCGATGGAGCCGTCATTAGACCCCACCAGCCCCCCTATGGAGTCGTAGCCATTGCTGTAGGAGGTGCTGACGTTTCCTGAACTGTACGTGGTACTGTCTGAAGCACCGATGGAGTCTTCATTAAGCCCCACCAGTCCGCCTACGGCGTCGCCGCCGCCGCTGTGGGAGGTGCTGACTGCTCCTGTGCTGTGTGAACTGCTGATGGATCCGTCATTAACCCCCACCAGTCCGCCTACGGCGTCGCCGCCGCCGCTGTAGTAGGTGCTGACGTTCCCTGTGCTGTTGGAAGCGGTGATGTTGCCGCCCGAATTATTATATCCTACCAGTCCGCCTACGCTGTCGTTGCCGTTGCTTCCGCCGTTGCTGTCACCGCTTAAGCCTGTGCTGACCGCACTTGAACTTCTGGAATTGGTAATGGCGTTGTTATTATACCCCACCAGTCCGCCTACGTAGTCGTTGCCGGCGCTGTGATAGGTGCTGACGTTTCCTGTGCTGGATGTGGAACTGTCGGATGCGCCGATGGAGCCATTATTATATCCCACCAGCCCCCCTATGGAGTCGTAGCCATTGCTGTAGGAGGTGCTGACTGCTACAGTGCTGCTGGAGCCGCTTATGGAGCCATAATTACTCCCCACCAGTCCGCCCACGTTGTCCTCGCTGTTGTCGGCGCCAAAACCGCTGTAGTAGGTGATGACGTTGCCGGTGGTGTTGGAAATGGTTTGGATGACGCCGGCATTATACCCGAACTGTCCGCCTACGTTGTCGTGGCCCGAGCTGTAGTAGGTGCTGACGTTGCCTGTGCTGCTGGAACTGGTAATGGTGCTGCCCGAATTATTATATCCTACCAGTCCGCCTACGCTGTCGTAGCCGCTGCTCTGGTAGGTGCTTACAGGGCCTATGCTGTTCGAACCGCTGATGGCGCCCAAATTGACCCCCACCAGTCCGCCTACGCCGCCCAGGTGGATTTCGTTATAGCCGTCGTAGCCCCGGCTGTCGTAGGTGTTTACAGAGCTGTAGCTATTGGAAGTATTGATGTTGCCAATGGAAGAATTATTCCCGATCAATCCGCCCACGCTGTCGTAGCCGCCGCTGGTGGTGCTCACAGAGCCATAGCTGTTGGAACCGGTGACGGTATCAAAATTAATCCCCGCCAGTCCGCCGACGTCGTCATGGCCACCGCTGCTGATGGTGCTGACTGCTCCTAAACCGTTGGAATTGGTGATAGGGCCGCTATTCTCCCCCACCAGTCCGCCTACCTCGTCGTGGCCGCCACTGCCGCTGGTGCTGACAGCGCCTGTGCTAAAGGAATAGGTTTGAATGGCGCCGTCATTATATCCTACCAGTCCGCCTATCTCGTCGTGGCCCCCGCTGCTGTTGTTGGTGCTTACAGAGCCGTAGCTGTATGAAGTGGTAATAGTGCCGCCCCAATTAACCCCCACCAGTCCGCCTATCTCATCGCTGCCACCGCTGTTGTTGGTGCTGACTGCTGCTGTGCTGTGTGAATTGGCGATAGTGCCAGTACTCTCCCCCACCAGTCCGCCTATGGTGTCGCCGCCGTTGCTGCTGATGGTGCCGACCGCCCCTGTGCTGTATGAATTACTGATGATGCCCGTGTTATACCCCGCCAGTCCGCCTATGGCCTCGCCGCCGCTCCCTCCGGTGATGGATATATTCACTCCCAAAAGGCCCACATTGCGGATAGTTCCGCTATTGTATCCAAACAGGCCGGCATAGCCGGAGTTCGGGGCAGTGATAGTAAGTCCACTGATCAACTGACCGTTTCCGTCAAATATGCCGGTGAAAGGAGTATCAGAATTACCGATGGGCGTAAAACTTCCAAGACCAGAAGAAATGCTAGCACCAAGGGCATAAGTGCCGGATGGATTTGTGCTTATATTTTCCAGGTTAGTTGCGTTATTGACGAGCATATAGGCCGTAACATTGCCGCCTTCCGTGAAGTAACTGGCGTAGTTATCAGGGCTACTGTATGAAGACGGATTATAGTAGATAGATGCCGTGCCCCCGCCGCTCAGGTTAACAAAGCCGTGCTCGCCGTCGGTGTAAAAGGTAACTGTGCCTGTGCCTGTTCCGGTGGAATCCGCCCTCAGCAGCACATTGCCGCCGCTGCCGGGAGTTATCGCCCCCATGATGTCGATATACTGAAAGGCATAGAGGTTTACATTGCCGCCGCTTGTACTTATTGTATTATTTACAGGTCCGTTGTCGGCCACCGTGATATTTCCGGCAGTGTTCTCATAGCTGAAGTTGAGCTTAGTACTGCTGACAACGTTACTAAGTGTGGTATCACCGCTCAGTTCCGACACGGAATAAGGAGTAGAATTAAAATTCGGCGCAGTGATTGTTTGACTGCTTGTCTCGCCATTTGTCGTAACGCTTAAATCCGTAAGTGCAGTTGTATCGGTTACATTAATTGCACCTGTCCCTCTCGTTGCAACAAGCGAAAGCTGCGGCACGCTTAAGGCGCTCAGATTGATGCCGCCTTCTGCATTCGCTGTAAAAGAGTTTGCAGTTATGGCGCGGCGCCGGTCACGGAGCCATTGTCGGATATTAACGTGACGTTGCCGGCAGATATTGGGCCATTTACCGTAATGTTACCTGCGCTGTCACAAGTGTTATGATAAGTGAAGTTCGGATTCCCGCTGCTGCTGAGGCTTGAAATCGAGGTATTATTTCCTGATTCCGTAGCGCTATAATTTAGGTTCGATGCAGTTATTGTTTGAGATGTCGTTGTCCCGTTTGACGAAATGCTCAAGTCTGTAAGCGCAGCGGTATCATTAACAGAAAATGCGCCACCGGTTGCAGTCGTTGGAGCAACAAGGGAAAGCTGCGACGCATTTACTTCCCCCAGAGTGATGCCTGTTGCTGCAGTTGCTGTAAGAGAGCTTGCGGTTATGACGCCGTTGCCGTTTATGCTGGTAGCTGAATTGAGAGTAACGGGTGCTGAAGCAACTGAGCTGTAATAGGTAGTGTCTATATTATCTGCAATGCTGATTGCTCCGGCAGACTCCGCGGTGGTGAGGTTTACGGGACCGCCATTGGTGATGATAGGAGAGCCTACGGTTAGGCTGCCGCTGTTTTCAGTCACGATAAATGCCGCCCCCGGAGCGATGTTGGATCCATGAACGTCCAGTCCTGAAGCTTCCGCACTGTTATATAAGATAAAATAGTTGGAACTGGGGTAGTTGTTTTCATTATTAAGTGTAACAGTAGGCACGTGGTTATTCCCTTGCAGGTTGATGCCGCCTGAGGCTGCTACCGACAGACTGCCGGCGGTTATACTGCCTGAGCTGTCTGCACTGCCGACAAAGCCGTTGTCGGATATTAACGTCACGCTGCCGGCGCCTGTATTTATTGAACCACCGGACGCAAGTATTATATTGCCAGGCGATCCACTTCCGGAACCGGTGTCCTCATAGCTGAAGTTAAGCGGATTCGATCCATTGCTGACTCCCGTAATTGAGGTAGCGCCGCCTGAATCCGACACATTATAAATCAAACCCGACGAAGTCGCAGTGATTGTCTGCGTGGCAGCCACGCCACTTGTCGTAACGCTCAGGTCTGTGAGTATAGGCGCAGCATTGTCATTGACCAAAATTTGACTGCCCTGCGTTATAATTGAAAGCTTTGGTGTATTCACATTGATACTATCATCTACCCCAATATTTCCATATGCGTTCAAGGCAACGGAGTTCCCGGTAATAACAGGCACAACATTGGAAGATATGTATCCGTCTGCGCTGGTAAGGGCCACATTGCCGCCGGTACCTGCATTTATTGCTCCCTGTACGTTGATATTCTGATAGGCATACAGGTTTATTGGCCCGTTACTGGCTGTGATATTAGCCGCGCCAACACCGAGATTTCCGTTGTTCTCAGAAACGGAGAAGGCGTTTCCTGCGCCATGGTTGATGCCGCTCACTGTAAGCGTGCCCTCAAAAATGCCGCTGTTATAGATAATGTCGCCATTGCCGGTGTTTGTAAGGCTTACCGTAGGCACAACGTTCATGCCGGTCAGACTGATGCCGGTTAACGCACTTGACGTAAGAGTGCTTGCAGTTATAATTCCCGTGCCGTTGATGGTGTCTGCTGAACTGAGAGCAACTGGCGCCGGCGCATTGCTGCCGCTGTTGGTAGTGTCAATAGGATATCCAATATAGATTGCTCCGCCAGGCTGAGTTGTGGTGAGATTCACCGCCCCACCAGAGGTGGTGATACCTTGGTCGTAAATACTGCCGGAGTTCTCGGTAACGGTGATGACGTTTCCGGCGCCGGCGTTTTTCCCGGAAAAGTAAAGAATGTTCCCGGCACCCATGCTGCTATTATAGATGATGTCGCCGCTGCCGAAGTTTGTCAGGCTTACCGAAAGCGCGTTGTTGGAGTTATTCAGAGCAATGCCGGTTTTTGCAGCTACTTGAAGATAGTCTGCAGTTATAACACCCGGGCCGGTTTCGTCCACATAACTATTGCCGGACTCTAAAAAAACAGAGCCGGTTCCGGCAGCTATTGGGCCATTAACGGCAATATATCCAGGGATGTTGAAATAGCTGAAGTTCAGGTTCCCACTGCTGCTAACATTATTAATTGTTGTATTTCCGCCAGTTTCCGACACGGAATAAGAAGTCAAATTCGGTGCAGTTATTTTTTGATTGGTAGTTGCACCATTTGTCGTAACGCTCAAGTCTGTAAGTGCGGCAATATCAGCCACATTAATTGCGCCACCCTGCGCAAAAAGCGTAAGCTCCGGAGCGTTTGCGCCGCTCAGAGTAATGCCTGTCCAGGCACTTGCTGAAAGAGAATAGCTTGTAGTTATAGTACCAGTGTCGTTTATAGCGCCTGCTGTTGTGCTCGTAAGTTCAACAGACCCTGTGCCCGCATTAATGTTGCCGCTCCCAGTGATATTATTAGCGGCCGATAGTGACACACCGCCGCCACTGGTGGTGATGTTGCCGTTCGCGGTGATATTATTGTTAGCGGATAGTGACACACTGCCGCCACTGGTAGTGATGTTGCCGCTCTGGGTGATACTATTATTGGCAGCAGATAGTGTCACACCGCCGCCATTGGTGGTGATATTACCCGCGCCAACAGTGAGATTGCCGGAGTTCTCGGTAACGGCGAATAAGTTTCCGGCACCCTGGTTGTAGCCGCTCAGTGTAAGAGTGTTGCCGGAACCTACGGTGCTATTATAAATAACATCGCCGCTGCCGCTGTTTTTCAGACTTACAGTAGGCACAACGTTCATGCCGGTCAGGCTGATACCGGTCAATGCGCTCGAAGTAAGAGAGCCTGCGGTTATAGCGCCGCCACCGAAGATGTCGGATGCTGATGCTGTGAGAGTAACGGGTCCGCCGGCAGCGTTTATGGCGCCTGAAATGAAGATTTCTCCGCCGGGTTGCGTTGTTGTGAGGCTTACTGCCCCACCGGCGGTGGTGATACCATACTCGCTAATACGGCCAGAGGTCTCGGTAACGGTGAAGTTTCCAGCTCCATTGTTATAACCGCTCACGCGAAGAGTGCCGGCTGAACCCATGCCGCCATTATAGCTGACGTTTCCGCTGGTGCTGTCCTGTAGGATTACATCAGGCGAAATGTTATTGCCGCTCAGATTAATGCCTGTTGCTGCATTTGCTGACAGAGTGCCGGCAGTTATAACACCCGTGGTTTCGGTGATGGCGTTTGCCGATGAAGTGAAAGTAACGGCTGCTGACTGAGCGGTGTTGCTGTTGGAAGTGTCTATATTGCCTGCAAGAGTGATTGCTCCGGGTGCTGTGAGGGTTACAGCCCCGCCCGCGGTGGTGATACCAGTCTCGTTAATATTGCCGGAGTTCTCGGTAACTGCGAAGTTTCCTCCGCCAAGGTTGTTGCCGCTGACTGAAACAGTGTTGGAGGCGCCTATGCTGCTTCTATAGCTGACGTTGCCGCTGCCGCTGTTTGCAAGGCTTACAGTAGGCACAACATTTATGCCGGTCAGGCTGATACCGGTCAATGCGCTTGAAGAAAGAGAGCTTGCAGTTATAACACCACCGCCGGTGATGGAACCGGAGGTGGCTGTCAAGGACACATTGCCCGAGCCCGCATTGATATTAATACCATTGTCTAAAATGACACTTTGTGCAGCAGTGAGGTTCACACTGCCGCCGCTGGTAGTGATATAATTATAAATATTATAATTCGAGTCCCCGGTAACATCGATATTACCCGAGTGTTCGGCAACGGTGAAATAGCCGCCATTGGCAGAGCCGCCTATGGAAAGAGTGTTGCCGGCACCCACGTTGCTGTTATAGATTATGTTGTGGCCGCTTCCCGAACTTGTAAGATTTACATTAGGCACTACGTTTAAGCCGCTCAGATTAATGCCGGTTACTGCAGTTGCCTTAAGAGAGGAGCCTAAGGTTATGATACCTGCGCCGGTGATATCGCCTCCAGCCCCAAGGACAAGACCGGAAATTGAACTTGTATTGGTTCCGGTAATGGCGGCATCAACATTGATATTGTTGTAGGCTGACAGAGTTAGTGTTGTAGCGGCGGTCCAACTGATTGAGCTCTCGACATTTATATCACCGTTGCCGCCGTTCACGGCTCCCGTGCAGGTGACGCCTGTGCAGGTGGCCGTGGTGGACGTGGTTGTGATTGTGACGTTGGTCGCGCCTAAAGCTGTGCCGATACTATTTGCTCCAGCGGCGTTAATGGTGTAGTCCTGAGGGTCGATGAGCCATGTGCCGGTCTTGCCGTAGGGCGCGGCTGTGGTTATATAAGCGTTACTTCCTATGTTAACCAGTGATGCGGAAGTCTCGATGAAACCGCCATTCCCGCCGTTGGGCGCTGAAGCGTCAAGAGTGCCGTTTACCGTGACGGTTCCGCTTTCCATTCCGCCCAGCACCTGTATCGTGCCGCCACCTTTTGCGCTGGTAGTGCTGCCCGCATCAAGTGTTACGTCTCCTGTTGCCTTGAATATTATCTGGCCGTTACTGCCGAGTGTTGCGCTGTCGGCGCTGACCATGCCGCTCTGTGTTATCAGTCCGCCATAAATGCCTATTTTCCCGCTCTGCGCTATTATCTGCCCCAGATTGACCGCACTGTCTCCATCAGCGCTCACCACTACGGCTATGTCAGGATTTGAGGAATCAACAAGCTGAACGCTGTGGCCCGCAGCGAGGAGCACCTGGCCGGTTGGCGAAGTTATTATTCCGCTGTTCTCTATGCTCGGCGCTATAAGATACACGGACCCGCCACCCGGCGTTGTAATGGTCCCCTGGTTCTGTATGGGACCTGCTGTTGATCCTGCGGCAAAATTGTAATGCCCGGCAAGAAAGTCCTGGTTGCTTATATTAAGAGTGGATGCAATTAGTCCGTTCACATTGATCCGTGCGCCCTGTCCAAAGAATATGCCGTTTGGATTGACGAGCAATACCCTGCCGTTGGACTGAAGCAGACCCAGGATGTAGGAAGGGTTCTGTCCTGTTATGCGATTTAAAACAGAACTGCTGCTGTTTTGCTGGCTGAAGAGGACAGCTTCGTTGCTGAAGATCGAAAAGTTCTGCCAGTTGATTATTGTATTGGGCGTGTTGGTTATGGTGAGCGAATTGCCCTTAGTGTTGAAAGTGGCATTGCCGTTCACAACCTGCTGCCCGGAGGGAAGGGCGAATGCAATATTTACATTGAAAAAGAGCAGGGTGAGAATGGAAAAAAGTTTGTTCAGAAGATCTGTTTTATGAAACAAGCGCTTTCCCCTGAATCCTTTGGCTTTCATGTCAATCCCTCCAATTGCCTTAAACAACAAACACCACAGATTAAGAATACTCTTGCCTATTGCCCATAGCCTATGACCTATTACCTGTCTTCTAATACATTAAGCTCAGCAGCATATGCCAGCGGCCGGTTCCTCTTCCTTTTACGCCGGCAAGCGGCTCGACCACAAAACCATAATCGGTAGAAAGAGAGAAGTACTTGCTGTCGGTTATGCGCAAGCCTGGTCCCACGGAGGCTATTGTGTTGTTAGGCGTTTCTCCCGCCAACGGATTTATCTCGGAAATATACCCCATGTCATAAAAGACCAGTGCCCGACACTGGGCTTTGCTGATTCCCACCAGTCTGGACAGGTTGGGCGTATATAATTCAACGCTCCCTGAAATTCCCCTGTCGTCGGCGATAACTCTCTCGTCAAAACCCCGCACAGAGTTCGCTCCCCCAATTCCGAACTGTTCCCCGGAAACAAGCGGGTTGTTGGTGTACTGCCCATTAACTACCGCCCGTGCCTGCCAGTCGCCGTCAAACGCGTATAAGGCATTAGCTCCGGCACGCAGTATGTTATAACCTACAGGGGCGCCTGCCCGAACATTTTCGAAAAATTGAGTGGTGTCCCTGTCGCCGCTGCCCAAGGACGGAAGATTGCGCGAGTAGCCCAAATAGAACCCTGCATTGAGTTTGTCGAGCGTCCAGGTGCCGCCATACGTCAGAGAGAGAGGATGCACAGTAACATTGTTGCCCAGCTGAGCGCCCCCGAAACTGACACTATTGATATAGGCCCGGTAATCGAGACCTAATGTTAATTTGTGTTCGTAGTTGCCGATCCTGGCGAGGTTCTGGTTGTAATGCAGCCCGAGGATGGTGCCCTGTCCGCTCACCTGCAGATTACTGGACGCCACAGTCAGAGTGCCGGAATTAACATTCGAATAAGCGGCTGTAAAGTCCAAGGAAGACGCTGTTCCATAAAACGGTATCCTGTAACCCATGCCGTAGATGCTTACATGGTTGGGCTGAGAAGTAGAGGTGATATATTGAAGAGTCAGGAACTGGTCACGATTGAAGAGATTGGCGTCCTGGAAAAGAACTCCCGCGCGAAAACGCCCGGTCTGGTTGTCCCCTGTATTGTCCAGGTTGATGCCGACCTTCCAGGGCTTCTCATCAGCCACAGCAAGTTTCGCATCAATTTCATTCTCCTGCTCGCTGCTCTGCAACTGCAGGTTGACCTTCTTTGCCGGGCTCTCATTTGCAAGCTTGAGACTTCCGGATATGTCGTTAATGTTGGGCGTCTGCCCCTCGCGCAGAGCCGGCAGGCTGCGGCGTATATTAGTCTCGTCAAAAAATTTGTTTCCTTCTATTTTGACATGCCCGATGCGGGTCTCAACAACATTAAGCCGGACAACGCCATTAGTCAGTTCCTGCTCCGGCAACAACACCTGGACCGTGGTGTAGCCGCGATCGTGGTAGGTTTTTTCGAGAGCCTCAATCGCCTCCTGAACGGTCCCGAAGTCTTTTCCCTTGCCGGTAAAAGGGCCCAGTATGGAGTTGATCTTGTCGGCTGCGAGAAGGGTGTTGCCTTCCACCTGGTAGCGCTCGATATCAAAGTGGGGTATCTCAGGCGTGACAGCGTCTGCCGCATAAGAGCTCAATGCAAATAACATAAATACCCCGCTTATCAACAGTTGGTTTATGCGCCTCAAATACGCTCCCTGAATAAAAATTAATAACCTTATTATGCACATTTATATACAAAACGACAATAAGAACAGTCTCCGTTTGCCTCCGTGGAATTTCCTGTCTGCATTTTAAAGAAGTTGTGAAAATAAGGATGTAAGCGGGATTACATCAGACGGATGCCGGAGAGAAAAAAATCCTGTTCAGTCTGATGCACCTGTTTTCGAGCACAGAGATCGCGCCATCCTCCTTCATTTCGTTCATGATCTTTGTAACCGTCTCGCGGGTAAGTCCGGTCATATCAGCGATATCCTGATGGGTCATCTGGATCGAGAGCATGGTCCCGCTGCCGGCTTTTTCCCCGTGCCTTTCACATAACATAAGAAGAAGCGTTTTGATTCGATAGGAGGCGCTCGTATGGCTCATGATTTCTATGGTTTTGTTCGAAGTTCGGATACGCTGGCAGAAGACATTGAGAAGACTGAGAAGTATCTTCTTCTCTGTAAAAAGCAGGGTATAGAAATTGTCTTTCGAGATCATCGCGATTGTGCAAGCATCGGCTGCCACAACTGTGGCAGAGGTTGCCCTGCCGTCAATCAATGACATCTCACCGAAAAAATCCCCTGCACGATGTATGGCGAGGATGATTTCCTTGCCTTCCTCGTTAACCAGTATAACTTTTACGCTGCCTTTGAGGATGAGGTACATGAAGCGGTTTGAGTCCTCCTGCAGCAAGGCAATTTCATTTTTTCCGTAGCTCCTTACAGAAATCTTATCAAGGGCTTTGAGGAGTTCTTCTTCGTCAAGGCCTGAAAGGAGACTGAATTCTTTAAAAAGCGGAAGTATATTTTTTAGAGGCGGGGTTGAGTCGGACACGGATTTTTTATTTTCTTTCTTGCGCGGCAGTTCACCTGTGCCGGCAGCTCTGAGATATGCGGCAACAGGCAATCCGCTCGCTGCAGCGTTCTCGCTGATTTTCTTAAATTCCTCGCGGCTGACACGGACCGACAGCCTCTCGGCGCGTCCTTTGCTTCCAGCCTTTTTCTTGACTGCGGCCATCAACTATCATACCTTTCATGTCCGTCATTAGACAATGAAAAATATCATGCATCAAATACATCATCTTTAGGTAGAGGGCGAATTTCATAACCAGAAATGTATTCGAAATGAATCATTGCATCATTTAATAATGTATTCGAAATACTCGAAATATCACTTGTGCAACACCAACTACTGTGGTGTCTCGGATATAAGTTTACATGTCCTGTCATTCCCGCCCCCGATAATGGAATTCGAGGGCAGGCTCCGGCGGGAATCCAGAAAAATCAGAGGACTGGATTCCGGGTCAAGCCCGGAATGACGGTAAAATATGTAAAGAACTGTTTAGGAACAGGACACTACGTCATTCCCGCTAAAGGACTGCGGGAATCCCCATGAGCTGGGCTCACAAGGGTGGATGAAAATGGGGGCTTTGCACACTGAGCCCGGTTGAGATATTATTATCAAAAAAGCCGGGAGGGTAGGCCATGGATGTGATCTATGATAAGTGTTGCGGTATAGATGTACACAAGGAGACATTAACGGCATGTATCATGGTAGGTGCAGGGAATCGCGTACGGAAGGAAATCAGGACCTTCTCGACTATGACGGAAGATATCGAGAGGCTACGGGACTGGTTGAAATCCGAAGAGATCACGCATGTAGCAATGGAGAGTACCGGAGTATATTGGAAGCCGGTGTACAACATCCTTGAGGAAGACTTTTCCGTAATGATCGCCAATGCAAAACATGTAAAACACGTTCCTGGCCGAAAGACGGACGTGAAGGACAGCGAATGGATTTGCAAGCTCTTAAGGAACGGGCTGATACGGGGCAGCTTTATTCCTCCCCGGCACATCAGGCAATTGAGAGACTTGACCAGGCATAGGGCCAAGCTCAATCATTTGATGACAAGCGAGAAGAATCGGCTTCAGAAATACCTGGAGGATGCCAATATAAAACTCGCCTCCGTAGCCTCAGATATATTTGGTGTTTCGGGCAGGAAGATGCTGAAAGAGATGCTAAAGGGCAATGAGAATGTTGAAGAGATAGCGGATTTGGCCTATGGTCAGCTGAAGAAAAAGAAAGATGCGCTGATGAAGTCATGTACAGGAAATCTCACCGATCATCATCGGATGATGGTCCAATTGGGTTTAAAGCATATCGAGTATATGGAGAGTTTGATTGCGGAGGTACAACAGCAGATTGATAGGGTAGTCAGAGAAAACAATCTTCAGAAGAATATCGAGTTGCTGGATACAATACCGGGGGTAAACGAGACAGCAGCTGAAGTTATCATTGCAGAGATAGGCACTGATATGAACGTGTTTCCTACTGAACATCATTTGGCCTCATGGGCGGGGATAAGTCCCGGCAATAACGAGAGTGCTGGTAAAAAAAAAGCGGACACACCACCAATGGGGACAAATGGCTGAAGGCTATTTTGGTACAATGCGGGCACAATGCAGGGAGGACGAAAGGGACTTATTTGAAGGACAAGTACCATAAGCTCAAAACAAGACGAGGAGTTAAGAGGGCAGCGGTTGCAATAGGACATAAGATACTGGTGAGCGCTTATTACATATTAAAGAATCAGGAGACATACAAAGAATTAGGGGATATGTATTTGGATACTCGGAACAAGGCACGGATTGTAAAACAATATAAACATAGGATAGAGGCACTTGGCTTTACCGTATCACTGACAGAGAAGGCAGCGTAAACAAGGCAGAGAGCAAAGCAAGCTTTTTGAGGTCGTCTGTCATTGGCGGTTATTAACCCCGTGCGTGGAATCTGACTGAACCGGTGTATAAGAACAAAGGATTGTTGCCATAGAGCACGAGAGACAATATTTACTTTCTTACCGGTTTTATAGAGCTTGCTGAACATATAAAGGCAAAACAGTTAAAGACGTCCGGATATGGGTGACATTTTCGAGACAATGACGTAAGCTTATTATAGATTTTTTAAAATACTTTTTTTCGTGATGCAACACAGTGGGCAGTCCGCTTTTACTACGTATCGTTTTGTGTGTTATTTTGTTTTGAACTGGAACACGCCGTCCCAGCCAGGGTCGGGGGGATTGGTGCGGAATAGGGCGATGCGTTCAAGGTACAGTTTATACAAACGGCTATCAGGAGACAAGCTCCGGAGCCCGGATAAAATTTGTTCAGCGCTGTCCCATGCCATTGACCGGTAATTTCTTAAGGCCTGCTCAAAAAGTGACACTTGATCCAGCAAGGATTTATCGAGCTGTCCCTGCAGCCCCAGTGGTTCATATATTGCCACAGGTTGGTCCTTGCCTTTCACGCGCACCAGGTCGAGTTCGCGGAACACAATATCGCTCACTGCATTGCGGGTCGCCTCTCCAACGATTATCCCTACGCCGTACTCTTTTGTGATTCCCTCGAGGCGCGAGCCCAGGTTTACCGCATCGCCCATGACAGTATATGCTATGCGAAACTCCGAACCCATGTTGCCGACCCTCATGATGCCTGTGTTCAGCCCCACACCTATATGAATCGCGGGCCACCCGCGCTCGATAAATTGCGGCCTCAGCAAAGCCAACGCCTGCTGCATCTCCAAACCTGCCAGAATAGCGTTGCGGGCATGGGATGCATCCTGGAGAGGCGCTCCCCAGAACGCCATTATCGCATCCCCTATGTATTTATCTATCGTGCCCATGTGTTTCTGAATAATCGAGGTCATGGATGACATATATTCATTCATCATTTTTGAAAGTTCTTTGGGCGAGAGGGATTCGGAAATAGAAGTGAAATTCCGCACGTCCGAAAAAAGCACCGTCAGTTCCCGGCTTTCCCCCTCCATGCTGAATTTTTCAGGGTTTCTGCTCATTTGGACAACAAGGTCCCTGGGCACGTATTGACCGAACAAGCTGGTAATCTTGCGCTTTGCTTTGGTTTCGATAAAAAAGCCGTAGGACATATTCAGGATATATATGAGAGGTATCATTACAACGGATGCGGCGAGCGGCAATACGAGGTTGTTTTTCCAGGCCCACATGTTAATGCCGATAGCACATGCAAGCGTCAACAGGCTGACCAAAGTCGATTTTAATGGAGTGAGAAAAGGTAATAACAGGGCGAGCAAAAGGCCTGTCGAGAGCAAAATTAAAAGTTCCGCTCCCATCGCATAGGCCGGTTTCTTTTTGATCTTCTGCTCAAGAATTCCGGCGATCATGTTTGCATGGACTTCAACTCCCGGATAAACAGAAGCCATGGGCACGGCGCGCTGGTCCACTAAACCCGGTGAGGTAGTACCGACCAAAACAATGGCCCCATTGAGATCGTCCGGTTTTACCCTATCGTGCAATACATCGGATGCCGACACGTACTGAAAGGTGCCCTGGCCTCCGAAATATGGGATCAGGGCCATGACATTCTCATCCACGGGTATCGTAAGGTCGCTTAGTTTCAGCGATTCTATCCTTTTGTAGTCGGATGTTTGGACCAGTCCGGGAACTACCTGGGGGTAACCGAACAAGGCACGCACAACGGCCATGGATAAGGGCTCATAATAGGCCCCGCGATATTCGGTAAGCATTGGAATGCGTCTCAGTATCCCGTCGGCGTCCGGATCTTCACTAAAATAACCGGCGGCGCCGGCATTTTTCTGCAATTCGATCAGGTTTGCGCCATATCCATTCATCTTGACAAAAGGGATATTGAGACCCTTGAAGGTTCGCGCAGCTAAAACAGGGGGCGGCAATAATTGTCCGTTTGTGCGTTCTTTCCCTTTTTCTCCATAACTGGTGAAATAGTATCCAAGCACTACGGGCTTATCTTTGATCTGCGAGGCAAAAATCCCATCATAATCGAGTTGCTTTCGTAACTTCATTAAGGCAGAATTGTAGCCAGCATCGCCTTGCAGATCTTTTCCCCTAATCTTTCCAATACTTGCAACCCCGAACTCTCATCTTTTTCCGCGAAAACCACGTCGAATCCAACGACCGCTGCCTGGCGCCGGAATAAATTATCAACAAGCAATGCCAGCTTATCACGGCTCCATGGCCAGCGACCATCTTCGGCAAGGCTTTTTTCGTCGATGTCAACGATCAGTATCCTGGACTCGTGAGAATGGGGAAGGGTAAGGTTAAGACGAAGATCATAGCTTAACAGTTCCATACGGTCCAAATAACCATAATCGACAACATGAGAGGCGTGCAGTATAAAGGCCAGTACCACCAGCAGGCCCAACCCGATGCGTATTGCGTATTTCTTCCAACCAAAGGTCATTGGTGATAGGTTATAGAATATAGTTCGGAAATACAAGAGATAGATGGTCGATCTTTCCCAAAGTTTATGGGCAAAGGTGGTCAGAATCGATCCAAAGGCTATCACACAGTCAATCTCGTATCCGCAGCGCAGTATGAAGGCGAACCCGAAGAATCCCACCAGTTTGGCATCTTCGAGAAACAAGTGAGATAAAAAGGCTTTCCTCATCATACGTAGGCAAAAATATTACAAGAAAATCAGACCGTCTTTTTAAAAGATTTACACCTCCGCCTATTCCCATGTTAATTGTTATGGGATATTGTTTAATTAGTGATTGTTTCTGAGGTAACTGATTTTAAAATGTTGACCTTTAAGCAAATAGGAGTAGGAGGAGGACTATCATGAAACATCCGTATTATGACAATAAATGTTGGAATTGTGGCAAAGAACTTACAGACTATGAAATTCTTTCAATGGCTTGCACAAAATGCAATCAAGATATCCTTCAAAAAGGCAATCAAATGCGACGAACAATTCGAAACACAATTCTGATGGCAAGCGGACTGTCCCTGATCAGTGCCGGCGCGTGGTGGCTTCACGCCAGACGGGTTGCCAGCGGTGTAACTCATTGAACAAATAAGCACATTGACACCAGCCCAGAATAGTGCTTCAGAAAAAAACCGACTAGGGCTAACCCCGCTTGCGTTGTCAAAAGGCAATGCCCCTTTCATTTTAGGCCATAAGCATTACGGTGTCTTATCCCAGTTGTAACCTTTATCAGACGCTCAGGACCGGGATCTGCACCGCACAAATGATTGAGTAGCCGTGGGTCCGCAGGTGCCCGCCATAAGGGTTGCATCCGATAACCAGCAAGTCAGCCTTCGTCTGCTTCGCAGCCTGGCTCAGCACCTTGGGCACCTCACCACTGCCGATAAATACGTCTGCCTTGATGCCCATGTCTTGCTGGATCTCTGCGATATGCTGGGAAGCGTAATCTACAAGCACCTTTTTCCACTCTGGATTGACGTAGTCGCCACCAGGCCCCCAGACCTCCAGCCCGGCAGTGACGTGAGCGAGTGTGAGACGGGCGCCAAATTCGGCGGCCATTTGCGCGGCCCGCGATATAGCCGTGTGATTATAAGCGTTGAAATCGACCGCGCACAGGACGTTGCGGATCGCAAACTTCTGCACCGGCGATCCTTCCACATGGGCGTCGGTCCAAACCGGGCAATCGGTCCCATGCAATACTTTAGCTGTCACTGATCCCAGGAGAAACTGGCCGAACGTATGGCCATAGGACGGCATCATGATCAGGTCGGCTTTTACCTCCTCAGCCGTTCGCACAACTGCGTGGGCCACTCTGCCTTTGACCAACATGTATTTAATGGGAAGGCCCTCAAGCTCAGGCCCGAGAGATTCGTCCTGTTTTTTTTCGGCCCCTCTGATGATCTCCGTGAGCATATCCCAAGCAGCTCTCCCCGAATCGTCCTCCGGCACGCCGGCGGTTTGACTCAGCGCTGTCACGACGTGCAGCAGCACGATCTCCGAACCGAAATGGCGCGCCAATGCCGCAGCCTGATGGACCACGCGCAGCGAGGTATCAGGGAAATCGACAGGAAGAAGAATTTTCTTAATATTCAACTGCGGTACGTCCTTTTGTGTCAAGTATTGGAAGAAGTTTATCAGAAAGATTATATCGTTGCAACAATCGAATCCAAATTGTTGAGATCGAATCTTTTTTTTCGACGAATATAGTAAAATAATCATGTATTAATAAACGATGTCGTCTCAGCATCGCGGGTAATTTACCTCATTGCTTATATGACTAAATATTATATATCAACTTTTGGATGCCAGATGAATGTCCATGATTCGGAAAAGATGTCCGGTATTTTGAAAGGGGAGGGGTATATTGAAGCGGATAGCCCCCTGGACGCCGACCTGGTTATCTTCAATACCTGCAGCATACGCCAAAAAGCTGAACAAAAGTTTTATAGTGAACTGGGCAGGATAAAGGAACTCAAAAAAATAAAACCCGGGCTCAAGATTGCCGTGGCCGGATGCATTGCGCAGCAGGAGGGCAAGAACATTTTAAAAAGAGTCCCGTATGTGGACCACGTCATGGGTCCTCAGAATGTCCATATGGTCAGCGATCTTCTTAAGTCAAATACCAATAGAATTGAGATCGGCGACAATCCGCTCATAGGAGTTACAGAACTTCCTGCCGAAAGAAATGATACGGTAAGGGCGTGGATCAACATTATGTACGGATGCAATAACTTCTGCAGCTACTGCATTGTTCCATATACCAGGGGCAGGGAACGAAGCAGGCCCAGCGCTGCAATTCTCAATGAAATTAAAGGACTTGCTGAAAAAGGATATGTTGAAGTAACACTTTTAGGGCAGAATGTCAATTCATATGCCGGTGATATAACTTTTCCTGAATTACTTAAAGCAGTGAATAAAATAGAAGGCATCAGGCGAATCAGATTTGTCACATCCCATCCAAAAGACCTTTCAGAATACTTGATTGTCGCTATCCGGGACTGCGAGAAGGTATGCGAGCATATTCATCTTCCGCTTCAATCGGGATCAACGAGGATACTCTCTTTAATGAATCGCAAGTATGAATACAATGATTATCTTCGTAAGGTTGCTGAACTACGTAAAGAAATTCCTGGAATTGCAATAACTTCTGATATTATCGCTGGATTCCCTGATGAAACTGTCGAGGACCACAGCCTGACCATTAAGGCTTTGCATGAAATTGAGTTTGACGGGATATTTGCTTTCCAGTATTCGGTAAGGGCGGGAACGAGAGCAGCTGCAATGGGCGGACAACTTCAAGATCCCATCAAATTAGCAAGACTTAATGAAATACTTGAAGCGCAGAATGACATTTCTACAAGTAAAAACAAGCTCTTGTTGAATAGTCTTCAAGAAGTTGTTTTAGAGATGCCTGATAAAAGTAATCCTGAAAAAATTTCGGGCAGGACGAAAAAGAATAAAAAGGTTACCATCTCGCTTAATGGAAAACAAGGAGCACCTAAACCTGGCGATGTGGTTTACGTGCGTATCACCAAAGCAAACAGGCAAAGCCTTGAAGGGACAATAGAATCATGAGAATCTCTATCCTGACGCTGGGTTGTAAAACGAATCAGGCTGAAAGCTTCTCTATTGAAGGAAGTTTGAGGCGTGCCGGCAATGACATCGTTGATTTGTCTGAAACTCCGGATTTATGCATTATTAACACTTGCACAGTAACAGCCAAAGCTGACCGCCAATCTAGGCAATTGATATACAGAGCTTTAAGAAATAATGCTAAAGTCATTGTTACAGGCTGTTATTCAGAACTCAATTGCGATGAAATAAAAAGAATGGGAGCTGAAATAGATGTTATTAAAAATTGTGAAAAAGAAAGTATTATCACTAAATTAACCGACTATAATCAACGTAATCTCTGTATTAACAGCCGTTATCCCAGACACCGGCCTATCGTTAAAGTTCAGGATGGATGCAACTTTTCATGCAGCTATTGCGCTATTCCAAAAGCCAGGGGTAAGTCCCGAAGTGAACCATTTAATGAAATTATAAAGAAAATCAATGAATATGATGCATCAGGCTATAAGGAGGTTGTTCTTACAGGGATACACCTTGGCACCTATGGTCGAGATTTAATTCTTAAGAAATCACTTTCGGAACTCTTAAAGGGCATACTTGAAGAGACATCTATAAAAAGAATAAGGCTCAGTTCTCTCGGAATAAATGAAATAAATGATGAACTGCTCCATACAATAAGCGATAGCAGAATATGCAAACATCTGCATATACCTCTTCAGAGCGGCGATGATTCCGTCCTAAAAAAAATGGACAGGACATATTCCATAGCCACTTTTATCAAAAGACTCCAATTTATTACTGAGATGTTCCCTGATATTGCTATCGGCACTGATGTTATTACAGGTTTTCCGGGAGAGGGAGACGAAAGCTTCATGAAAACCTGCCGCGTTATTGAGTCTGGTCCATTTTCATATATTCATGTTTTCCCATACTCAACAAGACCTGGAACCAGGGCAGCTTCGTTTGATAACCAGATTCCGGATATTCTTAAAAAACATAGAGCTAACGTCCTAAAAAATATCGGAGAATCAAAAAAAGGAGATTATCTTTCGAGACACCTCAACAAAACCCTTGAAATACTTATTGAAGATAAAACCACTGAGGGGTATATAGGCACCAGTGCCAACTATATCAAGGTTTTGATAGCAAGTGATTTTGAACTTGGCGAGGAAACCTTGATAAATGTTAGTGTTACAGGATTCAGGAATTATCATGCGCTCGCAATCCCAGTAAATAATTTTCAACCCATTAACATATAATCTTTTTTCATATGCCTACAACTTATACAGTATAGTTAGAACACTGTAATGTCGCTTTTGCCGGATAATTATTAACATCATTTATAACAGCTTATCAACATTAGTTGTTTACAGAATATGTCTGATAAGATATATTATGTAAAGTAGGATGTTTGTTGAAGGTACGAAAAACAGACAGTTACAATGTTAACCATTCGGAATGTCTGATCATTCCCCTAAATGTCTTTGAAATGTCAAAAAATCGTAATATGACTGTCACATTTGGTCAAAATACCTACAGCTAAAACCTCAAACCACAGCCAACAGTAGGCGCTTTAAGCGAGTTCACAGAGTCTTTTCTCTGTGTTCTCAAGGCCTTGGAGAAAAAAGAGACAAAAATGCACTTTCACTAAAGAGTGCACAGAGATGAAGGCCCTGTCTGATGTTATGTCTTCTTAAATCTATGAGTTTCTCTGTGTCCTCTGTGGTGTGGCGGTGAATTAGTGGTTCATTCACAGTCTTGTTTTTGAAGGAGAAAGAATGATATAGTGTATAGTCATGAATTTTTCTAAAATGCTTGTTCCTACTATGAGGGAAATTCCATCTGAGGCTGAGGCAATCAGTCATAAGCTTATGCTCCGCGCAGGATATGTTCGGCAACTCGCTTCAGGACTGTACATTTATCTCCCCCTTGGATTGAGGGTCATGCGCAGGATTACTGCCATACTTAAACAGGAAATGGATTCTATCGGCGCTCAGGAAGTGTCAATGCCTATTTTGCAACCTGCTGAAATATGGCAGAAAACCGGTCGATGGTATGACATAAAGGATGAAATGTTCCGCTTGAAGGACCGGACGGGACGGGATATGTGTCTCGGCATGACCCATGAGGAAATTATGACATGGCTTGCGTCCAGGGAGCTAAAGTCCTATCGTGACCTCCCCCAGATATGGTACCAGATCCAGACTAAACTCAGAGATGAGGCTAGACCAAAGAGTGGTACCTTGCGCACCAGGGAATTCATTATGAAAGACAGCTATAGCTTTGATGTTGATGAGGAAGCACTTGATATTAACTACAATATCCATGCAAATGCGTATCATGAGATATTCAAGCGTTGCGGCCTCAAATTTTACCAGGTCGAGTCGGACACCGGCATGATGGGTGGTGCTGCAGCCCATGAATTCATGGCGCCAAGCCCTGCAGGCGAGGATGATATTGTTATATGTGACCAATGTAATTATATGGCAAATGTGGAGGTTGCCCGATCAATATCATCTGTCATAAAGGATTTCGGTTGGCAGATTGAAGAGATACATACCCCGGCCAGGAGAACTATAAAAGAGGTATCCGGTTTCCTGAATATAGAACCTCCCTATTTTATAAAAAGTTTGCTGCTGATTTCAGCAGAGGGCCCCGTGCTCGTTCTTATCAGGGGGGATCAGGAGTTACATGAAAAAAAGCTCGTAAAGTTAATAGGCAACTTTAAACCTGCTGCAAAAGATGAGGTGCTTTCTATTCTTGGGGTCGAGACCGGTTTTATTGGGCCGATGTCACACCAAATACGTATTCTTGCAGATTTGTCACTGAAAGAAGGGAAGTACATAGCTGGAGCAAATAAAGTCGATTATCACGTTAAAGGTATTACTTCAAGTAGAGATTTCCATGCCGAATGGCATGATCTTCATCTGGCAAAAGAAGGTGATGGCTGTCCAAAGTGCCAGGGCCCATTGAGAATGGAGAGAGTTATAGAGATCGGGAATATTTTTAAATTGGGAGTTAAGTATTCGACCCCTCTGCACGCCGTATTTCTTGACAGTGTCGGCCAGGAAAAACCTCTGGTTATGGGTAGTTATGGCATAGGCCCGGCCAGGATTGCTGCTGCTGCCATTGAGCAGAATTATGATAAGGATGGAATAATATGGCCCAAGAGTATTGCGCCATTTGATGTTGAGATTATGCCTTTGAATGTGTCTGATACCAGGACACGCGAGACCGCAGCTAAACTGTACGGCAGCCTCATAGATAATGCATTAGAAGTTTTACTTGACGACCGTGATGAAAGGCCGGGAGTAAAATTCAAAGATGCTGATCTTATAGGTATCCCTGTTCATGTGATTATCGGTGAGAAATCATTGAAAGAGAATGTGATAGAAGTAAAAATAAGGCGTTCCAGGGAAGTACTTAAAGTCCAGCTCGAGGATGTTGTTGCTACAATTCTTAAGATAGTCAATGATAAGTCGATCCTCTGAGCGGCTGCGAATAGATACTAACCCCCCCTTCCCTAATGCTGCAATAGACATCGGCACGAATACGCTCAGATTATTGATTGGTTATGTTCACAAGGGGAAATTAATCCGCATTTCAGCGGAACGAGCTGTGACACGTCTTGGCAAGGACATAACACAAAAAGGGATTCTTAACGAAGATAGTATTGAAAAATCAATTAGATCACTCATCCAATTTAAAGCATCAATGGAGAGATACAAGGCATGTAATGCAATCGCAATCGGTACAAGTGCGTTGCGTGACGCCGGTAACAGCCTGGAGTTTATTGAAGCAGTTAAGGCAAGGACAGGCATTTCCATTAATATTATTAGTGGTGATAAGGAAGCCGAGTTGACAGTTACGGGTATTATGGGGAATGATCCTGCTCCTTCAGCACCTGCTTTTATTACAGACGTAGGTGGAGGAAGCACTGAATGGATTTTCTGTGACGCAACCTCCGCGATAACTGCAAAAAGCAGTCTTCAGATAGGCGCCGTTCGGTTGAATGAGCGTTTTATTCACAGCGATCCTCCTGGGCACCTCGAAATTGAGAATATAAGAAATGCGGTATTTGAATCGGTTTTACATTCATTTAAGGTGTCAGGGATTATTAATACGGGCGAAATTAGGAGCTTTGTCGCAACAGGCGGTACCGCGACCACAGTAGCAACAATAGATATGGGTCTCGATACCTATGATGCCGACAGTATTCACTTGCACTCTCTCTCTTTTAATAAGCTTAAAGCGCAACTTGAGCATTTATCATCTATCCCATTATCTGAACGTGCTATTGTTAAGGGCCTCGAACCGGAGAGAGCCGATATAATAATTCCTGGCATTATTATTCTTTTAACATTGATGGAATCACTCAAAACTGACGCCATGACAGTCAGTGATCACGGACTGCTTGAAGGGATACTCCTTAATACGGGTCATAGGCTATAGGTTATAGGTAATAGGTTTTTTCCCATTGCCTATGACCCATTACCTATCACCTATCTTTGGAATATGTTATAATCCCGTCTATGAAGCAGGTTTTTAAGCGTCCGGCATTTCTTAAAAAGACGCCGTTCCGCTACTGCCCTGGTTGCGGACATAGCCTTGCACACCGGCTGATCGCTGAAGTAATCGAGGAACTGGGCATCAGGGAAAGGGTCATAGGTATTGCTCCGGTCGGATGTGCCGTATTTGCCTACGACTATTTCGATTTCGATATGATTGAAGCTGCGCACGGCAGACCACCTGCCGTGGCCACCGGAATGAAAAGAACTCTACCCGACAGCATTGTTTTCTCCTATCAGGGTGATGGTGACCTTGCCGCAATCGGCACCGCAGAAATTGTTCATGCTGCAAACAGGGGAGAAAATATAACAGTTATTTTTATCAATAATGCCACCTACGGTATGACCGGCGGGCAGATGGCGCCCACAACACTGCTGGAACAGAAAACAACAACGACCCCAAAAGGAAGGGATATTAAGACAGCAGGCTACCCTCTCCATGTCGCAGAGATGCTTGCGACCATAGACGGGGTCTCTTTTATAGCGAGGACCTCTTTAGATTCGGTAAAAAACCTTTTGACAACAAAAAAAATGATAGAGAAATCTTTCAGATACCAGCTGGAAGAAAGGGGGTTCAGTATGATCGAGATTCTGTCTCCCTGCCCTACTGATTGGGGTCTTTCGCCTAAGAAATCTGCTGAATGGGTAAGGGAAAAAATGATGGATGTTTATAAACTTGGGGTCTTCAAAGATTCGCATTATTCTTAGAGCAGACACCGATGGAGCATACAATAATCATAGCCGGATCAGGCGGACAGGGAACTCTTTTTCTTGGCAGGCTTATGGCATATGCCACAATGTTTGAAAATAAGGAAGTTACCTGGATGCCTTCATACGGAGCGGAAATGCGCGGAGGCACGGCAAATTGTACTGTGATCATATCCGATCAGATGATCGGCTCTCCAGTCATCCGAAACCCCCATATTCTTATAGTTATGAATGACGCATCTTACAGCCGTTTTAACGGGAAGCTTCGTCCTGGCGGTATGCTATTATACGATTCATCTGTTATCAGCAGGACTGATCACAGGGATGACATCAAAGTACTGGGAGTGCCTGCCAGCATGCTGTCGGCGACAATGAACGGCACTAAGCTTGCCAATATGGTGATGATGGGTGCTTTTATTTCTTGTACAGGCATACTGTCACTTGATTCAGTAGTTCGGGCTCTTGACGATATTACACCAGAGGATAGAAAACATACGATGGACCTCAACAACCAATTAATAGCCAAAGGATACGAAATCATTGAAAATCAGAAAAGCAACTATTGCTGACGTCAAAGCAATTCGTCAGTTTGTCAATCAATTTGCAAAAAAAGAGGAAATGCTGCCCCTTTCGCTGAAAGAACTGTATGAGGATATTAGGGATTATATTGTGTATGACGATAACGGGGTATTAAAAGGGTCTTGCGCGTTACACATCTGGTGGGAGGATATGGCGGAAATACGGTCTCTCGCTGTCAAAGAGGAATACCAAAGGCAGGCTGTAGGGAAATCACTAGTCAAGAAATGCATAGCAGACGCCAAGGAACTTGGAATCAAGAAGGTTTTTGCCCTTACCTACCGCCCGGATTTTTTTGGTAAACTTGGATTTAAAGAAATTAAAAGAGACAAACTTCCTCAAATGATATGGGAGGATTGCCGCAAGTGCCACAAATTTCCCGAATGCGATGAATACGCCGTAATTATCACTCTGAAGCCTTAAGTACTCCTCTTCATAAATACAGTTGCATTCGAGCGGCGCTGCATCCACTCCAGCTTCGTTGCACTTCTTCGCCGTACACAACGGTAACCTCACTCGTGCGCCTCGCTGGCGCGGCGCATCGACGCTCTCGATGCGACACCCTATTTATGAAAAGGAGTACTAAGCTGTATTTTTATATCGGCCTTAGCCCGCAGTTCATCGATTTGTTTTTTCAATTGTTTGTTCGTTTCAAGTTCGAGAAGGTACTTTTCAATTTCATCTCTTACCGCAAGGTAGTCCTGCCCTTTGAACCGGTCACTATTGTCATTGAAGTAACGCTCCAAGTCCTCTTCCCTGATTATGATGGCCGATTTTATCTTAATATCAATGTATTCCTGCACCAGCTTATCGTCGTCTGGAGCTTCAAGCCGCATCTTTTTTGCTTCCTGAAGTAAAATAATTCTATTGATCATGGAGTTGATTATGTCTGAATCTGAGACATTGCCCAGCGTCTTTCTTGTACTCAGCGCACTTTTCTGGAACTCCGAAAGTGTTATTGCATCATTATTCACGTATGCGACTACCCTCTCCAGGACCTCTGCATAACTGAAAGTAGCCGGCAGCCAGTTACCGGCAACCAGTAACAAAAAAACGGCAAAAAACAAATGGCCGGATTTGTAGCTTTTAGCTTTTGTTAGGCTATGGGCTACTTGCCCCTGACCACTTGTCTTAGAACGCTTGACCGATGCTGAAATGTAATGCGCCAAGGCTTTCCCCCTTCTCTCTGCTCAATTTGACCCCGTAGTCAATGCTCAACGGCCCTACCGGAGTCTTGTATCTAAGGCCAAGGCCGGTTGTGAACTTGAGTTGTGCAAAGTTTACATTAGGAATTTTTTCCCATACATTTCCAGTATCGACAAAAGTAACGATGCCGAATGACCTGCCCACATCGGTCCTAAGCTCAAAATTACCCATGACAAAGGCGTCACCTCCGAGAGGTGTGCTATCGGCCCCTTTAGGTCCTAATGTGTCCTGGTCATAACCCCTTACTGTTGTTCTACCACCCAAAAAGAAACGCTCGACTAACGGCAGTTCGCTGGTATGATTGTAGCCCTGCGCCGCTCCGCCCCTCAGCGAAACAGCAAGCACTAACCTATCGCTCAGGCGCTGGTAATGATTGACATAACCTGATAATTTCAGGAAATCGGTTTGAGAAAAGAGCACTTGAGAGGCCTCTTTTATCGATATCCCGGCAAGTATGCCCTTTGCCGGATCGAACGGATTGTCTCTGGTATCGTAAATCAGTCCGGGACTCACGCCGCTTATAATAAGAGTTCCGGTGTCCTCCCGGCTCAATATTATATCCGGCAGCACATCTCTTGTGTCTACCACCGAAAAGTCATAACTTAATGTCGCTTTAATTGTTTCGCTCAGTTTTTTTTCTACCCCGGCACTCGCGGCCTCCCTTGTGAGGCGATAGCTTGTCTCTTTGGTATCGATGTTAAACTCTCTCTTGTTTTCATACAAGAGTGACGATTTGAAAGTCAAATCACTGTTGAGGAAGTACGGTTCGGTATATGAGAGGATCGCTCGTTTTTCGAGGGAGCTTATTTCTATTCTGAAAGATGGCTGCCAGTTCATGCCGAATAAATTCCTGTAACCGATTTCGACGAACGCCCTGTATTTTTCATACTCGCCGTAGCCAAGGCCGAAGTCCACGGTCCCTGCATCCGCCTCTCTGAATTTATAGAGTATATCTCTTTCGGAATCATTTCTTTCAGACGGGACCACTGTGACATCGGTAAAAAGCCCCAGACGATAGAGACGTTCTTTCTCCTTGGTCAGTTCGCTGTAATCGAAGGGAGCGTCCTTTTTATGGTTAAGCTCTCGTTCGATGACAGTCAGCTTTGTTTTTTCATTGCCGATGAAAATGTTCTTGCCGAAGAAGGTCCTGCTGCCTTCACTCACATTAAATGTGATGTCCGCAGAAATATCGGCCACATTCCTGACAATGTTGACTTTCGCATCAAGGAATCCCCGATTGCTGTAAAACTGAAGGATTTTGCGCTGCGAATCAGAGATATCCACCTCATTGTAAGGGCTGCCGGTCTTCAGCGGTATTATTTTTATTATCTCATCAGAAGTAAAAAATGTTGTGCCGGCCACTTTAATAGCCGTGATCTTTACTTGTTGTTTCTCATGAATGACAAATTTGATATTGGCGCTATTGTCCTTCATCACTATTTCCGGCTCCCCGACTTCGACATACAAATAACCGAGGGCATGATAAAAATCCAGAAGAACGTCCTTGTCTGATTCCAGGTCCTCGGGGTTATAGTAATCACCTTTTTTTGATACAAGGATGGCCTGCAGCCTTTCATGAGGAATAGCGGCGGCACCCTCAAACGATATGGCTCCCACCTTATACCGGTCTCCTTCCGATATGAATATGTCGAGTTTAATAGTTTCCCGGGTCGTCGATATAACCGGCGCGGCCTGCGCAAAAATAAAACCATTCCGGTGATAGAGTGTAAGGATGCCTGCTATGGCCTCTTCAATAAGATCATCGCTGATCTCGTTGATCTCAAGAAATGGCACCTCTTTCATAAGGTCGCTTGAGCCAATTGTTTTATTGCCGCTGAAAGTCAGAGTAAGTCTCTTGCCTGGATCAAAATCTATTGTCAATATGCCGTTCTGATAGGTATATGATAGGGATGTTCCGACAAAATCCTGCTTCTTGTAATCATGAAGTATTTTATTTTTAAATCGGTCCAGTTGCTCAAGATCGAAAATACCGTTAGCGGAAAGCGTTAAATACTTATCGATTATATCGGCATGCGAAGGGATTACAATCTTCTTGATAATCTCGGGCTGTCCTTCATGAATTATTATTTCTATGGCCACCGCATTTTTTTTGCCGTGTGTTGCGGCATACGCGGCGTCGGCATCAACGAAACCTCTTTTGTGCATCTCTTTTTCAAGTTTCACAATACCCTCTTTGAGTATAAGGCCGCTTAATCGGTCTCCGGTCTTAAAGGGCAACTGTTTTTTTATAAAACCGGTTGAAAAGTGCTCGTTTCCTTTTACCGTGATGGAAGCGATTATCGGTTTCTCTGTTACTGTGACTACAATTTGAGTTTTGTCCGGATCAAGGCTTTCAATAATAATATCGTCAAAAATGCCAGTCAAAAAAGCGCGCTTGACGCCGGTGTTCAGGGCAGACCTGTCGATAGCGCGACCCTTATCAATATTAAGGAGGTAAAGAAGCTCAGACTCTGAAATTGAATACAGGCCTCTAACTTCGACCTGATGTAAAAGGCCTGCCTTCTCAGGCAAAGGCTGATCAGCAGCATATATGACAGTATGCGGGCTTATTGTGATCAGAAAAAAAATGAACAGTATATGGCTTATAATTTGCTTCATTCATGTCCCTGGTTATTATTTGAACCCGAAGCGGAATTTAATGTCCCCGCCCAGACTGCCAAGCTCATCTCTGTCGCCGACAAGAGATATGTTAGGTCCCAACAGGTATTCCAGCTTCCATACCTGTTCTTCACCAGAGCCGGCAGCGGCGCTATAGGTGACATAGAGCTTGTCTCCAAGCAACCTCTTTGAAACAGTGACCCTTGGGGAAACAGTTCCTGTCGTATTCGACAATGCTGCCGTAGTGGTCAGAGCGGACTCGGAGGACTTCAAAGATACTGAAGGTTCTATCGACAGGCGGTCTAACCCGGTAATTGTCCTGAGGCGTTCCTCAAAGACGTCCTGCATTTTTCCTGTAAGAAAAGAGGTAGCTTCCCCTGCACCGATGCCTCCTTCCAGTCCCCTCATGTTTTTACCTATCTGCCCGACAGTCAAAAGACTGAATATATCGGCTTCAGCCAAAAAAGGATCAGAGGACAGAGAGAGTGTGAACTGATTGACGTATCCGTTCAGGCTGAGGATTATATTGTAGCTCCTCACTTTAGTCTCGGCCACAATGGTAAAATAAGGAGTTATTTTATAAGGATCAGAAAAGTCCACGGTTGTCTGCAATATTTTAAACTCATTATTTCTGAAATAAACGAGGCCCTCTTTTGCATCCAGTTTTCCCAGAACGACCGGTTCTCCGATAGTCCCTTTTAAGAGAAGATCCATTTTCACCGACGCCTTTGCTACATTATTGTCTATGACGAGGTTAGAGCCTGAGACCATGACATTTAACCTGGTACTGTCCAGCCTTGAGGACTCTACCTTAGGTTTCTCTTTCTGCCGGAATCCCAAAAGCCAGCTTTTCCATTCGACCCTTTCAGTATATTTGGCTCTCTTTACCTCAACATTGCCGAGAATTGACTGTGAGGCCAGCGTGCCGCCATAGTTGAGGTCAGCGCTGAAATTAACCCAGAAGTCTTTTGATACAGAGGCAGTGACATCCCTGAGATGTGAGTTGAGGAGAAATCGCTTAATACCAAACTTTTGAATATATGCTGTACCGGTTGCGGTAACATTGCCGCCTGAAAGTTTTCCGGAGGCGTTATCAAGTATTACCCGGTCCTCATCAAAATATAGATAAGCTGAAACTGAGGAGAGGCGGTAGCGGATGTTTTTGAATCCGAGGATGCCGTTGGAAACTTCCATTGCTCCGTTTATTTTCGGATCATTCCATTCCCCGGTGATAGCGCAAACAAAGGACGCGTTGCCGTTTATTGTATCGATGTTTTTCGACAACGCCTTAAGGGGAGCCAGGGACGATGAGCCCTCAAGCAGAAGATCATAGCGCGAACCGATAGAAACAGAGCCGGCGAGCCTGAACTCCGTGGTATCGCTTTTCATGGACAGGGAGCCTATAGAGAGCTTATGGTCTTCCAGTTTCAGTACGGCTCCGGAACTGTTGGAATAGCCGGTCCCATAAAGGTAAACATGGACATTGTTAATACTCGCCACGGCATTTATATGGTCCTTATCGCCCCGGGCACTAATGTTACCCCTAAGGTTGACAAGCAGGTCATCGGGAACATCTTTCATGAAACTTGCCACAATAAAATCATACCGTGCGGTCTGAAGGTCTGCAGAGGCATTCCATGGCAGCGTCTTTGTAAGCTGCGCTTCTCCTTTAATGGTCAGTTTTTTATTAAGAAGGCCCGCTGTCACAGTCGCATGCTTTCCGTTAAGTGTTGCCTGTATATAGCCGCCGCCCACAGGTCGTCCTCTGTAAGGTCCGGAATTCATATCGCCTCTTAAAGTCAGTATCGGATTTTCAAAGGTCCCGGACCCTCTGATAGCGAGGTTGGAAATAAGGATAGTGTCAAAAAAGTTCCCTTCAAAAAGCTCTTTATATTGTGTCCTGAGCTTCTCTCTATTCCTTTGGAGAATAATGTCGGAGACCTTAATTGACCTGGATGTAGCGTTGACAGAGAACGTGTTGTGAGCGCCGACCGTCCCTGAAATATCGATTGATGAAGACCCCTTCTTCAAACGGACCGGATTTAAAGTCACTGTGCCGCCCTCGTAGGTCAAATTCCCGTCTGCGCTGTTGATGGCATATTGGTCTGATATGGTCAGGTCTCTTCCATGAATATCTCCGGAGAGTTTTATATTATTCAGGCCGCCTGAAAGATCGAAATCAGTATTCAAAACGCCGTTCACAGTAACTTTGTTGGTGAACATAGCAGCGAATGGTTTGATATCGATATTGCGCAGTGAAAGGGAAAGATCGAAATCCGGTTTTTTTAAATCGAACAATGACACAGCCTGTGGAAAAAGAACAGTGCCCGATGCGCTGATTTTTTCCCGGGGAGACTCGGCTGAAAAGGATTTAAGGGTGAGGCGGTTTTTTTTGTAAGTCAGGTCGCACTCTGAAGCATCAAAAATAAAATCACTATTGGTGACGAGCCTGGCGTCAGCCAGGTTTTTAGTGGCAAAGGTGGTAACGTGAGTATCAAAATGCATATCAATGACAGGGTCCTTCACACTGCCTGAAACTATATGAGAAAAGCGCGCCGGTCCCGAAACTGCAGTAAAGTAAGGAGATGACAAATCCCCTATATCTGTTGTATCCCCTGTCCCTCGAAAATTCAATGTGTTGCTTTTCAGATCCAAAGATCCCGAAGTGTAGAGCTTAGACTTGCCGGTATCGAAAGACATCTGCTCAAAAAAAAGCACGTTGTTCTTCATACTGTATCCGCTTTTTATGTTCCTTACTCTGCCGAGCACGTCCTTGCCCGGAACTGTGTTTCTGTAAGAGAATTGGCCTTCAGGATCAAAGGCGCTGCCCGCCGTTGTCAGCGTTCCGCTCACTTGACCTTCGGGCAGTATGCGCCCCAATCCTACAAGCTTTAAAAGACCTTCGCTCGAGACATCTTCTGCTTTGACTCGAACTTCAAAGTAATTGACAACGGGAAGCTTTATCATCGCTTCCACAAGCGCTTTACCCTGAAGAAGTCGTGCACTGCCGTCAAGGAATTTCAGTGCGCCGTCATGGTACAGTACCTTGCAGTCCAGCTTATCAACGGGTACCCCGAACAGGTCGCCTTTATCAAGCTCCAATTTGCCTTCCCCGTATAGTTTGTTGAGAGGGCCTTTTAAAAAGCCGTCAATACTGACATGTCCGGCAATCCGATCTTTCACATGAAGCAATTCCATCAACGTTTCAATAAACAAATCTCCTTTGACTTTCACGTCTGCAAAAACCGACCCGGTCAGCGACTTAAGGCCGTCAAATCCTATTGAACCCTTTAGTGAAAGCTCGCCCTCTCCATTGCGCTTCAGTCCGAATATCCTCTTTATAGTGTCAAGATATACCGTGGCTTCAGACTGAAACCTGCCGATAAGACTCTTTGTATCGAGTGATCCCGAGGTCCTCACATCAGAGTTATAGGAGGTGATTTTAAACTTTTTCAGATCGACAAGAGTATCCTTTAGAGAGAAGACCGCTTCCAGCGACCCCTCTGCCTCATGCAATCCCTTTATGTTGAAGAACACTTTCCTGGATGCAACTCGGAATTCAGGAGTCTTGCTTATAATGACATCGGCATCAAAACCTTCAAGGGCCGCCTTATAATTAATGTCCTGATATGCGAGGGAAGCATCGGTCATGCTGAGCGATTTAACTTCGAGCTTGATCGGCATCCGCGCAGGTTTGGCCAGATATTGTTTTATGTTTGCCGCAATCTCTTCGAGCTGCTTTCTATCCGTCCGCAGATCGGGACCTTTAAGGACGAGCCTCTTAACAACGAGTTTTTTGCTTATCAGTCCTGAAAGCCCTATATACCCTTTAACTCTCTGGACATCGAGGATCTTTTCACCATTGTCGTCAAATGATTTTAATCCTTTGATCTCGACAAAAAGAGGCAGCAGGTTTATGTACACCTGCTGGGCAATAAACTTTTTGCCGGTCGCATCTTCCAGCTCAGGCAGTATGATCCTCTTTAGGGCATTTGAAATATTCGGCCCCCTTGAGGCATATAAAAAAATGCTGCATAACAGCACGGCCGCCGCAATATATATAAGTTTTCGTTTCATATCAAAATACAGGTTACAGGTTACAGGTCATAGGTTATAGTGACAGAAATGAAAGGCCACAGCCCATTACCCATAACCTATAACCTATTACCCATTGTTTATTACCTATGAGCAGCGCTTGTTTCAATTTTCGAATAATGCAAAGCGCCCAAAATTTTTAAAACAACGTCAGCACTAAGTTTACCCCCGTTATATTGTAAATAAAATACATCCCTGGCAACACCATCTTCGGTGTTTATTACAGCGGAAGTTATATCAATTCTGTGCTGGAACAGCTGCTCTGAAATATCGAATAACAGACCTATCCTGTCAGGCCATAGAAGTTCGAGGAGGGTATGGCTTGAGGAAGTCTCATTATCGATTTCGATAAAGTTCTCCAGCCTCTTGCCGGCAAAAAGAGGTTTGGAAAAGCCACTTTCAGGGTAAATCGGGGTGTCCAGGACAATAGCACTGTAAAGGTCCTCTTTTAACTGCTCCTCGAGCCCTTCCCACCAGATGGAACTCCAGTTAGACAACAAAATCTTATCAAGTGCCAGGGCATTATTACTCGTATAAATCCTGGCCCTCAAAATATTGAGGCCTCTGAAGCTCAGCACTCCGACAATCTTTGAAAAGAGTCCCGGCTTGTCCTTCGTGGCAACTACTATCTCAACAGTGCTGTCCGGTCTCTTATTCACCGTTATCGCAAGCATTTCCTCTGCCGCCCTGACCGCGACAAGGTAATCTGCACGGGCCATCTCGCTGGTGGTCGAAATAACATACCGGTCCGGCATTGACTCTATAAACCCCTGCAGCTTATTGTCTGACGTAACATACTGCTTTGCTCTTATTCCCTGCAAATGATCTTTTGTCCTCATGTACAGATCTTGAAATAGATACGCCTTCCAGTCCGTCCAAAAAACCGGATTCACAGCAGTCATGTCCGCATACGTCATCAAATAAAGTGAGTCAAGGTTTTCTTCATTCTCAACAAGCTCCGCAAGTTGTATTACGGTTTCAGCCGCCTCGCTGTCTCTGTTAAGTGCGAGCTTTGACATCACGATGTGATTTTTTACGAGGAACTCAATCCTTCTCTTGTCCTGATGCTCGATGCCAAAACGCTCCATGAGGGCTTTCAGCATTTTATACCCTGAATTTTCATGACTGCCCCCGTTCCTTCCGTAGCCGCCTTTTCCTATATCATGCAGGAGTATGGCAAAAAACAAAATATCCTGCCTGGACCTTTTGAGAATTTCAGAGAGATAGCGAAGGCTGGCCTGACGGGTAGTTTTCAGGGTCTCAAGATTTTTTACAGCAATCAGGGAATGCTCATCAACAGTATACCTGTGATATATCTCATAGATAACCAGGTGTCTTAACCTTCCGAACTCGGGGATAAACCGGTCAAGTATGCCCATCTCATGCATCCTCCGGAGAGTATCGTATACCCTGTTCCCGTTTAATATATCGAGAAAGGCAGCCACGGACTTTTTCGTCGGACGTATTTCCGTGCTTATAAGCAGCGCCCTCCCCCTTATGATTTCCTGTACCTGATCACTTAATTTTCTGCCCGAGATCGAATAAATGCTGAAGGCCTCCATAATTTTATCAGTGTCTCTGAAAATCCCTTTGTCTTTGACGGTTATTTCGTTTCTCGCAAGGTAAAAGTCATCTGTAATTTGTTTAATGCTCAGGTTCAGCGGAAAGTGTATGTACTTGCGCCCGCTGATGTTCATAATCTTCTTCAATACGCCTGTGATTGCTTCAGCCTTTTTATAATAAAGCCGCATCATTATTTCTGCAGCAATAAATCTTTTTGTGTTCTTGAAGCCCATAGTCCGTGCAACAGCATCCTGGAATTCAAACGAAAGGACATCGTTCCTGCATTTTGAGATTATATGCAGGCTTAAACGCATCCTTAAAATAAAATCAAAGGCTTTCATAAGATGGAGGTAATCTTTTCTTGCGAGAATTGCCGCCAGGCCGGAAATATCATCTATTTTTAAAATCACTTTTGACAGCCAGGTGAGCGTGTGCACATCCCGCAGTCCGCCTATGCCTTCCTTAATATTGGGCTCAAGGAGGTAAACGGAATCCTCGAAAGTCCGGTGCCGTTTGTTGACTTCTCCCAATATTGCTCCAACAAAATCCCGTTTCTTGTTGAATAATATTTTCGGATAGATGTCCCTTCTGAACTCTTCGAAAACCGTTTTGTCTCCGATCAGGAACCTAGAATCAATAATTGAGGTCCGGGTTTTCGGATCTTTGATCGAATCCTGCAGGCATTCAGCGAGGGTCCTGAAACTGTGGCTTATGTTCAGCCCCATATCCCAAAATTTGTAAAGCACCGCCTGGGCCGCTTCAGTGGTTTTTTTGTCCCTTGTCCTGGACACCAACATGATATCAATATCCGAATACGGCACCATTTCACTGCGCCCGTAACCGCCGACCGCAACAAGTGCCAGATCATCAGGCACAGCTCCCGAATAAGAATCCTGTAATGCCGTTCTGAATGAATCAGACAATATGACGTCAACTTGCGCTGTTAAATCTAAAACTATCGATTTACCCGTAGACCCTCTATCGATCAGTTCAGAGGCCCTCTTACACCACAGCAGGCTTATATCCTCTTTCATTCAAACTCCTAAAAGTGCCGCCGGTTCCATATAAATATTAATTGTAACATAGAGTTCGTTCCTAATTAGCAAAGGAAGGCAGAAAAAGGCTGTTTATCAGAGCGATGAAAGTGGAAGCTGAAAGGTGGAAAACTTTGAGTTTTGACCCGCTTATTAATTATAATTATAAAGTTATTGACGATAGGAAGGATTGTTGTTATAATGTGGGGTTATCTCATAAGCGCATGGGGGGAAATGCTCAGAAAATCGGCATTTCTTAATGTGACCGGCACCGGTAATGCACGTGCCTTAATTGAGAATATTTTTATATTTCATTTATAGGAGGTATCTTTATGCCGTATGATGCAACAAAGCTGGCTGACTGGCAGATTTCCGAGGAAGCAGAAAAACACATGCCTACCCCTGATGAGTGGCGCGAACGTCTTGGACTTCAAAAAGACGAGATGCTGCCCATGGGAAGGCTGTCAAAAGTGGATTTTCTCAAGATTATTAATCGTCTCAAGAAGAAGCCCGACGGTAAGTACATTGAGGTGACGGCTATCACACCTACCCCATTGGGCGAAGGCAAAAGCACCACATCCTGCGGATTGATGGAGGGCTTGGGCAAGCGTGGTGTGAACGTGGGCGGGGCGCTGCGCCAGCCTTCGGGCGGTCCCACGATGAACGTCAAGGGCACTGCTGCCGGCGGCGGCAACTCTCTGCTGATTCCCATGACCGAGTTCTCGCTTGGACTCACGGGAGACATCAACGACATAATGAACTCCCACAACCTGGCAATGGTAGCTCTGACTTCACGGATGCAGCACGAACGCAACTATAACGACGAACAGCTTCAGCGGCTCACCAAAATGAAGCGGCTCGACATTGACCCCACCCGCGTGGAGATGGGGTGGGTTATGGACTTCTGCGCCCAGAGCCTGCGCAATATTGTCATAGGGATGGGCGGACGGACGGACGGTTTTATGATGCAGTCCAAGTTCGGGATCGCTGTTGGGTCGGAGTGCATGGCGATTCTGGCGGTAGCCAATGACCTTGCCGACCTCAAAAAACGCCTCAACAGCATCACGGTCGCTTTCGACAAGAGCGGCAAGCCGGTTACAACGGCAGATCTGGAAGTCGGCAATGCCATGACTGCCTTCATGCGCAACACAATCAACCCCACTCTTATGAGCACAGCTGAATACCAACCCTGCTTTGTCCATGCCGGGCCTTTTGCCAATATAGCCGTTGGCCAGTCCTCCATCATCGCCGACCGTATCGGCCTCAAGCTGTTCGATTATCATGTGACAGAGTCAGGCTTTGCGGCAGACATCGGTTTCGAAAAATTCTGGAACGTCAAATGCCGTTTCAGCGGCCTGAAGCCCCATGTCTCCGTGCTTACCACCACTGTCCGTGCCCTGAAGATGCATGGCGGGGGACCCAAGGTGGTTGCCGGTAAAGCCATCCCTGAAGAGTACACCAAGGAGAATGTGGCGCTGGTCGAAAAGGGCTGCGCCAATATGGTCCACCTGATTAACGTTATCCGCAAGTCCGGCATAAACCCGGTTGTATGCGTCAACCGTTTTTATACCGATACGAATGCCGAAGTGGCCGCGGTCAAGAAGGCCGCAGAAGCTGCCGGGGCCCGCTGCGCTGAATCCAATCACTGGCTCAAGGGAGGAGAAGGCGCTCTGGAACTGGCCGACGCAGTCATCAACGCCTGCAACGAGAAGAACGACTTCAAATTCCTATACCCGCTGGAGATGAAACTGCGCGATCGCGTGGCTCTAATAGCCAGGGAAGTATACGGGGCCGACGGGGTTTCCTGGCTGCCTGAAGCCGAAGCCAAGGCCAAGATGCTAGAAGATGATCCCAAGTACGCCGACTTTGCTACAATGATGGTCAAGACCCACCTGAGCCTCACCCATGACCCGGCTGTCAAGGGAGTGCCAAAGGGCTGGACGCTGCCCATCAGAGATGTTCTTATATATTCAGGAGCCAAATTCCTTTGCCCGTGCGCAGGCACGATCAGCCTAATGCCGGGTACGAGCTCCAATCCTGCCTTCAGAAGGGTTGACGTCGATACCAGCACAGGCAAGGTGAGTGGATTGTTCTAAACTCCGGGTTGATGTTATTACTAAAGCCGCTCTAGTCAGTCGAAGATTCCCTGCGGTCTTGCCGCAGGGAATCTTCAACTGTGCGGACGACTATGAGACGCTTATCGTAAATAACAAGAAAGTCGCAGCGCAGATACTCTGCATAGACATGGTATCTCCATGTGGAGGCTTTACTGGACAGGCGCGTCTAATTATCTCTAAAATAATTAGATGGAGTTATTGAAAAGATATTTCACGCCTGTTATCGTGCCATTGGCGCTATCCCTCATCCTGCATTGCATTTTTATTGCTGCGGGGACATACGAGATGGGAGCGTTCGTTTTTGTCGATCACCGTTCTGATAGAAATCTGACTGCAACTCTAATAACTGAAAACACTTCGAGACCGCTCATGGCCCCGAAGCTCAAGACGCCTCAACAGGATATAACGCAGAGCAAAACTACTGAAGAAAGTGAGCACCCGGGCACTGAAGTTGTCGGACCGTCAGCGCCCGAAAACTCCGCTCCCGCGGAGAACACTCCTGCGGAGGGAACTGCCATAAAACAAGAAGACACGGGTTCTTCCGGGACGCCGGCTGAGACAAAAACTGCCGCTGCCATACCGGTCCAGCCTCAAATGGCGCCCCCGGCTGTCAAGCCTGAACCGGGTACCGGCAATACGGCCCTGTCAAAATTCATGGGGGAAAAACTTTCTTACAGCCTTTATTGGTTCGGTATCCATGTCGGAAATGCGGAACTCGAAGCCGGGGGGAGTTCAGGCAAGGTAATAATAAGAAGCGAGGTGCATTCTACAGCTGCTATTTCGGCATTTTACAAGGTTGATGATCACGCTCAAAGCACTGTTATCAATGGAGTGCCGGTAAATTTCAGTATCAAACAGCGGGAAGGGAAATACAGGAGTGACAAGGAAACCGTTTTTGATCCTGATAAAAAGGACCTCACCTTTTTTAATTACATAAAAGGTTCAAAGGACGACCATCCTATTCAGAGCGGCGCTTTGTGGGATTTACTCTCCGGCTTTTATTATCTTAGAACTCAGCCTTTTGTGGTGGGGAAAACCATATCCATTGATATTTTTGACAGCAATAAATTCTTTCAGGCTATTGTCAACGTAATCGGGAAAGAACGGATCAAGTTCTCCAAAACCATAATATTGGATACCGTCAAAGTGAAGCCCTTACTTGAATCAGAAGGTCTGTTCCAGAACAAGGGGGATATCCTGATCTGGCTGACGGATGATGACAACAGAATACCGGTAAAAGTCGAGACAAAGGTCCCTATAGGGACAGTAGTCGCCATTTTAAAATCTCTGGAATCCGATGAGTGAAAGGAGTTATAGTAAGGATTAAATGGAAAACAAGGGCATCCGGAAATTCATTGTAGTAAGAGGTGCGCGCGAGCACAACCTCAAGAATATCGATGTCGCGATTCCTCGGGACAAAATAACCGTTATTACAGGACCGTCCGGTTCAGGAAAATCGTCACTCGCCATGGATACGATATATGCCGAAGGACAAAGACGTTATGTTGAGAGCCTTTCAGCCTATGCCCGGCAGTTCCTTGAACAGATGCAAAAACCGGAACTGGATTACATTGACGGACTCTCGCCTTCCATCGCCATCGACCAGAAGACTGTAACCAAAAGCCCGAGGTCAACGGTCGGGACCATCACGGAAACCTATGACTACATGAGAGTGCTTTATACCCGCATCGGCGTCCCATATTGTTACCGTTGCGGATCAGTTATAGCGACACAGGACATCAACAATATTATTGCTCCGGTATGTTCTCTTCCGGAGGGCACAAGAATTCAGGTGCTCGCCCCACTGGTTAGGGGCAGAAAGGGAGAATATAAAAAAGAACTCCAGCAGATGAGAACAGACGGGTTTGTCAGGGCAAGGATAGACGATAAGATGGTGGAGCTCACCCAGGACATCACACTAAAAAAACAAAAGCTGCACACCATCGAGATCGTCATCGACCGCTTTATCATAAAGCAGGGCATAGAGCGGCAGATCAAACATGCCATTGATACCTCTCTTAAATATGCCGATACCGTGGTAATCAATCTTGTTGATGAGAACAGGGATATCCCATTCAGCAAAACCCTCGCATGTCCGAACTGCGGTATCAGCTATCCCGAAATAGAGCCGCGCCTGTTTTCGTTCAACAGCAAGTACGGGGCCTGTCCCAAATGCAACGGCATGGGGTTCGAAGGTCTTACTGATGAGGAGTACCAGGATGATGTTTACGAACAGGAACTGAGCCATTTGCCCACTTGCAAAGCTTGCGCCGGCATGAGGCTCAGAAAAGAAGCCCTTACTGTGAAGATAGGCGATATAAATATCGGCGAATTCTCGGCAATGTCGGTTGAGGAGGCAAGGACATATGTGGACAGCCTCAACCTCTCCGCAAGAGAATGGACGATCTCAAAAAGAGTGCTGAAAGAGGTGAGTGACAGGCTTTCCTTTCTTGATAAGGTCGGCCTTGGCTATCTGACTTTGAACAGGCCTTCCCTCACCCTCTCTGGAGGAGAGGCGCAAAGGATAAGGCTTGCGACACAATTGGGCTCATCATTCACCGGTGTGCTATATGTGCTTGACGAACCAAGCATAGGACTGCACCCGAAAGATTGCGGCAAGCTGCTTAAAAACCTTGCGGCAATACGTGACAGCGGCAATACGGTCATAATCGTTGAGCATGATGAGGAAACAATCCGATGGGCTGACCATATCATCGATATGGGTCCCGGCGCAGGCAAAAATGGCGGCTGGATCATTGCCGCAGGCTCTCCTGAAGAAATTCAAAATAACGAGTCGTCCATCACCGGGAAATATTTGAGCAAAAAGCTTTTTATCCCGTTGCCGTCCAAACGCCGGGTACCTAAAGATTTCCTTATTATCGAAGGGGCGTCTGAGTTCAACCTCAGAGATATAAATGTTTCCATTCCCCTCAGCTCTTTTGTCTGCGTCACAGGCGTGTCGGGTTCCGGCAAAAGCACGTTGATATTCGAAGTCTTATATAAGGCGCTCGCCAGGCAGTTATATAAGAGCAAGGTCACACCGGGTAAATACAGGCGCATTGAAGGGCTCGAAAAGATCGATAAAGTTATCTGTGTTGATCAGTCGCCGCTGGGAAGAACTCCACGGTCCAATCCCGCGACTTACACCGGCATATTCGCGTTCATCCGGGACCTTTTTGCGCAGCTGGCGGATTCGAGGGTAAGAGGGTACAAAGTCTCGCGGTTCAGTTTTAATCTTGCGGGCGGCCGCTGTGAGGCCTGCCAGGGTGACGGCCTGAAGAAAATCGAAATGCACTTCCTCCAGGATGTTTACGTCACCTGTGATGTATGCAAAGGCAAACGGTACAACAAAGAAACACTTGATATCTACTACAAGGGTAAGAATATTGCCGACATCCTTGAAATGACGATTTCCGAGGGGCTTGAATTCTTCGCTGCAATCCCTCCGCTGAAACAACGCCTCGACATCCTTGAAGATATCGGGATGGGATACTTAATACTCGGTCAGCCGGCAACCACGCTCTCAGGAGGAGAATCCCAGCGTTTGAGGCTCTCAAAAGAGCTTGGCAAAAAGGCCACCGGAAATACGTTGTATATTCTCGATGAACCCACAACAGGGCTTCACTTCGTCGATGTGCAGCGGCTGCTTAATGTAATAAACAGGCTGGTCGACATGGGCAACAGCGTAATTATCATTGAGCACGATATCGATATCGTAAAATCGGCTGACTACGTCATCGACCTCGGTCCAGAGGGCGGCAATGACGGCGGCAGGATTATCGCCACCGGCACTCCGGAGGAAGTTGCCCGCGTTGAGGCTTCTCATACCGGAAGATTTTTGGCCCAGAGAATGAAATGAGCTTTATGAAAACTACACTGGCCGACAAGGTCCTGCTCTTAATATGCATCTTCCTCTCTTTTTATAGTTTTGTTTATATAAGAGAGGCAATGCCGAAAGGAACTGAAGTGAGAATAGAGGTCGACGGCAAGCTAAAGTATACATTTCCGCTCGACAAGGACAGGACATTCGAATTCAGCGGTGTGATGGGAATGACCACTGTTGAAATAATGGGGGGTAAGGTCAGGATGACGGAAGCGCCTTGCCCCAACAAGATCTGCATCCATCAGGGCTGGATAGACAAAGGGGCTATCATATGCCTTCCCAATAAAGTTATTGTGACTATTTCACGCCCCGGCAATGGCAAAGGCCCTGATGCAATCAGCGGATAAGTACCGTATCGCTATACTGGCATCATATGCCCTTGCCCTGCACGGTTTTGAAGCGCTCATTCCCACGCCGATACCCTGGTTGCGCCTGGGGCTTTCCAATATAATTACCGTGATCACTCTCTTTTTTTATGGAACCAAGCCGGCATTGACCGTTACCATGATCAGGATCGTCCTTGGCTCATTGCTTCTGGGCACTTTTTTAGGACCTGGTTTTTTCCTCAGCCTTAGCGGCGGGCTGGCAGGGACCCTTTCGATGTGCCTCGTGATGACTCTTTTCCCCGGGCTTTTCGGCCCGTTAGGGATCAGTCTGATCGGCGCCTTTTTCCATAATATAGCGCAGCTATTTACCGCCTATGCGCTTTTTGTCAGGAAGATAGAGGCAATACTGGTTGTGCTCCCTTTTTTAGCAGTTGCAGGAACGGTGACAGGGGCATTCAATGGTATTGCGGCAAAATATCTGATAAACGAAATCAAAAAAAAACAGGTGATAGGTCATGGGTCATAGGTCATTGGAAAAGAGTCCTATAACCTATTACCTGCTTTATATAAACCTGTATTTTTTCTCACGAGCCGTATTTTTTATGACGATAAGCGCTGTATAGAGCCTCTGGAGTTTCAGGCTCCGTTTTCTGATGAGATCAATTTCACGGTACGGGAATGGTTCTGCGCGGATTACGGCTTGAACTTTCAGAACTATGGAATAGAGAGATTTCAGGGACACCTCATTGAACGGCTTCAAATAAAGCGGATTGACCGTTATATATCCTTCAGCGATATCCGACGCAATTGCCTTGAGATTCTTAGTACCCTGATCAGCCATAGAAAAAAAGAAATTTTGAATTTTGAATTTTGAATTTTGAATCGAGGAAGATAACTTTCCCTTTTACTTTCAAGGAGAATTCGTTCATCAATTCAGCATCCAACATTACGCTTAACCTCAACCTTTCCTTTGCAGTATCATGCAGTCCCGTTCTTCTTAACAAAGAGCGGGGAGATCCAGATACCGACCTCATAAAGCAAAATTATCGGGACGGCCATGAGCGTCTGGTTAAAAGCATCAGGCGTCGGCGTCAGGATTGCGCCGGCAATAAAAGCCAGCAAAATAGCAAACTTCCTGTTTTTCGCAAGTCCCTGGGGGGTGACGATACCCATTTTTGTGAGGAAAATGATGGCGATTGGAAGTTCGAATATGACGCCGAACGCAAGAATGAACTTAAGGCAGAAGTCCACGTACTGCCCCACAGAAAGCATGGGCATAAGAAAATCTCCCACTTTATACGTAAGAAGAAACCCCATTGCAAAAGGCAATACTATAAAAAAACAGAAAGCCGCCCCGGCAAGAAAAAGAGCTGTAGCAAACAGGATAAAGGGGAGGACATATTTTTTTTCCTTTTGAAGAAGTCCGGGAGATATAAATAGCCAGAGCTGGTGAAAAATTACCGGCAAAGCCAACATAAACCCTGCTACAAAAGCTACCTTCAGGTTCATCCAGAAAGCCTCGGCCGGAGCGAGAAACACGAGTTTTGTGTTATGAAGTTTATCCTGAGGCACAAAGTGTAAAAATAATTTTTTTACTGAAAAATCCAGACTGTATTTGAGTGGGAACATGATAAACCTGAAGATTTCCTCGGAATAATTAAAGGCAATAAGAAAGGTCACGGTCAGGGCGATAAGTGAGATGATAATGCGCTTCCTGAGTTCGCCGAGGTGGGCCGTAAGTGGCATCGTATAGTTTGCCATCCAGATCCTCCCGGCTATAATGAATCAGGCACGATCTTTAGTTGAAGTATCACGCTGTTCGGTGGTATTTGAATCATGAGTATCAATTGTTTCCGCGGATTTATGGTCAAGCGATTGATCGGCCTCGACTTCCTGCGAATGCCCCTCACCCGAAGCCGGCTGCTTTATGGTGTTGATTTCCGAATCCACCTGTTCTTTGACCCCATTAAGCGCCCTTTTAAGTTCGCCTATGCCTCTGCCGAGCGCCCTGCCGATTTCAGGAAGCTTATTGGGACCAAAGACTATCAGTGCCACTACAAATATTACGACAAGCTCCGGCAACGTGAAATTAAACATTGTATATAGTATACCTTACTGTTCGTAGATTTTTTGAAGATCTTTCTTCTCTTTAGGCAAAATAAGGGTGACCGAAAAAAACAGGCGGTAATAGGGATTGCGTCTTTCTATATTAAAACCTGCCCCCAGTGTTGTATAAAGATTGTCCAGAGTGGCAATCCTGTATCCAACCCTCCATTCCAGAAGATCGATTTCATCCTTAAAGTAATCTTTCCTTCCCACCAGTTCGGCCATCAACTGCGAGTCATGAGTAATTGCCAGCTCGGTCCCCCAGTTTAAATTATATTGGTAGTGCAGGTCCTGCTGCCCGGGTTGCTCATAAAATATATTCAAATGCTCCTTGAAAGGCCCTATCTTCTTGGTAAACACCAATCCCGCGCCATGCTCTCCGTTAGTAGTAAACGTATCGTTGCCGGAGGGTATGGAAACCATGAGCATATAAGCAATTGCCGGGTAGTACAGGCCTTCATCAAGGACCCTGTGTTTGATCCCAAGGTTTATGTCTTCGAAGCCATTAATAGTTTTTTCATACTGCTCGACGTAGGGGAGTGTCAAATCGATTTCAAACCGGTCATGGATTCCATAGGCAAGCTGGAGTGTTGTGCGATAAAAATTCGGCTGTGAAGATTTTTCCAAACCAAGACTTACACCGACACTGTTTTGTTGAAGGCTCTCTGCGCTGAATGTGGAAAATACACCGAATGGCTGGAGCGGCCGCAACCCTTCTGTATCGAAAGCAAATCCGGATGTAACGGGTATAATCAAACAAATAAGGACAATCCATATTCTCATTGCTCAAATGAGAATATCAGAAAAGAAAAGGCAAGTCAACAAAACAAGTGTCATAGTATGAAAGTGTCAGAGTATCAAAGATAAAACCTCGATAACTTTTTTTGCCTTTACTCCGACACTCTGATACTCTGACACTTTGACACTGTCATGACACGCTTTTATGGTACTCCTGGATCGACTTGATGCTCACTGCTTTCTTTTGAAGCATTTCAATAGCTTTTACTACCGCCCGCGCACCGGATATGGTCGTCGTTAATGGGACCCTGAATTGCAAGGCGGTCCTTCTTATGGAAAGAGAGTCCCTCTGCGCCTGCGTCCCCGTCACCGTATTTATTATAAAGTTCACGTCCCTGTTCTTGATAAGGTCCACTATATGAGGCCGTCCTTCCGTAACTTTATTAATGACTTCCATCTCTATTCCGTTTAGTTTCAGGAACTGGGCGGTCCCTCTGGTGGCGATAAGCCTGAACCCCATACCGGCCAATTTTCTTGCGATCTCGACCGTATGAGGCTTGTCTTTATCTTTTACACTGATAAAAATCTTTCCCGCAGTAGGTATCCTGTTGTAGCTTGCCGCCTGCGCCTTTGCATAGGCCAGCCCGAAATCTTCATCAATGCCCATTACTTCACCTGTAGATTTCATTTCGGGACCCAGTATAGTATCTACTCCGGGGAAGCGGTCAAAAGGGAAGACGGCCTCTTTCACCGCAACATACGTCAATTCTTTTTCTTTCACCAGGCCGAGCTCCTTCAGCGTTTTGCCGAGCATGACCTTGGCAGCAAGCTTGGCCAGGGGAACTCCTGTGGCCTTGCTCACGTAAGGGATTGTTCTTGACCCCCGGGGGTTAACTTCCAGTACAAATATTTCACCATCTTTGACCGCAAACTGGACGTTCATCAGCCCCTTTACGTCGAGTTCCCTTGCCAGTGCCTTTGTCTGTTTCCTGATCTCCCCGACAATAAGAGGGGACAGAGAGTAAGGCGGGATTGAACAGGCAGAATCGCCGGAGTGAATACCGGCCTCCTCGATATGTTCCATAACTCCTCCAATCACGACGTCCAGGCCGTCTGCAATGGCATCCACATCCACTTCAATGGCATCTTCGAGATATTTATCTATCAGGATAGGGTGTTCCGGCGATGCCTTAACAGCCTTTCTCATATAGTCAGTCATAGAGCCTTCGTCATAAACGATCTCCATTGCCCGACCGCCCAAAACATATGAGGGTCTCACCATAACGGGGTATCCTATCTTGGCTGCCACTGCAATCGCCTCGTCAATAGACATGGCAGTATCGCTTTCAGCCTGTTTAAGTTCGAGTTTATGCAGCAGTTCCTTAAACTTTTTCCTGTCCTCGGCCCTGTCAATGGAGCAGGGAGACGTCCCCAGTATCGTTACTCCCTCATTCTCAAGGGGCACCGCGAGTTTCAGCGGTGTTTGTCCGCCGAACTGAACTATAACTCCCTCCGGCTGCTCGACCTCGATGATATTAAGGACATCCTCAATGGTCAATGGTTCAAAATAGAGACGATCGGCAGTATCATAATCTGTGCTGACCGTTTCCGGATTGCAATTGACCATGATAGTCTCATACCCCAGTTCTCTGAGGGCAAATACTGCATGGACACAACAATAATCAAACTCTATCCCCTGGCCGATCCTGTTCGGCCCTGAACCCAGAATAATCACTTTCTTCCTGTCAGTCGGATTTGCTTCGCATTCCACCTTCACTTCTGACTTCTCACCTCTCGCATCCAACCTGTAAAATGGTTTCTCATAAGTCGAGTACAGGTATGGGGTATAGGCCTCAAACTCCGCAGCGCAAGTGTCGACGAGTTTATAAACCGGCGTTATTCCGGTCTCTCTCCTGAAATCCCTGATGTTTTTTTCTGTGTCACCGGTCAATTGAGCGATGCGTTTGTCGGAAAAGCCATATTCTTTTGCATGTTTCACGACCGCATATTTTTCTTCCGGGCTTGCCGGTTTTCGGGCATCCGAGCTGATCCTCTCTTCCATCGCGATAATCTGCATTATATTGTTCAGAAACCACGGATCCACCCAGGTAAGCGAGTAAATCTCCTCAACGGAAATACCCTGTCTGAGCGCCTGCGATATATACCAGATCCTATCGGCATTGGGGGTTTTCAGTTTTGCTCTTATCTCCTTGACTGAATTGTCGTCCCTGGGCTCAAAACCTGAGCAATCTATTTCGAGACTTCTCAGTGCCTTCTGCAGGGATTCCTTGAAGGTCCTGCCAATAGACATTACCTCACCGACAGATTTCATTTGAGTGGTGAGTGTTGTATCAGCATCGGGAAACTTTTCAAAAGTGAAACGCGGGATCTTTGTCACCACATAATCGATGGCGGGCTCAAAGGATGCAGGGGTCTCCCGTGTAATGTCATTCTTTATCTCATCAAGGGTGTAACCTACAGCAAGTTTGGCTGCAATTTTAGCAATCGGAAAACCTGTTGCCTTACTGGCAAGCGCTGAACTCCTCGACACCCTCGGGTTCATTTCTACAAGCACCATCCTCCCGCTCCGGGGGTCCAACGCAAACTGGATGTTTGATCCGCCCGTATCTACGCCGATTTCCCGGATCACCGCAATAGCGGCGTCTCTCATTCTCTGGTATTCCTTATCAGAAAGTGTCTGCGCAGGAGCAACTGTAATTGAGTCGCCGGTATGAACACCCATAGGATCGAAGTTTTCAATAGAGCAGACGATGACGACGTTGTCTTTCTTGTCCCGCATCACTTCAAGCTCATATTCTTTCCACCCGATCACAGACTCCTCCACAAGCACCTGGTTGACCGGGCTGAGCTTCAGCCCCTTCTCAAGGAGTTCCCTATATTCTTCGATGTTATATGCGATCCCTCCTCCGGCGCCACCAAGCGTGAATGCGGGCCTGAGGATGACCGGGAAACCGAGATGCTCTATAATATCAAGCCCGTCCTGGATGGTTGTTATTGCGGCACTCTTCGGCACTTCAAGCCCGATGTTCCGCATCGCCTTTTTAAACAACTCCCTGTCCTCAGCTTTTTTGATCGCATGCAGTTTGGCGCCTATCAGCTCCACCTTGTAGCGGTCAAGCACACCCGCCTCAGACAGTTCCACTGCCAGGTTGAGGGCCGTCTGCCCGCCCATTGTCGGTAATATCGCATCGGGCCTCTCTTTTTTTATTATCAGCTCAATAAACTCAACCGACAGGGGCTCAATATAAATAGCGTCAGCGGTCTCCGGGTCGGTCATTATCGTTGCCGGGTTGGAATTCACCAGTACCACCGTATATCCCTCTTCACGAAGGGCTTTACATGCCTGCGTCCCCGAATAGTCGAACTCACACGCCTGGCCAATCACAATAGGACCTGAACCGATCAAAAGTATCTTCCTGATATCCGTTCGCTTGGGCATTATTTACTCCTCTATAAAATTTTTAAAAGTTCTTGCCACATTATCGGCTTCGGAATAGTCCCGTGAAGAGAAAACCATTACTCTTCCTGAATCTTTGAATTCAAATTCCACCGTGTAAAATTCGGCTGCAGCGCCGAAGTCCGGAATAACAGCGCCATGCTGAAGCGCTATCTTCTCGACAATTTTTATTCCATCCGGATTTGTCGAAACAAGTTCTTTATAATCTTCCCTGATCCCCTCAAGCTCACTAAGGGGAAAAACCTTTTTTTTCATCCGGAAAAATCCCTTGCGCGTAATGGCAATAACATTATTCCCTTTGTTTATAATAGCCTGCAAAAACGTTTCACGGAAAATAAAGGTCCTGAAAAAAAGGAAAAGCAGCACAAACAGGAGAAGAGGAGCTATGAAAGATATAGTGGACAGGCGCGGCCTGGAAGCAAAAAAAAATCCAAGCAGCAGCATGCATGCCCCGGCGGCAAAAGTGGAGGCCGTCTCACGGTTATAAATACCGCTGTGCAGCATACTGCCTTTTTCCGCTCTGAACGACGCCGTCCTAAAAACGAGCACGTTATCGTTTATATCAAAAAAATAGGTCATAAATAATAGGTTATAGGCTATGGGTTATAGGTTATGGTTAATGGTTGTTGATGAATTATTTCTATAACCCATAACCTATAACCTATGACCCATTTCATTTCTATAACCTATGACCCATGACTTATGACCTGTCCTTTATTACCATTTCTCTGAATCGTTTGAACAGGTGAACGGAATCATTCGGTCCCGGACCTGCCTCAGGATGGTGTTGCACAGAGACAATGGGCAATTCAACATGACGCATGCCTTCTTCCGTGCCGTCGTAGAGATTCCTGTGGGTAAGTTTTGTCTTGCCGTGCAGGCTGTGTATATCAACGCAATAGTTGTGGTTCTGTGATGTTATTTCCACCCTTCCAGTTTCAAGATCTTTTACAGGATGGTTGCCTCCATGGTGGCCGAACTTGAGTTTGTATGTCTTGCCGCCCATCGCCAGCCCCAGTATCTGGTGACCCAGACAGATGCCGAATATCGGCTTTTTCCCTATTAGTTTTTGCGCATTTTCAATAGCATATGTAACTGTTTCGGGGTCTCCCGGCCCGTTGCTCAGTATAATGCCGTCAGGGGCCATATCAAGCACCGCTTCCGCAGGTGTGCGGGCAGGCACCACCGCAACCTCGAAGCCGGCATCGGCAAGATTCCTTAATATATTAAACTTAATGCCGAAATCATAAACTACTGCCTTTAATGAAGGGGATTCTTTTTCTGCAGCACGCCACTTCCAGCATCCTTCAGTCCATGTAAACGGGACTTTTGTTGTAACTTTCGAGACATAATCAAAGACAGAGATTCCCGGGTGAGCCTTTACTTTCCCGAGCAGGCTGTTCGGATCGATATCAACAGTCGAAATTATGCCCATCTGCGCACCGTGATTTCTCAAATGCCGCGTCAGTGCCCTTGTATCGAGACCTTCAATGCAGGTGATATTATTGTCATGAAGATAGCGCCCCAGCGAAACTCCGGAGCGCCAGTTGCTCGGGAAGTCCAGGTATTCCCTTACGATAAAGCCCTCCACTTTCGGACCCTCTGCTGACTCTACGTCTTCTTTATTAACCCCGTAATTGCCAATCTGGCTGTATGTCATCGTAACGATCTGCCCTTTATACGACGCGTCCGTGAGAATTTCCTGGTAGCCGGTCATTGATGTATTAAAAACGACCTCACCTATGGTCTCGCCCGGCGCTCCGAACCCTTTGCCTTCAAATACCGTCCCATCTGCCAATACGAGCACTGCCTTATTCATTAATGCCCCGCCCTTCGCTGAACGCTGTACGTTCAACGCTGAACGCTATTTTCCCTCTAACTATTGTAATTACCGGCATCCCCTTCAGCAGACAATTATCAAAAGGGGTGTTCTTTCCCAAAGATGCAAAAGCATTTGCATCAATAACGGCTTCCATTTGAGGGTCGATTATTGTGACATCTCCATCAGAACCCGGCCTCAGAGTGCCTTTGTCAATGCCCATAATCCGCGCAGGATTTAACGCCATTTTTTCCGCCAGGGCGACAAAAGTTAAAACGCCTTCTTCGACCAGCTTCAGTCCCAGGCTTACGGCAGTTTCAAGACCCGAAATGCCTGACGGTGATTTGTCGAATTCCTGAAGTTTTTCATCACGGTGGTGGGGCGCATGATCAGTGGCAATCACATCGATCGTCCCGTCCTGCAGTCCCCCTTTGATTGCCTCGATGTCTTTCTGAGTCCGCAAAGGAGGGTTTACTTTTGCATTAGTATTATATATCTTGACAGCCTCTTCAGTTATACTGAAATAGTGCGGGCATGTTTCTGCAGTGACCCGAATCCCGCGCTCTTTTGCCTGCCGAATAAGCCTTACGGAACCCTCTGTCGAAACATGCGCAATGTGCAGCCGTCCTCCGGTTAATTCGGAAAGGATGATATCTCTCGCAACCATGACTTCTTCCGCGGATGAAGGAACTCCTTTCAGTCCGAGGGTTGTGCAAAGTATACCCTCATTCATTACTCCATTGTCGGAAAGGAGAAGGTCCTCACAGTGAGAGATAATAGGCACATTGAACGTCCTGGAATATTCAAGTGCTCTCCGCATTACAATACTGCTCATAACCGGCCTGCCGTCATCGGAAAACGCCCTGCAACCCGAATCAAACATAAGGCCCATCTCGGCAAGCTCCTCTCCCTTTTGTCCTTTCGTGATCGCGCCTATGGGATGAACGGAACAAAATCCCTCTTTCATTGCCTTTTTAATGATAAAGACGGTCACTGTAGGATTATCATTGACCGGGTTTGTATTCGGCATAGAGCAAACGGAAGTAAAGCCGCCCCTGACAGCCGCCATTGTCCCGGTGCTGATAGTTTCCTTATGCTCATAACCCGGCTCCCTCAAATGGGTATGCATGTCCACAAGGCCGGGAAGCACATAAAGTCCGGTTGCATCTATAGTCTGATCGATCTTCCTTTCTCCCGCTCTGTCCCTTTTTCCGTTCTTAAGGTTAATTGCAGCTATAGCGCCTCCATCAAGAAGGACATCACCTATCCCATTGATCCCTTGTGAGGGGTCAATAATATGCCCGCCTTTTATAAGCAGAGTATTAGGCCTTGCGAATAAATGACTTGCGGCCTTATTTTTTTCCATTTCCCTCCAGCAGGTACATCACCGCCATCCTTACCGCAATACCGTTTGTCACCTGGTCCAGCACCACTGACTGGGCACTGTCGGCAACGTCAGACGCAATCTCAACGCCTCTGTTCATCGGCCCCGGATGCATTACTATCGTGTTTTTTCCGGTCAGATTCAGCCGCCTCATGTCCATACCCCAATATTTGGAATATTCTCTGGAAGAAGGAAAGAACCCCCTGCCCTGCCGCTCCGTCTGTATTCTCAGCATCATGACGACATCAACATCCTTAAGCCCTGCGTCCATATCAAAAAAAACTTCCACATCGTAATCCCCAACATCTGGAATGAGCGTCGGAGGACCTATCAATCTGATGGATGTGTTAAATTTTGAAAGAAGGTAGATGTTCGATTTCGCCACCCTGCTGTGAAATATATCACCGATAATAGCTATTTTAAGCCCGTCAAGCGTCCCTCTCTTTTCTATAATACTGAAGGCATCGAGCAAGGCCTGGGTTGGGTGTTCATTAATACCGTCCCCTGCATTTATAACCGACGCGCTGACGTTGCGGGCAATAAAATGCGGCGCACCGCTCGAAGCATGCCTGATAACTATGAAATCCACGCCATAGGCCTCTATAGTCTTTACTGTATCGTAAAGGGTCTCGCCTTTCACAACGCTGCTCGTAGGAACTGAAAAATTCAGCACGTCGGTGCTGAGCCTTTTCTCAGCGAGTTCAAAAGAGGTTTTAGTTCTCGTAGAGGGCTCAAAAAAAAGATTGACAACGGTTTTTCCACGGAGTGCAGGTACTTTTTTGATGTCTCTTTTCAGAACATCCTTGAATGATGACGCAGTGAGCAGCACCTGCTCTATGTCTTCCTTTGACATCTCCTTTATTCCGACGAGGTCCTTGGTCAATGTTTATTCCGCCGACTGTATGAGAATTTTGTCTTCAAAGCCGTCCTCTTCGAACTGCACTTCTATATTCTCTGACCGTGAAGTGGGAATGTTCTTGCCCACAAAGTCCGGGCGTATGGGCAGTTCCCTGTGCCCCCTGTCGATAAGCACCGCAAGCTGGATCTGTGCCGGCCGTCCGTAATCCATCAGAGCGTCCATTGCTGCGCGGATGGAGCGTCCCGTATAAAGCACATCATCAACCAGAATAATCTTCTTCCCGATGATGTTACAAGGGATGCTGGTTTTCCTGACAACCGGGTGATGCTTTCTCATACCGAGGTCATCCCTGTAAAGCGATATATCAAGAGATCCCACTTCAATCTCCTCATTTTCTATGTCCCTGATCTTCGAAGCGATTCTTACGGCAAGGTGCACCCCTCCGCGCTGAATGCCGACAAGGCACAGCCCCTCAGTACCTTTATTCTTCTCGATAATTTCATGGGCGATCCTCGACAGTATCCGCTCGATATCCTTTTTATTGACCAGTTCTTTTATCATTACGGACATAAAAAAGCCTCCCCCTGTATCCAGGAGAAGGCCTGTATCCATTTTATAGTGTAGTTCACAACCAACTCCTTTTAGCCTCACAGGACTACCATTAAAGGCCATTCTATTAAATCATAAACGGTATGTTTTGTCAAAGTCATTTAAGAAATAGGAACAGACGGCGCGGACTCGGTGCTGCGAATATCGGTGCCTGAACAGAAGTTCAGAATCAAGAAAAGTTGGAAAGACCCCAAGCCGCTTATTTCAGCTACAAACCCTCGTTTCAGCGATTAGTTCTCCGACAAGAGGTGCTCAGAAGAAGCCAGCAGGGTGGCTAAAAAAATGAATTCTTGGCGAAACACTGAAATAGTTAGTTGCTTGACACGGATTTATTGTTGGGCGGGCATTTTTTTTAATACCGGGAAATTTTCCTAACGGAAAATCTCCCGGACTGAAATGTTCTCTTCTTTCTGCAAAGATGCTACTGTGTGGTTACTCCTTCCAATAAGGCTGCAAGCCATAAAAGCGATGGATTTGCATGCCCCACGCTTGGTCGGTAAAGTCAGGCCAATTATCTTTACCAAAGGACGGTGCTGTTTTAAGTTTGTCCTTATCGACATCCAGGATGAGCGCACTTCTTCCAGTGTTGAAGGTCAGGGCCTTCCAGGGGATGGCATAATATTTTTCACTTATTCCCAAAACGCCGCCAGAACCTAGCACTGCATAAGTGACACGGCCAGTCCTGTTGTCGAAAGTTATATCGCTTATGGTTCCAAGCTTCTCACCTTGCGTATCCTGAACACTCATGCCGATAACCGTACTCGCCCTATTCGTTATTCTCGCCTGAGTATCGGACATTTTTGTTGTCGCTGTATCGTTGCCATAGTCTGCGGCAAAGATCGTTCCAGCGCACAGCAAACTGAAGACAACAGCTATCCCAATGATACCTATTTTTCTCATGTTGCCCTCCTTGTTTCTTTTACCCACCCAACAGTTACTTTAAAGTGCTGACAAGCTGCCCGACTGCCAGCATTGCTCACGTTTCCGGCAGCTACTACACCGTGTTGACCATTTCTCCCTTCTTAATATAAGATAACTCTTATCCTGTTTAATGTCAACACGGAAGACGAAATCTCTCTCCAGTACCTCTACGATAAACACATATTTGATGATAAGGTTCTCCTCGAGACCCGAAAAGGTTCCGGATTTTTGTAGTCGTCAGCAGGCAGGTAGTAATCGATTCGCGTTTTTCAACGGTTATATGCGCCCCTGTATATTCAAGTTTTGCGGGCTTTCCACCCAAGTGAAAATCGGTACCCATGAGGGACTAAAACATGAAAGCAGCATTCATTGTGACGAGCTTGTCAGCATCCCCAAGATGTCGCTCACTCATTTTATAGGTTCGCTATCCGCGGAGATGCTAATGGAGTTGGATGTTGCTCTGAAAATTGCCGTTGGAGCAGAGTAAAGCACTTCCGGTTTCCAGCATGAGCGTGAATGACTGACTAAGAACCAAAAAATTGGTTAATTGGGCTGTCAATAATATATATGGAAAGTTGCCGGGAATTATGCTATTTTATAATTTCAGGTTAATTGAGCAGTCTAAAACGCAAGGAGCAATACCATGAAATTGACAGGTGCCGAAATAATACTTGAGTCCCTTAAGAAACTTGGCGTCAAACATATTTTTGGCTATCCGGGAGGTGTTATCCTTAATATCTTCGACCTCCTCCATGATGACAAGGATTTAAAGCTTATACTGACACGGCATGAGCAGGGCGCGGTCCATGCTGCTGATGGATACGCACGCGCAACAGGAAAGCCGGGAGTTGTCTTGGTAACTTCAGGTCCCGGAGCCACAAACACAGTCACCGGCATTGCAAATGCGTCCATGGACTCTATACCTGTTGTTGTTCTCACAGGCCAGGTGCCGACACTCCTGATAGGAAACGACGCCTTTCAGGAGGCGGATATCGTCGGGATAACCAGGCCGTGCACAAAATACAATGTCCTTGCCAAGGATGTTAAGGAACTGGCAACACAGTTAAAAGAGTTGTTCCACATAGCGACAACCGGTCGACCCGGCCCTGTGCTGATAGACCTCCCCAAGGATGTAACATCTAATAAAACGGAATTTATCTGGCCCGAAAAAATAGACATGCGGAGTTATAATCCTAATTATGAGGGCAACCAGTGGATGATCGTGAAGGCGGCGCATGAAATAGCAAAGGCAAAAAAACCTATTATCATCGCGGGCGGCGGCTGTATTCTCTCCGAAGCCTCGCACGAGTTACGGGAGCTTGCAGAATATGCCGATATTCCTGTTGCCATGACGCTCATGGGTCTGGGCGGTTTTCCGGGCACACATGCGCTTTCGCTGGGTATGCTCGGCATGCACGGCACGTATTACGCGAATAAGAGCGTTCAGGAATCCGACCTCCTTATAGCCATAGGCATGAGATTCGATGACCGCGTGACCGGAAAGATCGACAGCTTTGCCCCTCATGCCAGGATAATACACATCGATATAGACCCGACCTCCATCAGAAAAAATGTAAGGGTCGATATTCCCATTGTCGGAGATGTCAAAAATGTGTTGACCGCTTTGAACAAAGTGCTCAAAAAAGATATCAGGGAGCCGTGGGATGAAATCAGAAAAGCCTGGGCGAAGCAGATAGCCGCCTGGAAAAAAGAAAGGCCGCTTTCCTATAACTTCAATAAAGATATCATCAAACCGCAATTTGTCGTAGAGAAGATCTATGAGCTCACAAAAGGAGATGCAATCATAACTACTGAGGTCGGACAAAACCAGATGTGGGCAGCTCAATTTTACAAGTTCGACAAACCGAGGCGCTTGCTGACCTCGGGCGGCCTCGGCACAATGGGCTTCGGGCTGCCTGCCGCCATCGGCGCACAACTCGCCTTTCCCGACAAACTTGTTATTGATATCGCCGGCGACGGCAGCATACAGATGAATATCCAGGAGTTGGCTACCGCGGTCATTTATAAACTTCCGGTAAAGGTTGCCATCCTGAAAAACCGCTACCTTGGAATGGTGAGGCAATGGCAGGAATTGTTCTATAATGAACGTTACTCACACACCAATCTTGACGTCACTCCGGATTTCGTTGAACTTGCTCATGCATATGGCGCAGTGGGGCTGCGGGCCACTAAACCCAGTGAAGTGGAACCGGTTCTCAAAGAGGCCTTCAAGGTCAAGAAGCCTGTGTTCATGGACTTCGTTGTCGACTGGAAAGAGAAGGTATATCCCATGGTCCCTGCAGGCGCCGCGATAGATACTATGCTCTTTGAGGAGCAGGAAAAGAAAACGCCGAGAAAACTTAAAGCGGTCAAATAAAATAAATTTTGAATTATGAATGTTGAATTTTGAATTGAGGTTGACTTTATAGAACAAATGTTGAATTATGAATTTTGAATGCTGAATTGTGGAATTTTTTTTAGATTATAAAATTAACCTTAATTCAAAATTCAAAATTCAAAATTCAAAATTGTTTTTTTATGGAGGAATTAAATGAGACACACACTATCAGTGCAAGTTGAAAATAAATTCGGCGTTCTTTCAAGAGTTTCGGGACTCTTCAGCGGGCGCGGATATAATATTGAGAGCCTTTCCGTGGCAGAGACCACAGATCCCATGATATCGATAATGACAATTGTCACATCGGGCGACGACTGGATCATCGAACAGATCTCCAAACAGCTCCACAAACTGATCGATGTCATTAAGGTAACAGACCTCACCGAACTGGACCATGTTGAGAGAGAAATGGTGCTGATCAAAGTCTCCCCCCGGCAGGAGAACAAGGCTGAAGTGCTGAGGACAGCAGAAATATTCAGGGGCCGGGTGGTTGATTCGAGTGTTAATAGCTATACCATTGAGATTACCGGTGATGAGAAAAAGATAGAAGCCTTTATCGAGCTCATGAAGCCGATGGGGATAAAGGAATTCGTGAGGACCGGCAAAGTTGCCATCGCACGTGAGACCTCCCGTAAAAAATGACCGCACCCAAGTACTGAACTGAACAAGCCTCTATCTGCCGCAAGGAGTTCATGAGCAGCAAAGTGTATCTCATAGACGTTACCAACAGGGATGGCGTCCAGACGTCACGAATCCTGCTGCCCAAGTTGTCGAAGACCATGCTGAATGTTTATCTCGATGAAATGGGCATTTATCAGAGCGAGCTAGGGTTCCCAACTCTTAAACATGAGATCAACTATATTAATGCGAACCTCTCACTGGCCGGGCAGGGAGTGATCAAAAGATTACACCTTGAAGGCTGGTGCCGTGCGATTCCCGAAGACGTAAAACTCACTTTTAAGAATTGCCCCGGAATAAAACACCTGAACATCTCCATGTCGACTTCTGATGTCATGTTGCAGGGTAAATTCCAGGGTAAGAAGTCATGGGAGAACATTTTGAAAACGGTTTCAGAATCGGCCGAACTTGCAAGGGAACTCGGTGCTGAAACTATAGGGGTAACTGCCGAGGACGCATCGAGGACCAAACTCGACCGGCTCATCGAATTTGCGCTGATGGGCAGGGAGTCGGGGGCAGACAGGTTCAGGTACTGCGACACTCTTGGTATAGATGACCCGATTACTGTATATGAGAGGATTAAAGCTCTTTCTTTAGCGACAAAATTGCCTGTGGAGATGCACTGCCACAACGACCTTGGAATGGCCGTGGCCGTCTCGGTGGCAGGTGCCCAGGGCGCTATTGACGCTGGTGTCGACTCCTACATAAATACCACGATAAACGGCTATGGCGAGCGTGCCGGGAACTGTGACCTCGTGTCCGCTATACTTGCGTTAAAGTACTCCCATGGCCTGAAAGACAAGGCGCCTCTTGATGAGCATATAGATCTGAAAAAATCCTGGAAGATTGCCAAGTATGCGTCCTATGCCTTCAATCTCCCTATCCCTATGAGCCAGCCTGGAGTCGGCGCAAACACCTTTGCGCACGAATCCGGCATTCATGCCGACGGCGCTTTGAAAGACAGAAGAAATTACGAACTGTTCGACCCTGAGGACGTGGGAAGAGGAGACCCGGAACTCACCGAGACGGGAAGAGTCATTACGACCGGTGAATATGGCGGCATCAAAGGGTTCAGGCATGTTTACTCCAGACTCGGCATAGAATTCCATGATGACAACGAGGCGAGGAGGATACTCGAACTTGCACAGTATGCGAACCTCCATACTCAGAAACCGCTCACCGATGATGAGCTAAGGCTTATTGCGCATTATCCTGAGGTTGTAAGGTCTATTCTTACTGTGAACCCATGATAGGTCATGGATAATAAAAAAATTGTGAGCTATGAGCTATCAGCTGACAGCTATGGTATAATTATCCCGTATGTGGCTTGAAGTCTTCCTTATAGCGCTCTGTATTATTATCAATGGTTTTTTTGCAGCTTCTGAAATTGCTGTCGTGACAAGCAGAAGAACGCGCGTAAAGCAGTTAATGGACGAAGGGAACAAAAACGCCGACATACTCTATAAGCTCAAGGAAAGACCGGACCGCTTTTTGGCCACTATACAGATAGGCATAACCCTGACTGCCGACCTCGCATCCGCAATCGGCGGAGCAGCGGCTGTTAAGGTCATCAAACCCCTGCTGATGCAGGTCCCGATACAATTTATTGCCGCTTCGAGTGAGGCCATTGCAATCGGGCTTGTTGTTATTGTCATAACGTTCTTCTTCCTTGTCTTCGGCGAACTTATCCCAAAATCTGTCGCTCTCGCCAATTCAGAGGTTATCAGCCTCTGGGTTGCGCCGCTTATTGAAAGGTTCTCAAAGATCACGTATGTTCTGGTCAATATCCTGACCGCCAGCACCAATATTATATTAAGACCTTTTCACACAAAGGCATTTACGGCCCGGGAATTCGTTTCCGAAGAGGAAGTAAAATTGCTTATAGAAGAAGGTGGAGAACAGGGTGTTTTCGAATCAGCAGAGAAAGAACTTATCCACAGCGTCTTTGAATTCACCGACACCTCTGTCAAAGAGGTCATGGTCCCTGCTATCCAGATGGTCACCATCGGCATTTCGATGACTGTCGACGAAGTAAAGGCGATTATTCTTGAAGAAAAGTTTTCACGATATCCGGTAATAGGAAAAGATCTTAATGATATACGCGGTATTCTTTATGCCAAGGATTTTTATAATCTGATATCAAGGACCGACAGCATCAACATTCACAGGATAATCAAGCCTCCCATATTTATTCCGGAAACCGTGAAAATAAGTATTCTCCTCAGAGAAATGCAGAGGAAAAGGGTCCATATGGCAATCGTTATAGACGAGTATGGCGCGGTTTCAGGTCTTGTCACCCTGGAAGACCTCCTGGAAGAAATAGTCGGAGAGATCAGGGACGAATACGATACCGAGAGTCCGGTCATCCTACTCGAGGACGGTTCCATGATCATCGACGCCTCGATCAGCGTCAGTGACCTCAATGAAGACTACAACACAGTTATTCCCGAATCGCCGGAGTATGAGACTCTTGGGGGATTTATTGTAATGAGCCTGCAACGAATACCCAAGACCGGTGATACGGTCGATTTCGACAATAAACGTTTCAGGATCATTGAAATGGTGGCCCAGAGGATCGCAAAAGTAAAGATGGAAAAAATTGAAACATGAAAAAAAGTATCAAAGTATCAGAGTGTCAAAGAGTCGGAGCAAAAGCTACGGCATCTTGATTTTAGTTTTATAACTTTGACACTCTGATACTTTGATACTATAAGAGGAGGACTTATGGAAAAGTGGAAGTGCACTGTATGCGGATATGTGTATGAGCCTGAATTTGGAGATCCAGATTCCGGAATCGCCCCCGGAACTCCTTTCGAAGATATCCCGGACAGCTGGGTGTGCCCAATATGCGGAGCAACCAAGGACTTGTTCGAGAAAGGAGCTTAAAGATGGGATACCGGGCAAAATAATGCGTAGCAGATCAATATCAAAACCGCCAGATCATTGAGGGAAATTATTGTGACTCAAGAATACAGACCTAGCACAAAAGATCAGATACTGGCAAAGCTGCACCAACGTAGAGATTTTCCTGCCATGTCGAACACTATCAAAATCATCAACGAATTCAAGATGTCGGAAGACATCCCCGTTTCTGAATTCGCCAATGTTGTCCTGAAGGATTATGCCTTGACGTCGAGGGTGCTGAAGATTGTTAACAGCGTGAACTACGCTCAGTTCGGGGAGGTTACTACCATCTCCCGCGCAACCATCCTTCTTGGTATGGAAAACATAAAGAACCTCGCGATCACGCTCATGTTTTTCGATTATTTCCATAAAAACAACTCTAACGTTGAGCATATTGACACTATGGTCAAGTCCCTTTACAGCGGCATACTAGCCCAGAACATAGCTAACGAGATAAGCTTCGTAGACAAGGAAGAAGCGTTCATCTGCTCGCTTTTTCACACTTTTGGCAAGATGCTGGTGTCCTTTGCCCTGCCGGAGAAAATAGAAGAGATAAAGTCTGTGATGCTCGAAAGGGGCATAACGGAGGATGCCGCTTCAATTACTGTTATTGGCGGACGCTATGAGGAAATTGGCATGGCGATGGCTAAGGATTTTAACTTTCCGAACAAGATAATCTACAGTATGCACAAGCTTCGCGGGATGGGAATGCAGGGCACGGTGGCCACTAGCGACACGGACAAGCTCTATAAGCTCAACTGCATTTCCTCATTCGCTAATGAGCTTTCCAACATACTTTCGACGTGCGCGGAAAGGAAGGAGATGGACGAAAAGATCAGGAATCTTACAGCCGCGTTCAGGGACCATTTCAGCACGCTGGACGGTAAGATAGAGTCTATTATCACCGCCAGCCTCAATAACCTGACAGAGTTTTCCAGCATCTTCAAGGTAAACCTTGACATGATCCCTTTCAAACAGCAGATGCTGGCATGGGGTGGCCAGACGGGGAAGCCTGACGAGGCATCAAGTGGGGCAGTGCTGGCGGACTTATCAAGCGAAGTATTAGAAAGTATTGATATCATTTTCGAGTCGGAAAAACAAGACACTCCCGACAGCATTTTCACAAAAGGCGTCCAGGACATCAACAGCTCGTTATTAAGCAACTACGCCCTGAACGATATTGTCAGCATCGCTCTCGAAACCATGTACAGAGGCATGCAACTGTCCGGTGAGGCGAGAGCTCTTTTCCTGATAAAGAATGTAAAGCTTCCCGTCTTGAACATCAGGTACGGTTTCGGAAGCGGAATCGAGGAATTGAAGAAGTGGTTCAACATTGCCCTCGACGCTCCGGATGACATTTTCAATGTTGCGATAACGAAGCAGAGCGACCTTGTCATTAAGGACATAGAGTCTGCTGATATCAGGAAGCTGCTGCCGGATTGGTTTAAAAGGAAGGTGTCTTCTGGAATATTCGTCGTTCTTCTGCCTATCGTTATAGAGAAGAAGCCCTTGGGGCTGTTCTATGTGGAGGGTGACAAGAAGGGTTTACAGAAGATTTCCGCCAGTCAACTAAACTACCTGAGGATCTTGCGGGACCAGACAGTTGTGGCAATCAGACAGAAACGTTGGTCTTAGCCATGATGGAAGCTTTAGACCGTCAGATGGTCTTTGCCGTCAAGGAGGAGATACTCCGAAATCTTGTTATTACCCATGCGGTGGTTCTAATCGAAGGATGGGAAGGTACCGGGAGGACTGTTGCCGCGCTGAAGGCTGTCAGTGGGATGGGGGAGGTTTATTATTTTGATGAGACCGGGAATGGTGTTCCGAAGGCGCAGGGGCTAAGCCGGGACTCCGATGAGATAACTGTCCTGGAAAACACCCAGGCGCTACGTGACCTTCTTCCCGGTAAGCCGCAGTTTGTCATTTTCGACGATCTGAACCAGACCAGCAACGAGTCGCGTGCTGTTTTAACTGAGATGGTCAAGGAAAGGGTCGAAGGCAGGTCGATACTTGTGATAACGCTGACAACGATGGACGCACAGGATATTCTCGAATACATAGATGCGGTTATTCGCGTAAAACCAAATACTGTAGAGTTAGTGCATTCTAAATTGTATGACATTGATTAAGATTTACTGGAAATTGCCGATAATTAATTAAGGGGATTAATTACCGTGGTAATAGTAAAGAAAATAAGTCTTATCGCAGTTATCGTGATGATGTTTTTTCAATCAGTGGTATTTATATACCAGACAATCTCCACCCATCATGATTTAGCTACTGACTTGAAAATTGCATTTTCCGCTTATTCTAAAAAAATAGTTAAGTGACCCCAAAATATAAGCGGACGTCGATCCAAAAACGTTGAGTTCCGATATAATTCTTGCCTACGCCTAAGCATGCCGAAATCCAGGATAAGGTGCAGCCCTTCCGCTCAAGCTCTCCGCTTTGGACAAGTCTAAGACTCCTTCGCTACAGACGGTAAACTCGCCCATCAGCCCGCCTGACGGGATGGGGCGGGCTCAGACATACCGTTTGCTTAACGCTCACTTCGCCTAAGACTTGTTGCCAAAGCTCCGCGATTCGCTGCAGAGCTACACCTTATCCTGGCTTTCTCACCTAGCAAGAGCTAAATGGTGCCGTAGCGGGCGTCGACAGCCCGTGATGCCAGGGATGGCTGAACGGGTTGTCGTCGCCTTTGAGCAAGGCTGGACGCCTTGCGAAATTTAGCCGAGGTACTGTGTCCTGTCTGCTCTTGCCGGCACTACGACATTTAATGCTAAAACAAATATTCTGGTTTTATTTTAATCCAAGCACGTCCTGCATATCATACAATCCAGGCCTTCTGTTAGCGACCCACAGAGCGGCTCTTAATGCACCGCGGGCAAAAGTATCCCTGCTGGATGCCTTATGGGTGATCTCTATCCGTTCGCCAAGCCCTCCAAAAAGGACCGTATGCTCACCTACAATATCACCTGCCCTAACAGTCTGAATGCCGATCTCCTGCTTTGTACGCTCTCCGATTATCCCTTTTCTGGCATATACGCCGACCTTATCAAGATCTCTCTTTACCGCATCAGCAATGATCTGGGCCATTTTAAGAGCGGTCCCGCTTGGCGCGTCTTTTTTCATGCGGTGGTGGGCCTCAATGATTTCAATATCATAATCGTCGCCGAGCACTCGCGCGACGTCCTTCAGAACTTTAAACAGCAGATTTACTCCAACACTCATATTAGGGGCCAGCATCACCGGAATTTTTGCGGACAAAAGGCGTAAAGCTTCAATTTCATCTTTAGAAAGTCCGGTGGTGCCGATAACCATAGCCTTTCCATTTTCAGCAGCGATCTTCGCATTTTGCATCGTTGCAGAAGGAACAGTAAAGTCAATAACAAGGTCTCCCTTACCGATTATACTTTCGAGAGAATCGCTGAGAAGCACCTTTGTTTCCCCTGCGCCGATCAGGGGCCCGATGTCACTGCCGATTCCTGCGCTCCCCTTTTTTTCAAGGGCGCCTGCAAGCTGCAGATCGGGATATTCCCTCAAAAGTGCTATGACCCTGCTCCCCATTCTGCCTGTAGCACCGGTAACAATAATCCTCTTCATCGGTTATGCCCTCCTCATTAGCGTCCTGTCCCTAACAGTTCTTTACATATTTTACCGTCATTCCGGGCTTGACCCGGAATCCAGTCCCCTGATTTTTCTGGATTCCCGCCGGAGCCTGCCCTCGAATTCCGTTATCGGGGGCGGGAATGACGGAAAAACAACACTCTCTATCCCTGGTAGTAGTTCTGATAATAACGCCATTTTATTTGAGCCACCACCCCTAATTGTTCTCGCTTCCTTGATTGTCTTCATCTTTATCGGGGACTTTGTATTCTTCCGAGGCCCATCTGCCGAGGTCTATCATTTTGCATCGTTCAGAGCAAAACGGCTTAAACGGGTTTTCTTCCCATGTTGTCTTTTTCTTGCATACGGGACACCTTACCTGCATAAACTTTACGTCAGGTTAAGGTTGAGGTTAAGAGTTAGTCTACAGCACAAATTTTTTATCTTTATCATTTCCTAACCCTTACCCTCATCCTTAACCTTGGCTTGCGGGTCTTGCTTTTGCCTGCTGTATCTTGATCCTTTTCCCTTTCATGATCATATCGTCCACCGACCGTATAACGCGATCTGCGAGTTCGGACGGCACTTCCACAAATGTAAACTTTTCGAGCACATCGATGTTGCCTATTTTGCTGTAGGGGATATTAGCTTCGGACGCTATTGATTTCACAATGTCGGGGACCTTTATCTTGTCTTTTCTGCCGATGGTCATAAAGAGGCGCACCATGCCTTTAGTTTCAGCCTGCTCCCCTGGCGCCTGTTCTTTAATTTCTCCGTAGGCAACGAAAAAGGCTGCGGCAGCAATATCGGCAAAACTGTGGTGCTCAGAGAGGCTTTTGACCGTCTGAATATAACGGGTATGGCTGCCGGCCTCGATTATCCCAGCAACATCTTTCAGAATATTCTGCTCCCTTGCCTTGAGGACATCGTCCGCAGACGGCAACCTTTTTTTATTAATGACTGTTTTTGCGGTCTGCTCAATAAGCCGCAAATGGCGATACTCCCGGGGCGTAACAAACGTTATGGCTATCCCTGACTTGCCGGCCCTCCCCGTCCTGCCTATGCGGTGCACGTAGCTGTCCGGATTCTGCGGAATGTTGAAGTTGATAACATGGGAAACATTTTTTATATCGAGCCCCCTCGCCGCCACGTCGGTAGCAACGAGTATATCAAGCATGCCTTCCCTGAACTTATACATCACCTCATCCCTGCGGGCCTGGGTAAAATCTCCGTGCAGCGCGCTTGCGTTATAGCCGAGTTGTCCCAGCTTCATCGAGACTTCGTCTACCTCGCGTTTTGTGTGGCAAAATACGATCGACAGCTGAGGGTTTTCGACATCAAGCAGCCTGGAAAGCGCATTGAGCTTGTCCCCTTCACGCACCTCATAAAACACCTGCTTGATCTGAGGTATAACAACATCCTTAGGATTGATGCGTATTTTTTCGGGTTCCTTCATATGCTTCCGGGCGATGCTCATAATAGGCTGTGGAATTGTCGCAGAGAAAAGCATTGTTTGCCTTGCCTCCGGAATTTTGTTGAGTATGATCTCTATGTCCTCTATGAAGCCCATGTTCAGCATTTCATCAGCCTCGTCAAGCACCAAAATCTTGATTGCAGATAAAGAGAGGGTCTTCCTGTTCAGATGGTCGATGATCCGCCCCGGCGTGCCGACGACGACATCGACGCCGTGTTTTAATGCCTTTATCTGGTTTTCGATGGACTGTCCGCCGTATACTGCAAGCACCCTGACCCGTTTGCGGCTTCCAATACGGTCAATCTCCAGAGCGACCTGAACGGCGAGCTCTCTTGTCGGCTCCAGTATGATGGCAAAAGGATGCTCGCTTTTCTTGCACATTTCAACTATCGGAATGCCGAATGCGGCAGTCTTCCCTGTGCCGGTCTGCGCCTGCCCGATAATGTCCGACCCACCCATAATCAGCGGAATAACAGAAGCTTGTATAGGCGTGGGCTCTTCATACCCGATATCAGATATAGCCAGCATTGTTTCTTTTGTTAATCCAAAATCTTCGAATCTCATATCTCGTACCTCTCCTTTTTATCCATCTCAAAAAAAAACCTCAGCCCTATATAGGCCTCGCGAATAAATAACTTGCACATTGATGCATCTCATATTTAGACCATCTTTGCCCGATCCTCAGTCGCAAAATCCTCAACGTAGTTCTGCTACGCCTGCGGTTTTGCTCAGTCGAATCAGCCAAATCCGACCCAAATCTGAGCGCCTGAATGCACAAGTTATTTATTCGCGAGGCCTTGTTATGCGCTGAGGGATTAATTAAATTTAAATGGATTGTTTAGTATATTTCATTTATTACATTGTGTCAATGAAAACAGACATGAAAACAGACAAGTAAAAAGTAAAAAGTAAGAAGTAAGAAGTAAGAAGTAAAAGCAAGGAAGAAAAATGCTTATAAGCTTTGTTGTTGTTTTTCACCTTTCACTTTTTACTTGTCTTTATACTTACTTTGTTTGACAAAGGATTTGTCTTTCTTATAACATGTAAATTCACATTTGAATAGTGTCTGTGTATAAATCAGCGCTGGTGAAAAAAGTCGTCATTCCCGTGCTTAAGAGCACCTACTGTTGGCGCAGGCGGGAATCCGGGTTTTTCAGAAGATATGGATTCCCGCCTGCGCGGGAATAACGGAAACACAGACTCTAAATAGTCATCGCGAGAGGTCAATGTATTTTCAGGATTTGATTGCATCATTGAATGATTTTTGGTCCAGGAAGGGTTGTGTTCTTCTTCAGCCTTATGACATAGAAGTGGGGGCAGGCACTTTTCATACTGCAACATTTTTCAGAGTGCTGGGCCCCGAGCCATGGAAAACAGCGTATGTGGAGCCGTGCAGGCGTCCCACTGACGGGCGCTACGGAGAGAACCCCAATAGACTGCAGCAGTATTACCAGTATCAGGTGATCCTTAAGCCCTCTCCCCTGGAAAGCCAGGACCTGTACCTTGAAAGTATGGCGCATATCGGCATTGATCCCATCAGGCACGATATCCGTTTTGTCGAAGATGACTGGGAATCTCCGACGCTGGGGGCCTGGGGTCTCGGCTGGGAAATATGGCTCGACGGTATGGAAGTCACCCAGTTTACCTATTTCCAGCAGGTCGGAGGCATCAACGTCAAGCCGGTATCTCTCGAAATCACCTATGGTCTCGAGAGGATCGCGATGTACTTGCAGGGCATCGATAATCTTTATGAGATAGAATGGTGTAAAGGGATCAAATACGGAGAAATTCATAAACAGGGCGAGATCGAGTTCTCAAAATTCAATTTCGACTTCGCCAATACCGATCTTCTCGTGAAACAGTTTGATGCTTACGAAAACGAGTCAAAAAAAATGAACGAGCTCGGCCTTGTGCTGCCGTCATATGAATTTTGTCTCAAGTGCTCCCATGCATTCAATCTCCTCGATGCGCGGGGGGTTCTGTCGGTAACGGAGCGGACCGGCTATATCGCCCGGGTCAGGGCCATTGCCAAGCTCTGCGCCGAAGCTTATCTGAAGCAGCGTGAGGAGAAGGGTTTCCCTCTTTGTGAAAGGTTGTCATGACTGCGAAAAAAATTACCCCGGAAAATAATATTGAAACAACCCCGCAACTTCTCCTTGAAATAGGGACAGAAGAGATACCCGCCCGCTTCCTTCCTGAAGCCATTGAGAAACTCAGGACAAATGCGGAAAAAAAGTTCTCTGATTTTGCCATTGGTGTCAATTCGCTGCGAACGTATGCAACACCGAGGAGACTATCACTTATTGCAGAACTGCATACAGCACAAAACGCTTTGGCAAAGGAGATATGGGGACCGCCGGTAAACGTCGCTTTTGACAGTGAAGGAAAGCCTGCCAAAGCAGCAGAAGCCTTTGCAAAAGCCAACGGCATATCGCTGAACGACATTTCCAGGAAAGAGAAAGGCAAGGGCACTTATATCGTAGCCATCATTAAGGAACAGGCAAAACCTACTGAGTCGCTTCTTCCTGAAATACTGCCGGACCTGATCAAGACTCTGCACTTCCCGAAATCAATGCGATGGGGTAATGGAGATTTCAGGTTCGCCCGTCCTGTGCACTGGATTCTCGCATTGTTTAACAACAAACGTGTGTCTTTTGAAGTAGACGGGATAAAAAGCATAGGCATGACCCGGGGACACCGTTTTCTTGCTCCGGCTGCGTTCGAGATAAAAGATACCAGGACGTACTTTAACCTCCTGCGAAACAATTTCGTCATACTGGATATGGATGAGAGGACCAGGATAATAACCGAGGGGGCCAAAAAGCTTGCGGCATCAGTCGGCGCCGTTCCCATTAACGATGCTGAGCTTTTGCAGCATGTTGTTTTTCTTGTGGAATATCCTACTCCTGTGCTCGGAGCTTTTTCTGAATCATATCTTGCTCTTCCCAAAGAATTGCTTACCATGGTCATGAAAGGGCACCAGAAATATTTTGCCCTTGAAGACCATGAAGGGAAACTGGTCAATCATTTTATTGCAGTCAGCAACACAACGCCGAACAATTCAGAAAATGTCAGGAAAGGCGCTGAACGCGTCCTGAAGGCCCGCTTTGAAGACGCTCGCTTTTATTATGAAGAAGACTTGAAACTTACTCTCAAAGAACGCCTCGAAGGTCTCAAAAAAGTTGTGTACCATGAGAAACTTGGGACACTTTACGATAAAACGATGCGTATTGCCTTGATAGCCGACCATATTGCTGCGCACTGTTTTAAAGAAAAAAAGAAAGACATCGGCACAGCTGCACTGCTGTCAAAGGCAGATCTTATTTCCGGTGTGGTAAGGGAATTCCCCGAACTGCAGGGGATAATGGGCAGCTACTATGCCTTTCATGAAGGCCATGACGAAAAGATTTCACGAGCGCTTGCCGAACAGTATCTTCCTGCTCATTCCGGTGACCGCCTGCCGGAAACCCCTATAGGCTCCATACTCAGCCTTTCGGATAAATTCGACAATATCGCATCCTTTTTCATGCTTGGTTTGTCCCCTACCGGATCGGAAGACCCTTTTGCTCTCAGGAGACAAACACTCGGGATAATCGCCATTTTGCTGGATACGAAGTGTGTTATCGGGATTTCATCCCTCGTGGACAAGGCATTGCAGCCGTTTAAGCTCAAAAAGAAAGAACCTGTTGAGACCGGCATAATCAAGTTCTTTGAACAGAGAGCTGATGCACTCTTCCAGGCCAACGGATACCCTTACGATGCCGTGTCCTCTGTGCTTCATTTTATAAAAGATCAACCTCTTTTTACGGTGAAAGAACGCCTCGACGCGCTCATGAGATTCAAGTCCGAAGGCGCTTATGACTCCTTCCTCCTTGCTCTTAAGAGGATCAATAATATAGCAGCACCCGTCGGCGAGTTCCCTGCTGTGGATAAAACGCTGTTCGCTCAGGAGGAGGAGAAATCACTTTTCCAGGAGACTGAAGCACGCGCGGAAAAAGTTAATTCTCTTGTGAAAAAGCACCTTTACTACGATGCGGTCAAAGTTCTCCAGGAGCTTACAGAGCCCATAAACAGATTCTTCGATAAGGTATTGGTCATGGATAAAAACGAGGCAATAAAGCAGAACCGCCTCTCGCTGCTTAAAACAATCCAGCAGCTTGCCCTTCAGATCGCAGACTTTTCCAGATTGAATTAATAAGGGTCCACGCAATAAAGGAAAGGGGAGCCTTCCGGCTCCCCTTTGTCTGGTTTAAAGTTGAAAGATTTGCAAGACGCCTGAGCGCTATGATGGGCTCTAAGGGGCGCTTGACACTTGGATTGCGCTGATTTTAGCAAAGTCGACAACGGAACTGAAGACGATACTCAGTGTTCCGTTGGTGACGGTTACAGGAACCTGGACATCGTATGCAGCGTTCTTGCCGACCTTGGAATAGATATCCAGATTGCTTATGACCTGAGTGCCTTGCATGCTGACATTGAAGATACGTTGACCCGTCCCGTTCCAGTAGATCTCCGCGAACTTTAATGTCACGATGTAGTTTCCGTTTGCCAGGGGTATCTGATAAGAGAAGTTGCCGTACCGTTCAGTCTGATATAAGACCGGATCAGTCGTCCCTGTTATTGTTGCAGTGGTCGAGGCTGCTTCACTTGGCGAATAGTCCGTATCCGCCTGATATACAACTCCGGACGCGCTTGTGTATTGCCCTCCACCGGCGTTAATTGCAAAAATATTACCTGAGGGGGCGACAGTCAGAGTCACATTAACAATTTGAGGTGTGTTTAAAGAGCCCGGCGCAGCTATTGTGATGGTCTTCGTGTAAGTTCCTACTGCAAGACCTGCGGTTTTTACCGACGCACTTATTGTTCCATTGCCTGTTCCGCCGCCGGGACCCACTGTCAGCCAGGCCGGGTCGGTGCTATCAGCGATTGCTGTCCAACTCATTGTCTCGCCACCTGCGTTGGATATAGCTATGGTCTGATCAGCAGGGTTTGCCCCCCCTTCTATAGCGCCGAAGTTAAGACTCGTCGTATTCAGCGCTATGACCGGGTCTTCCCCGGCACCTATCACTTCGATGGCACTGACCTTAGCATTGTCTACAACAGTACTGAAGCCGATATTCAGTACTCCGTAAGTGACACTGACAGGAATAGTGACATCGTATGCGGCGTTCTTGCCGACCTTGGCATAGATGTCCAGATTACTTATGACCTGAGTGCCTTGCATGCTGACATTGAAGATACGCTGACCCGTCCCGTTCCAGTAGATCTCGGCAAACTTTAGTGTCACTTCGTAATTTCCGTTTGGCAAGGGGATTTGATAGGAAAAGTTGCCGTACCGTTCAGTCTGATATAGAACCGGATCGGTCGTCCCTGTTATTGTCGCTGTGGTCGAGGCGGCTTGACCTCCCGAAAAGTCTGCATCCGTCTGATAAATCGTTCCATCCTGGCTTGTGTATTGCCCTCCGCCCGAGTCAGTTGCAAAAGAAACAAGACCTGCAGTATCTGATGGAGCAACATTAAGAGTTACGTAAACAGGCTGGAAAATCAGGACACCGGTTACCGTAGACTCAGTTCCGTTTGCTGCACCGCCTGATGAAGTTACAGCAATCGCGCTGTTATAAGTTCCAGCTTGAAGGCCCGCGGTGTTCGCCGTGACAGTTAGTGTTGCTGCATTGCCTGTTCCGCTGCCGGGACTCACAGATAGCCACGTCTGTGAGGTTGTCTCATGACAGGAACCGCAGACGATTGTATTGTCGTATGAGGTGGTTTTGTTATGGCAAACTGCACAACTTTTATCGGCAACTGTGGCCCAACTCAATGTGCCGCCTCCCACGTTGGATATAACTATGCTCTGGTCAGGAGGGTTCGCTCCTCCTGCTACAGCGCTGAAGTTAAGACTCGCGGCATTTGATGCTATTACCGGGGTGTTCGCACTTATCACCTCGATCGCGCTGCATTTGGCATAATCGACAACTGAACTGAAATCGATCTCCAGCGTCCCGTTGGTGACACTGACAGGAACCTGGACATCATATGCGGCGTTCTTACCGACCTTGGAATAGATATCCAGATTGCTTATGGCCTGAGTGCCTTGCATGCTCACATTGAATATACGTTTACCCGGCCCGTTCCAATAGATTTCTGCGAAATGCAGGACCACAACGTAATTCCCGTTTACCATGGGGATTATATAGGAGAAGTTGCCGAACCTCTCAGTCTGATAAAGCACCGGATCGGTCGTCCCCGTTATTGTTGCAGTTGTTAAGGCCGTGTCGCCTCCCGAAAAGCCCACATCCGCCAGATAATTCTCGAAGGAAAGGCTTGTGTATGCCCCTCCACCGCAGCTAATTCCAACCCCATTGCTCGCTGCCAGCGAGCATGAACCTCCTCAGGTGCTTCCCGTACCGGGGAATAAAAAGACGGCGGAAACAAACAAAAATATTAGCAATCCACAAAAAATGCATAGTCGTTTGAGCATAATGATTCGCCTCCTTTCGGTTGTATCATCCAAATTCATAATGTAATCAGGCGTGTATAATGTAAAAACTCGCCGGCCTATTTACAATCCATGTCATACCTTACCTCCTCAAATAATAAATGCCCGGTCGGTCATACCTCCAGAGCTTGTCCACAGGAACGCGTGAAGTTTGCCCCGAACCGTTAATGGTTTGACCGGAACCCTTAGCAAATAATATCGCCTTTGAATAAACATGGGAATAAGCGGTTGTCTGAATTATATGTAGGGATTATCTGAGCAAAGCGTAAGTGGGTTTTCTACACAACGGGAAGAAATTTGCTATGTTGCCAAGGGAACGGAGTGATTATCGAATTTTGGTTAAGAATACAGCAGCTTGCCTTTCAGGTCCCAGACTTTTCGAGATTGAGCTATTCTGGTTGTCAGGGGATCTCCACGGACTTATCAGTAATACGCGGTTGTACAAATCTCCATCTATGCGATAGATCGCTTTCCCGTTCCCATATCTATAATCTGCATGTTTACTACTTTTTCACCACCATGGGCTTATCGCAGCATATTGCTTTGACATCGCACTCAAGACCACACTTGTCTGCGTCACACGTGCTTGTGACTGTGAGTTCAACGCTGCAATCATTACAGCTGCAGACCAATTTATCACCTTTTTTTACCTTCATGGCATTATCTCCTTGAATGCATTTTTATAAAGCATACCACACCTGCTCAGAATGTCAATTTACCAGTGTGGTGTCTCGGATATAAGTTTACATGTCCTGGGAATGGATTCCGGGTCAAGCCCGGAATGACGGTAAAATATATAAAGAACTGTTAGGGACAGGACACTGGTGTAGTGCGGCCAACGCTTCTTTACATTTGTCATTGCGAACGAAGTGAAGCAATCTCCCAGCCTTTGACGTATGCGATTGCCACGGGCTTCACCCTCGCAATGACGTAGACTTATGACAAGGCATTCCTGACGCACTACACTGGTTGAATCAGGAGACTACCACCATATTGTCTCTGTGGATTATTTCATCTGAATACTTGTAGCCGAGAATTTTTTCTATCTCAGAGGTCTTTCTCCCTTTGATTTTTTCGATATCAGCTGCAGAATAATTGACAATCCCTTTTGCAATGCGCCTGCCCCTTGAATCAATGCAGTATACCGCGTCACCCGTATTAAAAATACCATCAATGCCGACTATTCCTGAGGGCAGTAAACTCTTGCCTGACTTTTGCACAGCATGGACCGCGCCGTCATCGATTATAAGAGACCCCCTCGGTTTTATAGCATAGGCGATCCAGCCCTTTCTGGAAGATATTTTTTCCATCTGCGGCGTGAATTCTGTCCCATGCCGCCGACCCGCCACAAGGGAAGCAATGAGTCCCTTTTTCCTGCCGCTAATTATATTTACTTTTATTCCATATGAAAGCGCTTTTTTTGCAGCAAGCACTTTTGAATACATGCCGCCCGTGCCGACAGCGCTTCCCGCTCCGCCTGCCGCAGCCTCCACTTCCGGAGTGATCTTGTCGATACAGGAAATGATTTTTGCATCCGGGCTTTTTTTCGGATCAACAGGGTAAAGCCCCTCTACATCGGACAGAATAATGAGCCTTTCAGCATCGATAAGTCCTGACACGAGTGCGGCGAGGTGGTCATTGTCTCCAAACCTGATCTCGTCAATGGCGACAGTGTCATTTTCATTAATGACAGGAATAACGGCATAAGAGAGTAGAGTGAGAAGCGTATTTTTAGAGTTGAGGTAGCGTATACGGTCGGAAAAATCCTCCCGGGTCAGGAGGACCTGCGCCACCTTTTTCCTGCAGGTCTCGAAGCTTTTTTCATAGGCCCACATGAGAGATGATTGTCCTACTGCGGCAGCGGCCTGTTTGAGCCTGATTTCGGTGGGCCTTATTTTGATTCCAAGTTTTTCCATGCCTGCTGCAACAGCGCCTGAAGAAACTATCACGACCTCATGACCGCCGTCGCATACAACGGAAATATCTCCGGCTATAGCGTCGATCCTTTTATGATTCAGACCGCCGGAGGCCTCAGTCAATATGTTACTGCCTATTTTTACGACTATCCGCGCCATTCCCTATACCTGTCTCCGTTCTTCGACTTTATTCGCCAGATAAATAACCAACTGCCTAATACCTTCGCCTGTAATAGCAGAGACAGGGAGAAAATCCAGTCCCTTCTCTTTGCAGTATTCACTTAATCTATGCAGCCTCGCCCCATCCTGAACTACGTCGAGTTTTGTTCCCGCCACCGCCGCAGGCTTTCCGGCCAGGTCAGCGTTATATAATACTAATTCTCCGGTTATCTTTTCAAAATCCTCGACAGGATCGGTAGTCACAGTATCGGAAATATCAACAAGATGGAGCAGGATAGCTGTCCGCTCAATATGACGGAGGAACTGAAAGCCAAGCCCCGTTCCTGTGTGCGCTCCTTCTACTATGCCGGGGATATCAGCGACAACGAAACTGCTTAAGTCTTCCATTTTCACGACACCTAAATTCGGGACTAGAGTGGTAAATGGGTAATCGGCAATTTTCGGCCTCGCCGCCGATATAACAGATATCAGCGTGGATTTCCCGGCGTTAGGCAGTCCGACAAGGCCTACGTCGGCAAGAAGCTTTAATTCGAGTTCAAGCCATTTCTCTTCGCCCGGCTCGCCCGGCTGGGCAAACCTCGGCGCCTGGCGTGTAGAGGTTGCAAAATGAGAATTGCCCAGCCCTCCCCTCCCTGAGCGAGCTGCAATCACTTCAGCGCCCTCATGATCAAGATCGGAGATTATCTGCCCGCTCTCAGCATCTTTGATCAATGTTCCAACCGGCACAGGAATGACCATGTCCAAACCATCCTTGCCGTGTTTGTTACTGCCCTTGCCGTGTTCTCCCCTTTCAGCTCTGTATTCTCTCTGGTAGCGCAGGTCGAGCAGGGTATTCAACTCTTTAGCCGCACGGAAAATAATATTCCCTCCCCTGCCGCCATCCCCTCCGTTAGGTCCTCCTCTCGGCACATGCTTCTCCCTGCGAAAGCTCATGCATCCCCTTCCGCCATCGCCGGCCTTGACATATATTTTTGCGTAGTCTATGAATTTCATAAATAAAAAAGGCCGGTAGCACTCAATACGCTACTCACTCGCGCTTTGAGTGCTACCGGCCCTTAAGAATCCTTCACTTCCGTATTTTCTTAAGCGGTAACCAACGCCGGCACTGTCTCCGTTACGGGATATACACTGACCTTTTTTCTCGTCTTGTCTTTTCTCTCGAACTTGACTACGCCGTCTATTAATGCAAAGAGCGTATCATCCGAGCCCATTCCGACGTTGACGCCCTTATGGACCTTTGATCCGCGCTGGCGCACAATAATGCTGCCCGCACGCACAAACTCTCCGCCGAATCTCTTTACGCCGAGTCTTTGCGCCTCACTGTCGCGACCGTTCCTTGAGCTTCCAACACCTTTTTTATGTGCCATAGATGACCTCCGCCTACCCTGCTATAGTTATTTCTTTTATCTTAACGGTAGTATACTGTTGTCTATGTCCCCTGATCTTATTGTGCGCCTTTTTCGGGGTGGTTTTCAATACCATAATCTTGTCGTACCTTCCCGATCCCATAATCTCGGCTTTCACACTGGCGCCTTTTACATAGGGGGCGCCCCATACAGCTTTACCGCCGTCCTCAAACATCAAAACCTTGTCAATCACTATTTCAGTGTTAATATCAGCATTGATTTTATTTACGCGGACCGTATCGCCCTCTGATATCCTTACCTGTTCGCCGCCTGTTTCAACAATCGCGTACATTCATTCACCCCCGAAATAATCTCGAATGATTATTAAAGCAAAAAATGCTCTCTAATGTCAATAATATAAGTGTTTCCTTGACCAAACTGCCTCAAGTTGATTATATTTAATAAAGGCTATTATCATAGGGGTGAAAAAAGATGCCTATATACGAATATGAATGTCTCGCTTGCGGTAAAACTTCCGAGGCAATGCGAAGGTTCAGTGATGCGCCGCTTGACACCTGTCCTGAATGCGGAGGCCACCTGAAAAAGCTTATATCGAGCTCCACGTTTGTCCTGAAAGGGACCGGCTGGTATGTGACGGATTATGGTCGCAAAGGCTCTGAAACGGAGAAAAAAAGCCCCGAAAAGGAAAAAAAGCTCGAAACGGACAAGAAGACCTCTGAGAACAAAGAGACTAAAACCACGACTGAAACTAAGACTGAACCCAAAACAGACAGCTCCAAAGAATCAAAGACTGAAACTAAAAAAGAGCCTGCAGCCGCATCATAACAAATGGCTGCTCCGCATATCCATGTGCCTTATGAGAGAATTGCCGGGAACCTGTCTTTGCTCAATACTCACAGGCCCAACCTGGAAATTTATTTTAATGCCGATGTCCTCGATGCAATTGACACCCAATCACTTGACGCTTTAAAGAAAAGCTTCGAATACACCCCGTCGCTCTCCATGCATGCGCCTTTTATGGACCTCTGCCCCGGCGCTGTCGATATTAAAGTGCGTGAAGTAACACTGTGCCGCTTCAACCAAATGCTCCAGGTCGCTCAGGTTTTGAAACCCGAATGCATAGTCTTTCATTCAGGTTATGAGAAATGGAAATACGCGCTTGCTACCGACCTCTGGCTGCAAAAAAGCCTCGAAACCTGGAGGCCTCTTAACGAAAAGGCCCAAAGTATCGGCGTCAAAATAGCTATCGAGAATATCTTTGAGGACTGTCCGGCAAATCTCGGACTGCTGATGAGAGAAATGGATTCGGGTAATTTCGGCATTTGCTTTGATACCGGCCACTGCAACCTTTTTTCAAAAGTCCCGCTGAATGAATGGCTTGATAGTCTGGGTCCTTATATTATCGAACTCCATCTGCATGACAACGACAGAAGCGCCGACCAGCACCTCCCGATCGGAGACGGCACATTTGATTTCAGGGCGCTGTTCAGCGCGCTAAAGACCAAAGCGCCGATCATTCACACCATAGAAGCGCATTCCCCGGAGCGCGTCCTGAAAAGCATGAGCCGCCTGGATGAGCTTATCTCGTCGCTATAGCTTATTTCGTCGCTATAATTAAGTGCTTCAATTCATTTTTTTGAACTAATCGAATTGCGTAATGCTGCATTAATTAATGTTTATTTGCTTCAATATGTAGCGCCAGGAACAGGCGGGACATAACGCCTCGGCTAAATCGAGCAAGGCATCCCGCCTTGCTCGAAGGCGACGACAGCCCGTTCAGCCGTCCCTGGCGTCTCGGTCTGTCGACGCCCGCTACGGCGCCATGTCCCGCCTGCTCCTGACGCAAATTACAAGTTAGGCTGCAAATCAAACGCCTTAAAACATCGCCGGCTCTTTCCTTGATACTTCGGAGCTAAAGCCTTTTGCTCCAATTTTAGCTTTATCCAGTGGGTGCGTATGTCGGTGATAAGGGTGTGTCTAAGAAGCGAAGCGCGAAGCTTTGGTAACGATTCTCGGCGAAATGAGCGTTAAACAGCCGTAATGTCTGAGCCCGCCAACCCCGCCAGGCTGGCGGATGGGCGAGTTTTACGGCTGTAGCGAATAAGCCGTTAGACTCGTCAAAGCGGCGCTTGAGCGTAAGAGATGCGCCCTTATCACCGGGCATTAGTACTAAAATTGTTGGATGCGGCAAGTCTTTCTACTGAAAGTATTCAGAATCATATGTGCCGGCTTTTTAAAAAAAACCGGCACACATGTAATCGGTGAACTTTAAGTTTACTACTGCGCAGTAACTTCTATGGCGCTCACTTTTGCATTATCAGCGACTGTTGAGAAGACTATGTTCAGGTTGCCATTGGTAACACTAACTGGAATCGTGACATCATAAGCTGCATTTTCACCGACCTGGGCGAATATATCCAGGTTGGTTATGACCTGTTGGCCCTGCATACTTACATTAAAGATGCGCTTTCCGGCCGAATTCCAGTAAATTTCCGCGAACTTGAGAGTCACAATATAGTACCCATTGGCAAGCGGTATATTGTATGAGAAATTGCCGTAATGTTCGGTCTGGTAAAGCGTGCCGTCAGAAGTGTTGCTGATAGGCGCTGAGGTAGAAGCGGTTAATCCTCCCGCATAGTCCGTGTCTGCCTGGTACGTTATTCCTGACGATGGGCTCGTGTACTGCGGCCCGCCGGAGTTGACTGCAAAGGCTGCAGTGGTAGAGGCGCTGATTGTAGTTGTTACGGCGTTGGATACACCGTTTGCATGACCTGATGGCCGTAACTGTGGTGCTGTCGGTCCCGCTTGTCTGCCCGGCTTTTGCAGTTACTGTCAGCGCCGAGTTGCCGCTCGCTCCAGACGCCAGGGTCATCGATACCGGGTTTGCCATCGAGGTATAAAAGTTTATGCTATTTGTGTCAGAGGAGTCATTCCATACTAAATATATGAATGACAAAAAAGACCGGACTGTCGAATAGGGGTTTCTTCGGCAGTTCAGTCATTGGTAATCCCTCAGCTTTCCATATCAAAGATTCGGCTTTGTCGAGAACGCCCATTTGCTTAAAGGTCAACAAGTTACCTGAAAGACAATAACTAATTAAATACTACCCTTAACAATTAACCTGGATATAGTCGGCAGTGTAAATATTTTAAGAAGATGGTCTGATTTTCTTGTAATATATTTGCTTACAGTCTGAGGAGAAAAGCCTTTTTATATCACCTGGTTTCTCGATGAGCAAAGATTAAGATGTTCAACTGAAATTCTTTCATTTACCATGATTCGCTACCGTAAAACTCATCCTTAACCACCGGATTTCTCATTGCGCTGTTATTAGAAACGTGACAGTAGAGGCAATAAACGCACATCTCTGGATTCAGGCAGTCTCTGGTTGCATCGTCCCCCGAAAATGCTTCACTCTGCTCCGACAGCAATTTTCAGAGCAACATTCAACTCATCTATTATCTCTGTGGATAGCGAACCTATAAAATGAGTGAGTGACAGCTTTGGGATACTGACAAGCTCGTCACAATGAATACTGCTTTCATGTTTCAGTCCCTCATGTGTGCCGATTTTCACTTGGGTGGAAAGGCTGTCAAAACTTGAATATACGGGGGCGCATATCACCGTTGAGAATCGTGAATCAATTACTACCTGCCTGCTGACCACTACAAAAACACGGAACCTTTTCGGGTCTTGATGAGAACCTTTGTAAACCCTGTACAAGTCCCCCCGGTTCATATCTCGGCTTGGTAAGATAGTACGTCGTCCGCTTCTTTATTTAAGCGCTCGGCCTTCTTGTTATAAATAGCCAGGTCTTTGCCGTCCCGCTCCCTTTGGAGTCGCCTTTCAATAAAGTCCCTCACAGCTCTTTCGATAAATTCGGATCGGGTATGATGAATGCCCGCAGACGCATCGATATACCTGATAATATCTTCCGATAGGGTTATAGATGTCTTTACTTTCATACTACTAATATATTCTCATTTTATTGACAAGTCAAGTGCACTACGAAATGTTTCACAAAAAAAAGGAGGTGGTGTTTCGTGGATTCCCGTTGTACTCTGTAACCCTGCGCCATCGAGCGAACGCTGAGGTACGAAGGATAACTGTCACCCTGTCAAAATACCGCTGGTGTCGACTTGTCGGGTGGAAAGAAAAATGGCAATATCGATCGCTATCTGTTCTGCTCCGAATCAAGGAATCGTGCGGGTTTCGGGAAAGAATTTTTTTTCTGCGACTATATTCAGCCGCAAAACGCGAAAAAATAAAATCAAGGTCATAGCCTTTGAATATGGTTTCTAAGCGTAAAGCCGCGCAATTTTACCTCGTCAATTCCCCTGCTCTGCACCATAACCTGATGTGACGCTCCCATCCCCTGCGGGAAAATCAGACCTTTAATTTTAGCAATTTGAAATGGGTCCGGGGAGCTGCCGTACATTTCGGTTATCACTTCATCTATACCGAGGGACACCAGATATGTGCCCTGAGGGCAGTAGCCCTGTGTCCTCAGCCCCAATTCTTCACCCCATTTCTTTACCGATGAGAAGTTTACATGCGCGGTAATATCCTGTTCTCCTATATGCAGATAGGGATCTTCATTAACCTGGTGCTTATAGTAGCAAAGGAGTGTGCCGGCGCTTCTTTCCTCACTGTAGTATTCCGCAGACGAATAGCCGTAATCAATTGTCAGAATAAATCCTGTTTCAAGCTTTTCAGATACTTCTGTCAGCCAATCCTTAATTTTAAAATTGATTTCCGTTTTATATCCCTTGTGCAGGTCTATCGCAAAGTCCTGCAAATATGCTGCTATAGTACTATTACAGGGTCTTTCCACCTCGGTGAGCGTTTCGGCATGCCTGTTGTCCCTCTCCTCCGGCAGGGACACAAAAACCTCCATTAACTCATCTCTATTAACAACCAGATGCACCGGCAGTGCGTCGAGCAGTTCATTTGAAAGGAAACATCCTGTTACTGTTCCGATATCGCCAGGGCTGGAGAACCAACGTATCTTGCCTGCATGCCTATGTAGCAAGGTCCGTTGCTGTTCACGCACAGCAGGGTTAAGTTCAACTATGGAATAATCTATATGCCCCGACAGTTCTTTTGTGTCGATATAGTCAAGAATATCTTTTGCGAGATGGCCCATGCCGGCGCCCATCTCAACCATCCGAAACCTGTCCGGTCTCCCCATAATTCCCCACATTTCTTCCATCTGTCTTCCAATCATCATGCCGAAAATTCTGTGGAGATGAGGGCTGGTGTAAAAATCTCCTGCCCTGCCGATAGCGGCCGAAGACCTGGTGTAATAACCGAATTCGGGGTCATAGAGAGCCAGGTCCATAAATGTCTCAAAACTTATAGGCCCCTCGTTTTTGATTTGGTTGGCGATCTTTTGATTCAAGCTTGAGAAGTTAACCACAGAGAACACAGAGAAAATATTTAAATATAAAGGAAGAAGCAACCGCTGAGTTCACAGAGCTTTTAACAAATCTAAATTTTTTTTCCTCTGTGCCCTCTGTGGTGAATTTCTGTTGTTTCATGTCATGACAGCTCCAGCATTCTGTCGAGTGCTCTCTTCGCTGGCAGCCTGACTGTTTCAGGGACTTTAATGATATTGGTATTTTCCTTGAGAGCGCGCAAAACACTGCTTAATGTTGTTTTTTTCATGTTCGGACAGACCATATCGTTTCTGAGCGGATGAAAAACCTTTTCCGGATTCTCTCGCTTCATCCGGTGCATAATACCGATTTCTGTCCCTACGATAAATTCATTAGCCTCAGAGGAGCGGGCAAAGCGCAGCATCCCCGATGTGCTGGTTACATTATCAGCAAGCTCCAATACCTCAAGCCTGCATTCGGGATGGGCCATTAAAAGGGCCCCTGGATGGGTTTTGCGTGCCCTATAGACATCGTCTTTCGTAACTCTGTCATGTACGTGACAGAATCCGTCCCATGCAATGATCTGTTTGCCGGTGTTTTTCGCAGCCCACATAGCCAGATTCTTGTCCGGCACGCAAATGACCAGTTCGCCGGGCAGCGACTCAATTATTTTTACAACATTTGACGAAGTACAGCATATGTCGCTCTCAGCCTTGATCTCTGCCGTTGTATTCACATAGGCTACAACAGGGACGCCTGGATATCGCGACTTGATGTCTCTGAGAGTAAAATTATGGGGGAAAACAAACGAAGGCTGGACCTCATATCCCGGATATACCGGCCTCACAGACCTTGGGGCCTCAACCTGGATCATCTCAGCCATCGGACAGGAGGCATCGATTTCAGGAAGAAGGACTGTTTTTTGGGGAGAAAGTATGGAGGCGCTCTCCGCCATAAAATCAACGCCGCAAAAAACGATTACTTCGCAGTCCATAGCCGCCGCGTTTCGTGAAAGTTCCAGGGAGTCGCCGACAAAATCCGCGAGATCCTGCACCTCGCCTCTCTGGTAGTTGTGGGCGAGAATTACAGCCCTTCTGTTCTGCTTTAATTCGAGTATTTCTTCTCTTATGGCTATGGGGTCGCCGGACATGCAGTTCTTTTTCAGCTCAGTAAGATCGGGCACTACTATCCTATAATAAATTGGTAAAAAGCAATGTGCCGTCTTCCAAAATTACTTTCTTTACCCTCTTGTATTCTTTTGTTATTTCCCTTTGTATTGCTTTTTCATCGACATTTGAACCAATCCCCTGTTCGCCGTTATAATATTGCATAACTCTTTTTACATAAGCGATTGTCTCAGGAATGGACGGTACCATGCCTTTTTTCTCGACCAGTTTTGGTCCGGCATTGTAGGCCGCAAGCGCCAGAGTAAGATTACCGTTGAATCGTTCGATCATGTACTTCAGATACCTGATTCCGCCGTCAATATTTTCGAATGGATCAAAGGGATTTACTCCCAAAAGAGCGGCGGTACCGGGCATAAGCTGCATTAGTCCGAGCGCCCCTTTCGGCGATACTGCATAAGGGTTCCAGTTAGATTCCGTTCTTATCACCGCCTTCACCAGTTGGGGATCGATATTATGCTGCTTTGCTTTTTCATCGACAGTTGCATGAATGCTTTCCATGCTCGGGGCACTCGAAAAATCCCCGGCTTTTTGAAGGTATGAAACTTTTTGGACGGCCGAGCCGGAGTGAGCGGCATTGCGCCCATTAGTACTTTTCAGAGGCAATATTTTTTCTTTAATCACGATCGTGCTGCCTGCACCCGAAGATGTGTTGGAGAAAAAAATAACGCCATCTTGCGAGATGTGTTTATAGATATCGGCGCGGACCTCAGATGCCCAACATAAAAAAACAGCTATTACGAGGATATACTTCATTACGAAAATCATACCATGCTCATATGCTCTTATTCAAGCATCACAAACTTAGGTAATAGGTCATAGGTCATGGGTAATAGGGTCGGAGCTAATAAATTTTCTTTTTTTTCCTTGCCTATTACCCATAACCCATAACCTATTACCTGTTGTATATAAGATTTTAGTTGCTTATCTGCTCTATTTTCTGTTTTAATAATGAAGATCATATATGCCTGCCCTGTTAGTGATTAGGGGATAATGTTGATCTCGCAAATTGGATCTTTTAGGGAGCCGACGTAAAGTAAACGGTGTGCATATCTCGGATCACGGGAGAGAGCCTAAGCTACTTTCAAGGCACCCAACGTAGAATGATAGAGATCTGATTTTCACCTACACTGCAGGGTGGGTTTTTATATAGATGAGAGAACGCATTAGTAATTACCGGCATAGGATACTTCGCTGCCCTTTTGCAGGGGGCGTCTCACAAGGGGTATCCTCTGGTGGTAATTACTAATGGGGACGATTGGATAGCTGCGATTGATGTTTTACAGATAGAGGAGACGGGATGCTCTCAACGAGTGTTACAGCATTTACAATAAACAAATATGTTCAGTGCGAGATACTGCACTGCCTATTGTTTGCGTAATAATCATATCCTGCTCCTTGCATCTACGCAGTCTTTTAGTTTTTCGCGCCTTTCCTATCCATTCCTCCCCTGTTAGTTTTACGCAATCTTGCTGCCGGTATTTCAGGCGATAGCCGGGTTGCAATAAAAGTATCACAGGAGGACTGCTCTATGAGTATTACCATGATCTATATCCTTATAGCTGTTGCAGTGGGAATCGTCTGCGGCATAGTGTCTGTCTCTATTTACAGGATTACTCTTAAATCTGAAAGGGATTCAACAAAAAGAGAGCACGAGCGTTTACTTGAAGCTGCAAAACGTGAAGTGGAGACAATAAAGAAAGAGGCGGCTATTTCTGCTAAAGACCTGGCTTACCAGGCTAAAATTGAAGCGGAAAAAGAGATTCGGGAGAGGACAAGAGAACTGAATCAGCTTGATAAACGACTCAGGCTTAAAGAGGAACAGCAGGAAAAGAAGATTGACCAGATGGATAAAAGGGACCACGAGCTGAACAGAAAAGAAAAGGAATTCAATACCAGAGAACGCTCGTTGGTCGAAAAAGAGAACCACTATGCGCAGCTTATCAGGGAAGAGACACAGGTACTTGAGAGGATATCCGCCACGACTACAGAAGAAGCGAAAAAAGAACTTCTAAGGCGAGTGGAAGAAGAATCCAGATTTGAAGCCGCCAAGCTCGCGAAGAAGATCGAGGATGAAGCAAGGGAATCAGCGGAGAAGAAATCCAAAGAGATCATAAGCTTTGCGGTACAAAGATATGCCAGTGATTATGTTGTCGATGCAACTGTTTCTGCTGTAAGTCTTCCTAATGATGAGATGAAAGGAAGAATAATCGGCAGGGAGGGTAGAAATATAAGGACCTTTGAAGCCGCTACCGGAGTCGATATTGTAATTGATGACACGCCCGAACTCGTAACGCTTTCCGCCCATGATCCTGTAAGGCGGGAGATTGCCAGGATTGCGCTTGAGCGCCTTGTCAACGACGGCAGGATCCACCCTGCCAGGATTGAGGAACTGGTGGAAAAGGTCAAGAAGGAGATTGACGTAACAATAAGGGAAGAGGGAGAAAAGGCGGTCTTCGACCTCGGCATCTCCGGAATCCATCCGGAACTTATAAAAACCATAGGACGCCTGAAATACCGCTCATCGTATGGCCAGAACATTCTCCAGCACTCAAAAGAAGTCGCCTACCTTGCGGGCATGATGGCGGGGGAACTGGGGGTTGACATAAAACTTGCGAAGCGCGGCGGCCTGCTGCATGACATCGGAAAAGCGGTCGACCACGAGATAGAAGGCTCCCACCAGGAGATTGGGGCCGCCCTTGCAAAAAAATATGCTGAAACTGATAAGGTCATCAACACTATACAGGCGCATCATGGAGAAATAGACTTTACTTGTGTCGAATCTGCCCTGGTGGCTGCCGGAGACGCCCTGTCCGCGGCCCGGCCAGGCGTAAGAAGAGAGAGCATAGAGAACTACCTGAAACGGCTTGAAAAGCTTGAAGAGCTTGCGATGTCCTTTAACGGCGTCGAGAAATGTTATGCCATTCAGGCAGGAAGAGAAATCAGAATAATTGTAAAACCTGACGATATGGATGATACAATGTGTGCGGTTGTATCAAAAGAACTGGCCCGGAAAATCGAAGCAGAGATGACCTACCCCGGTCAGATAAAGGTGACGGTCATACGGGAAGCCCGCTATGTTGATTATGCAAAATAATAACTGCAGGCAATGGGTAATAGGTTATAGGTAATGGGTAATGAATAATAAAGACAAAAAGATTTTTTTCTTTTCCTATAACCTATAACCCATGACCTATGACCTGATTTTATTATGAACGTTCTTTTTATCGGTGATATTGTCGGCAAGATCGGCAGGCAGACTGTCAGGGTGCTTTTGCCGGACCTCATACAAAAATATCGCCTGGACTTTGTTATCGCCAATGGAGAGAATACGGCAGGAGGTTTCGGTATCACAGAAAAAACTGCCACGGAGCTTTTTGATTGCGGCGTTAATGTAATTACTACCGGTAATCACATATGGGACAAAAAAGATGCCCTTCCCTACATTACTAAAGAGAACAGAGTACTGAGGCCCATCAACTATCCTTCCGGAGTCCCCGGCACTGGAAGTATCGTCATGACACTCCCCGGTAAAGAAAAGGTTGCGGTAATCAATGTTTCAGGCAGAGTTTTCATGAACATCCTTGAATGTCCGTTCAGAACGTCTTTGCGTGAAGTAGAGCGGCTCTCCTCAATAACAAATATAATAATTATCGATATGCACGCAGAAGCAACATCGGAAAAAACGGCTTTCGGCTACTACCTCGACGGTAAAATCAGCGCTGTTGTAGGCACCCATACGCATGTTCAGACAGCAGATGAAAAAATTCTGCCTGGAGGCACAGCGTATATTACAGATGTCGGCATGACAGGGCCGGAGATCTCGGTAATCGGAATAGAGAAAGAGCAGATAATTGAAAAATTTCTTAACCATATGCCCAGAAAATACGATATTGCGAACGGTAGAGGGATGCTTTGTGCTGTTGTTCTGGAGATAGATGCAAATAGCGGCAGGGCTGCCGCGATACAAAGATTGCAGCTTATTACTGAATAGGAGGCAAATATGGTACAGGCTAAAGTTAAGTGGGTACAGGGTCTTCAATTTGTCGGGGAGTCCGGCACCAATCATGAGATTGTAATGGATGCCGATGACAAATACGGCGGCACTGATAAAGGCATGCGACCCATGGAATTGCTTCTCGTCGCTCTCGGAGGATGCACAGGCATGGATGTCGCGTCTGTCCTTCAGAAGAAAAGACAGCAGCTGAAAGGCGTCGAAGTTAAGGTGACAGGAACAAAAGCCGCGACCCATCCGCAGAAATTCACCGGAATTGAACTTGAATATATCATTACCGGAAAGGACCTCAAGGAAGACGCGGTCAAAAAGGCAATAGAATCTTCGATGGAAAAATACTGCTCTGTTAAAGCAACGCTTGAAGGTGTTGCCAAGATAAATTATCGCTACACTATAGTCGACTCATAGTCCTCGCCTCAGATCTTAGTCTCTTGGCAACTCGTACAGGTACTCAACTCGGGCACTTGCGGTAAAGTTGCAAGAGAGGTACAATTACGCATGTATGTTTCTTCGGGTACTGTCAGAATAGGCCACCTTTCCACTTTTTACCATACTGCGATGCTTTTAATGGCACAGGGCACGCTTGGGGAAAAAATGAAAGCGGATGTCGAGTGGAAGCTTTTTGGCACTGGGCCCGCCATTGTCAACGCCTTTGAAAAGGGCGAACTTGATCTGGCTTACGTCGGGCTGCCTCCGGCAATCATAGGCGTCGCAAGAGGCGTAAGGGTAAAATGCATAGCGGGAGGACATATCGAAGGAACGGTGCTGTGCGGCAAAGCCGGTAAAAGAGGTTTCCCTGAGATTGATGATCTCGGCTCCGTTTTTCAGCAGTTCTCCGGCTCGAAAATCGGTGTGCCGGGGACTGGATCTATACATGATGTTATCTTAACAGACTGCCTTGATCGGTTCGATCTCAAAGCCTCTGTTGAGGTGATACATTTCCCATGGGCTGATGCTATTGTCGAAGCAATGGTAAAGGGTGAGATTTCTTATGCCATAGGGACTCCTGCTCTTGCGGTGGCGCTTGAACGTTACGCCGGGGGTAAAATCCTTTATCCTCCGGCAAAGCTCTGGCCTTATAATCCGAGTTACGGCATTGTCGCGCATGATGGACTCACGGCAGCGCGGCGCGCACTGGCTGAAACATTTCTTGTTGCGCACGAAGATGCTGCGGCGTTTATAAGGAACTCTCCTGAAGAAGCAGCAGTCATCATTTCGGAATATGTAGGATTTATCGATAAAACATTTGTGCTCGATACGCTGAAACTATCACCTAAATACTGCGCCCAGCTTACCGATGAGTATATAAGTGCAACTATGGATTTCGTTGCTGCACTAAGGAAACTTGGCTACATTAGCCGCAACGTCTTGCGAGAAGAGATATTTGACACATCTCTTATCAGAGCGGTCCATCCTCCCGGCGACCATTATCAGGAATCAGTATTAAAGTGTCAGAGTATCAAAGTGTCAAAGATATAAGACTTAGGAATCAGTATCAAAGTGTCAGAGTATCAAAGTGTCAAAGATATAAGACTTCAAAAAACAAAGTGCTGTGGACGTTGCTCTGACACTCTGATACTCTGATACTCTGATACTCTGATACTCTGACACTCTGATACTCTGACACTCTGATACTCTGATACTTTGATACTCATTTTAGGAGGACATAGATATGTCAGAAAAAGAAAAACCGCTGCCTCATCCGCCGTCAACACCTTTCGGACAAAAAAAACGATTCGAACAGGGCGGGGATGACAGTCCGCTTGTCGCCGACGAGCTGGCAATGGCAATGGCAGAAGGGAAGCTCGATGAATATATAGAACAGGAAATGCCTGACAACGAGCATGCCAGGAAACTCGCGATGATGATGATGGGCATGTCCGGAATGGCCGATCTGGTGCAGGCGCCTCATAAAAGCGCGGCGGAGAGGCCTGATGAGGAGAGTGCCGGGGTACCGTCGGAGGCAAAAGGACCTGTTCAGCCTCCTGAAGACCTGGTAAAAGCTGCTGCTGACGGAGATGTTAGAGGTCTTATGGAAATACTCCGGAGAGAGCATGAAAAAAATAAGCCCGGGTCGATTTTGTCAGAGACGCGCATAGAGGCCCCTGCTGATAAAGGGTTGTCAGCCGGACAAGACGCAACCCCCGTTGAAAAAGAAATGGTCGAAGCTCTTGCCGAGATTGCTGACGAGAACAGCCTGACAATGGATTGGTTGATCCTTCGGGCGATCAAACTATATGTTCAGGAATATAAGAAGACAGGCAGACTATAGGCAGAGAGGAAGTACCCCTATAGACGTCCAGGTCCGCGGTCACCTCATCAATAGAAAATCCTGGAACTGTCTCTTGATCTCAAGATGGTGAAGGGGAATATTGGGCACATCCCTGTTGCCCGGCAGTGCAAGGCAGTGTATGAACTGAGGCCCCTCCCCTTTTATCTTAATCGCATTGACCAACTGTTTTTTCCCCGCTGCTTTGCAGGTGTTTCTTATCCCGAATCCCCTGGCGACGAGTTCGAGGTCCACACATTTTCCGGTAAGTGTGGGCTGGTTTCCTGTTGAACCATAGGCGCTGTTATCGATGGCAAGAATGGTGAGTTTTTCGGGTGCGCAATACGCTGTGGTGGCAAGGCTCCCGGGATTCATTAACAGGCTGCCATCGCCGTCTATAACGACCACTTCCTTATCAGACGACAGCGCGACCCCGAGGCCTATGGGTGTGGCCATGCCCATACTACCCAGCATGTAAAAATTAGAAGGACGGTGTCTGATATAAAATAATTCTTTCGATGGAATCCCAAGGTTGCATATGACAACACGGTCTTCAAGATAAGGGGCGATTATTTCCAGCGCCTCGAAGCGTGTGAAAACCGGCTTCAACCTCCTGCCGCCCCTGCTGCCGACGTCAGCTCCAGGGTATTCATGTTCTGCCTTCGTTGACTTGGCGCACAGGGCCGGCGGTGCTTGCGCAGCTGCCGGGTCGCTGCAAACGGTCGTATCTTCCCATACTTCGGGACTGAGCAAAAAAGCATGTATCGAATTATTGCGGTAGATTGCAGTCAGCTTTTTTTCGATACTGTTCAGCTCCCCCCGCGTATTAATCAGCGAATAGCTTATGCCCGCGCCTTTCAATATGCCCGGCAGCCTTTCTCCCATCGGTATCTGTGCAGCGATCTTTTCTTTGTAAACACCCCGATGGCTTACAAATAGCGCAAGAGGCAGTTGATAAAAGCCGGTAAGAGAAAGCAGCGCGTTGATCATGTTGCCGATGCCGGTGTTCTGGAGGATAATGGCAGTACGCTTTCCGGCAAGGGCAGCTCCAGCGCAGATGCCTACGCCCTCCTCCTCTCTGGTCAGCGGAATATGCTGCAAAGGCGAACTGTATGCTGTCGGAAGCAGGGCTATAAGCCGTTTAACACGGTCGCATGGAAGGGTGCAAACAAGATCGACCCCGCTCCGTTTCAATATTGTCAGGAGTTCTTTTTCAGGATAGTCCATAACACCTTTTCGAGGTCCGTGTCGCTAATGTTCTTGGAAATAAAGACCGGATCTACCTCATGCCTTTTGTGGGTTTCCAAGAACTTTTTTTCTCCGCCGCCCGTGATGTTCAGCAGAATAGTATCATTGCGCCCTACACTCCTTGCAAACACCGCATTTATCAAGGCGGCAACAGCTACACCAGCGGCCAGCGAGATGTCTATTCCCTCTGTCTTCAGGAAAAGATCCTGCGCCTTGAAGACTTCCTCGTTCTCGATGCCGTAAGTCAATCCTTCCGAGGCGGTCAGGGCATCGAATACTCCTCCTTTTACACTGTATGCAGGGTAGCGGCTTGAAAGCACCCTCGTAGTGATCTCGCTGATTAATTCAGGTCTTAGATCATCGCTGAAAAGCATGCGGCTCTTTTTCTGCCAGGCCTTTGTCATAGGTGCAAAAGGCAGATTCTGTGCGAGATGCAATCTGGGCAACACAGTGCCGAATCTGCCGTCGCGGACCAGGCGCTCCGCCATTTCAAATACACCGATCCCACCCGCCCCGCTTCCCACAGCCTGGAAGTAATGCTCCGGCAGTCTCCCGCTTAATGAGATTTCCTCCAGCAGCACAGCACCGAGCCCGTCTCTTTTTGAGACATTATTGACACCCCCTTCAAAGGGCATCCCGGACAGCAGGGATATTCTTTTTGCTGCATCTATAGAGTCTGCATAGTCGCCGTCTCCCACAACCAGTGTGGGGACCTTGACGGGTCCTTTAAGATACCACATCTCCATAATACACATTTTTGGTACAACAATAATAACCGGGAACCCGGATGTCGAGGACAGGTGACAGAAGGCCCTCGCAGTATTGCCTGCAGAGGCTACTGTCAAGCCGGGGACCCTGTTTTCTTTTGCATTTTGCATGACGACTGCCGCCTCAAACTCTTTGAAAGTGCATGTTTTGAGTGCTGCGCCTTTCTCAGGCCAGTATCCATTGAAGGCTACATGCAGATTTGATAGGCCAAGGTGCTTCGAAAGCCCTTCCGATTTATATACCACAGGCCCTGGCTGATCAAAATCAGGGCTATGCACCGGCAGCCAGTTGAATTTCCAGATATCATTCCGGTCGGTTTTAATGGCGAGCGGTTCTTTGTACTCTGTTATGAGCAGGGCGCCGGCACAGTGCTCGCAAAAGGCACAATAAACATCCTTTATCTCAGCGCCGCATTTTCTGCATCTAAGGGTAAAATGGCTCATGTCCCTCCTTCCAGTTTAAATTTGTCCCGGTCGATCAAGATAATAATCATACTACCGTGGCCAATAATTCCATAATATCGACAATCTTTATTTTTTTACCGTAATTCTCCATTGCCCCGTTGACCTGGGCATAGCATGCAGGGCAGCTCAAAATAATTTTCCCTGCCTTTTTCTCGACTGCCTCATCAATGGTCAGCCTCACCATCGCATTGGCATTTTCGGGATATACCTTTCTTGCTGCACCGCCAGCCCCGCAACAGCGGGACTGCAGTCCGTGCTGGTCGAACTCAATAAGTTCAATACCGGGAATGCTTTTGAGCACAGTCCTCGGTTCCTTTATAATTCCTACCCCTCTGCTCAGATAGCAGGGGTCATGGTAAATAATGCGCTCCCGCAGCTCTTTCTTTATCTGCAGCTTGCCGTCCTGAAGCGCGTCTGCGACGTATTGGGTTATATGGTTTATCTTAAAAGGAAGCTCCTGGCCGTAAAATCCAGGCCAATCCCGTGTCATCATGTTCACGCAGCACGGGCAGGAACAAAGCAGCATCTTTACTCCACGGGCCGCGTATGCTGTTACGAGACGTTTTACCAGATCCTCAAGCATATCGTGCTGACCGGAGACAAAAAGCGGGAATCCGCAGCAGACCTCATCCTCGGCAGGCAGCATTGTAAAGGGTGTGCCGATCGCTTTTAACACCAGCACATCACCCCTTACCATCGGCTGTGCATCGTAGGCGCCGGTGCATCCGGCATAATAGGCGATGTCAGCTCTGGCAGCGATCGTTACTTCATCAGGAAACCATGGAGAGTACCTCATCTTTGCGGGTTGATCATAGGGATTGCCGGTATTGCTTATTACCTCCGGCATTTTCACTTGTCCGCCTATGGGACCGAACCCGCGTTTTACCATTTCCTTTCTGAGCATCGGCCAAAGTCTTTGGGTAAAGATGCCCACAGAACAATGCTGACCGCAAGCGCCGCAGGTGGTGCATTCAAATACAGCCCTTGTAAAATCCTCAAGTACTCTGCGATCAATCTCTTCAGGCCCGAACAGCCGTGACTTGAGGCTGTCTGTAGTCTTGATAAATTCTCTGAAGGCACGGATTTTTTCGAGCGGTGAAATAGAAGAATTGCCGGTAACATCCTGCACCGGGCAATATTTAAGGCATTCTCCGCACTGCGTGCAGGCATCGAGTTCTATAAGCTGAACCGGGGAAAGTTCACGGGTAAAAGAGCATCCGGATTTCATGCGCAGTTTTTCATTACTCATTCTTTATGCCCCTCATGCAAGATCTGCTTCAGCTCCTCTTCACGCTCCCGGGCATCCAGCATGATCAGCGGCGCGGCTACGACGTGCGTAGGAAGATACAGCACAAGGAGCAGGAAAAGTATGAAATGCAATGCGAACAGGAAACTTCCAGGCAGCGCTTGGGGACTGAAATGTACGAGGCCCAGGATAAATACCTTTACGGCCACGATATCGGCCCTGGCTGCCGTTCTCATGAGTAGTCCTGTTGCACTGAGTGATAAAAGCAGTATGATAAGAAACAGATTGTATAAAGTGCCAAAAGAACGCTCGACCGCCAGTTTAATAGTAAGTATGTAGAGCAGTGTTGCAGGCAGCAGATAACCTGCTATTATTCCTGCCGGCTGTGCGAATACTATGCAGCCTGGAACCGGATTCAGAACATAACGGAGATGCCTTGCCACCACAAGCAAAAATGAGCAGTGGAACAGCCATTCGCCGAACCACAGCACATCATTGGTTTTGAGCAGCCGTGTGAAAAAAACAATATCCGCTGCCGACTTGAACACCGTGGGGCATGATGGACGGGACGCAGCCCTTATATTCCCCCTGCCGGCCCTGGTTGTCTCCGCAGCCTTCCAGAGTACGGCGGTTTTTACAAACACCGTTGCACTAAAAGCTGCGAGTGTAAGATATGCTCCGACTGAAAGAATTATCCCCAGAACATTATTCATATCAATTTTTTGTCGACCACAAAAGTTATTGAGACATCTTTGGGCACATTCATTCCTGCTTCCACCTCAAGTGCCTTAAGAATGCCTGAAGGCACCGGGCAGGCAACATGCTTCAGGCATGTTGCCCCCTTTTTATATACGGGATTATTCATAAGCCCCTTGAACACATCCCCCATGGTGAGTTCTGCAATTTCGGTCCCCAGTTTCGATACCATCGGGCACTCAGAGGTGATGGTTAGCGAGAAGTTATTGTCCTCGTTTTTCTCAACCACCACAGTGGCAGTGAACCCGCAGGCACCGGGATTTATGATCACCTTTGTCGCCATTTCATTTCCAGGCGCAGCTATCCCTTTATAAAGGGAGCAGCAGGCGCTTTCTGCTCTTCGAGCAGTTTCTTGAGATTGGGGAACTTGTCCTTCATGTGAGGAATATGCATTGCCTGCATGAATTCCTTCTCAAAGGTCGGATCAGTGGCTATTTCAACAAACTCGACCCACCGCGCGCGAAAATTGGCTTCGTCACGTTTTGCCTTGTTCAGGAGAGTCATTCTTGCCCCGTCTCCTGCGGCGTTTCCGACCACCACCACTTTGTCGATGGGCACATCCGGGAACATGCCCAGTGCCAGGGATGCCTCCCTGTCAATATGGCTTCCGAAAGCGCCTGCCAGTTCAACCCTGTCAAGGGTATCATAACCCATTTTCTTCATCATCAGTTTTGCACCCGTGTAAAGTGCCCCTTTCGCAAGCTGAAGCGCGCGGACATCGGCCTGTGCAACAGTAATATCCGCGTTGATCGAAGTCTCTGCAGCCCAGGCCACAACATACTCGGGCTTCCCATCATTCTCGTTCTTCCGTACCCTGTTGGTCTTGAGGTCCATAACGAACTTCCCGGTTTTGTCAATAATGCCTGCCTTGAACATCTCGGCAATGACATCTATAATGCCTGATCCGCAGATGCCTTTTGCATTGATTTTTCCTTCGATTTTGGTGCTCCAGTCGTCCTTGCCTATTACCTTATACTGCGGCTCTTTTGTCTCAAAATCGATTTTTACTTTTTCGATGGCTCCGGGAGCAGCTCTCATGCCGAACTTTATCTGAGCGCCCTCAAAAGCAGGCCCTGTTGCACAGGAGGTGGAACATACCCTGTCCTTGTTCCCCAGCAGGAGCTCGCCGTTGGTGCCGATATCGATGACGAGGACTTTCTCGCTCTGATGATACTGCTCCTGGGCAATCAGGACGCCGCAGTTGTCAGCTCCCACAAAACCGGCTTCGATGGGGAGCACATGGATATAGCTTCCCGGGTTGATTTTCAGTCCAAGGTCGCGCGCCTTGATGTCCATGGAGCGCTGTACCGCAGGGATAAAGGGCGAGCGTCCTATGTAGACCGGGTTGAGCCCGAGGAAAATATGATGCATTGCCGTATTGAAAACTATAGTCAGGTCTTCAATGGCATACCCAGGATTAGGGCCGTCTTTCTTTATGTCTATGACGACTTTTTCGATGATCTCGTTCAGTCCGGTGATAATGGCATCCTGCATTGTCTTCAGTCCCTCAGGATTGCTCATGGCGTATGTAATCCTGGACATGACATCTTCTCCATAAGGCACCTGCGGGTTCATCATGGATTCGGTGTTGATGACGTTGCCGGTGGCCAGATCACAGAGATAGCCGACGCAGGTGGTTGTGCCCACGTCAACGGCAAGTCCGTATGACATATCAACAGCACCGGGTTCTACCTTAATTATCTCCTTGCCTTGCCATACGGTAAGAGTCGCCATCCAGTCACCCTCTCTAAGTGTATCCTGCAGGGTCAGGAGCACCTTGAAATCAAATTCCAGCCCCTTAAGGCCATAGGTTGTTTCCAAAGCCGCCAATACCCTCTCATAATCTCCGACGGTCATATCGTGGAGCGTTGGGCGAGTGAGCTGCACAGTATATTTTTTTATTGCCGGGTCGAGTTCGATCGAGAGCTCTCTGGCCTCTTTGCGGACCACCTGCTTTCCTGCCCGGGATCTTTCCGGCACAAAGACCTTCAAGTCGCCATGGATCTCGCACGAACACGCAAGCCTGATGCCCGGCCCGTCTTCTGGCTTGATATGCTTCAACTCGTCTTCAGTGGCTGCAACCGGCGTTAAATGCGCCATTCCGGATTCAAGGTTGTCTTTTTCGAAGTAGCCTTCTTCAATTCTTACCTTGCATTTACCACACACCTTTTTATTTCCGCAAAGCGCCTCGAGATCAACGCCGAGCGCCTGGGCAGCTTCGAGGATGGTTTTGCCATCCTCAATTTCTCCTCTTCTGCCGGCGGGCTGAAAGATTACTTTATGTGTATTAGCCATTTATTCTATCCTCCTGAACTGTTAATTAATTTATTATGTTCGGGAATCAGCAGCTTGCGGCCTTTGCGGACTCCTGCCCTCAAGAGGACACATTTCGAGCGTTTCGGGTTCCGCCGCGTATTCCTCGCTGTCGGTTATTACGTTACTTTTTGACCATTTCTGGAAAAGGGGCATATTGTGACGCAAAGCCCGCAGTTGGGTTTTTCGTCGAAAATATGCCTATCTTTTTTCAGCGACCTGCATTTCTCATAAACAACTAACTCTTGCAATGGATCGTCCATGGACCAGAGATGCCCCCGGACAGCGCCTGACGGACAATGTTTGACACAGAGTTCACAGTCGCCGCACTCTGATTGCAGGGTAGGCACATCCGGTTCAAACGGGGCATCGGTGAGCACGGTTGCCCATGACAGTTTTGATCCATAATCACCATTGATGAGGAGACCGTTTTTTCCGATCCATCCGAGCCCTGCAAGCGTCGCCGTTGTCTTATGGCTGACGAGATGGTAAAGCCTGGTGATATATTTACTATTTTTTCTGTCAGAATCGGGCGGCACCGATAAGCTCCTGAACCCTCTCTTTTTCAACCAGGCTTCTGCGAATTGCTGAAGCCGCGCCAATTGCCCGTTTGTATCGAGGTTCAGGCTCCTGTTGAGGGCTAGGGCAATCCCCCTGTTAAGATGTACGATTTCCCGGGTAAGCGCTATTGTTATATCACCCACCCCAACGAGGGTCGCCCCCTTCTCTTTTAGATATTTTTTGAGTGGTTCAGGATCCATTTTCCTACTTGCTTTTTGCAGCCTTTTCATCCCGCAATTTCTTAAGGAAGCTGACCATCTTTATTGCTTCCTTAAGGGCGTTGCTTGCGTCTTCCGCATATCCGTCAGCGCCAAATTTATCTGCCAGTTCCTTGGATGTTGGAGCGCCGCCGATCATGATCAGGCAATCCGGGTTCTTCGCCTTTATCTTCTCAATGACTTTCGGCATGCCCACCATTGAGGTGGTCATCATCGCGGAAAGACATACCAGTTCTGAATCAGTTCTCAGCTGCTCTTCGACAAACTGATCGAGGGGAACGTCTCTGCCCAGGTCGTAGACGGTAAAGCCGGCCACGTCGAACATCATCTTGACGAGGTTCTTGCCGATATCGTGGACGTCACCTTCAACCGTGCCAATTACCACTGCTCCCTTAAGTCCTATGTCCATTTTACTGCAATGAGGCTTCAGTATATCGAGGCCCGCATAGAGGGCATCGGCGCACATCAGTATTTCAGGGACAAAATATTCCTGGGCCTCAAAGAGCCTTCCTACCTCTTCCATTCCGGAAACAAGACCATCAAAGATTGCGGCGTTTGGGTCTATACCTGCATCCAGGGCTTCCTGGGCGCCTTCTTTGCATGCATCCTCGTCATACTGGATGACGCCGTTTCTCAGTTTTTCAAAAATTTCTTTTTTCTTTGCTTCGTCAGCCATTATTTTTTACCTCCGTAATTTTTTACTTCGTCCATCATGGCTCTCATGTTCTGTGGCGGCACTGCCGGCCAGATATCACATCCCGGCCATACCGCGCTTACCCCGTTGTCGATACATTGCCTCATGGTTGTTCTCACCAGGGTCTCATCGCCCGACACCAGTACATTGTAGGGGTCGAAATTGCCGAATATGAGCGCGTCTTTGCCGAGTTTCTTCCTGGTTTCAGCGACATCGTTTTTCTGCTCTACACTGATAGCTGTCGGACCGGCCTCCATCATGAAGGTCACGATATCGTTTGTCTTGCCGCAAATATGAAGCACTGAATGCACTTTGATCTCCTTTATGATCTTCTGAAGCGGCGGAAGTATGAGATTTTTGAAGACCCTGGGGCTCAATACATCGGAAGTAGCGCCCATTTCCCTGACAGTAATGAAATCTGCTCCGGCCTTTTCATATTCCTTTGCGACGATAATAATGGCGTCAGCCATTGCATCCAGCAGTTTTGCTACCTTATCCGCTTTTTTGAAAGACAGCTTCAGCAGGTCGTTCAACTCCATGATCTGTCCTGCAAGGGTGAAAGGACCCAGCACATAGGAGCCGATCGCCACGTCATTTCCAATATCTGCCTTAAGCAGTTTTATGGCCTCTACGAGGAGCGGGACCCTGCCGCCGTTTGCGATGTTGCCGGGGAGTTTGATGTCCATCTCATCTTCTTTGTGGATGAGTTTTTCCTTTATGGTCGGATATAGTATGCCTTCGGCATTCGGGTAGACATTTATTACGCAACCCATTGCCTCAGCCTCGACACAGAGGTCAACCGGGACCACGCCGGATTCGAAGCCGAAAAGTTTGTACGTTGTTGCTGCTGTCGCAGCCATTTTCTTTGCATCCGAATGAATACCGGCGAATTTGTAGCCTAAGTTGTTGATTCCTTCTTCAGTGATGTTTCCCATACCACTGAAGCAAGGGATCCTGTCAATAGGCTCTCCTTTGAACAATTTCAATACAGTCTCTCTTGAATTCATTAGTGCTTTCTCTCCTTTTTCAATTTTATTTTCCTTTTTTCCTTGTCCCGCCAGCTTGCAGTTTCTGTATGAATTCGCCGTAATATTTACGTAAGGGCAAGTTCGGATTCTCATATATAACGCCTGTTTCATCATACACAAGCGTGGAAAGGAGAATATTCGCGCCGGCAACAGCAGGGAAGACCCTGGGGGCTGTCACTGCCGGTCCGGAGAAATTGAAATCGCTCCAGAGGGCAGAAGACATCCCCTGCACGACAGCATCCATTGCCTTAAAGCCGTCCAGCCCCCATGTGCCCTTTATTTCATGCCACATATGAGTGCCATTTGAATACGCGCCGCCGCACGGATATCCGTGCTTTTCTTTTATTAGTCTGTTGGCAATAAGTGAGAAAGAGGTGGAGGGCATGTTCATTACTGAAGTGTCGACAATGATCGTATCGAAGGAATCGGCCCCCTGCGCAAGAATAGACTCGAGGGATTTCAGCCTGCCTGCCGGGGTCTGGTCCTGATCATCAAATGCCTGGATTACTACATGCCTGATCCCCAGGTCTTTGAGCTTCTGAACTTGCCCTTTGATATCTTTGTCCCATGGAGTGATGCTGTTATACAGGAACTTGTCCTGCGCCCCTATTTTGGCAATGTACTCTGTTGCTTTTGTCCGCTGCTCGGCAACCCACATGTCGATGCCGAAAGGCATGGAAGTGGTTTCAAGAAAAAAATCGATGTAGATTTTTGCCTCCTCAGGGGAATTGGCGACCATGGCAACCATGCTCGGTATGCCGGTCACATCACTCATCACTATTTGCTTCTCGATTATCTCTCTTGCCCGCTGCCGGTCAAAATTGCCTTTTCTATCTATAACAATCTTGTCTTTGTTATGGAACATTGACGTAATCATCAGCGGGGGGTTCTCTCCAGGCTGTCCCCCCACTTTGATACCGGAAAAGTCGTATACTTTCTGTTTCGTCTTAAATGTGAACATTCTCTTTCCTTTCACTAATCATATATATTATAATGTCCTTAGTGTGTTGCCTTTAGGGCGGTTCGCCTTGGCACCCAAGGCGCTGCCCCTTTTTTTTAACTTCTTCCCCTACTGGTTTTTAGAAGATCCCGTGATCGAATTTAGGCTGCGGGAGATATTCCCACTTCTCGCCTTTTCTAAACTTGTCAGCGATATCAAGGCATTTTAGGGCATACTCGAAAGCATACGGGATGCCAGGGCCGCCAGGCACAAATCCGGCGAGGATCATTCCGACAGAGGCTGCTTCAAATACTTCTTCCTGCGTGGCGCCTGCCGCAACCGCCGGGATAGCATGGATGATACACCTGGGTGAGCAGTAGGCAACTCCGCCAGACATGAACATGAGTTCTTTAACTTTTTTGGAAAGAGCGCCGTCGGCGAAGATACTTGCATAAAAGTCCGCAAAAGTTCTGCCGGGCTCAGGGGTCACGGTGTTTATGATTTGGAACATCCTCGGCACAAAACCGCATTTTTGCTTCATGTACGCATTGACTTCTTCCAGCGTCATTTTCTTTGCATCAGCCATATTCTTTTCCTCCTTTGCGCGGCTTTCCGGCCCCAGGGCCAGAAGCTTTTTGAAATAGTCTAAAAATCCCATTTTGTCCTCCCTTGTTCAGGGGTCTTGCCCACTTCCCTTATCTTCTCACCTCCCTCCGCTAAAAAAGCGTGAACAGTGAATGGTGAATAGTGAGAAAAATAAAAAATACGGACCTTGTATTAACGTGTCACCTTTCACTTTTGACGATTTTAGTTATCGTTTCACCTTTCACCGTTTTAGTTATCGTTTCACTTTTCACTATTCACTTTTCACGGCTTTAGTACTTCCAGTTAAGCGCGACATCGTGGAATGTCTTAAGGTTTTCGAACGGAATAGTGGGGGGGATATCGCAGCCGGGCACCAGTATATATCCTCCGTCTTTCCCCGCAATCTCTATGGTCTCTCTGCACGCCTGCTCAACTTCTGCGGCAGTTTTGTTAAGCAATATGTGGACAGGAGCAATATTGCCTCCGAAACTCATTTTACCGTACAGGGCTTCTTTTGCCTTTGCGATATCGACCTTCTGGTCGAAGAAGATGGTGGAGCATCCGGTCTCTACGAACTGCTCAAGGCGGTCACTGGTGTTGCCGCAGATGTGCAGTATCGTATGGGCCCCCTTGGATTTCGCCCAGTCGCTCATCTTCTTGAGAGGGGGAACTGCAAACTTCGTCATCTGTTTAGGGTTGATCAGATCACCTGATGCAGTCGGATCAGCAATGCTGATTGCTTCAAGGCCGGCACTTACGAGCGGCTCGTAGAGCTTTATCAGCAGGTCGGCGCAGAAATCGACCATCTTTTCCACAAAAGCGGGCTTTTTGAACGTATATTTCATGAAGTTCTCTTCGCCGACAAAGCGGGCGGCCAGCGTGAACGGCCCCCAGCAGGTCATGGTGACCAAATATTTGTTGCCTATTTTCTCTTTGACCTTCATGGTCGCATCCATGCAGACCTTTATGACCGGATCTTTGAAGAGATCTGACATATCGAGTTTCGCTATATCCTCTTCCGTTTCTACAAAATGTTTTGTCATGTCAGGAGCGCCGACAGGACGGAATTTGACGTCGCATCCGAATTTTCTTCCAAAAGCCAATGCATGAAAATTGTTGTAACCTGACCCTACATAGACAATGTCGCTTCTGATTTTCTCAGCTTCGGCTACACACATGTCCACCATTTTTTCGACGTTGGTGGAAAGCTCCTCAAAGCTTGTGCCATAATCCGCTATACTCCACATTCCTCCGCCGAAAAGTGTTACCGGAACTCTTTCAGCCTTGCCGCCTGCAAATGCTTTTAAAACAGTCTCTCTCGGTGTCATCATAATAGTATTGTTGCCTCCTTATGAATTTTTTTCAAGACCCTGCCTTTACCTTCAGGCACGAAAGCTTGCTCACAAATTCCAATAGCCGATCTAAATCCTCAGGGTTTTTTACACTATATGCGTCCGAATCATTGTCATGTTCTCCAAGCACCAAAATGTAGATTTCAGGGCTCAGGCTCTTTATTATGGTCGCAGCTTCTATCACATTGAGCCCGACGTCTCTTGAATCGAGGATAACGACGAGATAATGCTTGGCGAGTATGCATTTGATTGCTTCGGCAGCATGCTCTCTTATTTCGACCATGTACCCGAAATCACTCAGCGGTCCGTAAAGTTGTTTTGTTAAAAGCGGGTCCTGGCTGCAAAGGAGAATGCTTTCAGAGATTTGGATCATCACAATAGGTAAAAAAGCAATTTTAATGCCTAAAACTTTTTTTGCATCCTACAAATTTGTAACACTTTGAAAAAAGCTTTTATTTTCTATGCAGCTTCAAACAACATAACATGATATTAGATTTAATACCGGGGCACTGAGTGGCATCCGGGGAAAATTACCACAGGCATGGGGCAAATTTACCCAGTGGTCCTATTTAGAGTGAACTTGATGGTCTCTGAAGAAAATCGCACGTGTTGTATACTATATTTCATGAAGACAACCGTTGTATGCGGTCTCCTTGGCGCAGGCAAAACGACATTTATACAAAATATCCTGAAGCGGCAATCCTCAGAGAGGACGGTCGTCGTGGTTAATGATTTTGCGCAGACGGGCATTGACGGGGACGTCCTGGCCGTTGACGGCATTGAGACAATAGAATTACCGAACGGATGCGTCTGCTGCACATTGAAGTTTGATCTGATCACCACTATTCAAAGTGCGCTGAAGAAATTCGACCCCGGACATCTCGTAATAGAGCCGAGCGGAGTGGCTGCTGTTTCCGGAATTCTTGAAGCGCTCGACATTCTCAAGATCAGCCCTATTATCGTGGTAGGTATTATTGATGCGACCGAGTTTCTGGAATTGTACGAATCCGGAATGTACGGCAGTTTTTTCGAAGACCAGATACGGAACTCTGATATTATTCTCATTAACAAGACCGACCTTGCTTCAACGGACCTTGTCACCGGAACTGCTGCGATTGTTGAGCAGCTCAATCCCGGAGCATTGGTATATAGCACCATAAGATCAGGCTTCAATGAGGTGCTTTCGGAGACAAGGCGAGGACCTTTCGTCAAAACGGAAAACCTTTATCCCCTTCAGTTTGATACACTATCGGCCATCTTGAGGGACGGAATCGATACATCGGCAGTGCGCGAAATCTTTCTCGAGCTTGGACAAGGAGAGTACGGCGAGGTTGTGCGGGCAAAGGCCCTTGTCAGGACCAGCGATGGACCAATGAGGTTTGATCTTGCTTATGGCAAAACCGACACTGCGCCATTTGGTGCGCCGATCGGCAGGAGCCGGATGGTCATCATTGGAAGGAATCTGAATAAGGACGCGATCAAGACCGTAATACGTAATGTGTAATTTTTTGCGAATCACGCATTACGAATAACGATGTTGCCTGTCAGCGCTAACGGCCGCTTCAGGCTGTCGACAACCGGGCAATGAGCTACAACACGCTCGGCAAGGTCACGCACTTTCCCTTCGTCATCAGCTGTTTCGATTGTAAAGGTGTATTTCAAATCCTGAAACCCCGGCGTCACGCTCTCATCGACCATGAAAAGCCCTCTCAGATCGAGTGTCCCCTCCACGTCCACTGCAAGAGACTGTACTTTAATGCCTTCGTGTTCGGCAAACTCATAAAAGGCGGCCTCAATGCAAGCGGCGACTGCCGAGAGCAGCAGCTCGATAGGGTTGGGGGCAAGATTGGTCCCGCCTGCCGCTTCACCGTAGTCTGACTTTACGAGGTGCTCGCGCACTTTGGTTTCAGTATAGAGCCCGCTCACGTGTTTGGACGTTACTTTTGGTTTGTAAATAGCTGCTTCCGGTTTTCGTTTGAATAATTCTATCCTGGCGGCCACGACTTCTTTGAGTCCTCTTTCTTTTTTCTTCTCCATACTGCGCTCCTTTCAGAAAGTAAGTTATTTATTCGCCCTAAGGGGTCATGCTCATAAAAGCTGTCTTTATCGCTTCACTATCTACTTCGGGGCATACGGAACGCACCAGCATATCGTTGAGATGATATACCTTCATGGTAGAAGAGTTTTCCTCTACTCCGTTCAGCAGTCCCAGTTGGCATGTCTGACATGGAGTGACCACTGCCTGTGCGCCGGTAGACTCGGCCTCACGGATACGCGCGCCTCCCATTTTGTGCTGCAACCGGGGGTTCGTCACTTTAAGGCCTCCTCCCATGCCGCAGCATGCTGAGAAGGCGCCATGGCGCGGCATCTCTACTACCTTAAGTCCCGGGATGGCGCGCAGAATTTTCCGCGGCTGGTCGTAAACCTGGTTATGGCGTCCCAAATGGCAGGGATCATGGTAAGTCACGGTGAAAGGCGCCACGCGTTCCGTACGCAGCTTTCCATCCCGCATCAACTGATCGAGAAACTGCGTCAAGTGAAGCACCCTCTTCGCTCCGGGCCAGAGATAGGCGTAATCCGAATGCAGTCCTTTGAAGCACCCGGCACAGGAGACCACAATATCCTTCACCCCCATCTTTTCGAACATGTCGATTCGTTTCCGCGCTTCAGGGGCGAAATCAATGTCTCCCATGCGCCGCAGCTTACCGATACAGCAGGGCTCTTCTTCGCCTAAAATGGAAAAGTCTACCCCGGCCTCCTGCAACAGCCGGGCACTCTGCACTGCAACCGATTGCATATCGGGATCGAAACTTGCCGTACATCCTGCAAAGTAGAGCACCGATGCCGGGTGTTCTCTCCAAAGCGGGATCCGGGCCTTCAGGAAACCGGCTTCCCAGGCTTTCTTAGCCCACAGACCGCGCTCCTGCTGCGGTTTTCCGTAGGAGTTGTTTGACCCCTTGATCATCAGTAACTGTTTGATCTGCCCTTCCGGTTGAGGGATGCCGGCACTAACCAGGGATTGCCGTGTCTGCTCCCATAGTGCCGGGGTATTGATACGCACAGGGCATACCACATGGCATTGGCCGCATGCCGAGCATTCATACAGTCCTTTCAGAAACTCCACATGCTCTGCGCCGGATAATCCCCCATTCACCATGCGCCGCAGCAGTGCAACCTTACCGCGTGCGCACATATGTTCCTGCTTATCATGCAAGTATACCGGACACCACACCTGGCACTCGCCGCAGCGGGCGCAGGCTTCCAGTTCTATCAACTGTCTTCTGGTTAATCCCCGGGCGATCTGGTCGGACTGTGCCGCCTTATGTCGGGCCAATAGATATCCTCCCTGTGCTGCTCCTCTGCTGCATTCATTCCAATGACCACGGGAGCAAGCAAGCTGTGCATCAGTTTACTATGCGGTACGTAAAAAAGAAGTCCTGCCACGCTGAACGCATGCAATGTCCAGAGTGCGGTCAGCCAGGGCCTGAGCAGTTCGGCTTTATATACCCCGGAGGGGACGAACATATGGGCAAAAAAAGAGTAGCGGGCAATCTCCCCAGGCGCAAGGGCGACGCGAGTCACTTCCAGCGCAAACCCTGAAACTGTCAGCCAAAGAAGCAGGAGAAGCAGGAAAAGGTCCATCTGCTTGTTGTTCTGCTGGGCAGGCCGGAAAAACAACCTTCTTACGAGTGCAAGCAGCAAACCGGCCAAAAGCGCCGCACCCCATACATCTCCCCACACCTTGATTAAAGGGTATCCTTTGCCGGAAAGGAAGAAGTGCGCCATCCCGCCGTCAATTCTCAGGTATCCCGGAAGCTTCAGTATCGATGCTAAAATAGAGAGGGAGAGAAGCCCTGCAAAACCATAGAATACCAGCATGTGCACAAACCAACGGAAAGGCGAGAGAGTTAACAACTGGCGCTGCAGCAGGACTTCCGCCAACCATATTTTCACAACGCGCCCCGTGGCAGAGTGGGGAGAGGTCTTCGCTCCCCTGTTCCAGCCCCGGAATTTGAGAACAAAGGAATAATTCATATATATAAGGCCTATGATCGCCGCAGCCCAAAACAAAAGCCACGGTTTCGGATATTCGACCATTAATTATCTCGCATAGTCAACGCGCCGTTCCTTCAAGGATCGCAACTATCTTCTTCTCAGTGTCATAGACTAACATATCGATCTCGTCCGCACCAAGATGAGCTGCTGTTTCCATCCGAGCCAAGAGTCGATCAAACGTATCGACCAGCAGCACATTGACCTTGCCGTACCCCGCATTTGCGCCGGGCTGCCCGACAACCCTTCCGCTCCAGATGTCGTTCATGCGGACAAAAATAAAATTCGTCAGCCTCCGCATCGCAGCGGCGAGAAGTCCGACCCCGGCGTTGAGAAAGGTCGCTGTGCCTTCGTAGGGCGCGTCCCGGGAAGTCCGCAGCCTTCCGGCCCGATAGAGGTCTTGATATGCAGGAGTACCCTTCAGGACTATCTGGAAGTGATAGAGGACATTGGCGGTTATCACCAGATTTTCAAGGAGGCCGTTCCTCCTGAGGAAGTCGAAATTTGCGCGCAGATCTTCTGGAGACGAGTCGGGTTCGAACATGATGAAACCCACGTTTGGTTCTATGCCGTGCGTTCTGAGGATCCGCAAGGCCTGCTCATTCTGCGCGACCGTGGTCATCTTGTTCATTCGCCTCAAGGCATCGTCCTTCCCGCTTTCGAGTCCGATGAGTATATTGCGGAGACCGGCATCTGCAAGCGCCCCGATGGTATCGTCACGAACATCGTTTACCCGTCCCTCCAGCCCGAAACGGATGTTTCTCTGTCTGAGAAGCTCTGCCAGCCTCAAAGTTCTTTGCCTGCCGCGCTCGCCGGGGCCGAAGAAGTTGGGGTCTGTAAAATAGAAGTCCCTCTTTCCGTTTGCCGATATAATGACGTCAATCTCTTTGATGATGTTCTCAGGGCTCCGGTCCCTCCAGAGAGAGGGGCGGCCGTAAAACGGATTGATATAGCAGAAGACGCACCTTCCGTAGCACCCCCGGCTGCCCTGTATGTTCACTTCCGGTATTTTATACATACCTTCTGTACGCGCCGGAAAGGGAAGCGCATCAAGATCTGCTATAGGCTCACGCCGCTCATAATGTAAGTCGCCCTGTGGGCCGCGCAGCGCGAGGCCTTTTATTTCTGCCGGCCGGCTCTGTGCCTCCAACGCGTGAGCAAGTTCGGCCAAGGTCATTTCAGGCTCTCCGAGCACGACCGAATCGACGGCGGAGCATGCCTTTAAAATCTCCTCATGGATGATGGTGGGATAAAAACCATACACCGCAATGTGAGGACTCAACTCCCTCTTCATAAGATCGAGAAATGCGTAGAGTTCCGCGTCCGGACGCCAGTGATAGATCATATGGACGCCGATCATTTCAGGCCGCATTGCAGATACCCTGCCGGTAATCTCCTCGTAGCAAAGGCCGTCCATATGTCCTTCTATGATCTCGACCTCATGTCCCTTGCTCCTGAGCATCCCGGCCGCATAGCCTGAGAGCAGGCAAGAGGAGAGCGGGGTATTGGCTATATCGTTGCAGCGTTCAGGCGCTATTTTTCTTGGATGTTCCAGGAGGATGATCCTCATGATATACCCTGCCACATGAAGATGTTCTTTACTAAATGCATGGTCTCCAGCCGGTGCCTCAGGGAGTCGAAGGGGGCCGGGTTGTAATAGACCGGGTAGAGGAGATCGGTATCCCTGCTGATGACGCCCTCTTTCAGCGCAACCTCTTCGATGGCCGTACCGGGAAGGATGCGTATGTTGTTGAGCACCACTGTGCCGAGGTTCCTTTTGACATGATGCAATTTATAAATGCGCTCCAGAAGACGCATCCCTTTTTCAACGGTCTCAGGTGTCTCACCAGGTACATTCACCATGAAGTGATAGACGCTGAGCGCCTCGGTACCGGCTGCGAGGGATGCGGCCCTGATAACTTGCGCCTCGTCCAGGCTCTTTCCGAGCGCGGAGAGCGCCTCGCTGCTAAGACCATCGGGCGAAAAGGAGAAGCATTCGCAGCCCGCCTTAACGAACAGAGCAGTGTTGCGCGCATCGAGATGGTCCTCACGCATAAAGCCATCCCACCTGATCCTCAACCCCCTGCGGAGGATCTCATGACAGATGTCCTCCAGATGTCCCGGAGGGATATTGACGACCGCATCTGTGAAGTGAAAACCCTCTATGCCGTATTCTTTATGCAAATGCTCCATTTCGTCCACAACTGATGCAGGAGGTCTGCAGCGCAGCTTCCTGCCCTGGAGTTTCGGGTAAACGCAATACGAACACTTGAAGGGACAGCCTCGTTTTGTCTCGATGCCTATGGCCGGAACGTAGGAATTCAGCGAACTGTAGAGTGACGGCGAAAGCAATTCCCTTTTCGGGGGCATGTAACAGCCCATATCCAGATCGCAGGATGCACGGGCCACTTCGATCTTTTCTCCCCTCCTGGCACAGAGTCCTTTGAGCTCAGGCGGATTCCCGATAGATGTCAGGAGCGCGGGCAAGGAGTGCTCAGCCTCCCCGATTATTCCGTAATCTATTTCATGCAATTCGGCCATTAGGCGTTCCGGGAAGAGGGAAAAACCGGTCCCGCCCGCAATGATCCAGGCCTTCGGCAGTAGAGAGGCGGCCATCTTTACAGCAGCGGCAAAAGGCGGAACAAGAGAGGATGTCTTGTTGCCGAGAGGGTCTATATTCCGTAGTGACATGCCGACGACATCCGGCTGATAATCCGATAGTCTCTCTTTCAAAACTCCGAACGGATCATGCTCGATGTTCATATCAAGTATCTCTACTTCATGCCCTGCCTCTTTCAACCGGCCGGCCAGAGATACAACGCCGATGGGATAAACCCGTTCATTCGATGTCCCCTCCACTGAAGGGGCTTGTATCATCATCACGCGCATAACATTACTCCAGGAATATAACTGCGTAGTATTTAATAAAATCACCGGCAGACTTAAGCGTCCTGAGCTTGAAACCGGCGCGCCTGACCGTCTCGAACACATCGATGCCCACGCCTTCCATAGAAGGCCTGCTGTCACGGGGGTTGAGGCATTCGCCCCCTGCCGGACATTCCTTGCAGAGAGCACAGGGGCCGGCCCAGAAGGCCATGGCCTTATAAAAACCGGCTAAAAAGGCCTCGCGTTCGGCCTTCACCACTTTCGCCTGAAAGTCTCTTGTCGGCGGCTCTCCTTCGAGGAGGAGAGCATGTTTATAGTCAGCCAGCAGTTTTCGTGTCTGTTCCGGAGACGGAATATTAGGCGGACAGCGGCGCTGTCCGTAGCGCTCGCACCCGAAGCCGCAGCGCAGTTCTGTCCAATCCGCAACATGTATGGCATCGGTAGTGATCAGCGAGACGCCGCTGAATCCCATTCCTCTGACAGCGGCTGAAACACGCTGTTCGGGACTGACATCTAAAGCATCCAGGACCTCGTGATCAGGCGAAGCAAGTATCAGGGCAGTGTCGGATTCCAGAGGGAGTGGGGCCAGGACACGCAGGCCAAGACGAGAAAGCTCGCTTACAAGATCCTTCTGAGAAAAGACACGGCCGTTGCAGGTGTTTATAAACATGTTCACATCAAACAGCGCTGCCTTTGACGGACAATGCTCCAGAAAGAAATCATGTATAATCAGCAGTCCCTTTTCACTCAGACATTCGACCGCTGAGGCGAGGATATGAGGGAGTTCCTTTTCGGAATAGGCGTGGATTATATTTGAAAGTATTACAAGATCGAATTTGCCCAGAGCGGTCGGCCATGGCTCCAGGATATTGCAGGGACGAAAGGAAACCCGATCATTCAGTGCAGAGGCCGCCATTAACTCACCGGTAATTTCGAGCACCTCGGGGATGTCGATCAGTGTGGCCTTGAGCAGCGGAAAGCTCTGGAGGAATCCAGCCGTGATCGCTCCCGACCCCGCGCCGACATCAAGGATGGCGCCACTCAGGGAGCGGCCGGTGAAGAGTGGGAGTATTTCCCTGACCTTCGCCTTCGCCACACAGTCCATCGCCTTTATGTATTCCCTGCGCTTCTTCGCAAGGCAGCCGGCGTCCTGCTCCTGCAAAGTCCTCCCTCCGCTCTCAAGACAGACCTTGAGACTTGACCATGGTCCCATCAAGCGTCTCCTCCAAAGAATGGATTCGCACTGACAGTTGGGCTTACCTGTAACCAGAAATTCGCCGGATATTGCAGTATTGAAATAGAGTTCTCCATGGCTGTAAAGGAGTCTCATGGCACAGAGGGCATGCAAAAACCTTTCGGTCCCTGCATGCGAAAAGCCGCTTTTCCCGGCTATTTCATATGCCGACTTTCCCCCGCTATCAAGCAGAGAAAAGATGCCGGCTTCAACCGCTGCAAAAAGGGCCTCCGAAAACCAGTAGCCGGTGGCCAGGTCCTCAAGATACTGGGGACCGGCATCCTGGGGATCGTGATTCATCCACTCTCTATTATTGTTCATCGTCTAATTCATAATTACCGGGACACCATAATTAACTTGGCAGTGCTATTGTTGTGTCCCTAACAGTTCTTTACATTTGTCTTTGCGAGCGAAGCGAAGCAATCTCGCAGTTAAATAAGATTGCCACGCCCGATACGGCCGGGCTCGCAATGACAAGCTATTTATGTGACACCACACTATGAATGGGCCTGATCGATCCCGAATTTTCTGACTTTCAAGTAAAGGGTCTTTCTGTCTATTCCGAGTATCTGGCTGGCTTTTGACTGGTTCCCTTCTGTCTCCCTGAGCACTTTCACGATATGCTCCCGCTCTATTTCTTCCAGAGACGAATAACAGGTCTTATTGTTTACGTGAGATGTTTGGGGCATAGAGAGGTCTTCCACTCCGAGTGTTTCAGAGTCACAGATAATGACAGCCCTTTCAACAACATTTTCCAGCTCTCTTACGTTTCCGGGCCAGCGGTAGTTGCTTAGAGTTTCCAACGCATGCGGAGAAAATTCCGTAATGTTTTTTGATAATTTATTGCTGTATTTCTTCAGGAAGTGTTTCGCCAGATCGGAGATGTCTTCACTCCGTTCCCTTAGCGGGGGGAGATTGATATTGATCACATTGAGCCGGTAATAAAGATCTTGCCTGAACCCTCCCGACTCGATAAGAATGCTTAAGTCCTTGTTCGTCGCGGCAATTACCCTGACATCTACCTTCAAGGTCTTGTTGCTGCCAACCCTCCTGAATTCTCCGGAGTCGAGGAATCGCAATAATTTTGCCTGCAGGCCGAGCGGCAGTTCACCTATTTCGTCGAGGAAAAGGGTTCCCTTGTCTGCCACCTCCACAATGCCGTATTTCATCTGATGGGCGCTGGTGAACGCCCCTTTTTCGTGACCGAAGAGTTCAGATTCAATGAGGTTTTCGGATAAGGCCGCACAGTTGAGCGCCGTGAACGGCGCACTGCCTCTTTTGCTGTACTGCCATATCGTGGTGGCAACAAGCTCTTTGCCGGTCCCGCTCTCGCCATGGACAAATACGGAAGAATCAGTGGGAGCTATCTTCCGTATCAGAGTAATAATATCCCTGAACTGTCTGCTTTTGCCCACAAACTCCTCCGGAGAGTCTTTCCTGGCAAGCTCCTGCTCCAGCAGCAGGTTTTTTATCTTCAACCGGCGGTATTCAAAGGCCCGGTTTATGACGATGATGAGTTCATCGAGCTTGTAGGGTTTACTTATGTAATCATACGCGCCGGTTCTCATAGCCTCTACAGCAGTCTCAACGGTCGCCATGCCGGTAAGGACGATTATAGCGGGTGTGGCCGGGTCATTGCCGATCTTTTTCATCAACGCAATTCCGTCAATCCCGGGCATAACGATGTCGAGCAACACGACATCGTATTCGTCGCTCTTGAGCAATGCAAGCGCCGCTTCACCATCAGCAGCCGTTTCCACCGAGAAACCCTTTCTGGTGAGTTCCTTTTTAAGCAGCCTCCTGAATGGTTCTTCGTCATCTATGGCAAGAACTTTAATCATCATCACTTAGCGGGAAGCCTGATGAAGAAGGTGGTCCCCATGCCTTCCTCACTCGACACATCTATTGTACCTCCGTGTTCTTCGACGATCCTGTGACAAATGGAAAGCCCGAGCCCGGTGCCTTCGCCCACTGGTTTTGTAGTGAAGAATGGATCGAATATCTTTCCGATCATGTCGTTAGGGATGCCGCATCCTGTGTCACAGATGGAGACACAGATCCCCCCGGAAACAGAAGTGAATTTCCCGGACGTATTGTGAGGCGCTTCGGTTTTAATAATAATACTGCCTCCCTCCGGCGTGAAATACATGGAGTTGATCAGAATATTCATGAAGAGCTGTCTCAATGTCCCGGGCTCTGCCAATACCTTGGGAGTTGCACGGTTGAGCTGGAGTTCAATATTGTGCCTGAGTTTCTTGGCCGTGTAATTTACAAGGAGTATCACTTCTTTTATCAGTTCGTTAATATCAATCTCGCGGTACATGCCGCTTGAGGGTCGGGCAAAGTCCAGCAGGGTTTTAAGGATATTTTTGCACCTGAAGATTTCGTTATGAATAGTCTGGAGGTATTCAGGAAAATCTTCAATTTCCTCCACCGGCAGCAGTGAATTGTCTTTAATCCTGTCGAGCAGGGCCTCCGAGTAGCCTGCAATGATGCCGAGAGGATTGTTTATTTCGTGGGCAATGCCGGCGACCAGGGTGCCCAGCGAGGCCATTTTGTCGGCTCTTATCAACTGCTGCTCAAGCTTTTTCTGAGCTGTAACGTCTTTAAGGTAATGGACGATCGCATAAAGACGCTTTTCCTCATCGGTGAGCAGATAAGTCCAGAAATAAAAAATGTTGCCGCCGGCGCTCCTGAGTTCAACAAAAGAGGGTTTGCCGGAGTTGATAGTGTCGGAACAGATGCAGGGCTCTGAGCTGATTCCGATCCTCTCAAGAATTTTCCCGCAGGAGCTGCCCATGATCTCGACAACGGAGAGCCCAGTTTTCAGCAGCAGTGTTTTGTTTGCCCTCAAGACCGTTTGATTGTCATCTTCGATCCATACCATATCTGCAATGGCATCGAATGTCTTCTCCCACTCTTTTTTTTCCTTCGAGATTTCTTCAAAGAGCATGGCGTTTTCCAGCGCAATAGAGATATGCTTTGCCACCGGGAGGAGAATCTCGATGCTTTTACCCGAATAGTGAGAAGGGATGGCGCTGTCCAGGTTGAAGACTCCGAGCATCTTGTCCCTGTAAAGGGGAATGCTGATTGTAGAGCGAATGCCCTCATCCATAAGCTTCCTGTCGAGCGGGAACTCTATCTCTTCATGCAGGTCGCGGTTAATCCACGGCCGGTTGTTCTGAATCACCCATCCGGCGCTTGTGCCCGGAAGAGGAGCCTTAACTCCTTTTTTCAAGATCGTTTGCATGTCGGTATCCAGAGCAAAAATGGTCAGGTTGTTTTCCCGCTCATTGAACATCAGGAGACTGGCCCTGTCATAAGAAACCAGTTTACGTATCTCCGCTGCCATTATCCTGAATACTGTGCCTATGCTGAGACTGGAATTTATAATACCGCTCAGTTCATTGATAAGTTCAATCTGCCGCATCTTGTCGTGAAGCTGCGCCATCAGCCGTTTGTTTTCGAGAACGATACCGAGCTGTTCCCCGAGTTGGAGTTTCCGCGGGTCCGATATATCGTTAAGCACGACGAGCCTCTGATGGTCCTGCTGGTGCGGTATGACCGATACCTGCGCAATAAACAACTCGCCGCTTTTTTTCTTGCAGACAGATTCGTAATGAACAGCGGCAATTGACTGCTGCCCGGCGGCGGAAATGCCGCTTGTCTCACCGGCAATCCCGGATATTTGAGTTACCAGTTCCGAAAGGTCCTGGCCAATGATTTCGGCAGGTGCGTAACAAAAGATCGTTTCGGCTGCAGCATTGAGCGCCACGACCTTCAGACCGTCATTGATGATCAGAGCAGGAGTGTTCAGGTGGTCAAATGTTTGCAGCATTACGTCGGATGCACTGGTAATAACAACTGTCATTCATTATTATATCACATAGCGGAGCGGGTTCTTTCAGGTGGCGCACAGATTAATGGACTGATCCAATTGTTTAAACCTACCGCGCAGGGCCGTATCTGTAGTAGGCCGCACAGCTTCCTTCGGCGCTTACCATGCAGGCCCCTACCGGCCTCTCGGGAGTGCATGCCTTGCCGAAGAGAGGGCATTCTGAAGGAATCTTCACGCCGCGCAGGACAAGCCCGCAAAGGCATCCTATGGGTTCGGCAACATCAGAAATATTAAGGTCGAATAGCGCTTCTGCATCCCTGTGCCGCCATTTCTCTTTCAGCTTTAAACCACTGCCGGGCAACAGTCCTATGCCCCTCCAATAGCTGTCACAGGTCTCGAAGTATTCGGCAATGAAAGCAAGGGCCTTTTTATTTCCTTCTTCGGTAACAACACTTTTATATTGGATCTCAACAGATGCTCTGTCTTCAGCAATTTGCTTCAATAGCATTAAAATACCGCCCAGGATGTCATTGGCCCCGAATCCTGTTATTACACAGGGCTTCCGGTACTTTTCAGGAATGGAATTATAGACCCTGCTTCCAATAATTGTGCTCACATGTCCCGGCATAAGAAAGCCGTCTATTCTCACGTCATCCGACTGCAGAAGCACTTCGAGCGCAGGTGGGACAAGCTTGTTCACCGACAGCAGATAGAAATTTTTGATGGCCCGCCGCTCAGCCTCAAACAGTGTTGCGGCCTCGGACGGTGCGGTAGTTTCAAAACCCGCGGAAAAAAACACCACTTTCTTATCAATATTTTCTTTTGCTGTTGCCAGGCAATCAAGAGGAGAATACACAATCCGGACATCAGCTCCTTCCGCCTTTGCTTCAGCAAGCGACTGTTGCCCGCCGGGCACTCGCATCATATCACCGAAAGTCATGAAAATCACGCCATCATGCTTAGAGATCGCAACAGCTTTGTCTATGTCCCTGATCGAGGTCACGCATACAGGACAGCCCGGCCCGCTGAGCAACCTGAGACCTGCCGGCAAAAGGCTCCGAATGCCGAGTTTGAATATAGCCACGGTATGAGTGCCGCACACTTCCATTAGGTTCACAGGACGGCCTATTCTGTCGAAAAGATACCTGATCGGTTTTTCCAATGGAACTCCTACCTAAAACCGTGAACCGTGAGAAGTGAATCGTGAAAAAACAAAAAACGCGGACTTTGTCTTAACGTTTCACGATTCACGTTTCACTATTCACGGTTTTTATAGAGGACTTATATCAATGACACTTGAATTCCTGCCGTTCTTGATCAGATCAAGCATACGGGCTATTGATTCGTCATGAAGCTGGGAGAGATAATTTTCGTTGATTCCGCGTCTTTTCTTTTTTTTCAGAAAGAGAAAAGACAAAAAGACCATGCCTTTGTATATTCGCTTGTTGGTCTTGAATGAAAAAAGGAAGCTGTCGAGAGAGCTTTCGAGGAACCGGTCATTTCTCCTCTGCACCGCCTTGCTGAAGGTCACGGACTGAAACCAGTAACCCCTGTCGATCATGCTGTCAGCTTTGAGCTCGATCCATGTATGCTCCATATTCAGCATATCATCCGTCAAGATCCCGTGAGCAACCGTATCAGCAGCAAGATGGCTCAAGTATCCATAAACAAAAGCCTTCTCGGGACCCTTTTCCGCGTGCTCCAGCAGGTTGAGGGCTACCTCCCAGCTGTGTGAACTTTTGTCTTCAGGGAGATATTTTTTGCCTAAAATAATGTCTGCCATCAGGTTTCCATAAAGAAAGTCCTGTTTGTATTTCTTTATTATTGCCAGGATTCCGGCAGGAATAAGAGGTGCGTATGCATAAATTTCATTAGCAAGATACATGTGAGTCATCGGACCCCACGCAAAAGCAACGGAAGGCGCCAGGATAAAACCTATAATAAAAAAAAGTGAAATCATCTATTCATTTCCCCTTGGAGCGCCACTCGCTCCAAAAAATCAATTATTAATCGCACCCCTACCCCGCTGGACCCTTTGGGACTGTAAGACTTCTCCTTTTCGTTCCAGGCAGTGCCTGCAATGTCGAGGTGCACCCATGGCGTTTCGCCGGCAAATTCCTTAAGAAAGTATCCCGCAGCCACGAGAGAGCCGGTCCGCCCACCCGCATTTTTTATATCGGCAATATCGCTTTTCAGATATTCTTTGTATTCATCATAAAGAGGCATTTGCCATACCCTCTCATAAGTTTCATCGGCAGCATCTTTCAGTTTTCCCATAAGCGCAGCATCATTCCCCATCATCGCAATGGCCTCGTTTCCCAGCGCAATTGAACAGGCCCCGGTAAGGGTCGCAATATCAATAATCGCGCTCGGCTTATAGTATTTTATTGCATAACCGATGGAATCCGCAAGGGTCAATCTTCCTTCAGCATCAGTGCTGATAATCTCTATTGTTTTGCCGATAATGCTTTCCACTACGTCACCGGGTTTGAATGCTGCGCCCCCGGGCAGGTTTTCTGCCGCAGGGACTATAGCCGTTACATTAATCGGCAAAGCCATTTCCGAGACTGCCTTCATAACTGCGATAACGGCTGCGCCTCCAGCCATGTCGTACTTCATCTTCTCCATGCCCTCGGCAGACTTGATGGAAATGCCGCCGCTGTCGAATGTTATCGCCTTGCCGATAAGCACCAGCGGAGCGCCTCTGCCGCCCTTGTATTCCATAATTATAAACCGGGGCGGAGCCGCTGAGCCTTGTGAAACCGAAAGATAGGCCCCCATCCCCTCCCGCCTGATTTCTTTCTCCTCCAATACCCTGACCTTTACCTTCTTCCCTGCAACGTCCCGGGCTTTTTCGCTCATATGCACAGGGGTCAGATCATTAGAAGGAGTATTGACGAGGTCCCGGGCCAGATAGACCGCTGAAATAACGCTCTGCAAGCGCGTCAAAGGAAGAGTGCCATCATTGTCAAGGATAGTTATTCTCTTTATATTATAGATGTTTTCAGTTTTTTTATATTTTTCAAACCCGTAAATGCCGAGGAGCCCGCCTTCTATAAAATACACGACCTGCCTATAACGCGCGGTGCTGCTGCGCTGCAGGTCCCCGGCTTTATCGTTAAGCGACCTGACCGACATCGCAAGGTCCTGAATCCCAAGATTCTTAATATAAGAGAAGGCCTTGCCCCCTGCCCGGCGCAGACGTTCAGAGGTGAGTTCCGCAACCTTTCCCAATCCGACAAGCAGAATCCTTTCCGCACGTATATGCTGTACATGCAAGAGCGTAAGCTGGTCCCGTTTTCCTGTAAACTCTTTTGATTTGATGACCTTTGAGATGAAGCCGCCAATTTTAACATCCAGGTCGGAGTACTGTTCGGTCCGGGGTGCTTCAAAAAGAGGCACGATAATTATATCGGCTTTTATATCAGATTCGGGTATTCCGCTTGTAATAATATTCATGATTCATGGCCCGGCAGCCGCCGACCAGAAGCTGACCGGTTATACCTGGTCATAGCTTTATCAATTCCAGTTGTCATAACAGCGACCACCGCATCGGCTGCGTTTATTATAGCCTCTTTTATTATAACCTTTTCAGCAGGCCTGAAACTACTGAGAACATATACATCGGCAGGAACATCAGGATCGCGCCCAATGCCTACTTTCACCCTTGAAAAATCCCTCGTACCTGTAGACTCTATAACAGACTGGACGCCTTTATGCCCTCCTGAGGCCCCGGTTTTCTTAAGTTTCAGAACGCCGGTATCCAGATCAAGGTCATCGTGGACTACTATTAGAAAGCCGGGAGAGCTGCGAAATCTGTTAAGAATTTTTGCGACGGAGCCGCCGCTCCTGTTCATAAAAGTAAGGGGCTTGAGGAGAACAGCTTCCTGTCCTTCAATCACCCCTTTACCTATACAATATGAATCCCTTTCTTCCAGCACAATTCCGTATTGGTCCGAAAGTTTATCCAGAACTTTAAACCCGACATTATGACGGGTTTTATCATACCTGTTTCCCGGATTGCCGAGACCAGCAATAATCCACATACGCGTTCATCGCGTTATAGGGTCCATCGCATTGTAGCGCACTATGTTTTATTTCTCGCTATAACGCTCAACGCAATAACTCTATAACGTTACTTTTTCTCTTCCTCTTCGGTCTTCTTGCCCTTCTTGATAACTTCAGGCTCGACCGGTTCTGCCACCGCAGCCACTTCAGGAACGACCACTTCCTCTTTTACGCCTACGACAGAAACCAGCACCTCATGGGGTTCGGTAATAATGCGGATGCCCTCTCCCGGTATTATGTCCCTCACGTGGACCGCGTGACCGATGGTAAGGGGACTGACATCGACTACGAAGTGTCCCGGTATCTTGTCCGGCAGGCATTCTATTTCCACTTCTCTGAGGCCGTGCTGAAGCACTCCCTTGTCTCTCTTGACACCTATGGCCTCACCCTGGAGCACAACATGGACCATTACCTTAATCAATTCAGTCGCGCTGATTTCCTGAAAGTCCACGTGCAGAAGCTTCCCGCTTATCGGGTCAACCTGATACTCCTTAAGTATCGCCTGTTTTGTATCATCCTGGAACTTTAGATTTACAATGACCTGCTCTCCGGCTGTTTTGCTAAAAAAATGTGCAAGCTCTTTTCCTGAAAGCTGCACAGACAGTGAATTGCCCCCCTTGTAGACCACGGCAGGGATAGAACCTCCGGCTCTTATTGAGCGGGCTCCGCCTTTCCCCAGTCTCCCTCTTTTTTCTACATTTAATGTTACTTTTTCCACATATCCTCCTTAAAAAATAACCACAGAGAACACAGAGTTATTGAAACGATGAGTTCACAGAGCTTATTATTGTTTTTAAGAAATTTATTCCTCTCAGTGTTCTCATTCTTTCCTCTGTGCACTCTGTGGTTTGGTTTGTTGCAACTGTTATATTTTTAATCAAAAAGCGAACTTACCGACGTTTCCTCATGTATTCTTTTTATTGCCTCTGCAAGAAGTTTGGAAATATTTAATACTGTGAGCTTCTTGCAAGCCCGCGCCTTATCTTCGAGAGGAATCGTGTCTGTGGTAATCAGTTCTTCAAGAACAGAATCATTTATTCTGTCAATTGCAGGACCGGACAATACCCCGTGAGAGCACGCAGCACACACCTTTTTGGCCCCGTTGTCCTTGAGTGCCTGGGCCGCCTGAGTTATTGTGCCTGCCGTATCGATCATATCATCAAGGATAATGACATCGCGGTTCTCAACGTTTCCGATCACATTCATGACCTTTGAGACGTTGGCCACTTCGCGCCGCTTATCAATGATGGCGAGAGAGGCATCGAGCCTCTTGGCAAAGGAGCGCGCACGTTCGACGCCGCCCGCATCCGGAGAGACAATAACAAGATCGTCAAACTTCCTTTTTTTTATATAATCATACAGCACGGGCGCGGCATACAAGTGGTCCACCGGAATATTGAAAAAACCCTGTATCTGGGCTGCATGCAGATCAATAGTAATGACCCTGTTCGTTCCTGCAGCCGTAAGCAGGTCAGCCACCAACTTGGAAGAAATCGGGACCCTGGGCTGGACTTTTCTGTCCTGTCTGGCATAGCCGTAATACGGTATCACAGCACTTATCCTGCTCGCGGAAGCCCTTTTTAGAGCATCAATGATAAGAAGCAGTTCCATGATGTTGTGGTTGACAGGAAGGCAGGTGGGCTGGATAACAAAAACATCTGATCCCCTTATGTTCTCGTTAATTTGCACCGTTATTTCACCATCACTGAATTTGTTCACCGTGGTGTCGGTCAAAGGGATACCACATTGCTCGCTTACCCTCATTGCAAGGGGTCTGTTCGCATTACCAGTAATCAGTTTAATCCCGTTCGGCATTCCCACCCCCTGAAATTAATGCAGCTTTTTTTTAATTTTTGCCGCATACCAACTGCTTAAAGGAACCAATATTTTAGCACACTAAACAAATCTCAACAGAAGGACTGGGGCGCCAGGATTCGAACCTGGGAATGGCAGATCCAAAATCTGCTGACTTGCCGCTTGTCGACGCCCCATAAATCAACAAGTTACCCTAATATCAATAACGTCCGAATGCACCTGCTGTAAGGATATTCCGCCTGAAGAATTAGTATTTTAACACCACTGACACTTAATTCTCAATATAAAAAGAGTTGAGGCAGCGAGTTTATCTTTTATGTCAAAGTCTTTACTACCCGGCAGAAATATGACTGAAAATGCCCCGAGGCGTTCAGTGCGCCTTTTTCATCATTAAAAAGACCGAATACGGTTGAACCACTGCCGCTCATATGCGCCATAACAGCACCGTTGTTTAAGAGCCCCTCTTTAACAGCCCCGATCACAGGGTAGCGCCGTATTACCGCATCTTCGAAATCATTATGGGCATTTCCTGCAATATTATAAATGTCACCCGAGGCAAGGGCCTGATAAATTAACCGGATATTCTTTTTTTTGTCCTCTATTTTTCCCCGCTCCATTTTGCCTTGCCCGTCAAGAGCGCCATATGCCCACGAGGTGGAAACGGAACAATCAGCTTTTACGAGCAGAAGGACATAGGACCTGGAAACAGGCAAACCGGTCAGTCTCTCACCCCGGCCTTCTGCTTCGGCCAGCGGACCGTCGAAGAAGAAAGGGACATCGGAGCCTAAAACACTCCCGAGGGCCTTAAGCTCAGCTTTGCCAAGGTCCAGTTTCCAGAGATTATTGAGCGCCATCAGAGTATATGCCGCATCGCTGCTGCCGCCGCCCAGACCTGCCCCTGAAGGGATCTCTTTTCTAACCACGATTCGAGCCCCCTTATCAGTCCCTGAATAATTTTTCAGCACGGAAGCCGCCTTATAGACAAGGTCCTGTTCGCATGGGATATCCAGATCTGATTCAAGGGTCAGGGTATCGGAAGGTTCGAATTCGAGGGTGTCATAAAGCCCGATGCTATGGAGCAAAGAGAGAATATTATGGTAGCCGTCTTCTCTCTTATCCAGCACAAACAGTGACCAGTTAATTTTAGCAGGTGCTTTTACGGTAAGCATAAGATTGAATCGGGGAAACGTTCACCGTTTCTCCGGTTCATTTTTCTTGTTTTGCAATTCTTTTATTTTCGCTTCCACGCGCTCTTTTAAGCCCTCTTCTTTAGACTCGTATCGGAGTGACGTATTCCAGGCTTTTAACGCATCGGCATACTTGCCCATTGCTTCATAGACATCACCCAGATGCTCATTCAGCACCGGGTCATCGTTAACAAGGGTTACGGCTTTCTTCAGGGTCTGCAGCGCCTCGCCCAGCCGCCCCATCCTGAAATACACCCATCCAAGACTGTCCACGATATAGCCGCTGTCCGGTTTAAGCTCAACCGCCCGCTGGACAAGCGACAACGCCTCATTAAGATTTATTCCCTTATCGGCATAACTGTAACCCAGGTAATTCAACGCCTCCGCGTTTTTAGGGTCCAGCTCGATCGAGCGTTTCAGCGCCGTCACCATCTCATCGAACCTTCCGGTTTTCTCAAAGAGCACGGCCATATTGAAAAGCAAATCAACGTTACCGGGAAAGAGCTTACGGCCCTCGTTAAAAACTCCCTCCGCTTTCGCATATTCCTTCATTTGCACATATGCGGCGCCGAGGTAAATATATACTTCAGGTTTATTCTTTTCAAAACTGAGAACTTCCTCATAGATCTTTATCGCCTCAGGGTAATTGTTCTGCTTCGCATAAATAGCTCCGAGCGTCAGGAACGCATTGAAGTTCTTGGGATCAATATCGATAATTTTCTTCAGCTCGACAATTGCCTCATCCAGCTTGTTCATTTCATCGAGTGTCACCACCACATAATAGCGGAGAGTGATATCGAGCGGCCTCGCCACAAGAACTATCCTGAACTCTGAGAGGGCCTGCTCATATTGCTTATCCTCAAGATAGAGGAGCCCGAGCCGCAGGTGAATATCCACATTCGTCGGTGCCTGTTCCAGGAGATGATCAAGCTCCTGAATGGCCTTCCCATATGATTTCTCGTTCACATAAAGCTGTGTAAGCCTGTCGCGTGCGAAAGGATTGTTGGGATTCACTTCGAGCGCTTCATTGTAATATTCTTCGGCAGACTTCTTATCGTTCCTTATTTCACTGGAAAGGCCCAGGCTCACATATGCGGCATCAAAGGTCGGCCGAAGCTCTATCACTCTTTTAAACAACTCATCAGCTTTTTCAAAATCCTTGCTCTCAAGACTGATCGTACCGAGATAGTATAGGGCCATGACATCATCAGGGTCTCTTTTGACAATTCCATTAAGAATGACTTCAGCCTTTTTTGTCTCTCCTTTTGACAGGTACAGTACTCCCAGGAACAGGGCCGCGTCGTTTTTGTCCGGAGATATTTTTATCACCTTTTCATAAATCGCTATAGCTTCATCAACCTTTTTCTGGGAGTTATACAAGTCACCGAGCAGCATAAGGGCGGGGACATAATCAGGGTTTGCCTTGACGATCCCTTCCAGCATAGCTGTAGCATCGGCATATCTGCCGAGCTTCATCATCATGGAGCTTATCTGCGTCTTTAAATAGATTGAAGAAGAGTCGAGTTTGAATGCCGCGTTATAATGACGCAGGGCGTCCGCCCAGTTGCCGTCAATTTCCGCTTCATAGCCGAGCATGTATTCCACATACCCTTTCTCGGCATCAGGCGGCAATATTTCGACCGGAGGTTCTTTAGCCGCGCCCGCCTGCTGTTGCAGGGGAGCGCATGATAAGATGCCGAGTATTGATACTGCAAGTACTGTAGAAAATACCTTTATTTTGGACATCTTTTCATTATCGCACAGTTATATTAAAAATATAAAGGATTATACAAAATAATATAGTTAACCACAGAGGACTCAGAGAATTTTTTTGATCATAAAAGACAATAAACTCATCCATGTATTTATCTCTGTGTACTCTTTCCTGTATTACAGACTTGTCAACCTCTTGTAAAGTTTCCTGGAGAACACAGAGAATTAGCGGGGATAAGGGTGTTTCCTTCATCAATAAAAATCTCTCTGTGCGCTCTGTGGTTCTTGAATGCATTTCTCTGGTCAACAAAATAAATGGGGGGCTGTGAACAACCACCCCCCGACCTGACACCCTAAAACTGATAATTTTAACCCCTTAACAGGAGCCCTTGCATTTACATGTAGTTGCAGCTTTTTTTGAGACCTTCCTGATCACCATATCAAACACCTCCTCTTCACAGGAGTCTATTCGGGCCCACCAATAGTAACGGACTTTTTTGTGGAGCCTCTGTGCAGGGCTGCAAGCCCCGATGTCGTAATTATACCATAGGCAAAACATTTGTATATATCACGCCTGCTCTGAACTTCTTCACTTTTGCTGCCCGGCAAATGGTCATCCGTTGAGGCCCGGAATCTGCATCCTCCCCTGCACTCATCGATGACCGGGCAGCAGACCCCCGCACACTGCAATTCTTCCAATTTGACAGGTTTCAGCCGTGTCCAGCACTCTCGCAATCCCTCACGTGCACTTCCCAGCGGAGATTCGGCATAAAAGGCGCACTTGGCAACGGCGCCGTTCGCAAGCACCGACATAAGGTGCAGCCCGCATGCGTACCCGTCTCCGCCGCTGTGCAGGCCGCCTCCGAAACCATAGTTCAGGTATTGCCCGGCTTTTGCCGGAGGCACATGAAAGAGCGCATTGTGTTTAAGGCGACCGGAAGTGCACGGCACGTCGACAGTCCAGTCCTTGATCCCCATGCCTTTAAAAAACGCTTCCATTGCAGGAAATTCTCCGAGATTCCCACCGTGCACCATGCTCGCCACCGAAACTGCCAGGCCCAGAGCCTTAGCGCCCTCGATCGACTTAATTACTTTTTTGTAAGTCCCCTCCCCCCTGAGCGCATTATGCCCATTCTCCATTCCGTCAACACTGAACTGTATTTCGTCGACATTGAGTTTTCGCAGCACTTCCCGGTCCAGCAGCAGGCCGTTAGTAAATAAGATCTTTCTGAATCCATACCCCGTAAGAAGAGCATTAATAGAGTCAAAATCGCGGTGGGCCAACGGCTCTCCTCCAGTGATCAACAGGCGCAAGCCCTGCATCACCTCGAATTCATCCAGAAGGTCCCTTATCACACCTGATGAAAGTTCATTTTGTTCAGCGTGATCGATATAGCAGTGCCTGCATCTCAGATTGCACCGGTCGGTGATTTGCAGCTCAAGATAACGCAGCGAGGGAAAAGCTGAAGGACCGGGCGGAAATACAGTGTGCGGAATGGGCGCCCTGACATGAGTGTCGGACAAGATCCCTTCGGAAATGCAATATTCGAGAAATTCTTTGTCGGCACTATCGCCGCTGCATCCTTCGGACTCCGCGGATTTTTTCAGAAATAGAAAGGCCGTTTCATCAAGCTCATACAGTTCGTCTCCACTGATGTCATAAAGGGCGGGCGTCTCGAGCCGCTTGAGCACAAAATTATTTGCAAGATAATACCGCATGTTTTATTATAATGTAATTGCGATCGATAAGGAGAAGACATGAATAGTGAAGAACACCAGGATATGTTCCCGCTCGGTCCGGACACAACAAAGTACCGGCTTCTGACCGATAAATATGTTTCCACAGCATCCTTTGAGGGAAGAGAAGTATTAATGATAGAACCGGAAGCCCTGGTTTTTCTTGCCGATCAGGCAATGCGTGACGTATCGTTCTTGCTTCGCCCTGCCCACCTTGAGCAGGTGGCGGCTATCTTATCTGATCCTGAGGCTTCGGACAACGATCGCGGCGTTGCCATTGCCATGTTGCTTAATGCCGAAGTGGCTGCCGGTTTTGAGCTGCCTCTTTGTCAGGACACAGGGACAGCTTCCATCTTCGGAAAGAAGGGGGAGCGAGTCTGGACGGGCGTTAATGACGAGGCCTATCTTTCAAGGGGCATCTTCAAAACTTATACCCAAAATAATCTCCGATATTCTCAGACAGTCGCATTGAATATGTATGACGAAGTCAACTCAGGATGCAACCTGCCGGCACAGATCGACCTCCATACCGCTGAAGGGATGGAATACAAATTCCTGTTCGTAGCCAAAGGCGGGGGATCGGCCAACAAGACGGCCCTTTACCAGGAGACCAAGGCCCTGCTTAACCCGGCAAGTCTTGAAAAATTTCTGGTCGAAAAGATGAAGACACTCGGCACTGCGGCGTGTCCGCCATATCACCTCGCGTTCGTTATAGGAGGAACTTCGGCAGAGAGATGTTTGAAAACCGTGAAGCTCGCCACCACCAAATACCTGGACAGCCTTCCGACTGAGGGAAACAAATCGGGTCATGCATTCCGGGACATCGAACTGGAGAATAAGATACTTGACGCCGCATATAAGTGCGGTTATGGCGCACAGTTCGGCGGAAAATACTTTGCCCTTGATGTGCGTGTCATTCGCCTGCCCCGCCATGGCGCATCCTGTCCCGTCGGCATGGGGGTCTCCTGCTCCGCCGATCGCAATGTAAAGGCAAAGATCAACAGGGACGGCATCTGGCTGGAAGAGCTGCAACGCGATCCCGGCCGTCTGCTCCCTGATAAATACCGCGGCAAACACGATCACGGCGTGATAAAGGTTGATCTCGGCAAGCCGATGAAAGAGGTGCTTGCCGATCTCTCCGGATATCCGGTCACCACGCAATTGTCGCTGACGGGCACACTCGTAGTTGCGAGAGATATGGCCCATGCAAAGTTCAAAGAGCTGATCGAAAAAGGTGAAGGGATACCCGAATACCTGAAGAAGCATCCTGTCTATTATGCGGGACCTGCCAAGACGCCGCCGGGCAAGCCGTCAGGCTCTTTTGGCCCGACCACTGCCGGACGTATGGACTCCTATGTTGAATTACTGCAGTCGCATGGCGGCTCCATGATAATGATTGCAAAAGGGAATCGAAGCCGGAAGGTCACCGAGGCCTGCATGAAGTATGGAGGTTTCTACCTTGGCTCAATAGGAGGCCCCGCTGCGCTCCTGGCCGAGAAAAATATAATAAAAGTAGAATGTCTCGACTACCCTGAACTCGGGATGGAGGCGGTCTGGAAGATAGATGTTGTCGACTTTCCGGCCTTTATCCTCGTGGATGACAAGGGAAACGACTTTTCCATGCAGTTCAGCTGATGCCGGAAAATTGCTCATTAAGAGGCCATCACCTTATCTGTCTTCATTTCTTCTCGGGTGAGGGCTATGACGCTGCGTTCGTCGAAAATTTGAGGAACGTTATTGCGCTCGCAGAAGAGGGCCTTGTTCGGGTGCATGACGGGGCCGATGCCGTTTGTAAAAACTGCCCTTCCTTGCAATTCGGCAAATGTATGCTCAGCGCACAGGCTGAAGATGACATCCTGGCACTGGACCGTCTGGCCTTGCGGCTGCTTCGCCTGGCGCCCGGCGGGCTTGTCCGATGGCTGGACATCAGGAATGTCCTTCCCTCAATTTTTCGCGCGTGGTATGAATCATCCTGCAACGGTTGCGTCTGGAAAAGGGCGTGCGAGAAAAAACCGTTTTACATGGAACTAAGGGGAAGCGATAAGTAAGTCGCCGGGAGAAGCGGCGGACGGCCGCATATCAGCTCTTATTAGACGCGGTCATGGTTGCCAGCGCTCTTTCGAGTCTCTGCGATTCCTCGACTATTACCTGCACATATTTCCAGCCGTCAGAGGCCGGGTCGAGCGCTACCAGAAGTTTCTTCGCAAAACCGCTGACAGCCAGAAGCGGGTTCCTTATCTCATGTGCGACCGCCTGCAAGGTGTCCCTCACCGCTGAATTTTCCTGGAGATCTCCCAAACTTTCAAACGACGGCAAACCGTGTTTTAATGCCGTTTCCTGAAGCTCCATCATCTTCTCTGAAAGCACGCCGAGAGAAAGGTTTGCTTTTTCTATAAGAGCGATCAGATCTTTGTCCTTGTTCATTTCGACCTTAAGGCCATCGGCAACTTCCTGGACCTCATCAAATGTGGTTACAAGAATATCTGTGAGCATGTCCTGGTCCATGCCGTACATGGCTTCAGCCTTGCTGAAAAGAGGGGACCACTCCATCGATTCTTCACAAATGAGGGCGGAGAATTCACGCGCCATTTCACAGATCAGGGCCAGAGGAGGTATTTCTGCTCCCCTTGACTCTATATTATGAACATTCTGGCATTCGATAATAGCTGAAGGGAACTTCCAGTAATTAAGCGCTGCAGCCCCGATCTCTCTATGGTCGGTCCCGGAATGAGCGGACTCCCACTCAAGAAGTTTCTCAAGGGGATGGAGGTCCAGATCCCTTTCAATTCTATGTCCTTTCACGAAGATGTCAAAAAATATCAGCAGCCCGATTTCGAGGACGAGACCGGCAACAAAGGCCTCTTCAGGACTGCATGTCGACAACCTTTGGGCAAAAGATTTCGCGAGCAAGGCCTGATAGAGTGATGAGCGCCAGAATTTCTCGTAATCCATCGGACCGAGCTTGCCCATCGGGAAGGTATCTCTCAGCGACAATGATAATGCCATCACCCTTAAATGATTAACGCCGACTTTCATGATAGATTGCTCCACAGTCGAGACCGGCTCTGTGGTCCTGAAAAATGCGCTGTTGGCGATACTGACCAGACGGACCGTAAGACCCGGGTCCTTCTCAATAAGGTCCGCCATTTCAGTCAGGGAAACGTTTTCGTTGGATGCTATTTGAACAAGTCTGAGGGCCACGGCTGACAGGGAGGGCAACGAATAGCCGGCCTTAATTTTATCTATGATATCTCGTCCCGTTAATTTGTCCATCCTCTAAAACTAACAAGATACGTACAGTAGTGTCAACTGATTTCGCGGTAACCTTTTATATATGCACCCGGTATGTTGTATAATCAAAAAACAGGTAGTAAAAAAAGTGAACGGTGAAAGGTGAATGGTGAAAAAAGGAAACAAATGTGCTTAACAATCAGTATGTCCAGTATGTCATTCAGCATGTCATTATTCACTATTCACCATTCACCATTCACTTTTTTTGGTTCAGTGGCGTGAGGTTTCGGCTGTGTCAGAATTGACCCCTTTAATGACGCAATACCGCAGTATCAAAGAAAAATATCCCGACGCTATATTACTTTTCAGACTCGGAGACTTCTATGAGATGTTTGAAGAGGACGCGAAACTGGCTTCAGGAATATTACAGATAGCGCTAACCACCAGGGACAGGAACAAAGACGACCCTACCCCAATGTGCGGCGTGCCCTATTTCTCCGTAGATACATATATTTCAAAACTCATTAAAGCGGGCCATAAAGTAGCTGTTTGCGAACAGGTTGAAGACCCTAAACCCGCAAAAAGCCCTGAAAGGGGAATAATCCAGAGGGAAGTGGTGCGCGTGATAACTCCGGGCACCCACATTCCTGAGCAGCCTAAAGAAAATGCATACATTATGAGCATCCTTTCCGACCAGGGAAAGCTGGGCATTACCGTGGCCGATCTTTCGACCGGTGAATTCACTGTCTATGAAACCGATAAACCCCTGGAAGATGAGCTGTCAAGATACGAGCCCAGGGAAATACTCTGTCCTCAAAGTCTGAAAGGCAATTTCCATTACGAGGATTTGTCCGGAAGATATTTTGTTTCATACTATGATGACTGGTACTTCGATTACGGCGAAGCGTATAAAGTCCTGCTTAAATATTTCAAGGTTTCATCTCTCGACGGTTACGGATTAAGCGATATGAATGCCGCTATCTCATCTGCAGGAGCGCTGATCAGCTATCTTGAGGAGACGCAAAAACTCCTGACCTTTAAGAAAATTTCCGTCCTCAACCAGGCAGAACATATGTTCCTTGATTCAGTGACCATACGTAACCTTGAGATTACTCACAATCTTAAGGACGGCGCAACAGAAGGTTCTCTGCTTTGGCTGCTGGACGAAACACTGACCCCTATGGGGGGACGCTTCCTCAGAAGCGCCCTTACCAGGCCTCTCCTCTCATCAGCAGAAATAGTGAAACGTCAGGATGCTGTCAGCGCAATAATCGAAGACTATGAGCTGACGGAAAATCTCAGGACCGTATTGAGGAAGATACAGGATATCGACCGTATAGTCTCACGCATCGTCGCCCGTTCGGCAGGTCCGAGAGATGTTGCGGCTTTGAGGGATTCTATTGAGCGGCTGCCGGAGATAAAAAAGCATCTTGCCTCCTCTCAAGACCACTATATCAGGGGACTGGGCAAAGAGCTGCCTGAATTTCATGAACTGGTGGATTTGATCGAAAACAGCATGACGGATAATCCTCCGGTCAACCCCAGGGACGGCGGCATACTGAAGAAGGGGTTTAACCGGGAGGTTGATGAGCTTAGAAGCATTTCAGTCAGCGGCAAGGATTTTATTGCCGGGCTCGAGGCAGATGAACGGCTGCGCACAGGCATAAATTCGCTGAAGGTGGGGTTCAACAGAATATACGGCTATTATATTGAAGTCACGAAATCCAATCTCCATCTTGTGCCCGATGATTACCTGCGCAAGCAGACTCTCGTTAACGGCGAGCGGTTTATAACTCCGGAGTTGAAGGAATACGAAACAAAGGTGCTGGGCGCTGAAGACCGTCTTAAAGAGATTGAATACACTCTTTTCCTTTCTATCCTCGATAGCATTCAAAAATATTCAACCCGGCTGCTGCACGCATCATCACAGCTCGCCGCCGTTGATTTTCTTCTGTCCCTCACTGTAGTCGCAAAGCGATATGATTTCAACAAACCGCTCATCTCGGATGATGATATACTGGAAATATCCGATGGGCGGCATCCCGTCATTGAACGGCTTATCAATACACGCAGCATTCTCTCAGGAGATGAGAAATTCATTCCAAACGATACGCACATGGACTGCGGCGAAAACAGGCTCCTGGTCATCACCGGCCCGAACATGGCAGGCAAATCGACCTATATGCGGCAAACCGCCCTTATCGTGCTTATGGCCCAAATCGGTTCGTTCGTTCCGGCGGCTGATGCAAAGATCGGGATAGTGGACAGAATATTCACACGCATCGGGGCCTCTGATTTTATCGGCAGGGGACAAAGCACATTCATGGTCGAAATGGTGGAGTGCGCCAATATCCTGAATAATGCTACCGGCAGGAGCCTGGTATTGCTCGACGAGGTCGGCAGAGGCACAAGCACCTTTGACGGTATCAGCATAGCCTGGGCCGTAGCCGAATACCTTGTCAATAAAATAAAAGCCCGCACCCTCTTCGCTACGCATTATAACGAATTAACTGAACTGGCGCTTACCATGGAAGGTATTAAGAACTATAACGTAGTCGTCAGGGAATGGGGTGAGGAGGTAATATTCCTCAGGAAAATTGAGGCGGGTTCCGCGGACAAGAGTTATGGCATCCAGGTGGCGAGACTTGCAGGGCTCCCGGCAGCGGTAATCGAACGGTCTAAAGCGGTCCTCGACATGCTCGAAAAAAAGGAATCAAAGGCCCTGCTCCCGCGGCATGCTCAAATGGACCTCTTCTTTACAGGCGACCCTGTTACCCGGGAGCTTCTTTCGCTTGACATGGATTCGCTCACGCCTCAAAAGGCTTTAAAAAAATTGGGCGAACTGAAAAAGAAGGCCGAGGGGACCGTATGATGGTTGTCGGCCTCACCGGAAATTACGGGATGGGCAAGAGCACCGTAGCGAATATGTTCCGCGAACTCGGGGCCGTGACCATCGACACCGATGTTATCGTTGGCGAGCTGCTTGAAGATCCTGAAGTAATAAATGAAATAAAAAAGGCCATAGGGGAAGATATTGTTGAAGGCAATTCGGTAAACAGAAAAATGCTGGCGGATATCGTCTTTGAGTCTCCGTCCCTCAGAATATCCCTTGAAGATATTCTTCACCCGCGGGTATTTAATAAAATAGACAGGAAACTGTCTGAACTGCCGCTGACCTGCGGCGAGGCAGTCGTCGTTATAGAAGTCCCCCTGCTCTATGAGCGAAGCTATCAAAACCGGTTCGACAGGACTATAACGGTATATACGTCACATGAGACTGCGGTTCAAAACTTATTAAGGAAAGGCGTCCCTGAAGAAAGCGCCCTGAAACGTCTGAAAAACCAGTTCCCCATAGAAATGAAGATAGCCCGGGCCGATTACCGTATCGACAACAGCAATGGACTTGATGCGACCAGGGATCAGGTTGCATACATTTACCGTGAACTGGCTGCTCTGGCAAAAGGCGGCAGCTTATCCGGCAACCTGCATGGAAATAATTAGCGATTTGGCCAGGCTGCTTGCGTATAAGAACCCTGTGGTCACCATAGGCAATTTTGATGGGGTCCATCTCGGCCATCAAAAGATCTTTAAAGAGGTTGTTGCCAAAGCCGATGAAATAGGCGGCACGCCCATTGCTATAACATTTCAACCTCATCCGGTGCGTGTTCTTGCGCCCGAGCGCGGGCTCAAAATGATAAATACCCCTGAGGACAAGGAAACCCTTATCGGGCGTGTGGGAATAGAAACGCTTATCCGCATCAGTTTCAGCAGGGATTTTGCCCACACCGACCCCGATGCCTTCATACAAGATATTCTTGTTGATATGATCGGCGCGAAGTGGGTCATAGTCGGGCACAGTTACTCGTTTGGAAAAGGGAAAAGGGGCACTACCTCAATGCTCAGGGTCAGAGGCAGGAAATATGGATTCAGGACACATGTAGTACGGTACGCAAAAGTCCATGATGATGTGGTCAGCAGCAGCAGGATACGGAGCCTTCTCCTCAGGGGAAGGGTCTGTGAGGCTTCTTCAATGTTGGGAAGGGCCTATCACATCAGCGGTACTGTTATAAAAGGCGCGGGCAGAGGCGGCCCGCTGCTCAATACGCCCACGGCAAACATAACCACCCCCAACGAACTGATACCGCGGGAGGGCGTGTACGCCGTGAGAGTCTCTTTCAGCCGCCGGAACATAGATGATGTGAACGGCGGGCCTTTTGCCCTTTCTTCGCCGTCTTATGAAGTGTTCGCTGGCGTGGCTAATATAGGCAGCAACCCTACGTTCTTTGAAACGGCCATGAGCTACGAAGTGCACATTTTTGGTTTCAATAAGAATGTTACCGGAGAAAACCTGCGGATCCATTTCATTGACAGAATCAGGGAAGAGAAAAAATTTGCCTCGGTCCAGGAACTCAAACACCATATAGACAATGATATCAGGCGGACAAAAATGATACTGTCAAAACGAAACGACCCGCTTTTTTTGTAGTGTTTCTCAGGAGGCCGCTTCTAAAGAGGGATGTCGTAGTCTTTAAGACCGGACTGTTCCAGCAGATCAACAAAGCGACCGGGAAGCACCGGGTCGAACTGCCCTCCCGCTTCTTTCTCCAACTCATGCACCGCTTCCTCGAAAGTCAGGCCCTTTCGGTAAGGCCTGTCTGACCTCATCGCGTCATACACGTCGGCAATGGCCAATATACGGGCTTCGAGTGGGATGTCTTCGCCTGCAAGGCCGTCAGGATAACCTTCTCCGTCGTACCTCTCATGGTGGTGCCTGATAATAGGGCTGATGTCCTTAAGAGCATTGAGAGGCAAAAGGATGTCAACGCCATGGGACGGGTGTTGTCTTATATGGTCGATCTCATCCTGGGTCAGCTTGCCCGGCTTGTCCAGGATCGCCTCGTAAGTGCCCATTTTCCCTATATCGTGCAAAATGGCGGCTATACGGAGCCTCTCAATCTTTTGGCGGCTAAAACCCGCTTTCCCCGCCAGACGTACCGCATATTCAGCCACCCTCAGGGAGTGGCCCCTTGTCCAGTCAGATTTGGCGTCAATGGCCTTTACAAGCGACGTTACTGTGCCGATGAAAATCTCGTCAAGGTCCTCCAGCAGCTTGGCGTTTGCGAGAGCAATGCCCACCTGGGTCGCCACCTTCTCTGCGGCTGCGAGGTGGATGTGTGAGAACCAGGAGGAACGGACGCTTGACAGGATAAGAGCACCGAAGAGTATATCTTTCATCATAAGCGGCACGCAGAAATAGGAATATACGTTTTTCTCAGCAGCCCATTCAGCCAACTTCGGGAAACCCTTGATGTCGAGGGTGATATCATGCTGGTAGAATGCCTTCCCACGCATTGCGACGCGGTAAAAAGGCACGTCAGCCTCCACAAGTTCCAGGTCTTTTTCGAGTCCCGTGCCGATGGAGGCGCTGACCTTGAAAGACTTTCTCTCCTGGTCGAAGAATGTCATGGTGACTCCGTCACATGGAATGATCCTGCGTATCATCATGGCTACGGTTTCTACTATATCTTCTGTCCTCAAGTTGGAGAGAATCTCCTTGCCGATCTCATGCATGAGCTGGAGGGTCTCAATCTCATGGACCAGTTCGATGCGGTTTTCCATCCATTCATTGTGGATAGTGTGGTTCTCGATGGCAAGGGAAAGGTACCTCGCAACAGCATCTGTCAACTTAAGGAGGCTGCCGGGGTCGCCTGCAGTTTCGACAATGAGCACCCCGACACCCTTTCCCTTACACATAAGGGGGCTCACTATGGTCTTTCCCGTAGGTTCGGGGGAAGCTATGCTCGGGGGCATATTGTCCACCACCACAGTCTCTTTGTTAATCAATATCTGGGAAATAAACTCGTTGGCGTCGTCGTTGCATGGAACATGCTTCAGTTCCGGTCCCTTGCCCCTCGATTTCCCCGAATAAGCTACCGTGTGGAACTCCTCGCGCCAACCCTTCATAATTACAAGGCTTCGCCTGACAGTCAAGGAGGAGACCAGAAGGTTAACTACGCCGGAACACATATCTCCCGCATCCTTGAAAGAATAGAGCAAGCTCGAAAGGCTGAAGAATATATCAGAGAAGTCCTTGTCAGGCATCTGTTCCACCATTGAAATATTTTGAAAAGGCCGGGACCTTATCGACAAGCTCCAGCACACCGGCCAGGATATCCGGCAGCTCTTCTTCAGGAAGGGACAAATATTTCGACCCCTCCTCGTCCAGGGCCGGCACAAAAATGTCTCCCGAATATGATACGCCGATACCCTTTACTATAAAATCCGCGAGGTGAGTGACTGCCGCTTCGTCCTTGTGAGACTGGCATAGCGACGGAGAGTGATGGAAGGCTATGATGTCCCTGATGAGTGGGGGGAAATTCCAGTTTTCCGCGAGAAACGCGCCGGTGTCGCAGTGGGTAATATCAAGGACCCGTTTTTCGGCGTCAATCATCGGGAGCCCTTCGGAGAAAATGAGCTGGTCTATCACCTTTGATTCCTTTGGCAATTCTTTCCGTATCACTATCTTCCCAATGTCATGAAGCAGTGCCCCTGTCATTATATCCTCGATTTTTCTCATGTGGAGCCTTTCAGCCAGTGAGGCCGCCACTATCGAGCAACAGTAGGAATGGTCCCACAGACCCGGCAATAACTCGTCAGCGATCTGAAAGAGAGAGGTGCTCAATATCACCCCCCGGAGAAGGTTTGTTCCTAAAAGGACAATGGCCTTGTTAACTGAGGCTATATCGGCGCCGAGGTTATAATAAGGAGAGTTAACAAGGCGGAGCACTTTGCTTGAGATCACCTGGTCACGTTCTATAAGGACACTAAGGTCTTCCAGGCTATAGCTGCCATCCTCGATCAGCTTTAGTATCCTCATCTGAGAATAAGGAATGGTGGGAAGATCTTTCGCGCTAAAAAGTCTGTCTTTGATAGAAGCGGCCCTCTCGCTCATTACATCAGTTCTTTCAGAAGGTCACGAATTTTAAGTGCAAGGGCCGAGTTACCGGCGGAAGAGAACCTTTTTTCGACAGCCTTTGCTGCCCTGTCTCCTTTTTTTCGCACAGGGGACCCTTCAACCACGACCTTGCGAACATTATCGCTTTTCATTATCCCGATGTGTTTTTCCGTCAGTTCCACGCCTCTGAGGAACAGGACATTGTTTCGTTCGTCCCTCACCGCTATTGCCAGCACCATGGACGGACTTGCCTCATCAAGAAGAATCCTTTGCATCAGGTAATTCCTTCTCCAGATAGAATTTCCGTATTTTACTACATGCCGGAGTTAATTACAAATGTGCAAATTGCGGTCAGCAGCTATAAAAATGAACCGCTGAGGATACAGGCGCGGTCCGTGGAGAGTTATCTGAGATGCATCAATGTGCAAGTTATTTATTCGCGGGCACTAAGGGGCCCCGAACCAAAATATGCGATTAAAAAAGCAGCTCCCAGCATGGAGAGATTTTTCATGAAATTCACTTGTTGTGCCATCGCAGCCATAGGGTCTGTCAATCCCCAGAATCTGTGCATCATGAGAGTGACGGGAACCAGAAATAACACGATTAACCAGGCGCCGTACCTGGCCTTGTATCCCAGGAGGATGCTCATTCCACCCAGAAGCGCTATAACTCCCGATAAAGGCACAGCAATGGAAGCCATCGGGACTCCCTTGGCAGCCGCGAAAGCGATCGTCCCGGCGCTGAAATGCCCGGGGGCGGCCATAATAAAAATTGCGCTGAACAGAATCCTGCCCAACAATACGAGGTATTTCATTTGCACTCCTCCTTATTAGTGAGCGTATAGTCTAATTCTAACTTATCCGTCTTCCGTGTCAAGTCGCGCTATTAAAATTAAAGAAACTTACCGCTACCCAACAGCAATATGGATAGGAGATGCTCCTGAGTTTGCCTGGAGCGCAACGAGCTAGTGAGGTGTCCCTAACAGATCTTTACATTGTCACTGCGAGGCAGAGCCTAAGCAATCTCGTTGTTAAAGGCTGAGATTGCTTCGGGATTTCATTCCTCGCAATGACAAGCTATTTACGGGACACCACACCAGAAGGAAAAGAGCTGATTTTGCCAGGAAAATGTTTTACTAGTTTAATTTTTCTAGAATTTATTTTAAAATAAGTCAGGTGGAGAAGGTGAATTTAGATTATTAACCTCTTCTTATCTTGTCCTGGTTTCCTCCCATGTGTGAGAGGACAAAGATAAGTGAAAGTCGTAATCGCGATTAAGCGAAGGAGGTAAATATGGCAACTGTTGCGGTAAAAACGAATCCCGTAAACTGGTTTGAGATACCTGTTAAAAACATCGAAAGAGCGAGAATATTCTATGAGAAGGTTCTCGGCTTGGACTTGACTCCGGAGGAGATGGGACCTTATGTGATGAGTTTCTTCCCATGGAATGAAGGCGCTCCGGGAGCCGCCGGTATGCTTATAAAGGGAGACACCTATGAACCGTCGCATGCGGGCACTATTGTGTATTTCAGCGTTGACGATATAGATGAAACGTTGCGGAAAGTCAGTGCCAATGGCGGCAGAACGCTGCTTCCGAAGAAGAGCATCGGAGAGTATGGGTTCATAGCGCATTTTGAAGATACCGAGGGAAACCGGCTGGCTCTGCATTCGATGAATGAGTAAGAATCGCAAGTAAAATCCGTAAATAGTTCATAGGAGAAGTGAGTATCCTTCTCCTCTTTTTTTTATAGGTTTCTGAGTTCTCCTTTTACCGGCACGACATAGTATCCGGGTGAAACTTTGTAACGCTCTATAAGCTGCAACAGCAACCCGCTGTCCACAAATGACGAGTCCTTCATTATTTCGAGTGTGAGGTCGGCTTGCCTGCCTTTGACAGTGCCTTTAAGCCTGGCATTCAGGCCCTGCCCCTCCATCCAGAGTGACTCTATCCCCAGATCACCCCCGTCCACTCTGATGAGCCCCCGGACAATATGAAAGAAGTCCGGCGGTATAGGTAAGCCGTACAACGCGCCGGTAACATGGGCTTCTCTTATCTCAAATCTGCATTCGAGACACCTTTCCCTGGCAATGACACTGCCGGAAAGCACACCATTGCCGCTTAACCCGAGTGTGCTTAAGAGAGCGGATTGTTCAATGCCGGCCTTATCAATTACGATGGCGAAACTATTATGCCGGTGCAGCAGGTCAATATGTCCTTCCATGGCGCCCCCTCCCACATTACCGCTGAACGAGAGCGGAAGTCTCCTGAGCACCAGCGCCGCCGGATTAATGGACCCTCTCAGTGATCCGATTGTCAAAAGGACGGTGTCACCTCGCTTCAGCCGCAGCACAGGCGCATGAAATGTAAAAAACAGCCCTTTCCTGAAGTCCGGGATTTCAAGGCTGAGATTGTCTTCCTTAAGTGTTGCATTAATCCGGCTGAGGATGAGGTCTTGGGGAAGCGCAATAAACCACAAACCGATAATGATAACCAATGCCGCCGCACCGGCAATCAGAACCTTTTTCATTTCTCGCAAAACTGCCTGAACCACAGAGAACACAGAGTTTTTGAAACGACGAGGTCACAGAGTTTTTTATTGTTTTTAAGAATATTTGCTCCTCTCTGTGTCCCCATTCTTTCCTCTGCGAACTCTGTGGTTAAGACTTTTATTTTTCATTTAGGACGTACAAGGGCGATGGTCATGGTGATGTCAAGGTTTGCCGGGTTTTCAAAAGAGGCTTTCATTGCGGCCTTCTTTATAAAAATACCCATCGGCGCGTTCTCTATCTTGTAAAAGAGGTTGACGGCCTCATTTATATTCACTCTCTCCACCTGTACTTCCGCTTCTTCCTCGACCGCCCCCGGGGCCTCTTTCGTGGTCAGAGGCTTTACAGACCTGATCCTCTGCTTAAGTCCCAACGGCAGGAAGATTTCGTCGACGGCCTGGAGTATACCTTTGACATTCGTGATGGATTTCTTGTTCTCAATAACATCGATATTGCTTTTCAGTGTCCGGTATTCGCTTTCGAGGAAAGCAAATTCTTTCTGCCGGGCACGGGCCGCCGCGAGTTCATTTTTCGACGAGAAAAAAAAGCTCACTGTGATAATGCATAGTATGACCGGAACAGCAGCAAGCGCCGCTTTAATCAAGACAGTTTTTTTTATTGTTCTCATGTGCGCAGGCCCTTTGCAGTAATCGTAAAAGCCGTTCTTCCCTGGGTAAGCGGCTTTGTATCTGAAATTGCGACATCGGTGAAAAATGCGGCAAGGGAATTCCTGAGCGTTTGCGCATCGCTCAGCGTCCGGCATTCACCCTTCATGATAATAAAGGACTTCTCAATATTTATTTCATTAAAAGAAAATCCGTTCTTGCCTGCGGCGCTTACATCCAGCAGGTACTGCAAAGGCGAAATTCCGGCAAACAGGGGCTCCTTGTCTTTCAGTTCCCGCAGATGGGCCTTCAGCTGATAGATTTCACTGGTGATCCTTCTCTCACCGGGAAACATATCTGAATAGCTCCTCCTTATGTCGTTATCAATGGATAAGGACTCTTTTTTCATGGCGATGCCGTTCAACGACAAGTCGGAAAGAAAGAGCAGGAGAAGCAGCACGCCGAACACAAGGGTGTATTTTAAAGATTTCCTCGCCTTCTCGGTATCACCCGTGTATGCAAACTCTCCCCTCCTTAGATCAATAGCAGGGGCCGCCACTTCATGGGCCGCCAGGGTTATACGGTCTTCAGCCTTCAAAGAGGCAGGAGACCGGCGCATAAGCAGGTCCTCAATATCATCCCCGGATGAAAAGGCATCAAACGCAGAAACCAGGTCTATAGAGGTGACCGTTTTTATATCGATGCTCTTCCGCCTGAAACCATCCAGCAGTTTCCTGAGAGAATCCTTCATGATGCAAACGACCAGAAATTTATATGTGCCCTCAAACTCCTTCAGAACGCGTGCGTCAAAAACAATACCCCCGGAGCCCCCGAGGATAAGATTATCCAGTTCAAAGGGAAGAACTTCCCTTACCCTTGTCATGTCTGAAAAAGGAAGCTCAACAGTCCTGAAACTCAGCATGTCCAGGGGAACGCTCACATATGAAGCCTCTATGTCATCAGGCAGCCTCTCAAGCCCGACTTCATAATCCGCGCTCACCGATGCGCGAAGCACCTCCTTTTTTACATATGTTCCCCTGCTCCTTTCAAACGTATACAGCATGGCTTCGTCTTTTAAATCAAAAAAGAGTATTACGCCCATATTAAAGTTCCTTCCAGTAGATGACGACAGGTTTCTCGCCGGATACTTCAAGCACGCTTTCAACAATCTTCCTGATGCCGCCATCAGTAGCTGTTGCAACCACACGAAACGCGTCCCCCTTCACCGCAATTTGTCCCATCAGTGAGGCCCCTGCCGTTTCAAAACCGGCCACCTTCACGATATCGGACACATCTTGAAAAGGAATGTTTTCCCTGTATTGCACGACCCTTTCAGCCATGTCCCTGTCAACAGCGTCAGACAGAGACATAAGCACCGGGACCTCAGCGCCGTTAATATTGATGGCGCCGCTGCCGTATATTGTAACATAGGGAAGAAGCTTGCCATATGCCTCCTTGCTTATCCCCGGGACCGAAAGAAGCTCGTCAACGCTGTCGAAAGGAGCATGTTTCAATTTATTTCCCTGGCTGGAATTGCCGGAGATGCCCTGTCCGGAGCCGGGCCCGGTCCAGTCGATTATCCTGTCGGCGATAGCAGGATCAAGGTTTAGGGCATTAAGCATCCTGACAAGCGCATTATATGCCTGCTGATTCACCGACCCGTTGGCAAAAATAAGGGTGTTCAGATTAAACTTGATATTTTCATTCTCGATTCTTATCGCCAGATCACCCTTAAAGCTTTCAACCGGCTTTTTGCGGACAATATCAATGGCGCCCGGATAGGTGTAGGCAACCCGACTATTGTTTTCAGAGATAATCCACGAAACAAACCTGACAGCCGACTTGTCGACATAAGAAAGCCTTTGTGAGGCCTGCCAGTTATATAATGCATTGGTGCTCACATAAACGCTGTAGGCAAATTCAACAACAAGCGTCGTTATGATTGCAAGAATAAACAGCGTGATGATAAGGGCCATGCCATCGGAATTATTGGCGGAGTTATTGGCGCAATTCCTTGCGCCGCTGCGCGAAGTTCTATGAAGCGTCCTCATATCGGGTTGCCTATCCTGGGTCTGATAATCTCAAAAAGGGGTATGAGCTTGTCTTTAATACGGACCGTAATCGTAACTCTCAGTTCATCGGGCACTTTTCCGGTCTCTCCCGTGTCCCAGATGTTTACCCATTGTCCGTTATAGAGGCTCTCAACGGTGAACCCGTCGACATCATCAATAATTTCAGTGCCCTTCATATTATTGTCAATGTTCCAGTAAGGATTCATTTTTTTCAGGAGGACCAACCTTCCCTGCCTTTCTTCCACGTAATATTCTATATTCGCGAGGCCGGGTATAAACGGAGAGAAAGCGGTAAATGAAAGCGTAGAAACCTTTTTATCATATATGTCGGTTTCTTTCATCGTAAAAAGCGTGAATTTATTGCTCCCGCTAAAAACCGCTGAAGCAAGTTCCCGGCGCAATGTATCGATAGCCATCCTGCCTTCCTGAAGCCTGATAAGCGTATCGCCTGAGCCCTCAATTGCCTTTTGTGAGATAAAAAAAGTGCTGTAGAGCGCGACCAGTACAATAGACAAAAGAGCAATGGCAAGCAGTATCTCTATAAGAGTAAAACCTTTAGGGCTCGCAAATAAATTACTCGAACATTGATGCATCTCAGATTTAGGCCATCTTTGCCCGATCCTCAGGCGCAAAATCCTCAACGTAGCTCTGCTACGCCTGCGGTTTTGCTCAGTCGGATCAGCCAAATGTGACCCAAATCTTAGCGCCTGAATGTCCAAGTAATTTATTTGCGAGCCCCTATGTTGCATTATTGAGCAATACATTGGCGTTACTGTGTATCAATTCTGCAAATGTGACGCTTTCTTTTTCGGTGGTGACTGTAACGGAAACCTCCGAAAACCCGGGAAACTCCGATTCGGTCACATCGATCCTGTAATGGAACGCCTCGTACGGTGCTTCAAAATCCCCGCTTGCGCTCAAAGGTGACAATTCAGCATCAACCATTTTTTTCTTAGCGAGCATAGATGCGACAGTAAGAGCTTCATGTCTGTCGGCTATGCCGAGATGATAATTGAGTGAGCAGATAAGAGTAAGGAGGACGCCCCCTATGATCGCAAGCGCAATCATGACTTCCAACAGTGTGAACCCTGAAGGGCTCACGATTCGCGAACCCTCATTGGTCATCTGTTTTTATTATGGCCCTTCCGCTTAATTGATTGAAAGCTACCATCATTGTCTCACCAGGCTGCCTCAGATGCACCACAAGGCTTTCCTGTATCCCCAGCGGGCCGAAAGATACGACCACCTGTCCTTCACTGACATTCCCCTTTGAAGGCAGTTCCACTGATGTCAGACTCTTGAACTGTTCGGTCTTTTCCACATCAGGGCCTTTCCACGAAATGGTATTCTCCCTGAAGTCGAATGTAAGAGAATACCCATCTTTTGTTGCAATAGAGGTGTCGTTCAGATACCGCAAAACTGATGCTATCCTCGTCGCATCAGACTTCAAACGCATCCCTTCCGCTCCATACAGTGAAGGAAAGACAATGGCCATCAGCAGGGAAACCAGACCGATAACCACCAGGAGTTCAAGAAGCGTAAAACCTTCAGGTCTCGCGATTCGGGAACCCCTACATATTATAATTCGCGATGTCCGCATCCTTACCTTCGCCGCCTTCTTTACCATCCGCGCCAAAGCTGATGATGTCAAAATCCCCGCGGGCTCCGGGCGATAGGTAAACGTAGGGATTGCCCCAGGCATCCACAGGAATTTTGTGCTGTTCAAGATATCCGCCTTCCCTGTATGCAGTCGGTATCTGTCCTGTCACAGGTTTTTTAATCAGCGCATCGAGTCCCTGCTCGGTGGAAGGATAAAATCCGTTATCGAGTTTGAACATTTTGAGGGCAGTCTCAAAATTCCTTATCTGCACCTTTGTCTGGGCTATCTTTGCGTCATCAGTCTTCCCCATTATCTTCGGAGCAACAATCGCAACGAGCAGGCTCAGAATGAACACCACAACGATAATCTCAAGAAGCGTGAAACCTCTGTTCTTCATATATATTCTCCTTTCCGCATAAATTAGAGGGTTAGATGATTAGAAGTTTGGCCGATCAGCTTCCAACCTTCTAACCCTCCAACCTTCCAATCATCTTATTTTACCAGCTGATTAAGCTGGAACATGGGCAGCAGGACTGCAAGCACAATAAAGCTCACAACAACACCCATTGCCAAAATCATTGCCGGCTCCAGCAGCGAAAGGGCCTTTTTAACGCTCCTCCCGAACACCTCCTCATAGGAATCAGCCGCCTTATTCAAAACCTCTACTATCCTTCCGCTCTTCTCTCCTGTGGCGATCAATTGCAGCAATACCGGAGGGAAGCCCTCCAATGATGATGAAAGACTGGCCCCTTCCGCAACTCGCTTTACCGCATCCCTGATTCTTTTTTCATAAACGCTGTTCCCTATGGCTTTTGCCGAAAGGTCCAGCGCCCTCAGCATAGGCAGCCCTCCTTCGAGCAAAAAGCTGAGGGTCCTTGAAAAGCGCGTATAATAAAGGCTTTGTATTATGTTGCCGGGCAGCCTGAGGACCGCCTTATCGATCAAATCCTTGCGTTCCCTGTACATCTTCCTGATACACGCAGCAAGTGCTGCCGCAAGACCGATGATAAGCCACCAATAGTGTATGAAGAAATTGCTTACTGTAATGAGGACCACGGTAATAAAAGGAAGGGCGCTTTTCGTGTCCTCGAAGATCTTCACGATTTTGGGTATTACAAACGTGAAAAGAAAAGACATAACAATAAAGCCGACGCACAACATCATTATAGGATAGATCATTGCTATCTTTACCTGGGCTTTTATCGAGGCCTGCTTTTCGAGAAAGCCGGCGAGCCGGTCCAGCACCTTGTCGAGCGCTCCGCTTTGCTCCCCTGCAGATACCATTGTTATAAACGATTCGTCAAAAATCTCCTTGTAACTTTCCAGTGCGCGTGAAAGACTCGCCCCGGCAGACACTTTCTCCCTGACGTTGATGAGGAGACCTTTCCAGTACCCGGTGCTTTCCTCGGAAAGTGTCTTCAGGGCGTCTACAAGGGGGACCCCCGAGGCCAGCAGTGTTGAGAGTTGCCTGGCCACCGTAGGCAGGGCATCGCCATGCTTTTTCCCGAACAGAAAGCGTTTTTCATCATGGACGTATTCGGCGACTTCTTTGGGAAAGACGTCAAGATTTCTGACAGCGGAAACAGCATCCTTGAGCCCGTCCGCCTCGATGGTCCCGCTTACCCGGATCCCATCCGGCTTATATCCTCTATAACGAAAAATGGGCAACCTTACACCTCTCCATTAAAATTTAACGAACTCGTAAAAAGATCCAGAGGCAAGGCGCGCAAATCCTGAGGAATGAGGCGTACTTTTGTGTACGCCGCAGTGACGAAGGATGCAGCGCAACGCCCGGGGTCCCCGGCAAGTCGCAGACTTGCTGGGGTGGAACGCAGCATATGGACTTTTTACGAGTTCGTCACCCTTCGATGTAGTCTTTTTGCGTCACCCGTAAGACCTCCTCGATAGACGTAATGCCTTTGACAGCTTTTTCAAAACCATCCATCCTCAATGTTCTCATGCCGCCCGACACCGCAACGTTCTTGATGCTTTGGGAATCGGTCTTCCCCGTAATCATCTGCCTTATGGAATTGTCGACCTCAAGGAGTTCGAATATGCCGGTCCTCCCGATATACCCTTTATTATTGCATTTGTCACATCCCCGGCCACGGTAAAGCACAGGTGCTGTGACGTATTTTGCCTCTTCTTCCGCAGGCGCATATGGTTCTTTACAAGCGGGGCAGATGACACGCACGAGCCTCTGGGCCAGGACACCCGCGAGTGATGATGAAACCAGAAAGGGCTCTACGCCCATATCGACAAGCCTTGCAACGGCAGAAGGGGCATCATTTGTGTGAAGCGTGCTGAGAACGAGGTGGCCGGTCAGTGAAGCCTGGATCGCAACCTCGGCAGTCTCGAAATCCCTTATCTCACCGAGCATTATAACATCAGGGTCCTGCCTTAAAATTGATCTCAGCCCCGATGCAAACGTAAGCCCCACGCGCTGGTTGACGTGTATCTGGCCAATTCCTTTCAGCTGATACTCCACAGGGTCTTCAACGGTAATAATATTCTTTGTCTCCGTATGTATCCTGTTCAACGCAGCATAGAGCGTTGTGGTTTTCCCGCTTCCTGTCGGTCCGGTGACAAGGACAATACCGTTTGTCCTCTGAAGCATGGTCTCCATGCGCCGTTCATCATTTGCATCAAGACCCATCTCCCACAACCCGATAACGCCCTGCTTTCTGTCGAGAAGCCTCAGCACCGCACGCTCGCCGTAGGTAGTCGGGACTATCGAGACCCTGATATCTATGTCACGCCCGCCGACAATAAGCCTGATCCGTCCATCCTGCGGCAGCCGCTTCTCGGCTATATCGAGATTCGCCATGATCTTCACCCTGCTTATCAATGCATCCTGTATTATCTTGGGAGGAGTGAGTATTCTATGAAGCATTCCGTCAACCCTCATACGCACATCCAGTTCCCGTTCGTAAGGCTCTATATGGATGTCGCTTGCGCGCTCTTTAATAGCTTGCTGCAAGATCGCATTAAGGAGACGGATAATAGGGGCGTCTTCGGTGAGTTCAAGGATGTCCCTCGGTTTTTCAAATTCAGTCGCAACTGCCGAAAGGTCGTCACCGGCAATGTTGTCCAAAACGTCTTCGGCCGAACCGGCCTGACCGTAAAATTTATTTATTGCGTCATTCAGGGCAGAAGCCGAAATACTCAAGGCAAGCGGTTTCAGATTATAAATCCTGGAAAGGTCCCATAAGGCAAAAACTCCCCTTTCATCAACAACAGCCCCGACAAGACTCCCGTTCTCTCTTCTGAGCGGCAAAATCATGTTGCCCTTCGCGAAAGAGAGAGGTATTTCTTTTATTAAAGCGAGTTCAATATCCTCGTCCCGTACGACATCGATTGTTTTCATATCTTCAGCGTCCGGTTCTTAGTGTACATTTACCCCGTTGTCAGGCCCCGCGTTCATGACTTCAGGCATTACGGAAAGTTCTTTTACGGCATCACTTACAGTCATCCCTTCTTTTAGCTTTATCCTGTACACATTTGTGCTCCCTGAATAGCCGGTCACCATCAGGCCTTTTTCAGAAAGCAGCAGCAGCGCCTTTTCGGCAGGCACGCCTTCCTTAAACTTAACAAAGATTTCACCGTTCGTGCGGGAGCCGCTTTCCTGTTCTCCCAGTTCCTGTTCTCCGAGCATGAATTCATTCCGCTTATCTTTGGTTATCTGCACCAGACTATTATCATTCTTGAGCAGATGCGGGGTGATGAACACAAGCAGATCCGTCTTTGTCTTGGTAACGCTTTTTGTTTTGAAAAGCCAACCCAGAAGTGGAATGTCCCCAAAAAATGGGGCCTTCGATACGGAATTCTCGGTAGTATCCTGCATCAACCCGCCGATGACCACAGTGTCGCCGTCTTTGACAACAACAGAGGTCTTTGTTGAGCGCTTGTCAATAGTAGGTCCGACGCTTGTCAGTATAGTATCATCCGCCTGCTCGAGCGATGATATTTCCTGATAAATATCGAGCTTTACATAATCGCCCTCAGTAATTTGCGGGGTTATCTGGAGTTTTACGCCAACGTCCTGCCTTTGTATGTCATTAACAACCGTGCCGCTGGTTGCGATACTCTGTTCTCTGGACGCTATAAAAGGGACATTCTGGCCGACAAGTATTTCAGCCGCCTTGTTGTCGGAGGTAAGTATCTGAGGGGTCGAAATAACATTCACCACATCCTTGAAATCACTGAGCTGGAATATTGCAGCAAGCCCCGGGGCCTGCACAGCAGATGTTGCTCCGGGAATAAAACTTTGCGGAATAGTAAAGTAGTTACCCACTCCACCCAGGGTAAGCCCTGTCAGCCCGGTTACTATGTTCTGGAGAGTTGTCTGGCTGATTTGACCTGAGCCGCCTATAAAGACGGGGTTCCCGTTTTGTTTTGCAGCGACGCGAAAGTTTGTGCCGAGTTGAAGCAGACCGTTAAGGGATACCTCCGCAATCATGGCCTCGACAAAAACCTGCCTCCTCCTGCGGTCCAGTTTCTTTATTGTATAAACGAGGTTCTGATAATCAGCATATGAAGCAACAATAACAAGCGAATTAGTGGATTTGTCGGCAGTTATGTTAATGCCCCCGCCCGCCTCGAAAGCAACAACCGGGGCGCCCTGCGTTCCGGATGCAGCCTGGTGCGTTACCTGAGATCCCTTGAGCATGTCCTGAAGGACTTTAGACAGTTCGACCGCATCCGCATTTTCGAGAAAATAAACATTTATTCTCCCCTGCGCCTCAGGGGATGACACGTCAAGGACTTTTATAAGCGACTTCATAGATTCCCGCGTTCCCCTGTCACCAAAGAGGACAACGGCGTTAAGCCTCGGATCAGCTATTGCCTTCGCCTCGCCGCCACCGGCTCCAGGCTGTGGTCTGGTGATGCGGCTCAAGCCATCAGTAATAATACGGGCCACAGCATCGGCGCTAGCGTGTTTCAGAAAAACTATATCGGGCTCTTCAAGAAGATACGGTTGGTCCACGGCAGCGATAATTGAGAGGATCTTTTCGATGTTCGATCCGGAATCGATAACCAGCAGCATGTTTCCAGGTCCGAAAGCCGACATGTAGCCGTCTTTTGAAACAACAGGCAGCAGGAGCCTCGCAGCCTCATCGGGCGGAATATGCTTAAGCTTGATAAGCTGGACAACATAGCTGTCATTGACAGGCTGTCTGTCAACCATCACCCTGATTCCCTTCTGCTTGGCCTCAACGGAAGGAATAATTTTGTAAGCGTCCACGCCGGAAGGCACAACTGTAAAACCTTTCAGCTCAAGCACAGATACAAACAGATTGAACGCCTCATCTATGCTGAGTTTGGCCGGTGTGATTATCGTTATCTTACCCTTGACCCTCTCGTCGAATATGAAATTCTTTTTTGTGATCTCACTGATAAATTTTGTTAATGCGCCGAGATCGACATCGAACAAAATTGAAAGCGACCTTTTGTCCCCGGTCCTGCTCATTTGCAGGAGCGGCAAAGGACGACCCTGAAATAAAAAGAATAAATATCAGCGGTATCGTAACAACAGAGAACAAAGACTTCAGTTTCTTCATTATATTTGACCTTCTGCGTCGCGTCGAAAGTAACAACTGCAATCAGCGAACTCCTCTGGACAAAGAAAAACCATAGCATTTTCATTATAAGTGTCAAAGTGTCAAAGTGTCAAAGTGTCAGAGTAAAGACCGAGGATACTTTGACCCTTTGACACTTTCTTAGAACCTATAACCGAGGAGCATATACAGCGAATCTATTCCTTCATTTGGAGGAAACAACCCGGCGTTGGAGTGATGCACCCACCGCACAAAAAGACTCACTCCGTTTTCCGTATTGCCGAACTTGATGCCCGCCCCGGCAGTAGGAGTGAAGAAAAAGTCCCTTCCAAAGTCCCTGTTAAAAAGCATCGTTTTCGAACCGATGCTCACTCCACAACCAACATCCACAAAAGGATTGATGCTCTGCCCGTTAGAGCCAAGCCTTATCACAGGTCCCACGCCGTAAAACACCATTGACTGGTCAGCTCTTGCAGCGATGTATTCCACATTCGGTTCTATTCTCAGTTCAAACAGGGGAGAAAGTCTCGTTATCCAGGCCCCGAGAAGTATCCCCTCAGTCGACCGGAGATCGTTCAAGCCCTTTCCTGCCCCCACGGCAAGCTCATAGCTGCTGTCGGAAGCCCTGGCGGGAAGAATAAAAGCGACTGCGATTATAACGCCTAATGCCGAAGCAAAAAAAAAGTTGTTCCGTTTCATCAATATATTTACCTGATCAGATAAGTCATGGTCATCCTGTTTCCGTTCCTGATAATATCGAGATTCACCTTGTCCATGCCCTTTAATGCCATGAAAGCCTGGAGCGCGCTCTCGGCACTCGAAATATTAAAATCATTAATGCGCAAAAGCACATCGCCGTTCTGAAGTCCGAGACTCTGATAGATGCCGTCAGGTTTTATTTCACTTATGGAAAATCCCTGCTGTTTGCCGTCAACCGTATTCGGTAATAGCCGGGCATCTGTCATTATCTGCCCTGGTCGTTCCAGGGCCTGCCGGACCTTTTTCTGGTCAACGATATAACTGCCCTCACCCGTGTTCCTGGCAAAAGGAGTTGCAGGGCCGCCCTTAGTCGCGTTGCTGTCGGCCTGGGGCACAGCATCGATGATAGGCACCTCAATAGCCCTGCCTCCTGCGAAAAGGACAACCTTGTCCTTTTCCACTCTCTTCAGCACGCCCATATCATGAACGGCGTCTCCGATTTTAAATACTTCCTGATTGTTATTCTTGTCCACAAAAATTGCATATCCGTATTTCTTAGGACCCGAAACAGTGCCTACAAGGGTAAGCCCCGACATGCCGGATGACGCAGACTCACCCTCTGTTGCAGAAAGCGGCTTAAGTTCTCCTCCAGGTGAGCCAAAGGGGTTGTTTCTCACGACAGACGCATAATCCTGAAGGCTTTTCTTAGGCGCATGGACTGCATATGAAGCGACGCGCGCGGGCGCCTGCACCCTTGTGAGTGACAAGGCCACTATATCCCTGACAAGAACAAGGGCAAATAATATCACCAGGGATCCCATGAGCCAGTTAGCAATAGGCAGTAATCCGGGATAATTGGACCTCAGGATTTTAGGCAGACCTGTGCCTGCAAAAAGGTTATACAGTATTTTCATTACGGCAGGATTCCCCCCGCCGGGACACAAGACCCGGAATTTGAAATATAACAAAAAATGATCAGTCATTGTCAAGCTTATCAGGCATGGGGCGGGAATGCCCCGCAGCCTAAGCCATCTATTCGGAGGGATCTGTATGAAAATCTGTCGATTTGAGTGCGTTAGTCCTGATTAATCTTCTTTTTAGGAATACGTCCTTCCCTTTTGATCCGATGATTGCGTCATACTCCAATTCCTCGGACTTTTCGATCCTCCCGAGGCTTCCCTGGCTGAAATTGATCTTGATGTAGCCGCTGAATTCCCCTTCCAGCAGTGTCCTGATCGTTTCTATGAGCCTCTTCATCCTATCCATGATCAACCTCGGGTTCCCGGTGATGATAAATTATTTTTTCAGTATTTCTTCAAACTTTTCCACGCTCCAGATGATCCCCCGGTCGAAATTAATCCTGAGGTGTCCCGTGAATTTATTGTCCATGAGCGCGTTAATCATTTCGATAATCTTAGATAGCTTTTCCATATCAGGATTTAACCATGACATACACCCCGGCACAAAAGAAAAGTTTTAATGCCTATTGCTTACAGGTTGTTATAATAACAACCGCTTGTTAAATGCAAGTTACGATTCAGTGACATTTCGGTGACATTAAAATTAGTTTCGGCATGTTCATCGTGATATCTCATTCAGTAGTTGCTGCGCCTCCTGGTCGTCCGGCTTTATCTTTAATCCTGCTATTAATTCCCTGCGCGCTTCTTCCTTTTCCCCCATCCGGTAGTAGAGAAAAGATCCCAGATTGAAATACGCCTCCGCGTAATCGGGCTTCAGCTTTATAGCAAACTGATACTGCTCCACGGCTTTCTCAGGCATATTGAAAGTTTTATAAATGTTCCCGAGATTATTGTGAGCCTCTACGTAATCAGGCCTCAGAATTATAGTGGTCAGATACTGCTCCATGGCTTTGTCGGGCATGTTGAGATTCTGATACGCGACTCCCAGACTATAATGCGCCTCTGCGCTGCGCGGGGATTTTTCAACAGTATCTTCCCACAATCCTATTTTGTCTCCCCACACCCCGTTGCGATTATACGCAGCAATTGACAAAACTCCTGCAACGACAAGCAGCACAATTATAGTCCGTGAATCGCTAAAAGAACGTGGATAGTGAATAGTGAATCGTGAAAGGAGAAACCGCTGCAGCAAAAAGAGCCCTGTAACCACAGCGATACTAATTCCTACTGAGGGCAGATACAACCTGTACTCATCGATAAGCCTATCCAGCGGGACGATGCTTGATTCGACCGAAAGGGTGATAAAAAACCACAATATGCCGAAACCGATCAACCTAAAAGACCGTGAATCGTGAAACGTGAATCGTGAAGAACAGATAAAATAAACTGCCAGGCCTAGTAGAACTGATATAAGTACAAACGACAACAATACCTGGGGGTCGAAGAAAGATTTAAACACAGGATAGTCATAATCAAAGTTCTGATTTACCGGCATGAACAGCAGTCTTACATATGTGACAATGACCCTGAACTGGGTAAGCATATACTCCCACCGTGGGAGCATTGCGTAACTTACACCAGGCAGATCTTGTTTTCCTGCGCTCATGGGCGCCCTCATGTATACAAGCGTCAGAGGTATGACGCTCATTGTAAGAAGCATTGGAACTACATATAAAAGACGCCGTGAAAGTGGGAGACCGGGATGCTGGGACACGCGGACACCGGGAGAAGGACTGAAAAAGCAAAATTCATATAACGTGATGACTAACGGCAAAGTAAAGGCAATCTCTTTTGTTTTCATGGCCAGCACCGCTGAAATAAAGGCTATACAATAAAATAAGAGGCGCTGTTGTCTGCTTTCAGCCAATCTCGACCGCGCATACGCAGTTAGCGATATAAGAGAGAACAACGCAGCAAGGGGCACGAACCGCTGGAACACATAAGTAACTGCCTCTGTCTGAATAGGATGGACTGCAAACAGGGCGGCGCTGAAGAAGGCAACCAGTTTAGGGGTTAGGGACCAGGGACCAGGGACCAACGACTGGTACCCTCTTTCCAGACTCTGACTATAGTCCTCTTGTCCCTGACTCCTGGTCCCTGGTCCCTGTCTCTGACTGCCGTTCTCCGATTCCTTAGCACTGACCCCTGGTTCCTGTCCCCTGAAAAAAGGCGTTCTGAATGTCAATAAAATAAATAAATACACCAGGACGGAGTTTGCGATATGAATGGCAATGTTGACAATATGGTATCCCGGCACTGAAAAACCATGCACCCTGCAGTCAAGCGCAAAGGTGAGATAACCGACATAGCGTTCCATGAGATGACCGTAATACTGGAACCCTTTTGCATCTGAAGGATTCACAAAATAATGGAGGTTGCTCACAATCGGATTGTTGACAAGAAACTCATCCTCGTCCCACTGAAACGGCGCGTTGAGGGTATTGGAATAGATGAGGAGGATAAGAACGACCAGGAAGGCTATATGAAACCGCGAATCGGTAAAGAACGTGAAACGTGAATCTTGAATCTTGCTTCCAAAGCACCTACTGTTGGTGAATCTTGAAGAATCAACGTCTTTCACTGCTTTTCTTATTGTTTTACTTTTTGTCTTCTTTTTCACATTTCACCTTTCACGTTTCATGTTTTCTTGTCTTTGACTTTCCCATTCACTATTCACGTTTCACGGTTTTTGTTCACTTTTTCAAATGAAATGCCAACGGCACCTGCACCCACTCCTCCACCGGGGAATCCCCATGCTTTGCGGGAACAAAGCGCCAGTTTGCTACTGCATCGGCAGCAGCCCTGTCCAGGATTTCGTACCCTGAAGAATGGGCCACCTCAATGTTGAGTGCTGTCCCCTGGCGGCTCACGAGCACTTTCAACATCACCATTCCTTCCATTCCCATTCGCTTAGCAAATGCAGGGTACCCGGGTTTCGGGTTGTTTAAATAGGCAGCTCCAAACTGGGGAGCAGTGGCAGTCTCTTCCGAACCTTGCACCGGGGGTTTAGGAGTAGGGACAGCCAGACGGCCTGCCGCCGAAACAGCCTCAGGCAGTGAAACAGCAGGACGAGGAGCGACCGCCTCCTGTTTGGGCGATTGAACTGCAGTCTGTTGTACAGGAGCAGGCAGTTGTGGAGGCGACGATCTGGGCATAACTTTCCTCGGTGGATGTTTAGGCGCTATAACAGGCTTGAGGGGTGGAGACAGCTCAATTACCTGAGCATCTATGGCAACTGGTGGTTCGGCATGCGTGGCTATTTGCTCCAGCAAAAGGCCCAAACCCCACAGCAGCGCTCCCCATATGAGAAAGGTTGAAGGAAGGACCCAGGGTAGTCGTCTCCAGGGATTGTCGATGTCTGCAGGCTGAGGGATATCTTTATTCATATAAATATTTAAAAGTTATAAATAAGACTCAGGCGGCCATTGATCGGCTCAGCCGGATGAAAGTGTATATCATTTATACCTGGTCCTCCGTTAGGTGTGGCCGTAAACAAAGGCTCCGTTGCGAGTCTGGATGCATAATAATACTCGATATCTTCTGCTTTGGCATTAAGCAGGTTGAAACCCTGCAGCACAACCTTCAAATTCCTGGTGAATTTATATCCCACCTCCGCCTCCAGCAGGGCCGAAGGCTTTGCAGTTACACTATCATCCTGAACAAGCGGATACCGGCCAAGGCAGCGCAACCGCACGGCGCCAAAATACGGACCCACATCATGTACCGATACACCGATGGAAGCTACACCCTCAGGCGCGTTAGGTATATATTTGCCTATGAAAGGAGGATTGCTTGTGTCCGTAACAGTGGTGCGTGCCCGGGTATATGCAATATCCGCGTCTATTGTAAGCCAGGGCGTCGGTTTATAATAATTGGCTAATTCAACGCCCCTGCGCCTGCTTGGCGGGCCGGGCGACGTCTCACCGCTGTCTCCGTCCCACTCAAGTTCTGAATCGAAATCCAACTGGAACAATGACAGCTCAGTCTCAAGCCCCGGTATGAGAGTAGTACGCGCGCCAATCTCGTATCCTTTGGAGCGGACAAGCGGCTTTACCGGTGAATTAGGAAGTGCGCCGGGGATGCCTACGTCGGCTATGGGCACACCATTAGAAATAGTGCTTCGGGCATCGTTGCTATGAAAACCCTCGCCAATATTGATGAAGTACTCTGTCTTGGCCCATGGTCCGAATATCATACTTAACTTGGGATTGGCCATGCTGTCGGAAGTCTTACCGGAATTCCCGACTCCTGAGTTGTCGTTTATCTGTATATAGTCTCCGCGAATGCCTGCCTCTGTACGGAACTTCTCAAACCAGTGAGTAGTGTTCTGAAAATACACTGCCTCGGACCTTTCTATCACATGGTCTTGCAGGCAAACTTCAAGGATGTGCCGGGCTTCGGTGTGGTTAAGGCCGTTAAAAATATTGTCATTCTGTAGTTGCAGGCCGACGGTATTTTCCATATCGAATCCGCCCAACTTGCCGAGCCATGTTTGGCTGGCGTTGAATGCACTCGATATTCTACGGTCCCATTGCATAAATTGGTCGCCATGTACAGGATCATTCAAGAAATAGGTAAAGTCGGAAAATAATTCCATCCGCTTGTCGATAATATAGATATTGGCCCTGGTAACGGAACTGCCTTCCGTGTGCTGCCAGGCGGCGGAAAGACTATAGCGGCGGGTCCAGGTGAAGTCACTTGGGTCAAGTGTTCCGAAACGCGATATCAGGCCTTCGTCAACAGCGCGTTCGGCAGTCTGGTTGGTAGCGTCTCCCTGACTCGTATACGCCATTGCTGTGACGTTAAAGTGGTCTTTCCCTTCACCCATGCTGTAACGCAACACACCGTTCCATTTCCGAAAGTCTGCTTTATTGCTCCACGGACCGTCGTTGTGTTCGTACTCGACAGCGCCAAGCAGGTTTCCGCCACCAAGCTTTATCGAGTCGGCCAAGAACTCGCGCTCGTAGCCGTATGTGCCAACCGTGGTTCTTGCAATCCCCTGCTTCAGCGTATTCACATAACTGATATCTATCGCTCCTATAGATGAAAAATCCCCGTAATCTGCGTAGTAGGGTCCTTTCCGGTACTGCATATAGTCGATCAGTTCGGGTATCATAAAGTTCGTGTCGGAATATCCCTGGCCGTGCGCATTAGTGCGTTCATTTATATCCATGCCGTCAACGGTAATCCTCAGGTCCGTGCCATGATCGAGATTGACGCCCCTGAGAAAATATTGATTGGCCTTGCCTTCTCCGCTGTGCTGTGTCACTATCAGACCAGGAACTGCTTCCAATAATTCTCCATTCCGGTATGCAGGACGGGTTTCGAGTTGTTCCTGGGGGACAGTCCCCTCATTTGCAGAATCCGTGGCGCCGACCAGGTTTTCGGTTGTGTCAGTCACATCCACAACATCCAGTGTCTGGATGCCTCCGGCAAAGGCCGCACCCGAGAAAAAAGCCGCAGAAAAAATCATAAATGCGCCGAGAATTCCTGAGGCAAAAGTTTTTACTCTCATATGCCTTCTCCTTGTAACAAAATTAAAAAAGCCATGAATGCTTTCACGCAGGTCTGCTGCCTGCTAAAAACCTTCATGGCTTTCATTATCTGGTTGCCGGTAAGACTCGAATCCGGACTTCGTACCCGGAAACTTCTGTCGGTTCAAAATTAGCACATCGACAAATGCGGCGTCAACCTTCACTGGTACTTCACCGCGATCAAGAAATGTTCAGCTCCCGCGCTGCGCGCTCTCAGCATGGCCTGCACCACCACTCCCTCCGGCGCAGCGCTGTCAGCAGCGACAATGACGTGGTCATTTGGACCCTTCAGCAGGGGCTTTAATGTCCCTGCCAGACTGTCCAGAGTGACCGGGGTGCTGTCTATCAGAATTGCGCTTGCCTTCGTGATGGTCAAGGTGATCGGAGTTTTTGCCTGTATCGGCGAGGCCTTGCCCTGAGGCAGGTTGACCGGCAGGGAATGGAGGTTCTGCAAAGAAAGCGAAGCGAGCATGAACGTTGCCAGCAGAAAAAACATCACATCGATCATAGGTATGATCTCTATCCTCCCACGCCTGAAGTGTCGGGACGTGCGCAGTTTCATAGAGCACTCCCGTTCTTTTCCTGGTCCATACGGATATGATCGACCAGTCGCGTGCCGAGGCGTTCCATCTCATCCATGGTCCTGGATTGTAGATGCGAGAAGAAGTTAAACGAAAATAACGCGATGATGGCGATTATGAGGCCAAGGGTCGTGGCGATCAGCGCCTGGGCCACGCCGCCTGTGATGCCGGTCGGATTGACCAGCCCGCTGCCCCCGATCAACTTGAACGATTCCATCATGCCCACAATAGTCCCTACCAATCCAAGCAGCGGCGCTGCCGTAACAATTGTCTCCAATACCCACAATCCTCTGTTTAAGGCCTTCTCTATCAGCTGCGCCTCATCTGCGGCGCGGGATTCAACCCACCATGCGGGATTGCCGCGGTTGTCGTAAATCACCCTGAAGAAACGTCCGAAATAGTTCCCGGGGACAAGGGACGCCACCCGTTGGTCCAGTTCGGCCCACGCAAACCCATAGGTCTCCACCAGGGTCAACAGGGAGGCGGGCAGCATTACATACCGCCGGTATACGAATGCCTTATCAAGAATAATTGCCAAGGCCATCACCCCTAAAACCAACAGCGGGTAGATCATAGCGCCGCCGAATCTCAACTCTTCCAAAGCTATGTGTATCTCCTGCATTTTGAACCTCTCTATAAAATGGATTTCAAAACAATTTACTGATGCCCGCAAAAAAACCAATTCTCGGCCCGTACTGGGGTGCAAATACGCCGCCACCGCTTTCACGAATCACATTGACATTGTCCGTGACGTTGATGGCGGCAATGCGCGCAACAAAAGGACCCCAATCCAACAGCTGAAATTTGCGCCTTGCACCCAGATTGAGCTGCACGTTGTTCGGCAGCTTCTGCCCATTTGCAAATCCGGTACGCAAGCCGCTTCCGAATGTTGCATCGGCGCTGAGCACTGTTCCCGACAGGTTGTAAGTGATTCCGGACGACGCGGTGTATATCTGGTCATGGTCCTGATATATCCAGTGATTGGATATGTAGGCCAATTCGTCCTGCGGCCAGCTCCACTGCCCCGAGACGATATCAGTGGCCCTGGCAATATTATATGCAAAATTGGCATATGCGCCCAAATTGCCTGATTTGTAGTTTCCGGTCAGTTCGACGCCATAAATATAACCCTTATCATAGCTGAGGTCCGAAAAGATCAGTGCAGGACCGAACTGGGCCTCGTCAAGCATATTTCTAACTTTTTTGTAATAGCTGTCCAGACCAAGGTTCAGTTCCGGCGTCACCTTTTGCATCACTCCTAAATCGAAATAATGCGACCGTTCAGGCGATACCGGTGAAGACTGAGTGACCTCAGGCGCGTTGGGGGTGTTTGCAAATAAAGCTATGGTTTTGGTCGAAACCGATTCTGTCTGGGGCGGTGTGAAATATCGCGCATAGGCAGCGTGCAACGTAGTTTCGCGCGTTACATTATATACCATGCCAAGACGGGGACTCAACTGATCGGCTTTGACAAAGGAATGCAACTCGTCATATCTGAAGCCATAGTTCACCTTCAGCTTGTCTGTCAGCTTCCATTCGTCCTGGACATACGAACCCCATAGTACGTTGCCGTTTTTGGGGTTGTTGTCCACAATCGTGTAAGGCGGGCCGTTGACATTTCCGGTGGAAGGATCCAAAGGAAAGACCGTGGAAGTGTTGTCACTACGGACGTTTTCGTCCTGACCGAAAAACCCGAACCGAACTGTATGAGCATCGTTCAGACGCCAGCTACCGTCTGCCTGCAGCGCATTACTGATGGCGCTGCGATAGATGTCGGATGCCACCCCGAAGAAAGCCAGATCACCCTCCACGTCCGGTGAAAAATGTGCGGTATTCAGCCGGCTCACAAACGCCACCTGGTAGTCGAAGTCCGGACCGATCGAGCTTTGGAGCGCAGCTATGCCGAAGCGGTTGCTCTCATACTGCCGGTTATTTACTGAAGCAGAGTCGAAACCGTTAATGCCTAACGCAGACAAAAATCCCTGCCCGAAGGGGTCCGGGGTCTGTCCGCTCACGTTTGGTATCTGAAAAAAACCGTCGTAGCTGCCGAAAATCAGGCTGAACTTCGTTGTCGAATTCAGAAGCCATGAGAAATACCCGAAGGCTGTCTCCTGGTTGGTGTGGTCGTGTATTGCATTGGATTTGGAGGTTGGCTTTTCGATTCCAAGATCGTCCGACAGGAAGCTGCCGTTAAGATAAAATGACAAGTCCCCCCTTGAGCCGCCTGCCTCGAAACTCGGCTTCACGGTGTCATGGCTGCCTCCATAGACTTCGACGCTACCCCCTTGTTCTCCTGACTTGGTTTCTATGTCGACTATTCCTGCTGTGTGAAAGCCGAATTGCGCCGGCAGACCACCTGTCAGCAGATCGACCCGGTTGAAAAAGCGTGTGTCGAATATAGGACCAAAACCGGTTGTTATACCCTCGGGAATCATGATACCGTTGATACGGTATTGAACATTGCCTTCGTCTCCGCGTATATGAAATGCTTTGTAAGAATCATTGACCACGCCCGGCGCCTGCAACAGCATCTGGTTAAAAGTGGTATCGGCCCCTTCCGGCAGGTTCTGGAGGTCGTCCTGATCAAAGTGATAAACACTTCCTCCGGTGGTCGGCGATAAGGCATTCCTGGCGCGGACCATGGCCGCCTCGACCGACAGCTCCCGTGCTTCATTGGCCGCCATGCCCAGCGTCGCACCGGCTATTGCCCCAGGCTCTACAGTCACGATGGAAGTGCTTGCCTGAAAGCCATCGCTTTCTGCGACGACCGCATAAATGCCGGGCTTTATATTCGTAAATATAAAGCGGCCGTCGGCATCGCTCCTGGTCTTGCCTATGATAGTTCCATCGGGTGATTTCAGTGCCAGGCTTGCCCCGGACACGGGCTTTCCCAGGACGTCCCTGATCACTCCCTGGATTTGGTCAGTTGCTCCGGATTCGGTATTGGCGCCTGGTTGTTCTTCACCGGACTGAGCAAATGCGCCAGCTGAAAAGGACAGTAATATTAATAGCGTGATAAATGCGACAATGATTTTCATCCGCTCCCCTTGTTGTGACTAATCTCTATATGCTGACGACACGTCAGGGCACTATCGGTCTCTACAACCCAATGCGAATTGTGTCAGGTTTCTGGAATGACAAATAAAGTAAAACTATTTACGAGACCGGAACGTGGATAAGGCAGGAGGAGCGCGGTTGTCAAGCTCGGACCGGCTAAGCGATCCGAATAATAATTCCTTTAAGTCCAAAGTAAAGTAATTATGAATTACTGAAGGCATCTGCTGTGGGGCTGCGCAGCCGTCACAATCCTCATCGTGATGATGAAAGGCCATTATTATGATGCCGACCAGTATGGAAACAATGCTAAACATATATATATAAACAGGCAAAGGTATAGGTAGAGGAAGAGGTAAAGAAAACTCTATCTCCATCTATACCTTTGCCTATACCTCTTCCTGTTTTTCTTAGAACCATAACAGCTGCACGGTGAACACCCTTTCAATAAGCCAGGCAAAACCTATCATAAAAACAGCTACAGATGTCCCGGCAGTTACCATTCTGGCTTCAAACTGTTTCTTGAGCAGGTATAAAATGGGAAGCATAATGAAGAATATCATTAGTTGTCCGATTTCTACTCCCATATTGAAGGAGACCACAGAAACAAGCAAATTTGATTTTCCAACTATCAACTCCTGAAGAGCGCTCGCAAATCCGAACCCGTGGACCAGACCGAACACGAAAGCTATAAGCCAGCGATAATTCGCTTTTTTCTTAAACAGGTTCTCCAGGGCAACATAACAAATGGAAAAAGCTATCACCGACTCAACTAAACGCGAATTTAATCTCACAATTTCGAGGGCGGCCAAAAGCAATGTTATACTGTGAGCTATAGTAAAAGCCGTGATTATTTTCAGAACATCCTTGATCGACAGTCCGATTACAATCAGTGCCAACAAAAATGCTATGTGGTCGTACCCGGTTAAAATATGCTCTATACCCAGCACCAGGAATTGACCTATAGTCGTCCATACAGACCTTTTCTCAGGGGTATAAGATATAGAACCTTTTTCTTTGCCTATGGGAGAGGACGCACGAATGGAAGAATGTTCGGGTGGACCGGCAAATGCCGTGGCTGAAGTTTTTCCGGCATCCGCTCTTTCGCGGAGCCGTACGGACGCCGTCGGATTAGCTGCAGCAACTTTACGTGCCGCCGTATCTCTAATGCTGCCTGGACCGTTGCTTACAACAGGACGCAAGGGTTTATCCACTTGCGCAGCCACAGGTGCGGCGCCATTAATTGAGAATGTCCATGCCGGCGCCTTATAATCAAAAGTTTTTTGCAACGCTGCCGGAGAAAAATCAAAAACCTTTTGCAGTGCATCTCCTGCAGCATCAGATAAATACCCGTAGGCGAGGTTCATATGGGCATTATTTGTCTCGTCAAACAGTAAGGCATAATCTATCCTGACAGGGTTTACAGGGTTTTTAAAGCTGATGTTGTCTGCTGACAGCCAGATTGAATATATGTTGTTTGGATTTCTGACTATACTGGTCACCTTGACAGGATAGGTCTTGTCATTGACCGTTATGGAAAGTTTTTTATCTATATAAGGCTGAACTATATCAGTCGCAATCTGCTGGAGTTGCTTGTCGGAAATTGAAGCAAGGTCGTAATGCCCTTCCTTTATTCCTTTTATTTCCGCAAATAAGTCCGGCCGAAGATCTATGACGGCGACAATATTGTTTTGACCAAAGCGCCACCTGGAACCTCCCATTCCAACATCGTGAGCAGAAACAGAACCAGTTATTAAAAGGAATAAAACTGTTATAACTGATAAAAATAGTTTTCTTGATATCATACGCACAAAAACTCTCCTTCCTTCATTGCCTATAACGTGGGGAATTTATGGTCATCCCCGAGTTCCTTTATCGGGGATCCATTTTATGTTGTTTCCTGGATCCCCGATAAAAGATCTCGGGGATGACGACTTTCGAGACAATGACGGTTAACAAAATCCCTCTGCGTCCTGGCTTAAGGCCCGGCTTAAAGCCCTTACTTCCTGCTACTGTTGGCTGTGGTTTCTTTGCAGTTTCATTTTTATCTGTTTTTTGTCTCGTCCACAAACGGGCATTCCGGATCAGGAGCATAAGTGTCGCCGGCAACGAACGCGGCCACGGCACGGCAACCCCCTTTACAAATGTCCAGATAGTTACATGACCGGCATGGCTCAGGGGCCTGATCAGTCCACTTGCGCAGGCGAGAGAGATATTTCGAGTCGCTCCACAGTCGCGGCAGATCGAAAATGTTCTCCTCTCCTGATAAGAAAGAGCAGCCGGCAAACCTGCCGTCAGAGCGGACCCCCAGCAGGACGTTTGCGGCCTCACAGCCATAGACAGAGAACTGCTCCATCATGGTTTTGTCCGGAGAATGCCAGCAGAACATTGGGACGAAAGAGCAGTCTATCTTGGCAGGGACACCGTGTTCTCCGGAAAGGCCCCTGAGCATAGGATAGAATTCGCGGTTCTGCGCCGGCGTTAATCGCTTTTCGAAATAGTCGAGCTTCCCTCTTCCGGAGGGCTTCAGGCGCAGGAACTCAAGATCGGTAAGCCCCCGCTCCGCGGCGAAACTGAACACTCCCATCACCTGATCGAAATTTTGCCGGGTGACGACGTAGTTCAGTCCGACGCTGATACCGGCCTCCAGCAACAGATCCACCGCCCGCACCCTACCCGCTAGCGCATTAGGTCCAGCGCCGTCGACGCTGACATTGACCTGGCCAAAAATACGGCACTTTGCAGCTGTCTCTCTTGTTATAAGGAGACCATTAGTGGTCAGGTTGGGTACGATGCCGCAGTCGCGCACATAAGAGGCCAATTCAAAGAAGTCAGGGCGCTCCAGCGCTTCTCCGCCCCCCAGAGCAATGTGGAACACACCCATACCAGCCAGCAGGTCGATGGCCTTGCGGAAATCTTCAGCCGGCATCTCGCCCGCATCCTTTTCCCCCGAATCCATGTAGCAATGGCCGCACCGCAGGGAACAGGTGTTGGTCACGGAAAAATGGACTTCCAATGGAGCTGACAGAAGACCGGCTTCCGGCTTTTCCCACAGCGGGCTCTGCCCGTGTCCCAGACCCCGCATGAAGTCCCGGTCCACGTGCACGAGCATCGGAGGATTTTCGAGGGCCAGGATACCTCCGAACGACTCAAAACGATATTTCATAACACTCATCCCTGCTTGTCCCGGTGAGTAAGGGCGGGCATTTCTTTCGACTCTTTCCCCCGCCCCCACTCCTGGGCCCTGGCCGCGCCAAGGACCGCAGCAAGAGTGTTGAATAGGACCACTACGGCCGCGCCGGCAGTGAAGAAAACTACTATATCCACGCCTATACTGCTTGAGTTCGGGTTATAACCGGTCTTGATCTTTAGAATTCGTCCTTTCATTTCTCGTCCCTTCCTTAATTTGGCTCGTATTGTGAAACTATTACAGAAGACCCCATTCCGTCATCCAGTGCCGGTATTTGACGGTAAAATAGCTTACGATCTCAGGGCCGTTCGCCTGGTTGACAATAAACAGGTAGAAGACTGCCGTAGTCATCATCAGGGCGAAAGCAGGGCTCAGCCAGCGCAGCGCCCGGGGCCGGGTCTGCCAGAACGTGCCCCTCATCAGAAGCAGGAGCCAGAAGAGAACGATCAGGTTGAGCCCGGCTGCTTTATAGACCTGAATGTCATGTATGATTATTGTATCGCCCGCGTTCTCAAGGGAATAGAACGTCGGCATGCTGGCAGCAACTAGCACTATCCATAAAACAGGCCACAGAAGGAACTTTCTTATCGACGCCGGGGTAAGCTGCTTCCACGGCTTCATCAGAAGGGCCGCAGCCCAGAGCATCAGTATCACTGACCACGCAACTACTCCCCAGAATGATGTCATTTGCCAGTAGGTGTCGGCTGTTACATATGCCTGCCGGTCGCTTGAGGAGAGTTTTTTACCGAGGCTTTTGGACAGGGACTGAAAGGCAAGATAACTTTCCCTGCGCTTGTCCATGCGGGCATAAGCAAATCCGAGTTCCCTCTCGACCTCGGCCTTCATACTAAAATCAGGATGGTCCTTCAGCAACGCCTCGAACTTCTTCGCCTTGACTTCATCGCCCTCCCTGCCGAACCGGATCGCCTGATAGGTCTTGAAGGCCTGCTCCTGGTCCATCAACTTTTCGAGAGAAGCCACTTTCTCCTTATAAACATCAACCTGCCGGGGGTCGGCATATTTCTTCAGGTATTCCCGGTCCCATTTGATCGCCTTCTTTATATCGACAAGGTTATTTTCATACAGGGTCCCCAGCATCTGTACCGAGTAGCGCCGCAATTTACTTTCAGGGTACTTTTCAGCGATTTCGAGGTTGATAGCCGTGGCCTCGGCATAGCTCCCGCTTATATAGGCGTGTTGTGCTTTTTGGTTGAGCTTTTCCACTACCCCGCTATCCTGATCTGTAAATCCGGCAGTGGGCAGGCAGAACAGACTCCCGAGGAGCGTCAGAGCAAGTAATGGAATGAACTTAATGCGCCGGATGGCGACGAGCTTTAACAACAGCCTATCTATCGTAAATGTCACTTATTATCCCCCACTATATTTTAGTCATTAATGATACTTCTTTTTTATTACGCAAATGTTACATGAATATTATGTTTATGTTACGCAGCGGACAGGACTGTTTTATAAGGGGATAATACCAAACTTTTTACTTTGCGCTCTTTGCGGCTTTGTGCTTAAAGCACCTACTGTTGGCGCTAGATTGTTAATTCTATGTTTTGATTTGTTTGAAGTTGAAAGGGGGATATATATGAGAGATACCGTTTGCTAAAAAGATGGGAGCCCGAAGGCCCCCATCTTTAATTGTGAAGCATTACACTATCCCTTCAATTTTCTACTACTCCTTTAATACCACAGGACTGAAGCTTATTTTAGTTTTGTTCGGGTTGCTGAACATCAGCGAAATGGTGATCGAAGTGTTTGCGGGCAGGCCGGTCTGCGTGATCTGTATCATCGGCGCGCCATTGTTCTGGCCGTTTGACTTGAGAGTATATAGGCCGGGGGTAGCCATTATCATCGATAAACCATTGCGCTGTCCGCTTGCACTGAGAAGCGTGATGCCAGGGGTGATGCCGTTGTTCTGGGCGATCGCCGACGTATTTGCAATGCCTGCGACGAGGCCGTTCAGGGCAACGTCAAGCGTGCCGTTTATATCCGGGCCGCTATTGGTAATGGTCACGCTGGCGGTCATGTAGTCAGGGACTGAGGTGCTTACGCTAACCGACTTTGTGATATCTGTGAAGTGATTGAGGACCAGCGTTTCTATTAGTTGGCTGGTTGTCGGGGTAACCGATGAATAGCTGGGAGCAGTTGTCGTATTTGTCACGCCGACAATAGGTGAACCGTTTGCCTGCGTGACCGCGTATGCTTTCATGGTGAGGGTTTTGCCTTCAACGTCGAAGGTCGTGTACGATAATGTGGGGTCAGCCACGACAATGTGGCGCCAGCCCTGTGAACTGCTTGTAGTTGCATTAGTCAAATCAACGGCATCTGCAGGTGCGCCGCTGTCGCCTTCTGTAACGTATGCGACATTAGGGACAATCGAGTCAGTAGTGGTTTGTGTGCTGTAGACCCCGCAGCGTGTATAGTTGTGGCTGTGGCCGGTATAGACCATATCTACGTTATACTGTTTGACAAGCGGGTCCATGATCTGCTGAGCATACAGGTTGTTGGTATGTGTGCCTGAATTCCACGCTGGCTCATGGTATATAAGTATCTTCCACGGTTTGGTGGTCGATGCCAGATCGTTAACAAGCCAATTGTACTGGGTTGAACCGACAGAGGGTCCTGATGTGCCGGATTGGCCATTGACTGTCTTTTGCTCTGAGTACTGGTCTACGATGGTAAAGTGCACCGGGCCGTAATCGAAAGACCAGTAGAAATTATTAAGTTCAGACAGACCTGCAGATGTGGTTCCAATGGAAGACATATATTGATACGGAAAGGGGTAATACTTTGGGTAATAGATGCTGTACCCGCCATCATCCTCATGGTTGCCCTTGCACCCGTTGATAGGCACCTGCGACAGGAACTTGATGGAATCCGTCATCGCCGGGGAGAACCACTCGTTGGTCCAGTTGGCTTCTCCGTCGGTAGATACCCAGTCACCGTCATGTATGGCAAGGCCTTGATAGGATGGGTTTGCAGCAACAAATTTGTTGACCTCAGCCTCTGCCATGTCAAGGGCAGACGGCTGGGTCCTTGTGTCGCCCAGGCCGATAAACTGCACTGAAGTCGCGGTGGAGAGGGGCGCGGTTAGAAATGATCCGGTGCCATATACACCGTTGGTGGCATCAGCCACCTCGTAGTAATACTTGGTGCTCGGCGCCAACCCGGTAATTGTATACATGTGCTGGTTTGCGGTGCTGTTGTTCTCGGGTACCGTTACACTCCCCATTATGCTCTTAAAGGTCGGGTCAGTGCCCCAGGAGATGGTGTTCGTAGTCTCGGTCTGGGTGTCCTGCCAGAGCACCTCCATCTCCGCCCCATTCCCAGGGTAGATCATGTAGGGTCGTTTCAATATGCCGGCGTAAGCCGCCGTGCTGCACACGGCAAAGGCCAGCACGAAGACCAGACCGGTCAATGCCTTTTTCATCACGTTATTCATCGCTCCTCCTTATTATTAAATACATTAACTGCTGCTTAGTCACAACCTGGACAGAGTCCAGCCTCTGCTTCTTACTGAACGTGACACCCTGCACATTTGGTCGGACCTCCGGAACCGTCCGGGCTGGCATGGCAGCTTATACAAACACTGTGCGCATAGTCCTTGCCAAAAGCTGGAATTTCGCCTGGAGTTCCCGAGTGGCAGACCGTACAGTCACCATGAACCTCGGTCACGTGATTAACGTGCCAGAAAGTCACTGTGCCCTGGCTCGAAGGGAATTCCATGGGGTCCGTGACCGCTGCAAAAGCAGCGCCCGCGAAAACAACGATAATAACAACGGCGATTAAACATTTTTTCATCAACATTCACCTCCTTAATTATGGGAATTATTTGTAAACCAGCGATTCAGAAAAAAACCCGGACCGATATCAAGACCGGTCCGGGTTTTCTGTGTCCTTAATGAGGTCAGCAAAGTGCCCGCGAATTGAACAAGCATAGTTAACCATATCGCTTGTTACAAAATTATTACAGGTGTGTTAAGTTAACATTAACATTGCAATTCATCAGAAGAACTGCCGCGTTGCATCGCGCAAAGTCTATCCGAAAAAATCTACAAATAAGCTTGGGTCATTCCCGCAGTGTTCCCCGCTTACTGCCTGCGGGGACATGTTTAGCGGGAATCCATTTTATGTTGTTTCCTGGATCCCCGATAAAAGATCTCGGGGATGACGACTTTCGAGGCAATGACGTAGTTGATATTGCCAAGTGAAATTATTTCAAATGCTACGCAACGATTCACTTTCGAATGGATTTTTTATGGGCAATTCGACTGCTTCACTAATTGCGAGTATCGGTATGGTATAATTTCCCACAGCTTAAAAGCTTATCGGGAGATATCATTTGATTATTCGTCGAGTAGCAATAATGTCGGTTAGAATATTGTCTGTTTTAATTTTTTCCTTGTTCGCACTCAGGATCAACACATCTTTTGCCGGCAATGTTCCTGTGAACCTTCAAGGCGGCGGGGCCAAGGCATTAAATGGATATATGACCGTGGCAATGGATTCGGAGAATGTAAGAATCATACTCGGCAAGAATTCTTATACTGTCGATGCCGTTTTTACTTTTTCAAACATTGCCAAAACAGTGCATCTGAATGTCGGTTTTCCCAAAAATGGCTCCAACACAGCTGATTTCATAAAGTTCGAAACGTGGATTGATGACAAACCGGTCGATTTTATCGAGAAACCGAATATAGCCAGTATTGCCGGGCGGTACACCCTGCCGGAGTTGATCCGGCATATCAGGCAGACCGATGACCTTGCGGACTTAATGGCAAAAGATTCCCGGTGGATGGTAATAGAAGAGGCGGCTTTTCCATCGAACAGAAAAACTACGGTTCGAGCGCGTTATGCAGCTCCATATCAGGATTTCGGGTCAGAATGTAAAGGTGGACTAAAATATATCTATGGCTCAAGCTTATATTGGAAAGGGAATATCAGGGAATCGAAGTTTATTGTTGATGCAACCGGCCTCCCCAAAGAGGAGAGGCCAAAGGACATGAGGTTCATTGACGAGGAAGATAAAAAGAATGCCGAGTGCGTCGTTGTCAGTGATGGCGTTATCCAGTGCGTGCTCAAGGATCACAAACCGGCGACACCTGATGCCCGCGTGGTTGTTTTGCTCGGCGACGGATGTGTTGATTTTGGAGAGCCTCAGTAAAGGCTATGCGCTTTATTGTAACCTCGCTGGTACTGTCCTGCGTCTGTTTCCCGCTTCCTAACGCCAGTGCCGGTTCAATTGTCGAACGGGTGAAGGCACGCGGCGTGGTCCGCTGCGGCAGCGTTGAACGCCCGGGACTTGCGCACGAGGCAGGCAATGGCCGCTGGACAGGACTTAATGTCGACGTTTGCCGTGCGATTGCCGTGGCAGTTCTCGGATCGCCCGAAAAAATCGAATACAGCGAGTATGGAACTCCCAGGCAGTTCGACGCAGTTCGTAACCAGCACGATGACGTCTATTTTCTCACGGGCCTTGAGATAAACGACCAGAAACTTGCCGGTATAATCACTCCTGGTCCCACAGTATTCGTGGAATCCCATGCTGTGATGGTTCCGTCTTCGTCCCCTGCGCAGCACGTCGGGGACCTTGCCGGGAAAGCAATCTGCTTCATGATCGCATCCCCTGTCGAACGCAGTCTCAATGCTTATTTCGACAACCTCCAAAAGGAATGGCTTCGAAATCCATTCTCTGAGGATGCCGAGATGAATGATTGCTACAATGTGCAGCATTGCGATGCTTTAGCAGGAGAGACAACGACCCTCGCAATGACCCGGCTCACCCCGGTCAGGAAGGGGATGACAAGCCGCATCCTTCCGGAGACGCTGTCAGCCTACCCTGTCATTGCCGCGACCGGAACAGGGGACGCTCAGTGGTCCGCGATTGTCTTCTGGACAGTACATACGCTGATAAACGCAGAAAGGCCCGAAACAAAGTGGTATCCCGGAGGCCCGGGGGCAATGCCTGTCTATGCGCCGGAGTTGGGTCTCGACAAGGATTGGCAGCGGCGGGTCGTATCGGGAGTCGGCAACTACAGTGATATATTCGAGCGCAATCTCGGCAAGGACTCCCCATTCAGGCTCATTCGCGGCTTCAACGCTAACCAGGCGCACGGAGGGCTGCTCCTGAGCCCGTTCCTCGATTGAAGAATTCAGGACAAATTTTCCTTATCCGGACTGCGGATAGGAAAAAATTTCCTGTTCCTGCCTGAATAAACCTGTCATTTCAGCCCTTCTCTCCTGTGGCACATAACTTGCTTCGCTTTATATGTTTAAATTCACGTTCACAGGAAGGAGGTTGAAAATATGACTGTACAATCAGTCAGCAACGTTTATCAGAATCATAATTCCACAAGATCGGATTTCAGGAATTTGAGCACGGACGTAAATGCCCTTCAGAGCGCGTTGAGTTCAGGCAATCAGGATCAGGTCACTTTGTCTGAAGGCGCCTTGACGCAACAGTTAAGCCAGGTACTAAATGATCTTTCCAGCACCACGCAGGGGCAGTCATCCAGCAATAGCAATCAGACTCAGAGCTCACAGAGTTCCCATGGCTCAGTAAGCGGCAACATGCAGAATTTTCAAACTGATCTGCAGGCCCTTCAGAGCGCATTGACATCTACGACACAGACCCAGGGAACGTCATCGCAAAGCACCCTGGCACAGGCGTTGAATCAAGTGCTAAGCGACATGTCTTCTGCCACGCAAGTCCACCGCCACCATCACCATCATCACCATATGGAAGCCAACGGCAGCTCTAACAGTACAATGCAGAATCTACAAACCGACCTGCAGGCACTTCAGAATGCGCTGACATCGGCAACACAGACCCAGGGCGCCTCTTCCTCTCCCCAAAGTTCAACGTTGTCAACAGCGTTAAGTAAGGTAATAAGCGACCTTTCAAGCAACAGCAATCAGGCCCAAAACTCAACAAATGGCAGCGCGATTTCCACTGTGGCTTCACTCTTCGGTATAGGAACTCAAAGCGGCAGCAATACTTTGAACGTGACAGCGTAAGTTACCCGTGACTCTCTATCAAGAAGGCGGAAGAACAAATTCTTCCGCCTTCTAATTGATCTGATTTATTTTTTCCTGTCTTCAGACAGTCCCTCTTCCTGCTTGTTTTTCAGCTTCTTGACGAGTGTTTCATACGAACCGGAATGCATTATTTGATTGAACTGGTTCCTGTAGTTGTTGACCAGGCTTACTCCCTCTATAACAACGTCGTATACTGACCAACCGCCGTTCTTCTTTTGCAGCCGGTATTCAATAGGTATATCAGAATCCTTTTTTGTAATAATCTTCGTTTTGACAGTGGCGTAATCTCCTTCGTCCGTCTCATCTCCATAGCTTATCTGCTGGTCCGTATAGGCCTCAATCTTTCTTATATATGTCCGTTCGAGGAGATCGGAGTACAATGCAACAAACTCTTTCTTTTCATCCGGCGTCCTCTGGTTCCAGTACCGGGCGAGAGAACGCCTTGCCATCTCTTCAAAATCAAAGCGCTCGCTTATTGTCTTGCGTATCGCGGCCCTGCGCTCCGCGGTTTTTCCAGGCTTCTTCAATTCCTTATTCTTCAAAATATCTATGACCTTGTCCGTAGTCTGCTTCACCAGCGCGGTAGGTTCCCCTGCACAGGCCACAGCAACAAGCAACAAGACAATCAGACATCCTGAGAAAACAGCATACATCAAACTCCTCCTCTTCATAAACCCTCCTCCAAATAACCGTAGTGTTTAGCGTTTTTTATATTTTTATACTATACGGTTTAGTAAAAAGTTCATAGGCAAGGCGCGCAAATCCTGAGGAATGAGGCGTACTTTCTGTACGCCGCAGTGACGAAGGATGCAGCGCAACGCCGCATATGGACTTTTTACTAAACCGTCATACCTTACCGTAGATGTATTTGGAAATAGCATCCTCAATATCGATAGGAGATTCAGTTTCTCTTATCCTCGCTCCGTTCGTAAGCACTTTGTCCGATCCGCCCGGAGTTATCTGCACATACTTTTCACCGATAAGACCTTTTGTCTTTATTGATGCGATAGCATCATCCTGCAATTTGATCTTGTCGTTGATAATAAGTTCGACCAATGCTTCATAATTCTTGTCAAGGCGCACACTCTTCACCTTTCCCACCTCGACCCCCGCAATCTCAACAGACGCGCCCGTCTTTACCCCCCCTGCCTTCTCAAACTCGGCATATACCGTATATTCACCCCTGGCTATTACCTCGAGTTTCCCAAGCCTTATGGAAATAAATGCAAGCGCAAAAATGCCGATCAGCAGGAATAAACCGGCTGAAAGTTCCGCATCAAACTTTTTCATTTCAGACCTCCGGTGACTCTATTAATATAAATTATTTGTATTGGATTTCCTCATCAGGGCACGTGCTTATAAACTGCCTGACAAAGGGGTTATCGACCCTGCAAATCTCATCCCGGGTTCCAGAAGCTATAATACGTCCACGGAAGAGCATGGCAACTTTATCGGCAACATCAAAGATCTCCGGTATCTCATGACTTATAATTATTCCGGTAAAGCCGTATTTTTTATGCGTTTTAATAATGAGCCTGTGGATGGAATTCATAATTATAGGATCAAGGCCTGTCGTAGGCTCGTCAAAAAAAATAGTAGTCGGCCCTATAATCAGCGCGCGCGCCAGCGCCACACGCCGTTTCATGCCGCCGCTTATCTCAGAGGTGTATTTGTCTTCGATCCCTGCCAGGCCGACATCCTCAAGCGCCTGTCTGCCCCTGTCGACTATTTCTTTTTCATCGTAATCAGTCTTTTCCCTTAAAGGAAAAACGACGTTCTCAAATACGGTCATGGAATCGAAAAGCGCGCTGCCCTGAAATACGACGCCGAATCTCTCTCTGACTTTATCCAGCTCTCCCTTGCTCACTTTTGTTATATCGTCGCCGTCTACAACTATGCTGCCCTTGTCGGGTTTCATCAGCCCTATCATGTGGCGCAGAAGCACGGTTTTCCCGCCGCCGCTTTCCCCTATAATAGCCATGACCTCCCTGTCGGCTATCGTCAGGTTTACTCCTTCCAGCACCTTTTGCCCGTTAAAAGATTTCTCGACGCCGATGACTTCAATCATTACGTTTCCCCTTCATAGCAAAACTGAACCGATGAAATAATCGCATATAAGAATCAGTACGGAAGCCATGACCACCGCCTCTGTTGTAGATTTGCTCACTCCCTCTGCGCCGTATCCGGTTTCGTCGGCATGATACCCTTTGTAACAGGACACCCAGGATACAATTACACCAAAACTGACAGATTTGTATATTCCCATCCTTATGTCGGCCATGTCTATAAAATGCTCCATCTGCGAGAAGTATGTCCCCGAACTCATGCCGAGCAGCTTTACCCCTACAAGGTATCCTCCAAAAATGCCGATCAGGTCATATATGGCTGCAAGCAGTGGAAATGCCAGTATGGCCGCGACAATGTTCGGCACGCTCAGGTATCTGAGCGGGTTAAGCGCCATGGTAGTCAAAACATCTATCTGTTCCGAAATTCTCATGATACCGATCTCAGCCGTGAGCGCGGAACCCGCCCTGCCCGTTATCATTAAGGCTGAAAGCACCGGTCCGAGTTCCCGTATCAGGCTAAGCGCCACGGCAGGCCCGAGCAATGCATCGGAACCGAATTTCCTGAGCGTATAATAGAGTTGAATGGCAAGTACCATTCCGGTAAATGCGCCGGTAAGGAGAATGACTAATAACGACATAGTGCCGAAAAACCTGATCTGCCTGAAAAGATAATGGAACTTAAAAGGCGGGACAAAGACGAGATAAAGCGATTCGCCCAGAAAAAGGATCATTTTGCCCATTGCCCTGAGTTTCCGCAGCGCCCATGCACCTAATATCCTGATAATCTTCTCCATTAGTCCTTCTCACAACCGCATTTATGAACTACAGCACACATGATAATTATGCACCATCCCCAAAAAATTTCAATGATATGAAAAAGATTATTATTATAAACAACCGCGAGATTTTTTTTACAGCTGATTGTAAGCTTTAACGGCGAGCTTCAGCGATTTCACCGCCCCGGCATCATACCCTGAATAAAGAAAAGGGAAGACTGTATTGTTGGTAAGCAGCGGATCCAGTCTATCGTCTATCATACCACTTTGTAAAAGTTCATTCCATGATCGTGTCCCTCTGACAGGCGAGAATTCCGCAAGGTAGATCCCGACCTCGAGCGTTTTCAAGAAGCTGACTCCCTTTATGACTTCATACAAGTCCTGCCCCGGCAGCCCGTACATTAGGTAAACCCCCAGCTCTTTTTTCGTAAAACCACATTGTTTGAAGAGTGCCACCGCCCTTTCCAGGTCACTGTTAGTTACTTTGGCCCCGGGATCATGCTGTCTTTTGAGGTCAACCGTCTCAAAGCCTAATCTGATAGTTTTAAACCCGGCCCGCCGCATGAGCCAGGCAACATCTTCATCGACAAACCGAGCGTGAAGTCCGTTGGGTGTATGAAATCCTGCATGAAAGCCGGAACCTGCAATACCTTTAAGTATCGCCTTGGCGTGATTGCCAGCATCATAAAGCAGGGCATCATCATAAAAGGCGTAGTCCCTGGCGCCCTTATCGTGGAGTTCCAATATCTCCGTCAATACCTCTCCGGGCGAACGCCTGCAGTACTCCCCGCCGGACAGCAGTTCAGAAGCGCAATAGGCGCACCGGAAAGGACAGCCCGCAGAGGTCTGGATCGGCGCAAAAGCGGAATCAGTGTAAAAATTAAGCCTGTAATAGGGGATCTTGTCCCCCTTTTTTTTGAGTTTGAACCCAAAAGTGGAGAGGGCAAAGTTAAGGCCGCCGGTGAGCGGTCCTCTGAAGATAAAATCTGCACCGGAGGCATTTACAGCATGCTCATGATAGAGCGTGGCATAGATCCCTCCGAGGATGACAGGCACATCGCCTGCCAGCTCCCTTATCAACTCCGTCGCCTTTTGCACTCCCGGATACCAGTAACTCATGACCGAGGTCATCAGAACGGCGTCAAAAGGCATCGCGGCTTTTACCTGCTGGATAAACTCATCGACGCCGATGCCGTAACGTTTGAATACTCTTGGGACGGTTTCCAGAACCGATGGCTTAATTACCGTTTCAGCGCGATATTTCCCCGAGCCGAAACGCCCCTCTGTGCAGGAGCCGGTGCAATCGATAAAAGAAAGCTCTGTATCAAAAGAGCTGAGATATTCGGCAACCCTGAAGAGTCCGAGCGGCCTGGCCCACAAGTTAAAAGCCGCAAAATCGTAGATCCAGGGATTAACGAGCAATATTTTTAATTTCACACCATGTCTCCTATTTAAAGTGAATAGTGAAAGGTGAATAGTGAATAGTCAACGACACAAGGCAAACCGCAACAAAAAATCTTTACCATTCACCTTTTACCTTTCACCATTCACTTTTCACCTTTGACCTTCTCCCGTCCTCCTATTGTAAAATATAGAGTGGGATATTACGAATTTACTATAACGTTGCCGGACGAATCACGTGATGCGCTCGTGTATAGGATTACCGCGGCAGGCTGTCTGGGTGTTGTCGAGCATGAAAAGAGCATTGTCGCTTATTTCCCTGATATCCTCGGTATCAACCGTATCATTGATGAGCTGGCATTGTGCAGCACAATACTCGAAGATGCAGGGTTGGAACACGTTATCTCCTTCGATTACTTTTTCATTTCGGAGAGAGACTGGAACGAGTCATGGAAAAAGAAATTCGAGCCCATCGATGCCGGCAAACTCATCACTATTCTGCCACCATGGGAAAACAGGAAAGAGGGCCGCATCAATCTCATTATAGACCCCGGAATGGCTTTTGGGACCGGTCACCATGAAACCACGAGGACCTGCCTCTTGCTCATCGAAAGGTTTGCGCTTATCTGCGCCAAGGGCAGATTTCTGGACGTGGGCACCGGCACAGGCATACTTGCAATAGCAGCCTCCATGCTGGGGTTTCGCCACGTCCTCGGGCTGGATATTGACCCTCTTGCCATCAACGCGTCGCAGCGGAATATAAAGCTTAATAATCTCGAAAATATCGTGATCCAGGATGGAACCGTTACGCCTGCACTCGGCACTTTTGATTTCATTGCAGCCAATTTGATGTCGGAGATACTCATCCATATAGCCCCTGATCTGGTGCCCTGCCTGGGCCATGAAGGTATTGCGCTTATGTCAGGAATGCTGTCAGGCCAGGAAGACGATGTAATAGAGGCCATGGAAAAACAGGATCTGAAATTATCGGAAAAATATTTCGACGGGCGCTGGGTATCGATTGCCATGACGAGATAGACTAGGCATAGCTAACCCGCATTATACATAAATTTATACGAGTAGCAGGCGGGATGTGGTGCTGAGCGGACTTTGACAGCCTAAGAGACACCAGGGATGGTGATACAGGCTGTCATAGCCTCGGAGCAAGGCTGGACGCCTTGCGAGAAGACGGGTCCCCGAAAGGTCGAAGACCTTTGGGGTGGCAGTTGAGTGAAGCACTGTGGCCTGACTGGTCCTCGTATAAATTTATTATACATTGAACCTGAAATTTATGATGTCCCCGTCCTTTACTTCATACGTCTTGCCTTCAAGCCGCAGATGGCCTCTGTCCCTGGCGGCAGACATACCGCCGTCGGCAATAAAGTCGTCGTAACTAACCAGTTCCGCGCGAATAAAGCCGCGTTCTATGTCCGAATGTATTTTCCCTGCAGCTTTCTGGGCACCTGTCCCTTTTGTGATGGTCCACGCCCTCACCTCATCCTCGCCGGCAGTAAGAAATGAAACGAGACCCAAAAGGTCGTAGCTGACTTTTATAAGCTTCTTGAGGGCCGGTTCTTCTATCCCGAGATCTTCCAGAAATGCCTTTGCCTCATCGGCGGAAAGCTGCGCTATCTCCATCTCGATCTTACCGCATAGCGTTATCACTTTTGTTGTCTCCGCGAGCCCCTTTTCGGAGACATAGTGTTCCACAGAAGACTGAAGAGTGTTTGACTTGCCGCTGTTCAAGTCGCCTTCCGCCGTGTTGATCACAATAACTTCAGGTTTCGTGGAAATAAATTGAAGCGGCCTCATAAGTTTTTGCTCTTCTTCGTCAAAGGTCACATTCCTGAGCGGGACCTCTTTCTCAAGAGCATCCTTACATTTCAGAAGAAGCTTTTTTTCAGCCTCGTTAGGTTTTTTCCCTTTTTTTGAGCCCTCGTCCATGCGTTCAAGCCTTTTATCCACAAATTCCAGGTCGCCGAACACAAGCTCAAGCTCCAGAGTCTCTATATCCCGCATAGCGTTTATGTCATTCATGGGATGTGAAACCGCATCATCCTCAAAAGCCCTTACTACATGAACAATGGCGTCAACATCTTTAATAAGGTCAAAAACCTTCCTGTTCTGCGCGAGATCGCCTTTTGTAAGTCCTATATAATCTATATATTCAACAGAGGCATAAGTAACTTTCTTCGGTTTGTAGATTCCGGCAAGACGTTCAATCCTTTCGTCAGGAACTTTGACTACGCCGAAGTTCGGCTCGCCGCTTATCGTCGGATAGATGGTGGTATCGAGACTCTGCCCGGTCAGGGCATTAAAAACTGTTGTCTTGCCCGCATTGGAGAGCCCTATAATCGCAAGTTTCACCGCGACTCCTAAAAAGACAAGTAAGAAGTGAGAAGTTAAAAGTGAAGAAGGGGGGTTAGAAGGTTAGAGGGCTGGAGGGTTAGCCGACCCACTAATCCTCTGACCCTCCGACCCTCTAACCTTCCAGCCCTCCTTTTACTTTTTACTTTTCACTTCTCACTTGTCTTTTGTATTTGAGTATTTGTGCATTTAATGGCTTCAAAGGCATACAGGATCCTTTTCTCCTTCTCCAACCTCTCCGGGGGACAAGTATTGACTGTTGTCTCTCCCCAAATGCGTTCAGCCTCCTGCCTCGAGGGGATGGCATCAAAACCTTGTCCGACGAGTGCACCATCAGCAACAGAGATAATTCTGGCATCCACGCCATCCGTTATTACCGCATAAGGTATCTGATACTCATACGCAACACGTCCAAAAGCCACTGAGTGCCTCTCCCATGATTCCATTGAACTCATGACACATTTAACAGTGAAAAGTCGCCTTCCCTCTATCTTGGCAATAATGTCGGCCCGGACAACAAAAGAACATCCGGGCAATTCAACGGTGCAGTCCTGATTGATCTCCAGGTCAGCCTCGCCATAGGATTTTCTGGAAATCAAAAATTCAACCATGCTCTTTTGTGCCTCGGTAAGCCGTAGACCAGCCACGTATTCTTCCATTTGCACTTTCTTTGCCAGAAGCAGTGCTCTTTCCTCAGGACTCTCCGGCGCTTTACCAAGCATGATGTAGTTAGACATATTATCAAAAATGAATCACTTAACTCTTCACGCCTTCCTTAAGGGTTATCGCATATTTAGGGTGCTCAAAGGGGTGCATCGTAGGGTACTTTGTGTACAGCCATCCCTTGAACAGGCTTTTGCCTCCCTCGAATACCTCGACATGTACCGCCGGATTATTTGCCTGGTTGCTTGAAGACGTAATGCTGTCAGCGCTCATTATAAAATCGGGAAGAAAGTCGCCGACCTTTATTTTAAGATCGGTATTCGGTATTTTAAATTCGGAATTCAGTTTTACAGTGAATTCTTGGGACTTGTTTGACCCCTTATCCACTATATTCAGTACAACCTTACTCCACTTTCCCTTGACCGCGTCGGGAACAACAATAGTCCTCTCCACTTTGGGGGCCATGCCGGCGGCATCACCGTGAGGCGGCATCGGAGCCTGTTGCGGCATCTGTCCCATAGGAACAGGCGGCATCTGTTGAGGCATCTGGCCCATAGGGGCAGCCGGCATCTGCGGCGGCATATTCGTGGCAGGATGCTCTTCTGCTTTTTTACAACCTCCTGTCATGCCAGTCAGCACAAGCGAGATTAACATTATTTTTACTACCCTTCTCATAAATTACCTCCGTTTATATGTATTTATGGCGGAGAGGCAGGGATTCGAACCCTGGGTGAGGTGTGACCCCCACAACCGCTTAGCAGGCGGCTGCCTTCGACCGGCTCGGCCACCTCTCCAAAAAATTCAACATATATAATATCAATAAAAGAAGGCAATAGGCAATAGGTATAAAACAAGGGCAATAGGCTATAGGCTATAGGCGATGGGTAAAAAAAAGACAATAAGACATATTTTTTATTTTTTTTCTTTAACCTATGACCTATAGCCCATTGCCTATTGCCTGTTAGTGTACTATATAATGAGTTGATGGATATTATCGCGACGACAAAAAATACCGTGCTTAAATATTCCATGCTCTCACGTGGAGACGGTGTCCTTGTCGGGCTTTCCGGAGGTCCCGATTCTGTCTGCCTTTTGGTGGTGCTTGACCGCCTGAGAGAACACTTCGGTATTAATTTATACGCCTCCTATATAGAGCATGGGCTGAGGCCGGCCGAGACTCCCGCTGAAATCGATCTTTGCCGGGAGCTATGTAATTCGCTGAAGGTCCCTTTTTCAGTGAAACCCGTCGATGTTAAATCTTTTGCGAAGGCGCAGGGGCTGAACAAACAGGAGGCGGCAAGGGAACTGCGCTACAAGGCCCTCAATGAGGTCGCCTTCATGGCCGGCGCTCACAAGATAGCGCTTGGACATACCGCTGATGACCAGGCGGAGACCGTCATTATGAGGCTCCTCAGGGGAGCGGGAACTTTAGGGCTTTCAGGGATTCCACCTGTCAGAAAGAATATAATCCGGCCTATAATCGGTATTGAGAGAAAAGAGATTGAACGTTTTCTTGATACTGAGCAAATAGGCTTCCTGATTGACTCATCCAACCTGGAAGACAAATATATGAGGAACAAGATCAGACGCACAGTAATGCCGGCATTAAAAGACCTGGCGCCTGATATGACTATGACAATTGCGAGGACTGCCGATATTTTCAGAGAGGAAGACAACTACCTTGAGCTGCAGGCAACGAAAGCCCTCATGAAATTGATAGGCAGGAAGACCGATACCGCTATTGAATTGCTCATTTTACCCGTGGAAAGAATGGACAAGGCGCTCATAAGAAGAATTATCAGGCGGGCAGTGAGCGCTGTAAAAGGGCTCCGCGGAATTGGTTTTATACACATAGAAGCGCTGCTTGAGCTGGCAAAATCAGGCCATTCAGGCGACAGGCTTGACCTGCCCGGGGGTGTCCGCGCCATAAAGGGGTATTCAACCCTCACCATCACCTCCGATCATACGGCGGCTGTCGAAACGCATACAATAGAGGGTCCTGGAGATGTTGTTATCAGGGAGGCATCCATGGTGCTCAACTGCACATATATTGATACCCCGGATCTGACCCCTATGGACGGAAGGAAATCAGCCTTGTTTGACGCTGCCAAGCTCTGTTTCCCGCTTCAAATCCGTTCGCGGCGACCGGGAGACTATTTCTACCCTTCAGGGTTCGGGAAAAAGAAGAAACTCCAGGACTTTTTTGTCGACGAGAAAGTGCCGCGAGACCTGCGTGACTGCATACCCCTGCTGCTCAGCGATGGAAAGATAGTCTGGATCATCGGATACCGCACCGATGAGCGGTACGGGATTGAAAAAAATATTGTGAAGGCGTTAAAATTTCAAGTAAGAACTTTGTAGAAATATTTCGGAGGGAATTCATGCAACACAGACTACTCTTACACCGTAAGGCATTAACAGGCCTCGCAGCATACCTGCTCCTTCTCCTGTCACTGGGCCTCGTGCTCCCGCTCCCGGTCAGAGCTGACATTTCAGACAAGGATGCGACGGACCTCCTGACAAAAATCGGAGATTCGATGGCAAAAATTGCAGAAAGGGTCACGCCTGCCGTGGTAAATATCTCGACGACCCGAACAGTTAAAGCCCCGGCAAATCCTTTTTTTAACGACCCGTTTTTCAAAAGGTTTTTCGGGGAAAGTCCCGAGGGAGCTCAGAAGAGAAAAGTTTCGAGTCTGGGTTCAGGATTTATAGCGACTTCCGACGGCTATATCATTACGAACAACCATGTTATTGAAGGTGCCGAGGATATAGTCGTAAGACTCGCCAATAATAAGGAGCCTTACAAGGGCAGGGTTATCGGTATGGATTCACGGACAGATGTTGCGGTAATCAAGATCAATGAAAAAAACCTGCCCACCATACCATGGGGCAATTCCGATAAAATAAGGCCGGGCGAAATGATACTCGCGGTCGGCAACCCTTTTGGCCTCAGCCACAGCATTACCATGGGAATCATAAGCGCGGTCGGAAGGGAGGGTATGGGCATCAGCGATTATGAGAATTTCATACAGACCGACGCGGCGATTAATCCCGGCAATTCAGGCGGCCCGCTGGTGAATGTAAAGGGTGAGGTGATAGGCGTAACCAATGCGATATTCAGCACCAGCGGAGGGTACCAGGGGATAGGTTTTGCGATCCCTTCAAATATGGTAAAGAATGTGATGGACAGCATTATCAGCCAGGGCAAAGTAGTGCGCGGCTGGCTTGGCGTTCAGATCCAGCCGCTCACCGCCGACCTTGCCAGGCAGTTCGGATTGAAAGATGATAACGGAGTCGTGCTGGTCGACGTTACAGAGGGAGGCCCCGCAGCTAAAGCCGGAATGAAAGGCGGCGATGTTGTGGTCGAATACGACGGCAAAAAAATAGATGATCCCTACCATTTTAAAAATATGGTTGCTGAAACAAAACCTGGCAAACAGGCGCCAGTCAAGATAGTCCGTGAAGGCAAGCTCCTGACAGTGAATGTCACTATCGGTGAACTGCCGGTTGAGACTGCAGCCATCCCTAATGTTCAGACCGATAATGCCTTAAAGGGAGTCTCAGTTCAGGACCTCACTGATGAATATCGTCAGAAAATGAATATCGGCGAGAAGGACAAAGGGGTTATCGTCAGCAATGTCGATGAGGACAGCCCAGCCCTCGGGATCATCAATAAAGGTGATATCCTGCTCGAAATAAACCGGAAACCGGTAACCAATGCAAAAGAATACAGTAATGTAATATCCGGCATTGAGGGCAATCAGGATGTACTGGCGCTGATCGTGAGGGGCGGCGTGCGACAGTACATAACGGTACCGGCTAAAAACGCCAAATAAGAGGGTTGGAGGGTTGGAAGATTCGGCTAACCCTCTAATCTTCTAACCCTCTAATCCGCTGAGTATTTGGACCATTACCTCTGTACTCATGACAAGACCTTTCACGGTAAGGCGAAGGCGGCAGTCTTCGATTTCGATAAGGCCCTGACGACTAAGGGCGTCCAGTGCCTTGTTTTTCATCAACCGTTCCTGGTCAGGTATGAGGCGTATATCAATGCCCTCGGTCTTCCTTAAGCCGAGAAAAATTATTTCGTTAAACTCATCCTGGTCAGTAACAGCTATCTCCTCATCCTCCGGTATCACCGAACTATTAACCGATTCCATATAAAGCGCAAGATCACGTATATTGCCTCTGCGTATGTCTTTAAAAAAAGAGTGCGCGCCTGCGCCGACGCCGAGGTATTTACCGCGGTCCCAGTAGTTGAGGTTGTGAACGGATTCATATCCAGGTTTTGCGAAGTTTGATATCTCATAATGAAGATAACCATGGGCCTTCATTTTTTCGAGCGCCGCATAGTACATTTCAATGACAAGCGCTTCATCCGGCAGCGCATAAACGCCTCTTGCCAGGTTGGCATGCAGGACAGTGCTTTCTTCCGGCGTAAGCTCATAGGCGGACAGGTGCTCGGGAAACATCTCAAGCGCCCTGCTCATTGTGTTATTCCATATATCCATATGCTGACCCGGAATACCGTATATCAAATCAACCGAGATATTATCGAAGCCCGCCTTTCTTGCAGCGCTTACCGCTGCGAATGAGTCCTCCGCCGTATGCCTTCTGCCCAGAATGCAGAGCTCCCGGCCCGAAAGAGATTGCATGCCGATACTGATGCGGTTGGCCCCGGTTTCCCTTAAAGCGGCCATTTGCCTTTCGGAAACTGTGCCCGGGTTAGCCTCAATAGTTATTTCCGCCCCGGGGAGTATGGAATAAATTTCCCTTACTCCTGATAAAATAGCGCCTACTTGTTCGACCGAAAGGAGAGTTGGAGTGCCGCCGCCAAGGTAGACCGTCCTGAGATTTCCTGCAATATCACGCCTGAGGTCCATTTCCTTCAGAAGGGCATTTACGTATTTCCACGACTCATCCGTGCCGAAGCCGCCGACAGGAATGGAATAAAAATCACAATAGTCGCACTTTGCGACGCAAAAAGGGATGTGTATATAAAGATGGCGGACCATGGCTTCCACCATCTTATTTTACCGAAAAGTGTTCTTGTAAAACAAAAAAAATTTGGGTGGGCATTGGTTATTAATGCCGGGAGACCTTCCCCTCTCCCGGTTAGGAATGTCCTCTTATTCCCGGTTAACTGCTATTGTGAGGGTTGCACCGTCCAATACGGCTGCTGGCCATAAAAGCGGTAGATTGACGCCCCCCACGCCTGGTCGGTAAAGTCCGGCCAATTATTTTTGTCAAAAGACGGTGCTGTTTTGAGCTTGTCCTTATCGACATTCAGGATGAGCGCGTTCGCTCCGGCGTTGAAGGTCAGGGCCGTCCAGGGGATGGCATAAAATTTTTCACCCACTCCCAGAACGCCGCCCGCACCGAGCACCGCATAAGCGACGCGGCCCGTAGTGTTGTCGAAAGTTACATCGTTGATACTTCCCAGTTTCTCTCCTTGCGGGTCTTGTACGGCCATGCCGATAATGGTGCTCGCCCTGTCAATCATTGCCGCGTGTGTAGCGTTCATGTTTGTGTCAGGCATGTCGGCGGCGAAGAGCGCTCCGGCGCACAGCAAACTGAAGACAACAACAGAACATACGATGATCATTTTTTTCATGCTTCCCTCCTTAATTGTATGCCCACCCAATAGCGAACAGAGCCTTTTGTCACTCTGCCGGGCACTCAACACGCCACAGCACAAGCGATTGGAGCGCCCGGTTTAATAACAATTCGAATTCATACGGGATTTTTCAGATTTGCCGCGATAGGATGATACGTACCTTACGAGAGAGATGGCTAAAGTGTCCCTTAATAAAGGTATCAGATAAAGGAGGCTCTGTCAAATTATTATGGCAACTGGTCAAACAAAACTGCTGTATTACAATAAGTTATCTTGCAACCATCTTGTATAGACGCGTTGCCTTCAGGATATTCTGGTTGTCGGCCAGAGTCTTGGGGATAATTATGGTAACGCCGAAATCATATTTCAGGAGGTCCATTTCAGCCGTGAACTCCTTGCAAACGGAGGGGGCGAACAACGGAGGATAAACCGCTATTTTATTTTTATTCAGAAATGTGATGATATCGTAAATGTGGGCCAATCCTATTGTAAAAAGCGCCTTTTCGTTTCTTATATGGCCGCTGCGATATTCTCTTTCCACGATGGCCGGTATATTCTGGAACATGCGGGCCGTCCTCAGTGACTGAAGATATTCGACTTCCGATTGCATAACAAAAAAATCGTCCGCATTGCTACCGCATTTTTCTATACGGGCAATTTTATCCTCCACGTCAAAATAGAGCTTAGAATCTTCTATCTGCTGAGTGTCCAGGTCATAGCGGTCGTTCAGAAGCATTTCGGCGTTTATATAATGCTTTTCATCACCAAGGAGTTTTTCGAGCGTCTCATCGCCTGACAGCATGCCGCCCTTTGTTGCCTGCTTTGTTGTCCTATGTGTCTGACCCGCCGCATCCGCTTTATCAGCTTTTTCTGCAGGCCCGAAAAAACCTTCGGGCAGCAGCAATTCCAGTCCCTCATTCCTGACTAACCATTCACCGATTTCATAGGTTTCTATCTGGGCCTTTAAGGTAGTGTCACCAGGCGCGCCGGTCAAAGCATCCCTGTGGCTCAATCCTATTATATATATCTGGTTCCTGCTTCTTTCATTGTAGCGGTACACAACACATCCGTATTCCGTGGGGATATCGCTGTCCGCTCTATTATTAAGCGTCCGAGAGCCGTCGGGGGCGTTGTCCGCCGCATCAGAGGATTTTAGAAAAAATGACGCTAAAAGAATAAAAAAAAGTACTGATAAAACAATGTGAATTGAATAACTTTTTTTCTGTCCTCTCCTTGACATGACTCATCATAACAATGCGTCTTCAGATAAATCGGTGAGGCATATCACATATTCATTGGGTTGTTTGTTGTGGCCAGGGATGTTTTCTGTTATGATTTTTTTAGGGGTCGCTTTGATGTAACCTTCTCTTTCTTTATATCGACTAAATAAACAAAGAGGAGCGGAGTTCCGACCCTATGGGTCGGTGTAGCAGCATACGGATATTTCGCTTAAAGGAGGATCGAAATGAAAAAAATTATTGTTGTTATCTTTGTTGTTTTTGCGCTTCTTTTAGTAGGAGCGTTACCCGGACAAGCGTTCGACCGCCATGGAGGAGGTCATTGGGGTGGTCACTGGGGAGGTCATTGGGGTCCGGGCTGGGGCTGGGGATTAGGATTGGGATTGGCATTAGACCCGTGGGTGTGGGGTTATCCGAATTATTACAATCCCTACTATTATGGCTATCCATACTATGCTGCTCCATATGCTGCTCCGCCTGCAGTGATCCAGCAGCAGCCTGAGGAATATGTCCAGCAGCCGGCGCCTCAACAGGAGGAACAGAGTTACTGGTATTTCTGCTCAAATCCTCAGGGGTATTATCCATACGTGAAAAAGTGTCCTGGCGGATGGGCGAGGGTTGTGCCGCGTTCGACTCCGCCGGACTATGTGCCCAATGGGAGGTAGCTACACGATGAAACACATTATAAACATCTTTCCATTTATGACGTTGCTGTTGATATTGATTGTCAGCGGGTGTGCGACGGTCCCTACGGGTCCAACCGTTTCGGTGATGCCGGGCGCAGGAAAGTCCTTTGAGCAATTTCAGGCTGATGACGCCGTCTGCAGGCAGTGGGCGGGACAGCAGATCGGGCAGTCCACTCAGGAAACGATCAATCAGAATACTGTAGCAGGTGCCGCCGCTGGCACGATCATAGGTGCCGGGTTGGGCGCCGCCATAGGCGCGGCCGCCGGCCATGTGGGCACAGGCGCGGCCATAGGCGCCGGCAGTGGTCTTCTTGTCGGGACTGCATCAGGAGCAAACGCGGGGCAGGCTTATGGCTGGCAGGCACAGCGCAGATACGATATCGCATATGAGCAGTGCATGTATGCCAAGGGCAACCAGGTCCCTGGCAGACCGGCTCGTCGTGTCAGGATGACGCCACCACCGCCACCGCCACCGCCGCCGGATCTTCAATATGAACAGCCGAACAGCCAGACTCCACCTCCTCCACCGCCGCCTTATCCATATCCACCGCAATAGGCATGTGCTCCGGGGGAGGGAGGTTATTTCTTTGGTTATGTAATGACTGCTGGTGTTTCATCAGCGGTCATTACTGCCAAACTCAGGAATCAGATTTCGAGTCGGGCGGCAAATGATTGGCGATAAAGAAAATCCCGGAGGATAAAACAATTGCGATGCAGCCTATTGTGTAGGCGAGTGATTTCCCTTGCCACAACCCCGCGAACCAATTTCTGAGTTCCGACGCAAGTATATTCGCCTTCCCGCCATATAGTTCCAGGTTATGTACATACATCTTGGAATTTTCAAAATCCAAAACATTGTCCGGATTATTCTGAGCCGTCATATAAATCAGGATGGCGCTGCTCAAGCCAACCAGCAGTATAACTGCTGCAATAAGGTAAAGGCGTGTTTGCTTACTTTTGATTTCCCTTTTCATGTTTTGCCCTCCATTTCTGCCTACTGCTTACTCCGTCTTCCCAAACAGTGTACACTCATCGCAGTGTTTGGAGCTGCAAATCCCGGCGATACCCTGATGACAGAGTGCGAAATCATACTTAACCGGATCTTCTGGGTCCATAGTTTTAAGGGATTCGGTTATTTCCACTGCAGTTTTCCAATCCTGTGCCGATCTCCGGGTAAAACCCAGGCATCGTGAAATGCGCGCGATATGCACATCAAGAGGTATGACAAGTTTATTTTTTGGAATTCCCGTCCATATGCCAAAATCGATATCACGGTCCCTTATCATCCATCGGAGGAATATGTTCATACGCTTGCATGCGCTGCCGCGCGAAGGTGAGGGGAAAAACTGGAGCAACCCTGCCCTTTTCAGATCATCTCCATATACTGCAGCAGTATCCAAACCCAAAAAAATATCGATAATCCCGGCCAGCCCCGCTTCTACAGAAGGATCGCTTTTTCTGTAGTGTTGCTTAAAGGCAGCCTCCAGGCTGCCATACTTCCTGACAACTCTGCTTAATACATACAGTAGACCTATAACATCGTCGTTCCTGTTAAAGCGATAATACAGTCCGGTAAAGCGGTCTCTCTGTCTGCGGACATTAAAATGAAGGAGAAAATCGCAGGGACTTGGACCCATCCTGCTCAAAAGCGATTGAATTACCGGCTTAAACAGCGTTACTTTCCCATAAGCAAAGCAGGAAGCGATAAAGCCGCTTATCTCGATATCCCCGGGGCTTGCGTACTGATGCGGAAATTCCACTGGATCATGCGCAATACGTCCCTTGAAGTCGTAGTCACTGTAAAGCCTGTCGAGTTTCTGTTTTAATGATGGTGTCATGGTTTGAGTATTGCGTCACGTCGGGAAATAATGAGGTTTATTTGCCCTTGGTCTCCTCGTCGATAGCCTTGTTAACATCTTTTTGGCTTTGTTCAGTCGCGTTGGCGGCTTCTTTCGCATCCTGTTTTGCTTTGAGTAATCTGTCAGCGTATTCCTGCACCGGGTTCTGTGATTTTTCCTGCTTATCCTTTGCAGCGTCTTTAACATCGGCATTATGTTCTGCCTTCTCGCAACTGACGTTTATAAAAAGTAGCGCTAAGATCACCGCAACTGCCAACACCATTTTGAGCAAATTTCTCACTGTCAACCTCCCTCGATTATTTTATGTTAATACCATAGGCGCATATCAAGTTGCCCTTTGCCTTTTCAAAGGCCTCTCGTCCTTCTTTAAACGACAGCGCGGCAATAACTATTGCTCCGATCGAGTCAAGCAGTCCCAGTTCAGTGAGTTCATAGCCTATGCTTGCCACCAGGAGAACCACTGAAAGAAACATGCATGTCCTTGAGCAGTTAGCGTCAGCAATCAAAGCCTCAGAATTGAACTGCCTGCCGATTTTCATCTTGTAATGAATAAGCAACCACATAGAGAGAATAGACAAACTCCCGACAATAATGCCCCACAGCGTAGTCTCCGGTTTATGCCCCGTATAGAGATTGATGAGAACGGTAATGACCAATCCAGCCGTAAGTAGGTAGAATGCAGTTCCGGTAACCTTCAGAGCAGTTCTTTCGAAAGCATCATTTTTTTCATTGCTGCTCTGTTTCATCCGCCGGATCATGTGCCAAATCCCTATCCCCGAAATAACCTCCGCAAAAGAGTCAGCCCCGAAGCCAAAGAGCGCTATCGTGCCGTCTTCATACCCGAAAAATACAGAGACAATGCCTTCGGCTAAGTTGTAAAAGATGGTGATGAGAGCGAGGGCGCTTGCCCATTTATAAAAGGTTTCTCTGTGACTATCTGAACGGAAAGGGATCGTCCCCACGTTTTATGATAGCACTTTTCTTTTGCATAGTAGAGTGAAATCTTTGAAAGTTCCGCCATTTTGAACCCGCACAGTAGGCGCCTTAGGCAAAGGAATGACAGGACGCGTAAACTTATATCCGAGACAGGACACCAGCATATGAGCTTTTTACGAGACCGTCATATCCCGAACAGAATTTCCCTGTCTTGCATATCTATCTTGTCAATTCTGACAGTCAGACTTTTGCCAAGGCCCAATTTCTTTTTCTTGTGAACACCGTAAAGGCTCATTTCCTTTTCATCATACCTGTAGAAATCATCAGTCATGAAGGAAATGTGGAGCAACCCCTCGACATAATAATCTTTGAGCCGAACCCTCGCCCCATGAGGCATAACCGATATGATCGTGCCCTCGAATTCGTCGCCTACCTTATCCCGCATAAGCCACACCCTCATGGCTTTCAAAACCGCGCGCTCAGACTCATCTGCCTGCCGCTCCGTTTTGGATGAGGTAAACGCAATATCAGGCAAAAGCGACCCGAGTTCCTTTGTCTGCCGGTCGCTCAACTGGTTCTTCGGGAGCACAGCTCTCAAAATCCTGTGGACAACAAGGTCCGGATACCTTCGGATCGGTGAAGTGAAATGAGTATAAGAGCCGGAGGCAAGTCCGAAATGGCCTGCGTTGACGGGACTATAACGGGCCTGCTTAAGGCTTCTCAGGATCATGTGGTTAAGGATATCCTCTTCGGGCTTACCGTTTATTTGTCTGAGCAATGCCGGAAAATCACGGGGCTTTAATGCCTTATTGCTCCTGATTATGCCGAGGTTATTTATCATCTTTACAATATTTTCGAGTTTCAGGGGGTCGGGCTCCTCATGAACTCTGTAAAGAAACGGGACACCAAGCCTTTCAACATGCTCCGCGACCGCCTCATTTGCCGCGATCATGAACTCCTCTATGATCATGTGCGCGAAATTCCTCTCCGTTTTTATAATCGTTTCGAGGTTGCCCTGCATATCAAGGAGCACCTCCGGTTCGGGCAGATCAAAATCAAGGCTGCCGCGTTTAAGTCTCTTCTCTTTCAGTGCATTGCACAACGCACCCATGAGCTCGAATTCATCAATGAGGTGTCTATAGCGCAGGCGCTCTTCCGGGTCCCGGTCAACGAGGATTTTCTTCACAGATGTGTAAGTCATCCGCTCGTCGCTCCTGATAATACTCGGGTAGAACCGGACAGACCGCACGTTCCGACCGGCTTCCGAATTCCATTTCAACAGTGAATGCAAGCCGGTCTTCTGACGGTCTCAGACTGCACAGGTCTTCGGACAGTTGAGGCGGCAGCATGGGGATGACCCTGTCAGGGAAGTATACGCTCGTCCCTCTCTTTCGCGCCTCCAGGTCAATCGTTGAGCCCCACCGCACATAATACCCGACATCCGCAATATGCACCCAGAGGCGGTAACCCGCTTCTGTTTTCTCGATAGACACAGCATCATCGAAATCCTTTGCCTTTTCCCCGTCAATAGTCACTGTCGGGAGATGGCGAAGATCGGTCCTTCTCCGCGATTTTGATCTTCCCGCGAGGTCTTCCTGCGACTCCTCGTACAGTGCCCGAGCCTCTTCCAGCACTTCGGAAGGGAATCTTCGCGGCAGATTCATTTCATCAATAATAAGTTCGACTTCATCTAAGGGGGATTCGGGCTTTTTAAGGACTTTAACAACACGCCCGGCCGGTGGGCGTTTATCTGTAGAATAGCTTAGTATTTCAGCAATAACACTATCGCCGCTCACGGCTTTGCCGGTATCGCTCGGCGCCACATACAGGTCAAACGGGACCGACCTGTTCTTAGGTTTTATGTATGACGCAGATCTGCCTGCCTCAAATGTTCCGGCTATCCTGGTATGAGAACGTTCAAGCACCCGTATTATCCTGCCCTCACGCCGGTGCCGCTGCTCAATACGGGCCATGACCCTGTCATTATTCATCGCCCCGAGCGTAGCCCGCGCCGGGATAAAAATATCCCGATCTCCCGGCTGTTCAGAGATTACGAATCCGTATCCATCACGGTGGGCCTCAAAATACCCCGTTGCAAGATTCATCTCTTCAGCAGGTCCGTACAGCCCGTTTCTCGTTCTTACAATTGTCCCCTCACCGACCATTTCCTTAAGCAACCGTTTAAGTTTGCGTCTTTCAGAAGGCGAGAGGTCCAGCAGCAACACAATATCATTGAATCTGAGCGGCCTTGTGACCCTTTCCCTGAAAGATGATGCGAGGAACTCTTTTGTAATCATAGGTTAAAGTGAATGAGTAAATGAGTGTATGATTATATGAGTATAAAAGTATATGGGTATAATGGTATATGGGTTGTATAAGAGTAAATGAGACAAATACTGTTTTTGTTTTACTGATACACTCATATACTCATGCACTCATTTACTGGTTTTGACGTTCGGGGACATCAGGCGCTTGCTGCGGAAGCGAAGGTTCCGAAGGCTGTTCTGACTCATTAGGCTGTTCTGTCTCATTTTGTTTTACTTTAGGCTGCTGTAATGTGGAATGAAGGAAATTAAGCCTTACCACTTCGCCTTTGGCTCCGAGGTCATCGAAAGATTTACCGTCAAAGATAAGCTTTGCGCCTGCAGCATTTCCCACGGTGAGAGCGAAAGATTCATTGGCCCCGTAACTAACCTTGTCCCCCTTATTCAAAAGCGCCTGCTTATTTTCAGTGCCGTCTATAACCACCCTTACCCAGACTCTGTCAGTGGCATCAATACTGAGCATATGTTTCTTTTTAGCTGATGCAATCTCTTGACCTTGCAATTGCGGCTTTTCCTGCTTTGATGACAACCTGTCCTTTGCGTCCTTTGGCACAGAAGATTTCTCCGGAGCTTTGTTAGTCTCAGGGACAAGAACATCTTTGATAGCAGGCCCTGGTGACTGCACAGGAGGCTGTGGATTTATGGATACCGGAGGAGTTGGAGTTGACATCCAGGGTATCTGCGCAGTCTGTTGATTACCCGGTGTTGCAGGCGGGGCATTTTTCTTTGCAGGCAAAAAAAAGTATATGCCGGCTCCAATAGCGACTGCAAGAAAAATCCATAACATTTTGAAAGGGAATGTTTTGAACGAGCGACTGGGGGTATCTTCAGGTAATAGCAGAACGTCCACATCTTCCAGTTCGCCGTGGACTTTAAGCGCATCGAGGCTTTCAGATACCTCCCTAGTAAAAGTAGCCACTGTTTTTTCGTTATGCGTCTCTTTTTCTTTGCCGGCCTTATTCTCCCGAAGATATTTTTCGTACGGCTCCAGCGCGATATCCACCGGGATACCAAGAAATTCAGCATATTCTCTAATGTAGCCCCTTGTATAAACCTCAACTGGAAGCTTCTCGAACTCTTCCCCTTCTATTGACCTGAGATATGCGCCTTTTATGCGGGTCACTTCAGCAATCCCCTGAAGTTCTTTCCCGAGTTCTTCTCTGCGTTCTTTCAGTAATTTGGACATTATATTAAAATATCATAATTTATTAATAAATATAAAGGGATAAATAGGCAAGGGGCTATAGGCTATAGGCCATAGGTAAAGGCTCTGGTCTCTTATTTGTCTTTTGCCTATTGCCCATCGCCTATAGCCTATCGCCTATTTTTTTTTCGTATATTCTGTATTTCTTGTATAACGAAGCCCCGAACATTTCAATTATCCTTTGCACCTTGAAGTTGTCCTCGAGGATCCATGAAAACTCTACATTCCTGTACCCGCCCCGCTGCACGATATTCTTATAACCTTCCGCCAGGAGCAGGGCATCAACGCCACGGTTTCTGTATTCCGGTTTGGTCCCGTACAAAAGGACCCTCAGCGCGGTGATTTTTTTAGAGTAATATAGCGCTTTCAGCAGTGTTACAGGTGTAAGCTTGCCGTGCATATGCTTTAACACCGAATTAAAGTCGGGTAAGAACCCTAAAAAACCGACTGGCTCTCCATCTTTTTCAGCAATCAGGGTGAACTCAGGCACGACCAGTGGCTTCATCCTACCCGCACTATAGGAAATTTCTTCATCAGAGAGCGGAATAAATCCCCAGTTGTCCTTCCATGAAGAATTATAAATGTCCTTGAACAATTGCATATCAGCCATGAAATTTTTCATGTTGATAGGCCGTGCGGTTATCCCTTTTCTCTCAGCCAGCGCGGCGACCCTCACGACCTTTTCGGGCGGAGTGCCGGTAAACGTATAATTATATGCGTAGAGGTCCTTGGCTTTCGCCATACCCCAGCCTTCCATCAGCTCATTATAATAAGGAGGGTTGTACGACATCATAAGCACCGGGGGACTGTCAAAACCCTCAATAAGAAAGCCGCATTCGTCATTGGTGGAGAAATTCATCGGACCCCGCATTATATGCATACCCTTTTTCCTCAACTCATCGTAGACAGTCTTGAGAAGGGCATCTGCAACACGAGAATCATCGATGCTCTCAAAAAAACCGAAAAATCCTGCGTTATCGTTATGAAAACTATTATGCTCAGGGTTAATAATGGAAACAATGCGGCCGGCAGGCAACCCGTTTTTAAAGGCAAGAAAATATTTGACTTCCGCCTGCCTCAAAAAAGGGTTTCTGGCGGAAAAATGAGTTTTCATGTCACTCACTAACTGTGGGACATAATAAGGGTCTGCCGAGTAAAGCGAAAAGGGGAATTTTATAAAGGCTTTAAGGCCGGTCTTTGTCCCCGACTCTCTGACCTCAATCTCGGCCCCGGATGGATTCACGAGATAAGGCCCATTGATTTACCGACTTTCTTGAACGCTTCGAGTACGCGCGAAAGTTGCTCATCCGTATGAGTAGCCATATAGCTTGTCCTGATAAGCGCCTTGCCCGGCGGCACCGCGGGAGAAACAGCGACATTGGCAAATACGCCCTCCTCCTGAAGCATCATCACCGCACGAAAGGCAGTTTCGTCCTCTCCAACTAAAATGGGTATTATCGGCGTCTGACTGGGCCCTGTCTCGAACCCAATGTCCTTAAAGCCCTGCATCATTGTGCGCGTATTTTTCCAGAGCATCTCTCTCCTCTCCGGTTCGCTTTCCATGATGTCAAGGGCTGCACTGACCGCCGCAACGGAAGCGGGCGGCGGACTGGCGCTGAAAATCAGTGAACGTCCAAAATGCTTGATGTAATTTACAACATCCTCATCTCCGGCAATAAAGCCGCCGATGGAAGCGAGCGACTTGCTGTAGGTGCCCATAATAAGATCTACTTTATTTTCCATGCCGAAGTGTTCAACAGTACCGCGTCCTGTCTTACCGAGAACTCCAATCCCGTGAGCATCATCCACCATAACACGGGCGCCGTAATTACCCGCTATTTTCGCCATTTCAGGCAGGTCGGCAATATCTCCCTCCATGCTGAACACCCCATCAACAACCAGCATCTTCCCCCGACCGTTATTTTCGGAAAATACCCTCTCGAGATCCGACATATCGTTGTGCTTGAACCGTCTGACCTCGCCATACGATAACTTGCAGCCGTCTACGATGCTGGCATGGTCCATCTTATCGATGATTACTACGTCATCCTTACCCACAAGCGCCGATATGACTCCGAGATTCACCTGAAACCCGGTAGAAAATACAAGGGCAGAATCTTTCCTCATAAAACGGGCCAGCTTTTCCTCCAGCTTGACATGAATATCCAGGGTCCCGTTAAGAAAACGTGAGCCCGCGCAACCAGTCCCGTATTTCTTTACCGCCTCAATTGCCGCCTCTTTCACCTTCGGATGGTTTGTAAGACCCAGGTAATTATTTGAGCCCACCATGATCATCTTCCTGCCATTTAAAATCACTTCGGGATCCTGCGCGCTCTCGATCATCCTGAAAAACGAATAGAGCCCGGCCTGCTGGAGTTCTTTTGCCGCCGTAAACTTAAAGCACTTTTCAAATATATCGCTTGTTTCGGTCATAGCCACTGATGGATCCTGTACCAATCACAGGTCCACCTTGCTCCTTCTTTGATTTTTACCCGAGGCTCAAATTTCAGCCTCTCTGCCGCTTTTGACATGTCGCACACCCAGTTTAAATGTTTTAGTTCCCGTATCTTGTCAGCATTAATAATAGACTGCTTGCCGGACCGTTCTGAAATCAACCCTGCGACAGACATGATAAATCGCGGGATCTTGAGTTTTATAGGCCACTTCTGGACCGCTTCGGCAATTGCGTTAATAACATCATCGGAGGAGTAAATGACGCCATCGGACATAAAAAAAATCTCCCCCCCGGCATTTTCGTCAAGAGCAGAAAGTAGTATACCATGTATCAAGTCCTCAATATATATAAAAGAATAATGGCTCATACCCCAAACAGGAGCCACCCCCGCCTTTACCATCTTGAAAATAGAGAGCATGTCTTTGTCTCGCGGTCCGTAAACGGCAGGAGGCCTGATGACAACAACAGGGACCTCCTTCCTGTGGCCCAGGACCAATTGCTCCCCTGCCAGCTTGGACTTCCCGTAAAATGAAACAGGGACAGCAGAACAATCCTCTTTCAGCGGGACCCCATCGTTGCTCGGACCTGCGGCGGCGAGACTGCTCATATAAACAAAGCGCTTGATAGCTGAATTTTTTTTGAGCACGGCCTGCAGCATATTACCGGTGCCCTTTACGTTTGCATCCAAAAAATCGGCTTCGGAGCCGGCTTTGGTCAAGCCTGCAAGATGAAAGACATATTCAACATCTGCCACCGCCTCATACAATGATTCGATTTGGTTGCAGCTGCCTGTAACAAGCCTGACATTAAGGTCCTCAATATACTGTAAATTCGACGTGCTCCTTACCAGGCAGATGACTTCAAAACCTTTTTTTACCAAGGCATCGGTAAGATGGCTGCCGATAAAACCTGTTGCACCGGTAACAAGGGCTTTCATACTATCGTATATTGTAAGGAAGGCTTACCTTTTTTTTCAAGGAGAGACTTTCCGACTACCCCCTCCTGACCTTTAGTTTAAGTCCCTGTATCGCTTCGACGACAATAGCGCTGCCTTTCGGGACGGTCTCCCCGGACCAGCCGGACCACAATTCGCCATGAACACGAACGGAGCCTCCCTGAGGAGTAATCTCGGTAATCGCCGTGCCTTCAAGACCGATAAGACCCTCTGTGCCGGTAAGCGGCCTTTTTCTGAATGCCTTATAGGCAAGCCTGACCGTAAGTACGAACAGCAGCGCTGTGATAAGAACAACAGGAACTATAACGGCCAGTGAAAGTTTGAAGAAGGGCGACGAGGAATCAAAAAGCATAAGTGATCCGAAGATAAGCGCCATTATGCCTCCGATAGTAAGCAGGCCGTGAGATATAATCTTCAATTCAAGGATGAAAAAAACGAGGCCCATAATAATAAGCAGCAGTCCGGCATAATTCACCGGCAACGTTTGCAAAGCGTAAAATCCGAGGATAAGACAGATTCCGCCCATTACTCCCGGGAAGATCGCGCCTGGATTGGTCAATTCAAAGAAAAGGCCGTAGAAGCCCAGGAGCATCAAAATATAGGCAACATTGGGGTTGCTGATAAAATCCAGGATCTTATTTCTGATGCTCATATTACGCTCGACAACTTTCGCTCCGGCAGTGTTCAGCGTGTGTTCTCCGGTGACCGTAGTTACACTTCTGCCGTCAAGTTCGGAAAGCAAGGTCGTAACGTCCTTTGCAACGAGATCAATTACCCCGAGTTTCAAAGCCTCTGTTTCAGTAATTGAAACACTCTTCCTCACAGCATCTTCCGCCCATTGCGCATTCCTCCCTCGCTCAGTTGCAAGCGTTCTTATGAAAGCGGCAGCGTCATTTGTCACTTTTTCCGACATGACCCTGTCCATGTTTCCTCCTATCTGAACAGGGTGCGCGGCCCCGATGTTGGTCCCGGGGGCCATTGCAGCGATGTGGGCTGCCAGAGTTATGAAAACTCCGGCCGATGCCGCACGCGCACCGCTCGGGGCAACGTAGAGGACAACAGGCGTCGAAGAACCCATGATATCCTTTACAATACTGCGCATTGAACTGTCGAGACCTCCAGGCGTATCAAGCTCAATAATAAGCGCCTCTGCTTTCAGATCCGCCGCCTGCTTGACGGCGCCGCCTATATACTCAGAGGCAACAGGATTGATAATGCCGTTCACCGTAATTAAAAGCACTTTTTTAGCCGTCGTCCCGGCGCCTGCAGTCCCGGTGGATATGCCTCCCGCAGGACCGGCAATACCGGTAAGGATTACAAAAAGAAAAAAAAGGATAGTGCAAAAACCAGGCCTTTTATTGTTGCGCATGGAGAAATTATAACACAGCACGAGAACGTCGAACCTCTCGCGTCGGGTGTGCGTCACGGACGGGAGTGTTGACGAAATCGCAAATCCAGAAATCTGAAACATGCGCTCCCGGAAACTTGACACTGTCACGCAACTGTGATTATATTTCTTCATGAAGTCGCTCCGAAAAGATAGCGAGATGAAGGATGTGCTGGCCATTATTCTGGCCGGCGGCAAGGGCGAGCGCCTGCATCCCCTGACCATCCACCGTGCAAAACCTGCGGTCCCTTTCGGGGGTAAATACCGCATAATAGATTTCACGCTGAGCAACTGTCTCAATTCCAACATTAGAAAGATGGCAGTCGTTACGCAATACAAATCGCTCTCGCTGGACCGTCACCTGGCCCTCGGATGGGCAACTCTCTTTAATCCGGAGTTGAACGAATACTTCCTCTCCATCCCCCCCCAGCAAAGGGTCAGCGAGCAATGGTACACCGGCACAGCAGATGCAGTATATCAAAACATATATTTTATCGAAAAAGAGTCCCCTCCATATCTCCTCATTCTCTCCGGAGACCATATCTATAAGATGGATTACTCTGAAATGTTAGCTTTTCACAAGGAAAAGGATGCAATCGGCACAGTTGCAGCGATTGAGGTAGATAAAAAAATGGCATCCTCCTTCGGCGTCATGGAGGTCGACGACGACTGGAAGATAATCGGGTTTGAAGAGAAACCTGAACGGCCAAAGACTATTCCGCATAATACGGACATGTGCGTGGCATCCATGGGCGTTTATTTGTTCAACACCGATATGCTCATAGGAGTACTCCAGAAGGATGCGGCTTTGTCTACTGCACATGATTTTGGCAAAGATATCTTACCCGAGCTGCTTAAAAAAGGACGGCTTTTCGCATACAATTTTAAGGATGAAAACAAGAAGGCAGCTAAATACTGGCGTGATGTCGGAACGATTGACGCCTATTGGGAGGCCAACATGGACCTCTGCTCAGTGGACCCTCTGTTGAACCTGTACGATAACAGCTGGCCCATTCGTACGCGCCAGGTGCAGGGCCCACCTGCAAAATTCGTCTTCGCCCAGGAATATAAGGGAGGGAGACTGGGCCTCGCGCTTGATTCCACTGTCTGCGACGGCTGCATAATAAGCGGTGGAAGGGTCCAGAATTCCATCTTGTCACCGAGTGTAAGAATAAACAGCTGGGCACATGTGGAAGAAAGTATTCTGATGGAAAATGTCGAGATAGGGAGACACTCGAAAATCCGCAGGGCCGTTATCGACAAGGAAGTGTACATACCGTCTGACACTGTGATAGGCTATGACATTGAAGAGGACAGGAAACGCTTTCACGTAAGTCCCGCCGGTATTGTCGTAATTCCCAAGGTCGTAAAAACCTCGATGTAATAAATCAGGCTATAGGTATTTGGTTATGGGTAATAGGCAACGGCCTTTTCCCATAACCTATGACCCCTGACCCATAACCTAAATTAGGACATTATCGATAAGCCGTGTACCGCCGATCTTAATCGCAGCGGCCACAAGGTTCTGCTGCTTGAACTCATGGAGTTCGACAAGGGTCTTCGGATCATAGATACCGGCGTATTGAATATCGGAAACAAGCGGTTCTGCCCTGAGCAGTGCTGTAAGTTCATTTTTCACCTCTTCCGGCCTGCAAGCGCCGGATTTAATCATCAGTGAAGCGCGCGACAGGGCCTTATATAAAACAGGCGCAGCTGCTCGTTCTCCGGCACTCAGGTATGCATTTCTCGAACTCATGGCAAGGCCGTCACTCTCACGCACGGTCGGACAGGTCACCACTTCAATGTCCATATTCAGGTCCTCTGCCAACCTATTTATAACGACAGTCTGCTGGAAGTCTTTCTGGCCAAAATAGGCCATCTTCGGTTTTACAATATTGAATAACTTGCAAACCACGGTAGCGACACCGGAGAAATGACCGGACCTGAAAGCCCCGCAAAGCCGGTCTGAAATACCTTCCACGGTAATATGGGAAGCGAATCCATCCGGATAGAGGTTCTTACCCTCCGGGACAAACAGAATATCTGTGCCCGACGCCCGCAGTTTTTCCATATCATTCTCGACGTCCCGCGGATAGCTGCCGAAATCCTCTCCGGGTCCAAACTGCAGGGGATTAACAAAAATACTGACCACAACAATATCATTCTCGCTTTTGGCCCTCTTTATAATGCTTAGATGACCCTCGTGCAGAGCTCCCATCGTCGGCACAAGAGCAATTGTTTTCCCCTGGCTAAGATGCCTCCTAGAAGTCTCCTGCATGATGCGGGGCATCCGTATGGTTTCCATAATATTCAGTATACAACATTTTGAGGATGCAATTAACACTGCGAATTGCCTTATTTAAAATCTATTCGAAACCACTACTGTCCCAACGTTAATCCAGTAAATACAGCTGATTATAATGAGCTTCATCTTCTGCTTTATAATCTACGTTCGACAAAGCCTGATAAATAGCCGTTTTCTCAAAAAGTGTCACACTCAAAATCTGTAGAATTGAGTAGAGACTTTGTTGTAGTTTCAACCGCTTTTTTACGATGGCAACAAGCACATAGACTGAAATTGCAATCCAGATTTGTGTCTTTACCGCATTCTCTGACGTGCCATAAAATGCCTTTATTCTCAAATGCTGCTTGATCCACTTAAAAAACAGTTCGACCTGCCAGCGATAGCGATAAAGTTCTGCAATAGTAATTGCCGGTAGTGTAAAATTGTTTGTTAAAAAAACCAGGCGCTTATTGTTATCAGCGTCATAGTAACGAATGCGCCGCAATTTCTCGGGATAGTCTTTTTTTGCATAGAGACCATTCGTTAGCACAATTTGGTCACATTGCACTCCGGTTGTTTTATCAACCTGCCGGGAATAAAGCCTTCTGAAATCAAAATTGCGTCTTGCTCGTGTGATAAAAAACGCTGATGACTGATGGATTGCATAAAATCGAGCAAAATCCAAATAGCCACGGTCCATGATGTAGGTAGCTCCGGCCTCTATAAGAAATTTATCGAGGATAGTTACCTCTTGCACCTTCCCCTCAGTAACAATTACTGCGGTAGGAATGTTGCCCTGCAAGTCCAGAAGTGTGTGCAACTTTATTGCCCCTTTGTGTTTTTTATACTTTGCCCAAGGAAATAGTGAGAGACAAAGATCGATAGTTGTAGCATCCAATGCGTATACTGTTTGATCCAGTTGCAAACCAAAGTCGTCGTTTCTGTAGAGATCGCGGGCCGACTTAATAAGCACTTGTGCGAAATCAGCATATATTCTCCAATCTCGCACCTGATTGGCATTTGCCAGAGTATTGCGTGAAACCTTGCCACGGATGCCCATGTGATAGAGCTTTTGTTGAGCCGCTCGTAAACACACCTGTATATCTCTGAGGCTCTCCCGATACGTGAGTTGTGCAAAGGCCATACACAAATATTGGTCCCAACAGGAAAAGGTCTTTACCTTGTAATTGCCGTTGTATTGCTCCACGCATTTCTGAAATTCGTAGGCTGGAATAAACTCCATAAGCTGAGAGAAAATGGTCTTGCCAATATTCATGTGCCGTCTCCTTCCACTTTATTGCGGAAGTATGGCGATCAGTTGGTTCCATTTTCAAATCGAAAAATCCTCCGGTGCTCCTTAGTGTCACTATTTTCAAGCTCTTGCGCCGCTCTTTCTGTTCAACGTTGGGACAGTAGTGATTCGAAACTGATTCGTTGCCTCATTTAAAAATCTATTCCAAATAATTCAACACTGTCTCTCAGGAAAGATGTCAGGGAGGCAGTAATGGGGTTAACGTCCAAAGAGAAGCGCTCAGCGACAAAAGTAACAGCACAGAGATACCAGAAAGCCACAAAAAAGCAAAAGGGCAATTTGAGGCAAGAGCAGACGGGACATGGTACCGTAGCGGGCGTTGGCAGCCCGAGACGCCAGGGATGGCTGAACGGGCTGGCGTCGCCTTCGCGCAAGGCTGGATGCCTTGCGCGATTTAGCCTAGGTACTGTGTCCTGGCTGCTCTTGCCGCACTACATTGAATGCTAATAAGCAAATATTTTTCGAATAGATTTTAGATGAGGCAACGAATACCCCTTTGGAATAGATTATTACGTGAGGCAACGCGACTGCAGCTCTGCAGCTGTCGTCGGCAGCTACTTCACAAAAAATTCTTTTTTATGATATGGTGTATGAATCGCTATACAGCTCACAAGGTGATAGGTGATAGGTGATAGGTGATAGGTGATAGGTAATATTGAATTTTATAAAAGTTTATTCAATACCCTATGACCTATGACCCATCACCTATTACCTATCCCTTATTTTGGAGAACGAAATGGTCAAAAAGGTCGTGCTTGCTTATTCCGGAGGTCTTGATACTTCTATCGCAATAAAGTGGCTGATCGAAACCTATAATGCCGAAGTCATTGCCTTCTGCGCAGACCTGGGCCAGGGTGAAGATCTCAACGCCGTCTATGAAAAGGCGCTTAAGACCGGCGCTGTCAAGGCATATGTTGAAGATATGAGAGAAGAATTCGTGCGCGAATATGTTTTCCCTATGCTTCGCGCAAATGCGATCTATGAAGGCGCTTACCTGCTCGGCACTTCCATCGCCCGGCCGTTGATAGCGAAAAAGCAGATAGCTGTCGCGCTGAAGGAGAAGGCGGATGCCGTAGCTCACGGGGCCACAGGCAAAGGCAATGACCAGGTCCGGTTCGAACTTGCTTATTACGCGCTCAAACCTGACATAACTGTAATAGCGCCGTGGCGCGAGTGGTCCTTCAACTCACGGCAATCGCTCATAGAGTACGCTGAGAGACATGGAATTCCGGTGCCCGTCACAAAAGAGAAGCCATACAGCACCGACAGGAACATTTTTCACATCAGTTATGAAGGCGGCATACTGGAAGACCCATGGGCGGAACCCCCGGCGGACATGTATACGATGATGATGCCTCCTGAAAAGGCGCCCGGCACACCCCGCTATATTGAGATCGATTATAGGGAGGGGGACCCCGCAGGCCTTGACGGGACACCTATGTCTCCGGTGGAACTTTTTGAAAAGCTCAATGCTATAGCAGGTGAAAACGGCATCGGGAGAATAGACATAGTAGAGAACAGGTATGTCGGCATAAAATCCAGAGGGGTTTACGAAACTCCTGCAGGGACCGTCCTCCACACCGCACACAGGGCGCTTGAATCAATAACGCTTGACAGAGAAGTACTGCACATGAGGGACTCGTTAATTCCCAAATATGCAGAGCTCGTTTATTACGGTTACTGGTTTGCACCCGAAAGGCAGGCCTTGCAGTTGCTGATGGACGGTATACAGAAAAATGTCACTGGCACGGTCCGGCTTAAATTATATAAAGGCAATTGTATAGTTGCGGGCAGAAAATCGTCCTGTTCGCTTTACAACCCGGAACTTGCAACGTTTGAGGCGGAAAAGGTATATAATCAGAAAGACGCCCAGGGGTTCATCAAACTTAATGCCCTGAGGTTAAAAAAACTAAGTAAAAAGTGAGAAGTAATAGGATGAAATACCGTGGACGAGGGACCGGGTACAAGGGACCGGCGACTGGCAACAGCTTCCCGGACTCTGACCACTGGTTCCTAGTCCCCGGTCTCCATCCTTTAACTTTTTACTTCTAACTTTTTACTTGATTTTCAAAGACACAATGGAAAAAAATATCCCTTCACAGAATATAAATGACTTGAAATTCCTGCTTGCCCTCTCCTTTATAGAGTGCATAGGGCCTGTTACGATAGGGCGGCTTCTTTCGGCGTTCCGAGCTCCTGAAGCAGTATTCAGCGCCGGATTTTCCGAGCTGTCCTCAGTTGGAGAAATAAGCGTATTAAAAGCAAAAAAGATAAAGGAATTTAAGGCCTGGGACATAATTGACAGGGAAATAGAAAAAGCTGAACGCCTCAACATACGAATTGTCACGCTATTCGATAAAGAATATCCCGAACCCTTAACCCATCTGGACAACGCCCCCCCAATCCTTTATGTAAAAGGAGACCTGACAGAGGAGGACCGCTTCGCGCTTGCCATGGTTGGTTCCAGGAATATGAGCGAATACGGCAGGAAGATCGCCGCTGACCTGTCGTATGAACTTGCTTCGACAGGGCTTACGATTGTCAGCGGCATGGCCAGGGGCGTCGATACTGTCTCGCACTCCGGAGCGCTGAGAGCGGGAGGCAGAAGCATTGCGGTGCTGGGCTGCGGTCTCGATATCTGTTATCCGGCAGAGAACAAAGGGCTGATGACAGCCCTTTCAAAGTCCGGATGCGTTATAAGTGAATTCCCTTTGGGTACGCCTCCTGTCAGAGAAAACTTCCCCAGGAGAAACCGGCTCATAAGCGGGCTTTCCCTCGGAGTGCTTGTCGTAGAGGCAACTGAGCGCAGCGGTTCACTTATTACTGCGAGGTTTGCGCTGGAGCAGGGCAAGGAGGTATTTGCCGTTCCCGGTAATATCACCTCAGGGAATGCCAGGGGGACTAATGGTTTAATCAAGATGGGGGCCAAACCTGTTCAAAGTTCTGAAGACGTGATAGAGGAGTTGTCCCCCCAAATAAAAGGGCTGTTGCGTTTAGTGAAACCCGCCCCCCAGTCTTTACCACAAAAAGGGAGACTTGAAATAAATGATGAAGAAAAGGCAATATGTAATATTTTGGGGAGCGATTCAAAGCATATAGACCATATTGTAAGAGAACTCAAGATGCCTGCGGCCCGTCTTTCGGGACTTTTGCTCGGACTTGAAATGAAAGGGATAGTCCGCCAGACACCCGGCAACAATTTCTCTATGCTTTAAATGCAGTAGCCAGTAACCAGGGACCAGTAGCCAGAAAAACATGAAGATGGTGACCAGTAACCGGTCCCCGGCTACTGGTCACTGGCTACATAAAAAGGAGGACATTTGGCCAGACGACTAATCGACATGCTAAGAGTTCTTGCAAAAGAACTCATCGACAAGGGATACGACGCTGACGATATGCTGCAGAAAGTGAGCGCCTTTGACATAGATTTTTTAACAGTAAAGGAGGAACTCGTGGCACTGGAACTGACTAAATTTATAGATGATACGGAACTTGACACTATCAGGGCACTTCTTTCCTATATCCTTATGAAAGATACAGACCTTGAGACCGAAGAAGTTTATGCTTTTGTTTTCGGCGGTGGACGACAGATAACCTGGAACTAATCAAAACATAATGACACGGGGACACCGAGATGGGGCGACACGGGGACGAAAATGACAATGACACGGGGACACGGAGATGGGGTGACACGGGGAAAGGGCACGACAAAACACTGTCGGTTCCGTTTCGCCGCGTCCCCGTGTCTCCGCGTCTCTGTTCCCCGCGTCACCGTATCGCCGCGTCACCGCGTCGTATTTTAAGGAGGGGATATTGAAGTCTCTTGTAATCGTTGAGTCTCCGGCAAAGGCCAAGACCATAAATAAAATACTGGGAAAAGACTTCGTTTTAAAGGCCTCGGTCGGTCATGTTAAGGACCTTCCTAAAAAAGAGCTCGGGGTCGATGTGGAAAACAATTTCCTTCCTCAGTACGTGACCATTTCGGGTAAAGAAAAGGTTTTGAAAGAACTCAGGAGCGAGGCGAAAAAAGCGGACGTAATATATCTGGCGACCGACCCTGACCGTGAGGGTGAAGCAATTGCCTGGCATATAGCTGAAGATATAAAATCGCCCGCCAATAAAGGCAAGGTTAAACGTGTTACCTTTCATGAGATAACCGAGAAAGCTGTCAGGGAGGCCATTCAGAATCCGGGCGCTATCGATGTCCATAAGGTGGAAGCGCAACAGGCCAGGAGGATCCTTGACAGGCTGGTGGGCTATAAGCTCAGTCCCTTCCTTTGGGAAAAAGTAAGAAGGGGTTTAAGCGCAGGCAGAGTACAGTCGGTTGCGGTAAAAATTGTTGTAGACAAAGAGCGGGAAATAGAGGCATTTAACAAGGAAGAATACTGGACCATCGAGGCGCTGCTTCAGGCAGAAAACGGTCAGGGCGCCGATTTCCGGGCCCGCCTCTATAAATACAGGAACACGCTGGTCATAAACCGTGAGGGAGAGGAAGGGAAGCGTTTTCTCATTACCGATGCGGAAACGGCTCAGACCATAGCCGACGACATTAAATCGAAAGATCTTTTCCTCTCTTCTATAGAGAAAAAAGTGCGTAAGAAGCCCCCTGCTCCGCCCTTCATAACAAGCACTATCCAGCAGGAGGCCTCCCGGCGGCTCAGATTTCCGGTGAAGAAAACAATGATGGTGGCGCAGCAGCTCTACGAGGGTATTGAACTGGGCCCGGAGGGCTCGTCGGGATTGATCACGTACATGAGGACCGACTCTTTCCGGACCGCCCCTGAGGCCCAGGAATGGGCCCGTGAGCTTATAATTAAAAACTTCGGGAATGAGTTTGTACCTGAAAAACCGCCTTTCTACAAGAGCAAGGGGAGCGCACAGGAGGCACATGAGGCGATCAGGCCCACTTACCCGGAAAAGACCCCTGAAACAGTTAAACCTTTCTTAAGCAAAGACCAATATAATCTGTATAGCCTGATATGGAACAGGTTCATCGCAAGCCAGATGAGTCCGGCCCAGCTTGAGCAGACAACATTTATAATCTGCCTGAGAGATGCCGGAGTTGAGTTGAAAGGCGCCGAGCTGCGCACGTCCGGCACTGTAATACGCTTCCCCGGCTTCATGGCCCTCTATTCGGAGACCAAAGATGAAATTGAGGACGAAGAAGGAGCAATACTTCCCCATTTAAAAGAAAAAGACCCGCTCACGCAACGGGAGATAAAAAGTGTTCAGCATTTTACCCAGCCGCCGCCGCGCTATACTGAAGCCACTCTTGTAAAGACACTTGAAGAAAAAGGCATAGGCAGGCCGAGTACGTATGCGGCGATACTTTCCACAATCCAGGACAGGAAGTATGTGGAGAAAAACGAGGATAAAAGATTTTTTCCTACAGAACTCGGGGCCGTCGTCAATGACCTGCTTGTTGACAAGTTTCCTGAGTTGATTGATATGGGCTTTACCGCAAAAATGGAAAATGAGCTCGATGAAATCGAAAACAACAACCTCAAATGGGTCAAGGTAGTAAAAGACTTTTATACACCTTTTAGTCGTGATCTGACCGAGGCCTCAAAGGACATGGCAAAGGTAAAACCACAGGACATCCCTACGGAAGAGGTATGCGAAAAGTGCGGCTCCCCGATGGTGATTAAATGGGGCAGGCACGGGCGGTTTCTCGCATGTTCCGGCTACCCGAAGTGCAAAAACACGAAACCGCTTGAGGGTGATACAAATTCACAAAAAGCGGAACCTGTCCTTACTGATGAAACCTGTGATAAATGCGGCGCGCCAATGGCCGTTAAAAGCGGCAGGTTCGGCAAGTTCCTGGCATGTTCGCGTTATCCCGAATGCAAAAACACAAAACCGATCTCAACCGGGGTGAAATGCCCTCTCGATGGAGGAGATATTGTCGAAAGGAAATCGAAACGTGGCAGGTCGTTCTGGAGTTGCGGCAACTATCCGAACTGCAAATTTGCACTCTGGCTTAAGCCCGTGCCCAAGCAGTGTCCCAAATGCGGTGCGCCCTTTTTGACGGAAAAACGGAATAAGGGTGGCGAAGTGTTCCTCGTCTGCCAAAACAAGGACTGTGATTACATGGCTGAAGAGAAAACAGAAGAAACTCCCGAGCACTCAACTCACCTGTGAGCAGCGTATTGAGTGCCCTGTAATGGATCGCCCTCTTGTCATCGGCATCGGCGGCAGCCATAGCGGCTCAGGGAAAACTACTGTCGCATCAATGCTGCTTTCCGCGCTTGGTTCGGAGTCGAGCAAACCCGGCGCACACCGCAGATGGGGCGCTATCAAATATTCGAAAACTGCTTTGTATACATCACTCATTGATGACATGGCGCTCCTCGAACAGAAAGATAAAGACACCGGAAAGCTGCTCAAAGCAGGGGCTGAAGAAGTGTTATGGATCCAGGGTCCCGCGGAGGGTATCGAAGAAACGGTATCTATTGCAATCGACAGGCTGTCCCATCTTGACGCTATTATCATAGAAGGAAACAGCGCAATTGAGTTTTCAAATCCCGATGTAGTAATATTCATATTGGCAGTCAGCGGAGAACAAATTATAAAGGCATCATCTCTCCGGCTAATTAACCATGCTGATATTATTGTATTTCCAAGGGACAGTATGCCGCCGGACGCAGATAAAAAAGTTTATTCTGCGCGCGTTGTATATTTTGACCCTGAAGACAGAAAAACAGGACAGGAGTTGTTAACGTGCATGTCTGAAGTTATCGAAGAGCGCATCCTTGAGAGGATCAAACATTTGTTGAAGGAAAAAGCTGTGGACGGCAGACTCAGCTGCGCCTCTGCCCGGAAAATCGCTGAAGAGCTAAAAGCGCCTTACAGTGAAGTAGGAAAAGCCGCCAATGAATTGAAGATAAAAATCAGGAATTGCGAGCTCGGCTGCTTCTGATGGGGACCATCCTTTTTGAACTGGCCCTCACCTGTTATTTTGCAGTAACCATTATAAGCGTTTTCGAGCTTTTCACGGGAAGCAAGAAATCATCTCAGCTGATGCTGATTGTCACCGGCGCCGGCTTCCTGATACACTCTGCAAGCATTGTCTACCGTTATATCGCTGCGGGGCATCTGCCGATCACAAGCATGCATGAGGCTGCGTCTTTCTTCGCCTGGTGTATTGTGCTAATATTCTTTTTTCTGGAATACCGCTACAAAATAGGCATTATGGGCTCTTTTATCCTGCCCATCGTGTTTATATTGATGCTTTCCTCGTCAGTGCTTCCACGCGAGATACGGCCGCTCAGCCCAGTCCTGCAAAGCTACTGGCTGGGCATCCATGCCTTCCTGGCCTTCCTCGGCAACGCAGCGTTTGCAGTGGCCTTCGGTATCGGCATAATGTACCTGCTGCAGGAGCATTACCTGAAGTCGAAACATACGCACGGCCTTTTCAAAAGGCTGCCAAGCATACAGGTGCTTGACGAAATAAACTATAAATTGATTACCCTCGGCTTTCCTCTTTTGACCCTCGCCATAATCAGCGGCGCATTATGGGCCGAGAGTGCCTGGGGAAGTTATTGGCGCTGGGACCCGAAAGAAGTATGGTCGCTTATAACATGGTTTATTTATGCCCTGATCCTGCATATCAGGCTGACTGCAGGCTGGAGAGGCAAGAGGGCCGCCGTTCTCTCAATTATCGGTTTTCTCATTGTTCTATTCACTTTTTTCGGGGTCAATCTTATCTCTACGAAGAGCCTGCATTCATTCTCATGAAAGTACTTGTCATAGGGTTAAATCACAAAACCGCCAATGTTGAGACAAGAGAAAAACTCGCCTTCACCGCTACCAGGCTCGAAGAAGGCGTGTTCGGCCTCCGTAAAATCCCGGAGGTGAAAGAGGTCGCACTGCTTTCCACATGCAACAGGGTCGAGATATATACCTGCGTGAGCGACACCACATCCGCTGTTGAAAATATAAAAAATTTCCTCGCTTCCTTTCACAACATGGACAGAATAGATTTTGAGGGGTCCCTTTACTCACATACGGAATCCGATGCCGTCAGACACGTCCTGCGGGTTGCTTCAAGTCTCGATTCGATGGTCCTGGGAGAGCCGCAAATACTGGGCCAGCTCAAAGACGTTTTTGATTTTGCACTGAGGAAAAAAACAACCGGCATATTGCTCAATAAACTGTTCAAAAAAGCCATCTCAACAGCCAAGCGGGTGCGCACGGAGACAAAGATAGCTGAAAATGCAGTGTCGATCAGCTTTGCTGCAGTTGAACTCGCAAAAAAAATATTTACCGATCTTTCCGGAAAGTCATTTATGCTCCTTGGCGCCGGAGAAATGGCTGAACTGGCTGCGCGCCACCTTGTCAATAACGGTGTCAAAGAAGTCGCAGTTGTGAACAGGACTTACGAACGCGGGTGTGAAATGGCGGCAGAATTTAATGGCAGGGCCGTGCGCTTCGAGGACTTTTTGCGCGAACTTGCGCTAATGGACATTATTATCTGCTCCACCGGCGCCCCTTCTTATATACTTTTCAGGGAGCAAATGAACAAAGTGATGAAAGAGAGAAAACACCGTCCGGTCTTTATAATAGACATATCGGTGCCGAGAAATATCGACCCTGAAATAAACAAGCTCGAAAATGTGTACCTTTACGATGTCGATGACCTGCAGGAAGTGATCGACTCAAATATTCTTGAAAGGAAAAAAGAGGCGGAAAAGGCAGAACAGATCATAAATGGCGAGGTTGAGAACTTCATAAAATGGATGTCCTCGCTGGATTCGGTGCCTACCATTGTAGCGCTGCGCCAGAAAGCTGAAGGAATAAAAGATGAAGAGCTCGAAAAATTCAGGGGAAAATTTCCCGATATGAGCGAAGACCGTTTAAAAGCGGTGGAATACCTTGCAACGGCAATCGTCAATAAGCTGATCCATCCACCGACTTCCGCGCTTAAGGAAGATGCCGAAGACAAGGATGAACTCATTGCAATGATAAAGAAGCTGTACGGCATTAATGGAGGCAGTGTTGAAGACTAAAATCATAATCGGCACTCGCGGCAGCGCGCTTGCCTTGTGGCAGGCGGAATGGGTAAAGGCGGGCCTCGAAAAACTTTCTCCCGGCGTGCAGATAGAGCTCAACAAGATCAAGACCACGGGCGATAAAATACTCGATGTGCCTCTTGCAAATGTGGGCGGCAAAGGACTATTCGTTAAAGAGATAGAGGAAGCGCTTCTGGAAGGGACGGCTGATATCGCCGTACACAGCATGAAGGATGTGCCGACGGATTTTCCCTCAGGACTTCATCTTGCGGTCATCTGCGAGCGCGAGGACCCGCGTGACGCTTTTATATCTGCGATCAGTGACGGACAGTTCAGGACAAAGAGTTTTAATGATCTGCCCCTGGGCGCCAGGATAGGCACAAGCAGCCTGCGTCGCTCCAGCCAACTCCTCAATAAAAGACCTGACTTAAAAATCGAACAATTGAGAGGCAATCTCAATACACGCCTCAGGAAGCTCGATGAAGGCGGATTTGATGCCATAATCCTGGCTGTGGCCGGAGTAAGGAGACTCGGATGGCAAGACCGGATTACCGAAATACTCCTGCCGGAAACAAGTCTGCCTGCCATTGGCCAGGGGGCTATCGGCATTGAATGCAGGATTGATGACAAGCTTAGCAATTCACTTATCAGTCAGCTCAACCACCCCGAAACCTCCATTTGCGTGAGGGCTGAGAGGGCGCTTCTGAAACGTCTCGAAGGAGGATGCCAGGTCCCGATCGCAGCCCACGCCAGACTGCTTAACGGAATTATCACGATCGACGGACTCGTGGGCAGCGTTACCGGAGACAGGATTGTAAAAAACCGCATCGAAGGCGACCCTGCTCATGCAGAAGCGCTCGGTGTGCGTCTGGCTGAAAATCTCCTTGCCATGGGCGCCAAAGAAATCCTCGATGAAGTATACGGCAGGAACATCCCGCCAGTTGACGGCGAAATAAGCAGCTGATAAAAACAGGCTATAGGTAATAGGTTATAGGCAATGGGTAAAAAAGGAAAAGTTTACCTTATCGGGGCCGGACCGGGGGATATCGGCCTTTTGACCGTAAAGGGTATGCGCTGCCTACGGAAAGCGGAAACTGTTGTCTATGACTTTCATCTTAATGCGCAGATCCTGAATTATGTTGATCATGACGCTGAATTTATCTATGCCGGCAAACGCGGCGGGCATCATGAGATGACACAGGACCAGATAAACCAGGCCCTGATCAGCGAGGCCAAAAAAGGCAGACTCGTATGCAGATTAAAAGGCGGCGATCCCTTTATTTTCGGCCGCGGCGGAGAAGAGGCTGAAGCGCTTGTCGCAGAGGGCATCGATTTCGAAGTTGTCCCTGGTATCAGTTCTCCCATTGCTGCTCCGGCCTACGCAGGGATCCCCCTCACCCACCGGAAGTATTCATCCTCTTTTTCTGTGGTCACCGGAAATGAAGACATTACAAAACCTGAAAGCGCCATTGACTGGGACAAACTCGTTTCAGGTTTTGATACGCTTGTCTTTCTTATGGTAGTAAAGAACATGGAACAAATTGTTTTAAAACTTACCGGGCACGGTAAACCCGCGGATACGCCGGTAGCAGTTGTCCGTTGGGGCACCCGGCCCGACCAGAAGACGGTTGTCGGGACATTGGGAGATATCGCGGCACAGGTAAAGAAAGAGAACATACGTCCTCCTGCAGTGATGGTTGTCGGCAATGTGGTCAAACTGAGAAATACGCTCAAATGGTACGAAAACAAACCTCTCTTTGGCCACAGAGTCCTGATAACAAGGGAATATACACAGGATTACGCGGCGCTGGAAGAACTCGGGGCAGAAATTTTTGAATTTCCTACAATAAAAACGGTCCCCCCTGAAAACTTTGATTCGCTGGATGCCGCAATAGATGTGATAGTCTCCTATGATTGGCTCATCTTTACGAGCGCCAACGGGTTCAAATTTTTTATTGAGCGCTTTCTTGCCAAAGACAGGGACATTAGAGATATGAAGGGCATAAAATTATGCGCCATAGGGACTAAAACAGCAGGTGCCATGAGAAGTTACGGGTTAAAAGTTGATGTTATTCCTGAAGAATTCAACGCCGAGGGACTGATAGGCATCTTCAGCCGCCAATCATCCGGCGGCAGCCTTAAAGGTTTGAGGTTCCTTTTACCGCGGGCAGAGACAGCCAGGGAGGTCTTTCCTCAAAAGGTACGGGAATTAGGCGGCCACATAGATACACCGGTGGCCTACCGCACTGTCAAGCCTGAAAAACACGGCAAGAGACTTAAACGCTTCCTGCAAGAGGGTCGAATCTCCGTTGCGACCTTTACCAGCGCAGCCACATTCACCAATTTCATTGAAATGATCGGAGACGAAGCGATGCCCCTCCTGAAACCGGCTGCGCTCGCAGCCATAGGACCGGTCACAGAACGGGCCATAAAAAAAGCCGGATTGGAAATCTCCATCGTTCCGAAAGAAGCAACCATAAAAGCGATGGTGGATGCGATAATAGCCTGGGCATCAAAGGCCCGCGAATAAATAAGTTGCACTCTACAGATACCCTATCGGCCGCCATTGCCAGAATGATACATGCGGGTTTCGCCCCTCAACAACAAGGGCCGCTGAATACTTTTCTCCCATATCAAGGTCCTTAAGCGACCATAAAGCTGCTTCCCCGACGCCTTCGTCCATTTTGCGCATAACACCCGGATCTCCCGCAAGCCCTGTACCACGGGCCTTCAGCCAGGCCTCTCTTCGGGTCCAAGACATAAAAAAGATTTTTTTTCGATCATCCCGGGGTAGCGTCTTAAGAAAGGTTCTCCCTCCAGGCGAAAAGAATTGTTCGGCAATGTCATCAACTTCGATATCAGGATGGATATATTCGAGATCTATTCCTATCTTCCGATCAAGCGCAACTGCGTAAAGTACCATGCCACGGGAATGAGAGACATTGAAACGTAGCGATTCAATACCGCAGGCTGCCATGAGTTCCGGCTTCCCATAAGGTCCGCAACAGAAACGGATGTTATCAGGCTTCATGTTTAAATATTTACCCAGGAGGGTTCTGAGCAGTCCTCTTGCAACGATAAAATTATTCTTGTCTTCAGGAAAACGAAAACGTTCCGCCCTTCTTAATTCATCAGCTGCAAGGGAGTTTTGCAGTATCTCCATTTGGATTGATGTCATTTGCAGGGAAGCACGCCAGACATGGACATCATTTAGCGTCAACTCCGGAACCCGATCAGGAGTATGCCACGAAATAAACCATTCCGGAAAAGACCATTGTCGTAACACAGTTGTTAATGTACCTTCGTTGCCCGGGTCGCTTCAAGATAACTATTCAACTGTTTGGCCCATGTACCCACGAATGGCTCCTCCGTCATAGTCACATGCCTTGCGCCGGGTACTTCATGCACAATCACTTCACTTGCAGCGAGTCTGCTCCAGTCAGGACGAGAAACACCGGAAGCGTCTCCGGCGAGAAATACTACGGCTCTGCCGGGATAAACTTGCGGCCTATATTTTCGAACGATTTCTTCTCTGGCTACTCTAAAGCAATAAAACATTCTGAGAATTGATGGAACGGGGTATCCAAAAAATATACAGGTTTTGCAGACTGAGACCTTGATATTTCTAACAATCCTGCTGCGTCTGATTACCTGTAATATACCGTCTGCTTTTTTGTCATCCTTCTGGGCTGACATCGTGCTGAAAAAATGTTTGCTTCGTGATGTGAATGATGCGTGCTGTGAGGATGAAACCTTGTCGAGATCTTTAGGGCGAACTAACCGTGAAGGGGGATCAACCAGGCACAATAAACGCACATCTTCTCCCTGCCTTAACAGTTGCTGGGCCATCTCAAAAGCCACTACTCCCCAAAAACAGTAGCCACCCAGCAAATATGGACCCTCTGGCTGCACAGTCCGTATTTCCTCCAGGTGTTTAGCGGCGAGTTCTTCAACAGTGTCATAGATGACGGGGTTGTCATACTGACCCTGCGATAAAAGCCCATATCCAGGCTGGTCCGGTCCCAGATGGCGCGGCAAATAAATATTGACTCCCACCCAAAACAAAGGTAATCGGGAGCCGTCCGCCTGGACAACCACTGACGGAGACCCTGCTGTGGGGACTTCTCCATTTAGAACTTTGGCCAGTTGTTCAATTGTCGGCGACTGAAGTATTGCAATAATGGGGAGAGTCTTACCTGTTATTTTTTTGATTTCAGCCGCCAATTGCACAACAAGCAAAGAATGCCCTCCCAAGTCGAAAAAATTATCAAACACTCCTACGTGTTTTATCCCAAAAATATTACTCCAAATCTCAGCCAGCGTTACTTCTGTCTGAGTGCGGGGGGCAACATAATCCTTCTCGATCTCCAACCTTGCGTGCTCGGGGTCAGGCAATGCCCTTCGGTCCAGTTTGCCGCTCATCGTAAGGGGCAGACCTTCGAGAAAAAGAAAGCGTGAAGGCACCATGTAATCGGGGATCCTGTCTTTCAGAAAATTACGCAACTCGGCGGCTGATATGGTCTTATTTTTATGAAGGACTACATATGCTACCAGAAGCTTACGCCCATAAGGGTCATCACGCCCCTCAACGGCTGCCTCTTTTATCACAGATAGTTCGTTCAGGGCCATCTCGACTTCGCCGACTTCGACCCTGTAGCCCCTGATCTTCACTTGCATGTCTTTTCGCCCAAGGTGAAGCAGGCATCTGTCCGGGAGCATATAACCGAGATCTCCGGTCTTGTAAATACGATAATATCCGTCCTTTTCATCAGGCATAAACGGCGATTCAGTCAGGTCTTCTTTTCGATAATAGGTCGGGGGAAGGTATGGGCTTCTGATAGCGATTTCGCCGACGCAGTTGACCCCAACCTCTTTACCGTCCTCATCGAATAACAATACCTCCATATCTTCCACTTCATAACCGACAGGTACTATATCACCGCAAAATGCGGTATTATGGTCACAAAAAAACTGGCGAACAATATTCGTTTCCGTTGAGGCATATGACACGTGAAAATAACAGCCTTCGTGAAAATGCTTCCTATAGAGTTCCACATCAGTTCTCAGAACAGGCTCGCCGGACAACTTGATCAGGCGAAGGTTGGAAAAATTTTCCATGCCGGTCAGTGTGGAAAGGAAATGGCGATAAACGGTTGGGACTGAATGGTAGATGGAGATTTTTTCCTTGATAAGCCAGTCGGCCAGTTTAATAATACCTTCTTTCTTAAGATCGAAGGGTAAGAGGGCTGCGCCATTAAGCAAAGCGCCGAATATATTGGGTACTGATGCCGCAAAGCTGCAAGACCAGAGGAGAGAAAGGCGATCATCTGCGGCAATATGGAGCATGTTGGTACATCTCATAACGTTATGAAGCACATTCCGGTGGTCCTGAAAAACTCCTTTGGGATCGCCCGTGGAACCGGATGTATAAATAATATAGGCTGTGGTCTCCGGAGAAATGGACAGGTCAAGGTTCCCTGAAGGAATCTCTGAACTGATCTCATCGATAATCAGCAGCTGTGACGTATTGTCAACCAATTTACGGGCAAGAGGGTAATACTTTCTATCGGTAAGGATAAGCCCGGGCTGAGAATGCTTCACCACGGAAGCGTTTTTTGAAGGTGGAAAAGAGGTATCCAGTACGATGTAGGATTTACCTGCCTTCAACACGGCAAATAGTGCGGAGATGAGCGATACTCCCTGGTCCAGAAAAATCGCGACAGGTTCGCTTCGCTGCCCGCGCTGTTCTACTATTGCCCGCGCCGCACGGTTGGCGGTCTGGTTGAATGCCGCATAGGTGAGCTGAGTTTTCTCTGTTTTTACAGCGAGCCTGGAGGGATATCTGACCACCTGTCGTTCGAAACGGTCAACAATCGATTGATTGGTTTCAGTTTTCTTGAATTCAAGGAAGGGTTTGTCAGGACCGATCGGATGGTGTGCATTTGCGCATGTTTGCCGCTTCTCAGTATCAATAAGCTCTTTATCAATAATGGAAACGGATAGATTCTCAGTATTCATTCAGTCCCTTTCATACCCATACTTTATTAAATATCCGCGCAGCATCTTTTGCAAAATATGATATTATCAGGTCCGCTCCCGCTCTCTTACAGGACATAAGCGCCTCCTGCATAACTGCCACGGCATCAAGCCGTCCTGCTTCGGCGGCTGCCTGTACCATGGCATATTCGCCGCTCACGTTATATACTGCCAGGGGCAGATCGAATCTCTCTTTGGCACGGTATACAATATCAAGATAAAACAAAGCCGGTTTTATCATGATAATGTCCGCTCCCTCCTCAATATCCAGGGCTATTTCCCGCATGGCCTCATTCGAATTGGCGCAATCCATCTGGTGTGACTTTTTGTCTCCGAAGGTGACCGGCGACTGGGTACCGTGTTTGAAGAAAGGCTCGTAAAGTTTGGAAGCATATTTGGCCGCGTACGCCATTATGACCGTCTCATGGTGCCCATGTTCTTCAAGCGTGGTCCTGATAGCATGGATTTGCCCGTCCATCATTCCTGCGGGAGCGACAATATCAGCACCTGCCTCCACATAGGAAAGTGCGGTTTTCGCAATTATCGGTGTTGTGGAATCATTAACCAGATATCCATTGCTGATGATGCCGCAGTGCCCGTGCGTAGTGTGCTCACACAGGCATACATCGGTGACTATCACTATGTCAGGTACTGCGCTTTTGAGAGCCCTCACCGCCTGCTGGATAATCCCGTCAGGTGCATATGCTCCTGTTGCCATTTCATCTTTTTTCTTCGGAATGCCGAAAAGCAATACGGCGGGAATACCCAAATCGTTAAGTTCCCTGGCCTCCTCAATGAGCATATCGACAGAGAGATGATAATTACCTGGAATGGAATCTATTTCCTTTCGTATCCCCTCTCCTTCGACAACGAACAGCGGCTGGATAAAATCATCTACGGTCAGGCCTGTTTCACGTACCATTCTCCTCATGTTTCCGTTTTTCCTTAACCTTCTCAATCGCTGCGCCGGAAAGCCCATAATACATACCTCCTGTTCAAAATTGCCAAGTTATGAAACCTGAATCATGCCTTTTGTCCGAGATGACGTTTCGCCTGCTTAAAAGCAATATCAGGGCCAAATAGCGGGCGTTTGAATATTTGCTGCATTGCTTTCCAGCCCTTTCATTCTCAGAGCATACCCAGCGGGCTTCCGCTGCGGCCCTGTATTTAGTGACACTCTGCCGACCATACTAATTTTGTTTCGATTGTATAGCGAAACCAGGAATCAACAAATAATCTAAACTCTCCTATTCTTGTAGGGAATTCTCCTAATTTCGTATCCGTGTTTGTCTTAAAACCCGAAATGCAGCATTAAATGATATAATCGGAGCAAAGAGTTTGAGGGATAGCAATGACTGAACCCGAAGTTGACAATGGACTCAAACAACCATATTACGATTTGCGGCAAAACCATTGAGCTGGATGCCGACGGCTTCCTTGCCAACCCGTCTCTGCAGGTTGCCGAATACTTCAGTGCCGCAGACGGGATGTTGCTTACTGATGAACACTGGCAGGTAATCCGTTTTGCGCGCGATTATTACAGAACATTCACCATTGGTCCGATGCCGAAAGTGATCGTGAAAAGGTTAAACAAGCAGTTGGGCGGTGAGCGGTATTCGATAAAGAAGCTGTACTCGGTGTTCCCTGAAAAACCTCTAACGCGGATCTGCAAGTATGCGGGGATTCCGCAGCCTGCCGGCTGCACCTGATACTGCTCGTAAGGCAGGCGGTCGTCTGCACGAAGTCCTCATTAAAAATTGGTCAAGGATAGTTTAAAGTTAAATCGCCTTTATTAAATGTTTAAGACGTTTTGATATTTCAGGTTTGAACTGAGGTCCTCAGTCAATATCTTTTAGCACTTCGCCTCATTTGGGACCTTCCCCCGTCTATAGTGCTACCGATAATTAGAAAATTCCTGCACAGTCTCTTGTCGCTCATTCCATCTGCCCTTTACCAACAACAAATTTACCTGTGAAGTATTTCTTTCGTATTTGTCCTGCTTCTTCGTCTATCCAGCGTTCGAGACCAACCTTCTTAATACGGCAGAGATTATAGAGCTTCATATTATGAGGGTACTGAGCGGCCTTGTCAGCCGTTGGTGCGAGAAAGGCGCACGGAAAATCGCTGCAGTCACAGCAAAACTCTACACCCTTCTCTTTGACACAATCCAACGTTGCGCACCCCTCCGGCAAATGGTAATGCTTTCCGTCTTGTTGGCGACACCCTTTGCAAGCAATTTCTCCCTTTGGCACACCCATTTTGGTATTAATCAATTCAGCAAGTTTGTCTGTCAGGTTGTTCTCGTGAAGATCACAGTTGAAACAGTCAAGTCCACAGGGCGCAACCAAAGTTTTCTTGTCTTTCATAGATTCTCCTTCAATAACATATCATTAACCTGTTCTCTGATAATATCAGAATTTTTGGGCAAAATGGAACTGGATGAGAACTTTCCTGGGCGGGCCACGTTCAGGATTGCCTTCCCATTGACGGACTTGGCCTGAATGAATTGACTAAGGACTCCGATATCATAGTCGATCAGATACGCTCGATAGACAACAAGAGGTTTCGGGATCATCTCGGTGAGATATCGGCCAAGAATAAGCAGCGCTCGCTCGGCAGTTTAAAAATACTTGTTCTTGAATGAATTTGCGTTAAATAGTGAAGGGATCCATCCCCCCTAAATATCCTTTATCAAATGCCTGAGGCGTCTCGATGTTTCGGGTTTGATCTCTTCATCCATGAAATAATATTTTTCAAATTCTTTTACGAACAAAAAGGCCCTCTCCCTTTTATCAGCATCTTCGATCTTCATCACAAATTCCTCAAGGCCTTCGGATTTCATTTTTGAATAGCCGAGTTTACCCGCTTTTTTCAGGAATGACCGCAGGATGTATTCAGAGGGGCCTTTTCTCCTCTGTATAAGAAGAACGAGCGTATAAAGTACGCTTACTGCAAAAAAGGTAACCAGCGAGTATCTGATTAAACTCCCCCTCCCAGGTCTGAAATTGAAGGCGGGCCTTTTAATTCCCGTACGCAATGCATTAAGGAGCGAGATCTGCCTCTCAAAATCATAATTAATTACCGAAGCATTCCAGGCATAATTGAACGAGTCAAGAAATAGTCTTACGGTAAAAAACAGGTTCCTCCCGAAACTGGTGTTGCTGTCGACCGGCGTCGGATCAGCCCTGATCCATCCTTTATTATCGATATAAGCCTCAACCCACACATGGGCATTCCTTTGAGTTACTAAATAATATTTCCCCATTTCATTATAGTAACCGCCTTTGTACCCGCCCACCAGCCTGGAAGGGATGCCGTCCATTCTGAGCATAAGGGCCATTGCCGACGCAAAGTATTCACAATTGCCGTACCGGTACTTGAAAAGAAAATCTTCCATAGGCTGAGATGTGACAGGCAAATTCTTGAGAGCGTACCGGTAACTGCCGTTCTTCAAAAAAGAGAGCATCGCTCTGACAGTAGCCGAAGCATCATTCTTTACGGCAAAACGCCTTGCCAGCTCACCTATCCTGCCCGTCTTATCCACCTTGCCGGGCAATTGCAGATACAGCCCTCTGTCAATTTCCTTTTCCCGCATTGTGTCAGAAAGGATCGACCATAAATCATATTTAGTGCGCCTGGATATGTTATCAGCCTGGGAAAAGGTCAGATCATGGTATCTTTGAACATGCTGAAGAGAAATATACATCGGCTTATCAAGAGCAAAGAAATATTTGTTTTCGTAAGGCTCAAGATAAATAGTCTGGAAAACGCGCCTGCCTGCCAATGCAGGAAATGCTGAAATATTTTCACCCGCTTTCTGCGAACTCTTCCACGAAGTCCCGTCAAAATAGTCCAGCACAATGCCTCTCCAGTACAATGAGTCATCATTGATTTTTTCCATGCTCGAACGGAAAATAATTGCAGCGTCTTCCTGAATGCCGGAAACCGTTCCAAGCCTAACATGGTCGGTAAAGCCGGTTGTAGCAGCGCCGGCGCCCCTGTTAAGAAAATCGAACAGTGGATAATTGGTGCGGGGAAGAACAATAAACAGTATTAAGCTCAGCGGCGCAGCCACAAGCGGTATCAGCATGGACCTGGAAATAATCTTCCTCACATAAGCGGCCTCAAGCTCCATCTCCCTGTCCTGTGAATAATAGGCCAGAAGGACTAAGGCCGTTGAAGAAAGCAACGGTAATGCGGCAAAGTATGCAAGAAACACCATGTCGAGTGAAAGAAGCGCCGCTCCCGCCAATAAGAAAACCGACAGCATATAAATCTGCATGTAATCCCTGAACTTTTTCTCCTCAAATAATTTAATGATCAGGAGGACTGAAACGGCCTCAATGGCCGGAATCACAAAATTATCCATGCGCAATCTGACAAAGGTGAAAATTATAAACAATACAGCTATTACTGTAAGCACCCAGCGCGGAATGAAACGCATATTCCTGTATTCGATTGCCGCCGACAAAAAATAAAAAAGGACAAAACAGGCTGTAAACAAAGCTGGGAGCTCCCGCGCAACTGAAAGGAAACCAATCGCAACAGTAAGATAGGTAAGCACTTTTACAGCATCTTCAATCCTGATCATATAACGCAAGCTCTCTCAACAGGCTTATCCTATGTATTTTTGACAATCCGGGCTTATGAAAAGTGTCCTTCATCTTCAGTCCGACCGGAATATTATTCCTGAAGGCCTTCAATATGACATAAGTTATACATGAGATTTTATACTCTTTGTCCCGGATGTCGACCTTCCCGAAATCGATGATGATGGGCTGTTGTGATAACATGGAAAATTCTTTTGTTTTCAGTTCGCCGGTCTTGGCGCTCGATTTCCAATGGATATATTTGGACGGATCACCTGAAATATAGGACCTTACCGACACCATCTCACCATCGTATCCTGATTTATTGATATTGCGCTCACCGCCACGCGAAGTCAGACCGTCAAAAAAACCGGGTATCCCGCACTTTTTGACTTGCGGAAATACAAGGGCCTGATATTCACCGTGAGCTGCTTTGTATCTCGTAAAGAAGTTGAAAGGGTATACAGAGGATAAATACAATCTTCCTGTGTTATAGCTGCCTCTCCGGGGGAAATAAAAATCCGCGAATTTTGCCTCAGCGCCCTTCGGGGGCACGAAGGGGAAAAACACTTCCTTGTCATCGATCCTAACCCTGATCAAAAATGCCGGCAGCATTCTCCGGTTGTTGACCAGAGTGACCTTGACAGGGAAGTGGGTTGCAGCGAAAAGCTCATCGGGCAGGTCAAGGGAGACATCCAGTCTTGATAAATTGTTTTTCCCAAAAAAACCCGAAACGCCCATTATGCCCAGGAACGCAGCGACAATAAGATATACAAGGTTGTTGCCGGTATTGATGGCTGAAAAACCCAGGAACAGTGTCAGGACAATGTAAATCCAGCCTGCCCTGGTAATTTTTATTACACCGGGGCCGCTATCTCTTCTATTAGTGATTGCACGATCTCCCTTTTTTCAAGGTGTTCATATTCCTCCCTGAAGATGACCCTGTGGGGTATCAGATACTCCGCAAGCTCTCTGATATCTTCAGGAATAACAAAGTCCCTTCCATTAAAGTAGGCATTTGTCCTCGCGGTATAATGTATTGCCAGCGCACCCCTCGTTGAAAGACCGGCAGTCAGATATTTGCTTTTCCGTGTCGCCTCAATAATAGTCAGCATATACTCAAGGACCTTGTCCGAAACATATATTTTATTTCTTACATCATCAATTATAGCAAGCACTTCATCTTTATCCATCATCGGTTTTATGCCGTATAACTCCTCCCTCCTGCTGCCTCCCCTTAAAATCTCTTTTTCCGCTTTCCTTGAAGGGTAGCCTATGCTTATTTTCATCATGAAACGATCCATTTGGGATTCAGGAAGAGGGAAAGTGCCGAATTGCTCTACCGGGTTCTGCGTAGCGATCACGAAAAAAGGCTGAGGCAACCGGTAGGTCTGCCGCTCGATCGTCGCCTGCTTCTCTCCCATACTCTCTATAAGCGCACTTTGTGTCTTTGGCGTAGCCCGGTTAATTTCATCTATCAGCACAATATTATTGAATACGGGTCCGGAGCGAAATTCAAATTCTCCGCTATTTTTGTTGTAAATTGAGAGTCCGGTGATGTCTGTAGGCAATAGGTCGCTGGTACACTGTATCCTGCCGAAATCAAGACCAAGCGCCTTGGCTATTGCGATCGCCAGAGTTGTTTTGCCCAGTCCGGGCAGATCTTCTATAAGAAGATGACCTTTCGAAAAAAAAACAATGAGCGACAGCCTTAGTGCATGCTCCTTTCCGTGCAGATAGCCTGAAAGAAACTCTATGATGTCGTTGATCTTCTGACTTCCGTCCCCTATTGCCATTATGTTTTCTATCAGCCTGCCGGTAAAGATGGAGCGCCTATTTGGAGCCTCTCTGCGGTAAAGCCGCAGAGAGGCTTGATGCAAGGGATCTCTTTCATTATATTCGCTCGCTCACCCCGTGTTCGACCAGGCGGAATTATGCTCGCTATCCATTTAGCGACTGGACCCCTTCGTCAAAAAGCCTGTCCATGGCCTTAGTATCGTCAGAAAGGCGGACCAGAATCGCAGACAAATTACTCTGACCAAAGCGGGCAGTTTTCTCGGCCCACTTCCGGTATGTCTCAGCATGTTCCATATTATGTTCCTTCCAGTGATGAAGCAATTTTTCGAGTTTCTCCAGTTCATTCATATCCAACACCCCTCCTCAGGTATGATATAGCTCACATGATAGACGGCGCGTTAAAAACCATTCTATATTATAGCATCCGTAGCGGCCCTTGACCAATCCACGAGGTCGGGTAAAGTCCTATGAAAGAAAATATGTAAAGGACTGTTAATGACAGGACATTAACCAAGCAGGTTATTCAGCGTATCGCTCAGCTCTTGAAGCTTGTAGGGTTTTGTCAGGCGAGCACTAAAACCATAATTACGATAATCAGACACCACGGCATCATCCGAGTAACCGCTCGATACAATAGCCTTAATCCCGGGGTCCACTGCGAGCAGCCGCTCGATAGTCTCTTTTCCCCCCATGCCGCCCCGGATAGTCAGATCCAGAATTACAATATCAAAAGGGTTGCCGGACTCTATAGCTGCTTTGTATTTCCCGATGGCTGCTTCTCCGTGTTCGGCGAATGCGACTTCATGCCCAAAGACCTCCATCATTTTTCCTGCGATTTCCCTTACCAGTTCCTCGTCATCCATGAGCAGGACCCTCCCCTTGCGGACAAAGGGGGAATGTTCAGCTGTCTGAACGGCCTCTCTTTCCTGCTCAACTGCGGGAAGATAAATATAAAGCGTCGTGCCCTTGCCCGGTTTTGATGCGACATGAATTACACCGCCGTGATTTTTGATGATGGCATAGCACGTTGCCAGTCCAAGCCCGCTTCCCTGCGCCTTAGTCGTAAAATAAGGATCGAATATTTTCGACAGGTGCTCAGCGGAAATACCGGTTCCATTGTCCTTAACAGAGATCTCGACATACTTCCCTTCTTCCGGCAGATGGGGGATTCTCTTTCTCAGCGCAGGCAGATTCCCGGCAGTGATCACTATCGCGCCTCCCATGGGCATCGCCTGGTCGGCATTGAGCACGATGTTCTGAATTACCTGCCCTATCTGTCCTTCATCAGCCTCCACATGCCAGAGGTCTGAGTCGAGTTTGATTCGGTAATCGGCGTTTGAACCGCTCAACGCGAACTTCACTGAGTTCTCGATAATTGATTGGAGAGGGATATTCTTTTTGACCGGTTTTCCACCCTTGGAGAATGTCAAAAGCTGGCCGGTCAGGTTTACTGACATATGCAACGCTTTTTCCGCCTGCTCCAGTGCGGCAATGCTTTTATCCTTATTGGCTGCATTCAGTTTCGCTATGGATATATAACCAAACAAACCCTGAAGCAGATTATTAAAATCGTGGGCGATGCCGCCTGCCAGCGTCCCGATAGCCTCAAGCTTCTGGGACTGCCGCAATTGTTCTTCCAATTTTTTGCGATCGGTTATGTCCTGAATCGTACCATGCATCTTCAATGGCCGCCCCTGGTCATCCAATTCCAGTTTGCCTAATCCGTGAACCCAGCGCTCGGCTCGATCGTTATGACGAAGTATTCGATATTCCCTGTCGAAAATCCTCCTCTGAACGATGACTTCTCCAAGATAGTCAACCATCATTGCGCGGTCGTCCGGATGGATCAGGGATGCCCAACCCTCGACAGAGAGATCAAATCTTTCGTCTATCCCGAACAACTTATCAAGCATGTCCGAAGTTTTATAAAATCCGGCGGGGATATCAATAAGATAACTGCCTAACCCCGCTATGATCTGCGATTCCCTCAACCGTGCTTCGCTCTCTCTTAGGGACTTTTCAGCACTCCGCTCCAATGCCAACTTCTCGTCAATCTCGGTCACCATCTTGTTAAATGCCAGGGAAAGAGTTCCAATCTCATCTTTCGTCTTTATGTTCAGGAATCTGTCGTCCCCTGTTTTATGCGGAAGTTCCTCAACGTGACGGGTGAAAAGTTCAAGAGGATTTACCAAATATCTCATGATGAAGGAAATAATAAAAAATACCGCAATGATTCCTGTAATAGTGACTATTAAAAAATACTGTTCCGCCTTCCGGATGGGGTGATATACTTCGTCTTGCGGAGAGTTTGCAGCGAGGATCCAGTTTTTTGTCTTCAGCCTCTTAAAGGAAGAAACTGCTTTCATCCCGTAAGACGTAATGGTTTCCCCTGTGCCTTCAAAGCCATCCCTCGCCGCATCGTACAGCCTGTTTAAGCCGCGAGCCTGTTTGACTAGAATCCGCGCCTTGTTCGTGTGCATAATCATTGTGCCGTCTGTCTCATACAGATAAAGATTGCCTGTCTCACCCGTTTTCACACTGCCTATTCTGCCCAGGAAGTTATCTTTCCTGAGGTCGACGCCGCCGGCCAATATGCCCTTTATTTTGCCGTTGCCGTCAAAAAGTGGCACTGTGAATGCGATGACCGGATGTTTCTCCTGCACAACGGAGAAAAAAGGATCAGAGATATAAGGTTTATTTGTTTTAATGGTGTTTGATATGTAATCCCGGAAGGAAAAATCCAATCCTCTTATGCCCGGAGCATCCGGCGATACAACGAATATTTTGCCTGCCGGCGTGAATAAAAAAATATGACTGTCAAATATCGAGTGCAAAATCGGCTTGCTGTCAAGAAATGCCTGAGCCTTTTCGGGATTTTTCATTATGTCCCGCGGAGTGGTTTTTGCAATTACGATAAGATCCTGTTGAGCTGTCAGAAGTTTACTGTCGATTTCATCTGCAAGCGCAGAGACCATACGGAATTGCTGCTGAGCGATAGTTTCTTTTATGGATTTTTTGTACTGTGAAAAGGCAACTAACGCAGTCAGCGCCAGCAAAGTAATAACAAAGATCGAGACAATCAGTGTGAATTTATTTTTTAATTTCATATCATCAGCGCTTCCTATTCCGATTATTATATACCCTCTTGCCAAGTTCAGAGTCAAGAGAAAACTGCCTGCTCAGAAGCTATTGTGAAGTAAGGGCCGAAACTGATATGTTAAGAGTGCTATAAAAATCTGCTAAAGGCGGTGACATTTTGAAAACGTTCTTATTGTTTTGCAGTCTATTCGTCTGTACGCTTTCCTATGCTGCGGACCCCGGATATCACGTAATCAAAAAACTGCAGCTCGGCGGAGACGGCGGTTGGGACTACCTGACTGTGGACAGTGCAGCCAGGCGGCTGTATATTTCCAGGTCTACCCACGTTATGGTGGTCGATATCGACACAGATAAGGTCATAGGCGATATTGCCGGAACTCCGGGCGTGCATGGAATCGCTATAGCGCCGGAGTTGGACCGGGGCTTTACCAGTAACGGGAAGGCAAATACGGCCACCATTTTCGACCTGAAAACACTGAAGGTCCTGGGTCAAGTGAAAACTGGAGAAAATCCCGATGCCATTCTTTACGACCCTGCCTCTAAAAGAGTATTAACGTTCAATGGCCGCAGTAAAGACGCCACTGTGTTCGAAGCTGCTTCCGGTAAAGTTGCGGGCACTATTGCACTTGGCGGCAAACCGGAATTTGCGGCAGCAGACGGCAAAGGCAAGGTTTATGTAAATATGGAAGACACAAATGAAGTGGTGGAAATAGACAGCCGTAACCTCTTGCTGACAAAAAGGTATCCGCTCAAGCCTTGCGAGGAACCCAGCGGTATGGGACTCGATGCGGAGCATCACCGGGTCTATTCGGGATGCCACAACAAAGTCATGACCGTCCTGGACACGGAAACCGGCAAAGTAATGGCCGCTGTGCCGATTGGCCAGGGTGTTGACGGAAACGGTTTTGATCCGAAAACAGGGTTGGCGTTCAGCGCCAATGGAGATGGCACTCTTACCGAGGTGCGTGAGTCTTCTCCGGGCAAGTTCGAAGTGGCAGAAACCGTTACTACGCAACCCGGAGCCCGTACAATGGCGATTGATCCCGAGACCCACAACATCTATTTGCCGACCGCGCAGTTTTCTCCGCAACCGGCGGCAACATCGGAAGGACCGGTGCATCGTCCGGCAATGATCAAAGGCAGCTTCACAGTTCTGGTGGTCGGGAAATGACCCATTCTGCCTGACCAGAATCCACCACCTAAACAGCGAACCACAGAGAGCACAGAGTTTTCCTCTGTGCTCTAAAGCCAAAGTAGAAAAAGAGACAAAACTGAACTTCACCGAAGAGTGCACAGAGATGAAGGCCCTGTCTGATGTTACGTCTTCTTAAATCCATGCGTTTCTCTGTGTCCTCTGTGGTTTGATGGTGAATTATGCCTGACTAATGCTGATGAAACATAAAATGTGAGTGCAGATGAGTATGGACTGCTTTACCGTGAAAATGAATATGTTCATGTATTAAATTCACTTTCAAAAGCAGCGCCTCATCTCCCAGAATATCGTCTGAGCTCCCGCTCCTTTCAATACTGTGGCCTTCGGATAAAACAGCTACCTTTGCGTGAAGTTCTCCGACGAGTGAAAGATCATGAGTAGCTATCACTATTGTTTTACCTGCCTCGTTCAGGGCCACAAGAAGCTCCATAAGAAAACACTGTGTCCTTGGATCAAGACCGCTGGTCGGCTCATCGAAAAGCAGGACTTCCGGGTTCATGGTGAGGACCGATGCGATTGTGACACGCTTTTTTTCGCCGCCGGAAAGCATATAAGACGGCCTCTCTTTCAGCCCTTCGATATTGAGCATCTTCATTACTTCATACACCCTGTCCAGCGCTTCATTTTCATTCATATTCAGTTGCAAAGGGCCGTAAAGCATTTCATCAAGCACAGTAGGACAAAAAAGCTGCACATCGGAATCCTGGAATACGAAGCCGACGCTGCCCCGGAAATAGCGCAGGAAATCCTCACTGCGCAATGTTTTCTCCGACACCTCATTGCCTTTAAAATAGACAGTTCCCTCCGGGGGGACAGAAGACCCGGAAGGCGTTGAAGGCCCGCAGGGATGGATAAGCCCGCCCATTATTTGCAGTAGCGTAGACTTTCCGCTCCCGTTCGCTCCTATAACAGCGAAACGCTCGCCCGCATCGATGCTCAGGCTGATATCCATAAGGGCTGGAATCCTGTCGTAATATCGATAGCTTACGTTTTCAACCCTCAATATAGCTTCCACACATCACCTCACAGCAACAAATCAAGTAAAAAGTAAAAAGTGAGAAGTAAAAGCAAGGAAGAAAAATGCCTATAAGCTTTATTCTTGATTTTCACTTTTAACTTCTTACTTTTAACTTTTTACTTGTCTTTATAAACATACACAAATGACGGTCCCTGCAAAAAGAATGAACAGCATGAAGAGCCAGTCTCCTGTTCCGAAAATACGGCAGCCGTAAAATCGTATATCATCAGAAAAGCCGCGTGACTGCATGGCCTTGAACACCTCCTCGCATCGCAGCTGTGTTTTTTTGAAAATAAAAGCTATCCTGCCGGCAACCCACATACGCCCGTCAACTCCGTTCGCCTGCCGGGCCAGACGGCTCTTTTTGGCAAGGTACATATCTTCAATTGTTCCGGCAAAAATAAAAATATATTTATAGGTCAACGTAAGCACCATTAAGAAGACGTCGGGGACTCTCAATACCTTCAGGGCCTTGACCAGCGAAGGGAATGGTGTCGTAGAGATCACCAGCAGCGACAGGGCGACTGAATTTACCACTCTGAGCGTGAGCATCATGACGCCGGTTATGCCTTGTCTTGTGATTCCGATCTGCCTGGGTATGTGATAGCCCCAAAAATCATACTGCTTCGGGAGTTCGACAAGACGCATGACGATCTCCCCGCTGGTGATAGTATTCAGAGAGGCCGGCAGTGCAACGATAAAACCGAAAAAAAAGCCGAAGAAAAACACCCTTTTGTAAAAGTCTGCAACGCTCACCCCTGAAAAAACAGCAAGGGCAAAAATGAACAAACCGATGCTCATTTCAGCATAAACCGACTGTTTAAAACTTATGAGCAGTATGAAACAAAATAAAAAAAAGAGTTTGGCGCGCGCATCGAAATTCTGAAGAAAACCCTTCGCCGATGAAAGTTCCCATTGTATATAACCGGCCTTGACCACCCCGCCGACATAACTTAGTCCTTTATCGACAAAGGAACTCCCCGGAGATGACGTCCTGGATGTTTTGGATGTTTCGAACTTGGGCATCCCCGGTTCATGTCTTGCCAGGAGAAAAGAGGGTATCTTATTTTCCATTCTTCACAAACAATCTGGAAATCAGATAAACGACACACACTGCAACAATAATTCCTAAAAACCCGGAAAGAATGTAATAAAGCGCCTGTGCAACTACAGGTGTATTCTCTCCACCGAAATTATAGTCGCGGACAGGAGCCTTCCAGATCCCTGCAATTTTTTTCATGCCTTCGGGCACATACCCTAAAAGTCTTTCAATCTTACCGGTGTCCCACTCTCCCCATGCGTCACCCGCGCTGAACTTCTTAGGAAGCAAAATGCCGAGCGGCGAAAGAAGCGCCATTATCAAAAGTCCGGCCAGCAGCTTTTTCTGAAATGGCGTCATAATAACTCAGTTATCCTTTCCCGTAAATAAAAAACCACGAAAGCTCTATAACCTTCGTGGTTCATGCCTTCATGGCCTGCTTTTACATTAGCAAAGCAACCGCTCCTTGTCAAGTTACTGAGAATCATCTGCGCCAGAACATGCGGCCTTCGTCAAAATCGGCAAACAAAATTATTCTGGACGCTTTATGCAGGCCAAAAGCCGTCATTCCCGTGCCTAAGGCACCTACTGTTGGCGCAGGCGGGAATCCAGGAGGCTGAAAAAATGGATGCCCGATTAAGAACTTCGGGCATGACGGTCATATTTGACTGTTGAAGGTAATAAAAATCCTGAATCTCCATCTTATCACCAACAGTACCAACAGTAGGTGCTCTAAGCAGGTGCTCTTAAGCAGGGAATCAAGGGTTACTGAGAATCATCATACCTGAAACTGTTATAATTGCGCTTGTCAATGAAGTGAGAGAAGTTCAAAGACGAAAATCATCTGAGCGAGGTAGGATATGAAATTAAAAATTGGTGTTATGGGGTCCGCAACCGGGACCATTTCGAAAAACCAAAAGAAGATCGCTTATGAATTAGGCCTTGCCATAGCTCAAAACGACTGCCTTACCATTACCGGAGCCTGTCCCGGGTTGCCCCTTGAGTCGGCAAGGGGGGCACATGAAGCCGGCGGGATAGTAGTCGGCATTTCACCCGCCCTGAGCGAACTGGAGCACGTGAAAAAATATCATTCGCCTCTCGAGTACCATGATGTGCTGATATATACCGGAAGCGGTCTTATGGGAAGAGAGGTTGTAAATATACGAAGCTCCGACATAGTCGTTATAATCGGCGGGCGTTCAGGCACTCTCGGGGAATTCTCGATTGCCTATGACGAGGGCAAGTTAATCGGCGTCCTTGAAAGCAGTGGCGGCATCGCCTCTGAAATCAGAAGTATCGTCAAGATAGTGAATAAAAGGACCGGAGCCAAATTGATATATGGCAAAGAGCCCGGCCTGCTGATAAAAAAAATCATTGCATATTTCACTAAGGAGCATTACAAACATCCCAATGTCCACCATGTCCGAGCTCTGTCTAATGGACCCAAAAAAACTCCCCGGATGAAGTCCTGAGCAGATGCGAGCCATATGGAAGATTATGGCCAAAAACATTTGTCCAAAGGATAAGTTTTCAGAAAAAGAGTCCTCCCTAAAGTCAAGGCGAGTTGCAATTATTCATAACTGAGGAATACGGGACATAATTTTACTCACCAGCCTTGCCCGGAACGAGCTATTACATTGAGCGAGGGTTGGGATGCGAGTCCCCCCCGTGAGAAATTCCAGAAGAAACTTTCAGCGACAGCTGCCCCAAAAGAAATGATCCGTGATATTCATCGAGGGGCGCCTGATAGCACCAAGTAATAAATAGGTCGGGCTACTCTCTCAGGCTGTTTGTTTTCATGTTATACCCTTCAAAGGACATCTGAATTAAAAAATGCAGAGGAAAGCCACAGGCAAACGTTTCAGCAAAGAGGGCTCTGGCAACAACTAATCATAAGAACAACTTATAGACAACCTTGACAAGGCTACGATTCCATGATAAGCATTTAGTAGTAAGTATTCTCGACAAAGCCAGCCCTTGTGAGGCATGGAAAGCTACGGGTCTTATCACATGTAAGACGACCGAGTTGCCGAAAGAATAATATTGGGGCAGTTCGGGTTTTTTATTTTCATGTGTGTTTTGAGAGCAAAGTCCCATCAAATCGCGATGTCCCGATCAGAAGTTAGGAGGTAGCTGTGCTCCTATTTAGAAAAAACTTCAAACCGTTTATGAGCCCTCTCGCCTTAATAATGTTACTTATAGGAATTCTTGATTCCGTCCCAGCCCTCGGGGCCGAATCCTTCAATATCGGCTTTGACGACCGAATAGGTTTTGCACCGTTCTTTGTGGCTGCGGAGAAAGGCTTTTACCACGGAGTGGAGGTCAGGCTCAATCGTGTTACTAAAGAGGATCAACGGAGGGACGGTCTCGCCTCCGGTCGTCTCCAGATGATTTGCGAAACAATGGGGATGTTTGAGACGGGCAGGAATACGCCAGATTATGCCGGAAAGCTCATTTTCGCTTTAGACGAATCCCGAGGGACAGACGGTGTGCTGGCGGCAAATGGAATAAATTCTGCTGGCGATCTAAAAGGCAAAATAGTTGCCGGGCAGTCCGACATGCCTTCTTATCTAATTCTGACCGCCGCGCTTGCAAGACAGAGTATGCGGATAACTGATCTCAATTTCCTGGACATATCCATGCCGGACGCGGTTGCCGCTTTCGTCTCTGGAAAGGCAGACGCGCTCTGCGTCTATGAGCCGCTCGTCTCTTCATCCCTGAATTCTCGTTCCGGCGTGCATCTTATGTTGTCTAGCAGAGATTTCCCCGGGGTGGCTGTGGATGTCGCTATAGTGAAAGAGGATGTAATCTCCGCAAGGAGAGAGGATTTGGAGAGAATTTACGAAGGCTGGGCCCTGGCAGTTGCATACATGAGGGACAATCCTGATGAAAGCGCAGAAATCGTCGGTAAGACTCTCGGTATCCTGGCTGATGAATTCAAACAGATGAGCACCGGGCTTCGGTTCTTCGGGAAGGCAGAAAACGAGAAGTATTTCGGGGTGGAGAGCACCTGCTGTCAAAGCGATGCCGTAAGAATTTTCAACCTGATGGGTAACGCCCTTAAGCAAAACGGGCTTACAAACTCGGTTAGCTCTGGAGGCGAGAGGATAGATCCTTCGATAATCGGCACCGTAGAATTAAAAGCGGAAAAATCTCGATAACCCCAAACTCTCTGTGAGAAAGGCGCGTTAAGAGCTATTATATGGTTAAAAAGACGCCGCAGTTTTACTGCGACTTTTTTTAAAGCCCTGTAGATTCCAGCTGACTATCAATTTCTAGTCTTCTAAGACATATGTGCCTGGCGCATCATCGAGAGGTGGATAGCCTCTTTCAGAAGCCCCCAAGGACGGTAGTGGCATGCGACCGCTCGAATGATCGACCAGCCAGTCCTGCCAGGCTGGCCACCAGGAACCATCCTGCTTTTGCATGCCGGCATGCCAGGTTTGGGGATCAATGTACTTTTCAGACTCTTTCTTTGTAGCTATCTGATAAGAGCGTCGTGGGTGTCCGGGCTCACTCACGACACCGGCATTATGACCGCCGGTAGTCAGCACGAAAGTCACATCAGTGTCCACAAGCAGGTGAACCTTATAAACTGAACGCCACGGAGCGACATGGTCATTTTCCGTTCCCACCGCAAAAATGGGAACTCGGATATCACTAAGAGCAACCGGCATACCGCCTACCTCATACCGGCCTTCAGCAAGATCATTATCAAGGAATAATTTTCTCAAATACTCCGAGTGCATGCGATAAGGCATTCGTGTTGTATCAGCGTTCCAGGCCATGAGGTCGATCATGGAAGCACGTTCACCAACGAGATAGTCATGCACCAGACGTGACCAGATAAGATCATTGCTGTGGAGCAACTGAAAGGCGCCTGCCATCTGTTTCGCATCAAGATAGCCATGATACCACATGATATTCTCAAGATAAGTGACTTGGCTATCATCAATGAAAACCATAAGCTCCCCAGCCTCGGTGAAGTCTGATTCCGCAGCAAAGATCGTCATACTCTTTAAGCGCTTGTCACCATCCCGCGCCATGGTCGCTGCGGCAATATAAAGTAATGAGCCGCCCAGGCAATATCCCACGGCATGAATCTTCTGCCCTGGCACTATGGCTGCGACTGCTTCAAATGCTTTCATCACGCCGAGGGTTCGATAGTCTTCCATACTTAGATGCCGATCTTCAGGGCCGGGATTCTTCCAGGAGATCATAAACACGGTGTGTCCCCTTTCTACAAGATATTTAACCAAGGAATTATGAGGAGAAAGGTCAAGAATATAGTACTTCATGATCCACGCCGGTACGATAAGAACAGGTTCTGCATAGACCGTCTCTGTTGTCGGTATATACTGCATCAGTTCAATAAGCCTGTTGCGATAGACCACTTTACCCGGTGTAATTGCTATGTTTCCCCCAACCTCGAAAGCCTCAGTGCCGACCGGTTTCTTGCAGGAGGTCGCTCTTTCCCAGTCTTCAAAAAAATTCATCATACCCCTGATTAGGTTGCTCCCTCCCTGGCGTATTGTTGCGTCCAATATTTCAGGATTCGTCGCAATAAAATTAGAGGGGGAGAAAGTGTCGAGTAGCTGACGAGCCACAAAAGAAGCAACACCCTGATGGTGGCAGGAAACACCCTGAATATGTGTGGTCGCGTCATGCCACCACTGTTCAATCAAAAGAAAAGACTGGTAAAAAAGGTTGAAGGGTGCGCGCTGCCATTCGGGACTTTGAAAGCGGTGGTCCTGAGGTGGAGGTTCAATATACGGTTTGATTGAGCTATTCAAGGTGGCCCGGGTAACATAGAGATTGAATTCTGTGAGATCACACATCGCTTTCTCCAGAAGTTGGGCCTGCTTGCCTGGCGAAATAGCCAAGTGTGCAAGCAAGTCGAAATAGGCTGACATAAGCGATGCCGGTGAGATGCCAAAGGTAAGTTGTCCAAGCCAGGCTTGCGTCATACGATCCATGGGGTGAACACTGATCGGCATGGAAGATGCTTTTTGTTTCATATTGGTCAGGCCCTGTTTGATAAGTTTATGTTCTCTGTAAAACGTCCTCCAGTTTTAAGTGTCTTCCAGCTGTTTTTCCTTGCACCGTTACGATTACCAGTTTACTATTGATATATCCTCTCTAAATTCATTCTAACACAACAATCTCTATTGTCAACTTCGGAGTTGAGTCGTGGAGTTGAGTCGTTCGGAGTTGAGTCTTGAAGACGAGTCTCATGCTCTTTTAGTTGTGTGTACTCGGTGTTGCATACGGCATGTTGCCCATGAATAGTTCGGGATAAAAGAAGTACACAATTTTTAATACGTTTTCCCGGAAATAAACACAATCGAGAGACAAGACGAGGTGAGGTCTTCATGATGAATTGTGTATAAAGTTGCGGCAATCTTAAACTGCGCGTTGCAGGAAGACATTGAGAGAGCATGAAAACCATTCAGATCAGTTGTGGATTTGCATAGATTCACGAAATCAAGCCTGGTACCCACATCTCAATAAAGGGCAACTATCTTATAAAAGCACGAAAAAGAAAGTTTCTCAAAATATTAGGCAGCGAGTAACACACCGGGCGACTTCTTCAGAGTCGGGATATGGCACGCAGCTTTAACATTAAGGTTTTCGAAATCTCTCCTTTTTGTCATTTAACAGTTTTCAATGGGTGGAACAACGAAACCGAGTTTAAATGCTGTAAGACAGGCCGAAAGCCTGTTTGAACAATGAAGCTTCTGATAGATACTGTCCAAATGCGAGTTCACCGTTCCCGGCTTTATGTGCATCAATCCCGATATTTCTTTATTTGACAGTCCTTTTACAAGAAAGCTGAGAACTTCTTTTTCCTTCTCGGTTAATTTGATTTCATGATGAGGATCCTCCTCACTCAAGTGTCGCAGATGTGCAACAAAATAATTTCCGATAAGACCAATGGGCTGAACTTTAACATCACCATAAGAAAGACCGTCGAGGTGCGATGCTCCCGCCATAAGCCATTCGGAAAAGTCCTGAAAAGGAATGTTCTTCCGCGATATGAATTCATGCGCCGAGTCACTCAACCAGAACCCGCATTTGTCATCGATAACTATTATAGGTTCTTTTTCGAACATCTCCCCCATCGCAACAAGCGAGGTTTTTATTTTCATCAGCATCTCCGGGCTTAACCTGTTCATCCACTCCTCCTCCTCACATTTTTATGAAAATACAACCGCTTGATACGTCATGGCACTAAAGGTCAGTATTATACACAATTTACGAAAATATCGTTTCTCCCAATTGGGAGGCGACTTTCAACCTGGCATCTCATTATACTTACCTAGCAATTGGCAGTTCGGCGTCCGACCTGGCAAATTCCCCTAAGAAATGAGAAAAGAAATAAAGTTGTCAAGAAGTTGCTATGAATGAAGAAAACAAAATAAGCAAATTGACAGAGTCAGGGGAGCAAATCACCGGGCCGGAAGTACTAGGGATCGTTTTTAGAAGACCGCCGGACTGGCGAAGGTAAAACGTCATAGTTCGGCGCGGGGATGGAGGGAACAAACTAAGACCTGCGGCAAAGCTGCGGCTGGTGGTCCTTAAAGATTTATGCAATCTATCATCCGTATAGTGCATTTAAAAGAGAGAATTTTACTTCTCGCGTGGAGCTATGAAATATTCCGCATTTGAGCTTACAAATACTGCTAAATTCATAATCATACTGATAATCACCTTTGCAGCCGAGGCTTCAATAATGATCATCATGCCCGAAGGCCTCTCCCGATACTTGCATGCTCAGGCCATAGTGGACGCATTAAGCCTTGTTGTAATAATATCCCCTGCCTTATATGTCCTCTGGATAAGACCTTTAAAAATCGAAACTGTTGAGCGCAGGCGGGCTGAGAACGCACTCGTTCAAAGCGAGAAAAAATTAAGTGCAATTACATCTTCGTTAACTGAAGGCATTTATGTTTTGAGTCATGAGGGTAATATAGTATTTATGAATCCGGAAGCGGAACACCTTCTGGGATGGACCAAGGCTGAATTAATAAATGAGAATGTTCATGAAATCATCCATTGCCGGAAATCGGACAACTCTTCATTGCCTGTTGAAGACTGTGGGATTCTCAATGTAATTAAGACCGGAGTTTCATTCATTTCCACTGACGAGGTTTTTATACGGAAAGATGGAACAACCTTTCCAATATCCGTTGTCTCCAGTCCCATCGTGGAAGATGGCAAGGTTGTTGGGGTGGTTGCCGCATTCAGAGACATAACTGAGAGCAAGATGCTGGCAGAAGCCCTTCGTGAGAGCGAAAAACGCTATCACATCCTTTTCGACCAGTCGCCTGACGGCATACTTCTCATAGATCAGACAGGCAAGGTCATCGAATTCAATGAAGCTGCACACCGACAGCTCGGATATTCGCGGGAGGAGTTTGCAAAACTCAGCATCTCAGATATCGATCCTTTTGCGAGCAACGAAGAAATACGCTCAAGAATCAAGGGAATTCTTACCGACGGGAAAGCCGAATTCGATGTCATTCATAGGACCAAGCAGGGCAGCTTTAGGGACGTTCATATAAGCACTAAAGCTATAGTTTTATCGGGCATTCCGGTTGTGCATGCGATATGGCGTGACATCACCGAGCACAAACAAGTGGAAGCGCAACTAATGAGAAGCGAAGAGAAATTTCGCACTCTTTTTGAATCCGCCACAGATGCTATCTTAATAATAGATCTTGAAGGGAATTTTATAGATATCAATACAACCGCTTACGAGCGTCTCGGATATACAAAAGAAGAGATGATGTCCATGCACCTGACCGAACTGGTTTCCCCGGAATTCGCCGCCAAGGCCCATGAGCGGATAGAAGACGTGACAAAACATGGCCACGCAAAATTTGAATCAGCCTACATCACAAAGAACGGGACTTTTATGCCTGTGGAGGTAAATACCAGGACAATAGGTTTTGAGACAGGAAAGGCCATTTTCAGTATCAGCCGGGACATCACGGAGCGCAAGAAAGCTGAAGACATGCTCAGGCGATCACATGACGAATTGGAGCTGCGTGTTCTGGAACGGACCTCAGAACTGAAGACATCACGTGAGCAATTGCGCAGTCTCGCTGCCCATCTGCAATCTGTCAGAGAAGAAGAAAGAATAACTATTGCCCGTGAGATCCATGATGATCTTGGTCAGATGCTGCTTGCTCTGAGTATGGAGTTAAGACGGTTTCGTGACAAATACGGAGATCATCAGAAAATTCGTTACGAGGTCGAATCCATGTTGCATAGCCTCAATGCAACAATCAAGTCTGTCAAACGTATCTGCACTGAGTTGAGGCCATCTATATTGGACTCTTTCGGCATTGTTGACGCAATGCAATGGCATGCAAGTGAATTTCAGAAACGATCGGGGATTGCATGCAAGGTTGATACGGGGCGAGATGACGATGAGTTGGACAAGGAACAACGCACTGCACTCTTCAGAATTTTCCAGGAAGCACTGACAAACGTCTTGAAACATGCGAAGGCTACGTCGGTAACAGCAAGGCTAACTCTCGATAATGACAGCGTAATATTGGAAATCATGGATAACGGTAAGGGCATTACAGATGCGGACCTTTTAAAACCTCAATCCTTCGGACTAATGGGAATGCGTGAACGTGTTTATCCGTGGGGAGGGAACATAGAGATTACCGGTGATAAAGTCAGGGGCACTACATTAAAGGTAACCATCCCTTTAACACCAAAAAGGCACTCGCAGACTACCGGCTGAAAAAAGATATTACGGGCATGCCTGCATCCTCAATTAAATCAGGACGCTTGTTGTTGTCTCTCCCCTTTCTATCTATGCCTGCCGATAAATTGCTGTAAATTATCGATTATACTTTTTCAGGCAAGACCAGGGGTGTAACAGTTACCATATTATAGAGAGGATGCAAATGCTCCCACGAATAACTCTTTGAATTCGAAATCTATTAGTGAAGAACCCTGTGCCAAGAGCACAGGGCGTCAAAGGTCAAACAACATCAACTGCTTAACATCTTTTCCTCTTCCTTGATTGCGGATATACTGCTCTATAACCGCCTTGTTCCCTTTACCACTTATCGTTGCTATGTAATACCCATCGGTCCAAAACTCCCCGCCCCACAACTGCTGCTTTATCTCCGGTACCTTTTCAAATATCTGCTGCCCTGTGATACTCTTTATTGTCCTTACTACCTGACCGCCTGAATATTTCGGCAAAAATCTGCACAGTATGTGAATGTGATTCTGATCGAAGCCTACTGTGCTCGGTTCTATTGCATATCTTTCTTTAAATCCTTTCAGTGTTTCCACAATAACCTCTTTTACCTTCTCATTCACAACTGCCTTCCTATATTTCACGGTCAACTGAATATGATAGTAACACTCCGATATATTGTGATACCAATGCCAGATTTCTCCTTCAACATCAACCATTCTCCAGTATAACGCTTCTTAACGTACATCGGTAAGCAATTCAGCCCTGTGCCAAGAGCACAGGGAGCTCTTGCTTATTCATTAGAAAATTGTGCTTGGGGCCAGCGATACCAACTACCTGCAAAGAGTGTAAACACAAAATCGGGGTACCTTTTAAAAAAGTGATGCTTATTATGACTCCTTATCTGGCCCTTTTCGCTTTAGCTCCAACTTTCGCAATCCTCTTATTTCCGGTGGTCTTATTTATAGATGCTAAATACGTTCCGCTGATTCGTGTGCAGATTTGATACTTCCTGAAATCGACGGGAGTTTCGATTTTCTGAATATGTTTCTTTCGGAAAAAACCTGTCAAAACCGGTATTCTCTGATGCGACTTACAATGGAGAGTTTAGAGGCTATCGTTTCGAGCGGTTACTCGGATGCATACGCTGAATGACCTGATGGGCAGTTGAATAGGCCGCCGGTTCATTTCAGCTAAATATCCATTCGGATTTTTTTGGCCCGCTCCTACTTGATAACTCATTGTAAATCACCACAAAAAAGTTATTGATTTTTAAGTTGAAACCCGTCTCTTTTTTATTTCATAATAGATTATAAAGTTGGATTTAACGGGGGGTAAATATGAACCCTGGTGCCATAAAGGCGCTAACTGTCGGCCTCGGCAGGAAAAGCTATCCCCTGCTGCCTTACTGGGGAAACAGGGAAGCGATCTGGATAAAGCAGCCGCTTTCCCGCGTCATTCTATGTCTCTTCGTCATTTCGTGTTTACAGTTTTACCAGGGTGGTGCGCTATCGTACGGTGATGACTCGCAGCGTTCAGGACCCGAATCTCTTCTTGATAAATACCATGAGTTGGCAAAAACACTGGAGAATAGCTCCAGTCCTGTTCCTTTTTATATAGAATCGTCCGAGAATAAAAATGGCTCATATTCCGATATCTACGGCACTATCAATTATCCTTTCGAGATGGTCCAACATGAGTTGATCGTCCCGGCTAACTGGTGCGATTTCCTTCTGCCTCATCCTAATGTTAGGACGTGTACTTATGAGACGGCGAATGGAACATGGCTGCTCAATGTCTATTACGTCATTAAATCCTCACAACCTCTTGATGATGCATATCAAATGAAATTCCTATACCGCATAAGCGCACTGCAATCCTCATATTTCGATATTGCCCTCACTGCGCATGAGGGGCCCTTTCATACAAGGGAGCACCAGTTGGGAATTGAGGCGATACCTATCGAAAAAAACAAAACTTTTATTCATTTGCGTTATTCTTTCAGTTACAGTGCCCTGGGATATTTCTTTCTCAGGTTAAAGTTCGGCGGCTCTGAGATCGGCTTCAGCACAGTCGGCACGGATAGCTCCGGTAGTCCTGTCTATGCAGCGGGGCTGAGGGGTCAAGTCGAGCGTGATCTTGTATTCGATTACCTTGCAATTGTTGCATACCTCGGTACGCTCGACGCCCCCTCTGATCAACGATTCGAGAGACGAATCGGCCAATGGTATGATTTGACGGCCAATTTCAAAAAACAGTTTTTCCAAATGAAGAAGGAAGACTATTTTACAGACAAGAGTGAGGACCGGCAAAATCAGCAAAGACTTCAATGTGCTTTGAACAACCAAGAGATATATAGCAGGGTGAATATCTGTCTGAGGGGAATACACTCATCACACTAAAAAGCTTATCTATAACGTATTCTTATGATTAGTTGTTGCCAAAAGCCCTCATTGCTTGTTGTGTTACTCAGCGTTTCTTAATTCATATGCCTTGGGGTATTAGCGGAAACTGTCAGCCGAAGAGCTGACGACCGTGTAGGCTTCTTGGTGAAAGATATCGTAGGCATGGCTTTCGACAGCATTCATTTCCGGTCGTATTGTTGAGTAAGTTGCGCCTTTCTGAAACTACGGAGTCGTCGGTGTACAAGTGCTCTTACAAAAGGTCTCAACTATTCTAATAACCCCTGCATATTTCGGGACAAAGTCTTTGATAGTTGCGGATCCGCATACCTGTTTGTTGTCGGGTGACATCCTCACCAGAAGACTAATTTTAAAAAGCGCGTACTTCGGGAAAAATTTGACGCCATCTCTGATTACTCTATTCTGAGGAGTTGAAACCAAAAGAAACAGATTCAGAATGATAAATGAAACCGTCCCAGTTATCAATCATAACAGTTTAAAAGTGAGCTAATGGAGGTAATCTTTTTATTTTCTTTATCTCCTTCGCAATCGACGAATGGGTCACATGATATAAATCCCATGCCAACTGTAAATTAAGCCAAAACTGAGCATCCATACCAAAAAGTCTCTCCAAACGAAGTGCCGTATCAGGCGTTACCCCCCTCTTCCCATGAATCAGTTCATTAACGCGAGGATATGAAACCCCGAGTTTCTCCGCCAATTCACTTTGCGTCATGTTCAGAGGTTTAAGGAATTCCTCCAAGAGCATTTCGCCGGGATGAGTTGGGGGTCCATTTTTAGGTATGCGAACCATCTTCCGCCTCCTTAGTGGTAATCAGTAATTTCGACGTTTTCTGCGCCATCATCAGTCCACACAAAGCAAACGCGGAACTGATCGTTAATGCGTATGCTGTGCTGCCCCTTCCGTTCATCTTTAAGCGGTTCCAGAAAATTTCCTGGTGGAATTTTCAACGAATCCAAAGAAACCACACCATTTAGTTGATCGAGTTTTCGTCGTGCCACAGGACAGATTTGCTGCGGACTGGTCTGACGCGCCTCTTTTGTGTTTTCCCTATCAAAGATATTCTCTGTGCCCCTGTCATGGAACGATTTAATCAACAGGCAACCTCACATTTTTACGTTTTCACTATAATAGAATTATAATGGATAACGTTATATATAGCAATAGACATTGGCGGCCTAAGACACATACGAATAAAGGATACTTTGTCCCTGTTTGGTTGCCTCATGTCACAAAAGAGAAATTAGAATTGACAACTCCATAACACTTCGTTGCCGACGCGCAAAAGCGCGCGGTTAAGCTCTATTTGACCTGGCACGTCTGCAAATTTTAATATAGAAGCCATGCTTTCTCCTGAAGAACAGTTGGCGACAATCAAGAGAGGAACTGTAGAAGTCATCCTCGAAAAAGAGCTGCTCCACAAGCTCGAAAAATCCTTCAAAGAAAAAAAACCCTTGCGGATAAAAGCCGGGTTTGACCCCACGGCGCCGGACATTCATCTCGGCCACACCGTTCTGCTCGAGAAGATGCGTCAGTTTCAGGAACTGGGTCACGAAATCATCTTCCTGATCGGGGATTTTACCGGGATGATCGGCGACCCCACCGGCAAATCTGAAACGAGAAAACCATTGACGACCGAGGATGTGTTAAAAAATGCCGAGACTTATAAAGAACAGGTATTTAAAATACTTGATCCCGGAAAAACCCTCATCCGGTTCAACAGTGAATGGCTCATGAAGATGACCGCGATGGAGATAGTAAAGCTCCAGGCAAAGCAAACAGTCGCACGGATGCTTGAGCGTGAGGATTTCAAGCAGCGGTTTCAAAGCCAGAGCCCTATCGGCATCCACGAATTCATGTACCCTTTGCTTCAGGGGTACGACTCTGTGGCCCTGAATGCCGACGTGGAGCTCGGAGGCACGGACCAGCGGTTCAATCTCCTGATGGGCAGAGAGCTGCAGCAGGAATACGGCCAGCTTCCGCAGGCCCTGGTGATCATGCCTTTGCTGGAGGGTCTCGACGGAGTGAAAAAGATGTCTAAAAGCCTGGGCAACTATGTCGGCATTTTTGACCCTCCGAAGGACATGTACGGGAAGCTGTTGTCTATTAATGATACTATTATGATCAAGTATTATGAACTGCTGAGTCACATAAGCAATGAGGCGCTGCATGAGCTTAAAGAGGGTTTGAGGTCCGCAACTCTGCATCCCAAAAAAGCAAAGGAAGACCTTGCCCTCGAAATCGTGGAGAGATATTGGGGAAGAGAGGCTGCGCTTCATGCAAAAGAGGGATTCGACAAGGTCTTTAAAGAAAAGGGGAACCCTGATGAAATCCCTGTTTTTGAGCTTAACTGGAGTGAGGAAAACCTGTGGTTTCCACAGATACTTAAGACATCCGGACTCGTCTCAAGCACAGGCGAGGCCATGAGGCTTATAAAACAGGGTGCTGTCAGCATAGATGAACAAAAGGTTGATGACCCAAACATGAAGCTCGCAAAAGGTAATTATCTTATAAAGGCCGGAAAAAGAAAATTTCTCAGAATAGTGCCGCAATGAAAATTTTTACTGTCGTCATACTTGTGGTTGGAGTTTTGCCGGTCTTAATTGTTGCCGGGTTGATCATATTCGGTGCCGCGGAGCCGCCTGCGCCACTGGCCTCCGTCACCAAGCCGTTTATTTCGATGGACTACAACGCACTCCCTGCCCTGGATCAGTACAAGGCACGCGATGGGGCGCGGCTTTCCTTTCGGACGTATCCGGCCGGCCGGCAACAGGTTGCCGTCTTGATTCATGGTTCCGCCGGCGGCAGCAGCAGCATGCATGCTCTGGCTCTTGCACTTCAACGCGCCGGTATTACTGTCTATGTGCCTGACCTTCGGGGCCATGGTGCAAACACTCCTCATGGCGACATCGCGTATGTGGGGCAGTTGGATGATGACATGGCTGATTTCCTGGCAGTAACAAAGCCGACTTTGCCCAAATCAAAGTGGACGCTGCTGGGCTTTTCATCCGGGGGAGGTTTCGCACTGCGTGTCGCCGCTGACAAGCCCTTGGGGCAAATGTTTGACCGCTACATACTGCTGTCCCCATATCTGAGATACAACGCCCCAACAATGCGCACAAACGCGGTGAGTTGGTCAAAGGCCTATATCGGCAGAATCATCGGCCTAAGAATACTCAACCTATTCGGCATACACTTTTTTGATGGATTGCCTGTGGTAGCATTTGCGGTGCCGCCTAATGTGGCATCCATCACCAGCACCTACTCTCTGCGCCTGCAACGAAACTTCGGACCTCATGAGGATTACCTAGCCGACATTCGCTCTGTATCTCGTCCAACGCGCGTCTACATCGGCTCGGCCGACCAGCTCTTCATTCCGGAAAAAATGCGGGAAGTCTTCCAGTCACAGCGCCGTGACGTGCCGGTCACCATTCTTCCAGGTTTGGACCATTCCGACATGGTCACTTCTCCAGAGGCGATTTCGGCTGTCGTTGCCGCATTTCAGCAGTAAGATGTGACTTGGTCCTTAGTGGCGGATTCCTTCCAGAAAGCCCTCCACTGCCTGCCAGTAGACTTCGAACCTTTGCACCTGAGGTAGGTGTCCGACACCCTCGATCTCTACAAGGCGACAATCAGGAATTGCTGCCTTTGTCCTGCGTCCCAATTCAGGGTAGTTGCCCATCCTGTTTTTCACACTTGCCGGGGCCCAAGCTTTGCCTATCGCCGTTCTATCCTTTTGTCCAATGATCAGGAGGACAGGCATTTTGAGATCCCCGAATTCATAGAGCACCGGCTGCGTGAATGCCATTTCCGTAGTCAGGGCGGAAAGCCAGGCCATTCTGCGCCAATCGGGTCCCTGAATCCAGCCGGCTTGTATCTGGACAAGACCTTCATATTCCGGCTTCCAGGTACCGCCAAAATAATTTTCCTTCATGTAATTGCGGACCCTATCCGGGGTAGACTTTAGTTCATCAGCATAGAGCTCATCGATAGTCTTATATGGAACCAGCCTCTTCCAGTCCTCCAGGCCTATTGGATCCACAAGAACAAGCCGCTCGACGCGGTCGGGAAACATCAGGGCAAACCTGGTTGCCAGCATACCGCCAATGGAGTGACCCACCACGGATACCTTATCGATATGAAGACTATCCAGCAGAGCCCGTGTATTCGTGGCAAGTTCCTGAAAGTTAAACTCGAAGTGTTCCGGTTTCGATGATTTCCCAAAACCGATCTGATCCGGGGCTATGGCCCGGTACCCTCTGGACACAAGCGCTCGAATCGTGCGTTCCCAGTACGCGGCACAAAAGTTCTTGCCGTGCAGAAGCAGAACGGTTTGACCATTTGCCTTCATGGGAACCACATCCATATAGGCCATCCGAAGAGACTGCCCCTGAGATGAGAAAGAGAAGATCTTTACCTCAAAGGGATAGGAGTAACCCGATAGATCGGCGTCGTAGGCAGGGCCTATGTCGGCAGCCTGGGACTTCCAGACCGACAAAATTATACTTGCCAGGATTATCAAAAAAAACAGCTTGGTATGTGACTTCATATGAAGCCTCCCTGATAAAGCGCGGCAGCCACCTTATATGCGCAATTATACCACGCTTACCCCGACTCTGCAGTGACCGCACAACGTCCATGCCGGGATTAGCGATGCATCTTTTGTTTCAAATTAAGACTCATTTTGATAATATATTTACAATTGCGTCAAATTCCATGATGAAGAATCCATTATCAGGGAGGTCAAACAGATGATCAAGGTTATCGCATTCAACGGGAGTGCCCGGAAGCAAGGCAACACATCAATCCTGATCGATACCGTGTTCGAAGAGCTCAGGAACGAAGGTATCGAAACTGAAGCATATGGTCTTGCAGGCAAGCCGATTAAGGGATGTATCGCCTGTTATCAATGTTTTAAGAATAAGAATCATCGCTGCGCTGTAGAGGACGACATCCTAAATGAATGCATCGCCAAGATGGTCGAAGCCGACGGCATCCTGCTCGGCTCACCAACGTACTTCGCGGATGTAAGCGCAGGCATGAAGGCCCTCATCGAACGCAGCGGCATGGTCGCCCGAGCTAATGGTGATATGTTTAAGCGAAAGGTCGGCGCAGGGGTTGCAGCTGTAAGGCGGGCCGGTGCCATCCATGTGTTTAGTTCCCTCAATTACTTCTTTCTTATCGGACAGATGATCGTGCCGGGGGCCAGCTACTGGAATATCGGGATTGGAAGGGAGCCCGGCGAGGTGAGGAATGATAGCGAGGGAATCCAGACCATGAAAAACCTTGGACAGAACATGGCTTGGCTGCTCAAGAAAATTCAAGGGCCGGACGCTTAATATACCGGTTAGGTCAAATTAGCAGTCGTTTGACGCAAATTAGTAACGTCCCGTAAGGGAGGTGCGCAGAATCCCATGTCGATGTACAACCATTTATCGAAGATCTCGCACGGTTAGGCAAGAAATGAGCAGGATTTGTCTGCCTGCTTTTCTTATTTCAGGAGTACGATATAATTGTAACAGGCGGCAAATTATCTATGGAGGGAAAAAAATGACAATGAATATAGTTGGCTACGCAGCAAAGTTCTCCAGGGATGCCCTGGCTCCATATCGCTTTGTGCGTCGCGATCCGCGCTCTGACGATGTGGTTATCGAGATCCTCTACTGTGGCATATGTCATACGGATTTACATCAAGTCCGCAATGACTGGGGCGGCAGCACATATCCGATGGTGCCCGGCCATGAGATTATCGGCCGTGTTATAAGCGTTGGACCGAATGTCACTCGCTTCAAACCTGGCGATCATGTCGGCGTAGGTTGTATGGTCGATTCCTGCCGGCATTGCGCGGCCTGCAAACAAGGACTGGAGCAATATTGCGAAGAGATTCCAACATTCACCTACAACGGCGTTGATCGACATGATCAGATGCCGACATTCGGCGGTTATTCTGAGAAAATAGTCGTGTCGGATAAGTTTGTACTGAAAATACCTGATGGGCTGGATCTGAAAGGAGCCGCGCCGTTACTCTGCGCCGGGATTACGACCTGGTCGCCGCTGCAACACTGGAAAGTGAGTAAGGGTAGTGAGGTGGCTGTTATCGGCCTGGGCGGCCTCGGCCATATGGCGTTGAAACTGGCGAAGGGCCTGGGCGCTAATGTCACTCTTTTTACCCGTTCGTCGGGCAAAGAGCAGGACGCGCGTCGCCTGGGAGCCGATAATATAGTGCTCTCCACCGACGAGGGACAAATGGCAGCAGTAAAAGGTCAATTCGAGCTGATTATCGATACAGTACCCTATGTTCATGATCTAAATCCGTATATGCCGTCGCTGTCGCTCAACGGCACGTTGGTGCTGGTAGGGTTCCTTGGCGGTCTGGAGTCGGCATTAAACACAGTTCCGATGATTATGGGGCGTAAATCAGTTGCGGGGTCTGTCATTGGCGGCATCGCCGAAACCCAGGAAATGCTCGATTTCTGTGGCAAACATGGCATAACTTCAGATATTGAAGTGATTAAGATTCAGGATATCAATAAAGCGTATGAGCGCATGCTGAAAAGCGATGTGAAATACCGCTTTGTAATCGATATGGCGTCGCTGAAAGCCTGATAATTAGAAGAGAATGGATCACATGAGCAAAAAATGTAGACATCCAAAATAAAGGGAGACATTAAAAATGGACATTAAAAGAAGTGGCTCACAGCCCTCGGGCAAAGGACCGGCCGAGTATTTCACCGGCACTGTACGCGTTGACCCCCTGTTTCAGGCAAACGATCCGGCACGCGCGCTCGGCGCCAGTGTCACGTTCGAGCCCGGCGCTCGGACAGCATGGCACAGCCACCCTCTGGGCCAGACCCTGGTCGTGACAGCCGGCTGCGGCCTGGTGCAGCGCTGGGGTGGCCCGATCGAGGAAATTCGTCCGGGTGATGTGGTCTCGATCGCACCAGGTGAAAAACATTGGCATGGCGCCGCTGCGACAACGGCTATGACACATATCGCCATTCAGGAACAGCGCGACGGTAAGGTCGTTGCGTGGATGGAGAAGGTCACCGATGAACAATACCAGACCAGATTAAAAGCAGAATAAAGTATATTTGCATGCAACTAACTGCATGCAACAAATGTGATAATATGCAGTATATTGCATATTTAAGCAGTTCAAATATTGAAAACTCTAATAGGGAATTCATCGTACCGATCAATGAAGACGTTCTGTTTACTGATTTTCAAGGTCTATTATTGCTAAATATTGGAAAGATGGTACAATTCTTGATAGTAAAGAGTATGAGGTTCTGCGTTTTTTTGTAGTGAATGACAGCCCATAAAAGACCCTCAGTGATATTTCTTTCAAGGAGAGACTATGAAGACCGATGACCAACTGGAACATCTGAGAAAACTCAGGGAAGAAGCCCTTTTGGGCGGTGGTCAAAAAAGAATCGATAAACAGCATGAAAAAGGCCTTATGACTGCCAGGGAGCGTATTGATCTGCTTTTGGACAAGGGTTCTTTCGAGGAATTCGATATGCTCAAGACCCATAGATGCAGGGATTTTGGCATGGATAAGCAGGTCTTCCTGGGAGACGGTGTAGTAACCGGGCATGGCACTGTCGATGGCCGTATTGTCTATGTTTTTGCCCAGGATTTTACCGTACTCGGTGGCTCCCTGTCAGAAACCTTTGCGGAAAAAATCTGTAAGATAATGGATCTTGCGATGAAAAACGGCGCTCCGGTGGTAGGATTGAATGATTCCGGCGGGGCGCGTATTCAGGAAGGAATTGAGAGTCTCGCCGGCTATTCGGAGATCTTCCAACGCAATGTCATGGCCTCGGGGGTAGTGCCCCAGATCTCGGCGATCTTTGGTCCCTGTGCCGGTGGAGCGGTATATTCGCCGGCCCTCACCGATTTTGTAATCATGGTCCAGAAAAAATCGTATATGTTTCTCACCGGCCCTAAAGTTGTCAAATCAGTGACCCATGAAGATGTCAGCGAAGAAACTTTAGGCGGGGCGGCGATGCATGCCAGTCGTAGCGGAGTTGTTGATTATCCTGCTGAGTCAGGCGCCGATGCCATCTCCTATATTCGCCGGCTGCTTTCGTTTCTGCCCCAGAATAATATGGAAAATCCTCCCCTTGTGCCCTGCACCGACCCGCCTGATCGGGAGATTGTCGCACTCAACCAGATTATTCCTGAAAATCCCAATGCTGCGTACGATATGAAAGATGTTATCCTTCAAACAGTAGATAACAATGATTTTTTTGAGATTAAGGAAAACTTCGCACCGAATCTCTTGGTCGGGTTTGCCAGGTATAACGGGATGAGTGTCGGTATAGTTGCCAACCAGCCGGCCTATCTCTCCGGTGTCCTTGATATCGACTCCTCAATAAAGGGTGCTCGTTTTGTCAGGTTCTGCGATTGTTTCAATATTCCGGTTGTTACCTTTGTCGACGTTCCTGGCTTCTTGCCGGGAACCGCTCAGGAGTTTGGAGGAGTAATACGTAACGGTGCTAAAATTCTCTATGCCTTTGCCGAGGCGACTATTCCCAAGGTAACTGTCATTACAAGAAAAGCGTATGGCGGAGCCTATTGCGTCATGTCCTCCAAACATTTACGCGGCGATATTAACTATGCCTGGCCCACCGCTGAAATTGCAGTGATGGGGGCAAGAGGTGCTGCCGGAGTTTTGTATGGCAAGGATGCCCAAAAAGCCCCGGATCCAAGCGCATTTTTGGCAGAAAAGGAGAAGGAGTACCAGGATGCTGTTGCCAATCCGTACGTAGCAGCCCAACGCGGTTACATCGATGATATTATCGAACCGTCGAAAACCAGGGCAAGAATAATAAAGTCGCTGGGGCTGCTCCAGAATAAGCGCGATACAAATCCGATGAAAAAGCACGGTAATATACCACTATAATAGTCGCAGATACATAAGGAGATCCACATGACAGTGAAGATTTTTATTAAACGAAAGGTGCTGGACAATAATGTCGTTGAACTGACACTCCTCCTTAACAAGTTGCGGGCGCTCGCTCTCAGTCAACCCGGCTATCTCTCAGGAGAAACTTTAAATAGAATAGACAAAAAAGGTGAGTGCATGGTGATTGGTACCTGGCGTTCCCTGGAAGACTGGAACTGTTGGGTAAGCAATCCGCAACGCATCGAAGTTCAGGCGGAGATAGATGGACTGCTTGGCGAGAAAACAGAATACGCCGTATACGGCTACTAATGGTGCTGTTCCGGGGCGCCGGGTGTGTAGTTAATACAAAATACAGGTGATGTGATGGCAGGTCAAAAAAAGAAAATGGCTGCCGCCCTGGCTGCCGTGAGTCTCTATCTCCAACAGGAGGAAGCTATGGCGGCGCAAGAGCAGCAAGCGCCTCTCAAGAAACTTCAGAATTTGGAGTTCAGCCAGTGGGGACAGAGTGGGCGGCAGGAGATGATGTCCATGCGGAAATTAATCCAGCTGAGGGCGTTTACGCGCTTTTAATAGCATCAATTGTTAGTGATGAATAAGGAGGAGATACATACAATGAGCGATCAAGTGAAGATGACCCCGATGAATTATTCCGCAGACCGGCCAAAGGCAAAGAATCCTGTTAAGATTATGGATCTGTCCCTGCGTGATGGCCATCAGTCCCTTTTCGCTACCCGTGGGCGCACAGAGGATATGATTCCGGTAGCTGAACTGATGGATGAGGTAGGGTTCTGGGCGATTGAAACCTGGGGTGGAGCCACCTTCGATACCATGCACCGGTTTCTCAACGAAGATCCTTGGGAACGTTTACGCACCTTGAAGCGCTATATTAAAAAGACCCCTTTCTCCATGCTGCTGCGTGCGCAGAACCTGGTCGGTTATCGAAATTACGCCGACGACCTGGCTTTAGCTTTTGTTGAGCGGGCGGCCGAAAACGGTATGGATATTTTCAGGACTTTCGATGCCTTAAACGATTATCGCAATTTCGAGACGGTGGTCAAACAGATAAAAAAGAGTGGCAAACATTTTCAAGGCTGCATCTGTTACACCCTCACCGAGCCTCGGCTTGGCGGAGAAGTCTACAATCTTGAATATTATACCGATAGAGCAAAATCCCTTGAGTCGATGGGGGCGGATTCCATCTGTATCAAGGATATGGCTGGGCTGTTGGCTCCCTATGATGCCTATCCACTCATTAAGGCCCTGAAAAAAGGGGTCAAAGTACCCATTCATCTGCACAGCCATTTTACCTCTGGCATGTCGCCAATGTCGCACCTTAAGGCCATTGAAGCAGGCGTGGACATTATCGATACTTGCATGACCCCATATGCTTACCGGACTTCGCATGCTGCTGTTGAGCCTTTGGTTATGGCCCTTTTAGGGACAGACCGCGATACAGGCTTTGATATTAAAAAATTAGCTGAAATTAATGAGATACTTGAAAAAGAGGTGATGCCGAAATATAAGCACCTCCTCGATGACTCGAAGGTTTCGATTATCGATATCAATGTCTTGCTGCATCAGACTCCGGGCGGGATGTTGTCGAACCTGGTCAATCAATTACGGGAAATGGATGCCCTGGATAAAATTGATGAGGTGTACAAGGAACTGCCGAGAGTGCGCAAGGACCTCGGCCAGGTCCCCCTTGTTACCCCGACCAGCCAGATAGTTGGTGTGCAGACCGTCAACAATGTTCTGCACGACACTCCCGACGAACGTTACAAGATGATCACCGGGCAGGTGAAGGATCTCTGTTTCGGATTGTACGGCAAAACCGCTGTCCCCATTAATCCTGAAGTGCAAGCAAAGGCCCTGAAAGGCTACCCCCGTGGAGAAAAGCCGATCACCTGTCGTCCGGCAGAAGTTCTCGAGCCGGAACTGGCCAAGGCGAAAGCCGAGATTGGTGATTTGGCAGCAGATATGGATGACATCATCACTTATGCCCTGTTTCCAGTCACCGGTAAGAAATTTCTTGAGTGGAAGCATGGCAAAGCAGAGGTTCCAGCCAGTGTGAAACCGATCACCCTTGAGGATGTTAAGAAAAGAGATGAACTTGTGAAAAAGGCCTTGGCTGGTAAACTCGTTGAGGCGAAACAGGTTGAAAAACCGCCGAAGTCACAGGCAGTCAGAACCTTCAACGTTTTTGTCGATGAGGAATTTTTTGCTGTTGAGGTTGATCCTGTGGGCAACACACATCTTGTGTCGGTTCCCCAACCAGTCGCCGCTGCTGCACCGGCTCCGGTCGCCGCTGCTCCTATGAAGGCCCCGGCGCCCGCACCTGCCCCGGAACCTGCACACCAGGGAGACGGAACAGTCCTTCTTGCGCCGATGCCCGGGATGATCATCAAGTATTTGGTAAAAGCCGGAGACGCCGTAAAGAAAGGCGATACCATTGTTGTCCTTGAAGCCATGAAGATGGAAAACAACCTTACCGCCCCCTGTGACGGGAAGGTTCAAGGTATCAAGTTTTCCATTGGCGACACGGTTGCAAGAGGCGCAGTTCTCTGTGTATTCGGATAAATTTGTAAGGGGCTTTAACTATTAACTCGGCAACTAAACAGATCAATAATATGTTAAACTATGTGCATGGAAAAGATCGATGCACGCACATTAAGTCAGGATGCACAGTATCAGATTCGGCGGCAAGTGGTGAAGCTACGTCAGCGTGGCATGCCTTACGCCGAAATAGCCGACGTAGTAGGAGTCGCCTTAGCCTATGCCTGTCGAGTGTACAAGCGATATGAGCGCGAGGGTATTCAGGGGATATCAAAGGGACAGCGAGGTCGCAGGACAGGGCAGCAGAGGACGCTTGGCGAAGAGGAAGAGGCTGCGGTACAGAAGACGATACAGGATAGGACGCCTGATCAGATGAAGATGCCGTTTGCCCTGTGGACCCGACAGGCGGTGCAGGAGTTGATCAAGCGACAGCACGGCATAAAAATGCCAATCCGAACGGTAGGGGAATATCTGATGCGGTGGGGTTTTACGCCGCAGAAGCCGATTCGTAAGGCATACGAGCAGAGGCCTGAGCAAGTTCAGAAGTGGCTTCAAGGTGAGTATCCCAAGATAGCCAAGCGCGCAAAGGAGGACGGTGCTGAAATCAGCTGGTGTGATGAAACCGGTCTGCGAAATGACGAAAATAGGGCCAAGGGGTATGCACCAAAAGGGAAAACGCCTACTGTCCAGCTCAACGTCAATCGGACGAGCATGAGTATGGTTTCGGCAATTACGAATCAGGGCAAAGTGCGGTTTATGATATATAAAGAGGCCATGAATGCGGATCTGATGATCAAGTTCATGAAGAGACTGATACAGGATACAGGGCGAAAAGTGTTCTTGATAGTGGATAACCTGAAGACTCATCACAGCAAAATCGTCAAAAACTGGCTTCAGGAGCACACAGAAGAGATCGAGGTTTTCTACTTGCCCTCGTACTCACCGGAACTGAACCCGGACGAATATCTGAACTGTGACATCAAATACGCGGTGCATTCAGGACTACCAGCACGCAATGACAAACAATTAAAAAGAAAAATGGTCTCGCACATGAGAAAACTTCAAAAACTGCCCGGGCGAGTCAGAAAATACTTTGAACATCCGAGAATCAAGTATGCAGCATAGTTTACATATTAAATTGCCGGGTTAATAGTCATGTGCCCCGACTTTAAAACCAGGAAAAAATTAAGGTCAAGGTTAAGTCAAGGTTAAGTCAAGGTTAAGGTTGAGGTTGAGGTTGAGGTTAAGAAAAGAATAGTATAATGGCAACTAATTTTTATTCCTATCTTTATCTTAACCTTTACCTTAACCTAAGCCTGCTTTTATCCCTGGTTGTGTTTTTGAACCTGGGTGAGGTCCTATGATAATAAAAGAGTTGAATGGAAATACCCCGAAGTTCGGTAAGGATTGTTTCCTGGCCGAGAATGCCGTCATTGTTGGCGATGTGGTGATGGGAGATCAGTGCAGTGTCTGGTACAATGCAGTGATTCGGGGCGATGTTCACTTTGTTCGGATGGGTAACAAAGTGAACATTCAGGATGGAGCTATGGTGCATGGTACCTATCAGAAATCGCCGACCACTATCGGTAATAACGTCTCCGTTGGACACAATGCCATTGTTCATGGCTGCACTATTCACGATAATGTTCTTGTGGGAATGGGGGCGATTGTTATGGATGATTGCGTGGTTGAAAGCAATTCGATCATAGCTGCCGGCGCCGTAGTTACCGAAGGTACACGGGTAGAGGCGGGAACGATTTATGCCGGTGTGCCGGCGAGAAAGTTAAAAGATATCAGTCAAGAACTGATTTCTGGTGAAATTGAAAGAATAGCGAACAACTATATTAAATACGCCGGCTGGTACAAATAGCCCTTCCCTTATTTGCCGTTTTGGATATACAAAAAGGCAAGAAGGCTATCGGCGGCGGCAGTCGGCGAAGTCTTTTTTTCTTCCACGGTTCTTCTTAACGTTGGTAAGGCCTCGCGGACATGGGGGCTGGTGTAGAACCAGTGTCGTAATCCTTCGTCAATAAGAAAAGCCATCCAGTCGAGGGCTTGGGTTTTTCTTTTTTCCGCCATTTCGCCGCTGACAGTCAATTTGTCGCGATGGTCAAGGATAGTCTCCCATATTTTATCAATTCCTTTGCCTTCCAGGGCGCTGCAGGTAAGAACCGGGGGACTCCAATTCGGGCTGTTGGCCACGAGCATGTGCAAAGCCGTCTGATACTCCCTCTGGGCTATCTCAGCCCGCAACAGATTGTCGCCGTCGGCTTTATTGATGACAATGGCGTCAGCCAATTCAAGCACGCCCTTTTTTATTCTTTGAAGTTCGTCTCCAGCTCCGGCAATCATCAGCACCAGAAAAAAATCTACAATGGAGGCGACGGTGGTCTCTGATTGACCGACGCCAACCGTTTCGATTATCACAACATCATAGCCTGCGGCTTCGCAGACGAGCATGGTTTCCCGTGTTTTTCTGCCGACACCGCCGAGAGTTCCACTTGATGGGGACGGGCGAATAAAGGCGTTTGGATCAACCGCCAGTCGTTCCATGCGAGTTTTGTCACCCAGAATACTGCCGCCGCTGCGGCTGCTGCTTGGGTCGATGGCAAGGACGGCAACCCGGTGTCCAAGATCCGTGAGCATCGTCCCAAACCTTTCGATATACGTACTCTTTCCCGCACCGGGAACGCCGGTTATGCCGACGCGAATGCCGCGGCCGGTATAAGGAAGGAGTCTGTCAACGATGGTTTTGGCAAGTTCTTGATGGATCGGAAGAGTGCTTTCGATAAGTGTGATGGTTCTGGCGAGTGTCAGACGATCACGATTAAGAACTCCTGTCACATAGTGCTGAGGGTCATTTAACATTGAACATGGCCCGCGAGTGAAAACCCACGGCAGACTTTGCGGCAAGAAAGGCCGCCAAGTCCGCCATGGAAAGCACAGATTTCATTGAAGATATTTTTCTTCCAGCAAGGCAAGAGTTTTATCGGCAGATTCTGTGATCGGTGTACCTGGCCCAAAAATAGCCTTTACTCCGGCTTTATAGAGGAAATCATAATCCCCGGGAGGGATAACACCCCCTGCAACAACGAGAATTTCGCCGCCACCGATTTTTTTCAGTTCTTCAATCAGGGCAGGAATGAGCGACTTGTGCCCGGCCGCAAGACTTGAGGGGCCAACGACATGGACGTCGTTTTCAATAGCCATTTTCGCCGCCTCCTCAGGGCTCTGGAACATCGGGCTGATGTCAACATCGAAGCCGAGGTCGGCATAGGCGCAGGCAACAACCTTGAAGCCGCGATCATGACCGTCCTGACCCATCTTGGTAACCAGGAGGCGTGGGCGTCGGCCCTGTTTTTCAAGGAACACGTTAGTTCGTTGTTTTATCGCGGTGATAGCATTGTTGTCACCTGTGAATTCCGACGAGTAGGCGCCGGAGATACAATGGGTCGTGGCGACGAAGCGGCCAAAAACCGATTCCATGGCAGTAGAAATTTCACCCACAGTGGCTCTTGCCCGGACCGCTGGTAGTGCCGCCTCCAACAAGTTGCCGCAGTTTTTCGCGGCGTTGGTCAGATCTGACAGGGCTCTTTCGACAGCCACCTTGTCGCGGCCTGCCTTGATTTCTTTGATGCGGGCAATCTGTTCATCACGAACGGTAGCCGGTACTTCCCGGACGTCGAAATCAATTTTCTCGTCGGCAAGCTTGTATTTGTTGACACCGACTATCACATCAAGACCCTGATCGATTCGGGCCTGTTTTCTTGTCGCCGATTCCTCGATACGCATTTTTGGCATACCGCTTTCGATGGCCTTGGCCATTCCACCCAGTTCTTTGATTTCATCGATTATTTTTTGAGATCCATTGATGATGCTGTTGGTCAGTGATTCGAGATAGTATGAGCCGCCCAAGGGATCAATGACATGACAGATCTGCGATTCTTCCTGGATGATGATCTGGGTGTTGCGGGCAATGCGGGCCGAGAAATCAGTCGGCAGACCGATAGCTTCATCAAAGGAATTGGTATGCAGGGACTGGGTGCCGCCAAGTGCAGCGGTCATGGCTTCGAGAGTGGTGCGAATAACGTTGTTGTACGGATCCTGCTGGGTGAGACTCCACCCCGACGTCTGGCAGTGAGTACGGAGCATGGAGGATTTGGGATTTTTTGGGTTAAACTGGCTCATTAACCGATACCAGAGGAATCTGGCTGCTCGCAGCATGGCAATATCCATGAAGAAATTCATGCCGATGCCGAAAAAGAAAGAAAGCCTTGGGGCAAAGGTGTCAACATCCATACCGCTCTTCAATGCCGCCTTCACATATTCGACACCATCGGCTAAGGTAAAGGCTGTCTGCAGAACGCTATCGGCGCCTGCCTCCATCATATGGTAGCCGCTGATGCTGATAGTATTGTATTTAGGCATCTCCTTGGAACAATAGGCGATGATATCGGAGACAATATGCATCGATGGGGTCGGAGGGTAGATGTAGGTGTTTCGGGTAAGATACTCTTTGAGGATGTCGTTCTGTATAGTGCCTTCCAGTTTGTCGTGGGCAACACCCTGTTCTTCGGCGGCGACAATGTACCCCGCGAGTATCGGAATAACCGCGCCATTCATGGTCATCGATACCGACATCTGGTCAAGAGGAATGCCTTTGAATAGAATTTTCATATCTTCAACGGAATCTATGGCAACACCTGCCTTGCCGACATCGCTGGTGACCCGCGGATGGTCGGAATCATAACCCCTATGGGTAGCCAAATCGAAGGCCACCGACAGACCTTTTTGCCCGGCGGCCAGGGCCTTATGGAAAAAGGCATTCGATTCTTTGGCGGTTGAGAAACCGGCATACTGACGAATTGTCCATGGTCGCCCGGTATACATGGTGGCCATGGGGCCCCGGACATAAGGAGCCATCCCGGGGAGGGTATTAGCTGATTCCATGCCCTCCAGATCTTCGGCGGTATAAAGAGGTTTGACTTTAATACCTTCAGGGGTCATCCAGGAAAGTGTTTCTACGGATTTGCCCTTCATCTGCTTTTCAGCAATTTCTGTCCATTTTGGTAGTTGTGGATGTTGCGCCATTTGTTACTCCTTGTTTAAAGGTATTTCATTCCCGTGAAGCGGATGAGTGCAGAGGTTGTGTCAACGCTCACAGAGTTCAACCAGGACACCTCCGGTGGCCTTGGGGTGCAGGAAGGCAATCTTGGCGCCACCCGCACCAATTCGCGGTTGCTGGTCGATGAGTTGAATACCTTTTTCCTTAAGTTCTTTTAAGGCCTCTTCGATATTTGCTACTCGAAAAGCTACATGCTGAAACCCCGTGCCTTTCTTTTCAATGAATTTTGCCACCGGCCCATCGGGTGAGGTTGACTCAAGAAGTTCCACTTCACTGTCACCGACCGGAAAAAACGCTGTGGTCACTTTTTGGGTTTCTACCGTTTCAGAGCCTTCGAAACTTCAGTCCGAGAACGTCGGACCAAAAAATTTTTCCGTCATCAATACTGTTGACAGCTATTCCCAGATGGTCAATTTTGAGTATTTCCATTTTTTGTCTCCCTTAGTACTCCATTTCATAAATGCGGTTGCATTCGACCGCCGCTCCATCTTCGTTGCACTCCTTCGCCGTACGGAACGGTACGCCTCAGTCGTGCGCCTTGCCGGCGCGGCGCATCAACGCTCTCGGTGCGTCACCGTATTTATGAAAAGGAGTACTAAGTCAGAGTCTGGTGCAATCTTATTACTTCCATGCTTAAAAAGCAAATTTCACTTTCTTGACATCAAAAAACGCCGGCACAGAAATCGCCGAACCTGCCGAGATTATCACATACATGAATTCCCGCTTCCTTCATGACCGCAATCTTTGACTGGGCAGTACCGCTCTTGCCGCTCACTATCGCCCCCGCGTGTCCCATGCGTCTCCCCGGTGGAGCGCTTAATCCCGCAACAAATCCGACTACGGGCTTACTGACTTTTTCGGCGATATAGGCAGCAGCCTCTTCCTCTGCAGTGCCGCCGATTTCACCCACAAGTACGATCCCCTTTGTCTCCGGATCTTCTTCAAAGGCCTTGAGGCAATCGATAAAGTTTGTTCCATTTACCGGGTCACCTCCGATGCCGAGGCAGGTTGTCTGGCCTATTCCTTTCGTAGTCAATTGATACACAACCTCATAGGTCAAGGTACCGGAGCGCGACACAACGCCGATGGGCCCGCCGGGCTTGTGGATGAAGGCGGGCATGATACCGATCTTGCACTGACCCGGCGTTATGATCCCGGGACAGTTCGGCCCGATAAGTCTGACTTGTTTCCCATTCAGATAATTCTTGATCCGCATCATGTCGAGCACCGGAATGCCTTCGGTGATGGCGACAATAATATCGACATCACCGTCGATCGCCTCCATGACGGCCTTTGCGGCAAAGGCAGGAGGCACAAAAATCATGCTGCAGTTCGCACCGGTTTCACGCACAGCCTCCCTGACAGAATTAAACACCGGCACATCGTCCATGTTCTGTCCGCCTTTCCCGGGGGTCACGCCGGCCACGACCCGCGTACCATATTCAATACACTGCCGGGTATGGAACTGGCCTTCTCTGCCGGTAATCCCCTGGACAAGCAGTCTTGTTTCCTTGTCTACAAATATTGCCATTATGTTCTATCCTTCTTTCCTAAAAAAATTATCATTCATTTCCTGGCGATCTCTGCAATTTTTCCGGCTGCATCGTTCAGGTCCTCTGCTGTAATAAGATTCAGACCTGAGACCGCAAGAATTTCCCTGCCTTTTTCCACATTGGTCCCCTGCAGCCGGATCACAACCGGCACCTTTATTCCTGTTTTCCTGGCTGCCTGGACAACCCCTTCGGCCAGGACATCGCACCGGAGAATCCCTCCGAAAATATTGATCAGAACCGCCTTGACATTGCTATCGCTTAAAATGATGCGGAAACCGTTTTCAACCATTCCCGCATTGGCCCCGCCGCCCACGTCAAGGAAATTAGCAGGCTCCGCGCCGGCGCTCTTTATGATGTCCATGGTTGCCATGGCGAGTCCCGCGCCGTTAACCATATTGCCGACATTGCCATTTAGGTTGATGTAATTAAGGTTGTATTTCGAGGCCTCCACTTCAAGGGGGTCCTCTTCATCAATGTCCCTGAACTTCAGAATATCCTTTTGCCGGAACAGGGCGTTATCATCGATCTCCACTTTTGCATCCAAAGCAACAAACGTCTCCTGGGCAGTAATCACCAGCGGATTGATCTCGAGCAGTGAACAGTCGGCTTCGATAAAAAGTCTGTACAGGTTTTCAACCAGCGTGGAAAACTTTTCGGCAAGTGAATCGGGCAGATTGAGACCGGCTCCGATTTCTTTACAATGACAGGGCTCGATTCCGGTAAGAGGATTAATCAACACCTTGATTATCTTTTCAGGGGACTTCGCAGCAACCTCTTCGATATCCATTCCACCTGCCCGGCTTGCAATGATCATGATCTTTGCCGTGGACCGGTCCGGGATGATCGAAAAATAAAGCTCCTGAGCAATATCAAGCCCTTGCTCCACCAGGACTTTTCGGACCTTCTTTCCCTGCGGTCCCGTCTGGGGAGTCACCAGTGGCCTGGCCAATATGGCCGCTGCCGCGCTTTGCACCTCCTGAAGATTCCGGGCAAGTTTAACACCGCCTCCCTTGCCGCGGCCACCCGCATGAATTTGTGCCTTGACTACAACGGGAAAACCGCCAAGCCTTCCAGCCATAGCACAGGCATCATCAGGGCTTGTGGCAACATACCCCTCAGGCACAGGAACATGATGATTCCGAAATAATTCTTTGGCCTGATATTCATGTATCTTCATTAACCCGCCTTTTAATCTAAAATTTCCGTTGACCTGTTTGCCTCATAAGAAGACGTTCGGCCTTCTGTCGGGTGTAATCGATGCAAAAAAAGGGCCAATTGAATATGAACAGAAATACCTATCAAGTTTTACCATAAAATCGTCCGATTGTATTGATAAGTCACATAGCTTCTATATGCTGATTATACATCAACTCCTGAGTAAAGTATTTTTGCATGCACCTATTTGCATGCAAAAAATGTGACAATATGCAGTATATTGCATGCACAAGCAGTTCAAATATTGAAGACTCTGATAAGGGAATCCATTGTACTGATCAAGGCCTTCAAGAGTTGCGCTTTGTGAAATTACAAGGCCTGTCTCTGAAGTTAACCTCTGATCTTCAAATCATATCTCCGGAGTCTTGTCGCTCGACTAAAAGTTTCTTTTTTGCTAAACTTCACTTGTAGTGGCCTCCTTATTGGGTATTTTGGATGTGTCGCAACTCTATTTTATCCAGTACAGAAGCCATTCTACAATAATTTTTATCTCCACTTTTAATTTATTTATGGATCTGGTGGATAAACAGGACATTTCCGAGGGGGTGCGATCGTGCAGCGGCCGGAACAGGACAATCTGACGAAACTTGAATCCATGAAAGAGGAAGCCTTTCTCGGTGGAGGAGCCGAGAGAATCGAGTCCCAGCACCGCAGGGGGAAACTAACCGCGCGGGAGCGCATAGAGTTGCTCCTTGATGAAGGTTCATTTGAAGAATTTGATCTGCTGATGACCGGCAGAGTCAGCCTGAATACCGGGACCGGAGAGTTTCCGGGAGACGGGGTGATTACCGGGCACGGCGCCATTGACGGCAGAGAGGTCTTCATATTCAGCCAGGATTTCACCATCATGGGCGGGGCGCTCGGTGAGGCCCATGCCCAGAAAATCTGCAAGGTAATGGACCATGCCGTGCGGGTCGGCGCGCCCATCATCGGCCTGAACGATTCCGGCGGAGCGCGTATCCAGGAGGGGGTTGAATCGCTGGCAGCGTATGGAGATATTTTCTACCGCAATGTCCAGGCAAGCGGGGTAGTGCCACAAATTTCATGTATCATGGGCCCCTGCGCCGGCGGGGCTGTCTACAGCCCGGCCATAACGGATTTTACCTTCATGGTTGAAAATACCTCATACATGTTTGTGACGGGACCCAATGTGGTCAAGACCGTTACGCACCAGGATATCACCTCAGAAGAACTGGGCGGGGCAATGGTGCACAGCAAAAAAAGCGGTGTGTCCCATTTCGCTTTTCCCAATGATATTCTTTGCCTGCGGGAGGTGAGGAGGTTGATCAGTTATCTGCCCTCAAACAACCGACAGCAGGCGCCGATTCTTGATCTGAGTGACCCGGCTGAACGAACGGACCCGGCCCTGGATTATCTGGTTCCCGCCAACCCAAACCAGACATATGACATGAAGATTCTCATCTCCAGTATTCTGGACGGAGCGGAATTTCTGGAGGTCCACTGCAATTTTGCCAGGAATATTATTGTGGGCTTCGGTCGTCTCGGCGGACAGACCATCGGTCTTATTGCCAACCAGCCTGCGGTGCTTGCCGGCGTCCTTGATGTCCAGTCTTCGGAAAAAGCCGCCCGATTTGTCCGTTTCTGTGATGCCTTCAATATCCCGCTCGTATGCCTGGAGGACGTCCCTGGGTTCATGCCCGGGCCGGAGCAGGAGCATGGCGGAATCATCCGGCACGGGGCGAAACTGCTATATGCTTTTGCAGAAGCGACGGTGCCGCGGATAACGGTCATCATCCGGAAAGCATACGGCGGAGCATACGTGGTCATGAATTCCAAGCACATCGGCTGCGATATGAACCTGGCTTGGCCTGCCGCGGAAATCGCCGTGCTCGGCCCCAAAGGCGCAGCACAGATTATTTACCGCAAGGAGATTGAAGAGGCAGCCAACCCGGAGGAGATGCTCGTCCGGAAAACTGAGGAATACAGGCAGACGTATGCCAATCCGTTCATGGCTGCCAAAAGAGGGTTCATCAACGATGTCATCAATCCGCGTGATACAAGGCACCGGCTGATCCGAAGCCTCCAGTTTCTGGAAAATAAGCGAACAATTCGTCCGGAGAGAAGACACGGGAATATTCCCTTGTGAGTGAAGCGTTGCGATACTTTCTGAAGAGAGTTGGGATTACATTTTAGGACGCACTATGTTTGAAAAAATCCTTATAGCCAACCGGGGTGAGATTGCGGTCCGTATTAGCCGGACCTGCAGGAAGCTGAATATCAAGACTGTTGCAGTCTACTCGGATATTGATGTGCGTTCGCTCCATGTCCGTGAGGCCGACGAGGCTGTTCATATCGGGCCGTCGCCCTCTCCTTCCTCATATCTCGCGTATGAGAAAATTATCAAGGCTGCGGTGGAGCAAGGTTGCCAGGCCATTCATCCGGGTTATGGGTTTCTTTCGGAGAATTCAAAATTTGCTGCAGCCGTGGTCAAGGCGGGGTTGACATTTATCGGGCCCTCATCGCGGGTGATCGCTGCCCTTGGAGATAAGATTTCGGCAAAGAATATCGCGATGAAAGCAGGTGTGCCTGTGGTGACTGGTCACAACCTGCCTATTGTTGACCTTGAAGAAATCAGGGCGCTTGCCGCAATAATCGGCTATCCCATTCTGCTAAAGCCTGCTGCCGGAGGTGGCGGCCGGGGTATGCGCATGGTTGCCTCTCCTCATGAACTTGAATCCGCCCTTCAGTCGGCACAGGAAGAGACCCGCAAGGCATTCGGTGACAACAGGATCTTTCTGGAAAAGTTTGTCAGCAATCCCCGCCATATTGAGATCCAGATCATTGCTGACCAGCATGGAAACGTCGTCTCTCTTGGAGAGCGGGAATGCTCAATCCAGCGGCGCTATCAGAAGGTGATCGAAGAGTCTCCCTCCCTGGCGGTTGATGCGGAACTCAGATCCCGTATGGGCGAAATGGCCTGTGCCCTGGCCCGGGAGGCAGGTTATTCCAATGCAGGGACCGTTGAATTCATCATGGATAGTCATAGAAACTTTTTCTTCATGGAAATGAATACCCGCCTTCAGGTGGAGCATCCGGTCACCGAGATGGTTACTTCCCTTGACCTCGTAGAACTGCAGCTCAGGGTTGCGGCAGGCGAACGCCTGCCGATTTCGCAAGAGGATGTCTCGATCAAGGGCTGGTCCATAGAGGCCAGGATCTGCGCTGAGGATTCTGCCCGCAATTTTCTGCCGTCTACCGGACTGCTTACCCGCTACTCAAATCTCAGGGGCAGCAATATCAGGCTTGACAGCGGTGTTGAGGCCGGCAGTTTCATAAGCGTATATTATGATTCGCTTCTCTCCAAGGTGATCAGCTGGGGTGAGACACGGGAAATCGCCCGAACCACCCTGATCAATGCCCTGAATCGATACCACGTAGAGGGTGTGACTACCAATTTGAATTTTGCAAACTCCATTCTCAACCACCCTGCCTTTATAAAAGGCGAGCTTTCGACCGGATTTATTGATGAACACTTTGAGGACGGAAAGGCCAAAATAGAACCGCCGGTGGAGCAGCTTGAAGCCATGGTCATTGCCTCGACCATCGTTTATCATAACCGCATGAATCTGGTACGCAAATCGTTAAAACCCATGGCTTCAAAAGTTGGGCTGTCTCACAAGCCGGATCAGTGGCGCCGTTATATCGTCAAAGGCAATAAAGATATCTTTGAGGTTGAATTACATGGACAGCTCACATTCTCAGACTGGAGTTGCAAGGTAAACGGCACTGAATATACTGTCGTTGCGCCATTTTTTGAATTCTACAGGCGAAGATTGAAATTGTCGATAAACGGCCTGGATCAATACTTCAGGCTTCAGTATCAGCAGAATTTCATATGGGCCGCTTACTGCGGCAACTCTCATATTTTTGAAATATACTCTCCCAGGGAGTGGGAACTGGCCAAGTACATGCCACAGGAGAAAAAAGATGCCGACGAAAATGTGCTTCTCTCACCCCTTCCCGGTATGGTAGTCAGTATCCTGGTCAAGAAAGGCGATCGTGTCTACCGCGGCCAGGACCTGGTGGTCATCGAATCCATGAAGATGGAATGTGGTGTTTCATCCCCCTGCGACGGGGTCGTAGAAAAAGTAACCGCAACTGTCGGCAAAGCTGTAGAAAGTGATGAGGTCCTCATCACTTTTACCAAAGATTACAAATATCACAAATATCCGCAGTATTAAAAAACTATAGCAGCGAACATTCCGAGGCGCATCGCGCCAATGCCACTAATAAATTAGCTTTATTACTATTGAGTTCAAGGTTCCTCTCTAGTTGTGAAGAACCCTGTGCCAAGAGCACAGGGCGTCAAAGGTCAAACAACATCAACTGCTTAACATCTTTTCCTCTTCCTTGATTGCGGATATACTGCTCTATAACCGCCTTGTTCCCTTTACCACTTATCGTTGCTATGTAATACCCATCGGTCCAAAACTCCCCGCCCCACAACTGCTGCTTTATCTCCGGTACCTTTTCAAATATCTGCTGCCCTGTGATACTCTTTATTGTCCTTACTACCTGACCGCCTGAATATTTCGGCAAAAATCTGCACAGTATGTGAATGTGATTCTGATCGAAGCCTACTGTGCTCGGTTCTATTGCATATCTTTCTTTAAATCCTTTCAGTGTTTCCACAATAACCTCTTTTACCTTCTCATTCACAACTGCCTTCCTATATTTCACGGTCAACTGAATATGATAGTAACACTCCGATATATTGTGATACCAATGCCAGATTTCTCCTTCAACATCAACCATTCTCCAGTATAACGCTTCTTAACGTACATCGGTAAGCAATTCAGCCCTGTGCCAAGAGCACAGGGAGCTCTTGCTTATTCATTAGAATCTGTGGTTGATATCAATCGCGCGTGTCAAGCTCAATTTTCAGCTTCGGGGTCTATAACAAGGAATCCCTCTTTTCTCCTGGCCGCCTTTTTATTCTGACAGAGCGCCCATCCTAAAGTATAGATGATGTAGAATATTGAAAGGAGGTGGAGAAAGATGATATTGGTTGTCCACGGAGGGGCGGGAAGTAAGAAACCAACGATAAAAGCATTGAAGAAGATTTCTGAATCTCTTTCAGCGGGATACAAAGTGTTGAGTGAAGGGGGACCTGCCCTTGACGCCGTGGTAAAGTCGATAACAATCCTTGAAGATTCCGGAGTTTTTAACGCAGGCTCAGGAGGAAATCTGCAGCTTGACGGCGTAAGAAGACTGGACGCATCCCTCATGGAGGGTGTCACTTTAAAGGTGGGGGCCGCCATAGGTATTGAAGGGGTAAAAAACCCGATTGAGCTGGCGAGGATTATAATGGATTTGCCCAATGTGATATTGACCAACGAGGGGGCAAAAAAGATCGCAGATGCGCATCAACTTGCTCGCCTCTCCGAACCGGATAAGACCTCATTAAAGAGACTCCAGAAAGCATATAAGAAAGAAGAAAAGGTACGCCGGATTTATGAAGAATATTTTTCCACGGTCGGCGCCGTCGCATTAGACAAGTCCGGCGTATTCGCAGCCGGTTCGTCAACTGGCGGGGTACACGCAATGCTTCCAGGGAGGGTAGGTGATACTCCCATTATCGGAGCAGGTATTTACGCGGAAAACCCATTTGGGGCTGTAGCATGCACAGGCAAAGGCGAGTGCATACTACGGCTTTCCCTCGCAAAGGAAATATGCATGAACCTAAAAGAGCTGACTCCTCTCGGGGCGGCGCGCCAATCCCTGAAACGGCTTCTCAATATACAAGGCAGGGCAGGCGTCATCGTGATAAATAATAAAGGCCACTTTGCCATTTTGCATTCCACATCGTATTTGGCTGCCGGGCATGTCACCAAAAAAGGTTTAGTAGTCAAAGAACGATTTGCGATGTTGGTCGGATGATTTACTTTTGAACGTATCTGGGGGCAAGCTCTTTCCGCAAGGAGGGAGCCTAACCCGAACACCGACCCTGCAACAGGTGTTGTTTAACATGCTTGCTAAAAATACAACCAGGCCCTTAAGGGAATAGCTGCGTAAACTCATCGCCTATGCGCCATCCGACAAATGCCCAGTGCTGACATTCGAGCAGAGGTGTTATAATAATGATGTCTTACGATATATTTATTTGATATCTTGACAAGAAGGAGGTCGTCGCTTAAGATAAAATGGATTTCTTTTTTTCAACAAACGAGAACGCAGAATGGATAATAAGACAAAAGAACCTACAAAATCGCCAAAAATCCCTTCTCCTAAATTAGCTAAGTCGGACATGCCGGTTGAGACTTCGGTTGACGCAGCACAGCCTGCAAGTGAATTAAAATATCGAACTGTATTTGATAACGCAGGTGATACCATTATTATTCACGATCTGAACGGTAAAATACTGGACGTGAACAAGATTGCCTGCGACCGGTTGGGCTTTACCCGTGAAGAGCTGCTGCGGATGACTCCAATGGACTTCGACAGTCCCGAGTATGCTAAATTGGTGCCTGAGCGTATACTTCAAATAATGGCCAATAAGCACATTATTTTCGAGACCTGTCATCTAAGTAAAGATGGAACCCGGATACCCACTGAGAACAGCAGTCGCTCTATCGAGTATGATGGAAAGCGGGCGATATTGAGCATTTGTCGTGATATCACCGAACACAAAAAAGCAGACGGCTTGATGCACCTGCAGGGCGAGATAGCCAAAAACATCTCCGAGGGCATTTATCTCGTAAGCGCAAAGGATCTGAGGATTGTTTACGCCAATCCGAAGATGGAGACCATGTTCGGGTATGATCCAGGCGAGATGGAAGGTCAACACGTTTCCATAATCAATGCCCCGACACAGCGAGACCCTGTGCAGACTGCAAACGATATAGAGAAGGCATTGAAAGAAACCGGCGTATGGCGTGGCGAGGTGTTCAATATCAGGAAGGACCGGACTACCTTCTGGGGCTATGCCTGTGTATCGATGTTGAATCATCCGGAGCACGGCAAAGTCTACGTTTCGCTCCAGACAGATATCACCGAGCGCAAGCTGATGGATGAGGCGCTGCGCGACAGTGAAAAGCGTTACCACACCCTTTTCGAACAGTCGCCTGACGGCATCGTGATTGTAGACACTGAGGGTAAGGTTATCGAATTCAACGAGACGGCCCACCAGCAGCTTGGATATTCGCGCGAAGAATTTTCAAAATTCAGAGTATCTGATATTGATCCTGTTGAGAGTTCGGAAGAAATACGGGCCAGAATCGGAAAAATCCGAGAGGAGGGGAAAGCCGAGTTTGTCGTTAAGCACAGGACTAAAGATGGAGAAGTCAGAGATGTCAACGTCATTTCGCGAGCGATAGTTTTAGCGGGCAAGCCAGTTATGCATGCGATCTGGCATGACATTACCGAGCGCAAGCGGGCTGAAATAAAAATAATGCAGAGCGAAAAACTCATAAGGAACATTCTTGACACTGTTGATGAGGGGTTTATCGCTGTAGACAAGGATTTCTGCATACTGTTGGCAAACAAAGCTTACTGCAGCCAGGTCGGCCTGACAAGCGACGAGGTTATCGGCAAGCATTGCCACGAGATATCTCACAAATCGCTTCGGCCATGCTTTGAAGAAGGAGAAGACTGCGCTGTTCGCCATGCCTTTGAAACAGGAGAACCCTATAACACTACCCACAAACATCCAGATGCAAAAGGCGATATTCTGTATGTCGAGACAAAGGCCTTTCCGCTAAAAGATAGCTCGGGTGGTGTAATCTCTGTAATCGAAACGGTTAATAATATAACTGAGAAGCATCTCCTTGAAGATGAACGCATGAAGACCCAGAAGCTTGAGGCAATCGGGATGCTTGCTGGAGGAATTGCGCACGATTTTAACAACCTGCTGCAGGGAGTATTCGGGTATATATCTATGGCAAAGATCGCTTATGACGACAAGGAACGATCCCATACCATGCTCGAACAGGCTGAAAATGCGCTGAATATGTCTGTAAATCTGACCACACAGCTTCTGACCTTTTCAAAGGGTGGGAAACCGGTCAAGCAGAAGATTTCTCTCCAATCAGTGATTGAGAACTCGGTGAGATTTGCGTTGAGCGGTACCAGCTCTGAATACCGAATCAAGCTTGATGCAGCCCTATGGCAGGTGGAGGCAGATGAAGGACAGATTGGGCAGGTGATCCAGAACATAGTGATCAATGCCGACCAGTCGATGCCCATGGGAGGCATAATAGTAACCTCTGCAAAGAATGTGCAAACGCCGAAAAAGGGAATTCCTCAACTGTCGGAAGAAGGGAAGTATGTGGAGATCTCAGTTCAGGACAATGGAATCGGTATCTCTGAAAAGTCCCTGTCAAAAATATTCGATCCTTATTTTACGACTAAGGCTAAGGGAAGCGGCCTTGGACTTGCAACCTCCTATTCTATCATCAAAAACCATGGTGGTGTAATTCATGTCTCATCAAAAATGGGCACGGGCACTACCTTTTATGTTTATCTGCCTGCGGTTGAAGCAGTAAAAGTTGACCTTCAAACTCCTGAACCTTCTCCCTTTGTTCGCAGAGGCAGGATACTGCTTATGGATGATGAAGAAATGATAAGGGATATCGCAGGAGAAATGATAAAGGCCCTTGGGCATGAGGTAGAGTTAGCGGAACACGGAGAAGAAGCCATCGAGCAATACGAAGCCGCTATAAAGAACGGCAATCCTTTTGATATTGTCATTCTGGATCTGACAATCCGTGGAGGAATGGGGGGAAGAGAGACTATTGAGAGGCTTCTTGCAGTAAATTCCAAGATCAGGGCTATTGTATCGAGTGGATTCTCTGATGACTCAGTCGTATCCGATTATGATAATTACGGCTTTAGGGCTAGTCTGACAAAGCCCTACAAGCTTCAGGAACTGAGAGATACTCTGAATTACCTGCTAAGCAAATGAATAATTGGATAGGTTTCTCCAAACATTATTTACCGTAATGATGCAATGAAGAGCCTATATACAGTGGTACGCAGTTTGCCGGAATGCCCCAACGAAAAAAAGAAAAAAGGAGTGCTATTCATAACTGATTAATACGTCCCGAATCATTGCTGGCCCCATTTATCGTTAAAGCATATTTCAGTCAACGGCTTCCTTGCAGGACCGTCCTTTTTTTCTTCGTTCGGATAACCAAGGGGGAAAAGGCCGACGATGCGAACGGAAGTGGGGATGCTCAAGAGGGTCTTGATCTTGTCCTCGTCATAAACACCCACGAATACGGTGCCCAGGCCCAGACCTCGTGCGGCAAGCATCAGGTTCTGGGAGGCAATGCCCGTGTCCACGAGATAATAATTCTGGCCCCAAAGCTTGCCGGAATTGTCAGGATCGGCGCAAAGCACGATGACCAACGGCGCTTCCGCCAAGGCCTTTTTAGAGGGGTTGGCCTTATAACCCTTGGGCGCGAAGAACGATTCGACGAATGAAAGTTCGCTTATCTTTGCCTTGGTCTCCACGTCCCTCACCACCAAAATACGCCAACACTGTGTGTTGGCCCAAGACGGGGACTGGCGCACGGCCTCCAGCACCGCTTGGAGCTTCTCTTCCTCAACGGGCGTGTCCAGGTATTTCCTGACACTCCTCCTGGTCCTGATAGTTTCAAAGAGTTCCATTTTGAATACCTCCTTCCTTATGCCCGGTATTGACTAATTTATCCCCGGTGGCGCCGTTATACCAATCCAGCCATGTAATGTCAGCCTCTTTACGCAACGGCAGACGATCATATTTGCACATAGGATATCCGATCATCATGGCCCCGAAACATTCTCAATATTCTCTCTCTACCCCCACTTCTTTCCGAGCTTCTCCAGCCCTGCGCTTTCAAGGTCGGCCGGCGTCATGACGATCCTGAATTCACAGTTGGCGTTGAAGTTCAAAAACCAGGGCTCCGCCAAGGAGGGGACATCTGAAGGATCATGCATGTTGACAATGAGCAGTGCCGTTCGTAGTCCGGTTTCCTCCGTAAAGTAGACGGCCTCTGGCTTTAGTTCCTTCAAAATACTCTTCATAAGTTTTCCCACGCTTCCCTTCCGAACCAAGCTGTTGAAGGGCTCGTGGGGCATCCGGACCTTCATGAGCATTTTCATACGATTTCTCCTTTTCTGCCGGCTTTGCTTGAGTCAAATACCTGACGCCGAACTTACTTCAATCATATGTCAGAAAAGGCATTAATTCAATATATATAGACAGGAAGTATCTGCTAGGGCGATGAGGCAAGCCAATGCACAACTTTCGCCCCGTACTCTTCCGGCAATAGGACGTGATGTCCACTCTGCCAGGGTTCGATCAGTTTTTCGAATGCAGGGTGGAACCCACACTAAAGTGCTTGTACCACAGACGCATGGTTTCTCTTGTAAATATTCAGCGGGATTCATCTAATTCTTCACCAACCTAAACTTCGAGTGTCACCCTATTTCCTCAAATTCCTGGTATCATAAACTGGTCGATAGAGCAGTCAAATCGGGGCAGTAGGGGATAACGCCACCCTTAAAACAAACTTTACCCAGGAGAAAAACTGTGAGAATCGGGTTAGGAGATATGCGCCCTCCGGGTGGTTGTCGCTTGTCTGGGTGAGTTTCACAACGCTACTTGAATCCTCCGCGGGCGGCATCGCGCTTGTGAGGCGCGGTTGGGGTTAGGGTATACTACAATCGAGGTGACCATGCCTACAAAAAAAATCGTCATTATTTCCGACGCTACGGGCCAGAGCGGCCTGCATATTCTGAAGGCGGCCCTGGTGCAGTTTGAACACCCCCACACCAAGATCATGCTTTTCCACGACATTGATTCCAAGGCCGGGCTCAAAAAGATCCTCGACCAGGCCAAGACGGACAAGGCCCTTATAGCTTTTACCTTTGTCAAAAAGGAGATGCGCGACTATGCGACCGACTATTGCGTGAAAAACAAGATTTTTCATCTCGACATTCTGGGCCCGCTGATCAACAACCTCGCGGCCTATCTTCTACTGGAACCGTTCGAAACTCCGAGTCTGCTCCGAAAGGTCGATGAACGATACTTCAAACGCATCGTCGCGATCGAGTATACGATGGGACACGACGACGGCAGGGACACCGAGCACCTCGATGGCGCGGACATCGTTCTCGTCGGACTTTCGCGGACGTCCAAGACCCCGACCTCGATCTTTCTGGCCCAGGAGGGCTACAAGGTCGCCAATGTCCCGATCATTCCGGGCATCCCCCTGCCCGAAGAGCTTTTCGAAATCGATCAGCAAAAGATCGTCTGCCTGGTAATCGATCCCGAGGTCCTTCAGAAAATCAGGAGGGTGCGCCAAGAAAAGTCCTCGCTCCCGACGAGCTACAGCGAATTCAAGAAGATCTTTGCCGAGGGCGAGTATGTCAGGGTCCTCCGCAAGAGGCACCGGATATGGAAAGTCGTCGATGCTACGAACAAATCCATCGAAGAGACCGCGTGGGAAATCATCCACCACGTGTTCGGAGACCACCATGAAGAATTTAATTAATTCCGGCAAGCTGGAACTAAAATGCGCCGTGAAGACTTGAAGGCTCACGGAATCAGGAAGAGAATTGTTGCGAAGGACTGCGTGAATACGGTGATTATTCCGCTGACGTTGCTTCGAGAGGAGGCATGCGTCTCCTTAAAAAGAACGTTTTAGAAAGTTATTTCATTACTACTTGTTGACCAGCGTCGAAGTTTAACCCAGCATTAGCACATGGCTTGTCCTGCAAAGAAGTTAATTATAATTGCACATTGGTATGTTAACTGCCAGATGGGTCAATTTTGAACGCCGACCGGGTCAATATTCAATGCCGATTAACATTAGAGGTTTCGTAGAGTCACCGTTTCAGCCGATGACGCTTATGATGACTTTGGCAACAGTGCGCTCCATTCTTTCCGAACCGAATTGACCCAAGAACTATGATCGTTGACAGACAGTATCGCGCAAGGCTTTCAATGAATGTCGCGTTGTGATGTCCTACGTAATAAACAACAACGCGTGGGGTCACAGGTATACGATGTTGTCCGGCAGAAGTGTCAGCTTTTCACAGCCCTTGTCTGTTATTGCCATGGTGTTCTCTATACCTACGGCCCCTTTGCCGGGAAACAGGAATTTTGGTTCAACGGCAATCGTCTGGCCTGCCTGAAGAAGGGCCTTGAACTTCGGTGCAAGGACAGGCAGTTCATCCAGTTCGAGCCCAACACCGTGCCCCACGAACTTTGCCGGTTCGCCGGGACATCCCATAAAATGTTCCCCTATCCCTGCGTCAGCAGCCATCTTTGCCGCACTATGGAAAAGGTTTTCGCAGATATTGCCGGGTTTGAGGTTATCTTTGAGGAATTCCTGAATGCCGAGAGAGAGATCAAAAGCCCGTTCAAGTTCGGGGTCGAGGCTGCCAAAACAGAAAATACGAGTCATATCGGTAGTATACCCATTGTAAAATCCCCCGTAGTCCACGATGATAGGGACCCCTTTTTCAATCACGTCCATTGAAGCTCCATAGGGTGCAGCGGTCCAATGCCCTTTGCCCGTAACAGGCCCGCCGATGAAGCCGGCTACGGCGCTGTTTCCGCCTGAAGCCGCAATCCCTGTTACCTCCTGGTTGAAGCCGCGCATACTAAGATATCCACCAATGCCGGCTTTTCGAAGACAGCATTCAAATTCTGCGGCAAGGTCAAGCTCGCGCATGCCGGGCACGAGAAAGTCCGGTATCTTGCTGAATGCGTCCGCGAGCAAACTGCCGCTCATACGCATCTGCTCAAGCTCCCAGGCTGATTTGACGGACCTTACTTCGCGGTAAACAGCAGAGATATCCAGAAACTCGCAATCCCGAATAATATTACGGAAAAAGTTAAAATGCTGCAGGGGGAGCACATCAAAGGTGAGCCCGATCTTTCTTATCTGCTTCCCTATAATGTCAGGCAAGTCCCTTCCTGAAGGGAAAGGCCGAACATCTTCCACATTGCTCTCCCGCCGGCCCCGGATCAAGCTCTTTCTCACAAGCAAGACAGGGGCGCCGTCTATCGGTATCCATACCACAGCATTCTGTCTGGTGCCGGTGAAATAGTATACGTCGACTGAGTAATTGAAGAGGGCGCCGTCAAGCCCTTCGGCTGCAAGCCGTTTTTTGAGGGTCTCTATCCTTTGACTGATCTCTTCTTTCGGAGTTGTTGTACTCAAAATTATGTCCGGTATTCAGCATTAATTTTGACGTATCCTTCGGTCAAATCACATGTCAGCACCGTTGCAGCGCCTTTGCCGAGATGGAGATCAGCAGTTATTGTAATATCCTTGCCTCTAAGCCTTTCATTAGCCTCTTTATCCTTGCCCGTACTTTTCCCTTTATGCGCTACCCTGATGCCGTTGAGCGTAATATCGGTCTTGTCCTCTCTGATAGTCATTCCAGAGTATCCGAGGGCTGCAATAATCCTGCCCCAGTTTGCGTCATTGCCGTAAAGCGCAGTCTTGACCAGGATTGAATTGGCAATTGCAAAGGCCCCTTTTTTGGCCTCCTCATTATTCCTGGCATTTTTTACCATAACCTTTACAAACTTTGAAGCGCCCTCTCCGTCTTTTATTATCATCTCGCTTAATTCGCGGGTAATTTGTGAAAGCGCAGATGAGAAACGCTCAAAGGCGGCAGATGACCTCCTGATCAGGGTATTGTCTGCCATGCCGTTTGCCATCATCAGGACCGTATCGTTCGTCGACATATCGCCATCAACCGTAATTAAATTGAAAGACTGCTCCACAGCGTTTCTCAGTGCGCTGTCGAGCGCGGAACGCTCAATGCCGGCGTCGGTCATAATAAAGCAAAGCATTGTGGCCATATCAGGGCATATCATCCCAGCGCCTTTGCATATGCCCGAAATTGTAACGAAGGAGCCGTCCACCTTTATCTTCCTGCTGACTATCTTAGGGAAAGTATCTGTCGTCATGATAGCGGCTGCAACATCCTCAATAGTTGACCGGCCCAGGGAGTCTGAAAGCCCCGGGATCTTCAACCTTATCCGCTCCATAGGCATAGGAGTGCCTATAACGCCTGTAGAACATACATAAACAGCACCGGCTCTCAATTCCAACGCTTCCGCAGTAAGGGCTGTCATTTCCATCGCGTCCTTCATGCCTTGACCTGCAGTGCATGCATTGGCATTTCCGCTGTTGACGATGATAGCCCGCCCTTTCCCCGACCTTATCCGGTTCATGTCGAGCTTCACCGGCGCAGCCTTGACAGTATTGGAGGTGAACATGCCGGCAACGACCGATTCCATTTCCGAATAAATAAGCGCAAGGTCCTTCCTGCCGGGCTTTTTTATCGCGGCCTCAGCAGTAGAAAAAAGAAATCCCTTTGGTGCTTTTATGCCCACGTTAAACTCCCAAGCCGATTATCCTGGCATTTATTGATTTCTCTTTAACAGTCAGCACTGCAACTGAGGGATGGAGCTTTAACCTCCGGGCACCGGCGCTGCCCGGATTAAGAAATAATATGCCATTACGTCTGTCAATTAAAGGCTGGTGTGAATGGCCGGAGATAACAGCGCTAAAACCTGACGCCACAGGGTCCAGATCAAGCTCATTGACATTGTGGAGCACATAAAAAGAGACCTCCCCTATCTCCACCACTTCCGTCAGCGGGAGTTCACGGGCCCAGTAGTCCTGGTCAGTGTTGCCGCGCACCGCAACAACCGGAGCAACAAGACGCAGTTTCTCCAGCACCTCCGGAGTCCCGACATCGCCGGCATGAATTATTATAGAAGCACCCTTCAATGCCGCAATAGCCTCAGGCCGCACAAGTCCATGGGTATCGGAAATAACACCCACGAGGCATTCGCCATTAGAACCGGATACGGATCTTCTCATTACTTGGTCATTTCAAGCCGTGTTTCTCTATCTTATAAAAAAGGCTTCGCATCGAAATTCCCAAAAGATTTGCCGCTTTTGTCCTGTTGCCCGCTGTTTCCTTAAGCGCCCGTGCGACCGCATTCCGCTCGGCTTCGTTAAGAACTTTTTCGAGGGGCTGCACCTCAACTGAAAGAATAGGCGCACTGCCTACCCTGTCGCCGGGCAAGAGGGGCAGGTATTCACGTTCCAGGATCGTGTCCTGGGGACGCATTGTTATCATCGCCCTTCCAAGCACATTTTCCAACTCCCTCACATTCCCTGGCCAATCATAATCTGACAGGTGATGAACTGCACTGTCAGAGATCCTCTGCACCTCGCGACCGAACCCCTGATTGAGCTTGTAGATTATAGTTTCCGCCAGAGGTTTTATGTCTTCCTTATGCTCTCTGAGGGCCGGTATCTGGATAGGGAATACATTCAGCCGGTAGTAGAGATCTTCCCTGAAGGTCCCTGACTCAACCTTCTTTTCCAGGTTGGCATTTGTGGCAGTAATTACTCTCGCATCCACGGTAAACGGACTTGTCCCGCCCACGCGGACTATCTCCTTTTCCTGAAGTACCCTCAGGAGTTTGCTCTGGAGGGACAAGCTTATATCTCCAATTTCATCAAGAAAGATCGTTCCCCCGTTGGCCTCCTCAAAGAGCCCCTTCTTCCCTCCCTTCATCGCCCCCGTAAACGCGCCTTCCTCATAGCCGAACAATTCGCTTTCAAGAAGACTCTCAGTCAGGGCAGCGCAGTTGACTCTCACAAACTGTCCCTTCCTTCTTGAACTCGCGTTATGGATAGCGTGAGCAAAAAGCTCTTTTCCCGTTCCGCTGTCGCCCCGTAATATAACAGTGGCAGGGGTCTCAGCAGCCATACGGGCCTGCTCCTTGGCCCGTATCATTGCAGGACTGTTCCCGATAATGTCCAGGCATGTATACCTCGCTTTCAGGTGGCGAAGCAACTTTTTGGCCTGAGACAGTTCTTCGGTAAGAGATATTATCCCTGAAATATCCTGAATCACCCCGACGCTGCCGCTGATTTTTCCGTCGATAAAAATTGGAGCGACATTCACGATGACTTCTTTACCGGCAGGCCCAACCTTCATACGTACATTATGAACAGGCTTGCCGGACCGGAGCACCTTCATGTGCATGCTTTCACCATCCGCAATATCGACCGCATTATTGAGCACCGCTGACTTAGGCAAGCCGGTGATTCTCGTATAGGCGGAATTTACGATTATGGTATTGCCTTTGTCGTCAGCCACAGAGATGGCATCCTCTGTGGCCTCGATGATTGCTTCAAGAAGGCTGCGTACTTTCCAGAGGTCGGAAACCTCTTCGGCAAGCGATGTAATCTCTGTGACGTCGCGGAAAACCGCAACAGCTCCTATTATCCGACCCTCCTTATTCTTGACAGGCACCCTGTTAGTGATGATTACACTCTTCCCCAGTATTTGCTGCTGATTAAGTTCAGGCTCTCCATTAGATAAAATGATATTCAGACGGGTATTGGGAATCACGTCTACCGCGGGATGACCCGTTACTTTGTCCGCTTCCAGCCCTGTTATCCTCCCGGCGGCTTTATTGAAGAGTGTCACAATACCGGCCTCGTTGACGGCTAAAATTCCGTCAAGGGTGGAGTCAAGAATGATTTCGATCTCTTCTTTGGTGATAGTATTCATAGCAGGCCTTTGTCCTTAAGTAAATATATAATAACCTAAATCCGTTAAAAAGCTCAGCATCAGCAATAATTGGCTCTCACTATCACCTTTCAAACAAAGCAAACCATGGAATTAACAATCTCACGCAAAGCCGCAAGAGCGCAAAGCAAACCGACTGCCGGGTAGCCATCTTCCTTTATAAGTCTTTGCATTCTTTGCGACCTTTGCGCCTTTGCGTGATAATTGGCTGTGCTTTCATATTTTATCAAACAATTTAGCTCTATATGACGTAAGCAATAAATGTACCTCTGCCAAAGACCTACTGGATGAGGGTTGTTTTCGAGACAATGACGAAAAGACGCAATTTTTGTCTGCAATCAATAATAGTGTGATATACTCTTGTTATAATTTCGTTAATTTATTTGCAAAGTGGAACACTCAATGATGCATTTTATTGCGTGCATTTATTTGCGTATATTGCAATTTTATGCACTACCCGGTACATAGCTTGACATGGCAAATCCTGTACGCTCACGTATTCCTGCCATTCCAGCTTGGAAAAATAAGAAAATGACGCCTTAATGGTAAGGCTGGCATGAGACTTGAATGAATCTACTCAAATGTTCAATAATTACAGCTTGACCTTCGGCGAAAACCAAATTCTCTCAGGAGGACTCATATAAGAAGGGGCCCCGGTTAATGAATTCGTCGATATGTTCGTCATTTAATAATATAGTCCGGGAATTCGACGCCGGCAACGGCAGGAAAGGGAAACTATATTCACTCCCTGCACTCGAAAAGTCGGGAATCGCCAAAATTTCACGCCTGCCCATATCCATCCGGATAGTCCTGGAATCGGTACTTCGCAATTGCGACGGTAAAAAGATTACCGAAGAGCATGTGAAACAGCTTGCCGGCTGGGACCCTGTTGCGCCCCGCACTGGAGAGATACCCTTTCTGGTAGCGCGCATCCTTTTGCAGGACTTCACAGGCGTTCCTCTTCTTTGCGACCTGGCGGCGATGCGCGGCGCGGCGGCCAGGATGGGGAAGGATCCTCGAATCATAGAGCCGCTGGTCCCTGTTGATCTGGTTGTGGACCATTCGGTCCAGATCGACTACTACGGCGAGCCGGGCGCTCTCCAAAAAAACATGGAAATGGAGTTTAAGCGCAACAGGGAACGTTACCAGTTCCTGAAATGGGGCATGAATGCATTTCAGACATTTAAGGTAGTGCCTCCCGGCACCGGTATTGTGCATCAGGTAAACCTTGAATATCTTGCCAGGGGCGTGCATAGCAAACAAGGAGTGTATTATCCTGATACCCTGGTCGGCACCGACAGCCATACCACAATGATAAACGGCATCGGCGTTGTGGGGTGGGGAGTGGGCGGAATAGAGGCAGAGGCAGGTATGCTGGGCCAGCCGGTTTATTTCCTCACGCCGGATGTAGTCGGTGTAGAACTGAAAGGCAAACTCAAGAAAGGTGTGACTGCTACTGACCTCGTTTTGACCATCACCGAAATGCTCCGCAGGGAGAAGGTGGTCGGCAAGTTTGTTGAGTTCTTTGGCGAAGGCGCTTCTTCCCTTACTTTGCCTGACAGGGCTACGGTTGCAAATATGGCGCCGGAATACGGCGCTACCATGGGTTTCTTCCCCGTAGACGACGTAACTGTCGATTTCTTCCGTGGCAGCGGCCGTACAACTGATGAAATTTCAGCGTTCAGGGAATATTTTAAAAGCCAGGAAATGTTCGGCATGCCAAAGGCTGGAGAGCTGGATTACTCCAGGGTCATAGAAATGGATCTTTCAGACGTAGTACTCTCTGTTGCAGGACCAAAGCGCCCCCAGGACCGCATAAAGCTTCAATCTCTCAAAGAAAGGTTCGCTGATTTGTTAATAAAGCCTGTCGCAGATAACGGTTTTGCCGTAAAGGCAGAAGACCTTCAACGACGTTTCACGACAAAAGGACCGGTCAGCATAGGTTCGGGCGACGTTATTATTGCCGCAATTACTTCATGCACCAACACGTCAAATCCGGGCGTGCTCCTGGCCGCGGGACTGCTTGCGAAGAAGGCGGTGGAAAAAGGTCTTACGGTAAAAAAACACATAAAGACCTCCCTGGCGCCGGGTTCCCGAGTCGTTGCAGAATACCTTGATAAAGCCGGACTCATGCCTTATCTCGAAAAGCTCGGTTTTTATCTCGCTGCCTACGGTTGCACCACTTGCATCGGGAATGCAGGTCCGCTGGATGAAGAAGTGGAAGAGACCATTGTGCGGAACAACCTCGTCTGTGCTGCCGTGCTTTCAGGCAACCGCAACTTTGAGGCCCGCATCCATGCCAACTTGCGCGCCAACTTTCTCATGAGCCCTCCCCTGGTCGTCGCCTTTGCCATAGCCGGGACCGTGCTTAAAAACCTTGACGTAGAGCCGTTAGGTACAGGCGCCGGCGGGCAGGAAATCTATCTCAGAGACATATGGCCCGGTGCCGATGAAGTGGCGGCCGTCATGAAGTATGCCATGGACCCCGAAACCTTCCGGCGGCTTTATTCGGACTTGACCAAAAATAATGTTCTATGGGACAGCGTGTCCTCAGTTTCAGGAAATATATACGACTGGCCAAAATCGACATACATTGCCGAGCCCCCTTTCTTCCAGGGCTTCGATATGCGGCCAGGCAGCGTAAGCGATATCAAAGGAGCCAGGGCCCTCGGCATTTTCGGAGACTCCGTAACGACCGACCATATCAGTCCTGCCGGTCCCATCAAAAAAACCTCACCTGCCGGAATTTATCTTATGGAAAACGGCGTTGCCGGGAATGATTTCCAGAGTTACGGTACCCGCAGGGGAAATCATGAAGTGATGATCCGGGGCACCTTTGCCAACGTTCGCATCAGGAATCTCATGCTGCCTCCAAAAGATGACGGCACATTTGCCGAAGGAGGTTTTACGCTTTTACAACCTTCAGGGCAGCAGATGCCGATCTATGATGCGGCAATGAAATACATTTCGCAGGGCATTCCCACCGTGGTATTCGGAGGCGAAGATTACGGCGCCGGGTCGTCGAGGGACTGGGCTGCAAAAGGGACCCAGCTTCTCGGTGTCAGGGCCGTGATAGCGAAGAGTTACGAACGCATCCACCGTTTGAATCTCGTCGGCATGGGTGTTCTGCCGCTTCAGTTCGATGTGGGCGATTCTGTCCGGTCTCTCAACATCCTGGGTGACGAAGAGTTCGATATACTGGGATTGAACCGGATAAGGCCTCAGCAATACGTCACCCTTGCGGTTAGACGCGGGGATGGCGCCAGGCAGGAAGTGAAACTTCTCTGCCGCATAGACACGCCTATTGAAGCAGACTATTTCAGGCACGGAGGAATTCTTCCTTTCGTGCTCAGGGGGCTTATTACCGGGTGAACAGGGCATGTTGCATCCCAGACTTGGAAACCATCAAAGCAAACAAACATTCTCAAAAGGAGAGTAAACAATGGGAAAGTACGATGAGATCTTTAAAAAGAGCATAAACGAACCTGAGGCCTTCTGGGGAAAAGCAGCGGAAAATATCGACTGGTATAAAAAATGGGACAAGGTCCTCGACGATTCAAAAAAACCTTTTTACCGTTGGTTCGTCGGCGGAGAACTCAACACATGCTACAATGCGCTTGACCGGCATGTGAAGGGCGGAAGGGCAAACCAGGTCGCCCTCATTTATGATAGCCCTGTGACCGACACTGTCGAGAAATTCACCTATGCCGAACTGCTCGACAAAGTTGCCGTGTTTGCAGGCGGGCTTAAGTCGCTCGGCGTCGGCAAGGGTGATACCGTCATTATTTATATGCCGATGATTCCACAGGCGGCAATCGCCATGCTCGCCTGCGCCAGGCTCGGCGCCATCCATTCAGTCGTGTTCGGAGGTTTCGCTCCACATGAGCTGGCGATACGCATTGATGATGCAAAACCCAAGGTGGTTATCTCTGCATCGGGTTCAAAGGAAGGGGCCAAGATACTGGAGTACAAGCCGATGCTCGACAAAGCCATTGAATTAGCCAAGCATAAACCTCAAAAATGCATAATGTTCCAGAGGCAATTTGTCACGTCCACTATGATAGAGGGCCGCGATATCGATTGGGAAGTGTTGGTATCAAAGGCCAAGCCTGCGGACTGCGTGCCGGTAAAGGCGACAGACCCTCTGTACATACTCTACACCTCCGGCACCACCGGCATCCCAAAGGGAATTGTCCGTGACAACGGGGGTCATGCGGTTGCACTGAGATGGAGCGTCGAGAATATATATGATACCCACCCGGGCGAAGTATACTGGGCAGCCTCTGATGTAGGGTGGGTAGTCGGCCATTCATACATAGTATATGCTCCGCTGTTTACCGGATGCACATCGATATTATATGAAGGCAAGCCGGTGGGCACACCGAATCCTGGGGCCTTCTGGAGGGTCATCTCCCAGCATGGCGTCAAGACCCTGTTCACTGCTCCCACCGCTTTCAGGGCTATAAAGAGGGATGACCCGAACGGTGAATATATAAAGCAGTATGATCTGTCGAAATTCCAGTACCTCTTTCTCGCAGGTGAGCGGCTTGATCCCGACACCTACCACTGGGCCCACGACCGCCTTAACAAACATGTTGTAGATCATTGGTGGCAGACTGAGACAGGCTGGCCGATTACGGCAAACTGCATGGGGATCGAACAGTTACCCATTAAACCTGGCTCTTCTACAAAGCCTGTTCCGGGGTATAATATCACGATCCTCGACACTGATGGTAAACCCGTTGGGCCGAATGTGACAGGGATCATCACGGCAAAACTTCCCCTCCCCCCGGGAAACTCGCCTACACTCTGGAATGCGGATGACAGATATCTTGAGGCATATTGTAATATGTACCCCGGATATTATTTTACGGCTGACGGAGGATACAAGGACGAAGATGGCTACGTCTTCGTCATGGGCCGTGTCGATGACGTGATTAATGTCGCCGGACACAGGCTCTCGACAGGCGAGATGGAAGGGCTCATCGCAACCCATCCTGATGTTGCCGAATGTGCGGTGATAGGCGCCAATGACAATCTTAAAGGACAGCTGCCGGTCGGTTTTGTGGTCCTCAAGGCAGGGGTTACGAAGGACCCTGAAGAGATAAGGAAAGACTTATCAAAACTCATAAGGTCCGAGATCGGCCCCATCGCCTGCTACAAGGAAACAGCGGTTGTAAAAAGACTGCCAAAGACACGCTCGGGAAAAATACTGCGGGGCATAATGCGGAACATTGCCGATGGCCAGGCTTATAAAATCCCTTCCACTATTGATGATCCGGAAACCCTGGTTGAGATAAGCGCCGCTCTGAAGGGAATAGGATATGCAAAAGTTGATGACGAGTGTATTACACTGTAATCGGGATGAATGGATAGCAAGCGCATTCCCCGTGGTCTTGCCACGGGGTTTACAAACTGATATAATGTTCGAGTTGCCTTACATGAAGACTCCCTGCGGGCTTGCCGCAGGGAGCTTCAAATAACCTACTGAAAGAAACTAAATATGAACTTGCTGAAAAGTAGTGTCGGAAAAAAATTAGTAATGTCGGTCACAGGCTTTGCGATGATCGCCTTCGTGGCGATTCATCTGTTGGGGAATACTTCAATCTATCACGGCCCTGACGGGATTAATGCCTACGCAAAGGCGCTTCACCGGTTCGGTCCCCTTGTCTTGACATTCCGTCTGGCTCTGCTTGTCCTGTTTGGGTTGCATGTCTTTTACGGAATACAACTGACCCTCGAAAACCGGACCGCAAAACCGCAGGGCTATGCGGTGAATGGGAACCTCCAGACCACTTTTGCCGGAAGAAACATGATCTGGACAGGCCTCTTGATCGGGGCGTTCATTGTCTACCACCTGCTTCATTTCACCTTTCAGGTGACCAACCCCGATATTTCGTCCAGAAGCCATCTGGATATAATGGGCCGCCCTGATGTATTCACTATGGTGGTGCTCAGCTTCCGGAATTTTTTTATCTCACTCGTGTATATATTCGCGATGTGCGCACTCTGGCTCCATCTGTCGCACAGCATCCAGAGTTTATTCCAGACCTTGGGACTGAATGGCGAAAAGACTTTCCCCGTGATCAGGAAGGGCGGGACGCTTGCCGCTATAATCATCTTTCTCGGCTTTGCGTCAATCCCCGTGGTTATTCTCGCGGGACTGTTAAAATAGGAAGTATGAAAATGAAACCACAGGGTACACAGAGAAATAATAAATTAAAGTGAAACAGAATAAAACAAAATTAGAAAAAAAACTCACAGAGGGGAAAGATGAGATGTTTTTGAACTTGATGGTGATTAATGCTTTCTCTGTGTTCTCTGTGGTTAAGTCTTTTTCAATGTGGAGACAATTATGATTCTTGACGGAAAATGTCCATCCGGTCCTCTTGCTGAAAAATGGGACAGGCATCGCCGGGGAATGAAGCTGGTCAACCCCGCAAACAAGCGGAAATACAGGATCATCGTCGTGGGCACCGGTCTTGCTGGCGCGTCCGCAGCTGCATCACTGGGGGAACTCGGCTACAACGTGGATGCCTTCTGTTACCAGGACAGCGCCCGCCGCGCCCACAGTATCGCTGCCCAGGGAGGCATTAACGCTGCGAAAAACTATCCCAATGACGGCGACAGCATCTTCAGGCTCTTCCATGACACGATCAAGGGAGGGGATTTCAGGTCCCGAGAAGCGAATGTATACAGGCTGGCGATGGTGAGCAACAACATCATCGACCAGTGTGTCGCCCAGGGAGTCCCTTTTGCCCGTGACTATGCCGGATATCTCGACAACCGTTCCTTTGGAGGGGCCCAGGTCTCGCGGACATTTTATGCCCGGGGCCAGACAGGCCAGCAATTGCTGTTAGGCGCTTATTCGGCCCTTTCCCGTCAGATAAAGGACAGGACGGTGACGCTGCATCCCCGCTCAGAAATGCTGGACCTCGTAATTGTTGACGGCGAGGCAAAGGGGATCACGGTACGCGACCTTGTGACAGGAGAAATTAAAACTTACGCAGCCGATGCGGTCTGCCTCTGCACAGGCGGTTATACTAACGTCTTCTATCTTTCGACTAATGCTATGGGAAGCAATGTGACCGCAGCGTACAGGGCTTACAAGAAAGGGGCCTTTTTTGCTAACCCCTGTTATACGCAGATACACCCGACCTGCATCCCGGTGAGCGGGGACCACCAGTCCAAGCTCACCCTGATGTCCGAGTCCCTCAGGAACGACGGAAGGGTTTGGGTGTCAAAAGACAAGGGAGACAAGCGCGCTCCACATGAGATACCCGAAGATGAGAGAGACTACTACCTGGAGCGCAAGTACCCGAGTTTCGGCAACCTTGCTCCGCGCGACATTTCATCGCGCGCAGCAAAGGAGGTCTGTGATGAGGGCCGCGGAGTAGGAGTGAGCGGACGCGGCGTTTATCTTGATTTTGCCGACGCGGCCAGGCGCATCGGCGAAGACAAAATACGCGAGCGCTATGGGAACCTCTTCGAGATGTACGAAAAAATAACAGGTGAAAATGCCTATAAACAGCCGATGCGCATCTATCCGGCGCCTCATTATGCTATGGGGGGCCTTTGGGTTGATTATAACCTGCAAAGCAATATCCCGGGACTCTTCGTTTTAGGCGAGGCCAACTTTTCTGACCATGGCGCAAACAGGCTTGGCGCAAGCGCGCTCATGCAGGGACTCGCTGACGGGTATTTCGTGATACCTTACACAATAGGAAGCTATCTCGCTCAGACAAAGCCGGGCAAGGTAAATACCGGCAGTCCCGAATTCATAAAATCAATTGAAGAAAGCAAAACTCTCACTAAGCGGCTTCTTTCCATAAACGGACAAAGGACCGTCAACGAGTTCCACCGGGAACTCGGCAATATTATGTGGGAGAACGTGGGGATGGGGCGCAGCCGTGAGAGCCTGACAAGGGCGCTCAAATTGATCCCTGAACTCCGCTCAGAATTCTGGGCAAATGTCCGGGTCACCGGAAACGAAGCCGACCTTAACCAGGAACTCGAAAAAGCCGGCCGTGTCGCTGATTTCCTTGAGTTCGGCGAACTCCTGGCGCTGGATGCACTTCATCGCAATGAGTCCTGCGGAGGCCATTTCCGTACAGAATACCAGTCGCCGGAAGGCGAGGCCCTGCGCGATGACGAGAATTTCAGTTATGTCGCTGCATGGGGGTTCAGCGGCCCGGGCAAAGAACCGGAGCTGCATAAAGAGCCTCTTGTATTCGAAAATGTCCAACTGGCTATCAGGAGCTATAAATAATGGATTTGACACTCTATGTATGGAGACAGAAGGGGCCTGATTCACCGGGGAGGCTTGAAGAATACGGGGCAAAGGACGTAAGCCCCGACATGTCCTTCCTTGAAATGCTCGACGTTGTTAACGAGGGACTGATCAGGAGCGGCAAAGAGCCGATAGCCTTTGACCACGACTGCCGCGAAGGTATCTGCGGCACGTGCTCCCAGGTAGTCAACGGCGTCCCGCACGGGCCTCAGGAGAAGACTACAATATGCCAGCTCCACATGAGGCACTTCAAAGATGGAGATAAGATTTATATAGAACCGTGGCGCGCTAAGGCCTTTCCGGTAATAAAAGATTTGATTGTGGACCGCAGCGCTATGGACCTGATCGTGCAGTCGGGTGGTTACATATCGGTACATACCGGTGGTGTTCCGGATGCAAACGCGATCTCGATCCCGAAGCCTGATGCCGATACGGCAATGGATGCTGCGGAGTGCATCGGATGCGGGGCCTGTATAGCTGCCTGTCCGAATGGTTCCGCTATGCTATTTACCGCGGCAAAAGTGGCGCATCTTGCGAACCTGCCTCAGGGCAAGGCCGAGGCGGCGCGGCGTGTCTGCATGATGACCGATGCAATGCTTAAGGAAGGGTTCGGCAATTGCAGCAATCATTACGAATGCCAGGCGGCATGTCCGAAAGGGATCAAAGTGCGGTTCATTGCGCAATTGAACAGGGAATTCATAAAAGCACAGATTTCTTAGATATACTCAGTCTACCAGAATCCACCACCAAACCACAGTCAACAGTAGCCAGAAGTAGGGGCTTTAAGCCGGGCCTGAGGCCAGATCACAGAGGAACTCATTAGTTTGATAAATAAAAACATCTGAATGCTTCTTGAACTCTGTGCACTTTCTGATAAAAAAATTTTTTATTGGTCCTTGCTTTAATGCTTTGAGTACACAGAGAGAAAACTCCGTGTACTCTGTGGTTGCGATCTTTTGATGGTGAATTGGGGTATTATTCGGAATGTTCAGCGACAATTTTTATAAACGTCTTAAGAAAATCAGTGTCGAAGTCTCCCTTCTCTTTTGTTTCCTTCGTCATCATCGATAATGCCATAAACGGTGTGTAGGCATAGCGGTAGGGACGGGGCGTTGTCAGATAATCATAACAGTCCGCGATTGATGCGATGCGGCCGAACGTTCTCACTTTTTCGCCGCTGAGCCCGAAGGGGTACCCACTGCCTGATGGCCGCTCGTGATGTTGAAGCACCACAACGAGCGCTTCTTTAGGCATTTCTTTTTTATTTTCCAGGATTCTGAAGCCCTCCATAACATGTGTTTTCATAAGGGAGAACTCGTCGTTTGTAAGCCTCCCCTCCTTATTCAGAACATTCACCGGAAGCGCGGATTTACCCACATCGTGCATCATTGCGCCGACACCGACCTTTTCGACCAGCCCCCTTTCGAATCCCAGTGCCGCGCAGATGGCGATGGACATAACGGCGACATTTACAGAATGCGTATATGTATAAAGGTCGTGGCTCTTCAGCGACATCAAATCATAAACACTGACCTCCTTATTTAAAACCGAATCGGTTATCTCACCGATAGCAGAGCTTAATTCATCCATTTTCTCCCAGGCCACGGGGTTGGAAAGGACATCCCTCACCAGCATTTTTGAATTCTCTTTTATCGAGATTGTCCTGCTCTTTTGCCTTAAATTTTCGGGTATGTCCGGCGAAGCAAGAATGGTGTTCAAATATTCTTTATATAACGGGATATCTGTTATCTTTACGGCAAAATCTCCCCTCGTTTTAAATACCGTATAGGGTATCTCTGCCGGCTCCTCGATTGTGGCATGCACTAGTTCTTCGAAGAGCATGTCGGAAATCACGAAGATGCTGAAGTTTATATGGGTGTCCTTTACAAAAAGGTTTCTGTCAACCACAAGGGTCTTGTCAATAGTAAGGTAGTTTTCTTTTTTGAGCGAATACTCATAGAATTTTTTTTTGTCTAAACTCTCGGGTTGGACTTTGGAAACATCACTTAAGTAGTCTTCTATTTTCGACGGAGTGCCTTCTATATAAACAGTTGTTATTCCCCTGTCGTTCAGGATATCTTTAGTCTTCTGGTCGAACATTGTCCAATTATTGAAAAGAGGGACTAAATCACGGTCCTTTTTGATATAGACCTTAAAGGGGATGCGGAATCCAAGCAGGAGCCGGTCTGTAGGCAGCGGCATTGTTAACTCTGCAACATTTTGGTTCTCTTTTTCTTTTTCTGCCATAGTGAGAATATCTCCGGTTGCCGGGTTCTAATGTGGGGGACGACCCGGAATCACGACGCGTTTTGCGCAGACCCTGTTCTTTTTTTCTTCAGCAACGCCCGGCTGAACGGCAACCCGGCAGTTTCATCAAATCCAAACATCAGGTTCATGTTCTGAATTGCCTGGCCCGCTGCACCCTTAATAGTATTATCGATAACAGACGTAATAACATAGCGGTCGGTCCTGTCGTCAATCGTAATGCCAATATCGCAGAAATTGGTATTCGCAACATCTTTTACCTGGGGCAAGGCGCCGTTTTCGTAAATCCTTATAAACGGCTTATTCTCATAGTATGTATTATACAAATCCGTCAATTCTTTGCTTTCCAGTTTCCTGGAATATTTTACGTAAATTGTGCTTATAATGCCCACATCTATCGGCATGATATGGGGAGCGAACAACACCTTGCAGTTCACTCCGCCCAGTTCTGAAAGTTCCTGTTCCATTTCCGGCGTATGATTGTGGGCGCCGATCTTATATGGCCGAATGTTTTCGTTGAGATCAATAAACTGGGTTTCATCTTTACGGCTCTTGCCGGCCCCGCTTACTCCGGAATAGGAGTCAGCGATAACGAAATTGTCCGGGACCAATTTTTCTTTAAACAACGGCGCCAACCCTAATATGACGCTTGTCGGGTAACAACCCGGATTAGCAACCAAATTGGCTTTGATGATTTTCTCAGAATGGATTTCGGGCAGGCCATAAACGGCTTTGCCAAGAAGGTCTATAAACTCCCCACCGTAATAGTAGGTAGCGTGCTCACCTTGAGGTTTGTACCATTTGGCAAATACGTTGAGGTCCTTCAACCGGAAATCGGCGCTGAGGTCAATAACTTTTATGTCCTTTGCCAGGAGTTCCGCAGCGACATTGCCATGTTTACCATGTGGTTTTGTCAGGAAAACCACATCGCACTTGCTCAGGATTTTATTCTTGCTGGAATAGTATGACTCAAACTTAAGATCTAATAAATTCTTGAACCTGCCATGAAAAGGCGCTTCTAATCCCAGTCCATTAAATGTTTCAGACGCCAAAAAAGAAATTTCAACTTCCGGGTGATTTAACAGCAACTCAATGAGTTTGCCGGCAGTTAAACTCGATGCGCCAAAAATGCCAGCTTTTATCATTAGTTATCTCCGAAGATGAAAGGATCAAAGTATCAGAGTATCAAAGTATCAGAGATAAAAACTTCGAAACCTCAAAGTGCTGTTCGCCTTTGCTCTGACTCTTTGACACTTTGATACTCTGACACTTTCTGTTAGCGTTTCGAGAACTGGAACCTTCTGCGGGCGCCGGCCTGGCCGTATTTCTTTCTCTCAACTTCTCTCGGGTCCCTGGTAAGTATCCCCTCTTTTTTAAGCTTCGGCTTCATGTCCGCATCAGCTGCAACGAGCGCCCTCGCAATGCCATGACGCAATGCGCCGGCCTGGCCGCTGAGTCCTCCTCCGTTTACACTGGCAAGCACGTCATACTTTCCTGCAGTGCCGGTAAGCTGAAGCGGCTGCCTGATAATCATTCTCAAGGTCTCTCTCGGAAAATAAGTTTCGATGTCCCTCTCATTGACGGTTATGACGCCTTTGCCCGGGACCAGACTTACCCGCGCTATGGAACGCTTTCTTCTGCCTGTTGAGTTATAATTGATCGAAGCCATTCATTAACTCCTTACTTTTGTGATTTCTATCAACTCTGGTTTCTGCGCCGCATGCCCGTGCTCCGGACCGCGGTAAACTTTCAGCTTTTTGATCATGGCCCTGCCGAGCCTGTTTTTCGGAAGCATTCCCCATACAGCATCTTCTATAACCTTCTCAGGCTCTGAATTCATCCTGTCTTTGAGTGCTTTTTCTTTCAGGTTCCCGATATAGCCCGTGTGGTGCTGATACAGCTTGTCCACAAGTTTGTTGCCGGTAACTTTAACTTTATCAGCATTGACAACAATGATAAAATCTCCGGTATCGACATTGGGGGTAAATATGGGTTTATGCTTTCCCCTAATGTACGATGCGACCCTGCTGGCCAGCCTGCCCAACACCTTGTCCTTTGCATCAACAACATACCATTTGCGCTCAATATCACTCTTCTTAGCAAATCTGGTTTTCATCGTAACACCATCCCTTACTATTAAATGCAACGAATTAATCAAGCCTTATAAGTTACACAAAATTATACAGATTTGTCAATGGTTGAGGCAGGGATAGCGTTATAGGGTTCGTCGCGTTATAGCCGTTTACAAGTAAACATTTTTACCATTTGCGCTATAACTCTATAACGCTATTCGTTCATTTTGCTTTTCTCTGACCCGTCTTCCTCTTACCGTCTCCCCTTAGTTCCCGTTCGGTAAAAGAGGAATGCGCCTCATGTGGGGCTTTGACCAGCCGGGGCTTTGAAAAAGCTGCGCTTCCGATCTCTTTTACGCCTTCAACAACTCCTACCAGCATGTCCGTCACCGCTTTTACCGCCGTCGTCCCGATGCTGCCGGCCGCTTCGATCGCTCCGCCCACAGCAGCCCTCGCAACTTCTGCCACGTTGCCTCCTACTTCCTTCGCAGCCTCGATAACACCGTCAACAGCCCTCCGTGCGACAAGAGCCACATCAGCGCCAACCTCAGCTGCTCCCTTGACAGCCCCCTTGACAGTCTGGCTCGCAACACTGACAACATCCCCGCCCATGTCGCTTACTCCCATCACAATGCCCTTAGCCACGCTCTTCGTGCTCAAAATAAGACCCGTGCCGACCTCCTCTGTGGCTCTTATGGCGCCTTTTACAACATCCTTTGTGATCGAGAGACTATCTCCTGCCACTTTCCCGCCGGCCTGTATGGCATTCGAAACGGTATTCCTGACAAGGCTTACGATCTCTGCCTCAATCTCGTTGATACCTTGCAGACTGCTGATGATGCCATCTTTGACAGCAGTCCCCGCCTCGCCGATTCTTTCGTGGTAATTTATGTCACTGACCGCTTCAGCTTTCATCATTCACCTCTACTTTCTTATGCTCCAAAGCGTTTATAAAACAACAAAACCGAGCTGCCTGGTTCAGTTCCTTCGGCAGCTCGGCCATCTTCCTGTTCAAAGACCCGCCGCTTTCCGCCCCCTTTTTGCAAAGAGTTTGGCTTTATCGCTTCTCCTAATTTCAATTTATCATATCATCAGATAACTTTCAAGTTAAATGTTGAGAAATGAATCCACCATCTGAAACACCGAACCACAGAGAACACAGAGCAGGACAAAAGAGGAACACACAGAGTACACAGAGGTTCTCTTATGTATAAAAAGCTCCCCAAAGTCTTTCATAGTATCCAGAGTCTTTCCCTGTGTCCTCGCTTAGAAGCGCCTACTTTTGGCTGTGGTTAGGTTGTCTCTGCGTTCTCTGTGGTGGGACGGTGAATTATGGCACTTCTGCTTTCTTGACAAAACCTAAAAAAGTCTGATATAAACCATATAGTTTCAAAGCGTCAAATACCTTCAAAAGGAATTACGCAATGGCAAAGATCGATGCTTTTTTCAAGCTGATGCATGAACAGGGCGCCTCTGACCTGCACCTGGTATCAGGCTCTCAGCCCATTCTCCGGATCAGGGGGGAAATGGAAAGGGTGCAATATAACGTCATGGAAAACGACGATCTCAAGGCAATGCTCTACGAGATCGCTCCGGAAGAAAAGGTGAAATTGTTTGAAGAGACCGGTGATGTCGACTTCGGTTATGAAATACCGGGACTTGCACGTTACCGCGCAAATTTTTTCCGTCAGAAATACGGCGTGGCAGCAGTCTTCAGGGAGATTCCAAGTGACATACTTACCGTTGAGCAGTTAGGTCTTCCGCCGGTATGCAAGAAGTTTGCGATGCTGCAGAAGGGACTGGTACTCGTTACAGGCCCTACCGGAAGCGGTAAATCAACAACACTGGCCGCGATCATCGATTACGCCAACAAGATGAGGAAGGACCACATAATTACAGTGGAGGACCCCATTGAATTTGTGCACGCCAGCCGCGGCTGCATTGTAAATCACCGGGAAATCGGGACCCATACTAAATCGTTTGCCTCTGCACTCAGGGGTGCGCTGCGCGAAGACCCGGATATCATCCTTGTCGGAGAAATGAGAGACCTCGAAACCATTCAGCTTGCCCTTGAGGCCGCTTCAACGGGGCATCTGGTTTTCGGCACACTTCATACGACTAGTGCGCCGAAGACCGTGGACAGGGTTGTTGATGTCTTTCCAGCAAACCAGCAGGCACAGATCCGCACCACGCTCTCTGAGTCATTAAAGGGAGTATTAGCGCAAAACCTGTTCAAGCGCATTGATAAAAAAGGCAGGTGCGCTGCGCTCGAAATACTGGTTATAACCTATGCGGTTGCCAACCTTATAAGAGAGGCCAAGACGCACCAGCTGCCCTCGGCCATGCAAACCGGTAAGAAATACGGCATGCAGACCCTTGACGACGCCATAATGGAACTGCTGGTCAAGAAATGGATAAGCCCTGAAGATGCTTACGACAAGTCGATTGACAAGCAGAAGTTTTTGCAGTTCCTGAAAGAACCGCCTCCGGATTTTTAACAACAGGCATAAGTATAAAACGGGTATAGGTATAGGTATAGAAAAAAATAAAATACTGAGGTAAATAATTATGATTAATCTTTACTATACATATACCTCTTCCTCTACCTCTACCTCTACCTCTACCTCTTTTCGGAGAAAAGGATGAGACGGGCGGAACTCGATTATATTCTTAATACGATGCTTGATAGTCAGTCAAATGTATCTGACCTCAACATCACGGTAGGAAAGCCTTTCCAGGTCGAGGCCTCAGGCCAGTTGACGCCGGTTGCCTTCACCGGTACGGCCCATATGGACCACCTGACTCCCTTTCAGACCGAAACCCTGGCGCTCAACCTCATCAACTCGGACCGTCGCCTTAGCGAGATACTTATCAGCCAGGGTTCATGCGACCTGTCTTACTCGTTGCCGGAAAAAGCCCGATTCAGGGTGAATATATTCTCCCAGCGCGGCTCGTATTCCATCGTACTGAGAAAACTGTCGACCACCATCCCAACTATTGCCGACCTGAAAGTGCCCGAGGTGCTGTCGCAAATAGCCGCGGAGAAAAACGGTCTGGTACTTGTGACAGGAGCGACTGGAAGCGGCAAATCGACAACGCTTGCCGCTGTCCTGCGGCAGTTTAATGAGACAAAAGCGATTCATATCATCACGCTGGAAGATCCTGTAGAGTTCTCACATCCTCACCAAAAAGCAACCTTTAACCAGAGAGAGCTGGGTATCGATTTCGACAGCTTTGCCAACGGGTTGAGAGCGGCTCTCCGACAGGCCCCCAAGGTAATCCTCGTAGGTGAAATGAGAGACCGGGAAACCGTTGAAATAGGTATCTCCGCTGCTGAAACAGGCCACCTTGTACTTTCGACTCTTCATACAATAGATGCGGGACAGACGATCAACAGGATAGTCGGCATGTTCGAAACGGAGGAAGAGAAGCAGATACGCACCCGCCTCGCCGATACAGTACGCTGGGTGGTCAGCCAGAGACTGCTGCCGAAGGTGGGTGGAGGCAGAATAGCTGCCATCGAAATCCTTAGGACAAATCTGAGAGTGAAAGAATCTATATTGAACGGCGAATCAGAGGGCAAGACATTCTATGATATCATGGAAGCCGGCGAGGCCTACGGCATGCAGAGCTTTGACAAAGCGATCCTCAAGTTGTATCAGGACGGCCTTATAACTGAAGAAACCGCTATGGCTTATGCCTCTAAAAAACCCGTTGTCGGCAGGGGAATTGATACGCTCAAGAGCGCCAAAGGTGAGAAGACAACAGATATCGAGGGGCTGAAACTGGATAAGGATTACGGCAAACATCGTAAAGATCGGTAAAAAACATGGAACCACAGCCAACAGTAGGGGCCTTAAGCCAGTGCACAGAGAAATTCTTTGATGAAAATAAACCTGAATTCGGAGTACTCAGAGTATTCTCTGTGTCCTCGCTTGGAAGCGCCTGCTTAAAGCACCTACTACTTTTGGTACTTTTGGCTGTGGTTAATTTTTGATATTTTACGGGGGACTGACTAATGTCTATGGAAACACTTGCGCCGGATACAGAGGAGTATGAAGAGGAACTGAGGAGCGCACTCATTTGCGAGGACAACGCTGAATTTAAAAGTATCATAAGCGCTGCCCTCGAAGGACTTAAATGCAGCATAGACTTTGCGGCAGGTTCCGAAGACGCCTTTGAAAAGATGAAGTTCAACCAGTACGTGATCATAGTCCTCAACGAGCGTTTTGGCGGCAGCGCCCCCGAAAACAACCCGGTCTATACATTCCTGCAGTTTATGCCTATGTCCGCGCGGCGGAGAATCTTTTTGGCCCTGATAGGAAAGGACTTCAAAACCGGCGACAATTTGACCGCTTTTACAAAAAGCTCAAACATCACCGTGAATGAAAAAGACATCCCGAACCTTAAAGCGATATTGAAAAAATCCATTGCCGACAATGACCAGTTTTATAAGGTATTCAGGGAAAGCCTTGTAAAAATGGGCAAGACGTGACGCGAAGTTCGGTTTTAGTATAATAGGTACGGATAGCTCCTGTAATCGAAAGTAACGAAGCACTCCTTGAGAAGCACTCCTTAACTTGACAACGCCTTTATTCCTGATATGCTTTAAATAATTACAGTGATAAAAGTTGTCAGACGAAGGAATCAAAAATAACGAGGAGGCTGATCATGAAACGCATTATATGCAGATTTACTTACTCTTCCACGGTTACCATTATCACTTTACTTTTTTGCATCATAATCATTCTTGCAAGTCCATTAATTTCAAAAGCAGGGCCTGCTGCCCCTGGTGCTGAGACGAAGACGTCTGAAGCTGCAGGCATCGAGGCGAGAATCATTGCATTTCATTCCAAGCTCAAAATTACAGAAGCTCAGGAAGGGCAATGGAACAAGCTTGCCCAGGTGATGCGGGAGAATGCGATCACGATGAATGCGCTTATAAAGGTGAGGACAGAGAAGGGAAACACTTTAAACGCCGTCGAAGATCTCAAGTCCTATAGCGAAATCACCGATGCGCATGCCGCCGGACTGCACAAATTCATTCCGGTCTTCGAGGTCCTTTATGCCGGCATGTCCGAAGCACAGAAAAAGAACGCCGATAAAATCTTCACGCAACATAGCCTCAAGAAACTAAAAGGAAAATGAAAACAGAAATTGCTTAACGTTTGGGAGGATGCCATGATTATCTTAAAAAAGTGGGATAGGAATATAAGGACAATTGCCAGGGCCGTGGTAGTTCTCGTCGCTACCGTCACTGTGGTTGGAATGTCCGTAACGTGGGCATCAGCGAATGACCGTGATGAACACCATGGGCGCAAAGAGTATAAACATAGAGTGTACCATCATCGCCATGGACGCGAAGTGCGTGACTACCCAGGGGCCGTCTATGCGCCTCCTGCTCCGGTAGTATACGCTCCGCCGCCCCCTCCGCCGGGCATCAGCATAGTCTTCCCTATACATATCCGATAGCCGGGCCGGTCAGTCATGGGATGAGCCGGATTTCGGAGTTAGACATTAGCGGTTTATTGGATGTTACATCCATTTTATGGACAGCACTTCGCTAAATTATACTTGTCCCATACTACCTCGCAGTATTTTTCTCCGGCATCAAAGCCCTGCTTTGCAAGTCTTTTAGCCGTTGGTAAATCTTGTTTGATCTCGACTCCGGCGGCATACATTTCCGCAAGGTCACACATTGCCTTGGCATTTCCCAGATCAGATGCATGCATCCACCATTCAGCTGCCTCTTTATAATCCTGTAATACCCCTTGACCGACGTGATACATAACACCCAAATAATATTGAGCGCCGGCATTTCCCTTTTCCGCCTCTGCTAAAAAAAACTTGTGAGCGGTCCGATAATCCCCTCTGTCATAAGCAGCTACGCCGTCCTCCATATCTCCTGCATATGAACAAGTTAAAGGCAATCCTATAAGACATATAATCGCTATTAACATTTTTTTCATCTCTCCTCCACTTTGCTTCCTATCCGTCTCCTTGCGGGAATCCAGAAAAATCAAGGACTGGATTCCGGGTCAAGCCCGGAATGACGGTAAATTTATGTAAAGAACTGTTTAGGGGACGGTTCACTAGTTTTATTATCGCAGAATGTGGGGTTTACACAAGAGGATCGAAAAGTTATCTCTTATGGGCCGGTCTTTCTCGTCCTTATCACTGGATTTCGGTTTGTGTTATCGCTGGGCTGGACAAGTGTTGGAAGTGATCCTTCGTTACGACAAAATGGTTGCCAGTTTCTCCAGAACAAGGTTGACTACCTCGTGAGGCGCATTGCAACAGTACTCTGTGTTACGGCTCTTCCAATCAAGACTTTTTATCTGGTCAGCGAGAATTACCCCGGATACGCTCAGCCCTTTCGGGATTGTAACCTCAAAAGGATAGCCCTTTACCTGACCCGTTATAGGACATAATAGAGCCAAGCCGATTTTCCCGTTGTAGACGGCAGGCGACACCACAAGGGCGGGCCTCCTCCCTGACTGCTCATGTCCGGACTGCGGGTCAAAGTCTATCCAAACAATATGCCCCCTGGTAGGAACAAAACCTTTTTGTTTCACCATATTTCTTTGCCCACCCTTTTCCCGGTGCTAATCTCACCATGGATGTTGTCCTTTGTTACTCCAGACAATAAACCGCCTAAAGTGAATTTTCTTCTTTTAACGGGTGTGAGAATGATTTTGCCGTCTTCCTCCGACACGTCAATAACAGTTCCCTTGTGAAGATTTGCTTCCACCGCAAATGCCTTCGGAATTCTCAAAGCAAGGCTATTTCCCCACTGCTGTACTTTTGTCGTCATAATTCCCCACCTCCTTCGTTGTATCTACAATAAGTATACTACGTGGTGGGCTCATTGGCAAGTTTTCGAATAGATTTCAGATGAGGCAGCGATAGCACGCGGCTTATTCGGGAACCTGCAGTTGCTGCGGTTTGAAAACAAGCACGGACAACGGAGGCAGGATGAGGTTCAGCGAAAACGGGAACCCCTTATGAGAGATAATGTTATCTGCATTCATGCCGCCGCTGTTCCCAATGTTTCCGCCCCAGTATAATGAAGAGTCGCTGTTGTGGATCTCCTTATAGTGGCCGCCCCTCGGCACTCCGATACGGTAGCCGAAGCGGGGGACCGGTGTAAGGTTGAAGACAAAGACAAGAAAATCATCCTGGTCCTTTGCCTTCCTGATAAAAGCAAGAACGCTGTTATCTGAATCGTGGAAGTCGATCCATTGAAAACCATGCCAATCGAAACATACCTCGTAAAGAGCCGGCTCACTCCTGTAAAGTTCGTTCAGGTCGGCAACGTATTTCATAAATTTCTTATGCGGCTCATACTGAAGCAGGTCCCAATCGAGGCCTTTGTCAAAATTCCATTCATTCGATTGCCCGAATTCAGAGCCCATGACCATAAGCTTTTTGCCGGGATGACCGTACATATACCCGTATAGCGCTCTGAGGTTGGCAAATTTCTGCCACATATCTCCAGGCATTTTATTAAGCAATGAGCGCTTGCCGTACACTACCTCATCATGGGAAAAAGGAAGAATGAAATTTTCGCTAAAGGCGTATATCATGCTGAACGTCAGATTGTTCATATGGAACTTTCTGTGAATCGTTTCATGGGAGAAAAACAGAAGAGTGTCATGCATCCAACCCATGTTCCACTTCATGCTGAACCCGAGGCCCCCGAGGTGGGTCGGCTTCGAAACGCCCGGCCAGGAAGTCGACTCTTCCGCAATAGTGAGCACGCCGGGATGATACTTGTGCACCACTTCGTTAAACGTTTTGAGGAAATCTATCGCCTCCAGGTTTTCATGGCCGCCATATTTGTTCGGTATCCATTGTCCCGGCTGCCTGGAATAATCGAGATATAGCATTGAAGCGACCGCATCGACCCTCAGGCCGTCAATATGATATTTATCCAGCCAAAAAAGTGCGTTTGATATAAGGTAATTTTTTACCTCATTCCGGCCGTAATTAAATACAAGCGTTCCCCACTCCTTGTGCTCCCCTTTCCGTGGGTCTGCATGCTCATAAAGGCAGGTGCCGTCAAAGAAAGCCAATCCGTGCGCATCCTTGGGGAAATGGGCCGGCACCCAGTCAACAATAACGCCTATTCCGTTTTGATGACAAGAGTCGACAAAATACATGAAGTCTTCAGGTTTGCCGAACCTGCTGGTCGGCGCATAATAGCCGATCGGCTGATATCCCCACGATGCATCAAGCGGATGCTCTGCCATAGGCAGAAACTCGATATGAGTATATCCAAGTTTCTTGACATGAGGTATCAATGTATCTGCAAACTCCCTGTAAGTGAGGAAACGTGAACCTTCCCCGGCAACACGCATCCAGGACCCAAGGTGAACCTCGTAGATTGCAATCGGGGACTCGAACCAGTTCCGCTCACTGCGGGAAGAAAGCCAGGCAGCGTCATGCCATTCGTGTTTATTCCCTAAATCATAAACAATCGCAGCGGTTTTTGGACGCACCTCAAAAAAGAATGCGAACGGATCGGTCTTCCGCTCCCTCCATTCATCGTACAGGGATAAAATATCGAATTTATATAATGTCCCTTCTCCGAGCCCTGGAACAAAAAGCTCCCATATACCGGAATTGCCCAGAAAGCGCATGGGATGCCGCCTGCCGTCCCATTCGTTAAAATCTCCGATAACGCTTACCCTCCTGGCATTAGGAGCCCAGACCGCAAAATGCACCCCGCGTACGCCCCCTATTTCCCTCACATGGGAGCCGAGTTTTTCGAAGTTCCGGTAATGAGTTCCCTCCCCGATGAGGTGCAGATCAAAATCCGTGAGCACCTGCGGAAAGGAATAAGGGTCGTAGAATTCCCGGACCTCGTCCTGACGGTTGGTGGTCCTTAACGTGTACCTGAAGGGCCTGGAAAGACGCTCGGTAACGGCCTCGAACAAACCGTCCTTAAGCCGTCTCGTCATTTTAATAAAACGTTTTTTCGCATGCCCCTTGTGCTGTAAAACCCATGCCGCTTTCGCCTCGGGCAAAAAAGCCCTTATGCAGAACCCGCCTTCGGAACGGTGAACGCCGAGGACTGAGAAAGGATCGCCGGATTCTCCTTTTAACAGGGCCCGTATTTCTTTGTCTATCTTCATGACCGCTATTCTATCACAAATGGCAGGGGCACTCAATTAGCCGAATTGACCCAGAATCCACCACCAAGACATTTAACCACAGAGTCCACAGAGTTTTCTCTCTGTGTTCTCAAGGCCTTGAGGAAGATGACTAAGAATCTAAACTTTCACTAATGAGGTCACAGAGATGAAGGCCTGATTTGCTCTTTTATCTTTTACAATACAGTAGTTACTCTGAGTTCTGGCTTAAAGCCCCTACTGTTGGCTGTGGTTTGATGGTGTATTGGGGTTTACCAAACTGAAATACTTAGCTGCACACACTCATGCATATGTCCTTACCGCGTGCCTTCTCGCGGTACATATCCAGATCCGCCTTTTTCATCAGGGTTTCGGCATCAGCGGCATCGTTTGGAAAAATCCCTATGCCTATGCTCGCTGTAACAGAGCAGATCCTGTCAAATATGACAAACGGCCTCGCAATTTCTTCAGCAATTTTTCGCGCAACCGATAAGGCATCGTCTTCCGCATTGACGCGGGACAAAATCACTGTAAATTCGTCGCCTCCGATGCGCGCCGTAGTATCAGACTCACGAACGCAATAATTGAGCCTCCGGGCCGTTTCAACCAAAAGAAGGTCTCCGGCCTTATGTCCATGCCGGTCATTAACAGCTTTAAATCCGTCAAGGTCGATATAAAGAAGGGCAAACATTGTCTTATAACGCAGCGACATTGAAATTGCATGTTCCAGCCTGTTAACAAAGAGACCGCGATTTGCGATCCCCGTAAGGATGTCGTAATGCGCCATTTTAAAAAGCCGTTCTTGCAGCTCCTTTTGTTCACCGATGCCCACACAGGAGCCTACAAATCCATCTAATTCGCCGTCAGGACCCCAAAAAGGGACGCCGGTTTCCAAGACCCATCGAAAAACTCCGTCTTTTCTTCTGAAACGATATTCGACTTTATATGGTTTTTTTTCCAGGCATGCTTCATAACATTTGACGCGGAAGACCTGATAGTCATCCGGGTGTATTCCTTCCAGCCACCCTTCTTCTGCCTCTTCAGCAGCGGACCTGCCTCTGAAGTCAAGCCAGACTTTATTGAAATAGAAACGTTTAATATTGTCTGCTTCTGCAATCCAAATAAAAACAGGCGCGAAGTCAGCCATAATCTGGAATGCCCTTTCCACTTCACCGTGGTGAGGCATAAGCCTTATCATGCTCGACAATTCTCTTTCAGCGTATTTTGTTATGTTGAGAGGAGAGATCATATCTCCTGTCATTTGCTCCTGCCTCCTTTATACTGTTCAGCGACCATGAAAAACATCTCAATTAGTATTATCGGCGGAGTATATAATAAGTTTAGGGCTCGAGAATAAATAGCTTGTGCATTCAGGCGCTCAGATTTGGGTCAGATTTGGCTGATCCGACCGAGCAAAACCGCAGGCGTAGCAGAGCTACGTTGAGGATTTTGCGACTGAGGATCGGGCAAAGATGGCATAAATCTGAGATGCATCAATGCGCAAGTTATTTATTCGCGAGCCCTTGAAGTCACTACTTGGGTATTTCAGCCTTTTTCCCTTCGTCGTCCACACAAACAAAAGTCACGTGCGTCGAGAATACTCTTTTTACGTCGCCGCTTTCAATATCTTCATTGAAGACATTTACAGAGTACTTTGCCGACGTTTTTCCAATTTTCGCTCTTTCCACGAGGAATCTGAGGATAGAACCCTTTTTTACGCTTTTCCGAAACTCAATTTTATCCATTGCAATAGTAACAAACTTACATCCCGGAAAGTCTAAAGTGGCAGCTATCCAGGCTATTTCATCAACCCATTTTAAAAGGTTGCCGCCGAATAAGTAACCAAATTGATTCAGATGTTCCGGAAGGACCAGTTTATAATTTTCCATTCGCCGATTATATCATATCATCTGTGATGAGGTCGGCAACGTATGCCGGTTGAGAGGTACGTGCGCAAGGATATTTTCGTCCTGTCACAAAGGAACTGAATTCCCGCTGATGCGCTGGTGACAGACTGTGCCCCGCTATGCAGGCTGTATCATTTCCTTAAGCTCTTTTTCCGAGATCTTCATCTTATGCTTATTTTGCGCGTGCTTCATTGCCAGTTCGATTATCTCCTTTTCATCATGGCTTTTTACCGCAAAATTGCAGGGCGCCGGGCACTCGATCTTTTTCATCTCTTTTGCCTTTTCCATCGTCATAACCTCCCTTTCATCACTCGAAAATAGTCGCCTATGGCGTACCTTACCTATAGGATACTGCCTGTCGCACTGGTAGTTTTATAGTTAATCTAATTTTCGCTAAAGTATATTTTCTGTATTTTCGTGTTGAATCTAATTGCTATCTTCCTTGCGCTCATATAAGACTTCGGTTCGTCGAGTCTTAGAATAACGCAGTCAAGATCGCTTACCTTACGTTCCTGCAACTCCAGGTCAGCTATAATTTTTTCCGTTAAAGAGGGAACGGGCCCGTGCGAGAAAGAGGCTAACAACCCTCCAACACCTATGTTAATGAGGCGTCCCGTAATATTTTGTTCTCTAAAATGAAGGGTTACCGTGCCCGGAGCCGAATGACGTTTATGTAATCGCCGGCTCAGAACAGACGCAACTTTCTGTATCAGGCTTGACGGAGTAAAAGGCTTCACAATGAACGAATTTGCGCCAGATTTCACGGCTTCTATAACGTTGTCATGTTTGGAACTGACGATAATGAAAAATATTTTATGGACTGAAGGGCTTGGGTGAGATCTGACCCATTTGAGTACCGTATCACATGGTACGCCAGGGATTTCCCAGTCGCATAAAACTACGTCATAGTCATCCTCTTCAAGCATAGATTGGACTTCAAGACCATTTACGGCTTCATGAACCAATGAGTCCGGATACCCCTTTTTTAAGGCGCTTTTTATCAGTTTCCGCATATTGTCTGATCCATCAGCAACGAGGATGTGTAATTTCTTAGGGTCCTTATCGTCCTTCATAACTGTGTCTCCTCAAGGATATAGACAGATTTAATTCAATTATAGCCCATCATAACTACTTGTCAACGCAACGGGTACAAGGGAAAGCTGTTGGAAATAGTGCCCGCTGTAGTGCGAAGCAGCGGTGGCTGAAACATCAGCTACACTTTTTCAAAAAAGAAAACCAATACTTTGTCGGAAAGAACTCTACCTCTATGCTTATGATCTGGCCCATCCGGAATGAAAATGCCGTCACCAGGTTTATAAATTATTTTTTTATTTTCGTATTCAATTTCCATTCGGCCTTCAATTAGATAGCCATAATGACCCTTTTCACACCAGTGGGTTGGCATCTCTTTCGAGTATTCAACCAGCCTAATGCGTAAATTATTCTGCTCCAGATACTTGTGTCTAACTCCTTCCAAGGGTGACTCCCATTGGAGTTTATCGAATTCTGCTTTATATTGAACTATCATCTGAACTCCATTTTACACTGTTCTCTTCCAGTTGTATTCAGCACAATTATATCATGGGGGAAAAGTGCGGTGCTGGAAGCACCAAAATAATTTATCCGGCGTCCCTGCCGGAGCTTTTTTGACCATCGTACGGGATGAAGTGCGCGTTTATTTGAAACGACTGTCCCTCGCAACCTTTCTTCCTCCTACCCTCACCGCTTGGGCAGGGATAAGGAGTGAATGTTTCTTTTGGTACTTGTGGGCAAGCTGAATTTTTACCCTCCTGTCAATACTCATCCAGAGTCAAGTTTTTAACGGTAAAATAGGTTTGACAGACACTCTTAGCCTTATTGACTTGGACTTTTTTCAGAGTTACAATTCATCATAAAAGACAGCGGCCGGCCGAATTTCATTTTTGGCTTCACCTCGCCGGCAGTTGGGATAAGGACCCGTGATGAAACTCGGCACATGTGTATGCATGTTTTTATTTGCTCTTTTGTTGACTTGCCTATGTTTCGCCGTGGACAAGGGATGGTGCCCCGAAACGATCAACGTTGACCAGAAGGCGATTCCTCCATCGGCTGAATGGAGCGTATCGTATGACTCCTTACCCCACGTGCTTGAGATGGTGACTTTCTTCAGTGGCCCTCCTCAGAACAATGCATCCCTTGTATATGACAAAAAGTCGAAAACCAAGGGGGGCTGGGTCGGTACATGGAATTTCCCGAAAGATGCTGGCGGCTATTGGATCCAATGTTCATATAGAGGAACTCGGGCAGAACTCTCCAAACGCCTCCCGGACTCGGTGAGCGTCTGCCGAGTTACCTACGATGACGGCTCGCGTTTTCCATCAGGTTTGCCGGTTATACAAAAGATTGAGTGCAGATAGGTGTCTACTTTTCATAGAAAGCTTATACCGGTATTTCTGCTCCTCTTAGCATTGTTTGGCGAAGCTGATGGCAGCAGGCCTGCCGGCGAGTATAAATTTGACAGCCCTTCCGTGCTGTTCCTTGGCACAAACAGACCGAACACGGCGCACCCACAGTCGCGCGCTGTTCGATACGAAATGCTCCCCCGAGATGCTGCATTATCTATCCTCTCCACTGCAGATCATGACTGGGATTCTCCTGAGGTGATGTCGTACGGAGCTAACACAGAAAAAGAACGCTCTCTTATCTCCGGAGAAAAGCAGCACATTCGTCGCTCCGGAAAGCGTCTCAGCATAACTCCTGCATCAGGTTCACCGATTATCTTCACAAACTGGTCCGACCCAGGAGGTCCTCAAAGGGAAGGAGATGATGTAAAGTACTTCTACGCAGGGCGCTTCGGCCGGTTCGAATATTATAGAGTCGAAGATCGACTTGAGCATGACTCGCCCGGATCGTACCTTATTAACCCGACGAGCGGTAAGATGGCTTATGCACACCATGGAGACGATATCGTTGCGCTGTCGCCGGACAAAGTTCATCTGCTCGTCTTTAACCCGCTAAATTTGCAGGAAGATCGTGCGTTGACGGTCGCCTCACTTTCCGCCGACGGGCCTACTGTTGAACTCCGTTGTGTCTTCAATAAACGCAACAGCTATGGCTTAACCATGAGCTTTAAGGGGTGGCGTGATCCCAACTCTTTTGATATTGTTTTTAATTTCAAAGAATCTTCCGTTGAACCCATCCCGGTTCATATTGAGCTGGTACAGGAGGGATATGTAGTGGCAGTGCCGGACCGTTTACGTCTTGAGAATGAGATTGGTTTTTTGTGCGGTCGCTGACGGACCTCTGCCGTGTCACCTGCCGATTAGAAAAAAAAGCGTATATGTGGGATCCACCTTCAGGTCGAAAGGCATGGAAAGACGAAGCTGCTAAGATTACCAAGATAATCTGTAAAAACCCTTTCTCGTTTTCTTCTTCCTCCTAATCGACACCTTCCACACATGATATATTTCTGCGTAGTACTAACGGAAATTGAACCGAGGCAGGCATGAACGATCCCACTATCGTTTTTTTAGCTGCGTTTCAGACTTGACAAAGCGTAACCTAGTCGGTTACATTTGATCGTGATACTATCGTTTGCGCACAAAGGGCTTGAACGGTTTTACCATACCGGCAATACATCGGGTATTCAGGCGATACACGCTAAACGATTACAGCTGATTCTTGCCCTACTTGACGCGGCTGTTGTAGTCAAAGACATGGACGCTCCTGGTCTTAGCCTGCATGGGTTAAAAGGAAAGAAGAAAGATATCTGGGCTGTCACAGTACAGGCCAACTGGCGTGTAACTTTCAGGTTCCAAGGTGGCAATGCCGAGATAGTCAATTATGAAGATTACCATTGAGGAGGTATTGATATGAGTTTGCACAATCCGGCTCATCCGGGGGAAGTTCTTAAGGAATTGTGGCTCGAACCTTTGGGTCTAACCCTTACCAAGGCTGCCGTACAGCTGGGCGTAACCCGTAAAACTATTTCCAAGATCGCCAATGGGCATGGAGCGATTACGCCCGAAATGGCTTTGAGGCTTGAAATCGTTTTCGGCACCTCAGCCCAAGCGTGGATGAACATGCAAACTGCATATGATCTGTGGCAGCTATCACGGGTACGTAAAACTTTGCGCGGCTCACTGCGTCATATCGCCTAATTGATATAGTTCGACACAGCGCCACGACATCGCCTAACTATGCCTTAGTATAAGCCTTGTCCATTACGCTTACTTTAGCTAGAAACTTTAACTGGAAATCAACAATTCCTCTAATCTAATACTGAAAAGTCGGCGAACTGGATTCGCAGGGCTCCTTCCTGTAACAAACGGTCTTGCAATTTAATATAAAAGCATCAAGTACATTCGGAAATAGATGTTGCTGGGTTGATTTCCTCACTGAACAGTATTTGCTTACAATAGCTGTGATTGTGACTCGTGACTGGCGCGTCAGGTGAGCAGGGTATTTCACGGCGCTATTTTAACTTCTTTCCTGCCAGCCACGGATTCCTTAAAATTGCCATATTCGTGCAAATTCCCAGTTGGGGCTCGGCTCCCTGCCGGTCGCGCTCCAAGAAAAATCAAAGATTTTTTTGGAGCCGCAGCTCGCCCGCAGCTCCAGCACACCCGTGCTACGCGCCGTGAAATACCCTGCTCACCTGCCGGCATCAATTGCAGCAAGCACTTAATATATTAAACAGGCTTGGGGATCGTACTGACGCAGTGTCGTTTCCCCTAACAAGAGAAACTCTCGACAACAAAAGTCACAGCGTCATCGGCAAACGCAAGAAGTGATTTATAGGCTAACCTGCAATTTGAGGCAAGAGCAGACGGGACACAGTACCGTAGCGGGCCGTCGGCAGACAGTGCCGCCATGGATGGCTGAACGGGCTGGCGTCGCCTTCGAGCAGGGCTGGATGCCCTGCTCGATTTAGCCGAGGCACTGTGGCCCGGCTGCTCTTGCCGCACTACTATTATTGAATGCTCTAAGCAAAATATTTTCGAATACGGGTAACCCTCTGAATCTAGTCGTTATGCTCGTTTCTTTCTGAAATCAACTCTCTAAATTAAATATCTGCACTAAGAACTTGTCGGTGAAGTAATATTTCAGATGATGTCGCGTGCCTGTAATCTTTTAGGGAGAAATTAACACGTCCGACAAATTCCCAAATTCGTTTATTAGGATCAGGAAGAAACAGCTTCAAAAAGTAGAAACACGTTTCAAAGTTGCAGACCTTTGGGGGTGCAATTACAGCCAAAAACAAAAGAATGTCGCAGTCCTCCTGCTATAAAAAGATTGACGCTGACTGCCGGTTCACGTTATTTTAAAGAACGATGAATGTACTCAGGTTTTTGACCGCCGGGGAATCCCACGGCAAAGCGCTCACAGGCATTATCGAAAAAATCCCCTCGGGGCTTGCCTTGTCGGCCCTGGACATTGACAATGAACTCAGGAGGAGGCAGTTGGGATACGGACGCGGCGGCAGGATGAAAATAGAGCAGGACCGTGCCCAGATACTGTCAGGCGTCAGATGGGGGAAAACCATCGGCTCTCCAATAGCGCTTCTCATCGAAAACAGGGACTGGATAAATTGGCAGGAAGGTATGTCGGTGGAAGGCATCCACGAGGGTTGCATTGCGCCGGTGACAAGGCCGCGTCCTGGGCATGCAGACCTCGGCGGCGCGCTAAAATACTATCAGAAGGATATAAGGAATATCCTTGAGCGTTCCAGCGCGAGAGAAACAGCTATGAAAGTGGCGTTGGGGGCCATCGCGAAGAAATTCCTTGCAGAGTTTGCGATTCACGCAGGAAGCTATGTGACCGGGATAGGCAGCGTCGGGGTTTCAGATGAACTGCTTAACCGATTCCGGGATGGATTTGCAGTGCCCGATTCCCTCGAAAAGATCGACGCCTCTCCCGTGCGGTGTCCTGACGATGACGTTGCGCATTCTATGATGGCTGTGATTGACAAAGCGGCCCTGAATGGAGACACTGTCGGCGGCAGGTTCGAGGTTATCGCCACCGGAGTACCGCCCGGACTCGGCAGCCACATTCAGTGGGACCGGCGGCTGGACGGCATCCTTTCAAGTGCATTAATGGGAATTCAGGCCATAAAGGGCGTTGAAATCGGCGATGGCTTTGCTTATACGGATAAATTCGGCTCTGAAGTAATGGATGAAATATTCTACGACCGTTCTTTGTCTGAACAACACGGCTCTCCTTTCTGCAGGCGGACAAACCACGCCGGAGGGATCGAAGGTGGCATTACCAACGGAATGCCTGTTATCATTAAAGCAGTAATGAAGCCGATCCCAACACTGAAAAAACCGCTAAGGTCGGTGGATATAATAACCAAAGAACCTTTCGAAGCGGCCTATGAGCGCTCCGATACGTGTGCAGTACCTGCGGCCGCAGTAATCTGCGAGGCAATGACAGCGCTGGTGCTTGCCGATGCGCTCCTTGTAAAATTCGGAGGAGACAGTCTGGATGAAACGAAAAGAAATTATTATGCATACATTGATTACCTCCGCAAATTTTAACCGGCTGCGTTCGGTACTCTTCTTTTACTCTTTCCTGTTGGCGGTCCTCGTTGCCCCCGGCTTTATGCCGGCGTTGACGTCTGCGTCGGAGCCGCTGCATGATGCGGCAGGGACCAATGCCCCACCCGTGACAAACCGTGAGGGTGCGGAAGCGCTTATCGGGGGCAAGAACAGCATGGAAAGAGGTGATTACGAAAAGTCGATCGCCCTGCTGACTGCGGCCTATGAGAAATTGCCTCTGCTTGGCGACTATGCGCTGCTGTGGCGCTCCAGGGCCTACGAGGGCAATGGAAACCCTGATAAGGCGCTTGAGGACCTCAGGACCATCGAAGAAAAATATAAGGAATCACCGCTTGTCAAAAAGGTCCGTTTTAGAGAGATAGACTTATTGAGAAAGAAGAACGACCCGTCAATGGGCAAGTTACTTGAGGAGATGGTCAAAGACTACCCTTCGAACATGGAGCTCAAGTACGCCTATGCGCGGTATCTCAAAGCGAACAATGACCCTAAAAAAGCAAAAGGCCTCTTCAGGGAAGTATTTATATCCACCTGCCCGCTGTCTGCCGACGCTTCTAATGAACTCTCCCAGTCTGATATTACCTTCGACGACCTTTTCAAAAAGGGGAAAGCCCTGAATGCCGCGTGGCAGTTCGAACAAGCTGAAAAAGTCCTGAGCGTGGCGCTCGCGCGCTGCGATAACCACCGGCACAAAGATGAAATAACAGACAGCCTGGCCTACTCATTATTCAGCCAGAAAAGATACAAGGAAGCAGCAGCACTCTTTAAAAAGACAAACAACAGTCTCTGGAGGGCACGATCGCTTTTCAGGGCTGGAGATATCGAGGCGTTTCGGAACGAACTGCCCGAATTCGCCAAGTCTTCCGATAAAAGGATAGCAGCGGTGATGATAGCATATGGTTCGATGAAAAGACGTCAGGGCAATAGCGGCGAGGCAATTAAAATCTTCGACAGTGTTCTTTCACGCTATCCGTATGCCAGGGAAGATGCCCTGTGGGCCACCGGCTGGACGTATTATCTATCGAGAGATTATAAAAATGCATCAAGGTTATTCTCACAGCTTGCTGAAACATACGGGGATTCAAAATATCTTTACTGGAACCGAAAGTGCAGGGAATTTCTGGGCGATAGAGAACCCTCCGGGCCGCTGACAAACCAGGAGAACTTCCATGATTTTTATGCTTATCTGAGCTGCCTGAAAAATAAACAGGAACCTCCGGCCATCAGCAGGAACTATTTGAAAGCCTCATTGAATTCGCTTGTTGCCGAAAGGGTCGATACACTGGCGGAAATTGGGCTGAACAACGAGGCAGCAGCTGAATTGCTGCTCCTGTCAAGAAAACATCCTGCTCCCGGCGATCTTATTTCTATCAGTTTGTATCTTGAGAAAATGGGCAATTACAATAGCGCTGAGACGCTTATATCAAAAGTGCCTTATACCGATGAATTGCACGAATTATATTACCCTCTTGCCTTCTGGCCCGAAGTTAAAGAGGCCTCTGAAGCGACATCGCTGGACCCTTATTTAATTCTCTCTGTAATACGCGAAGAATCACGCTACCAGCCCGAAGCACGGTCTATTGCGGGGGCGATCGGACTGATGCAGCTGATGCCCGAGACCGCCCGCATGAATAATAAAAATATAAAAGTGCATCTCAAAAATTCTCCTGAGTTGTTCGATGCCCGGACCAACATACTGCTTGGAAGTTCTTATTTCAGGCAACTGCTCAACAAGCTGGGATCCATTCCTCTTGCCCTAGCATCATACAACGGAGGAGAGGATGCGGTAAAGGACTGGGTGAAAAACGGGAAATACAGGACCGTAGACGAGTTCATAGAGGACATTCCTTATCCCGAGACAAGAAATTATGTCAAAAAAGTCTTGACAACCTATTTCGAGTATCTGCGGTCCAGCCGCGATGGTAATGTTACCCTGGCCCATACTCATATAGGGGAACTTTAAAAAACAGGCAATAGTCAATGGGAACAATGTGAATAGTGAAATGTGAATAGTGAATCGAAAGTAAAAGCTTTTTCTGTTTCTACGATTCACTATTCACGATTCACTATTCACGGGTTTATCCTATTGCCGATTCATTTAAAATTGTGTATTATTTTTTATATAAGGGGGACTCATGAATATGTTGAAGACTTTTGAAGAGAAGATAACCTATGCCGTTGAAAAAATTAAGATGCTGAAAGAGGAAAAAAATAATCTTGTGAAACAGCTGGAAGAGTTCGAAAGCATAATAAAATCAAAGGACGATGAAATTGATAGATTAATGGTCGAGAAGGCCGCAATAAAGACCCAGCTCGAAGATTTATTCAATGAACTGGATTTGCTCGAGCTCAAATAGATCGGCATGGGAAAGGTTGAAGTACATATCCTCGGGCAAACGTATTTAATAAAAGGGGACGGCGAATCGCCCGAATACCTTGTGCAGCTCGCCGAGTTCGTGGAGGGAAAAGTAAAAGAGGTATATGCCGCGGCGCCTCATATAACACCGCTTAAGGCCGTTATCCTTGCCGCCCTGAATATCTCCGACGAATTGCACAAAATAAAAAAAGACCACAAATCGATATCCCAGAGCATCAGGAGTATTGAGGACAAAGCTGACACAATAATAAAACTTTTTGACTAAGTACTCCTCTTCATAAATACGGTTGTATTCGAGCGCCGCTGCATCCGCTCCAGCTTCGTTGCACTCCCTCGCCGTACACAACGGTACGCCTCAGTCGTGCGCCTCGCCGGCACGGCGCATCAACGCTCTCGATACGACACCGTATTTATGAAAAGGAGTACTAAGCCTGGTCATTTCACAGGAGACAGCTGTCTCTTGTCGACCTTGAAGCAGCTCCCTGTAACCGTTTTGGCAAACTTTTTCATTTCAGATGCAACTTCAGCTATTTCCCCATAGTGGGCGAAGTGCTTGCCGATATTGCAAACAATACCGATTGAGATGCTTATAAGGGGGTATACTTTTTTTTGTCCCTCCCTGTCTTTTGACTCTATATAACCTTTGGTCCTGTCCTCAATATCATAAAAAGTGGGGATGATCCTGTCGAAATAACCGATGATCTTGTCGGAAGTCTCTTCAACAGTTTCACAGTCCATGATAAATACAATATCATCTCCGCCGACATGGCCGACAAAGCCGCCGTGAGGTTGTCTATCTTTTACGGTATTGAGTATAAGCCTGCCGAGCATCTTCAGCACTTCATCGCCACGGCTGAATCCGTAGCGGTCGTTGTAAGGTTTGAAGAAGTCGAGGTCGGCATAAGCAAGCGCAAATTGATCACCTGCATCCAGCCGTTTTTGTATCTGCTTTATAATTTGAATGTTACCCGGCAGCCCTGTCAGCGGATTTACTTCGATCGCCCTCTCCGCCCTTTGTATGCTTAATTCAATCCGCAGCCGCAATTCCACTTCGAGAGATGATCGCTTAAGGTAATCATCAACAAGCAGATAGTCCCAGCCCGGAACGGCAAAGGAGTCGCCGAAGACAGCAAACACTGATAAGTGGCCCAGGATCGGATCACTCTTTAAATCGTTCAGCATCAAAACTAAAGCGGGGTCGTCGAATGTTATGTCGATGAGCAGTATAGCAGGACTTGAACTATACAGATAGTGCAGTGATGATCCAAGCGTGGCAAATTCAACAATTTGACATAACCCTTTAAGGAATTTGCTGATTAAGCTGGTCAGTACCTGGTCAGTGGAGATAACAACGACAGTTTTAGGATTACTCATCGGAAAACAGGAAGTCCTCGGCCTGGCCTAATGAGTCTTCCAATTCTGATACTATCTCCTTCAGGTCCGCGTCGGAAAGGTCGAGCAACTGCCATACAGATGGATGCACCGCGGGGACAAAGTTATCGCCTGAAAAACCGAACCCGGCTGCCCGCGTCAACACATCTGCGAAGTGGACGACTGCCGTCTGAAGAGGGACCGCTTTTGAGAGATGCGGCTTGTGGTGATATTCTATGGGTTCAACAAGATTCTGAGGAAAGTTCCATTTAAGGGCGATCCACCCCCCTGCATCGGCATGGCTTACGTTAAATTGCTTCTTCTCGGCATCCAGCATAAAGATCTGTCCATTTTGAGCATCGGCGATGGCAAGTCCGTACTCCTCCGGAAATTTAAGGCCCATGACCACTTTACCGATGTCATGAAGCAAACCGGCAATGGAAACCTCTTCAGGTTCCTTCAATCCCTTTTTCTTTGCGATAATACGCGCGGCAATAGCGCAGCCGATCGAATGCTCCCAGAGGCCCACCATGGTCTTTTGCATTGCCTCGAAAACAGAGACGCCGAGCAGCATTCCTCTCACCACATTGAGGCCGAGCAGTATCAAAGCCTGATTTAACGAGGAGATCCTGCCTGGAAAGCCGTAAATGGGTGAGTTGACCACTTTGAGCACCCTTGAAGTGAGCACAGGATCATTGGCAATAAAACTGCCTATCTCGTTGATTGAGATCTTCGGCTTCTCGATAACCGCCAGCAACTTTCTCAAAATGCTCGGTATCGTGGGCAGCGTGTCAATGTTCTCAATCTGTGTCCGCATATCGCGAATATCCATATCAGTTGCTCATCCCTTCTATATATTCTTTAAATACCCTTTTTATTGTCATCATGTATGGTTCATCTTCTGTTTTTTTGAACCTGGCATCAAGTTCGGACAGCAACTCCTCCCTGGTTTTTGAAGGCCCTGCTGTACCCTCTACAAACACACTGCTTATGTTCATACCCTGCAAGCGGTCTATATGGGATTCCTTCAGTACCGTGCCGTCGCCGATGAGAATCATGCCGCTCTCATTAACTACCGGTTTTGCCAGTTTAGCTCCCGGTTTCAGCAGTTCTGTGGAAACCCTTTTCACTTATTACCCCCGAACTTAGAGTTAGAGTCAAGACATTATATCACACGAAAAAGTTAAAAACCTATGAGCCGTAAGCGAGCGCCCTGCCCTCGATAAACAATATGATATAATAACATTTATAAAGCATCATTTATATACTAAGGAATTCATAAGCAAGACCACACAGATTACGATATACGTGCCTTAACTTATCATCTTTATTAGTATATTAAAAGGACATTTATATGCATAACCTTTTCTACACATTTTTTATAGCGTTGTCAAATAACTTTGACAATATAGGTGTCAGGATCGCCTATAGCATTCGGGGAATAAAGATATCTACTTTAATAAATATCTGGATTTCTGTAATTACATTTTTCATTTCATATTTTGCCGCTTTTTCAGGAGCAATGCTGACGGGATTTTTTGGCAGACAACTCTCGTCGATTATTGCCATGCTGCTTCTTACGGCTATCGGGTCATGGATGATATTGGAACAATACATAAAAAAAGCAAAAAAAGATCCTGTCGAAGAGTCTGACCCGGAAAATGCATCAGGCATTCTGCATGTCCTGGCGAAGCCCGAAGATGCCGATATGGACAGGTCAAGACATATCGACTTCAAAGAGGCGACAATCCTTGGAATCGCATTATCGATAAACAATGTCGGCGGAGGATTGAGCGCCGGGATGATGGGCTTAAGCTCATTATTGGTAGGCTTATTGTCTGCGGTGATAAGTTTTATCGCCCTTTGGTCAGGAAACTACATTGCCGAATTCTTTATAAAGTGGAACCTGAACAAGAAGGCCACGATTGTAGCCGGTTTCGCATTAATTGCAATCGGGGTAGAACAGCTCTTTTAGGACTCGCGAATAAATAACTTGTGCATTCAGGCGCTCAGATTTGGGTCAGATTTGGCTGATCCGACCGAGCAAACCCGCAGGCGTAGCACAGCTACGTTGAGGATTTTGCGACTGAGGATCGGGCAAAGATGGCGTAAATCTGAGATGAATCAATGTGCAAGTTATTTATTCACGAGTCCTTAACATTTCTTTCGCCTGAACCGGCGTGCGGCCCAGAGGGCAATACCTGTTCCTGCAATCACAAGGAGCACAATAATCTCGTAGTGTTTGACAGACCTTATAAGCTCTTCAATGGCATATCCAAAAAAATACCCGGCAGAGGAGATTACTACCGACCATATCATGGCCCCTATGGCATTAAGGACAAAAAAGCGGAGCGCTTTTACGCCTTTATTCATTCCGAGCACCACAGGAGTCAAAATTCGGATGCCGTACACGAACCTGAAGCCGACCATTATAAGGTCATGATAACGCGCCATAAGGCAGTGCACTTCATCCACCCGTTTTTCCCATTTGTGGTGACGCGCCAGCAACTCCCTGCCTTTGAGCCGTCCTATACAGAAGTACAGCTGGTCGCCGGAAAAACTGCCTATAAATGCAACGAGCATCACGGCGCGCAGATCCAGATACCCCAAATGAGCAACGAGCCCGCCGATCAGCAATATCGTTTCTCCCTCCAGAAACGTACCTGCAAGCAAGGCATAATAGCCATATGACCCGACAAACGAACGAAGAATAATGCTTATATCCATACAAACACAGGTAATAGGTTATAGGTCATGGGTTATTGTACAAGATTTTTTAAACCTATTGCCCATAGCCTATGACCTATTACCTTTCTTCATTGAAGAATCCCTATTACCGCTCCAGTCATGCAGGTCGCCAGTGTTCCCGCTACAAGAGACCTGATACCCAGTCCAACTATCTCGCTGCTGCGTTCAGGAACCATGCTCCCCAGCCCGCCGATCAGTATGCCCAGGCTGCCGAAATTTGCGAAGCTGCTCAGGGCATAGGTCATAATAAATCTGCTCCTCGGACTCAGTGCTTCCGGAGGGAGCTTGGCCATATCAATAAAGGCCAGCAGTTCATTGAGCATTGTCTTCGTGCCCATCAGATATCCCGCGGTTTGCGCCTCAGCCCACGGGATACCGAAAAGCCAAACGACAGGGGCCATTACAAAGCCTAACAACCGCTGCAATGTGATAGCTCTCCCTGCTACAGCCGGAAGGAGACCGAGCAACATGTTAACAAGATGGACCAATGCAACCATTACTATGAGCATTGCCACGATGTTTAAAAGAAGGTACAGTGCGTTAATCGTTCCTTTTACAATCGCATCCATGGAGGTGTTGGCCTCCTGCCCTGGGATAAAAGTTCCGCCCGTCTGTTTTTCGACCTCAGGAATCATGATGCGCGAGATCGTTATGGCAGCGGCGACATGAATAAAAGATGCAGTCAAAATATTTCCCAATGGATCGGGGATCACTCCTTTTAGCAGGGTTGAATATAAAACCATTACTGTTCCGGCTATACAAGCCATTCCGCATACCATCAGAGAGAAAATCTCGCTCCTTGTCATTTCCTTCAAATACGGTTTTATAACAAGGGGGGACTCGACCATGCCCAAAAAAATGGTAGTCGAAGCCCCGAGTCCCAGGGCTCCGCCAATATTCAGTGTCTTTTGCAGCACCAGCGAAAACACCCTGACAATATATGGCAGAATCCTCCAGTAGAAGAAAAGGGATGAAAGAGCGCCGATCACCAACACTAAAGGAAGCGCCTGGAACGCCAGTATGAAATATGATCCGGGATCCTGGACAAGAAATGGCGGAGTGCCGCCGCCGATATAGCCGAACACAAATGAGGTTCCGGCCCTGGTAGATTCCTCAAGCGAGAGGACCAAACCGTTCAAAAACAGGAAAAAACTTTTGAAGATCGGGAAATACAGAAACACGGCCGCAATGCTTATCTGAACAGCAATGCCTGCAAGCACTCCATAGTAATTGATCTTTCCCCTGTTTTCGCTGATAGTCCACGCCAGTCCCGTCAGTACCAGCAATCCGGCCACTCCCTGAAAATGCATCAATTATTGTACCATGTCTGTTTTGCAGGAACAACTTGAGCTTCGATTCTGTCATGCCCGCGGATTGTAAGCGGGCATCCATTTTTTCAGCCTCCTGGATTCCCGCGTTGCATCACGTAAAAAAGTATTCGAAAAAATTTATAATAAGCTTACGTCATTCCCGCAGTCTTCCCCGCTTACTGCCTGCGGGGACATGTTTAGCGGGAATCCAGGAAAAAACACATGAAGAACTTTTATGTTTATATTCTTTGCAGCAATTCCCGCTAGAAGACTGCGGGAATGACGTAGTTGATGTTGCCAAGTCAAATTATTTCTAATACATTTTTAAATGATGCAACGATTCACTTTCGAATAGGTTTTTGATAATGCAATGCGAGTGCTTGACAGCAATGCGAGTGCTTGACAGCAGCACGGGAATCATAATATTGTAAATAGTTGTGTTTATGAATAAAAAAAGAGCGATTCTTTTATAATGTCTTATTTTGCAGGAAGCATTGCGATAATGGGGGCCGGCAGGGGGGGAAGTTCTCTGCTTTCCTTTCTGTCAAGCGATTCCGACATCAATATTATCGGTATCGCCGATAATAATCCCGCTGCACCCGGCCTTCAGCTGGCAAAACGTCTCAAGATCTTCACAACAGCCGATTTCAGGGAACTCCTTGCCAAAGCGCCCGATATCATCATTAATGTGACCGGCAGGGAAGACCTGCTCCAGGAGTTCTTGAAGTACAAGTCTCCATCAACGAAAATTATTGACGGTGAAAGCGCAAGGTTGATATGGGACCTGGTCGAAAAACGGCGACAGGCAAACGAGGAGGTGAAACTCCTCCTCGACGAAACAAGGGAACTTTACCGCATAGGTGTGGCCCTCACTTCGTCAGATAAGCTCGAAAGCGTCCTTGATACGCTTCTGACGGAGGCGCTCCGCACATTGAAAGCTCCTGCCGGAAGCCTGGCGCTATACGATGAAAATACAGGATGTCTTAGTCTTATGGCAACAATGGGATTTTCTACTGACTTTTCTCAGGTTTCCTCCTGGAAAAAACGTGAGGGCGGCATGACCGACCACATCCTCGGGAAAAGGGTGCCGACAGTAATCTCTGACGTAGCCGGATATTCTTTTGTGGATAATACACTGTTGCTGAAAGAGGGGATAAAGAGCCTTGTTGCGGTCCCTCTCTTTGCAGCTGAGAGCATTACCGGCATCCTATATATAAACGATTTCCGGCCACGGGAATGGACAGAGCGGGAGATAGAGTTTATCACACTCCTTGGCATCCAGGCCGCTTACGCCATCGAAAAGTTTAAAACCATGGAGGTGATCTCCGAAACCAGGACATATCTGAAAAATGTCCTGGACAATTCAGCGGACATCATCGTGACAACCGATACCGATGGGCGGATTGTAGAATTCAATTCCGGGGCTTCGAGGCTTCTCGGCTATTCGCATGAAGAGATTGCCGGAACCAGGGCGGAAGACCTTTGGGTTCGGCCGGAGGAGAGGCACTCAATCATGGAAATACTGGAGAAAGACGGCTTCGTGAGCAATTATGAGACCCATTTGAAGACAAAGGACGGAAGGGTCATCGATGTAAGCCTTACACTCTCCTATATAGTAAATGGCGACCGCAAAATACATGGTACGGTGGGAATAAGCAAAGATATTACCGAAAAAAAGAGGCTTGAGAGGGCCATAGACGAAAGGAATCTCGAGCTTCAGGAACTCAATGAAAGGCTGGAAGACAAGGTCATAGAAAGGACCAGGGACCTCGAAAAGGCAAACCGGGAGCTGGAACAGTCGAGCAGACTCAAGAGCCAGTTCATCTCCACCATGAGCCATGAACTGCGGACCCCCCTTAACTCCATTTTAGGCTTTTCCAATATCCTTGCCGATGAGGCCTTCGGCTCCCTTACGGATAAACAAAAGAGGCATGTGGCCAATATTTACAACTCCGGAAGTCATCTGCTCCAATTGATAAACAATATCCTCGACATAGCAAAGATAGAATCCGGTAAGCTGGAGCTCCATTACGAGAGCTTCGATGTGGCCCAGGCAATATCTGAGGTCAAGTCAGTCATACAGCCCCTCGCCGACAGGAAAAAACAGGACATCCTGCTCAGCATATCCGATGCGAGACTATTGATCAGGGCCGACAAGACAAAATTCAAACAGATCCTGTATAACCTGCTTTCCAATGCAGTAAAGTTCAGCCCTGAAGAGAAAGATATCTTTTTGATAACAGAGGTTCTCGATCACAGCCAGGGGACCCCTCTTCTTGACGCGAAAACATTTCCAGGGGTTGACTCCTGCCTGGAGCTTTCTGTTAAAGACTGCGGCATCGGTATCAAAAAAGAACACCATGAAATGATATTCAATGAATTCATGCAGGTCGACAGCAGTTACTCGCGCAGGTACGAGGGCACCGGCCTCGGTCTCGCACTCACAAAAAGACTTGTGGAGTTGCACGGAGGAGAGATTTTTGTCGAGAGCGAGGAAAGCGTCGGCAGTACTTTTACCGTACGCCTGCCTCTGTCGGTCAGCGCAAGTCCGGCAAGTGATATGGCGCAGCCTTTGAAAAAAGAAGATCTTACTTTTGATTTTGATGTCCGGAAGGAGCGAAAGACAGACTTCCCTCTTATCCTTGTAGTTGAGGATGATCCCGCGACCTCTGAACTGTTGATGCTTTATCTGGCTGAGGAAGGCTACCGGGTCGCACATTCCGGCAATGGCGACAATGTAATAAACCGGATACGGGAACTCAGGCCCTTTGCCGTTATTCTGGATGTGATGCTTCCCGGCAAAGATGGATGGGAGATCCTCAATGAGATGAAGTCTGACGCCGAACTCAAAGGCATTCCTGTAATCGTCTCATCCGTTATAGACAACCGGGAACTCGGGCTCGCCCTTGGCGCGTCGGACTATATGGTCAAGCCGCTGAGCAAAGACAGCCTCCTGAAAAAACTTGAGGATTTTAGTTTTGCATCAAAAAAGAGGAAAAAGACCGTTAATATTCTGTGCATAGACGACAATGATGAGGCCCTCGAACTGCTGACAGAGTATCTCCAGCCTGAAGGATACAGCGTGATTACCGCAAACGAGGGAATGTCCGGGTTTGAAAAAGCGGTCGCCTGCAAGCCCGATCTGGTTATTCTTGACCTTATGATGCCCCAGGTTGACGGATTCGAAGTTGCCTATATGCTCAGGGGCAATCCGGTCACCATCGATATACCGATCCTTATTCTGACGGCAAAAGATCTGACCATAGATGACAGGTTCCGCCTCACCGGGAAGGTCGAAAGCTTTATACAGAAAAGCCATTTTACAAAGGAAGACCTTCTGATGCACGTTAGGGATCTCGAGGTTACATATGCGGTGAGGGCAGGACTCATCGACGAGGTGAGCGGGCTGTTCGACCACTCGTATTTTCAACTGCGCCTTGCGCAGGAGGTATGCAGGGCAGATAGGTATAAAAGCACCATGACGGTTTTGATGTTTGATCTTGATCATTTTACCGAATACGTCAATGCATACGGAATCAGCAGGGCCGAGATCTGTATAAAGAAAATAGCGGAGTTTCTTCGTAAGACTCTCCGCAGTTCCGACATCGCGGTGCGTTACGGCTTCGACGAGTTCGCACTGATACTGTCCGATACGCTGAAAAAACCTGCCGGGGAAGTAGCTCAAAGAATCCTGGCGTACATCGATTCTTATCCATTTTTCGGCGCAGAGATCCTGCCCGGGGGCAAGATGACCGCGAGCGTAACCGTTGTTAATTATCCAGCTGACGCCTCCGGTCCCGAAGAGATAGTGTTCAATGCTCATCAGGCCATAAGAAAAGCTAAAGCCGCCGGCGGAGGAAGAATAGAGGTCTATGAGCAGGCCTAGGATACTTATTGTGGAGGATAATCCTGTTAATATGGAGCTCTTTACCGACCTTCTGAGTCTCCGCAACTATGAATGCCTGTGTGCCGAAGAGGGGTCACGCGCAGTCGAACTTGCAAGGAGTGAACAACCCGATATGATACTGCTCGATATCCAGTTGCCCGGCATGGACGGTCTTTGCGTCGCCTCAGAGCTGCGGGCCCATGAAGAGACAAGGCACATCAAGATCATCGCCGTTACCGCCTATGCGATGAAAGGCGAACGGGATATCTTTCTCGAAAAGGGCTTCGATGGATACATCTCAAAGCCGATCGACAACAAGAATTTTCTGGATACTATAAAGACGTTCCTGGATGAATAGCGTCCCTCCCGGCACGCTTCGCTACAGCCGCAAGTACGCCTTTGGATTTAAATCCAGCCCTGCCGTATGACCCGCAATGTAATGATGGTACCCGGCGGACGCTATCATCGCTGCATTGTCGGTACAGAGAGCGGGCGAAGGCAGGAATACCTTTGCCTCCCTTTCATGGGCCATCTCTTTGACCTTCTGCCTCAGCCTGCTGTTTGAGGCGACACCCCCCGAGAGCACAACGGCGCGGATTCCCGTATTTATTATAGCCAATTCAACTTTTCTCACGAGCACATCCACCACCGCTGCCTGAAAAGAAGCTGCAACGTCAGCCAGGAAGACCGGACTTTTGAGCAATCCGGCGTCCTTCGCGACAACCAATTTGACGGCTGTCTTGAGACCGCTGAAACTGAAGTCAAAGGATTCCGCCAGCCAGGAACGGGGAAAATCAAATGCTCCGCCATCCCCTTCCCCGGCCAGCCTGTCTATGAGAGGCCCGCCGGGATATCCGAGCCCCAACAGTTTTGAAACCTTGTCATATGCTTCACCCGCCGCATCATCTCTTGTCCTGCCCAATTCCTTGTATTGCCCGAACCCGTTGATAATGAAAAGACTCGTATGTCCTCCGGAGGCGATCAGTGATAAAAAAGGGAATTCCGGCTTCTCTTTTTCGAGGAAAACCGAGAAAATATGTCCCTCCAGATGATTCACTCCGACAAAAGGAATATTTCGTGCGTACCCCGCGGCCTTTGCAAACCCGCACCCTACCAGCAGTGAACCGATCAGTCCGGGACCGCAGCATACGGCAATGGCATTGACTGCGTCAAAGGGAATATTTGCCGCGCTGAGGGCCTCATGGACAACAGGCCATATCATTTCGAGATGACGGCGAGATGCCAGTTCGGGAACGATCCCCCCATACTTATTGTGGATCTCGGTCTGAGAAGAAACAATGGAAGAGAGTATTTGCTCACCCCCTGAAACCACCGCTGCAGACGTATCATCGCAAGATGTATCGATGCCGAGAATATTCAATTGGCCAGAATCCACCACCTAAACAGCGAACCACAGAGAACACAGAGTTTTTCTCTGTGCTCTCAATGCCAAGGAGGAAAAGAGACAAAACTGAACTTTACCGAAGAGTGCACAGAGATGAAGGCCCTGTATGATGTTATCTCTTCTTAAATCCATGAGTTTCTCTGTGTCCTCTGTGGTTTGATGGTCAATTAGGGTTGGTTTCAGTCCTTTGGATGGCACTTATCACACAGGTTCCTTTGATACTCGCCAAAAAAGGATGCGGGCCTGTCATAGTATGCTTTTTTTGTCTCGGCGGCAGTGCGCCCCTGCGCCAATTCCACAGGCGAACCATTATCGATCCCAGGGTATTTACCTTTATAAACGATAAACTGCGTGCTCATGTTCCATCGCGCCATGCCGTCCCATGCAGACGCGTGCGCCCTATGGCAGGTGATGCACATTACATTGGCGCCCGGACCGGGGCCGCTGGTGTATCTTCCGTCGCTGTTTGCGTGCTGCTCGAGAACCGAAATGTTATCTGTCCCCTCCTCGAACGGTACAAGCGAGGTGTATGACCGGCTTTCCATTCCGTTGAGATCTCCTGATTTCCTATATGCGTTATAATTGGCTGCAATCATCCGGCCGAACGTGGCATTGCTGCAGACGGCATGCCCGTAACTTCCCGAGCAACTGTTTGCGTGGCAATTTGTGCACCATTCAGACATTCTCTTTCCATAAGCGACCCTCGTATCAGTCACAGACTCGGTCCTGTTATAGCCGTGCGGAGCAGCAGCAACAGGAGGGTCAACAGCGAACGCCATCCCTCCGGCTGAGCTCGGTGAGTAGCCGTTGCCGCCCAGCAAGCGATAGGCTCCTGCAGCGCCAGTGCCTTTAGAAATTACGGCGTGCGGATCGTGGCAGCTAATGCAGGAAAGATTTCTTGATGGATAGCTTCCGCCCGGTGCGGTAACATGGTCGGTACTACCGTCATATCCGTAGTCCATCGCTGAGATACTATGACCGTGCCGGTAGCCGGTACTCCAATGACCTGGGCCGCGTTCGTTACCGGATTTCCAGAAGTAATTTTTCTTTAACCATCCGAAGTCTCCCCCGGGTGTCATTTGTGAAGGAGGCATTCCGGAGTGCAAATCGGAACTATTGGTTGCGACATAATGTCCTGTAGGGTTCCGTGTGCCTCTGGGCGCCTCATGGCAGCGAAGGCACGTCGAACTCTCATCCGATCCCCTTAAATCGCTGCTCTTGCCTAATACAGGTCCATTCGTACCTTTTATTTCACGGAGCATTTGAGCAAAATCCCTTGAATCGGTTTTTTTGTTAGTATGGCATTCCTGACATTCATTATCCCCTCCTCTGTGAAACGCAGCAGAAGGGGCTGCCCCCGCCGGACTCAGCCAGATGCTGACAAGGAATACTGCTATAAGGGACACATTAAGCTTTACAATTTTTTTCATAATCTCGACCCGCCTGATTCTTTAACGCACTTCAATTTTACATTAAGACATTCCGATTATTAAAGTGAAATTATTGCCATTCATAAAAACCGCCCGCATAAAATAAGGCTTTTCGACGGCCAAATCCCCATTTTCAAAATCAGGTCATTGCGAGCACCTGAAGGGTGCGTGGCAATCTCAGCCTTTAACGACAAGATTGCTTCGCTTCGCTCGCAATGACAATTTGATCGACTGCTTGCACTATGATTACGCATTTGTTAAAGTATTTGCAGGGTATAAGTACCGGAAACATTCTTATTGAAAAGGAGCATATGAACAGGGGTCTCGTTATACAAAAAAATTATCGCATTGCTTTGTATATTATTACATTCGCAATTGTTTCGCTCGGCGCTGCGCTGGCCGCCTGGGCAGTGTCTTTGTTATTTCCCGCAGACCTGGGCCGGGGTTTTCATAACACATTGGCAGCGGTGCAAGCGATCCGTAAAGGCCTCATATGGAAAGTTGTAAGCGTCTACGCGGTAATTTCTATTGTCACAACTCTTGCGCTGATTGCGTTTCATTTGGTCTACTCTCACCGCATAGCAGGACCTGCCTACCGTCTCGGAGTCGAGGCGGCCAAAATCGCGCAGGGCAATCTGACATGCAATTTCTCTTTTCGCTCCAAGGACAACCTGAAGGACATGAAGGATTTTCTAAATGATGTGGCGTGTCGGTATGGGGACCGTCTTTCCGATATTTCAGCATGCCTGGATGCCCTTGAGACGCAGGCAAAGGCCGCAGCCGACCTTATCCGGAACGGCCAGGATACTGCAGCACTCGCGCAGTCAGCCGAAGAAATAGAAAGTAATATAAAAAAAATCGAGAAGAGCCTCTCGGAAATCAGGACCTGACACAGACGGGGCAGAGAAACAGGCAAAGGTGAATAATGAGAAGACATTATTTTGTAAATAGAGATCTTCAATCCCGTTTCATTATGCGGTTTGTTGTCCTTGCAATAATATGGGCCGCTGTCGCCGTCACGCTGTTTTTATATCTTGCCCAGAAAAAGCTGACGGTCCTGAGTTATTCGTCCTATTGGGACGTTGCGACAATAAACGAACTGCTCCTCCCCATTACTATCGGCGTGCAGGTGGTTACGCTTGTAGTTTTCGGCGGCATTCTTGCTTACAGTATCCGTTCCCTTTTGACGAGGCTTTCCCAGCCGCTTTTTGCTATCAAAAGAAGCCTCGCGGCAATTGCCGGCGGCGACCTTGCCAGCAAGGTCGTCCTCAGAAAGGAGGATGCGTTTCAGGATTTGGCCATGGATTTGGATGAGATGCGGGCAACTCTTCGGGAAAAGATTGTGCGGATTAAGGAGAAGCAACCTGCATTGTCCTCAGCGTCAGCAGAACTCAGCACATCAATGCTCACGGGGACTCCATCGTTATCATACGCCCTGTCGCTCCAATCTGCCGTAGAGAGAATGAAGGAAGAAATCCGAGCATTCCAACAGTCTTGATATGCCCCCGGGAAAAGTAAGGCGCCTCTATGTATAAAACAGTTTGTATTGCATTTACAGCAGCAGTATGCCTGCTTTTGGCAGGGTGCTATGAAGTCAAAAACACCGACGGGCTGAGGGCTGCATGCGAGAAGATCCTGCTTGCAAATTCTTTGGCTTCTGAGATAAGCGCGAGAAAAGACCTTACTGACGATAAACGCAAACCTCTTGTTGATTCATATAACAGGGCAGCTTTGTCCGTGAATTCATTTCTGGATGCTATAGTAGAGAAATCCGTAAATGTCGTAGATGTTCCACTGAGCGCCTTTTATACAAGCAGTGCTTCGGGTGATCTTGACAGGTTTATCAGCGATGCTGTTGCTGCTATGGGAAAACCGGCCGGCGGGCAAGAGGAAAGTGCTGAGCAAACCACGACAAATAACGAACAGAACGCAACAGCGCCGGATATCGATGCTATCGGAAAAATTACGGAAAATGACAAAATAGAAACAGAAATAAAAGAAAAAATAGAAAAAGAAAAAAAAGAGCGCCAAAAGAAAGAGGCGGAACGCTTTGAAGGCGAACTCCTCTCAGCAAATGCAAAAGTGAGAGGCATTTTTGAGCTGGACGGAAAAAATTCCGGAGAATCCTATAAGCGGTTCAAAAGCCTTATTGACGCGATTAAAATGAACAGTATTCCGTTGCAAAAACCTTAAGCCAAAAGAAGAGTCAGAGTGTCAAAGAGTCAGAGTGTCAAAGAGTCAGAGTGTCAAAGTGTCAAAGTGTCAAAGTGTCAAAGTGTCAAAGTGTCAGAGTGTCAGAGTCGTTTTACTTTGATACTCTGATACTTTGATACTCTGATACTTCTTTTGACCTTTGCTTTGACACTCTGACTCTATTTGTCTTAGCGCATAAACTGGCCGAGTACCTGCAGGTACGCCTCAGCCACTTTAGGGTTCCTGGGTGCCAATCTGTATGCATTTTGGAGGCAGTCCATTGCTTCGGAGTGGGCCCCCTGACGCGCCAAATAAATCCCATAAAAAACGAGACTCATGATGTCATCCGGGTTGACGGAAAGGGCTTCTTTCCATTTCTCCACTGCCCTGTCCATTTGTCCCTGCGATGCATAGAAGACCCCCACATTCCGGAGAGCCGGCACAAGCTTTGGATTAAGAATGAGCGCCTGCTGGAGTTCCCTGATTGCGGGATCATTTGCGCCCATGAAAAGGAGCATCCTTCCATAATCATAACGGGCCTCTGCGCTTTCCGGAAAGATATTCGCAGCACGATGCAGGAAATCTGCCGCTCCAGAAATGTCGCCCCTCGCATAGCGCGCCCGCACCTCGCTGTTCAGGAAGGACAGCACTTCGTTGCAGAGCGCCCTGTTCCATGACGCCATTTCAATTGCCTGCTCATAGTGAGGAAGAATGGCTTCCGGCATAAGTCCCTGAAGCTGTAATGTATACCCGTCGAGGAAAGCCCCCTCTGCCTGGAACGCCTGCATGAGGTGAAGGAGATCCGGCCCCTCAGTTCCTCTTCTCACATATCGGTCGAAATCCTTCCCACGGACCGACATCAGCCACTCATGGTTTGCAAGCGCCCTGATATTGGAGGGGACAGCATAGTCCCGGGGAGAGTAGAACTCATAGTATGGTCTCTCGAAGCTGTTTACAGGTCCCGGAGGAATGGCCAGTCGCAGTGTCTGCCCTCCCGCGATAAAGTGCGCCAGGATGGAATCGGCCGTGGTCAGCCCGTATTTCCGTATACCCTGAAACGACTCCGGGTCCCTTTCCATCGCCTGCCGCATACGAACAGGGTTGATGTCGACAGGTTCGTTGGAACCGACAAGAAAAGTGTTGGACAGCATGAACCTTCCGACAGGCGGGAAATACCAGAGCGTAACATGAGGGAATGCGTCAAGGAAGGTCCTTATTGCCAGAGAGTATTGGGACGGCGGGAGGTCCGTGGGCATCCACTGTATGACAAGTCCGCCCGGGGCAAGCCGTCGCCGCAGGAGCGCATAGTATTCTTTCGAGTAGGAAAGTGAATTTGAAGCATATTTCCCCGTTGTTTTTTCGTCGGCGGAGATGATGTCGTAGTGCTCCGTTGCCGTCTGGAGGTATCCGGCAATATCATCAATAACAATTACGGCACGCGGGTCATCCATAATGTGCCGGTTCTCTTCCGAGAAATAGCTCGCGCCTTCGGCTACGCCTCGCGAGATCTCTACGCACACAATCTTCTTCAGCGCAGCATGTTTGGCGCTTTCACCAATCAGTATGCCAGAGCCGAGTCCGATCGAAAGTTCCGACGCGTATGATTTAAGCAGCAGCTTCGGCAGATGCGCTAGGATCTGCTGCTTGTAGTCGGAATCACTCGTCCCCCCGATGTTAATGCCGTCAACGCTCATCGACTTATAATCGGTGTCGGCGCTGGCCCACACCTTGGTAGTCACCAGCCCTCCCTCCCTGTAAAAGAGCACCCCGTCATTCGCTGTCTGATACTCCGACGGGAATTGGAAGGTAAGCGGCATGCGAGGGATGAAGATCACCACCATCGTGAAAACTACCGCTGTCGCGGTTATGGCCGCCGTGAACCGCTTCCACCCGGAAATCGCAATCGCGACGCCCAGGCACACGTTAAGGCAGGCCATGAGGAGGATTCCTTTCTGTACCCCGAGGAGCGGAAGGATCAGAAGTCCGGGAAGCAGCGCGCCTGCCACGTTGCCAAGGGTATTAACAGCATAGACTTTTCCGACAGTCGTTCCTGTTTTTTGAAGATCGACAAGAAAAATCCGGCCTATCAGAGGCAACGTGGCTCCAATCAGGGTTGCCGGGATAAGCATGAGGACCAGCGCGACCCCAAAATCGGACAAAGCCAGAAGTCCGAGCTGACCGGACGTGCGGGAAATGAACGAGCGAATGACCGGCGAGTTCACGGTTGAGAAAAGCAGCGGTAAAGAAGCTGCCGAAAACAAACCTATCAGGACTTCAATGGATGCAAAAAGGCGCAGGGGGCTTTTCACCTTTTCAGCTACGAAGCGTATTCCATATCCACCGAGCGCGATGCCGGTAAGAAAAGCTGTAAGCATCAAGGTGAATGCATAAGTCGTGTTCCCGACGACAAAGACAAGGGAGCGCGTCCAGAAGACCTCATAGGCGAAGGATGCCAGGCCGGAGAGCGCAAAGGCCGAAAGCGCGAGCCGATATGTTCTCCGGAGATGCGGATCAACGGGCGTCGGCGGGGGGACGGTGCTTTTCGTAAGAGCGGCAGCAGGCACAGCACTTACAACAGATGTACCCCTGGATACAAGCCATGCCAGCGTCCCCACCAGCAAGTTCCCCATGACAGCCAAATAGATGGTCCCATGGAGGCCGAGATGCTTGATGAGGAAAAACCCTGATAGCACGCTCCCTGCAACTGCCCCCGCAGTGTTAATTGCATAGAGACGCCCAAGTTCGCGATCAACACAGGACAGCTGTCTTATACAAACACGGGACAGTATGGGGAGCGTCGCGCCCATGAGAACAGTGGGAATGATCATAAGCGCTAACACTATGAAAAACCGGGAGACAGCCAGGGCCGGAGACGACCTGCCCAAAACCTCAGAAACCAGAACAGAGACCGGCGTTAACCGGGTAAGCAGAAACGAGACTGCTAAAGCGGTGAAACCGATACCAACCTCATAAAAAGCGTAGAGTCTTAGAGGATTACGGCTTCGGTCCGCATACTTGCCCAGCAGGTAGCTGCCAATTGCAAGTCCGGACATAAAAGCAGCAAGAACTGTCCCGACTGCAAGAGCGCTCCTTCCGAAAATCAGCGTCATCATCCGGGACCAGACAACTTCGTAAATCAAGCCGCAGGCGCCCGAGACGAAGAACAAAGCAAAGACAAACCAGTTCATATTTATCTATGCGCTTCGGTTAGTCCGCGTTCCCGCGTCATATTTTCTCACTGGATAATACTGAAGACCTCAATCCTATTGTTGTCCCTGTCGGCAACGAACATATTGCCGCTGCCTGTAATGCACATCTGGGTCGGATAATGCAGAAATCCCTCTTTCCATCCCTGGCCCAGATGTCTTGCCTGAAAGGAGCCGTCCCTGTTGATGCTGATAATCGTGCTGTTGTTCTGGTCTGACAGGAATATAGTCCCCTTGCTGTCAACTGATATATTGGCGGCGAATGCCATGTCCTCTTTCAGGGATTTTGTCAGAGGTGTAAAACCCCGGGCGTCCTTACTTGCAGTGTATATCATTGAATTAGTGCTGTCGATCAGCAGGATCGTACCCTGCGCATCGACTGCAAGGTCGGATATGAAACCATATCCATCGGGAAACGGCAGCGACCGCGTGAATTTCCCGGACGGATCGAGGACCAGCACGCGGGCATTAAATATATCAAGGATGTAGAAAACATCGTTTCCATCGATCCTGAAGCTCCTCGGAACAAAATCAGAGGGCGCCGGCAGCCCCTGGGGTGTGACGAAGCCTGATGACGCACCCTCCTGGCTTATTCGCGCAATACGGCGCTCTTTTCCGTCAAGTACGAAGATCTCTCCCTTTGAATTCACCTGGACCCGCAGCGGACTGGACAGTCCGGGAATGGACAGCTCATCTCCACCATGCAATACTCCGTCAACAAACGTATATTTAATAAGACGGCCTTTTCCCGTATCGGCCACAACAACAAGCGATTTATCGTTGCAGGCCACCCCCTCAGGCTGTTTTAGACCGCCTCCCTTGCTGTCAGTTAATATTGAGGTTGCGAACCTGAGCTTGGGAACGTCGGCGCTGAACGCGCCAATCGGCAGGAGCAGTACTGCTATAACAGCAAAAAGTCTCATCGTCTGTTTTATCATATTCATCACCTCTGAAATTTAACGTGGCACTGTGTGCATAAGGCATTAACAGGTGAAGCATAAATAAAGGACTTATGTTCGGTGCCGTGAGCGCGGTGACAGCTAAGACACTGGACCGTCAGGTTCTTGTTCCGCGGGTCGATTACCTTTTCACCAATCGGGTGAGATGAATGCTTTTCCCACGCATGGCATGCGCCGCATAATTCGATAACTGTCGGCTTTATGAAAAAGTATGGACTGTCACCCGCATGAGGATCATGGCATGCGGTGCACATCCCCTCGTTTATAGGCGGGTGCTTGGTCTGCGACCTGTCCTGCCGCTGGATGCTGTCGGAGTGGCAAGCGCCGCATACCTGCTTCATCGGCGCTTTCAGGAGTTTGGTTTGAGCTGAAGCATGGGGACTGTGGCAGCTCAGGCAGCCTTTTTTGCTGACCAGCGGCCAGTGTATCCTGTTCTTGCCGAAGACAGTGTTCATCAAACTGCTGTGGCACCCACGGCATAGTTCAAAACCGGGTCTCTTGGTAGCAAAGGGATTGCTGGATGAAGGGTCTTCATGACACTGGTTGCACATCTTGGCGGCAACAGGCTTGTGGACATTATTAAAGAGGATGCCGGGTCTGTCGGAGCCGTGAGGGTTATGGCATGTTGTACAGCGGGCCCTTTGCACCGGGTAATTCATATGAGCTTTAGTAAACAGAGGCTGATTGGTCTTATGGCAGCCCAGGCAAAGCGACGGCACTTCGTCCTTCAGGAGGAATTTAGCCTTTGTCGAGGCATGGGGATTGTGGCAGTTGAGACAACTCTTTTCCACCGGATTGTGCTTGAACTTAGCTTTTGAAACCGTGTCGCCCATTTCCTTATGGCAGCCGAAACATACTTCATTGCCGCTTTTCAGCAGGTTAAACTTGTTCTTTGCGGAATGAGGGTCGTGGCACTTGATACAGTTATTGTCAACAACGACTTTATGCGCGCTGATCGCATTTGCAGGCACCATCGCTTTATGACAGGTAAGACATATCTTGCCGGGGTCCGCGGCAAGGAGTTTGCCGTGAGAGGACGTGTGGGGGTTGTGGCATCCGGTGCACTCACCGGCCCTGACAGGGGTGTGTACGAAGGGATTCTTAAGCTTCTCCTGCATGTCCACGTGACAATTCAGGCACAGCTTCCCTCTGGCCCCCATCTTCAGGTTGAACTTATTGTCCTCCGAATGGGCCTGCGTTGCGGCTGAGAGGACACAGGGAATGGCAAGCAGAAGAAGAGATGTGTATATAAAAATCATGACAGTTCTTTTCATTTCTTACCTCCAACCACGTGGCATTCCTCACAAGTGCGGGCCGCAAAAGGCGGGTGAATGGTGTCCTTGAAGAAGTTCTGGTCCTTCGACGCATGTGGGTCATGACACGTCCTGCAGTCGATCACGTCGGGATTAATACCGATGTGAGCTTTGCTGAACGCCTCGTCTTTCAGATCGTGGCATTGGCGGCACAGATCTTTAACAGGTTGGGCAAGCAGCGTCCTCTCGCCTGAATAGTGAGGTTTGTGGCAGGTCAGGCAATCGCTGGAAGCCGGCGGATGGGCTTTTTCCTTCTCCATTCTCTCCTTTTTGTCCTTATGGCAGGAGAAGCAGAGATCAGTACCCTCCGCGAGCAGCAGCTTATTTATTTTCGACTTATGAGGGCTATGGCATTTAGTGCACTCGCCCGCTAAAACCGGCTGATGTTTGCTTGTGCTGCCCTCAAGTCCCTTGACAAAATCGGTATGACAGGAAAGGCAGAGCTTTTTCTGCTTATCAACAAGCACCCCGGAAACATCGCTGGCGTGCGGCTTGTGGCAGGTAAGGCACATCCCGCCTGCAAAGGGCACGTGGTTTGTTCCGCCTTTAACTTCTTTCATAAGCTCGCCGTGGCACTTTTGGCACAACTCCGCTCCCTCAGCCTTCAGCAGTTTCTCATTTTGCGAGCCGTGCGGACTATGGCAGGCAGTACATTGGCCCGCCCGCACAGGCCTATGGATATAGGTTTTTTCGAACTGTGTTTCGGCATCGGTATGGCACCCGTAGCAGACCTTGTCCATTCTGTCCTTCAGCAGACCCGGGAGGACTGAGCCGTGAGGGTCATGGCATGAACTGCACATCATACCGACAAAGGGCGGGTGAACGTCCTTGCTGTTCAATAGTTCTTTTGTCTTGACATGACAGGTAAAACAGATTTCCCCGTCTTTCAGCAGCAGAAGCTTCGGGTTTTTGGCAGAATGGGGAGCATGGCACGAGAGACACCCCTTTCCACTCGTGACCGCCGCATGGCTGACTACCGGTTTAGCCTGTTTATCCGCATGGCATTCCAAACAGAGTTTATTGCCGGCCCGTGCCAGCAGTTTTGGATTTTCCGAAGAGTGCGGATTATGACACTCGAGACAAAGCCCGTTTTTGAATGGATCGTGGTCGACTGTCCCCCCCGCCTTCAGCGATGCTATGTCGTGACATGTCTCGCAAAGCTTGCTGCCGCTTTGCGTCACCTCGAAAGGCTTTTGCGAGCCGGCAGGAGCATGACAACTGTCGCACGAGCCGGATGCAACGGGATTGTGAACGCTCGCTTTCAGCAGTTTCGGCTGCTCTGATGAGTGGGGATTATGGCAGACCGAACACAGTTTTGTCTCCACCGGATATCCGCCGTGTGCCTTCTTAAAAGCCGCAGCGCCCTTGTCATGACAGGAAAGACAGAGCTGCGTCTCCGGCCTGGTAAGGAGATATTTCTCGTCGGAGCTGTGTGACAAATGGCAAGCCTTGCAGCCCTCTGTCTGCATCACCGGATGCACAACCTTCTTTTCAAAAATTTCTTTTTTATGGCATTGGTAGCAGACCTCGTTGCCTTCCCCTTTCAACAGATGGGCGGCCTGCGATGCGTGGGGATTATGGCACTGCGTACAACTGCCTGACTTCAATGCGGTATGTACCTGTGGCTTGGTCAGTCCGAGCTTCTCCTTTGTGTGGCAGGTAAAGCAGAGCTCGTTGCCCGCTTTTTTCAGGACGTTCTTAGGCACCATTCCATGCCTGATATGGCATTCCTCGCACTTTTTCTCTTTCACTACGGCATGAACGCTCTTCATCGAAAGGTATTTTTCAGCAAACTTTGTATGGCAGTCCAGGCATTCCTTGCGGGTAAATTTCCTCTCGGCCATCGCGGTACCAAGAGCCGCAAAGATAATTGCCGTTCCGCACAGGAACAATGCCGCCCCTGCCAACCGCCTCCTGTGTCTTGCAATTAAGTTCCTCAGCATGTGTCTGCTCCTCACGCGTGTTTAGTGTTGTGTCCCTAACAGTTCTTTACATTTGTCTTTGCGAGCGAAGCGAAGCAATCTCGCAGTTAAATAAGATTGCCACGCCCGATACGGCCGGGCTCGCAATGACAAGCTATTTATGTGACACCCCATTGGAAAGGTAAATCCTGACGTCACCGGCCTTTCTCAGCTTGGCCGCATATTCTTCCACCGCGCCTCTGAGCTTCACGTTGTAAACCTTTCCCATTATGTCCCGCTCGACTTCAGAGAGTGGCTGAGACTTCGGGGCCACTACATGTTTCACAACAATTACGTAGTAGTAGCCCTCGGGACTTGCATAGAGTTTCACCTCATCCTCTTTGGCCCCTGCCACAACTTTCTGCAATCCCTCAGGCATGCTCTTAACAGTAAGCAGGTTACCCTCGAAAGAGAGCAGGTCCTTGGCGTCCTTTTTCACCTGCCCGTCGGCATTGCTAAGCAGCCAGTTGTAGTCGGTGCCCTTTCTCAGTTTCTCTGCGGCGTTTTCAGCATCCTCCTTTTTTGTAAAGGCAAGACCGTTTAAACTGATCATCGCGGGAGTGCTGTATTCGCTTATATGTTGCTTGTAATATGACTCAACTTCTTCTTTCGTAAGTTTCACTTCAGGAGCTATGACTTTATCTATAAAAGTGCCGAAAATAACCGAGTCTCCGTACTCTTTCATCATGTTCTTATAGTCATCGGTCTTTTCCAAACCCTGTTTGGCTGCTTCTTTTTCCTCCAGTGCCTGGTCGATCATGCTCTCGAGGACTTCAAATCTCTTCTCATTGACCCGATTTTCGGCAAGCGCCTCCTTTAACCCATGGAAAAAGGACTTCTTGATGGCTACGGTGAGGTCCCCGACCGTGATCGGCTTTTCTCCTTTTATTACTGCAAGTACCCGTTTGTCCTTCGAGAGTTTTTCGATCCCGGGCTTCTTGGCGCTAAAATCGAGTCCTCTAAGCAGCCTCTTATTGACTTTGACACTGTATTTCTTAGTAAGCGCTTGCCCGTACTCCTGAATCATTTTGCCCTTCTGCTGCTTAAGCGCCTCCTGTTCTGCTTTTTCTTTTGCTTCTTTATTGTCCACATAGCGCACGTCAACAAGCTTGACCACGGCATATCCGGAATCTGCCTTGCCTGCCATAATCCTGATGATGGGAGTGACTGAACCGATCTTTATCGACGCAACGGCCTGAGTCACCTGCTGCAGGAGATTGGCCGGCCCGATGAAATCTTCCTTCATATTTCCCTTGGCTTTTTTGTCTTCTATCGCCTTTGCAGCCAGTTCCTCAAAGCTCTTGCCCGCCTTGACGTCCTCCAGCATCTTCTTCGCATCCTCTTCCTGGAAAAAGAGCACGGATTTGATCTTCCACTCCCTGATCGCATCCCTATATCTCTTCTCGACCTCTGCCGGGTCCGCCTTTGCGTTTTTCACAGCTTGCGTCAGCAGCAGATTTTTGCGCATTTCTTTCCCATAGGAGGAAAGCGCCGCTTTTACTTCAGGCAGCTCGTCGATGCCCATTCCGCGGGCCTCCTGCAGGATAAGTTTCCCGTTAATCAGCCGATCGAGTATTTCAGCATAATTTATCTTTTGAGCGGCCTTCTCTTCGGTCCTTTCTTCGTGTGAAGCGATCACTGCATCCCTGATTTCCTTGACCGTGATCGTCTCGTCGTTTACCTTTGCCATGGGGACTTCGGAAAAAAGCGGCGAGAGAAGAGGGACATTCAGGCCTATAACCACCTCGGCTGCGCCGGCCTGCGGAGCCGGTTTTGCCTCAGCGCCGGCAGTATCATGCGCCGTGACAGAGTTTTCCGGATTCGCTTTTTTATCTTCTGCGCGCGCCGGGACAGTAAAATACATAGGCAGCATTAGAACGCAGATAAACAGAACGACCTTGCAAATAAATTTCTCCACTGGATTCCCCCTGTGTATAATTCCGGAATACTCCATCAAACCATGAGAAGCATTGACGCAGTGTTCCGGGAATTCGTTTGAATAAATGCACATAACCAAAACGCACTATGATATCACATTGAGCATCGCATTTTCAAATTTGAACTCTACCTAATTTTGCAGTTACTAATAAGTTCATAAGTAAGGGCACAAATATCTTAATCCGTCTTGCCCGAAGTTCTTAATCGGGCATCCAATGCCCTGGTTTTCTGTTAAGGGAAAATGAAAGCACCCAGAAGGCCGTCATTCCCGTGCCTAAAGCACCTGTTGGCAGTGTTTAAGCGGGAATCCATTCTTCTCAAAGTGGATACCCGCCTTCGCGGGTATAACGTGTAATCTGCCTTCGCAGGAATGACGCACAATGTGGTCTTACTTTTGAACTCCTTAGCAAGATTCAAAATCACGGCAACATTTCGGATTCCGGCAATGTTCCGGTTGGCGTACTCTGCGGCCTTGGGAAGAGTTCTTCGTGCAGCATGCTCACGATCCTCGCGGCCATTCTCGACATCAGCTCGTTGGCAGTATATACCTTCCCCCAGTCAAAGGCGTAAATGTAGTCATCGCCTTCATTATGGCTGCCGGATGACCAGATTATCCTCCGGCTTGTCCTGTCGATAAGAAACGTCGAAAATCCTACTATTGGCGTCCCTGTCAGGCCCTGCTGCGGGTCTTCATACTCAAAAACCGTGCCGATCAGAACAAGGTCCGTGTTAAGGAGGTCAAAGAGAACGTCAATATCGGAAAGTGATATGCCTTCGGGCATTACCAGTCTCAGGTTTAAAAGGTCCTGACGAACAATTCCCGGCTCGGCAACCTCAAAGTCTCCGCCCCTCACAAGTTGTTCCGCAAAATGCAATTCAACAAGGTCGCCCGCGTTCCGCCTCGCACTCTTGTTTGTAAATGGGACTATAGCGATAGTGTAGCGCTTGTCTCTTTCAAGGACCGGAGATGCAAAGACCGCCCTGGGACCATATCCCCATCGGACTTTGTTCATCGCCCCGGCTTTTACGGAACGGTCCATCATGGAGTCGAAGAGGCTCCCCAATGCCTTTTCTGTCACTTTTGCGGGGTCTCCGATCAACCCCAGCCCTAAGATCCCGGGTGATTCGTCTCCTGCAAGCGATACACCATTCATCCAGAGAATGGACAGCGGTTCACCGGTCGAGACAAGGCGGCTGAGCAAAGCGATTTTCGGCGGCGCCTCATAGTATAATTCGATATCGGTGATAAGCACTGCATCGAACGCCTAACTCGCTCTTGAACTGCCGCGCTGTCTGGGCATCTACGCCTCCGGTATAACGCAGTCTGTGCGCTGTCATGAACCGGGCAAGCGCTGTATCGTCCAAAATGGAAAATCCCAGGGCCTTAAGTCGATTAACTGCCAATTGCCGGAGGGGCGTGAGCGGAGCGGCCTTTCCGCTGAGGTTTTCAAAAGGCAGGACTGCTATAAGGCCGGACCGTTCCGGAAGAGTCTGGTGTTTTAAAGTTGTTGTATCCGTTGCACAGGCCGAAAGGACGGAAAGGCTCAGGCATACCGCAACAACCAAAAAAAATCTATTTAAAAAGCTTATCGAGAAGATCATTCACTGCATTTTCAGTCACATCGTTCATGGGATCGCCGCCGCCGCCAAGGAGCCTGTCTTTCAATGTGATCCCCCCTTTCGTGGTGGAGGCGACCCACACTACCCTTCCGGTCTGCCCATCGAGTATTTCGAGGCTCATCGAAATGATGTTTGCCTCTGTGCTTCCCGACCGCACATCGCCGTATTCCCTTACCAAACCTGTGATAACGCCATCCACTTTCAGGATCGAGGCCAGTTTCGTCACTTCTTCAACGGAAGGCGCGGTGGGATTGGCAATACTGAGCCTTGAGAGTCCGCGGGCTACTTCTCCGGGCGGCAGAACATAGATGCTCCCGCTCTCCATAAACATTGGAATAAAAACGTCCCTGACCCTCTCACCTGCAAATTGGTCTTTTGACAGATTTGCAAAAGGCATCACGGCCACAGTCCGAATAGAGGCGAAATCCATATTCGGGTCCCGATAGGAGTCAGAACTGCGTCCCCCGCAACAGGGCAGCAGGCATAGCACAACCAATGTGACAATTACTGTTAACGCAGCAGTTCTCATAAGATCAATAATTTAGCAGTATACCATAAACAAGTGTCCATAAAAAAGTGTCAGAGAGTCAAAGAGTCCATAAAGAAGTGTCAGAGTATCAAAGTGTCAGAGCCAAAAGAAGCACTTGGTTTTGCTTTGACCCTTTGACCCTTTGACTCTCTGACGATCGGTTTGGTCAGATTGATCACAGAGGCAAAATCCAGGAATTCTTTTGCTTTTTTTAACTTCTTATCATCAAATTTTCGCCATCCCAGGAATTCGATCTTTGTTATGACTGATACATTGAAATGTTGCTTGAGAATTGTATCGAGCATTTCCTGAGCAGCAGCGGGTATTTGATTGGCGAAATAATAGATGAGGATATTCGTGTCAATCAAGTACACTTATAGCCTATCCCACTCGCCGCGCATCAGTTTAATTTCTCTCTTAAGATTTTTCACGCATATAACCCCCCTGAAATTGGAGGGATTGAATTTTTTTTTCTTCTTCTTTGGACCTGTCTCCTCTTGATCCAGAATAGTTATATCAACCCGCACAGTTTTTGCTTTGAGCCCGCTCACATCCTTAAAATCACTTATATAAAGTCCACCCTTTTTTACCACAGCTGTTGTTATCATAATTCCCCTTTCATAACTGTGCTTTTGTTAAATTATAACACAATCGACACACGGCTAAAGAAAGTATCAAAGTGTCAGAGAGAGTCAAAGGGTCCATAAAGAAGTGTCAGAGTGTCAGAGTATCAAAGTGTCAGAGCAAAACCAAGTCTTTTACTTTGATACTCTGATACTTTGACCCTTCTTTTGCTGACACTTTTTTATGCATTTCTTATGGATTTTGAGAATGCATTGAGCATCGCTCCAATTTCGGTGCGCATTTTTTCAAGGTTCTGATATTCCGCATCACTGATAAAATTCAGCTCCTGCACAATCTCTAACAAATATTCTGTTTCTACAAGAGATCTATTTGCTATATTAAGAAAGTTGGAAAATTCTTTTTTGCTGACACTTGCATGTCCCTCCACAATATTCAGGGGAATCGAGAAGGAGGCTCTTCTAATCTGAGAAGTCAATCCATATAACTCTTCTTTAGGGAATTTATTGCTTATTTTATAAATCTCTATAGCAAAATTATGCGCCTTTTCCCATATCTTTAATTTCTTATAACCCTTTTTTTCCACCTCTGCCCCCCTAAAAAGAAAGTGACAAAGAGTCAGAGAGTCAGAGTATCAGAGTTAAAGACTCTGATACTAGTTGTTGCTCTGATACTCTGACACTTTGATACTTTGACACTTTATTTCCCTTCCTTTAGCTCTGACACTCTGACCCTTTGATACTCTGATACTTTCTTTTGCTCTGACACTTTGATACTCTGACCCTTTGACACTTTCTTTCTAAAATGCCACATGGAGCACCGTACTTAAAGTGTCGAGGGATGTATTCTGGGGCACGTTTATTATGACAGATTTGGTCCTGAAGATATTATAGGCAACTGTCAAATATGTGCTCCGGGTTATGTTCCATCTGATAGTCGGCAATATCGTGGTATCTTTTACACTGTTCAAAGAGTTGAGGTCCTCACTGTAGGAGAAATTGAACAGGAGTGTGCCGTTGGGGAACGGCGACCAGTTCAAGCCGTAGTTTACTATAGTGCTCGACTGCACATTTACCCCTGAAAACACACCTATGGACCCTGAAAAGTTCAGAGCAGGGAAAGGAGTATACGTAACCCCCAGGTCGCTTCGTTCAGATGTTGTCATCACATTGGGTACGCCCCCTCCTGTTGCCTTTGAGTTCGTGTAGAGAAAGTCACTGTTGATAGTAAGGACGCTGTAAGGGACCAAACTGAGGGTCGCGTTAAGGGTTTCACCCGTGTTTTTCTGAAGCGTTGTCTGGGTGGACCAGTTTAATCCGCCGGATAAGGCAACATTAATCCCTTTATATAATTGGGCAAGATTAGTCATGAATAGCGAGGTGATGCTTTGCGGCTCCCCGTGGATCGATTCCTGCCTGCTGCTGAACACGAGTGAATGGCTCAACGTTTCAAGGGGCGCCGCAGTAAGCGCTGCATTGTAGATCTTGGTAACGCCGTAGCCCTGCTGATCTCTACTGTCCTCGAGTGCGACCCTTGCGGAGGTCGAAAATACCCTGCTTAACTGGTATGCCCCCGACAGGCCGTTGGATACATAGTATGTCAACAGGTTGGGGTGTCCTACGGCAAAGCCTGACCCTTGATTTGACGTGTTTGAATAATAGGACGTCAGGTCGTAGTAGAGCATCGGTTTATTGAGGATTCTCACCCTCAGGTTCATGTCGTAGTTCTGTGTAGTTGTGGTGGTCTTGTTTACCGGAGAATTCGAGGGAGCAGTGGTATCGAACGCCTGTACCCGGCTGATAAGGATGTTATTGACATCCACTCCCGGCACAGAAGCAGGCACGGGAAGTGGTCTTGTCACCACCTTGAAAAACTGGGCAGTAACCTTCTGGAAGGTAATTCGAAAGGTGTTGTCGAGCTCTGAAAAGATGAAAGTTGCCCCCTGCTGGTAGAGAGTCCACTGCTGCAGGGGCGGAGGATTCCCCAACTGCTGTCCGATAGTAGTATCGTTGCTGGTGTACACATCCCAGGAATATGATGCAGCTATGCTGTTGACATCCTGGTTAACGGTGACATAAATGGCATCCAGCTCCGTGGGTTGCGCAAAAGCCAGACCTGCATCACGGGGGTTGTTGTCAGCCGGGTTCGTCTGGGGAAAACCGATATTCAGCTTTCCCGCATTGCCGAGGAAATCGCCGCCGTTTATAAGGAATGGTGTGGAAATCATCGCATCATTGGCGGGTGTATGAGGCGGCACATCCACGCCCAGTGGAGAGTCTGCTGTAGAGTCGGCTGCATACAGACCCGACACGGCTGACTGACTGAACTGCGCCACGCCGGTGGTCGATGCCGCGCCGATGGTCGCCTTAGTTTGAAGCTGTGAGACGTTGCCGTCTACGCCGAAACGGACCCGGTTACCCCAATAATTACCATTATACGAAAATGTGCCGCTGTTGATGATCTGGGTCGTGTCGACATCCGCCAGCTTGTCTTTCGTATCGGTGTAGCCGAACTGATATCCCAGGTCAAGACCCCTTATGGGACTAAACCTGGACCCCGCTGACAGCCGGTCCGTGAGCAGGTTCTCAACGGCATGCGCCGGGTCATAAGTCCTGGTTATTTGTTCATTAATGTCGATAGTCGGCAACCCTTCCGGCCTTAAGCCGAGCGAACCGCTGTAATTTTCGTTGATAAGGGTCTGGGAGGAACCTGAGGACTGCGTAGTAATCTGGATCCTGTTATAGCCGGTCGCAGCAACGATTAACGGGGTGCCCAGAGTAAGGCTGACAAACGGCTGAATGTTTGTCGTCGTTGCCTTTGTCTTGCCCGTTTCGTCCGCGGTGGTTGACAGATCCTGCTCAAAAATACCGTTTGCAAGAAACTTTAGGTGGGGATAAAGCAGCTTCGTCAGCGACAGGTTATAACGCTGCACGAAATCATCTGTGTTCTGGCTGGAAACGTCTCCGTTTCCGTTGTCGGTCTTTTGGTGTGAGTGTGCATAGTCCAGTTCCGCATACCCCGATACATCGTCAGCACAGGCCCTTCCACTAAACGCCTCCGCATATATTAAGGCAGCGGCAAACACCAAAAAAACTAACAGTGAAAGTCGTGTCATTCCCGGCCGGCCGACACCTACCGTTCGCCCATTACGTCCACCCAGTATGGGTCGGCATCTACGTCCACCTCAGATATTACTTTCCTGCTTGTGAGATTGATGATCTTGACCATCCTCTTTTCAGGGACCACAGCACATAAGGTGTTATCGTCATTGTCTATTGTCATAGAGACAACTTCTCCTTCCACAGGCATGAAATAGCCGGCAATCATTGAGAAGGGGTCATAAATCTCGATGTCCGTCCCTCCGGAAGGCGCCACATAGATCATATTTGTATTAGGGTCCACCTTGATCGTCCTGCCTCCCGTACCCATATAAATTTTGCTTAGAAGAGCGTTAGAGGCCGGATCCCGCACAATAATATAAAGCGAGCGCTCATGGACCACATAGAGCTTGTCTCCCCTGTTGCTGAACTGGCCGGTAACGGGCCCCGGCTCTGTGCTGACAGTCTGAACTGCCTGGGCCGTAACAGGCCGTCCCGAAGACCAGGCAGCAATATTAATAATCGAAATAGTGTTCGAAAGGGAGTTGAAGACATATGCCCTGCTGCCGGTCCTGTTGATAATTATTGAATGAGGTCCTTGTCCGACAGGCACCCTCGCTGTTTCGAACATGGATTGCGTGCTGATAATGCTGACGGTCTGCGAACCTGCGTTCACAGTTAACAGGAACTGCTGGTCGGGGGTGAGCGCCATTTCGCGGGGCCTGTCGCCTCCGCTGAGGTAGATCGTGTTCACAATCGAACCGGACAACAGGTCTATGATACCCACTGCGTCTTCACCCTCAAAAGCGACATAGGCCTTTCGCAAAGTCTGGTCGAGGACCATGCCCATCGGCCGCTCACCCGTGGCAATAACGCCCCTCACAAGCCCTGACTGCTTATCAAAAACCGTAATGGTATTGGCGCCGCTGTTCGTTACATAACCGATAAGATTGACCGGCGGCGCGCTCGGAATAGAGACCGTGAAGACAGGCCTGAAAGTTACACCTTCCAGCACGGACTGGGAGTGCTGATAAGCAAGGTTGAGGAGAAGGGCCCTTTTCCTTGTCACCTCAAAAGAAAATTCGTTCTTCATGGGCTCAGGCGGAACAAGCAGCGCCGCTTCTCCCTCATCAGCGACTACTTTCGCGCTCTTCGTCTTTATGGACAGGCCGGTATAATGACCTGGCGGCAGCCGGCCCGAAGCCAGGAAGCGTTGTCTCTTCAGGTCGCTTCCTTTCAGTGTCGCAAAATTAAGCGTAAGGGGGAACTCTGCGCCGTCGCTGCGCACGGCAGTAATGCCCTCAATTTCGATGGTAAGCCTCTCGGCCTCCTGAGGAAATGATTGGAGATATACAAACACTTCCCCCTCGTTCTCAAGGGCAGGCTTCACCTGGGTGTTCATCGCTTCACACCCAATCGTAAAAAACAGGCACAAAAGCGCGATAGCCAGCTTCCTTTTCAACCCTGTAACCCCCTTTTTATGGATAATAATAAGATAATATATAGGAATAACTCAATAAAAAAAGAGAAAAAAAAAGGCCGGCGACCGCCGGACCTTTTTCTATACGGGGGCCGCTTGATGCATCGGCCTCTTAATCTTTGATATGGCATTTATTGCATAACAAACGCTGATTGCTGGCATACACTGATGCGGGCCTGTCATAAAACGATGCCTGTATCTGGGCTTGAGTATATCCCAGGTGGTTTTCACCATATGCTCCCTGACCGTTCGCATCTTTCCCCGGATATGCTCCTCCTACGGTCAAAAAGGTGCTTTGGTCGTTCCATCTGGTCATATTCATCCACGCGGAAGCGTGTGTCCTGTGGCAGGTCTGACAAATAACCCTGTCAGCCGACTGCATACCTGCTGTCGATGTAGTCAGAGGAGAAAGAACGGTAATATCGGAGTTATTATCGGTCGAAAACGGCACCATAGAAGTGTAAGCTGTCGCCATATTGCCTGACAGGCTGCCTGATAACCTGTAGGCATTATAATTCCCCGCAATTACGGAGTTAACAGCGACGCCCGCCGGGTGGACATATCCGAGATCATTATAAGCACTATGCGCCTCGTAGTGGCAGTTGGCGCACCAGTCCGCTGCATTCTTCCCATATGCCACTCTCACATCAGAGGTGGCCTCCGTTCTGTTATAAGTCGCAGGAGCAACCGCGACCATAGAATCGTATGAAAAAATGGCGCCGGTTTGTGAGCCGAGTGACGCGGGCAGGTAATTCTTGCCTGCGAGCAATCTGTAAACACCGACTGCCGCGCTTGCCGTGGGCAATGCGCCGTATGAGCCGGAGCCGGAAATAGCCTTGCCCGTTGTAGCTATGGTGCCGTTACCTACAGGGTTCACCGTAATTCTGTAGCGCCCATGCGGGTCATGGCAACTGGTGCAGTGCAGATTGGCGGCCGGATAGCTTCCGCCCGGAGATGTAGTAAACACAGTGGAAGCTGTAAAACCAAAATCTGCGGCAATAATATCGTGGCCGTGCCGTTGGCCAGGATTGCTGATCGTCGAACCGTCGGATGCAACAGCCGACGTGGATATCTTCAGCCATCCGAAATCGCCGGCCGGGGTCCTCTGGCTGGGAATATCGGACGAAAACATGATGTCTGTGCTCGCAACGTGATAAGAATCAGGTGCTGAGCTTTTACTGATACCGTGGCAGTTCAGGCAAGTGGAACTTTGGTCGCTTCCCTGCAGCAGAAAGGCATTGCCCCTGAACATTGTTTGAGATGCCTGGCTGCCCGGGCCTTTCACGGACATTGCTGTCGTACCTTGCGCGTTGTGCATGGTGTGACAGCTGTCACAGTCGCCTACGCCGCCGTCATGGAACGCGTATGAGACCCCGACAGCCATCCCTAAACTCAAACCGATGGTCACTATAGAAGTACCTATCTTTAGTAGACGTGCATTCATGCCCGCTCCCTTTGCAAAAGCTTTTTTAGAGTACTGCGACGCCGGTCTCTCCGACCGGCGTCGCAGTAAATGCTCATGATCGCACTAAATTAGTCTTTAGCGTGGCACTTGTTACAAAGCGAACGCTGGTTTGCTACGAACGCAGTAAACGGCCTGCCGTTGTAGGCAGCATTGTTCTGGGTCGTGGAGTAGGCGTAGCTTGGGGAATGACCCGCAGCATACCCGGTGTTATTCGTAATCAGCTCTGTAGTGTTGTCCCATCTTGTCATGTTCTGCCATCCTGAAGCATGCGCCCTGTGGCAGGTGAGACACATCACGTTGCTGCTTCCGGTAACAGTCGGAGCAATACCACCAAATTTAGAAGCACCTGTAGTTATCGAACCATTCTCTACCGGGATCAGCGAAGTATATTGAGCACTAGCGGACAAATTGCCCGATCCGATATAGCTATTGTAATTCTGAGCCATCGTCTGGGTCCCGACTGTCGCTACGCCGAGAGTCGCACCTGCTCCTGCAGGATGGATATTATTGCCCATCGAGCCGGTCTGCAAAACAGCCTGATGGCAGTTTCCACACCACTCTGACATGCCCGAGCCATAGGACACTATGAGCTCAGAAGTAGCGCCGCCAAGACCGGGAACACCACTCGAAGTACCGAAAACACCTTCCGATACGTTGTAGGTACTGGGCGCCTCTGCGATCGGAGAATCATTAATAAAAGCTGATGCTGTTGCGTTAACAGATGCAGGCAAATATTTCTTACCAGCAAGAAGTCTGTAAACACCTACTGCCTGCGTACCTGTTGCGCCTTGACCTGCAGCGGTTTGACCATAAGAGCCTGATCCGACGGTCTGCACGCCTGCGCCGCCGCTCGTAAAGACAGAGCTTTTGATATCAGCATTGGAGGCTGGGTCTCCTGCTGTGTGCCTGTATGTTCCGTGAGGGTCATGGCAGCTTGAGCAGTAGAAGTTATTTACGGGATAAGCATTTTGTGTACCATTGCCTGGGGCTCCTGTGAATGTCGGCGATGCGGTCAGGCCGAAGTCCACAGCAACGATGTTGTGACCTCTCCTGTTATTCGCACTAGTACTACCAGAGCTGGCAGGGACGAGCTGGAGCCAGCCAAAGTCACCGCCCGGGTCGAAGTTGGTCGGAACAGTAATTGTACCTGTAGTTAATACATGGTATGAACCAGTAGTTGATGCTCCATGGCAGTTAAGACAGGTCGAGCTCTGATCGGTTCCCTGGAGCAGGAAGACGTTACCGCTAAACTGCGATGATCCCGTTCCCATCTTGGACGTACCCTGCGCATTGTGCATGGTATGGCAGCTGTCGCAAACAGCAACGCCGCCGTCATGGAATGCGTAGGAGGTACTGCTTAAGCCGAGTGTTATCAGGGCTGCTGCCATGATAACCAGTAAAACTTTAAATCCTTTCATTGCAATCCTCCACTTTTTTTGACTCCGGCGGTCCGGCCGTCCCTTCTATCACAGTCTATACAGGGACCCGTCGACTTTGTGCCCCCACCTTGCGGTAGGTTTACCTTTTACGGAGGATTGGTTTTTTACCGGTAAAACCGGTATCCGTTCCTTTACTACTCACTACTTACTTCTTTTCTTTACGTCACCTCCTTTACACAAGCAGCGTGGTTACCCTGCCGCATTAGTCAAAATCCAAATGAAAAACACTGACGCCGCGGTTCTTCGATTGACTTACATATACCTTGCCGCTTTTATCGACCGCGAGGTCATCGGGGACAATCAAATTATCCACAGCTGACCCTCTGTACCCGAACTCTGTTTTGAAGGTATGGTTACTGTCAAAGACGATGACCGCGCATTTGAGCTTGTCGGTTACATATATATTCCCTTTATCGTCCTCGGCAATCCCGGAGACAACATTGAATTTCCCGGGGGCGCCGCCGCGCGAACCAAAAGACGTCACTGTTCCGTCAGGGGACACTATGTACACCGAAAATGTAGAGGGGATGGTGAATAGTATCCTGCCGTCATTGTCGACCGTGAGACCGAAAATGCCTGTGCTGGACTGCATTGTTTTCTCATCGAATTTAAGTATCGATTTGAGATCGTAGCTCGACTCGAAAATACCCTTTCTGTCGGTTACAACGACTTCCATCGCTCCATCGCTTGCGAGGTAATAGCGGTTATTTTTATAGAAAAAACGGTTGGGGGAAAAGTTTGATGCGATTCCGGGCGGGATGCCTTTGAACTCGGTCCTCGAAACAAATTCGCCGCGGTAGTTGCATTTCGTGAGAGTTGCCGTAGAGCCATCCCCGACAGTTAGAATCAGGAAATTGCCCTCGTTGTCGACCGCGAAATCCATGACCCTGCCGAACTCACTTGTGTCGAAATCGTAGATTTGCATTCCGACATTATTAAAGATCACCATGGATTGCGTTGCCGGATCAGCGACGTAGACTTCTCCCGTAGCATCATCAGTATGTATCCGCACCCAGTTAAACGGCGCAATCCCGTCAAAATTGGAAAGACTATAAAGATAGGAGCCCTTTGCTACCTGGGCATTTGCCGGCAGTATGGCAACTGCCAGGATAACCAGCGAAGAAACGATAAGAAGAGTATTGTTTAGTAGTTTTCTTTCCATACTAAAAATCTTATAAGAGCAATGTTTATACCAGCTCGAAATTATTATTTATGTTATTGATATGTAATGGTTATTATCGCAAGGGAGGTACGCCCTGCTCTAATGGACCGGTAAATCTACCAGCCCGGTCAGCGCTTTCACCAGATAGCGATCAGGAAAGGATAAGTGCGATGAAAATCATAAACGTGGATTAAATAATAGAAAAAACAGACGGTTTCGTAAAAAGTTCATAGGCAAGGCGCACAAATCCTGAGGAATGAGGCGTACTTTGTGTACGCCGCACGGGGTCCCCAAAAGCCGAAGTCTTTTGGGGTGCGAGTGACGAAGGATGCAGTGCAACGCAGCATATGGACTTTTTACGAAACCGTCAACGTCAAGGATGGAAGGTTACTCGTATCTCTTCTCCCGGCACTCCTCTTGGTGGGGTCCCAAATGGCGCAGCAGCATCTATTGCCTGCATTGCCGCCATATCAAAACTTGGATTGCCGGATCTTCTCTCCAGCTTCTTCACGCTGACATTTCCATCCCGGGAAAGCTTAAAGGTGATAATTGCAGAGAGGTCCTTATAGTAACCACGCGGCAGTACAAAGTTCGTTGCGATCCTGCCCTCAACGTTAGACATAAAAAGCACCTTGTCTTTTACGTCGCGAGGTGAGGATTGCAATACCCGGTCATTGTCATCTGATCCGTGCTTCGAGGTATGGTCGCATGCATTTCCTCTAATTCCCGAGCTGCACACCTCTAAGCTTCTATTTAAATATTTAAAGGTTGCCCAGTCTTGAGCGGAAAGAACACCACCAAAAAAACACGACGATATAATAGTTAAGATTATGAATGCGACTTTCATCCTGATCTCTCCCTTGTAAATTAATCCTTCACTAAAAATTAAAAAACAATCTCACGCCAACAGTAGGTGCTTTAAGCACAAAGCCGCAAAGAACGCAAAGCAAATTAACTGATTGGGGAGGTATCTTTCTTTATTAAGTCTTTGTCATTCTTTGCGACCTTTGCGCCTTTGCGTGAAAATTGGTTGTGGTTTCATTCTTTTACCACATTATTTTATACCACATTTCAAGTTTTTTTTCTGACCTGCATTATTGATGTATGCATTCTCAGTGTGACGGTATCCCTTTTAGAAATTGTTGCGCCCATTGGACATCCGGCTTTATCTTTAATCCTGCAGTTATTTCCTGGCGAGCCTTTTCTGTTTGCCCCATCTTATAGTAGAGAATCCCAAGATTGAAATGAGACTCCGCAACATCCGGTTTTAAATTTGCAACAATTTGCAATTCATGCAATGCCTTGTCAGGCATGTTCAGGGAATTGTATATAATGCCGAGATTAGTATGGGGATCTGCGTAATCAGGCCTTAGCTTTACGGCAATAAGATATTGTTCCATCGCCTTGTCAGGCATGTTAAGGGACAGATATATATTGCCAAGATTATGATGCGCTTCTGCGTAATCAGGCCTTAGCTTTATGGCAATAAGATATTGTTCCATCGCCTTGTCAGGCATGTTAAGGGATTTATATGCAAGCCCAAGATTATAATGCGCCTCTGCCAAATCCGGATCCAGTTTAACAGCTATCATATACTGCTCCACAGCCTTGTCAGGCATGTGGAAGGATTCATAGGCGCCGCCGAGATCATTATGGAGCGCTGCATCATCAGGGTCCAGCTTTACGGCAATAAGATATTGTTCCATAGCTTTATCAAGAAGGTTATTTTGTTGGTAATGGTAGCCGAGAAAATCATGTACGCTTGCTTTAGCAGGGGATTTCCTGACGGTGTCTTCCCATAGTCTTAGACTATCGCCCCACACTTCATTTCGCAGATACGTTGCAACCGCCAGGACCCCTACTGCGAGAAAAAGCACCAGAATTAAACGCCGTGAAATGTGAGAGGCGAAACGTGAAAAGAACCAAAAAACGCCTGTAACCACAGCAATACTAATTCCTACTGAGGGCAGATACACCCGATATTCGCAGATGAGCAGCCACAGCGGAACGACGCTTGATTCCACAGAGATGGTGATAAAAAACCATAGTATCCCGAAACCGACGAGGCGGAAAGGCCGTGAATCGTGAATCGTGCTTCCAAAGCACCTACTGTTGGTGAATCGTGAATCGTCTTCTTTGTCTTTAGCTTTTATCCCATTGCCTATAGCCCATTGCCTATTGCCTATTATCATGTATACTCCAAGCCCAAAGAGAGCTGAAAGAAACAGAAATGAAGCGATTACCTGTGGGGCAAAGAACGAGTGGAAAACGTGATAATCATAATCTAAATTCTGGTTTATCGGAAGGAAGAGCAAACGCAGGTATGTGACTATGACCCTGAATTCAGTGAAAAGGTACTCTGGCTGAGGGTATATATGGCCGTATAAGCCAGGGTCGATCTGAGGAGATGCGCCCAGACTCATATGCGTCAGAGGTATGATAAGGAGGGTTAAGAGTATGGGAACTAAATAATGCAGACGGGGAGAATGAAGGACACGGAGACGCGGGGACGCGGGGACACGGGGAGAAGGCAAAGACGACGCGGGGACACGGGGACGCGGGGACACGGGGACGTGGGGAGAAGGAACACTGAAGAAACAAAACTCATACAGAGCAATCACAATAGGCAACGTAAAGGCATTTTCCTTTGTCTTCATCGCCAGCACTGCTGAAATTACGGCAACGCTGTAAAAAAAGATACGCCGGCTATAAGAAGTGTCATTGCGAACGAGGTGAAGCAATCTCGCCTTGAAAGATGAGATTGCCGCGCCCCCATCAGGGGCTCGCAATGACATTGGAGTACATAGCCTGAACTTTATATAAGCTACAATCGAAAGGAGATAGAAAAATGCCACAAGAGAGGCAAACCGCTGCATCACATAGGTCACTGCCTCTGTTTGCAACGGGTGAACTGCAAACAGGGCGGCTGAGAAAAAAGCAACCAGTTTAGGGGTCAGGGACCGGGTACCAGGGACCAGCGACTGTCTCTGACTGCCCTTCTCCGATTCCTGACCACTGATCCCTAGTCCCTGTCCCCTAAAGAACGGCGTTCTGAACGTCAGCAGAACAAGCAAATATACCAGAATAGAGTTTGCAATATGGATAGCTATATTGACAATATGGTAGCCGGTCACAGATAAGCCGTGGATTCTGTAATTGAGTGCAAAGGTGAGAAACGCTATGTACCTGCTGACGAAGAATTCGTATTGCTCAGACCATTGGCCTTCAGAGGGGTGTAGAATATAGCGAAGGTCCTTTACGATGGGATTATCTACCAGGTGTTTACTTTCGTCCCACTGAAACGGGGCATTGAGGGTATTGGAATAGATGAGGATAATAAGAAAAACCAGGCAGGCTATATGAAACCGTGAATCGGTAAGGAACGTGAGACGTGAGGCGTGAGACGCGAGGCGTGAGACGTGAGGCATGAGACGTGAAGGGGCAACATCGCTCACTGTCGTTTTTCTATTTGCGTTCATTGCGTCTGTCTTTTTACTTTTCTTTCCCATATATTTTCATCGCGACATCATTTCCAGCAATTGCCGGGCCTGTTGGTTATCAGGTTTTATCTTTAATCCTGATGTTAATTCTCTCCGTGCATTTTCAGCCTGTCCCAATTTATAGTATAGAAATCCGAGATTCAAATGAGCATCGGCAAAATCAGGCTTAAGCTTAATTGTCATCAGATACTGCTCTATCGCCTGATCAGGCCTGTTTAGTAAATAGTAGATATTTCCGAGATTCATATGAGCATCGGCAAAATCAGGTTTAAGCTCAATTGTCATCAGATACTGCTCCATTGCTTCATTAAGCATGTTATGATTTTTATATATGTGGCCAAGATTATAGTGTGCATCGGCAGAATCAGGCTTAAGCTTAATTGTCATCAGATACTGCTCTATCGCCTGGTCAGGCATGTTTAGTAAATAGTAGATATTTCCGAGATTCATATGAGCATCGGCAAAATCAGGCTTAAGCTTAATTGTCATCAGATACTGCTCCATTGCTTCATTAAGCATGTTGTGATTTTTATATATGTGGCCAAGACTATAGTGTGCATCAGCAAAATCAGGTTTCGCTTTAATGGCAATCAGATATTGTTCAATGGCTTTATCCGGCATGTTTAACCCTTGATAGATGCCGCCGAGATTATAATATGCCATGAAAAAATCCGGTTTGATTTTAATGGTAATCAGATATTGCTCCATAGCTTTATCCGGCATGTTCAGAGATTGATACACGTAGCCGAGATTGCAATGTGCCAGAACAAAATCCGGTTTGATTTTGATGGCAATTAGATCTTGCTCCATAGCTTTATCCAGCATGTTCAAAGATTGATACACATAGCCGAGATTGCCTCTCACTCTCGCGTTGTTCGGAGATTTTTTAACGGTATCCTCCCATAGTTTTGTTTTGTCGGCCCATAGATTATTCCGCAAATACGTTGCAGCTGAAAACGCTGCGATGGACAGGACAAACAATACCACCAGGATCCTTGAGGCATTGGCTGAATGCATTTTTTCTTTCAGCAAAAATGCCCCTGTAACTACACAAATAATAACTCCTGCCGACGGCAGGTACATTCGGTATTCACATATTAACATCCAAAGCGGTATGATACTCGACTCGACCGAAATAGTGATGAAAAACCACAATATGCCGAAACCGATTAGGCGGAAAGGCCGTGAATCGTGAATCGTGCTTCCAAAGCACCTACTGTTGGCGAATCGTGAATCGTCTTCTTTGTCTTTAGCTTTTATCCCATCGCCTATAGCCCATTGCCTATTGCCTATTATCATGTATACTCCAAGGCCAAAGAGCGCTCCGAGAAACAGGAACGATAGCATTACCTGGGGGTTGAAGAAGGAGTGAAAAACAGGATAATCATGATAAATGTTCTGGTTTATCGGAAAGAAGAGCAAACGCAGGTATGTGATTATGACCCTGAATTCAGTGAAAAGGTAGTCTGGTTGAGGATATATTTGGCCGTATAAGTTCGGGTCGATCTGAGTAGATGCGCTTGGACTCATATGCGTCAGAGGTATGATAAGAAGTGTAAGGAGTATAGGGACCAGATAAAGCAGACGGGGAGAAAGAAAGACACGGGGACGCGGGGACACGGGGACGTGGGGAGAAGGACTGAAGAAGCAGAACTCATATAAAACAATCACAATAGGCAACGTAAAGGCATTTTCCTTTGTCTTCATCGCCAGAACCGCTGAAAAAAAGGCAACGCTGTAAAAAAAGATACGCCGGCTATAAGAAGTGTCATTGCGAACGAAGTGAAGCAATCTAGCTTTGAAAGATGAGATTGCCGCGCCCCCATCAGGGGCTCGCAATGACATTGGAGTGCATAGCCTGAACTTTATATACGCCACCAGTGAAAGGAGATAGAAAAATGCCACAAGAGAGGCAAACCGCTGCATCACATAGGTCACTGCCTCTGTCTGCAGTGGGTGAACTGCAAACAGGGCGGCTGAGAAAAAAGCAACCAGTTTAGGGGTCAGGGACCGGGGACCAGCGACCAGCGACTGGTACCCTCTTCCCAGACTCTGACTATAGTCCTCTTGTTCCTGACTCCTGGTACCCGGCCCCTGTCTCTGACTGCCGTTCTCCGATTCCTGACCACTGATCCCTGGTCCCTGTCCCCTAAAGAACGGAGTTCTGAATGTCAGAAGTACAAGCAAATATACCAGGATGGAGTTTGCAATGTGGATAGCTATATTGACAATATGGTAGCCGGCTACGGACAAGCCGTGGATTCTGTAATTGAGCGCAAAGGTGAGAAACGCTACGTACCGGTCAATGAAGAATTTGTATTGCTCGGACCATTGGCCTGCTGCCGGGTGTGCAAAATAGCGGAAGTCCTTTACAAGGGGATTATCCACAAGGTGTAAACTTTCATCCCACTGAAACGGAGCATTCAGGGTATTGGAATAGATGATAATAATAAGAAATACCAGACAGGCTATATGAAACCGTGAATCGTTAAGGAACGTGAGACGTGAACCGTGCACCACCTTTTTTCTTGTTTCACTTTTTATTTTCTTTTTCACCTTTCACCTTTCACTATTCACGGTATTCAATAATTGTTGTGCCCATTCTACATCAGGCTTTATCTTTAATCCTGCAGTTATTTCCTGGCGCGCCTTTTCTGTTTGGCCCATCTTATAGTAGAGAAGCCCAAGACTGAAATGTGGGTTAGCATAACCTTGTGGCTTTAAACTTATGGCAATCGAATATTGTTCTATCGCCTTGTCAATCATATTAAGGGCTTGATAGGAATTGCCAAGATTAAAATGGGCTTGCGCAAGCCCCGGTTTTAGCCTGATAGCAATGAGATACTGCTCCATGGCCTTGTCATACAGGTTAAAGCCTTGATAAATGATCCCAAGATTATAATGTGTTTCTGCGATATCCGGATTCAGCCTGATAGCAATGAGATACTGCTCCATAGCCTTGTCAGGCATATTAAGCTCCTGATAAACAATGCCGAGATTGTTATGCGCTTTATCATTATTAGGTCCCATTTTAACAGCAATAAGATACTGCTCCAAGGCTTTATCTTCCATGTTGAGAGATCTATATTCAATCCCAAGATAAACGTGAGCATCCGCATCGTCCGGCTTCAGCTTAATGGCGATCAGATAGTTTTCTATTGCCTTGTCAGGCATATTAATGTCTTTATAGACAGTGCCGAGATTTTCATATGCCTCCAAATAGTCCGGTTTCAGCTTAATTGCGATCAGGTATTGTTCTATTGCCCTATCAGGCATATTATCATCTTTGTAGATATTGCCAAGAGCAAAATATGGGCGTGCTTTTTCAGGAGATTTTCTGGCGGTGTCTTCCCATAGCCTTATGCCGTCACCCCACACTTCGTTTCGCAGATACGTTGCAACCCCCAGGACCCCTATTGAAAGGAAAAGCATCGCAATTAAAGGTCGTGAAATGTGAGACGTACTTCCAGAGTACCTACTTTTGGCGAAACGTGAAAAGAACCAAAAGACGCCTGTAACCACAGCAATACTAATTCCCACTGAGGGCAGATACACCCGATATTCGCAGATGAGCAGCCACAGCGGAATGACGCTTGATTCCACAGATATGGTGATGAAAAACCATAGTATCCCGAAACCGATAAGGCGGAAAAGGCGTGAATCGTGAATCGTGCTTTCAAAGCACCTACTGTTGGTGAATCGTGAATCGTCTTCTTTGTCTTTAGCTTTTATCCCATTGCCTATTGCCCATTGCCTATTGCCTATTATCATGTACACTCCAAGGCCAAAGAGCGCTCCGAGAAACAGAAACGATACTATTACCTGGGGGGCAAAGAACGAGTGGAAAACGGGATAATCATAATCTAAATTCTGGTTTATCGGAAGGAAGAGCAAACGCAGGTATGTGACTATGACCCTGAATTCAGTGAAAAGGTACTCCGGCTGAGGGTATACATGGCCGTACAAGCCAGGGTCAATCTTAGGAGATGCGCCCAGACTCATATGCGTCAGAGGTATGATAAGAAGTGTAAGGAGTATGGGAACTAAAAAAAGCAGACGGGGAGAAAGAAAGACACGGAGACGCGGGGACACGGGGACGCGGGGAGAAGGAACACTGAAGAAGCAGAACTCATACAGAGCAATCACAATAGGCAGCGTAAAGGCATTTTCCTTTGTCTTCATCGCCAGAACCGCTGAAAAAAAGGCAACGCTGTAAAAAAAGATACGCCGGCTATAAGAAGTGTCATTGCGAACGAAGTGAAGCAATCTCGCCTTGAAAGATGAGATTGCCGCGCCCCCATCAGGGGCTCGCAATGACATTGGAGTGCATAGCCTGAACTTTATATAAGCTACCAGTGAAAGGAGATAGAAAAATGTCACAAGAGAGGCAAACCGCTGCATCACATAGGTCACTGCCTCTGTTTGCAACGGGTGAACTGCAAACAGGGCGGCGGAGAAAAAAGCAACCAGTTTAGGGGTCAGGGACCGGGTACCAGGGACCAGCGACTGTCTCTGACTGCCGTTCTCCGATTCCTGACCACTGATCCCTGGTCCCTGTCCCCTAAAGAACGGCGTTCTGAACGTCAGCAGAACAAGCAAATATACCAGAATAGAGTTTGCAACATGGATAGCTATATTGACAATATGGTAGCCGGCCACAGACAAGCCGTGGATTCTGTAATTGAGTGCAAAGGTGAGAAACGCTATGTACCGGTTAACGAAGAATTCGTATCGCTCAGACCATTGGCCTTCCGAGGGATGTAGGATATAGCGAAGGTCCTTTACGATGGGATTATCTCCCAGGTGTTTACTTTCGTCCCACTGAAACGGGGCATTGAGGGTATTGGAATAGATGAGGATAATAAGAAAAACCAGGCAGGCGATATGGACAAAGGAATTCATTAATAACCGTGAACTCAAAGGTTCTGGCACCTGAGAAGTGTTATTAGGCCGGATTAAATTGCTCGCATCAACTCGTTTTTTGCTTTGCTTTCCCATAAAAGTATATTACTAAAAAACAGCTATTACCGCGCCAATTACTATAACATTTAATGTGAGTGTGTTGGCGGCCTCCCAGCCCGCATTAATTATGAAAGATAAGACCTGACTTGGTTTATTCTTCTCACATGCAGGTCAGACGTAACCCTTCAGTAGAGCGGGGAAAGAAGAAGATTCCTGGTCCGCAATCCATGGTTCGACAAGCTCACCATGTCGCCCTGAGGTGTCGAAGGGTGGATGCCCGCTTACAATCCGCGGGCATGACGGTCATATTTAATGCACAGATAATAAAATTATGGAATCAAGGATCCAAATAACACCGGGAGCGTCTAAGTAGTAACTGTGATAAAATAATTAACTTGCATTTTACTACGTTTAATACTATCATTAATCATAGTATAGGAGGTAATACAAATGGTAAGAATTCCAAATATTGTTCCTATCACCGATCTTCGTCAGGACGCGACGGGAATCGTAAAACGTATGAACAAGTCGCGGGAACCCTTCATCATTACTCAACGGGGGCGAGCCGCTGCCGTAATGGTCAGCGTAGAGGACTACGAGCATTCTCAGCGTGAACTTGAACTATTACGTCTTCTTGCCCGCGGGGAAAAAGAAATCGAAAAGGGTAAAGGCTATGACCTCGACACTGTCCTGTCAGATGCCGATAACTTATTAAAAGAGCTGCACAAATGAAGATCCGTCTAACCCCTTCGGCGCGCGATCAGTTTCTTTCTGCTATCACATACATCTACCGTGAAAGTCCATCTGCCGCAATTGCATTTCGACTTAAAGCTGAAAAAAACTTATCAAGGCTTCGGAAATTTCCCCGTTCAGGAAGAATCTTACCCGAATTTCCTGACCTTCCCTTTCGAGAAATACTTGTCCCACCTTATCGGTTCTTTTATCGTATAAAAGGGAACATAGTCTGGGTAGTGTCCGTATGGCACAGCGCTCAACTCCCGAAAGATCCAAATGAGACCGGATCGTCTAAGTAGTAACTGTGTGATAAAACCGCTGATTTGGTAATTATTGATATCATGCGTTGGGGAAAACGCCATTACTGTTCAGCAATTTAACCAAATGTGCACAAGGGGGAGTGGATACGTGCGCTATAAGGTTTTAAGTAACCTGCTATTTTGAAATAATATTATTGAAGCTTATAGTTTATTCCGGCAGTGGTATTGTTATTGCTTGTATATAGTTGATGAGAAAGTTATTTGTCGACAAACAAAGCCTGGCCATGTCGGCCTCGTGCGTTAACAACAGGTTAAACAACCTGATAGAGGAAAATGCCTTTCTTTTCATCCAACAACCCTTTTGAATTTGTCACAAACGGAAGGTCGCCCGCGGATGAACGCAGGCGCCTTGAGCGCACACCGTTTTCCAAACCGATTATGTACTGCATTGGTAACGTCGAAACGCTCAATCAGAACGGGCACATATTTGATATCAGCAAGGCTGAAATGGGCATTCATACCGATTACCCTTTAAGACGCGGTTCTGTAATCAAATTTGACGCGATTAAAGAAGGGATCGATTTCAAGACGGGTATCGTAAGAAAGACGATCATGCTCGACAAGAGTATATACAGGACTGGAATAGAATTCATATAAACCTTTGACACCCTGTTGGAAAAAATACCATACTGTTTAGCAATTTCAACGAAATGTCCAATTGGATAATGGACACATGCGCTGTCATGATTTAAGTAACTCATTATTTTAAAACAATATTATTCAAAACTCATTATTTCCTCCAGCCATGGTATCGTTATTGCAAATAAAAAAACAGTTTATGAAAAAAATACTGGTCGCTGATGATGAACCGTTAATCTTATATTCTCTGGCGAAAACACTGCAACATGATGGAATGCAGGTAAAAACAGTCGACAATGGTTCAGATGCCATATTAGAGAGCCGTCGCTGTTTTTACAACATTTGTTTTCTCGATCTGTGCCTTCCCGATATGCATGGCATTGATGTAATGATGAAAATTAAGGAGCTGTCGCCTGAAACTAAAATCCTGCTCATGTCGGCCTCATGCATTGACGACAGGTTAAAGGGACTGATAGAGAACAATGCCTATCTTTTCATCCCCAAACCCTTTGAACTCATGCATGTAAAGGCAATCGTACACCAAATTTTGGAAAGCGGCACACCATTCTCTCATTCTGCCGCGTTCGCCGCCACATACGGAAAAACGCCTGCCGATGAATGCAGGCGCATTGAGCGCACACCGTATTCCAAAGCTATCATGTACAGGGTAAACTGCCTGGATGACGTCGAAATACTCAATCAGAAAGGGGATGTAGTTGATATCAGCAGGGAAGGAATGTGCATTCATACCGATTATCCTGTAAAACCCGGCTCTGTGATCAGATTTGACGTTGTTAAAGAAGGGATCGATTATCGGACCGGTATCGTAAGAAACACGGTCCTGATCAACAAGGATATATACCGCGCCGGAATCGAATTCGTATAACCAGAATCCACCACCTGAAATACCTAACCACAGAGAACACAGAGAAGGACAAAAGGGGAACCCACAGAGTACACAGAGGATTCTTATGTATAAAAAAGCTCCCCGAAGTCTTTCAGAGTATCCAGAGTCTTTCTCTGTGTCCTCTGTGGTTAGGTTGTCTCTGTGTCCTCTGTGGTGAGACGGTAGGTCTTATTCAAGGCTGAATTTCTTGATTTGATAGCGAAAACTGTCGTAACTGACACCCAACAATTTTGCTGCAGCCGTTTTGTTCCCGCTTGTCTTCTTCAGTGCCTGGATAGTGAGTTTTTTCTCCAGTTCTTCAAGGTCTATGCCTCCTTCAGGAAGAGTGAATGCTTCGGAAATGACCGCTGCCGAAGCAGCAGACTCCTGGAGGAACTCCTTGGGGAGATGCTCAGGCAATATCACATCGGTGCTCTCAAGAACGACGATCCGCTCTATCACGTTCCTGAGTTCGCGCACGTTCCCGGGCCACCGGTAAGAAACCATGAGTCTTTCCGCTTCCTCGGAAAAACCCGAAATCATTGCTTTATTGTACTTCACAGAAAGACTGGAGAGAAAGTATCTCGCCAGCAGGGGAATGTCCTCTTTTCTGTCTTTCAGAGAGGGCAAATGCATCGAAAAAGCGTTCAACCTGTAAAAAAGGTTCCAGCCGAAATTCTCCCTGGTCAACAGCTTCCTGAAGGTTCCTGTTGGTCGTTGCGATAATTACAACGTCTATCGGGAGTTCATCCTTGCCGCCGACGCGGCGTACCGCTCTCTCCTCGATCACTCTAAGCAATTTGCTCTGAAGGGAAGTTTTCATCTCTCCTATTTCATCTAACAGTATGGATCCTCCATCAGCTGTCTCGAAAAGACCTTTCTTGTCGGCAACAGAATTAGTAAAGGCACCCTTCTCAGAGCCAAAGAGTTCGCTTTCGAGAAGGGTTTCGGGCAAAGCGGCGCAATTGACGCGTACAAAAGGCGCATAGCCTTCACCGCTGTGCATCTGGCGATGAATATACCGGGCAACTAGTTCCTTGCCCGTACCGCTCTCTCCGGTGATCAGGATAGTCTGGACATGCGCCTCTATGAGCTTCACTGCCTTTGCATTCAATTCCTGTATACAAGTCGAATTGCCTATTATATCTTTTTCGAAATGCGCATGATTCAACTTCCTCAGGTAATCAACCTCGTGCCTGAGCCTGACTTTATCCATAGTGTTGCTGATGACGATTTTCACCTCATCCATGCTAAAGGGTTTGGTAATATAGTCCGCAGCACCAAGCTTCATCGCCTTGACAGCGGTTTCGGCGGTTTCGTCACCCGTTAGCATCACGACTTCGGCAGAGAGTTTCGTTTTCACTTCCCGGAGCACGTCCATTCCTTTTATTTCCGGCATGTCGATATCGAGCATAATAATATCAGGGGACCGGGAGCTTATTATGTCCACCACATCCATGGAACCCGCGTTGGTGTAGACTTCATATCCCTCTCCCTTCAGCATTCGGGACAGCATCATGACAATGAGTTCATCATCATCGACAAGAAAAATCTTTCCCTTCTTCTTCATATCATCACCTGAATGTTCTGATGGACAGGAATCCTGATGGTAAAGACAACGCCCCGGTCCGGCAAATTGCCCAGGGTTATTGTGCCTCCATGGTCTTCAATAAGCCGTTTCGAGATCGCCAATCCCATGCCTGTTCCTTTTGCTTTCGTAGTGAAAAAGGGCTGGAAAATCTTGTTCATCGCATCACCGTTGATGCTCTTGCCGGTATCCGATACTTCTATTTTGACCGACGAAGCCGCCTTCTCATAACTTGTTTTTATTTTAAGCGTGCCGCCGGCAGGCATGGCCTCGACAGCATTAAGAAAGAGATTAAGGAACACTTGCTTCAGCTGCATGCCGTCCGCGATCACAGCCGGCAGGCCGTCTTCGAAATCCCTGACAACCTCGATCGCCGGCCGGGGCGCCATCCTGACCTTGTCCACTGAAAACTCCAGGGTGGCGTCGAGCAACGGGTTGATATCGACCATGCCCAACTCCGGTTTAGGCGGTCGCGCAAAATTGAGCAGGTTCTTAAGCAGCGTTTCGATCCTGCGAATCTCACTGATTACTTTCAATAGTATCTCATTGTTCTCCCCCGAACACGCCTCTTCTGCATGCAGCACCTCCATGGAAGATTTAATGCCCGCAAGGGGATTTTTTATTTCGTGGGCAATTCCCACCGCAATTTCGGCGACCGCTTTCATCTGCTCCACCCGCTGCAACATTATCTGGGTCTTCCTTCGCTCCGTGACATCGTGAGTCACCGAAATAATACACCGCATACCGCCGTAGTCGATTCCTTGCGAGGACCTAAGCATGGTCAGGACATTGCCTGATTTCGTCCGGTAATGGACTTCCTTGTTCCAAACCGCCCCATCCTTTTTCAACACAGGCACCATTTCTTCCCGTTCTTCAGGATTAACCCACATGCCTAACTCCCTCGAAGTTCGTCCTATAACCTCTTCTCTTGTATAGCCGCTGATCCGCATGAAAGCGTCGTTTACCTCTATGTACCGCCCCTCATCAAGAGTGGTGATGGTAATCCAGTCGGGGCTGGCACGGAACGCCTTCGAAAACTTTTCCTCAGACAAACGCAAAGCCTTTTCCACCTCTTTGCGCTGTGTGATGTCACGGTCAAAAGCGAGGACATATTTAGTCCCCTCAAGCTCCATCAAGACCGCACTGACCTCAACAGGAAAAACAGTGCCGTCTTTTCTGACGTGAGCTATTTCTTCGTTGAAGCATTCTCCACTGAGTATTTTCGAGATGCGGTCATGCACTTCCCAGGGTGAATCGGGGGTATTAAGGTCAACGATGCACATACCCAGCAATTCCTTTATGGGATACCCATGCATAACTGACGCCGCCCTGTTCGCAGCTGCTATCCGCCCGGCATTCACGCCTTCCGCTTCGATTATAAAAATAGCATCACCGGCGCTTTCAAAAAGCATACGGTAACGTTTCTCGCTCTCTTTCACCCTCCTCATATGAGTGGTGAGAGCGCCGGCCATTTCATTAAAAGAATCGGCAAGTTCTCCAAACTCGTCCGGCATAGCTTCTATACGATGGTCCAGATCTCCGGCCTTCAGCTTCCTGGTCGCATCCAGCAAGGCCCTTATCGGTCTGGTAAATCCCTTTATAAAGATGAATGCCAAACAAAAACCAAACACCGGGCTCAGTATGGCGAGCACATAAAGCGCATTCCTCGTGTCCCGAATGTTTCCGACCGACCTCCGCGTCTCCTCATCAAGACTCCTGGTTGCCAGGGCAATCATAGTGTTGACCTTGCCGGCTAATTCATCGCCTGTTTTGAAAGTGTTATCGTCCTCCTCGCCCAGCCTGACGTAATTTGCCCGCATAGTCAGCACCCTGCTCAGGGCATTTTTATACAATCCCATCTGTCGCTCCATGTCCTGGAGTCTCCTGGCGACATCTTCCCTGTGATGGCAGGTAATACATTCCTGGGATACCTGGTCCATCTGCCGCACATCATTTATAAACGTATCAGCGGTCCTGGCATAACGGGTATTTTTCAGGTTGGCATCGGCCTGCACTTTCTTGATTTCTATCATCAGGTGCTCTCTCAGGATTTCGACCTGATGGAGCAAGATCAGACGGTCGAGCGTCGCTGTCGCCTTACCGATCGAAAAAACTATGTAGATTCCGCCGAGAAAAAAGACCATTGCAAAAGAAGCCAGACCTATGACAATTTGTCTCTTCATTTCTCGTCCCCGTAGTCAAAGGTTTGAAGGTCGATGCCAAGTCGCCGGGCGTACTCGTAAACCGCTTTATAGTCTTGGTCCGTAGTCCCGATAAACCTTCTCGCACCGAACTGCTCCAGAACGTTCTGTCCTTCCGGGTCCTTATACATATCCAGCAGGACCTGCTTCAGTTTTTTCTTAAGTGTAACGCCAAGATCTTTTCTGACGGTAAGGCCATTTTCAGGCGCCTCAGGAGATCTTTCAAGAACAATCAGTTCGTTCCTTACGCGGCTGTCGGTAGATCCAACTTTCTCTAAAGCAGTGCTTTTTGCAGCTCCGATATCCGCCTTCCCGTTCAGCACATCGTAAATCGCGTCGGTATGAGTTCCGGTGAAGTAAACCTCTTTCAGGTAAGCTGAGTAGTTCTCAATACCCATTTTCTTGAAGTATGTCAGGGGTAACAGGTAACCTGCGGTCGTTGCCTTGTCCACAAAAGCAAAACGTTTCCCTTTCATGTCTCTTATCGATTTAATTCCGCTGTCCCTTCTCACAAAAATAAGACCCCGAAATGTAGATACTCCGTTACGGTCCTCGGCGCGCACCAAGACCTCGGCGCCTGCTCTTACGTGGGCAAGCACATAGCTGAAACTCCCCAAAAAAGCCCCGTCAACTTCAGAAGAGCGGAAATTATCAATCATTGTGCCGTAATGGGGCTCTACTCGCCAGCGAATCGGCCTGCCGATCCTGGCCGAAAGGTAGTCTGAAAGCAGCTGGTACCGGTCCAGCTGGTCGAAGATATTTTGCTCAGGAACAAGTCCGATAACTATTTCCGGACCTGGTGATGCCGCTTTTTGAGAGACCTCTTCGTGCCTTTTGCACCCGGGAAGAGCAGATATAAGGAGGCAAAAAATAAAAAGTAATTTATACAACGTTTCAAAACGTATCGAAATCAGCATGCTCCTCATCATAAAAACAGTGAAAGGTGAATGGTGAAAAGGAAAAGAAACATCACGTATTTATTTTTTAGTTTTTTGTCATGGCTTTTCACTATTCACTATTCACGTTTCACTGGTCTTTACCCTCCTCCGTATGAATGGAGCCCGCTCAGCAGAAGGTTTACGCCGAGGTAGGTAAAGATCGTGCATACAAAGCCTAGGACCGCAAGGACCGCTATCTTTCTGCCCCTCCAGCCCCTTAAAAATCTCGCATGGAGATAAAAGGCATAAACAAACCATGTAATTAATGACCATGTCTCTTTGGGGTCCCAACTCCAATACCTGCCCCACGCCTGGTCTGCCCATATGGCGCCGAAAATAAGACCACCCAAAGTGAATACCGGAAATCCCACAGCAACACTCTTATATGTCAGATCATCAAGCAAGTCACCGGAGATGGAGAAGGATGCAATAACTTTTCTCAGCAAGTAACCGTACTTCCAGACTAAGAAGATAAAGGCAGCAGTCCCCAGATAACTGACGAGTGATGCCGCTCCCGAAGTGTTCCTGTAAGTCGCTTTGAACAGATAACTCTTTATGAATGATTCAGGAGAATTCATGGCGACCTTGAAAACCAGGAAATCAATGCCCATGGCAAGAAGCACTGACAGGAATATACCCAGAGCGACGGTCCAGAAAATATAGGCCGCGCTCTTCTTATCTTCAGTCGTCATAATCAGGTACATCATTGATGTGGCAAAAGAGATGGCAAAGGCGGCATAGGAGAGAAAACTCATTGTTACATGCGCCAAAAGCCAGTTGCTCTGAAGAGCGGGTATCAGCGGGTGTATATTTTTATCCATGCCGGATATGTCGATAAACGCCAGCGCCATTCCGGCAATGGGTGTGATAAAAGCGCCGAACGAACGGTTCTTGTATTTCCACTCGATGATGAGATAAGCCAGTATCACGCACCAGACGAAGAATATCAGCGATTCATAGAGATTTGTAAGCGGGACAGCTCTCAGGATTCCCATCTGGCCGATTTCGTAAAACTCTTTCCAACGCAGAAAGAATGCTATTGTATGGGAGAAAAAACCAGCGACTGTTATAGTTGTCGCGATAACGCCGACCGTCGGATTTTTGAAAGCCAGGTACGCTATATACGCAACCATTGCAAGAATATATGCAATGCTCGCTATGCCGAAAAACTGGGAACTGTCCATAAAACCTCCTCATAATTCAGGCTATGGGCTATAGGCCATGGGTCAAAGAAAAAAATTTTTTGCCTATCGCCTATTGCCTATCGCCAATCGCCTGTAGTTCTTTTTTTATCTTATCTATCTTCTGTTCAAAAGAGATTTTATTTTTATTCGCTGAAGCAGCTATTACGACCTTCGCTCCGCCCTTCTCTTCCCTTACCCACACCCACACTCTTGTATGTCCCGTAAAGAATGAAGCATACAGACCCAGGGCCATAACAATGCACCCCAGATAAACAACCCACACACCAGGGTCTTTCCTGACCTGCAAACCGGTATACTGTGAACCCCATAAATGCTTAAACTGAACTAATCCATCCGCGATCTTCCATGTCTGCGGTAACCGCACCAGGATCCACTGGCGGTATTTCATTGTGCCGTTCTCTGAAAATTCCACGAATGCCGCCGGGTTAACCATCATTCCCGCATAAGTATAGAGTTTGCCGGACTCATCCACGGCGAGGGCCGGACTGAAGTCAACAACTCTGCCGGTCAACGACGTGCCGGGGATGGTAAATGGTTCTCCGAATTTAACATTGACCTCTTCTTTTGTTCCGCTCTTTGATGTAACTGTGAATTGAAATATCGCATTCCTGTTCTGGATAAAACCATAACTCGCCTGATAAAAAGTAATGCCTTTATATTGTAATGGGTTGTTGACATCTATCTCCTTTTTCATCACTTCCCTTCCGCCGTCTAAAATTGTCAGCAAGCTTCTATATGACTTTGGCGTATCAGAATTTTCGTAAAAAGAGACATTAAAATTTTCGCACCGAATCTCAAACCCGAGCGGAATCTGCATCCCATTGCTCTTATAGGCAACAACGGACGAAACCCCTTCCGGTAAATTAAGCGAGGCATTGAATCCGAAAAGCATGCCGATTACCGCTCCAGCCAATATAAGCAGAACGCTCAGATGAGTAATATATACGCCAAGCCTGCTGTACCTACCCTTTTCCGCATATAACTGGACGCCCTTGTCCTCTTTTCTTACAGAAGCAGCGAATCCATGTTTTTTCAAAACGGCTCCTGCATACTCCGAGGCTTTGTCAACTTTCTCTTTTAAAAGAATCTCCCGTTTTATCGACAAGGCGTTTAATCGTTCCGGAGTAACAGGCTTGATCGGCTCCTTGACGACCTTCCATATTTTGGGGAGCCTCTCAATGGAACATACGACTAAATTCGCGGTGAATATAAACAGAAGGGCCATAAACCACCAGGAGCGGAACATATCGGTAAACCCGAGGCTATCCAATATGCCAAAGGCAGTTGGGGCAAAGCCCGGACCGAAAAACTTTGCCAGCAATTTTATATTCAGTTCAGGTTCTGCTTGCTGTTCAATTATTGTACCCACGATGGAAGTGGCCGATATAATCGAGAAAACTACCACCGCAAGCTTTATGGAAGAGAACAAATTCCAAATTCTCTCGATTATACTCTTATTTTTTTCATCGTCGCTCACTGTCTGACAATCCCCCCCTTATTTGTAGTGTCTGTGCAACGGTTTTTTCCATTCGTAATAACTTTAACTTTAACAAAAGTTAAAGTTAAAGTTCAACAACTAGTGTGGTGTCACATAAATAGCTTGTCATTGCGAGCCCGGCCGTATCGGGCGTGGCAATCTTATTTAACTGCGAGATTGCTTCGCTTCGCTCGCAAAGACAAATGTAAAGAACTGTTAGGGACACAACACTAGTGTCCTTTACCGTCATTCCGGGCTTGACCCGGAATCCAGTCCTCTGATTTTTCTGGATTCCCGCCGGAGCCTGCCCCCGAAAGCCGTTACCGGGGGCGGGAATGACAGGACATGTAAACTTATATCCGAGACCACACTAGGATAGCAGGTATCAGGCAATCGGCTTAACCGGAATATTAGCGGTAAAAACTGAACCCTTGCCTGCCAAACTCTCGATTTCAAGATTACCCCCGAGGATTTCGACTATTTTTCGTGCCACAATAAGTCCCAACGATGAATTGGGAGAACTGATATCTCTGAATAATTGGTCCTGCTCATCGCTGTCGAACCCTCTCCCTGTGTCGGCAACCGAAATCTCAATATAATCAGCCCCACCTTTTGATTCTTCAGTAGTCAATACGGTGATAGTGCCCGTGACCGTATTTTTCACCGCATTGTTTACAAGGTTCAAAAGCACCTTTTTGAGCAGCGATCTGTCCGTATGCACCATCATGTTCATGAACACTTCCTGACACTCTACGATAACTTCTATTTCTTTCATTTCCGCAAGGTCTTTTGCATATGGCCCGATCTCATCCATGAGCTCACAGAGATTAAACGGTCCGGCGGCATAAACTAACCTCTTTTGCTCAAGCTGAACATAATCGTTGAGATTGTCGGCGAGCAGGAGAAGGTCCTTAGAAGCGAAGAGCAGGTCCTGCAGGTTCTTCCTGCTCTGTTCATCAAGCTGCCGTTCACTCTTGATCACCACTTCCGCAGCGCCGGCAATAGCACTCAGCGGGCCTCTTAATACATATGAGATGTATTCGAAAGGCGCACAGGACACCTTTACTTTTACCGCCTTAAGCCTCTCCGCCTGCAACGATTCCCTGGTCTTCAGTTCGTCTACCATAGACTCGAACGACTTTTTCAACTCAAGCAATTCACCGCTATAATCCTTTCCCAGGTCAATATTGTCCAGAAAGCCTTCTGAAACGACATTCATCGCGTTCATAAACCCGGCAACCGGCTTCGTAACGAGTTTCGGACCGTAATAGAGGCCCCAAAACACCAGCACGATAATTAGCATGCCTGCGAATACCGCGCACAATACCAAAACAATTGTCAAAGGCTTCCTGACCTCAGACTTGTCAACAGTAGAGATAAGACGAAAAGGCGCATTCCCGAGGGAAACAACATAGAAGAACAGGTTGTCCTTTAACTTTACCGGGTTCTCCTTTCCGTCGTTGGGTACATTGTATTTGATTCTCTTGTCAGGGAAACCTCTTTGAGTCAATATCAGGTTGCCTTCCCTGTCAATCAGCCCGACTTTTTCAGTTTTGTACACAGCACTATCGACGCGTAAAAGTCCTGCAAGCTTTTCATTATCAGGAATCGCATAAATAATGCCTGCCAGGCCCTCCTTGTCGACAAAAACAGGCGCAAGGAAAATAATACCGCTGTCAGCGCTATGAAAGACCTGGACTGATGAAGATTGCATTTCAGCTATTGAGCTCTTGAAAAAGTCTCTATCCGACCAGTTGCTGCCTATCAATTCTTTTTGGCTGCTCGAAATAATTGTTCCATCCTTTAACAAAAGAGCGAACATTTTGCAAGGAGATGAAAGTACCATCCCATCAAGAAATCTCTGCGACGCCGCATCAGCGGCCTCTCTTACGACGGAAGCAAGCACTTTCTTCTTTTTTTTATCGGCTGCCGCTGCAGGAGCGGTATGCACGACAATCGCCTCTCTGATAATATCGTTTTTCGAAATATATTCAGTGCTTTTTTTGCCTTGCTCAAACCACATATCAACGGCAAGTCTTTTCTCCGACAAGAGGTTCATCTGCTCCCGCCTTGGAAAATCAACAAAAGGATTTTGCGGGACGAGGAAATAAAAGCCCGCGGAAAGGGCTGCAAAGAGAGCAAGCATTAACAAGAACGGATAAAAAATCAGCTTAGTAACAATTTTTTTAGAAAATGGCACTTTCATAATTATTCCCGTGTGAAGTTTTATACAAATAGTGGTCTGATTAACATACAATATTATCCATTAATGATGCAATATTCGCGAAGCGCTTCCGAGCTACTGCAGGGAAAACAACGCAAAACATCAAGGAAGTGTAAAACAGACTGTCATTTGCTCTCCGGGGTCAGCAGCGCCGTATCTCTCCGATCCATACGACATACCGTTTTGCATACGTAATGATTCGCCAGTACTGATCATAGTTCCACTTCAGTGTGCAAGCCGGTATCTGTCACGTGCCAACGCCCCGCCGGCGAACTCGTTGAGGTTTAATGCGCGGATCCATTCGATCTGGTTCAACTCGTCTCTGAATATGGGGAGGTTGATAATCTGTGTAACAGAATCCAGGTTCTCTTCCAGGAGATCGATAATAGGGAACTCATTCTTCTTCATTTTGTGCCAGTTAGCTACGGCATAATCGAGCACCGGTTTGTCGTCGTGGTATACAGGCGCGCTGGCGCTGAGATGCGCAAGGCCGTTAGGGCCAGCAATGAAACTCCCCAAAAAAACGAAGCGCTGACACATGCCATACTGTGGCTGACCCGTTATAAGTATTACATCGTGTAAATCGTACGAGACAGCATTAACCCCTTGTAGTGGTGGCACTTGTAGCATTGCAAGTCGGTTTCCGTTGAGTTGAATCCGGGGGGCGTTCACGCCGACCAGGAGCATGTCACCTCCTGAACCAGTGTACCAGAGAAAGCTCTGAGGGAATGTCTTTAAGAAGGTAGCCACTATAGAGCGAAACTGGTCAGCGGAATACAAAGGAATCGATACTAACTGTGTGAGAAACCCTCCTGGCGCTAACCGCTCTTTCGCAAGCTCATAAAACTCGGATGTGTAAAAAGAAGGCACGCCCGGTCGGAAGATCTGTCCCACCTCTATGGAAATCACATCATAGTGCTCCCCAGTATGTGCCACGTAGTTGCGGCCATCTTCACGCAGCAACTGTACCCGCTTATCGTTCATCCACTTTGATTCGAAGTAGTCCCTTACCACATCGAAAACGGCTGGCTCAATATCTACGCAGTCAAGGCGATCTATTTTGTACATGAGAAAACGGCTAGCTGTCTGTCCTGCACCCAGCCCAACCATTAGTACGTTGTGCGGGTCAGGATGGAGTAACATAGGGACATGCGCTGTAAAGATTTGTTCATTTTTCATTGACTGCCCTTGCCACAAGCAGTTGACCTCCAGCACCTTACCAAAACAATCTGTTTGAACTATGCCGAGATTCGACGAGAGGCCTTCACGATAGGCTATGAGATGTCCGCCCCTTTTGCTGTCGAGGAAATCGGCAGGCAGCCGAGTACCAGTCACCTTTGGCAGCGCGACAAAAATGACAAGCGAAGTGACGACGGCAATCCACCGTGCTCTCGGTGATGAACTCCGATCTAACAGAAGCCAGGCGATAAATCCGCATGTCAGGCTGAGTCCTGTTGTAAAGAGCAGAGTTGATTGTTGGCCAAATGCAGGAAGCGAAACGAACCCAACAACTATGGATCCTGCAATCCCCCCGAGGGTGTTTACTGCATACAATCGCCCGACTCCAATACCAGCAAGGGCGGTATCTTCAACCACCATTCTAACGGCAAGCGGAAAGGCAGCCCCTGAGAGCACTGCTGGCGGCAAAAGCAACAGAAAATAGGTTGAGAGGGGAAGCGGGTCGAAACGTGCATAGACATCGGCTGGGATGAGCATGAGCCCTAACGTCATAAGCCCTGTCGCAACCTGTAGCATGCCAAACCAGAAGGTCCGCGATTTGGAACGGTCGAAGCAGCTCGCGGCAGTAATACTGCCCAGAACGATACCAATCAGTACCGCCGTGAGAGTGAGGGTATAGGTGTACACGGTGTTTTGGATAAGCAAAGCAAGGTGTCGCGCCCACAAGACCTCGTTTCCCAACGCCACGAATCCAATCAGAAAAACAAGAGCGGAAACTGTGATATAGTTTCGTGTTCCGCTGAGACGGCTTTCTTGTTCCGAAGCTTGCGCATGTGTCCTTGCACGAAGGCCCAAAGAACCGGCAGACAGAGCGACTGTGAAATTGAGCAAAACGCCAATACAGATTGCGCCAAACATGCCGAGGTTTGGAAGCAACCATAATCCTGTTGCAGCACATCCGAGCGCTGCCCCAAGCGTGTTAAGCCCGTAAAGGAAACCGACCGACCTTGCTATCCGGGATTCACTATCCACGTATTGTCGGCAGAAGAGGGGGAGGGTTCCGCCCATTAAGATCGTAGGGGGCAGTAGTATGAGAGAGACAAGCCCGACCCGAACAAGCATAAGCAACGCAAACTGGTCGAGAAAGGCGCGATAAGCCATTCCATAGAGAATATCGACGCTATCGAATGCAAAGGAACTGGCAAGCGCCAGTGCGCCAACTGTAAGTTCCATTAGTGCAAAAAGCCGCAACGGCCGTTCGGTTCGCTGCGCGATTCTCCCGAAGGAGAAGCTCCCCAAGGCAAGTCCCAGAAAGAAAACCGCCAGAATTGTACTTAATGCATAGTTTGTGGAACCAAATACAAGTGAGGCCTTTCGAATCCAGCATACCTCGTAAATGAGTCCTGCGAACCCGGACAAGAAAAAACATATGAATGCTATTATATCCTTCACTTCTGTCTTTCGCTTCATCACATCTCCCCTCGCCAATATTTTATAGCCTATGAATTAAACATCGGTGCTGTCAACTATTTTGTGTAAATTTGGTTCTACTTTTTACTTGTCTTATGCACATGCTCAATCGTCCTTATCAGTGCCTCCGCCTTCTTAAGCGTTTCGTAATACTCTCTCTCAGGGTCTGAATCCGCGACAATTCCCGCTCCGACCTGGACATAGGCGTACTTATCTTTAAGTAAAAAAGACCGTATTATAATATTCAGGTCCATAGAGCCGGAGAAGCCTATATAACCGAGAGAGCCGGTGTATGGCCCTCTTGCAACAGGTTCAAGCTCATCGATTATTTCCATACACCTTATTTTCGGCACACCGGTAATCGTGCCGCCTGGAAATGCGGCCCGTATAACATCGAAAGACGTTTTGCCGTTTTTTAGAAGGCCCTTTATGTTCGAGACAATATGCATGACATGAGAGTAGTCTTCGGTTATCATCAGTTCGTCAACATTTATGCTCCCGAACTCAGCCACCCTTCCGATATCGTTTCTCTCCAGGTCAATAAGCATTATGTGCTCTGCCCGCTCTTTTTCATTGAGCAGCAATTCAGCCCTCATAAAGGCGTCCTCATTTACGCTCTGCCCGCGCGGCCTGGTGCCTGCAATCGGCCGGGTTTCAATAATGCGGCCTTTTACCGCTACCAGACGTTCGGGCGACGAGCTGACAATACTATAGCTGCCGAAATCGGCAAAGGCGGCAAAGGGGGACGGATTTATATGTCTCAGCATTTTATAAATATCCCACGGTCCGGCATCATCTACAAATGCAGATATGCGCTGGGACAGGTTCGCCTGAAATATGTCTCCCGCGGCAATATATTCCTTGGCTTTCCTGACCATCTCCATATAAGAGGCCTTGTTCATCTCGTAATTAAGCAAAGGGGTAAGGCCCATCTGCGGTCCGGCGACCGCGCTCCGGACTTTCAGGCTCCCGACACTCCGGACCACTTCAACAGCTTCATCATATGCGCTCTTCCAGTCAATATCCGCAGTGTCCCCGTATCCCAGTCCCGTCTGCCGCGCTCCCGGGGATACAATAATCCAGGCTCTTTTTTCCAAATGGTCAAAGGCAACAACCCTGTCAGCCATCATAAAATGAAGATCAGGAATATCGAGGTCGGCTGCGGCATTTCGCGGAATATCTTCCAGGTACCTGACAAAGTCATAGGAGAGCAATCCGATGGCGCCACCCTGAAAAGGAGGAAGTTCCGGGACAGGTATCTGGGGATAAGCTGAAAGGAGCTCGCTCAGCCGGTCCAGGGGAGATCTGAATGAAATAGAACTCTTTTCCCCTGCGGAGGAGGTAATGCGTACTTCGCCGTCTTTGGCACTCAACATCAAATACGGTTCAAAGGCGATAAATGAATAACGGGCGATTTTGTGCGGCCCCCTCACACTCTCAAGGAGAATGCCCTGATGCAGCTGCCGCGATGCGGAGAGCCGTTCATAAAATAGGTGCGGTTCGACATAAGGGATTTCACTAAAAAGCGGCGGGATGCGCCCGCTTGCTGCGCGGTCCGAAAAATCCGTTTTGCTGAGGTTCATTTACGCGGTGAGCATTTCAAGGGAAATAAGCTCCAAGGCCCTGAGCGGGTCCTCGTCCGACAGTATTCCTCTGCCCATTACAATGTAGTCCGCTCCGTCCCGCAACGCCTGCCTTGGGGTCGCCGTCCTCTTCTGGTCGTCCGGCGGGACCCATGACGGTCTTATTCCCGGGGTGACCACGAGAAAATCCTTTCCGCATTGCCGCTTTATCATGACTGTTTCATGAGGCGACGCGACAACTCCGTCGAGACCTGCCGTAAATGCAAGCGAGGCGAGGCGCTTCACGTGTGTTTTCAGATTGTAATGAATCCCGAGTTCGTTCTTTAGGATTTCGGCGTCGAGGCTCGTAAGGGCCGTGACCCCGATAATCTTCGGCCTCTGAATATTTTCCTTAATGCACAACTCTGCCACGGCGTCCCTGCACTGCTTCATCATGGCAAGGCCGCCAGAGGTGTGCACATTGAACATGTAAACTCCGAGTCTCGCAGCGGCAAGGGCAGCCCTGGTAACTGTATTCGGAATATCATGGAACTTGAGATCGAGAAATACCCTCTTGCCTTTTTTCTGTATCTCCCTGACAATGTCAGGACCCGCAACAACGAAAAGCTCAAACCCGACTTTGAATACGGCAGCCTGATCGCCGAGCCTGTCCACAATATCAAGCGCCTTATCCCGGTCGGACACATCGAGCGCTACAATGAGCTTATTTTTCCATGAAAGTTGCATTATAACTTCGGCAGCGTTATGCCCTTTTGGGCCTGGTATTTGCCTGCCTTATCCTTATATGATGTCCTGCATACTTCAGAGGCCTGCAAAAAAATAAGTTGTGCAATACCCTCATTTGCATAAATTTTCGCCGGCAGCGGGGTGGTATTCGAGATCTCTATCGTGACATGCCCCTCCCATTCGGGCTCCAGGGGAGTTACATTGACTACAATACCGCATCGCGCATAGGTTGATTTACCAAGACAGATCACCAGCACATCCCTGGGAATTTTGAAATACTCATAAGAACGCGCAAGCGCAAACGAATTAGGCGGGACTATGCAAACAGCGCCCTTATAATCGACCAAACTTTTCGGATCGAACTGCTTCGGGTCTATCACTGTTATATTGATATTAGTGAAAATCTTGAACTCATCGCCTATACGCATATCGTATCCGTAGGAACCGACACCGTATGAGATGACACCCTCCCGGGCCTGGCTCTCATGAAACGGAACGATCATACCGCCCTGGGCCATGTCATATATCCATCTGTCATTTTTAACCATGCAGCCTCCTCCCTTAAGACAGCCATACTAAAATAACACAGCGTAACTGAGTACTTCAATTTATAAATAACTTGATTCCCTGCTTAAGAGCACCTACTGTTGGTGATAAGATCGGGATTCAGGATTTTTATTGCTTCCAACAATCGAATATGACTGTCATGCCGGCGTTCAATCCATCGTCTCAATTGAGGATATAGAATAAAAATGTTATAGTGATTACCACGGTTATAGCAGGCTTTTGGAAGTACACTTTTATGGGAAAGAAAAATAAAAAGACGGGCGATGCGGGCAAGTTAATCCGGCATAATAACACTTCTGACACTCATGCACCTTTCAGTCCGCAGTCATTGGCAAATAATTCCTGCGCTTCTGCTTCCAAAGCACCTACCTTTGGCAAAGCGCCTACTGTTGGTGTCCATATAGCCTGTCTGGTTTTTCTCATTGTCATCATCTATTCCAATACCCTCAATGCCCCGTTTCAGTTGGATGAAAGTTTACACCTGGTGGGCAATCCCCTTGTAACAGACCTTCGCTATATTCTACACCCCTCGGAAGGCCAATGGTCTGAGCAATACAAATTCTTCGTCGACAGGTACGTCGCGTTTATCACATTTGCACTCAATTACAGAATCCACGGCTTATCTGTGGCCGGCTACCATATTGTCAATATAGCTATCCATATTGCAAACTCTATTCTGGTTTATTTGCTTGTTTTATTGACGTTCAGAACTCCGTTCTTTAAACCCGTGAATGGTAAAGAGGTGAAAGGTGAAGAGTCAGATTCACAGCCTTTAAACTATTCACGATTCACTATTCACGATTCACGGCCTTTAATCGCTTTCTTCTCCGCCGCCCTGTTTGCAGTTCACCCGCTGCAAACAGAGGCAGTGACCTATGTGATGCAGCGGTTTGCCTCTCTCGTGGCATTTTTCTATCTCCTTTCACTGGTAGCGTATATACATTCAAGGCAAAAAGCGGTGAATAGTGGATGGGTGAATGGTGAATCAAAAACAAAAAAATATTCCTTGAGTATCTTGGCCTGGTATTTCCTGTCTTTATTCTTTGCAGTGTGCGCGATGAAGACAAAGGAGAACGCCTTTACGTTACCCATTGTGATTGTTTTATATGAGTTCTGCTTCTTCAGTCCTTCTCCCCGTGTCCCCGCGTCCCCGCATCTCCGTGTCTCTCTTCCTTCTCCCCATGTCTCCCAGTCCCTGCGTCGCCGTGTCCTTCTTTCTCCGCGTCTTCATTATTTAGTTCCAATACTCTTAACGCTCCTTATCATACCTCTGACGCATATGAGTCTGGGCGCATCTTCTCAGATCGACCCTGGCTTATACGGCCATATATACCCTCAGCCAGAGTATCTTCTCACTGAATTCAGGGTCGTAGTCACATGCCTGCGTTTGCTCTTCCTTCCGATAAACCAGAATTTAGATTATGATTATCCTGTTTTCCACTCGTTCTTTGACCCCCAGGTAATAGCGTCGTTTCTGTTTCTCTCAGCACTGTTTGGACTTGGAGTATACATGATAATAGGTAATAGGCAATGGGCTATAGGCAATGGGATAAAAGCTAAAGACAAAGAAGACGATTCACGATTCACGATTCACTATTCACTTCCTTTTAGATTGATCGGTTTCGGGATACTATGGTTTTTTATCACCATCTCTGTGGAATCCAGCATCATTCCGTTGTGGATGCTCATCTGTGAATATCGTGCATATCTGCCGTCAGTGGGGCTTATAATAAGTGTTGTTACAGGGGCCTTTATGCTAAAGGAAAGAGTGCAATCGCCAAAGGCGGGAAAGGTTGTCCTGGCATTATTTGTTCTGACTGTAGGAGTTCTGTCAGTCGCTACATATCTAAGGAACGAAACGTGGGGAAACCGCGCAAGACTATGGGAAGACACCGCAAAAAAATCCCCCGCTAAAGCAAGGGTGCATTTTGTTCTTGGTTGCGACTATTTTGATGAGAAAAAATATGATCGTGCAATAGAACAGTATGAAATTGCCCTCAGGCTGGATCCTGACTCTGATCTGGCCCACAATAACCTGGGCAATGCATTCCGCATGAAGGGGTGGACGGACAAGGCAATCGAACAGTATGAGATTGCCCTGAAATTGAACCCTCAACTTATTGATGCGCATAACAATCTCGGTCTGGCCCTCCTGAGGACGAGTCGGCAGGAGGAGGGTATCAGGGAAATCAACACTGCTTATGCGATCGAACATTATAATACCGGAAACAACTATCTGAAAAGAGGATATTTTGATTTTGCGATATCGGAGTTCCAGGCCGCACTGAGGCTCAATCCCGATTACCCGGAGGCACATTTCAAGCTGGGGGACCTCTACTATAAAATGGGGCAGGTTGAAAATGCACGAAGGGAAGTGGCTGCAGGATTAAATGTAAAACCGGAACCTGCTATGCATTTACCTCAACCTCAACCTCAACCTTAACCTTTACTTGCGTTTGCCGGCTTTGCCCACACTCCATGTCCAGTTGCGGATTTCCGGCATGTCTTCTCCGTATTTGTCGATGTAGGCCTTGTGGTCCAGCAGCTTGTCGCGAAGAAACTGTTTGGAGTAGGCTGCGCGAGGACCTAAACACGGTACACGGTCGATCACGTCTCCAGCAAGGTGAAAGCGGTCGAGATCGTTCAATACTACCATGTCAAAGGGCGTAGTGGTTGTGCCCTCTTCCTTAAAGCCGCGCACATGCAAGTTATTGTGATTGGTCCGCCGGTATGTCAGACGGTGGATCAGCCAGGGATAACCATGGTAGGCGAATACGATAGGCTTATCTGTGGTGAAGAGGACATCGAAATCCTTGTCGCTCAGTCCATGAGGATGTTCACTCTTCGGCTGGAGCGTCATCAGGTCCACCACATTTATGACGCGGATTTTCAGGTCCTTGAAGTGCTGCCGCAGGATCTCCACTGCAGCGAGCGTCTCCAGCGTCGGAACATCGCCGCAGCAGGCCATCACCACATCGGGGTCGCCGCACGCATCGTTGCTGGCCCATTCCCAAATGCCGAGTCCGGCCGTGCAGTGCTTAATAGCTGCATCCATATCCAGCCACTGGAGCTCCGGCTGTTTGCCCGCGACTATGACATTGACGTAATTGCGGCTGCGCAGGCAATGGTCGGTGACAGACAGCAACGTGTTTGCGTCCGGCGGCAGATACACCCGGATGATTTCCGCTTTTTTATTCACCACATGGTCGATGAACCCCGGGTCCTGATGACTGAATCCATTGTGGTCCTGCCGCCACACGTGAGACGAGAGCAGGTAGTTAAGTGAAGCAATCGGCCGTCGCCACGGTATACGGCTCGATGCCTTGAGCCACTTTGCATGCTGGTTGAACATCGAATCGACGATGTGGATGAACGCTTCGTAGCACGAGAAAAAACCATGTCTGCCGGTAAGCAGGTAACCTTCGAGCCAGCCTTCGCACTGGTGCTCGCTCAACATCTCCATCACCCGCCCGTCAGGAGCTACATGGTCGTCAATGGGAATAATGTCCGCGTTCGAGCAACGGTTAGTGACCTCAAACAGGCCGGCCCAGCGGTTCGACGAGGTCTCGTCCGGGCTGAAAACCCGAAAGTTGCGTACTCCGGCATTGAGCTTGAGCACATCCCGGACAAACTCACCCTGGATACGCGTGCTTTCTGCTGCCACAATGCCGGGCTTAGGCACTTTAACCGCATAGTCGCGGAAATCAGGCAACTTCAATTCTTTAAGGAGAAGCCCGCCATTGGCATGGGGGTTCGCTCCCATACGCCGCTCTGCTTTGGGCGCCAGTTCAGACAGCTCAGGAATGAGCCTGCCGTGTTTGTCAAATAATTCTTCAGCCTTATAGCTTTTCAGCCATTTCTCCAGTATTTTAAGATGTGCTGGCTTCGTTGCAAAATCTGTAATCGGCACCTGATGCGAGCGAAATGTGCCTTCAATGGGCAGTCCGTCAACTACCTCTGGGCAGGTCCAGCCTTTTGGCGTACGTAAGATGATCATGGGCCACTGCGGACGCTTCTCGAATCCTTTGGCGCGCGCCGTAATCTGAATGTATTGAATCTCTGCAATGATGGTATCCAACGTCGCAGCGAGGAGTTGGTGGACCTTCATTGGCTCGTCTCCCTCAACAAAATAAGGATTGTAACCGCAGCCCCGGAAGAGCTGATCCAATTCATCGTGACTTATGCGGGCCAGTACGGTGGGACCGGCAATCTTGTAGCCGTTCAAATGCAGAATCGGCAGCACGGCCCCATCCCCGACGGGATTCAGGAACTTGTTCGAGTGCCAGCTTGTAGCCAGGGGGCCGGTTTCCGCCTCACCGTCACCGACCACACAGGCAACTATCAAGTCAGGGTTATCAAACGCGGCTCCATATGCGTGAGCCAAAGAATAGCCGAGTTCACCGCCTTCATGAATGGAACCGGGAGTTTCCGGCGCGGCGTGACTGGGGATGCCGCCGGGGAAAGAAAACTGTGTGAAGAGCCGTTTCATGCCTTGCTCGTCCCGGGATATTTCCGGGTAAAGCTCACTGTATGTGCCTTCAAGATAAGTGTTGGCCACCAGTCCCGGTCCGCCATGTCCGGGCCCTGCTATATAAATCATGTTCAGGTCATACTGTTTAATAATCCGGTTCAGATGCACATAGATAAGGTTCAGACCGGGCGTAGTGCCGAAATGACCGAGCAGCCTCGGTTTCACATGTTCCAGTTTTAACGGTTTTTTCAGCAACGGATTGTCGTACAAGTAGATTTGGCCGACCGACAGGTAGTTGGCGGCGCGCCAATAGGCGTTCATCTTTTGCAGCACTTCATGCGACAATGGAATGGCCGCGGCAGTATTATTTTTGGACACTTTTTTCTTCATCGTCAGATCTCCTTTCATGTGTTAAACCTAAAACGCGGCAGACCATGTTCGCGAGCGTCAACTCTTCGTCAGTGCGGATTACGCGGACAGTGACACGGCCGCTTTCCATTGAAACCACATCCGCATTGCCCATATTTAGTTTTTCTTCGAGTTCAATCCCGAGAAATTCGAGTCCGTCGCAAATCCTGGCGCGGACTTCCGGCGCGTTTTCGCCGATCCCGCCGGAGAACACCAGAGTGTCCAGTCCGCCGAGCGCAGCCGCAAATGCCCCTATCCACTTCCTGGCCTGATAGCAAAACAGCGACACCGCTTCAGCGGAGCGCACGTCAGTCGCCTGGCGTTCGAGCAAATCGCGCATATCGGAACTGGTTTCTGAAATACCGAGCAGACCGGATTCATAATTGATGAGATTGTTGATCTGCTTGGGTGTCATGTTGCCGGTTTTAAGCAGGAACCACACCACGCCGGGATCGAGGTCACCGGTACGGGTGCCCATCGGCAACCCTCCGGTAGGAGTGAACCCCATGCTGGTGTCGATGCTTTTACCGTCGCGAACAGCAGCCATGCTCGCCCCGTTGCCAAGATGCGCAAGGACAATGCGACCCATGGCTGCTTTCGTGCCCGCGACACCGGCGAGCTTTTCCATGAGGTAAGCATAGGATAGGCCGTGGAAACCGTAGCGCTCGATTCCCATCGCGTCGAAGCGACGCGGGATAGGCAAGATCTTGGCCACACGTGGCATTGAGCGGTGGAATGCCGTATCAAAACAGGCCACTTGAGGCAGTTGAGGATAACGGCGACGAAACGCCTCGATCAGTTCGATCTCGCGAGGCAGATGGTCCGGGTCGTACGGCCTGATGCGATGCAGTTCAGCCAGCAATTCTTCTGTGATGCGCTCGGGCTCGGTGTGTTTCATGCCGTGGACCACCCGGTGTCCCACTGCCTTGATGGAAGCGAAGCCGATTCGCTTTTCGATCCAGTCGATCAGAACATTCGCAGCCGACCGGTGATCCGAGGCTTCAATGAGGCGACCGTCCTGCTGATTTTGAGTAAGGTCATGGAAAAACAACATAGTACCGGGCATGCCTATACGGTCGACCTTCCCGTCCATCACGCGCTTCAGCGGTCCATCCGCCCGGTAAAGCGCAAACTTGATGCTTGACGAGCCTCCGTTGATCATTATCATGTCTGCTTTACCCGGCTTCATGGTGACTCCCATTTAATTTCGCGACTTCCAACGCTTCGTCAAAATGGCGGCAGCTTCGAGAGGGTTATTGTTGATCCTTGGCGACCCCGAGAAACGCAGCCTGATCATAATTCAGCAAGTCGCCGATGCGTTCCACGGTGATGTCCGCCGGTGGATAAGCCGCAACGTTTTCAGGATCCAGCGCATAATGCCCCTGACGCGGGAAGACGGTTGTCACCCGCTCTCTCCAGATTGCTTTCACTGCAGTAAGAATGCGAAGTTTATCATCCACCATGGCGTAATGCACAGCCGGATAGAGCCGCTCGACATCGGCCAGCATCCGCTCTTTGTGAATGTAAACCAGCACCCTGCCCCCGACCGCATCCCACAGTCCCGATCGTTGTATTTTGCGTGGCTGGAAGACCACGTCGCCATCGGACAGGATGACCGTTGTCCCCCAGGCACTCAGGTGCTCAAGAACAGCGAGAGAGCCGGAGTACAACCTGTCGGCAAAGGGATAATCCACCAGGAATGAAGACATCAGCAGCAGCATTCGCGGATCGCACATCTCCTCGGTCCGGTAACGCTGCAAGGCTCCCAGGTAGTCCGCATAACCGAGTTCGGAGCGCAGCTCCTCGAAGATGTCAAAGTACCGGTCCCTGCTTTGGACCCCGCACGCGCCTTCGATATAGCTCTGAAGGTCGCTTTGCACCCGGTCGTTGTCAAGCAGTGTGTTATCTACATCAAGCAAGAATACAATCCGGTTTTCCGTTGTCATCGCATGGCCCCGGAAACAAGTCTATCATATGGAATTGATTAGTCAACAAGACGACACAAGACTGTCAAGCCAATTTAGAAATGACCGGTTTTTACCAAAATAGAAATGTCCTATTTGAACTATGCTATACTGCCCTTTTTTGTGAGGTGGCTGGCGGAAAGAGTTGAAGTTGTTGCAAGTGACAACACGTCGGGTGAGCAGGCTATTTCTCTATCGCACCAGCCCGCATTAATTATGCGTTGTCGAGCAGTCAGCACATAGTGCTTCTGCTTAATCTCGCGAGGCGTCCAGCCTCGCTCGAAGGCGACGCCAGCCCGTTCAGCCATCCCTGGCGTCTCGGGCTGCCGACGCCCGCTTCAGCGCCATGCACTGCCTGCTCTTGGCTGCAATTTGCCATAATGCAATCGCAAGCTGCTTACGTAGGAAGCTTAATTGCTTCGTATATCATCAATTTACACAGGAGCCTAATAAAAGCGCAATGAGAAATCCAGTGGTAAGGATGAGTTTCAGGGAGCGAATCTCGGAGCTTTGGTAACGATTCCTGGCGAAATGAGCGTTAAACAAACGCTATGTCTGAGCCCCGTCCGCCCTACAAAGCGGGCCAATGGGCGAGTTTAGCGGCTGTAGCGAATGAGCCTTTGGAATCGTCAAAGCGGAGGGCCTGAGCGGAAGAAACTCGTCCTTATCACTGGATTTCGGTTTGTGTATTGTAAAAGCGTGTCTTCAGCAATTTACACAAAGTGCTTGACACGACCTCAACAAGACAACACAAGACAAACCTTTTGCTTTGGGATATAATTTCAGATAATGACGCTCATGCAGGGTTCAGATCAGAGACAGGATTACAGGAGGTCATAATGCAAATCGGAATGATAGGATTGGGGCGTATGGGCGCCAATATGGTGCGGCGGCTGATGATGGGCGGGCATGAGTGCGTCGTTTATGCCAAGAGCGCTGCGTCGCGGGAAAAGCTCGCACTGGAGGGAGCGATCCCTGCCTCTTCGCTTGAAGATTTTATCGCAAAGATTTCACCTCCCAGGATCGTCTGGCTTATGATACCGGCCGGAGCAGTGGATGAGATGCTGTCCGCCCTCTTAAGGCTTGTCAAAAAGGGCGATCTCATTGTTGACGGGGGCAACTCCTATTACCGGGACGACATCCGCCGGGCAGGCGAGCTGACGGCGAAAGGGATTCTCTACGCAGACGTTGGGACCAGTGGCGGCGTCCTGGGTTTGGAAAGAGGATATTGTCTGATGATCGGTGGGGAGGAGCGGACTGTAGAGAGGCTCGGTCCCGTCTTTTCCGCGCTGGCTCCCGGCATTGGCTCTGGCCCGCGCACGCCGGGCCGTGAGAAAAAAGGGGGTACGGCTGAGTACGGTTATCTCCACTGCGGGCCCAATGGCGCCGGACACTTTGTCAAGATGGTGCACAACGGGATCGAATATGGACTGATGGCCGCTTATGCGGAAGGGTTGAACATACTCCGGCACGCCAACGCGGGCAAGCAGAGCAGGGAAACAGACGCTGAAACTACTCCACTCCGCGATCCCCAATACTATAAATACGATTTCAACCTTGCCGATATAGCTGAGGTCTGGCGAAGGGGCAGCGTTGTTGCCTCATGGCTTCTTGACCTTACTGCAGCAGCGATGCTGAAGAACCCTGATCTGCCCGATTTCAAGGGGCAGGTGTCTGATTCAGGCGAAGGACGCTGGACAGTAATAGCGTCAATAGATGAGGGTGTTCCGGCCCATGTGTTAAGCTCGGCGCTCTATGAGCGCTTCAGTTCCCGCGGTGAAAGCGACTTTGCAGACAGGGTGTTGTCCGCGATGAGATATGAGTTCGGCGGGCACCTGGAGAAGACCGGGGGCGCGGAAGGAGCTTGAAAATGACAATTCCAGCCTCTGATGCCTTCGTGTTTTTCGGCGCCACCGGCGACCTTGCATACAAACGTATTTTCCCCGCGATTCAGGGGCTCATCAGGCGCGGGCACCTTGATGTCCCTGTCATTGGTGTGGCAAAGTCAGGCTGGGACCTCAACAAACTCAAAGAGCGCGCAAGAGATAGTCTGGAGAAGCACGGAGGCGTAAATGAAGAGGCCTTTGCAAAACTAAACGCACAGCTCCGGTATATTGACGGCGACTACCGTGATGCTGCCACATATAAGGCGCTGCGAAAGGAGCTGGGTGCCGCCAGGAATCCTCTTTTCTACCTGGCGATCCCGCCAAGCATGTTCTCCACCGTGGTCGAAGGCCTTGCGAAGGCCGGCTGCGCACATACGGCGCGCGTTGTAGTCGAAAAGCCGTTGGGCCGGGATTTTGACTCGGCGCGGGAGCTGAACCTCGTACTTACCTCTGTATTCCCGGAGAATGCGATCTTCAGGATCGACCACTTCCTCGGAAAGGAGCCTGTCCAGAATATCTGCTATACGCGTTTTGCGAACTCCATCTTCGAACCGATCTGGAACCGGAATTATATTTCTTCCGTGCAGATCACGATGGCCGAAAGCTTCGGAGTTCAGGGACGGGGGAAATTCTATGAAGAGACGGGCGCCATACGCGACGTACTGCAAAACCACCTGATGTCGATAGTCGCATTCCTTGCTATGGACGCCCCTTCGGGAGATGATTACGAGTTGATCCACAACGAATGCGTCCGGGTGCTTCGCGCGATCAAACCGCTTGATCCGTCTCACGTGGTGCGCGGTCAGTTCCATGGTTACAGGGATGAACCGGGCGTGGCCCCTGACTCGCCGGTCGAGACCTTTGTTGCAGTCCGGCTCTCCATAGATACGTGGCGCTGGGCAGGGGTACCTTTTTATATCAGGGCCGGCAAATGCATGCCGATGACTTCGACAACTGTGACTGCGGAGTTCAAACGTCCCCCTCAGGAGACCTTCGGCGAGATTGTACCGGCTTTTTCGAATCACCTCCGTTTTCGCCTCAGCCCCGACGTGCTGATCGCACTCGGCATCAGGATAAAAATACCTGGTGAGGCGAACGTGGGCGAAGATGTTGAACTTGTAATGTGCCAGAGCGAAGGGGATGCCATGCCCCCATACGAGCGCCTTCTCGGTGACGCCCTGATTGGAAATGCCGCGCTCTTTTCTTCTGAAAGGACTATAGAAGAACAATGGCGAATAGTCAACCCTGTCCTTGGCAACACGACGCCGCTATACTACTATAAGCCCGATACGTGGGGACCGGCTGAGGCTGACCAGATCGTAGCAAATGACACCGGCTGGTACGATCCTAACCCCCCGAGGGATAAGTCATGTGCCTAGAGATAACACTTGATAATGTCAAAAGTTTTATAAAAAAAAAGGGAAAAAAGAAACCACAGAGGGCACAGGGTAATTCTAAATATAAAGCTCCATAAAGTCTTTCAGAGTGCACAGAGTATTTCTCTGTGTCCTTTGTGGTGAGGTTGTCTCTGTGTTCTCGCTTAGAAGCGCCTACTTTTGGCTGTGGTTAAGTTTTGACAATACGTAACACTTCGAAAGGAGGTATGAAACGAAAATGCCGGCAACACATAAACTGAGACAGTTGGCTTCATGGAAAGCTCTTGAGGACCACTATCGGAAGATAAGGAACATTCACCTGCGGGAGCTTTTTGCCGGCGATCAGCGGCGTGGCGAGCGGTTGACTGTGGAAGATGCGGGCCTTTACTTCGATTACTCCAAGAACCTCATCACAGAGGAAACGCTTACGCTGCTTTTTCGACTCGCTGAGGAGTGCGGCCTGCGCGAACGGATTGATGCGATGTTCCGCGGGGACGCCATAAACGTGACCGAGAAGCGCGCCGTTCTCCACGTCGCGCTGCGTGCACCCCGGGACCGGTCTATCTTTGTTGACGGAGAAAACGTGGTGCCCCGTGTTCATGAAGTGCTGGACCGGATGGCAGACTTCTCGAGCCGCGTCCGCAGCGGCGAGTGGAAGGGGCATAGCGGCAGGCGCATACGCAATGTTATCAACATAGGCATAGGCGGCTCAGACCTTGGGCCGGCCATGGCTTACGAAGCTTTGAAATATTACAGCTCCCGCGACATGACTTTCCGGTTTGTTTCAAACATTGATGGAACGGATTTGGCCGAAGCGACTCGCGAACTTGACCCGGCCGAGACCTTGTTCATAATATCGTCAAAAACTTTTACGACTATGGAGACAATGTCCAATGCTTACTCAGCCCGTCGCTGGGCGCTTCAGGCTTTGGGCGATGAGCGCGCCGTCGCCAGGCATTTCGTCGCTGTCTCGACCAATGCTGATGAGGTGGGGAAATTCGGCATCGATACTGCGAATATGTTCGGATTCTGGGATTGGGTCGGCGGGCGCTACTCGATGGATTCGGCTATCGGTCTTTCGACCATGATTGCCATCGGTGCAGAAAACTTTCGTCAGCTGCTCACCGGTTTCCACGCTATGGACGAGCATTTCCGCACCGCTCAGTTTGAACGGAACATCCCGGTGCTCATGGGGCTGCTCGTCGTCTGGTACAATAATTTTTTCAATGCACAGACAATAGCTGTGTTGCCTTACGAGCAGTACCTCAAACGTTTCCCTGCCTATCTGCAGCAATTGACCATGGAGAGCAACGGCAAGCATGTCACGCTGGACGGCGCAAGCGTCGATTACGGGACAGGCCCGATTTTCTGGGGTGAGCCCGGCACCAATGGCCAACACTCGTTCTACCAGCTGATACACCAGGGGACCAAGCTGATTCCGTGCGACTTTATTGGCTTCTGCCGGACATTGAATCCTGTAGGTGACCATCACAACCAGCTTATGGCCAACCTGTTTGCGCAGACTGAGGCTTTGGCTTTTGGCAAGACCGAAGGCGAGGTCAGGGCTGACGGCAGTCCGGAGTGGCTGGCCCCTCACCGCGTTTGCGCAGGCAACCGCCCCTCAAACACTATTCTAGGTGAGCAGCTGACGCCTGAAACGCTCGGTAAACTTGTTGCGCTTTATGAACATAGCGTCTTTACGGCTGGAGCTATTTGGCACATTAATTCCTTTGACCAGTGGGGGGTTGAGTTAGGCAAGGCCCTCGCAAAAAAAATTATTCCCGAACTCGAAAGTGCGGACGGGTCGCAGCTCAGTCACGATAGTTCTACCAATGCGCTTATCCGGCGCTACCTGAGGCTCAGGAGAGCCACACGTTAGCTGCCGAATAGACCCCACAGAGGACACAGAGAAACTCATGGATTTAAAAAGACATAACGTCATATCGGCATTTCATCTCTGTGCACTCTTCGGTGTAAGTTTTAGTTTTGTCTCTCTCCAAGGCCTTGAGAGCTCAGAGGAAAACTCTGTGTTCTCTGTGGTTCGTCGTTTTAGGTGGTGGATTCTGGCCTAATCCTTGAGAGGCGCGCCTGCTTTCAGTCTCTCTCTGAGGAGGAACGCCTGTCCGAGAGATATGCACCCGTCATTACAGGGCACATTCACATTTGTAAACACGTTGAACCCCAGCGCCTTCAGTTTATCGTTAGCGCTCTCAAACACATAGGCGTTCTGGAACGTCCCGCCGCTCAAGGCAATATTCCTTATGCCGTATTCAAGGCCTATTCGTGATGACATCACCGCAATTACCTCTGTGACAGTGTTATGAAACCTGGCGGCTATCCTGCCCTTCGACTCACCTTTTTTTATGTCCTCAATTATCCGCAGGGTCGTTTCGGAGAAGCCGATGCGCAACGGCCGGCCATGCCCGTGAATCTCGCTCACCGCAAAGGGATACGTTCCGGAAACGCCATCTTCAATTTCATTTTCTAGCGCGATGGCAGCTTCGCCTTCAAAGGTATTGAGGTCCGCTACACCGGCAAGTGCCGATACAGCGTCAAACAGCCTGCCTGCGCCCGATGACAGCGGCGAGAAATGCCGGTTGCCGGCGAGCTTTACCATAGTCTCAACCCGCTCCAGCCCATACCTGTCGATAAACCCTGCCGCATCAAGCGCCTCCATAACAGCCGGATTCCGGCGTTCAGGGCCGCCCTCCTCGCTGCCCAGAGCGCTGACCACCAAGCCGACTGCAGTTCTCCAGCACTCCTTTATGGCCATCTCCCCGCCAGGCAACGGGATATAATCGAAGTGAGCGACCCTCGCAAAACCATTTATGCTGCATATGAGGAACTCTCCGCCCCAGAGATTACCGTCTGTCCCATATCCCGTGCCATCAAAGGCAATGCCTATCACTTCCTCTTTCAGCCGGTTTTCAGCTATTACCGATGCAATATGCGCATAGTGGTGCTGCACTGCATATCCATTGATCTTTTGCTGCCGGATTTGTTCCAGTGCCCAACGCGTCGACAAATAACCGGGGTGCAGGTCATAAGCTAGAGCAACGGGTTGCGACCTGTACACCTCTTTAAGGTTTAATAGGGTCTCTTCAAAAAAATGAAGTGTCTCGATGTTCTCCATATCACCGATATGCTGACTTATGATTGCGTAATGCCCCTTCATAATAGTAAACGTATTTTTTACGTCGGCCCCGCAGCCCAAAACATCCGGCCCGTCGTCTTTCAGCAGGATCGGCTCAGGAACATATCCGCGGGAACGCCTAATAAACGAGGTCATAGGTAATGGGTAATGGGTACTGGGTACTGATGACAGATCCTTCGATCCGCTTTCCTGCCTTTGCCTATCACCTATAACCCATTGCCCATCACCTCTCCTCTGAACAACAGAATCATCCAATCGCATAAAAATGTCTCTATTATGAAAAAGGAATGCGTCCGCAATATCAGAGAGCCTGGTCATGGCGTCGTCATTGTCAACTACGATCGGCTCTTCAGCAATATTTCCGCTTGTCATCACAAGGGCGTCAAAGTGACAGGTAACAGGAGATAGGTCAGAGGTTATAGGTGATGGGTCATGGGTAATAGGATAATGAAATAAAAGGTAGTGCAGAGGGGTGTATGGCAACATGAAGCCGATATATTTGTTGTTCGGTGCAACGTCATGGGACAGCAATATGTCCTTGTTGTCCTTTCCCATGACCAATGACCCATCACCCATAACCCTTTTTTTCAATAGGACGATCGGCCTTCTTATGTCGTTCAGCAATGCCGCTTCATCTCCGGAAAGCTCGCAGAATTTTCCGATGGCCTCGCAGTCCGGAGCCATAAGAGCAAACGGCTTGTTGCTTCTCCTCTTTTTCTCCCTGAGTTTGGTTACCGCCCGCTCATTCGATGCATCGCAGCAGAGATGAAATCCGCCAAGTCCCTTCACGGCTACCAGTGCCCCCTGCTTCAGGAGCGCAATGGTTCCGGCTATCGGATTTCCGGCGATCTCGACAGTGAACTGCGGATTGTTTACAGTGAGAAATACCTGCGGACCGCATACAGGGCAGGCATTGGGCTGGGCATGAAACCTGCGGTTGCGAGGGTCCTCATACTCGCTCATGCAGAGCGGACACATGCGGAACTGCGCCATGGTCGTATTAGGCCGGTCATACGGCACCTGCCTGGTGATTGAATATCTCGGACCGCAATTGGTGCAGTTAATGAAAGGATATAGATAACGCCTGTCTTGCGGGTCAGTCAATTCATTCAAACATGCGCCGCAAACTGAAACATCGGGGGAAACGAGTGTAAAACTGCCGCTGTCACTGCTGCTGATTATAACAAAATCATCGTAACCTATTGCAGAGAGTTCCTGAACCTCGATACAGTCGATCTTTGCCAAAGGTGGGTGTCGCCGCTGAATGGCATCAATAAATCCGGCGCTGTTATCGCCCTCCGCCTCTATGAAAACCCCGGCCGAAGTATTCTTGATATATCCCTTAATTCCTAAATCTTTTGCGAGATTATAAACAAAGGGTCTGAACCCGACTCCCTGGACAGTCCCCTTAACCGTCAAAAAGAAGCGCTTCATGATAAACCGATAAAGTCAACCAGAATCCACCACCTAAAAAGACGAAACCTCAGAGAACACAGAGTTTTCCTCTGTGCTCTCAAGGCCTTGGAGAAAAAGAGACAAAACCGAGGTTACACCAAACCAGTGCACAGAGATCAAGGGCTGATCTGATGTTTTATCTTTTAAATCACTAATTTTCTCTGTTACCTCTGTGGTTTGATCGTGCATTGAGGTCAAACAAATAACTGCATTTGGCAGACAGGAGAGTAGTTTCTACGATGGATGGGACAGGGCCCGTGTTTGTGCAGCGCTGCCATGTGCTCGCGTGTAAAATATCCCTTGTGTATATCAAAGCCATATTCCGGGTATATTCTATGGTATTCAACCATCGCTTTGTCCCTGGCCACTTTTGCCAGTATCGAAGCCGCGCTTATCGAAGGGACTTTATCATCACCCTTTATAATCGCCTCCACCGGTATCTCCAGGTCCGGCGCATGGTTACCGTCCACCAGGACCTTTTGAGGCTTAATCGTCAATCCCGCCACTGCACGCTTCATCGCAAGCAGTGTTGCATTAAGCACATTGAATCTCTCGATCTCTTCCACACTGGCTTTAGCTACGCACCAGCTCAGTGCGTACAACTTGATTTCCTCGCTGAGGACTTCCCTTCTGCCGGCTGACAATTTCTTCGAAATCAGCCAGCCCTTCAATAAGATGTTCAGGATCGAGGATCACCGCGCCCACATATACTTCCGCGGCGCCCGCTCCGCGTCCTGCCTCGTCGCATCCGCACTCAATAATCAGCTGACAGCCCAATATCATTCCACAATGATACACCAAACCATGCAATCAGATCAAAATGCCGGCAGGGGCACAGTTATTTTGCTTCCCTCGATTTCTCCTTGATCTTCGCCTCTTTGCCCTTTTTCCCTCTGATGTAATACAGCTTCGCCTTCCTGACCCTGCCGCGTTTTATAGTCTCTATCTTGTCTATGGAAGGTGAATGCACAGGGAAGATCCTTTCCACCCCGACGCCGAAAGACATCTTTCGGACCATGAAGGTTTCCCGCACGCCGCTCCCTTTGCGGGCAATCACTACTCCCTCAAAAGGCTGGAGCCTCTCTTTGTCCCCTTCTACAACCTTTACATATATCCTGACAGTGTCCCCGATATTAAAAGCCGGGACCTCCCTTCTGAAGCCTTCCTCAACTGCGTGTATCTGATTCATCTTCTTCCTCCCTGCTTCCGACCACATATCCATCTGAGCAAAGCTCGTTTAATATCGCCCTATCTTCACTGCTCAAAGAAGCCTTTTCGAGCAGATCAGGTCTTTTGACCAGCGTTCGTCTTATTGCTTCCCTTCTCCTGCTCCTGCAGATTTCCTTGTGGTTACCTGAAAGAAGCACGTCAGGGACCTTCAGGCCCATAAACTCCGGCGGCCTTGTATAATGCGGGTAATCCAGAAGTCCCCACGAAAAAGATTCTTCGCTTGCCGAATCGTCGTCGCCCAGCACACCCGGGATGAGCCGGGCAATGCTGTCTATTATAACCAATGCAGCCAACTCCCCTCCAGTTAAAACATAATCACCGATCGAAATCTCTTCATCAACGAGGGATTGCCGTACCCGCTCATCGATCCCCTCGTATCTCCCGCAGATGAAGACTATCCTCCTGGAATCCTGCGCTAATGATTCTGCCATGCGCTGCGTGTATGGCTTGCCCTGAGGGCTCATCAGTACAGTCAATCGCTCATGGCCGTCAGCCTTGATCGAATTCAACGCTTTGCATATCGGCTCTATCTTCATGACCATCCCGGAGCCGCCCCCATAAGGGTAATCATCAACAGTCCTGTGCTTGTCGGCAGTAAAGTCCCTGAGATTGAATAACTTTACATCAAGCAATCCCTTTTGTATCGCCCTTTTTAGAATACTTTCTCCCAAATAGGCGGAACACATTTCGGGAAAGATTGTAATTATATCAAATCCACCACACATTTGTTATAGCGTTATAGCGTTCATCGCGTTTATAGAAAAAAAGCCTTAGAACCGACTGTATGCTATCGACGAGTTCGATAAGGCTTCCTTTTGTTTATTCATCAACGCTATAACGCTAAAACGCTATAACGCTATGACTTGTTTTATTCCAGTATCTCAAGGACACACCGTTTGCCTATCTTTGTCCCGGCAGCTCCCAGAATCGTCCTCATTGCACGCGCCGTTTTCCCCTGTTTGCCGATCACCTTGCCAAGGTCAGTCTGAAACACCCTGAGTTCATATACCGTGGTCTTCTCACCCTCAATTTCAGTCACCTTAACATCTTCAGGCTTATCAACCAGTGCCTTAGCCATCGTCTCAATCAATGTCCTCATCTCTCCACCTCCAAATTGGCAAATTGGTTTAGCACGTGCCCCAAAACATTGAGTCCGGGAAACTCCGGTTCTACATACCGGCTCTTTGTAAAAGTTTCCTCACGGTATCCGTAGGTTGTGCGCCAAGTTCAATCCAGTGCTTTGCACGCTCCAAATTGACCTTTATTTCAGATGGCTCTTTCTTTGGATCGTATGTGCCTATAATCTCAACAAAGGGGCCGTCTCTTCTCGCCCTGGAGTCAGCGACAATAATTCTATAAAACGGTTTCTTATGGGCCCCCAACCTTGTCAACCTGATCTTTACCAAATTCCACCTCCTGCATTATTAAAAGACTCTATGATCAATTTTACTTTTTATAACTCAAATGAGCAAGATACCTTTATCAGAACTGAATAGTTTAATATATTCAAGCCCATGTATGCAACCCTTTTAGAAGTTTGGAAGGTTAGAGGGTCCTTTTGGAGGGTTGGAAGCTTAGAGGGTTGGATGTTTGGCTTTTTGTGCTAACCTTCTAACCCTCTAAGCTTCCAGCCCTCCGACCTTCTGATCCTCCAGCCCTCTAACCATCTAAAACGAGAACCCCTTTGGCAGCCTGAAACCCTTTTTCCCTTTAAACATTTTCATCATCTTCTTCATCTCGAGGTATTGTTTGACAAGCCGGTTTATATCCGCCGTTGTTGTGCCGCTGCCGGCAGCGATCCGCTTTCTCCTGCTGCCGTTAATGATGTTGTGGTTGTTCCTTTCCTTTGGAGTCATTGAATTTATGATGGCCTCTATTTTGACAAATTCCTTCTCGTCCACCTTCACATCCTTCATGGCCTTGTTCATGCCGGGAATCATGCCAAGCAGGTTTTCGAGCGGTCCCATGCTGCGCAGTTTCTTAAGCTGGTCCCTAAGGTCTTCAAAGCTGAAACTTTCCTCCATGATCTGTTTTTGAATCTTTTCAGCCTCTTTTTGATCGATAGACTGCTGGGCCTGTTCTATAAGTGTGAGAACATCACCCATGCCGAGTATTCTGCCGGCAATCCGGTCGGGATAGAAAGGCTCAAGCGTATCTATTTTCTCACCGGCGCCGATAAATTTTATCGGCTTTCCCGTAACGCTTCTTATGGAAAGCGCAGCGCCGCCCCTGGCATCACCATCCATCTTAGTGAGAATGATGCCGTCTATCCCGATCTGCTCATTGAAGCTCTTTGCCATGTTAACGGCGTCCTGACCCGTCATGGCATCGGCAACGAGCAGAATTTCGCGGGGATTGACAGCGCCCTTGACCCGCAGCAGTTCGTTCATCAAGTCCTCATTGATGTGCAATCTGCCCGCAGTATCGAGAATAACCACATCTCTTCCGTCAATTTTCGCCTGTTTGAGAGCATCACCGCAGACAGTCACAGGGTCCTTTATTTCTTTTGTTGCAAAAACAGGGACGCTTATCTGCCTGCCGAGTGCCGCGAGCTGGTCGATTGCAGCAGGCCTCTGGAGATCTGCGGCAACGAGCAGCGGCCTTCGGCCTTCTTTTTTAAAAAATAGGGCTAGTTTGGCTGCAGTCGTGGTCTTACCGGAACCCTGAAGGCCGATCATCATCACTACAGTAGGGGGGTTAGGGGCAAGTTGTATACGGCTATTGGAAACTCCAAGAAGCTCACAGAGAGAGTCGTGCACTATTTTGACTACCTGCTGTCCCGGCGAGAGGCTTTCCAGCACCTCTTTCCCGATGGCTCTAACGCGGACATGGTCAACAAAGTCTTTAACTACCCTGAAATTAACGTCGGCTTCGAGCAGGGCCAGCCGTATCTCCTTGAGCGCAACATCAACGTCTTCTTCTTTAAGAAGTCCTCTGCTTTTTAATTTCTTGAATATGGAGTCAAGTTTGTCGCTTAGCGATTCGAACATCTTTGTCGCACCTTTATAGTAGGGTCTCTATCTCTTTTGAAAGTGTGCTCGCAAAATCAGGGAGCAGTCCAACATGCTTTTCTCTGATATTCCCCTCTTTGTTGATGATGAAACTCGTCGGTATACTGACCACCTGATATTGTGTGCTTACCGTGCCATTGTCAATCATGACCGGATATGGGACGCCGAATTCATTTACATAATTCTTCACTGCTGATAACGCTTTGGGCCCATCGTCTATTGCCACCGCCAGTACAACAAACCCCTTTCCATTATACTTCTCATAAATAGATTTCAGTTCCGGCGCCGCCATCCGGCATGGAGGACACCAGGACGCGAAAAATTCAAGAAGGACCACTTTACCCCTGTAATTTTTGAGGTCCAGGCTTTCACCTTTGATTGTGGAAAGGACAAAGGTAGGAGGAGCACTGCCGACTGCCGCCCTTTCCTTCCCTGAACATGATAAAAACAAAACAACAACGAAGGTTGCAGCAAAAAAATAACAAAGTTTCTTCATTAATTCATCAAGATGAAAGAAGCGAGTCTATTTTGGCCTTAAGCTGGGGTTTGGGGACAGCGCCCACTACCTGGTCTACTTTCTGTCCATCTTTGAAAAACATGACTGTAGGAATACCCATTATCTTGTACTTGGTCGCAACCTCGGGATTTTCATCGGTATTCAACTTTCCTACTTTTATTTTACCGGCATATTCCTTTGCCAATTCTTCAATTGTCGGAGCTATCATCCTGCAAGGACCGCACCACACCGCCCAGAAATCAACCATAACCAGTCCGCTCGACTGTACAATTTCACTGTCCCACACCGCACTCGTAAGATCCACTATCCCTTCTGCCATAATACCTCCTGCTTTTTAGCATAAAATTAAAAAAACCATTAAAATAATTATAGTTTTTAATCAATATTTTGTCAATTTTAAGAATTGCATCATCATAAATAGTATTCGAAACTGATTCGTTGCATTATTCAAGAATGTATTCGAAATCATTTCATTTGGCAACACCAACTACGTCATTGTCTCGAAAATGTCACCCATATCCGGACGTCTTTAACTGTTTTGCCTTTATATGTTCAGCAAGCTCTATAAAACCGGTAAGAAAGTAAATATTGTCTCTCGTGCTCTATGGCAACAATCCTTTGTTCTTATACACCGGTTCAGTCAGATTCCACGCACGGGGTTAATAACCGCCAATGACAGACGACCTCAAAAAGCTTGCTTTGCTCTCTGCCTTGTTTACGCTGCCTTCTCTGTCAGTGATACGGTAAAGCCAAGTGCCTCTATCCTATGTTTATATTGTTTTACAATCCGTGCCTTGTTCCGAGTATCCAAATACATATCCCCTAATTCTTTGTATGTCTCCTGATTCTTTAATATGTAATAAGCGCTCACCAGTATCTTATGTCCTATTGCAACCGCTGCCCTCTTAACTCCTCGTCTTGTTTTGAGCTTATGGTACTTGTCCTTCAAATAAGTCCCTTTCGTCCTCCCTGCATTGTGCCCGCATTGTACCAAAATAGCCTTCAGCCATTTGTCCCCATTGGTGGTGTGTCCGCTTTTTTTTTACCAGCACTCTCGTTATTGCCGGGACTTATCCCCGCCCATGAGGCCAAATGATGTTCAGTAGGAAACACGTTCATATCAGTGCCTATCTCTGCAATGATAACTTCAGCTGCTGTCTCGTTTACCCCCGGTATTGTATCCAGCAACTCGATATTCTTCTGAAGATTGTTTTCTCTGACTACCCTATCAATCTGCTGTTGTACCTCCGCAATCAAACTCTCCATATACTCGATATGCTTTAAACCCAATTGGACCATCATCCGATGATGATCGGTGAGATTTCCTGTACATGACTTCATCAGCGCATCTTTCTTTTTCTTCAGCTGACCATAGGCCAAATCCGCTATCTCTTCAACATTCTCATTGCCCTTTAGCATCTCTTTCAGCATCTTCCTGCCCGAAACACCAAATATATCTGAGGCTACGGAGGCGAGTTTTATATTGGCATCCTCCAGGTATTTCTGAAGCCGATTCTTCTCGCTTGTCATCAAATGATTGAGCTTGGCCCTATGCCTGGTCAAGTCTCTCAATTGCCTGATGTGCCGGGGAGGAATAAAGCTGCCCCGTATCAGCCCGTTCCTTAAGAGCTTGCAAATCCATTCGCTGTCCTTCACGTCCGTCTTTCGGCCAGGAACGTGTTTTACATGTTTTGCATTGGCGATCATTACGGAAAAGTCTTCCTCAAGGATGTTGTACACCGGCTTCCAATATACTCCGGTACTCTCCATTGCTACATGCGTGATCTCTTCGGATTTCAACCAGTCCCGTAGCCTCTCGATATCTTCCGTCATAGTCGAGAAGGTCCTGATTTCCTTCCGTACGCGATTCCCTGCACCTACCATGATACATGCCGTTAATGTCTCCTTGTGTACATCTATACCGCAACACTTATCATAGATCACATCCATGGCCTACCCTCCCGGCTTTTTTGATAATAATATCTCAACCGGGCTCAGTGTGCAAAGCCCCCATTTTCATCCACCCTTGTGAGCCCAGCTCATGGGGATTCCCGCAGTCTTCCCCGCTTACTGCCTGCGGGGACATGTTTAGCGGGAATCCAGGTTTTTTTCAGATGAATGGATTCCCGCTAAAGGATTGCGGGAATGACGTAAGCATATTATAGATTTTTTCGAATACTTTTTACGTGATGCAACGCGTTTTTAAGGAAGGCGCCGCTCCCATTCCCAGGCAGTCTTTATGATAAATTCCAGATTATCACATGCAGGTTCCCAGTTAAGCAGTCTTTTGATCTTCGAGTTGCCGGCAACAAGAACGGGAGGGTCTCCCTCTCTTCTTCCAGCCTCTTCAACCTTTATATTCACCGCAGTCACTTTTTTCACCATGTCGATCACTTCCCTCACCGAATAGCCATGACCGTAACCGCAGTTGAGCACCAGGCTTTGATTTCCTTCAAGAAGGTGACGGAGCGCAGCAATGTGGGCCCCGGCCAGGTCCTCGACATGAATATAGTCTCGTATGCAGGTGCCGTCAGGAGTAGGGTAATCGGTGCCGAAGATCTGCAACTTCGCTAATTCACCCTTTGCCGTTTTAAGCGCCCGTGTTATCAGATGAGTAGACTCTTTATACGCCTGCCCTATCCTGTTCCCCGAGTCAGCTCCGGCTACATTGAAGTACCTGAGCGCTGAATACCTGAAGTCGTCGTTCGCAAAAGCCAAATCCCTGAGAACATACTCCGTCATCATTTTTGAGGTCCCGTACGGATTGATTGCCGACAACGGTGAGTCCTCGGAAACCGGTACTGTCACAGGAATGCCGTATACGGCAGCGGTAGAAGAAAAGATAAGCCGGTTGACGCCATTTTCCAACATCGCTTCTATGAGCTTTATGGTATTGACCGTATTATTTAAATAATATTTCAGCGGTTCCCTGACGCTCTCAGACACGATAATCGATGCGGCAAAATGCATTACCGCGTCAGGTCTAAAATCCTTGAGCGCCCTTCCCAGCGCAGCGCTGTCCGACAAATCGGCGGCAACAATGTCCCCATGCAGGACCGCCCATTTATTGCCTGAAGAAAGATTGTCATAGGTCAGGACCTCATAGGCATGCTCGCCCAGGGCCTTGACCACATGGCTCCCGATATATCCTGCACCGCCGGTAACAAGTATTCTCACAGCCATTATATGTTATATCATAAAACTGATTTTTTTACATATGGAAAAGGGTTATAATTACGCCATGTCAATCCATTCAGAGAAAATATGGCCATAAGCGATATTGCTTTAAGAAAAATCTTCTGGGTTTTTCTGAAAATCGGCGCCTTTTCCTTCGGAGGGGTTTATTCCATGCTCGCCTTTTTTGAAAGAGAGTTAGTGGAAAGACGGAGATGGCTAAAGCGTGATGAATTCATTGAAGCGGTGGCTATCGGACAGATGACGCCGGGGCCGCCTATTGTAAATACGGGGATCTGCATAGGATACAAGCTGAAAAAAATAAAAGGGGCTTTGACTGCAACTTTGGGGCAGGCCTTCACGGGAACTGTTCTTGCCATAGTGCTCGCAATTTTCTACGTAAAAGCCAGAGACAACACTCTGTTGCATTCAATAACGAAGGGGGTGGGAGCGGCGGTGATCGGCCTTCTCCTTTCCATCATTTACAAAATGGCGGTAAGGACCATAAGAGATTACAAATCAGCCATCTTTGCGTTGTCGGCCTTTTTTGCGCTGGCATTGTTCAGGCTTAACCCTATAGGACTCATCCTGGCGTCCGGGATAATCGGGCTGGCCGTTTATGGGCGGAGGCAATAAGATGGTCCTGCTCAAATTCTGCTGGATCTTGGTCGTAATTAATACATTGACCATAGGTGGGGGCTTTGTGATGCTCCCTATGCTTCAAAAGGAATTTGTGGAAAAGTATCACTGGATAACCAATCAGGACTTTCTGGATGCAATCGCTATAGGACAGGTCACCCCCGGGCCTCTTTCAGTGATGAATGCTTTTATCGGATATAAAATTTACGGGCTCTCAGGCGCGGTCATGGCAATGATCAGTTCTTATTTGCCATGCATCGTAATTGTCACACTGGCGGCAAAATTCTATTACGCATATAAGGAATCGATAATTGTAAGTTCCAGCTTCAGGGGCGTAAAGGCCGCGGTAATCGGACTTCTCGGGGCGGTCGCCATTTCGCTGGGCCACACTTCCCTCGTGGACTTACCGACCTTCTGCATCGCAGTCATCGGTTTCGCCGTCATTTCCTTTACAAAGATAGACCCTACTTTTGTAATCATCGGCTCAGGGTTATTAGGTATGCTGATCTTTTAATGAAAGTTCGTTCTACCTAAAATCGATATATGGCTATGCATATGACACCACCAGCCGTCATACCCGCCCCCGATAACTGCATTCGAGGGCAGGCTCCGGCGGGTATCCATTAGCCTTTGAAAAAAATGGATTCCCGTTTTCACGGGAATCCCCGTGAGCTGGGCTCACAAGGGTGGATGAAAGTACCCTAGCGCCTGTCATTCCCGCAGTCTTTTTAGCGGGAATCCATTTTATGTTGTTTCCTGGATCCCCGATAAAAGATCTCGGGGATGACGACTTTCGAGACAATGACAAAATACACTTACCGTTTGATCTAGTGGTGTCAAATGCATGGCCATATATCGATAAAGTAACCAGCGCTCCTGTTTCCTTACATCACCGACATGATCTTTGTAAGCTTGGTCAGGAGAACGGGATGTGCGAGCATACCCTTGATACTGATATCCCCGTTCAGGAGCTGCTTCAGCACGGTTATGCCGGCCTTATCAAAATAATAAGGGAGTCCGAACTTGACGGAAATCAAGTTCAGTCCCATCACCTTATCCGCGTCGGTTTTGATTATGATATGGGGCTTTCCCGCAATACCCGGTACTATACTCAGTGTGCCGCCTGCAAATATGAGGGTCACTGCTGTTTCGATGTCGGCCAGATCAATGGCGACCACACCATACATGCTCCTGAATGTACGCATCTTCCCGGCGTTCTGCTCTATATTCGAAGAGAGGAGTTCGCTCATTATATGTGAGAATGGAACTTCCTCTGCCTGATTTTTTATAAAATTCTCCGCCATGTCAAAACCTCCTGATGTGATGTTTCAGAAATAATTTCAATAAGTCTGTCATTGCGAACGCAGTGAAGCAATCTCTTCAATGAGTCTGAGATTGCCGCGCCCGATAAAGCCGGGCTCGCAATGACAGATAGCAAGAACTCTTGAAACACCACACTAAAGCACCTTCCTATAGATTTCGAGCATCTCGGATGAATCGAGCACAAACCGGGGATTGTTCAGTATGGCGCCGTCACCAAGACTGAGCTCTGCCGCCTTTACAATATCATCCTCTGTAACCTTCATTTCGGATAATCGCTGGGGATGCTCTATTTTCCTGGTAAATTCCCTCACGGCAGCAATAGCCGTGCGGGCCGCTTCCATGTCATCCATTCCCTTTTCCCTGAGCCCGAAGGCCTCTGCCACCATGGCATAAGCCTCGGGACAGCTCCCGATATTGAATTCCATGCAGTCGGCCAGTAGTATGCCGTTAGCAATGCCGTGGGGTACGTGAGCGACTGCGCCAATCGAGTGTGCCAGGGCATGGACATTTCCAACACCTGCGATACCGAAGGCCCAGCCGGCTATAGTGGCTGCTATCTGAGTTTGACCTCTGGCAACAAGGTCTGCGCCGTTCGCGACACAGTCCGGCAGGTACTTGTACAGAAGACGAATCGCATGAATGCCGAGCGCATCGGTGATGGGCTCGTGGGGCGCTACATGCAGCGCCTCCACAGCATGCGTCATGGCGTCCATTCCCGTGCCTGCGGTCATGAGCTTCGGGAGCTTTGCAGTCATCTTCGGATCCAGGATGGCAAGGCGGGGAACAATGAAGTTCTCGACCACCAGGCGTTTCCGCCCCATTTCCCTGTCCATGATTACAGCAACATTGGTTACCTCGCTGCCTGTGCCTGCAGTAGTGGGGATCACTACATGCGGAGTCTGGGGTCTGGTCAATAGCTGTACCCCGTTTAGATCCCGAAGATCGCCTCCTTCGGTGAGCAGGATGCACATGCCCTTGGCCGTATCTATAACACTTCCTCCTCCCACACTTATGACAATGTCTGCACGGTTTTTCCTGGCAAAAGAAGCGCCTGAAGCCACGACCTCCACCCCCGTATCCTGAGGGACTTCGCTGAAGACTCCTGCACACTTGTTGCCAAGGGCCTTTACAATGTGGTCTATGAGACCGGCATTTATAATGCCCTGGTCTGTGACAACGACTGCCCTGGTCCCTCCAATGGCGCTCATCTCGATCTCGACATCTTTCGATGAATCTACCCCGAAGACAATCTTGGTGGGACCGCAATAATTAAATGACAGATCTAAATCGTAAGCCATACCTGTCTCCTTTAAATTAAGGATGAATCAAACGTCTATGTATATTATTCAGGGTCATCGGGCCATTGCGTCTCGAATTTTCCGAGGAGATCCACGACCTTGTTGATCACCAGGATATTCCTGACAATGTATGGCAGGTCACCCTTCATTGTTAACTTGCCCTGCAGAAGTCCTTTAGTAGCATCCAACTCCTTGCGGGCCACTTGTTTCCAACGTGAATATTCGCCGGTAAGGACGAACTTAGCGCTTTCGGCCTTGGCCTTGTCGCATACAATAAATTCGCCCACGTCACCGTGCCAGTAATCCTGGAACAGATAGACCGGTTCAGGCACCCCCTTACCCGGGTCGGGATTGACGATGAGAGATACGCTGCCCTCCCAGTTTTTGGCTATCTCCCTGTAATCAGGATCAGCAACGATCGCGGCCTTGTAAGCATCCATCCATTCCTGTGTTAATGCCTTAACTTTTGCCATAAGATACACCTCCACAATTAGTGTTGTGTCCCTAACAGTTCTTTACATTTGTCTTTGCGAGCGAAGCGAAGCAATCTCGCAGTTAAATAAGATTGCCACGCCCGATACGGCCGGGCTCGCAATGACAAGTTATTTATGTGACACCACATTAGCCATAGAGCCTTTTGTCCAGTTCATCCAGACCGAGATTGACGAGTATCTCCCGTTTGGGATAGCCTCTTTCGTCAAGGCCTCTCAGGGCGTAGTACTCTTTGAGAAGAAGTTCTACATCGGGTATGGACCCTGCTGCTCCACCTTCTCCGAGTGCTGTCAGGAGTTTTTTGGGGAGCTTGTCATCCTTTATGGTAATTCCGAGCAGGTTATTGAAGCCCCGCTTCAGAGTCCAGTCTCTCATACCGGCTTTGAGCAGATCCTCTAGGCTCAGGTCCCAGCCGGTAATTGCGTTGAATGCGCCAAGGATCGTTTCGGGCTTTAAGATATAAACAAGATAGTGACAGATGGCCAGCGAGTTTCCCAGTATCCCGTAGTTCTCAGAGTTGTAGACCAGCGCTGCCTTGCCTATACTCGTTGTGCCGGCATAATCTTCCTTCATATCGAAGAGTTGGGGCCAGTATACCATACCCTGTTCTGTAGCCAGCACTGCGTGTTGAAGGTGGCAGGCCCCCCGGTTGGACATCATGTACGCCAGACCCATTCCGTGGAACCCCCTCGGATCGTGCATGGGCGCTTCAAGACCCTTGACTGCTGCCACTGCATCCATAGCGCCTTTGCCGATCTTTCCGGCTGCTTTCACACTCCCTTCGGCCAAAACATCACCAAACCCTTCCCTTAAAGCTATTTTTTTGATCAGCGCCATCACGGAGTCCATATTCCCCCATGACAGATCGAGCCCATCCAGATCGTCTCTGGTGAGAGTGCCTTTCTCAAACAGCTCCATCGTCATCGCAATGGCTGAGCCGCAGCTGATGGTGTCCATTCCATACTTGTTACAGAGTTCATTCGCTTTTATAACGGCAGTCAGATCAGGATTCATCATCATGGTGCCGAAGGAAGCGCAGGTCTCATATTCCGGACCCGGGCCTTCGTCCGTCTTGAAGGGACCATCTTCAACTTTGACCACCCTCTTGCAGGCAACAGGACAGTTTGAGCATGCATGTGCCCTGGTAAGATATTTCTCTTTCATGGTGGGTCCGCTCAGATTGGAGGAAAGCATGAAGTCCTGACCAACAGTCCAGTTCTTGATAGGTATATCACCGCTGACCATGCCAAGGTCCATATTGGAATCAGAACCCATCTGGCGAAGGCCGTCGGCAATGAACGAGTCTTTTGACTCCTGCATCGCTACTTTCTGGAAATGTTTGAATTTTTCCTCATCGGCCTTGTAAACCTTTTTTGAACCCTTAACAATAATTGCTTTCAGATATTTGGAACCCATGACAGCGCCGAGCCCGGTCCGCCCGCTGAAGTGGCCCTTGTCATTGCCGATGGCAGCTATCTTGACCATGTTTTCGCCGGCCTGACCTATAACAAGAACCTTAAAGGACTTGTCCTTCTCTTTCAGAATATCGGTGGCCTCATAGATGTCTTTGCCCCATAAATGGGCTGCATCAAGGATCTGAACGCTGCCGTCAGTGATAGATACATACACGGGAGAGTTCGCCTTCCCGTCTATCACTATGCCTTCGTATCCGGCCCGTTTCAAATCGGGACTGAATGTCCCTCCGCAGGCTGATTCACCCCATATATCTGTCTGTGGTGACTTTGCACTGATGCAGAATCTCGATGTGCCCGGGAATCCGCTGCCCACCATGGGACCTGTCATGATCATAAGGGGGCTTTCAGGGGCCAGAGGATCGAGATCAATGGGATACCGGTCCAGATAGAGCTTGGCAGCGAGACAACTGCCGCCGATATATTTCTTCATTTCTGCGTCATCAATAATGAAGTCTTTACTTGAAGCTTCCGTTAAATTGATGTGTAAAAATTTTCCGGAGTACCCGTTACCCATGGGATTGCCTCCTGGTCGCGTTTCAGTACGTCTTTTAACCTACTCCTGAGGCTGTTGTGCCTGCTGCTGCCGGTAGAGGACCATATATTCTTTTTCGAGGTCTTCGTACTGGGCCTGCATTGACCGGAGGTTTTCGTCCTTTTCGTCGAGTTTCTCCTGGAATTCCTTACCCCTGGCGGTAAGCATTTCTTTTTCCTGAAGTATCTCGGCATATTTCACATCGTCCATTGCTCCAGAACTCGTTTCCATATCCTCTGAGATGCGCTTGAAATCTTCCTCCCAGATGTGAAACTTTTCAGAGAGCCTTTCATCTTCCCTGTCAATAACAGTTATGTACTTTTCCAACTCAACGTTATTTTCTTCCAATGCGGCCACAGCCTCTGCAAACCCTGCAACTTCAGCGCCGTCTTTGATACGGTCCCTTATTTTGTCATGCAGTTCGTCGTTGCCCTGTTTGAGCAGCGTGAGCCGTTTTCTTGCTCCCTCAAAGACATCCTTGTAGCACATCAGTTCCACTATAGTGCTTTTCTGAGAATTCACCATGCGCTGCAGCCGTCTGACCTGGTCCGGCATAGCACCGCCTTCCTCGCCTACGGGCTGCGCGGCCTCCAAAAACTCTGCCGGGCCGGAATCCTGAACCGGCTGCTGCTGCTCTATAAAGTTTTCAGGCAGGTCACCCCTCAGGGTTTCGGGAAAAGCTGATTCAATCGACGCAGGACGGTCAAAAGTATCCATGCTTTTCTCACTCTTAAGATCATTTAATGTTCTCAATGTTTTCCGGTACAGGTCTTTATGTTTCCTGTTCCTGAAAAAGAGATAGACAGTGAACACGAACAATATAAGAGTAAGCTCCGCAAGCAATAATAAATAAAGGGGATCAATCTTCAACATTTTTCATCACGCCCCGTTGCTCTCATTTCGGGGCCCCTCCTTTTTTCTTTGTTTTCCTGATATTCCGGCTCGCAACAATTTTAGTAATGAGAAAGAGGGTTGCAACCGCAGCCAAAAGCGCTGCGTTTATAATACCGAACTTTATGAGGACCGGTTCCCATGTATTATAAGCTACCGCGGGCTTTTTATTTGATGCATGTCCCGGGAGATTCTTCTCCTTGGCCGTCGTCGCAGGCGCCGCCGCCTCTAACGCCTTAAACTGGATCGTCTTGGTGCGCTTGAATGTCTTGCCCGCAGCCGTGAGTGTAAGCGCATAATCACCTGCTTGCTGGACAACAAATTCAAAGGAAAATACTCCACCCTCCGGCTGCCCGCTGCCGCTAAGCTCGATTTTCGATGACTTGCCGTCAGGGCCGGCAAGGTCCGCAGAGAATGCTATTTGGTCGAGGATGCCCTTTTCTTTCAGTATGCCGCCATTCCTCTCAAGCCATACGTCGCCCCTGACTTTTTCATTTTTATTCACAAAATTAGCGTTAAACGAACTTTTGAGGCTAAGGTCGGTTATGACAAATACCTTGTTGCCTTCCCTTTTACTCAGGTTAACTTTCCAATTTCCAGGCACAGGCTCCCTAATAGTTATCAAATCAAAAAGCTTTGTCTCATACCACTGAATGTTCTGCCCATATTTTGCAGGGGTGTTCTTCTTCCCCGATGGTTCCACCAATGTCGTCATTGTGCCGGCTTTCTTGCTTATAAAAACTATCGCCTCTTTTATATCCTTATCAATTGTGAATGAATCTCCATCAAAAGGGACTTCGTCGGGGGATTTGATTTTCTCGAACATCAACGCAAAGATGACATGTATGTCCTGGTCGGTCAGCGCGAGTTTGAAGAAGCCCCCGCCCGCCCTTGCCAGATCCTCGAGGAACCTGGCATCGGATTGATCGCTGAAGGCGATCGTTGAGAGTGTAATCCCTGACTTTACCAGCTCAGGAAGCAATGCGGAGAGCTTGCTGAGCGCCTCAGCTTCTTTCTCCTTTGAACCGAGTGTAAGCTTCCCGTCCGACAAGAGGATCAATACTTTCTTTTTGCCTGAAGATGTTTTCAGCTCATCGAATCCCATTTTCACGCCCGCATAGATATCAGTAGAAAATTCCTTCGATGAGACTTTGTTTATCGCGCTTACGAACCTTCCATAATTTTCTTTGCTGTTCCGGGTGAGCGGCAGCAGCAGCTTTGCAGAATCGCCGAAGCTCACAATGCCGACGCTGTCATCCCTGCCCAGAAGTGATATAAAAAGTTTCGCCGAAGTCTTCCTGTTATTTTGCGGGTCGGTCTTCCTCATGCTTCCGGAACTGTCGATAAGAAGCACAATATCCGCCCCTTTGCCCTCTTCATGGCACCCTGCTTCAGGGGCAGCCGGTTGCGCGCCCTTCCCCCCCTGGGGGGCATCGCCCGAAAAGGACGGCGGCGCAAAGCCAAAGAAGACCAAGAAGGCAAGCAATACTCCCAATCTTTTCATATACTCCCTATCGCCCTTTTACCCATTGCATTATTATCGCTTTTTTTATGTATAACTATAGCACACAACTATTTGGCGAAAAAAGCCCCCGACACATACCAGAATCCTCCATCAAACCACAGAGGTCACAGAGGAACTCCTTTACTTTAACAATAACGCCTCAAAATGCTTCTTGCACTCTGTGCGCTCCCGGATGAAAAAAATATTCTTTATTCCTTGTTTTAATTCTTTGAGTGCGCAGAGAAAACCTCCGTGTTCTCTGTGATTATTTTTTTTTGTTAGTTTTTTATTGTGCCGGCTGATTTCAATATGTTAATTTAGTATTTGCCGGGGCTGTAGACTGAATACGTAGAACGCGGGAGCTTGTGATGGGACAGTCGGACAAGACGAACATGGTGCTGTTGTCGGGCAATGAGGCGATCGGCAGGGGGGCTATCGAGTCCGGAATTTCCCTTGCGACGAGCTATGCGGGGACGCCGGCTACCGAGATACTGGAGTACATAGCCCGCAATTTCCCCGGGGATGCCGAATGGGCTGTGAATGAAAAGGTCGCGCTCGAAACAGCGATCGGAGCCTCATACGCAAACAAGAGAGTCCTCTGCTCGATGAAGCACGTGGGTCTCAATGTCGCGGCAGACCCTCTTATGACTGCTTCGTACCTTGGAACAAAGGGCGGTCTCGTGCTTGCTATCGGCGATGATCCCGGAGCTTATTCCTCACAAAACGAGCAGGATTCCCGTTTTTATGCAAGATTCGCAAAGATACCCTGCCTTGAGCCGAGCGACTCACAGGAAGCGAAAGACATGACAATCAGGGCCTTCGACCTTTCTGAAAGATTCCGGCTTCCTGTAATGCTTAGAACGCTTACGAGGGTTTCACATGCTTATTCCCCTGTACGGATCGGGACGCCCAGGGAGGAAAACGGGCTTTCACTCGAAAAGGACCCCGACAGTATGCTGGCGATACCTAAAAATGTTGTCAGGATGCACTCTGCATTAAACAGAAAATATGACGAATTGAAAGAGTGGACAGAAGCGTCAAAGCTCAATGTAATATTCAGGAACAAACAAAAAAAAGGCATCATCGCATGCGGCGTCACCTATGCATACGCGAAGGAACACGGCGACAAGTTTGCCTTGCTCAAGATTTCCGCTTATCCTGTAAGCGAAAACATTATCAAGAAATTTGTGAGAGGGCTTGACGAGGTCTGGGTCCTTGAAGAAGGTGAGCCTATCATAGAGGAAATGGCGAGAAAGCACTCTAAAAATGTGAGAGGTAAAATGGGAGGGGAACTCAGGTCTGAAGGAGAACTCGGCCCGGATGCGCTTTCAAAATATATTTACGAAGGCGCCGCTGAAAATCTTCCTCCGGCTTCAGCAGAACCTCTCCCGCTGAGGCCCCCTGTAATGTGTCCCGGATGCCCTCATCGGGAGTTTTACAAGGCGTTAAAGGCTGCGGGCCCTTCGTTCACGACAGGAGACATAGGGTGCTATACTCTCGGCGCAACGCCGCCATTAAAGGCACTCGATACCTGCCTGTGCATGGGAGCGAGTATAGGCAAGGCGGCAGGTATAGCAAAGCAGGGCGTAAAAAGAATTGCGGCGGTCATCGGGGACTCAACATTCATGCATTCCGGAATTACCGGGCTGATCAATGCAGTCTATAACAGGGCGGACATAACAGTGTTCATACTCGATAACTCTTCGACGGCTATGACCGGACATCAGCCCACTCCGCTCATCGGCATTTCCGCGAAAGGGGAAGAAGGCGGCAGGGTCGATCTCGAGGCCCTTTGCCGGGCGTGCGGGGTCAAGTCCGTTACTGTAATTGACCCGTATGATATAGAGGCGACAGAAAAAGTAATCAATGAGAAACTCGAGGCCGGGGGCGTAAACGTGGTCATATCACGCAAACCATGCCTGCTCGTCTCCCGCAAGCATTGAAAAATGACGGTTTCGTAAAAAGTTCATAGACAAGGCGCGGACTTGCTGGGGTGGAACTAGTGTAGTGCGTCAGAAATGCCTTGTCATAAGTCTACGTCATTGCGAGGGCGAAGCCCGTGGCAATCTCATACGTCAAAGGCTGAGATTGCTTCACTTCGTTCGCAATGACAAATGTAAAGAAGCGTTGGCCGCACTACACTAGCATATGGACTTTTTACGAAACCGTCTAAGATTTTTGGGGTGCGGGCAGCGGCAGCGCAGTCGCCATCCCCTGTGCTATAAGCTTTCCGGAGGTTTCGCTCTCTGCCCTGAATTCGACCACCAGCAGGCTTTTACCCTTATGCACGGTACTGGCCTCGGCCCGCACAAAATCTCCTTTTGTGGTGGAGCGGAACACGCTAAAACTCCACTGTATTCCGACAGCGTCCACAATGGAATTGACAGCCAGCGCAAACGCAACGTCCAGCAATCCGAATATAAGTCCGCCGTGGGCAATCCTGTGGGCGTTGAGGAATTCTTCCTTCACCTCTGCCCGAACAACAGCATGGCCCTCTGAGGCCTCAACCAATTCCATGCCGAAGAGATGAAAGAGCCTGTCGCCCTCGATAATTTTCTTTACCCTGCCCATCAAGCCCCCTTGTTCAATAAATAAATTCAGAGTCGAAGTGATATTATTTCTTAACTTCCCTGGAAAAGGCAATTATCAACAGCCTGGATCTTCAATTCAGACACTGGATGAGTCTCTGAAGCGAATCGCGGAGTCTTGCTAACAGTTCTCGGCGAGTAAGCGTATAGCAGGCGCGAAACTGAAGTCCGAAGGACTGAATTTTGCGCCTGTAGCGTGACAAGCCGTTAGAACTGTCAAGACGCAGCGTCTGAGCGTATGAGACTTATCCAGTGTCTGAATTGCAGAACCTGGATCAATCGCCTTTGACCTTCAGCATGATCTTGCCGATATGGCTCGATGTCTCCATCAGCTCATGGGCCTTCCGTACATCGTCAATAAAAAACGTGGCATGAATAATCGGGCGGACCTTTCCGGCCTCAAGAAGGGGCCAGACCTTACTCAATAAGGCCTGCGCGATAGCCGCTTTCTCATCAACCGTTCTCGGCCGCAATGTCGAGCCTGTAAAAGTCAGACGCCTGACCATGATCGGCAAACAGTCGAGCTCGGTTTTTGCGCCTTGCTGAAAGGCGATTTGTACCAGCCGCCCCTCCAACGCCAGAGACTGGAGGTTCTTCTGGATATAGGGCCCGCCGACCATGTCGAGAATGCAATTCACCCCTTGCTGTCCTGCAAGCCTGGAGATCTCTTCGGCCCAGTCCTGCTCATTGTAGTTTATGGCAGCATCGGCGCCGAGTTTTTTTACCGCTTCGATTTTCTCTGCGTTACCCACAGTCGTATATACGCGGGCGCCAAAGGCCTTGGCAAGCTGGATGGCCGTGCTACCGATACCGCTTGAACCTCCGTGCACAAGGAAAATTTCTCCGGGTTGCAGGCGACCGCGATCAAAAACATTTGTCCAAACTGTAAAATAGTTTTCAGGCAGAGCAGCCGCTTCAAGCAGAGTCAGTCCCTTTGGGATCGGCAGACAATTGGAAGCCGGCGCAGCACAGTACTCCGCATACCCGCCTCCAGGAGCAAGGGCGCAAATGCTGTCATCTATATTCCACCTCGTAACATCGCCTGCCCTGGCAACCACTTTACCTGCTACTTCCAGACCCAGGATTGGAGAGGCGCCTTTGGGTGGAGGATAAGATCCGGCACGCTGCATTATATCGGGCCGGTTCACTCCGGCATAAGCCACTTCGATCAACACCTCGCCGGTTTTGAGTTCCGGTAACGGTCCTTGCCTTACCTGCAAACAAGAGGCGGGTCCACCCGCCCCGTGGTCAATATATTTCATAGTACGTCCTTTTAAAAAAATTATAGGCGTGAAGCAGGGACTAGTCAATAAAGAGCGCTAATAAAGCAAGAGTCCCTTAACTCTACTCCAGAACCCTCAGCTCAGCGTCAGCCTGACGAAGTCTGTCCGCGATCGAAAAGGCAAGACTTGCAAAGACCTGCAATCCAACGGTCGGATTAGACCTCAACCTTTCATTGAAACTGCCGCGTGACAACACATAGAGGTCGGTAGGGACCTTGGCCTCCACATCTGCTGAGCGGACATTCCGGTCGAGGAAGGATAGTTCGCCGAAAAAATCTCCGCGGCCTATAGTCGCCAGGTAATGACGTTTCCCACCCTCAAGCGGAAGCATAACACTGACGCTTCCGCGCCTCAAAAGGAATATTTCGTCTCCCGGGTCACCCGCTGAAAATGCCTTCTCTCCCTGTGTGAGTGATCGTTCAGCAACACATTTTGAAAGCTCATTCAGTATCCCATCGTCTAACCCTTTAAAAAGATCGAACCCTTCTAAGTCAAGCAGACTTTCTTCACTCTTTTTATCCACTCCGGCCATTTCCAGTATACGCTCTTCGATCCATTCCAATGCCCCGTCAAGTGTCTCTGAGATCATTACGCCACTGCCTTTGCCGGCAACACCATTTCGAACAAGGTAATGATCGAGATTCCTCTCTTCAAGCAGCCCCGAAGGCACGCCGCTGAAAAGAAGCTGTCCGCCGCGTTCAGTCAACTGGGCATTCATCTGTTCAAAGATATGGGCTGCCGTAGAATCCATGGACTTAACGCGCCTCATATCAAGGAGGACAAAACGCCTGGTCCTCAGGTCAGCTTCAAGCTGCGAAAAAAGCTGGTCGGCGGTGCCAAAAAAAAGGTTCCCCTGGAGTTCGCAAAAAACACCCTGATCTCCCAGTCTGTTAAGCACTTCACGCTGAGATGAAAGGCGACGGGTCTTTGAAGATACCTGGTTCAGGTAATACTTTCTTTTAACAACTGAACTGAGGGCCTGGTCGCGAATAAACAGCAGGATAGCAAGTGCGACTCCAACTCCTGTAGCCGCTATCAGGTCAACGGTTACGGCAACTAAAATGACGACTGCAATGACCGCGAAGTCGAGGCGGCCGGCCGGATAGCGCATAAGCCTAAAAATGCTCTTGTCAAACATCCTCCAGGCTATAACCAAAAGGATACCTGCCAGGGCGCCTATAGGTACCCAGGCAATAACACGGCTGAGAAGGAACAGGACCAATAAAACGAAACTGCCTTCTATAATACCCGAGCGCGGAGTCCTGCCTCCACTCGTAACATTAACCATTGTGGGGCCCATTGTCCCTGCTCCCGGCATTCCTCCCACAAGAGAAGAGACCATATTCCCTATCCCCTGTCCTATCAGTTCGCGGTCGGAATTGTGCCTGCTGCGCGTCACGGTGTCAAGACTGACACAAGTCTTAAGGGTATCAATAGAGAGCAAGATCGACAGCGTAAGGGCCGGTATAATGATCATCTCTACGGAAGCGGTTGTCATAGAAAACAGCGAAGTCGCACGGCCCCCAATTGCCTCAAGAAAAGATCCCGGCTCCTGAATCTCTCCTATGACGAGAGGATTATTGTGCAGGACAAGCAGTTTAGCTGAAAAAAGGGCAAACACAAAGTATGAAACAATTCCGCCACAGAGTCCTATAATGGCAGCCGGTACTTTCTTAGTCAACCGAGGCGCTGCATTCATGAGGACTATCGTTACAACTCCTACTGCAAGTCCCTCCCATTTCCACAATTCAGGTGTTACCAGTCCCTTAATGAGCTGCGTCCCTTCTGGCAGACCGAACAACTTTGGTATCTGGCCCAGAGCTAAAAGAACCCCTATGCTTGACAAATAGCCGCTCACAACAGGATATGGGATAAACTTGATCAGACTGCCCCCTCCCAATGCACCATACATAATCTGGAGCACTGAAGCGAGCAAAACCGTAAGCGCCATAATACTGAAGATACTTGCAGAATCAATAACAGACCCGGGGTAGTGAACACGCAGCCCTGTGACCATTGCCGACAAAACAGCCGCAGCAGGAGCGCACGGAGCTGAGATAAGACCGCCGGTCTTTCCAACTATAGAGGCCACAATACCGAGGGCTGCCGCCCCAAAAATACCGGCTAACGCACCTGCTCCGGCATATTCAGGCCCGATAACGGTGTAAGCAAGCATGCCAAAGGCCATTGCAGACGGGAGCGCCACAAGCATCGCGGCAAGTCCACCCCAGACATCGCCTGACAATGACGCTGATTCAGGTCCGGCTTCAACTGTTTGGCTCATTATTTCTTCGCTGTTTCTTTCATTTTGCTGATACTCATCGGTTGCAGTTCACCCTCTGCCAAATATACCACCATTGTATTGCACCAATAACAAATGTTCCATTACATCAATGTGAATTTTTCGTTACAATTCGGTTACGCACCCACTGCACATTGACCGTAGAAGGGTAATGCAGTACTATTTAAATAAAATATAGATAGGAGGGTGACATGGGAAAGATCAATCTCTTCAGCAATTCAGCCGAATATACGACTTTTAAACAAGGGGATGTAATTTTCAACGAAGGAGACTCAGGGGAACTGGCTTACGCCGTTAAGGAAGGTGAAGTGGATATCATGTTGGGCGAGCGAGTAATAGAACATGTCCTGCCTGGCGGCATTTTCGGAGAAATGGCTTTAATTGACCATCAAACTCGCAGCGCTACGGTAGTAGCGGTTACCGATTGTCAGCTTGTGCCGATCACCAAAAGCCGGTTTATGTTTCTCATCCAACAGACCCCTTATTTCGCACTTGATGTGATGAGCGTGATGTCCGAGCGGTTGCGCCATTCGGATGCCGCTGTCAAGCAGTGCATTTAATCAGAATCCAACACCTGAAAAGATGAACCACGGAGACCACAGAGTTTTTTTCTCTGTGTTCTCAAGGCTCGAAGGAAAACAATTAAACACTGAGATCACAGAGAGAAGCCCTGAATTACTGTTTATCTTTTACAATAGACTTACTCTGAGTTCTCTGTGGTTTGTTGGTCCACTAAGGTTAATTATAATTTTCTCCTGTTGATGACCCTTTGGGCCTTGCCCCCCGGCCTCTCGATGGTATGTTTCTCAACGGGCCTGACCTCAACCGGGATGTCGAGTTCAGACGAAAGCCTGGCCTTGACCAACTCAATAAACTCCCCCGGGTTTCTCATCCTCTCAGCAAGAATGGATTCGGACACCTCGAAAAGCACGGTCAATTCATCCCTGGAGCCTTTGCGCTCAATTAATATCTGATAATGCGGCTCAGCGCCTCCGATCTCAAAAAGCACAGACTCAACCTGGGCGGGGAATATATTTACTCCCTGTATTTTTATCATGTCGTCCGTCCTGCCCATAACTTTGCCCATTCTGGCCAGTGTTCTGCCGCAAGTGCACGGCCCCGGCAGGAGACTGGTAAGGTCTCTTGTCCTGTACCGGATTAACGGGAAGGCTTCATTTGTGAGAGTTGTAATGACCAGTTCGCCTGTTTTTCCGGGCGCCACCGGAGCAAGGGTATCCGGATCTACCACCTCCACCAGAAAATGGTCTTCGTTAATATGAAGGCCGTTGCGTTCAAGACATTCACCTGCAACGCCCGGCCCCATGACCTCGCTCAGACCGTAATTGTCGGTCGCGATTATCTTGAGTTTTTCCTGAAGTTCCTGGCGAAGCCCTTCAGACCACGGCTCGGCGCCGAAAAGTCCATACTTCAGTGAAAACGAGTTGACGTTTATCCGCATCTCGATTATCGTGTCTGCAATAGCAAGAGCATACCCCGGAGTACACATAAGCGCGGTGGTCCTGAAATCCTGCATTATTTTCACCTGCTGCCTGGTATTCCCGCTTGATATCGGTATGACCGATGCGCCCAACCTCTCCGCGCCATAATGAAGGCCCAGCGCTCCTGTAAAAAGGCCGTAGTCGAAAGCTATCTGAACAATGTCATTCTGCGTCACCCCCCCGGCAGTAAGTATTCGGGCAGCCAGATTGGACCAGTTTTTTATATCGTTGCGGGTATAGCCCACCACTGTCGGCGTTCCAGTAGTTCCTGATGAAGCCTGCAGCCTGACGACTTCTCTTAAAGGCACGGCGAACATGCCGTAGGGGTAGCTTTCTCTCAGGTCCTCCTTGGTGGTGAAGGGGAGTCTTTGAAAATCTTCAAGAGAACGAAAACTGTCCGGGTCTATGGAAAGTTCATCGAATTTCCTTCGATAAAAAGGTACATTCATATATACCCTGAACAGCGTTGACTCCAGGCGTTCGAGCTGCAACTGTTCGAGTTCCTCTCTCGACATACACTCCTTCACAGCTTCCCAGTACATAGCACCCCTCCCTTTTTTAAGAGTGAGACGTGAATCGTGAGACGTGAAATGTGAAAAGTAAAAAATTGAAAATACTTTTCAAAAAGACCTTCACGATTTGCTTTTTTTTTCACGTCTCCCGTTTCACGGCTTTTACTCACCTCTCACGATTCACGTCTCACTCCCCGATTCAACATTCAAAATTCAAAATTCAAAATTTTATTCAGGTTTCCACATCTCTTCCCAGGTATGCCCTCTGGACCTCCCTGTTCAATAGAAGGTCTTCGGCGGGTTCCTGCAATATAATTCTTCCGGTTTCGAGCACATACCCCGTGTCCGCTATTTTCAGCGCGCTCCGGGCGTTTTGTTCTATAAGAAGGACGGTGAGTCCCAGTGTATTTCTGAGTTCTGTGATATGGCCCAGGATATCTTTGGCTATAAGCGGCGCAAGCCCCATGCATGGCTCATCCAGAAGAAGCAGCTTCGGCCTTGCCATCAATGCCCGCCCTATAGATAGCATTTGTTGCTCGCCTCCTGAAAGTGTCCCTGCAAGCTGTTTCCTTCTCTCCATGAGCACAGGGAACATCGAATATATCTGATCAATCTCATCTTTGATCCCTGAACGTTTCCTGAACGAATAACGATGGTATGCGCCGAGGAGCAGATTGTCTTCAACTGTCATGGGCTTAAACACAAGCCCCCTTTCAGGCACCTGGGATACGCCCATGGCAACAACCTTTTCAGCACTATATCCGGTAATATCCGTGCCGTCATACACGATACTCCCGCTGCTCGGTTTGATAAGGCTGGAGATCGTCCTCAGAAGCGTGGTTTTTCCAGCGCCGTTGGCGCCTATCAGAGCGACTATATCCCCGCTGTTGACATGCATCGAAACCCGTTTGACAGCATGTATCTTGCCATAATGGACATCGACGTTTTTCAGCGCCAGCAGAGTCTTGTTACTCATCATCCACTCCAAGGTATGCCGCTATTACAGCAGGGTCCTTCTGTATCCCGGAGGGAGTGCCTTCTGCCAATACCTCCCCAAAATTCAGGACAGTTATCGTGTCGCTTATTTGCATCACAAGGTCCATATCATGCTCGACAAGGATTATAGTGATATTCATTTCACTCCGTATCCTCTGGAGGACCCCGCCAAGATTGCGGGTTTCTTTAATGTTAAGCCCTGCAGCAGGCTCATCGAGCAGAAGAAGCCTGGGTCCGGTTGCAAGCGCCCTTCCAATTTCCAGTATCCTTTGTTCTCCTATTGGAAGATTTGAGGAAGTGTCGTTTGCCCTGTGTCCAAGATTGATATATTCAAGGATCTCCTTGCTTCTGAGCACCGTCTCCTCCTCTTCCTTTAAAGCAAAAGGCAGTCTGAGGCCTGAAGAGATGAAACCTGATTTTGTCTTTGAATATCTGCCGACCATGATATTTTCCAGCGATGTCATGTCTCCGAACAGTTCCAGATGCTGGAAGGTGCGCGAGATCCCCTGCCTCGATCTCCTTAGAGCGGACAGTTTGCTTATGTCGACACCGGAGAGGAAAACCTTTCCCCGGTCCGGGGCTTCCATGCCGGTAATAATATTGATGAGGGTTGTTTTTCCCGCCCCATTGGGGCCGATAAGGGCGCTGACAGAGTTTTCCCTGACGCTGAAATTCACATTATTCAGGGCCGTGACGCCCCCGAAACGTTTTGTCACTTCTTTAACTTCGAGCAACTGCGAATACCTTCCTGAACTTGTTTATGAGAAGCGGGACTATGCCGTTTCTCAGGAACAGCAGCGAAAGTGTAAGTATCAGACCATATACGAGGACATCGAGTTCTTCGAAGCGCCTCAAAAGCTCCGGCAGTATGGTTACCACAATGGCGCCGACTATTCCGCCCCACAGGTTAGTTATCCCTCCGACAACTACCATCATCAACACCAGAACAGAATAGAAGAATGAAAAGCTGCTGGGGCTTATGAATGTTATAAAATGTGCGTAAAGGCCCCCGGCGAGCGCAGCATAGACTGCGCTGAGCACAAACACCTTGACTTTGAGCACAACTACGTCCAGCCCCATAGCGTTGCTTGCAAGCTCACTGCCGTGGATCGCCTTCAGGGCCCTGCCGCTCCTTGAGTTCATAAGATTTAAAGAAAAGGCCATGACAGCCGCGACGACCAGCCATATCAGATAAAAAAAACTTCTTGCTGTATTCAGTTTATACCCGAAAATGCCGAACTGGGGTATGTCGCCGAAGCCTGACGGCCCCCCCGGTCCCCATTCGTTCAGTGCAACATGAACTATCTCGCCGAAACCCAGGGTCGCAACTGCGAGATAATGTCCTTTCAGCCTCAGGGATGGCACCGCCAGGACAACTGCAGCCAGGGCGGCAGCCAGCATTCCAAGAACAAGACTAATTATTACCGGCAGTCCGTAATGCGCGCTCAATGTGGCAGACACATAAGCTCCGATCCCGTAAAAACCGGCCTGTCCCAGAGATATCTGGCCTGCATAACCCATGAGGACGCAGAGCCCGATTGCAACAAGTGCATTGATGCCGGAAAAAATACCAACCGTTAATGCATAAGCGCTTCCGGTCAGAAAAGGCAGGGAGATGATCAGAACAACGAAAATAAGCATCGCCGTGGAGTTCGTTCTGTCCATGATCAAAACTTCCTCAGCCGGGCTGCGGCGCTGCTGCCGAATATGCCGGTGGGCCTGAAAAAAAGGACCAGCAGGAGTATTATAAGCGCTACGGCGTCTTTCAATCCGGAGTTCAGATACCCGGCTGTCATCGACTCCAGGATACCGATCAGGAATCCGCCGATGACCGCGCCCCTGCCTCTTCCCAGTCCCCCCATTATTGCGGCACAGAATCCTTTTACGGCAAGCATGGGCCCGTTATCGTATGCCATCAATGAAATGGGAGTGATCGCTATCCCACCTATGGCGCCTGCCATAGCGCTGAAAATGAAAGAAAGCATTACCATCCTTGACACATTTATTCCGACGAGCCTCGCCGCCGTGGAGTCCACCGAGCATGCCATCATCGCTTTGCCGGTCAAGGTTTTATTGAAAAACAGGAAGAGCAGCACTATGCATAAAGCCGTCACTCCGATGACCCATAGGGTCTGCTGCTGGATTATTGCCCCGTATATGCTTATGGGCTCACCCTCTGTGAATGGCTCGTATGAATAGCTGTTTTTACCGAATTTGAGCATCAGGAGGCCGCGCAGGACTATCGAGACGGATATAGTGATCATTATCATCAGCAGGAGGTCGGTCCTTTTCACGGTCCTTATTGTCAACCTTTCCATCAAAAGTCCCACAACGCCCGCCGAAAGGATAGTGAGAAGAATCGAGACAAAAAAAGACAGTTTTAGCGCTTCTGTGAAGAACCACATCATCAGACCTCCGATGACCACAAATTCTCCCTGGGCCAGGTTGATGATGGATGTGGCATTATAAATTATGTTAAAGCCCACGCCGACGAGGGCATAGACCGCCCCTGCGGTGAGGCCGGAGAAAAGAAACTGCAAGAAAACGGTCAACAAACTATTTCAGTATCTCCCAGTCTCCGTTTTTGACAACCACCATTTCGAAAGCGGTCTTGTCCAGGCCGCAATGGTCCTTTGGCGACATATTGAAGATACCGCCTGTTCCAATCCATTTCTTTATTCTTGTTTCAATATAGTCCCTGATCTTTTTTTTGTCTCCCCCAACATTTTTAAGCGCCTCAGCGACCATCCTGACCCCGTCATATGCATGGCCGCCGAATGTGCCGGGGTCCCCTTTATACCTCGCTTCATAATCCTGGGTATATTTTTTCAGGAGGTTATACTGGGGATTCGAGGCAGGAATCTTGTCCCACACCACGAGTCTGCCAAGGGGGGCGATAACACCTTCAGACGCCTTGCCGGCGAGCTCTATATTCTTTTTGCTGCCCCACCCATGGCTCTGATAGAGAGGGATCCCCATCTTTAACGCATACCAGTTTTTTGTTACGATCACCTGTCCCGGGCCTACAGACCAGTTTACGACCGCCTGGGCGCCTGCGGCCTTGATCTTTACAAGCTGGGTCGTCATATCAGAATCTTTCGGCCCGTATTTTTCATCGGCTACTATTGCCATACCATATTTGGGGGCTGTTTCGAGGAGAGCTTTTCTGCCCGCGTCACCAAACCCTGTAGATATAGTGACTATGCCGACCTTCGAGATTCCATGCTTTTTCATATATGTGTAGATCGCCTCGACGGCGCTCGTATCATATTGAGGAGTCTTGAAGATCCAGTATCTGCCTGTAACAGGCTGTGTTATATCGGCGCCTGCAGCACATGAAACAAGGGGAGTTTTGGCGGCATTCATTATCGGAACGAGCGCCATCGATTCACCAGTGGTCGACGGCCCGACTATAGCAAGCACTTTATCACTGTCGAGAAGTTTCTTGGCCGAAAGTACGGCCTGAGTTTCATCGCTCTTTGAGTCTTCGATGATTATCTCAAGAGGATGGCCGTTTATGCCGCCTGCTTTGTTTATCTCGTCCTGAAGAAGCAGGGCCGTATTCTTTTCCGGCTCACCCAAAAAAGAAGCTGCGCCGGTCACCGAAAAAATAGCGCCTATCCTGTAAGGCTCTGCCGCATAAGCGCTCCCCGCAATGATCAACGACAAAAGAAACCCGATAAGTGCACAAACCGTTATAACTTTTCTCATATATCCTCCCTTTGTCTAATCTATAAACATGCCGCAAATATTCAAACCTTAAATAGCAGTTATAAAGATAGCAAATTGTCATCTATAAAAACAATATTGTCGGACGTAGCGCGTAAAGGCAAAGCGATTGACTGACTATCACTCAGGTTAGGAGTGGCCAGTTTGTTATTGCGAAGAAGACGACAGACCCTGTCCCATTAAGAAAGATATGAATAGAACCCGCTTTTTGATCAGTGGCCTTGGTCCGTTCTTATACGATTTCTATTCTTGCATATTCCAAAATTTGACAGCATACCCTCTTCTCTGCAAAACTGTGTTATCGCGTCCCGCAGATTGCCCGCTTTCACCGGCGTCCAATAATTGTTGAGCACTAAGTATTCTATTGTTACTTTTTTCTCTTTGATACCAATATTGCGAATAAGTTTGTCAATTTGTTGAAGTATATGATTCTGCGAAATTGTAGAGTATTCTATATTTAAAAGGATTGCCTGAGGTTCCAGCCATGACCTATCGGCAAGTGGTGGTAATCTGAACTGAATTTTGGAATTCCCTTTAACTACCTGCCCATCTAGCTCTTTGAACTCATAGGCTGGCATATGAAATGGGCCACCTGGGAATTCAACACCGTTCTTGTCAATTGACGCATGTATGTCCTTTGTTATTTTATAAATCATGTCCTGCTCTTTTGTGGGCAGAAGAACTCGGAACTTTTCAACGACTTGATCAGCAGGACTGTCATTGTGAAGTATGAATTCATAACCAGAGGAGAGTGCTTTAGAGAACTCTAACCTAACATCGGCCTCAAAATACTTATATGCCTCTGTAGCAAGCAAAACCAAAAAGCCAGCAGCCCCAAGCCACAATATTAGACCTTTAATTCGTGACCACATCCCAGACAGTCGGTTAATTAATGCTGTGTTCCCATATGGTTGCTCCACTTGTTTTATTGATCGTTTTTTGGAAAAATTATTATTTTTTCTTTTCCCCATGTCAAACAATTTATAACATTTATAATTTATTAATTAAACAAGCCCTGTTATATGTGTCCTAAGCCGCTCATTTGGCTTCCGAAAGATACCTGTGAAAGAATTTTTCAAAAATGTGGTGTGTCTCGCTGAACATCATATGATACTCTTTTGAATGTATTGACATGTCTCTCATTACTGGATGTCTGAATGTGAATTCAAAAATCTCAAGAAATTGTCTGACTGCATTTTCTTTTTCTTTTAAAGACCTTTGGGAGTGTATCAATTTTAGCGTTTCATTGCCGATCTCATAAATCCACGGAAAGTCATTTTTATAAATGCTTAAAGCCATTAGAATGGGAATATGAGAGTTTTTCCCTATATTCCCCATATGAAGCAATTCCTCCATCATCATCGGATGAAAGTTTCGTCTCCGTCTGACATCCGGGGCAACGCGACTTTCGATTCTTGAAGGCAAATCCTCAAACATAATTTTAATTTCTTCAAAAATCTTAGCGACCGCAGTCTCATCAACATTTTCTTTTTTGCCACCTTCTGTTGTTGTTTTTGGATTTTTAGCTATTATTTCTACTGACTTTTTCTTAAATGACTCAACGAGTGATTTAACAATGTGTTCATCAGGATCTAACCCGGGCACTTTTTTGACCAACTCAAAAACAAGCTTCGTCAAAGACGTTAGGTTGTCGTCAAGATTTTGGAACTGTGCAAAAGGGCCTTTTATCGCAACACTTAATGGAATACCTAAAGCAACGCCAATTACTTTGGTGTTCAATTTACCCTTTGCGACACCAGCTTCGTACAGTATCCAAGGGCGATCAACACTATGATGCGTCAGTAGGCACACAACTTCTGTTGCTTCGTCAATCTTTTCCATTATGGCTGGATACCATTCTGAGCCATATTCAATTCCTTGGGTCGCTTTTTTGTCAGATGATCTGAAGGACTTTAAAGCACCTGCGCTCGCACTTCTTAACAAGTTGCTAAATTCTTCCGCCAATTCAGCATCTCTTGAGTCGTGACTTATGAATACAAGTGGTGTTTTGCTTTTGGAAATAATTTCTTTTGTTTCTTCTTTTTTGAGGGGTTCTGTCAAATTTCTTTTTGTCATCTATTCTCCTTTCTCTTTCGGCACGAGCAGATGAACTCGTAATTGCACCATTAGTTCTTGCATTTTCTTATTGCGTGGGGTTCCCTTCATTTTCCTTCTCGCTTAGGAGAGCAGCGGCTTCTTGCCATATCTATCTTGCCCTCTGTGTCAATATAAGTGAGACACCTCCCTTATGCTAAATTAGAGTAGAAGGCCGGGGAGGAAAAATCATAATGATAGCTGCAAAGGTCAATAAAACACAGACAATGGAGGGAGCCAAGTTGACGGTAGCCCATCCGAACCCAGAGGTGCCGGATAAGGCAGTCAGGCGGAGGTTCACTGCCGAATACAAACTGCGTATCCTCACCCTTGCCGATGCATGCACGGGACGCGGAAGTATGGGAACGCTGCTACGCCGTGAGGGACTGTATGCCTCGAACCTCAATGCGTGGCGCACCCAAAGAGAGCGTGGAGTCCTGTCAGCCCTGAAGCCCAAGAAGCGAGGCCGCAAGGAAGCAGTTCGCAATCCACTTATTGCGGAAAATGAGAAGCTCCGCAGGGACAATGAACTGATTATCAAACGTCTTAGACAGGCAGAGATCATAATAGATATCCAAAAAAAAGTATCCGAGATACTGGGAATCCCGCTTGCGATCCCCGAAGGAGGAGAGACCGACTGATGGAAGCTGCAGTGACCCTTTCCTCTGAAGTTGGGATCAAGCATGCATGTGAAGCGCTTGATGTTGCGCGTGCCGGGTTTTACCGCACACAGGCACGCAAAGATGCCCACTTTGTTGAGCCTGTGCAGGATCGGAACTCGCCTCGTTCACTGTCTTCCGAGGAACGGCAGGGAGTACTTGATATCCTCCACACCGACAGATTTGTGGACAAGGCACCCTATGAGGTTTATGCAACTCTTTTGGACGAGGGCCAATACCATTGCTCGATACGGACAATGTATCGCATCCTCGATAAGAACAAGGAGGTCAAGGAGCGCAGAAACCAGTTGCGTCACCCGGTGTATAGCAAGCCAGAGCTTTTGGCTACAGCCCCGAACCAAGTTTGGTCCTGGGATATCACGAAACTTCTCGGTCCGGTAAAGTGGACATACTTTTACCTGTATGTGATCATGGACATCTTCAGCCGCTATATTGTCGGCTGGATGATAGCCCCTGCAGAATCGGCGGTATTGGCAGAGAGGCTCATTGGAGAAACCTGTTCAAAGCAGAATATCGGGAGAGATCAGCTCACGATTCATGCCGACAGGGGTTCATCAATGAAATCCAAACCTGTAGCATTACTCCTGGCCGACCTTGGGATCACGAAGACCCACAGCAGACCGCATACGAGCGATGACAACCCCTATTCAGAGTCCCAGTTTAAGACACTTAAATATCGGCCGGACTTTCCTGAGCGGTTTGGTAGCATCGAAGACTCTCGGAGCTTCTGCCAGGATTTCTTTCCTTGGTACAACAAAGAGCATCAACATACCGGCATCGGCCTGCATACGCCGGAAGCTGTACATTACGGCCTTGCACAAGAAATACAGATAGCCAGGGGTGAAGTTCTGCGCGTTGCATATGAAGCACATCCTGAGAGATTTGTTAAAAAAATCCCTGTGCCGCCGATACTTCCTGAGGCCGTATGGATTAACAAGCCAAAGGCAGCACCAGTTCCTGAAGAGGAAATACACTAAATGTGGACGAGGGGTGTCTCAAAGTCATTGACATATTCCGTTGGGCGACTTGCTATTAGCTGCTCTCTTCCCTAATTTGGCGAGTCTCTCGGCTATGCCAAGCGGCAATTGTCCTTTAGTCTCTTCCATTTCTATGTCACTTCGTTGCCATGCAAAACGCAAATAATCATTCTCTCTGCCAAGTTCTTTACTCAATGCCTGCAAATCCAGTTTTTTTAGGATTTCAATTGTGATAGGCCGTTTATCCGTCCAGAAGATCATCGAGTCGAGAAACTCGACAGCAGGTTGAGAATTTAAAAGATGTCCGATAAAATCCGCTTCGTTCTCTGACCAGCATGGCAGAAAATAAACAGTGTCATCTAACACAACCGGTTTTCTTTCGTAAGTACCAACCACTTTAAAAGACAATCGTTTGTAAAAGCCTGATATAGCAATCTTCCATGGCGAGAACGAATAATCGCCGACTCCAAAGACTGAAAATCTTGGACGCTTGCGATAGATCGAACTCGCACGCTGAGATAATGCATCTTCATGGCTTTCAAGATATCGCCACGTCATAGGAGCCCTTCTCTTAATAATATTAGTGTCTTCTCCGATAAATTGCTGGGTGACTACCATATACTTTCGACCAAAGCGCACATCCCCGTTTCCGATATCTGAACTTTTGAGCAGTGGGAATATATAGTCATGCTCAAGCTTAACAAGCTCGCCATACCCGTTCCGGTACCCATGACCATCATATTCAAGTTCCATGACCTTTGCACAATCGTGTTTAATACCTGATCGCCATGTATATGAATAGTCAATTCCCTTTAAATGCTTCCGCTTTTCGTACTTCTCGACGCTTGAGATCAATAAACTATCATGATAACCAATAGTTCGGGATGACCGACTATCCGTCAGACTGTCGAAAATTAAGCAATCTTTTGAGGCAGCCTTCTCAGATAACTCCATGACAAAAAAACAGGCATCAACAGATGCGCCGAAATATTTTTGGGCGTCTACTAAATACATATTAGCTAAAGATATTGGCAAGTCGTTCTTCCATGAATGAGATAGCACCTTCCTGGCCACTGCTGTTTTACACAGCATCGCTATTATGCCGCGACGCTCCTTCAACCAATCAAGATGCTTCAACAACATCCATTCAGATATATCAAAGTTACTTTTTCCCGTAATAGCATCAAACCCTTTGCGTACCTGGAAGTTAGACTTCTCCGGCAGGTTCTTACTCTGCAATAGCCCCAGCTCGGCGCTTGTAACCCATGGCGGATTGCCTAAAATAAGGATAGGGTCTGATAACTCTGCAACTATTTCGGGCCAGTTTAAAGAGAAAAAATCACCCGATATCAGACGTATCCGATTTTTTTTATCTATCTTTGCAACGCTCATCTTTAGCTCATTCAGATATTGATCATTTATATCAATCCCTATAAATTTCTGTGCATGTGAAAAGGTTTCAGCCGCTGCCAGAAGAAACGACCCTTTCCCGCAAGTCGGTTCTAAAACGGAGTGCGGATGGATTCCTAGCCCGGCCAAAACAGATACCGCTTGTTTAGCAAGCTGTGGCGGGGTTTGAAAATCACCATATTCCCACTGCTTCTTGGTCTTTTGTACCATTTCTTATCTTACCTTATTCGACGAATGCCTTCTATTGCGCCGGCCTTCTGAATTACCCGTCCATATTGAAGCCGCCATTGCAACGCATTGGATATGGTCAAATATCCTTGTGTCGGATGCTTTCTGATAATTTCTTCCGCTATGTCACGAGCTTCAATATCGTCAACTGGCAGGTTCTTGTCTTGCATGAAAGCCACAAGATCATCTATGTTTCCCTCGTTATCAAGAATATTGAGAATGCCTTTGGTCATCTGAAAATCCGCAGTCCTGTCTTTCTCAACAAATATTGTATGTTCCATATTAAGGCGGCCAGTACGGCCTTTATGGTCATCCACCTTGTCGTAAACAAATACCAAGACGTGGTAACCAAGGCCATATATTTTTTGTCTTCCAGACTTATAGGGACAGGAAGACTGTGGTTGACGGATACTTGTAACCTTCATATCGACTTTGAGCCCAGGAAAATCTATGCCGGATGCCGAATTTCCCAATTCATAATCGTACGTTCCAGATAAATATTGTGTAAATTTATGCTCAAGATATGTTCCGACAGCCTTTCCATCCGTGACCCCGTATAAGCTTGGTTCATCGTATGTGCTTTCAACCTCAGCAAACTTCGCTGCCTCAACAAGAAGTGTCTCAATGTCAAGTTTATTCTTTTTCGGCATTTTCACATCGTCTCCCCTTTATTGAGCTCAATACGACCATCCATCGAGCCCATATGCCGCCACCGGAATGCTGCTTTTCCAATTTACGATATTATATATTTATTAAATAAAAAAAGGCATGAGCCGAATTGCATCATCAGAAATCTATTCGAAACTGATTCGTTGCATCATTTAAAAATCTATTCGAAATAGTTCAATACTGGCTCTGAGAAATACAGTCAAGGAGGCAGTAATGGGGCTTCCAAACGAGTTTGCAGAGTTAAATCCAGTAGGATTAAAAAGGCAGATAAGCAAACTTCAGAATAAGCTTATTAAACTATCATCGGCAAAGCAAAGAGTGATTACAACTAATCTGCAATTTGAGGCAAGAGCAGGCGGGACATGGTGCCGTAGCGGGCGTCGGCAGCCTGAGACGCCATGGATGCCTGAACGGGCTGGCGTCGCCTTCGAGCGAGGCTGGATGCCTTGCTCGATTTAGCCGAGGCACTGTGTCCTGCCTGCTCTTGCCGGTACAATATTGAATGCTGAAAGGCGAATATTTTCGAATATATTTTACGTTATGCAACGAATACCCATTTGGAATAGATTATTGCGTGATGCAACGCGTGAGCCGCCTTTATGCAGGTTGCAGTAATTCCTGAATGTGTGATAACATTTTTTGTTATTTTAGACCCTAAAGGAAAGTCATGAATGTCACTAGTATATTATTAGCAGGAGTCGGCGGACAGGGGATTGTTCTGGCGAGTAAAATCCTTGCGAAGTGTGCATTCACAGCCGGCTTCATGGTTAAAGAAAGCGAGCTTCACGGGATGGCCCAGAGAGGTGGCAGCGTGGTCAGCCATGTACGTTTCGGCGAGGAGGTCTATTCACCTCTGATACCGGCGGGCAAGGCCGATTTTATGGTCGCCCTCGAAGAACTCGAAGGTCTCAGATATACTTATTTTCTGAAGCCTTCTGCACAGGTGATACTTAACAGCAAGCAGGTGATGCCCTCTGTCATAATCCCTGAAAACTCCCGGTACCCGGAAAACGTCAAACAAAAGCTGGAATTGCTGGGATTCCGGGTTGACCCCGTCAACGCGCTCGGGACAGCTAAAGAATTGGGCAACCTCAAGATCGAAAACATTATTCTTGTCGGGGCGCTCTCACGATATCTTCCCTTTTCTATGGAGGATTGGCAGAAAACAATAGAAGAGTCGGTACCGGCGAAAACAATAGAAATAAACATAAAGGCATTCTTGACAGGCAGGGAGATGAAAAAGGAATAGAACATGTTCTGGCAAAAACAGGTTGAAACGATCGGACCGAGGGCCCTGGAGTCCTTTCAGCTTCAGAAGCTCCGGAAGACAGTTCGGGATGTTTATAGAACAGTTCCCTTTTACAAAGATAAATTAGATGAATTCGGAGTCAAACCTTCGGACATTAAAACGCTGAAGGATGTCACGAAACTTCCATTTACCACCAGGGACGACCTTAGAGGCAATTATCCTTACGGAATGCTTGCAGTACCCAGGGACAATGCTGTGAGGCTTCATACCTCAAGCGGCACGACCGGTAAGCCAAAGGCTTTATTTTTTTCGGCCAGGGACATAAATAATTCAGCCCAACTCATCGCCAGGTGCCTTGTAATGACAGGAACGACGCGAGGCGATATACTGCAGAACATGATGACCTACGGCCTTTTTACAGGGGCCCTAGTCATGCATTATGGCGCGGAGAAGTTGGGCGTTCTTGTAATTCCCGCGGGACCGGGGAATACGGACAGGCAGATCTCGCTGATGCAGGATTTCGGTACAACAGCTATTCATATCACGCCGAGTTATGCGCTTTATCTCGGAGCGGTCCTGCAGGAGAGAGGGATCGACCCCAGGGAGGGGCTGAAGCTTAAGAGGGCTTATCTGGGCGCGGAGTCCTACTCTGAAGAGACCCGACGGAAACTTGAGGATTTCTTCGGCATAGACGTATACAACTCATATGGCCTGACGGAAATGAACGGGCCGGGCGTCGGTTTTGAATGCGCCGAAAAGCACGGGATGCACATATGGGAAGATATGTTCCTGATGGAAATAATAAACCCGGACACAGGAGAAGCAGTCCCTGAAGGTGAAGATGGGGAGATAGTCTTCACTACCTTGCAGCGTGATGCAATGCCCATACTCCGCTACCGCACGAGAGATCTCACAAGCGTTGTGCCTGGCAAATGCAAATGCGGCAGGACCCATCGCAGAATATCCCGCATAATCGGCAGGTCCGACGACATGTTTATCGTAAGGGGCGTCAACATATTCCCTCAGCAGATAGAGCAGGTGCTGATGAGCGTCAGGGGCGTTGCCGAAAATTACCAGATAGTGATAGAATCTTTTGACGAAATGGGCATAAGAGTCGAGATATCAAGAGAGTTGTTTGACGGCAATATTGAACACCTTGTGGAATTGAAAAGAACGATAACGGACAAGATAAGGGCTGCGGTCCTCGTGAAACCTAAAGTGGAGCTTTTGGAGCCCGGCACCCTGCCGGTCAGCGAGGGTAAAGCAACAAGAGTCATAGATAACAGGACCTTGTAAAAATTCTTTTTTGACGGGAGCGGCCATGGATAAGGTAATGCAGATTTCAATATTTGCAGAGAACAAGCTCGGGAAGATGGAAAAAGTGACTAAAGTCCTCTCTGATTCAAATATTAATATTCTTGCCATATCAATTACCAGCACAAACGGATTTGGAATCATAAAGTTCATGGTCGACAAGCCTGAGCTCGCTCTTGAGGTACTGAAGAAGGACGGGTTTACGGTTTCTCTTACCGAAGTGCTTGCCATCGAAATGGATGACCAGCCCGGAGGGTTGCATGAAGTAGTTCGTATCCTTGCCGAAAAGAATATCAACATCGAAAATGCATCAGTATACGTTGCGGAATCGAGAAAGAGGGCCTATCTGCTGGTTGAGGTCAAGGATATAGATAATGCGAAAAAGCTTTTTGAAAACACCGGCCTGAAATTTTACAGGGGGGGCAACTAAAATGATTTGGGACAAACATGCTGAGTGTATGCCCGTCAGGGAGAGAGAGAGACTGCAGCTTGAGAGATTAAGAAAGGCTGTTAAGAGGGCTTATGACAATGTCCCCTTTTTCAAAAAGAAATTCACCGAAGCAAAACTGGGCCCAAAGGACATCAGGACGCTTCAAGATATAACCAGGATACCTTTCACCACAAAAGCAGACCTCCGGGAGTGTTATCCTTTCGGTATGTTTGCAGTCCCCCGCAGCGAAATCGTCGAGGTGCACACATCCTCGGGAACTACCGGGAAACCTGTGGTAGCCGGATATACGCGCAGTGACATAGACCTCTGGAGCGAAGTCATGGCGCGCTGCCTGACAATGGCGGAAGCGACCGAGGAAGATATAATACAGAACTGTTATGGGTACGGGATGTTTACCGGAGGCATGGGCGTTCATTACGGCGCTCAAAGGATAGGGGCCACCGTGGTTCCGATATCCGCCGGAAATACGAAAAGACAGCTTGAGATAATGCAGGACTTCAGCACCACTGTCATAACCTGCACACCATCATATGCATTGTACCTGGCGGAGGTCGCCGAAGAAGAGGGGATAATCACAAAAAAAATAAAGTTAAAAAGCGGATGTTTCGGCGCGGAGATGTGGAGCGAAAAAATCCGTGAGCAGATAGAAAAGAGATTCAATATCCTGGCGCTGAACATTTATGGCCTGACAGAAATAATAGGACCGGGTGTGGCGCACGAGTGCCCGGAAAAAACAGGACTCCATATATTTGAAGACCATTTTTATGCTGAGGTCATATCGCCCGAAACGCTTGAACCGCTGCCGGAAGGAGAACAGGGCGAACTTGTCCTCACTACCCTGACCCGCGAGGCCACGCCGATGCTCCGCTTCAGAACGCGCGACGTCACTGCTCTCAGGAGGGAAGAGTGCAAGTGCGGCAGAACGCTGATAAGAATGGAACGTATAAAAGGCCGCACCGACGACATGCTTAAGATCAGGGGCGTGATGGTATTCCCTTACCAGATAGAAAAGGCCCTGCTCGAAATTAAAGGCATTGAGCCCCATTACCAGATAATAGTCACCCGGCCTCAGCAGCTCGATGAGATCGAAGTTCAGGTCGAGATGTCCAGGAAGGTTTTCTCCGACGAAGTGAGGCGCCTTGAAGATCTGAAGAAAAACCTGGAAAAGCACATAGAGAGATCGGTAGGGATAAGGGTCAAAGTCACACTGGTGGAACCGAAGACCCTACCGCGCAGCGAGGGCAAGGCCAAGCGCGTTATCGACAAACGTCAACTATGAGGTTCCGTAAAAAGTCCTCATTATTATTATAATGGGAATGTCAAAAGCTTTATGAAAAAGAGGATAAAAGAATGAAACCACAGCCAATTTTCACGCAAAGGCGCAAAGAGTGACAAAGACTTATAAAAAAAGACATCAGTTGATTTGCTTTGCGTTCTTTGCGGCTTTGCGTGAGATTGTTTTTTATTTTTGATTTAAAGGAGCGCCATATGAAAGTTAAACAGATCTCAATCTTCCTGGAGAACAAAAAGGGCAGGTTATATGAAGCCATTAATACGATGGCAGAGGCAAAGATAAATATACGGGCTCTCTCAATTGCCGATACATCTGAATTCGGCATATTACGTCTGATAGTACCTGAGCCGGACAAGGCAAAGAAGGCCCTTGAGAAGAGCGGTTTCACAGTGAAAGAAAATAATGTGATCGCTATCGGTGTATCCGACCGGCCGGGCGGACTTTCCGAGGCGCTGAAGGTATTGAATGATGCTCAGATCAATGTCGAATACCTTTATGCATTTGTCGAGAAAAAGGCCCAGAAGGCAGTGGTTGTAATACGCACCGAGAACGCTGATGCCGCTGTCAAGGCCCTGAAGGATGGCGGTATTACAGTGCTTTCCGCAAAAGAGCTTTACAATATGTAACCCTGTGTAAACCCTGACCCTGCTTGCTAAGGGGAAGCCTCGCAATTCAAAAACTGGCGGAGAGGCAGGGATTCGAACCCTGGGTGAGATATGATCCCACAACGGTTTTCGAGACCGCCCCGTTCAACCGCTCCGGCACCTCTCCATTTTTACTGCTTAATAAACAACAACTTGCAATACTTAAACTTACTTTTGTAGTAATTTTGTAGTAATAGGTTGCACCTTTTTTACTGCATTCTTCTTGATACCTCTATCCTTTTTTGCCCTGTCCGGAAAAGATATGACACTTGAGAAGCCTTGTTTTTGCCTATTATCAAGCGCCATTACACCATCTCGGATGCTCTCAGTGCAGTGATGGGCATACCTTTCCGTTTCCTTTATACTTTTGTGGCCCAAAATTTTGCTAACGCGATATAAATCCACGCCATTCTGAACCATCCATGTCGCCGCTGTATGACGTAAATCATGAAAGCGAAACTCCTTTATTTCCGCCTTCTTGACGACTGTGGCGAACTGCCGTTGCACAGTTCTTTTTGTTAATTCAGCTTTATCTCCTTGATGAAAGATATAATCGCCGGATTTAGATTTCTTAGTGTGCATACCTACCAACAATTTCATCGCTGTATTGTTCAGCGGAACTGTTCTCGGGTTCCGGTTTTTTGTTGTATCAAGATGTGCTGTGGCCCCTCTGACATTTATATCCTTCCACTGCAATCCCCGTAATTCTCCCTGTCTCATCCCCGTATGTAGGGCAAAGATTAACATATTTTTAAGCCAAACCTTATCAGGATATTCCTTGAAAGCCTTGAACAGTTCTTCTTCTTCATCATCCAATAGCCAGCGTGTAATTACTTTCTTGTTGTTTTTATTAATGCTTTTTTTAACGTTATCAAGTGGGTTCGATTTTAACCAGCCAAACTCATTTCTAGCAGCGTTTAACATGGCGTTCAAAAAGGTTATTTCATGCCCGAGTGTCGGTATCCCAAGCCCATCAGCAATACGCATGGAACGGTAGTCCCCCACTTTCTGGATGTCTATTTCATCCAGAGTTACGCCGTCAAAAATCCGCTTCAAATTATTGGCGTATCTCTCATGATTCTCAAGCGTTGATGATGCAACGCTTGTCTTGCTATGGTCAGAAATGTATCGTTCCATCATGTCATTGAAAGTGTAAAACTTCGCCACGTTATCGGCAAAGATGCTATCGGTGGCATCATTGACGATTCGCAGATATCTTTTTTTGCGACTCTTTTGTTTGTCGTTTTTGTTGATTTGTTCTGCTTATGGCCATTTACAGTATAACACGCCCACCAGTATGGACTGCCCTTCTTTTTGTATAATCCCATGGCGCTATCTCCAAATCAAAAAAATAAAAGAAGACGCTGATATTATAACTCACAACGGCTAACATTTACCTTGTTTAATATGATTTATTCATAAAAGGCAGGTGACTGTGAAGCACCTGACGCACACAGTCTTATTTAACATTTTTGATGGCGTTTTCGTAAATCTTGTCGGCAAGGGTCATTGAAATGTGACGTGTAGACTTCCGTCTTGGGTATGCTCTATCTTTCTTTTGTTGTTTCTCCTTCTTTCCGGCGGCACATGATTCGATGTATCTATTTATTTCCGATTCTCGATATCGGACAGCACGACGTGAAAGCTTGATACATTTCAGTTTCCCAGACGCCGTCCAGTGACGTAGTGTATGTATGGATATGGAAAGTATATCGCAAACCTCTTCCGGTGTTAGTAATCTTGTTGTTTTTTTTGTCAATCCCGACATGTATATATTTATTGGTAGAGATGGAGGAATTTTATCCCGTGAGGTCCACTGACGGATCGTACCCATCATTAAATTGAGGCGCTCCTGATCTGCATTCAGCAATCTATCCATATATGTATATTAATTTTAAGTCGAAATGTAAGGTTTCATGGTCGTTTCTTCCGTACCTGTAGGGATTCTGCGGAGAGCAGTCGGCATATGCACCAGTGCGCCAGAGGTACGATATGATGCGCAAGCGTTAAATTATAGGAACTTTCTGTCGAGGAATAGAATAGAAAGTTAATTGGAAAGATGCGGGTTAATTATAGCCAAATCGATATGGTAAAAAATTGATGATAAGAATCCTACACGTGTGAGAATGACTTTGAAAACAGTGAATAAGCAATAAATGGAAAATTTTAAATTTAACCCTGGCGATATTATCGGCTTGATAAAGCATTTATTGAGGACTGGATTTCTGAAATTCTTATGAGGACTAATTCGTTTCAGAATGATTTTGTTACAACTTTGCAAACAGGCCTGGGGAAATTTCTTGGTAAAAGACGCGTCACGATAAGCCGGTGTTGAGGGACTTAAATGAATGGATACGGAGCAGCCTGAGTGAGGGCAGTCCAGCTGAAAAAGTGGAAGAAATAACCCCAGAATATTCCAACACTCTAAAAACGTAGTTTGATCGTCGATCGAAGAGCGGTTTACGCAACCTGGGTCAGTACGAGCCGTTTTGTTGATAAGAAGTGTCTTTACGGTCACTTCCCACCAGATTAATGCTCGCCCGATATTATTTTCTCCTACCTCTTTTTTTGAGAGGAATGCCTTCCCAATCTTTGCCGAACTTGAATCTGCTATAGAAATTCAATTGTGCAAAGTAATCTCGGGATGAGTCAAAGAGAATCTCTTCTGTAATTTCAGGTTCTTGAGCATGAGGTGATGCGGGAAGTTCGATATCACTACTCGTTGCTATATGTTCAGCTATTCGCTCCTGATATTTCGTTAATTCTTCCTGATAAGGTACCAATTCCGCTTCCATCTTTTTCTGAAGCTTTTTCAGTTCCGCGTTGAAGGCCGCCGCAATTCTGTTCACCTTTTCCTGTATATAACCAACTTCCTTGCCAATTGATGCAATCAGATGATCGCTGTATTTATCAACGAGTGTGTGAGCATCTTTTTCAGCACTCTCAAATTCATGCTTTAAGTCCTCATCATAATATTTAAGTATATTTTCTTCAATAATTCTGCTAAAAACTCCGGGGTGTAATGCTTCCAAAGCGTCCAACTCAACTGAACCATTTCCATGAACGGCAGCAAAGTTGTCAGCAGCAGAATGCTTTGTCTCCAGAGGAGTTATCGGAAGGTTGTATGTGTCGATCTGTGTTTTTAGCAGCATGATGGGAGTAAGCCTGATAGGCGGGACGATGTTCTCCCGTGTCCGAAAAAATTCAATTTCTCTCGCTGCTGCTATGGGCATGCCAACTCCAGCCGGATCAAAGTCACTAATGTACAGAACAATTGTAGGCTTGTTGATTTCTTTAACCTTTTTGATCAGTTCCCAGGCGCTCGTTATGCTGGAATATCCGATGCCTTGACAATAACGAAGAGAATACTTCTTGCAAAGCGGCAGTATAAGATCATTCATCGTTGATTTTTCATTCCACACTTCAATGTGGAAGGGTTGCGCTGCATTACTGTATTGATAGCCTGCCAGGTTAAACGATGGAAACGAAAATTCCACTCCCTCATCAAGCAGGGAGATCACAGGACACTGCCATTCAACTGGGCCAAAATTTATTCTAATTTCGTCCGGCGTGAATACAGTGCTATAGTCAAAAGGTTCCGGACTGCGCATATCAATAATTGTGTCCATATCAACAAAACCAAGAGTACGCGCATGCTTGGATGCCCGGAGAAGATACTCCCAACATTCCAAAGTGTTTATGTAGCGTGTGCCATCTTTTCTTGCTATGTTTGCCAAAGAAGCAATCTTATAGTGTACCCTTCTCAGATGTGCCTGATTTGCAGGCCCATATCCAAGCTGACTAATGATTTGGGAAAACCACGCGGCATCCTTTAAATTGGTTTCCGATCCTGAATTAAAAGGGTCGTTACTTGGTGCAAGTACCAACAAGCTTTTTTTTGTAATTCCAAGGCGCTCTGCCTCCGCTTTGATATCTATCACGGGACTGAGGGGCGTTGCGGGAATGACTTCTAGCAAAATGTCGTTCCTTACTGCAGTCCTTTCAAACTCCTCCTTTCTTTCTCTTTTAAATTGTTTATTTGCCAAGTCAAATACACCCTGCAAAACCTGCTTGATAGCGGCGGCGAAGAAGGAAAAATCGGGCTCTTTTGCCTGGGAGTGCTTCGGTACGTAAGGAGCCATTATGTTAACTCTCAGGTCCAACGGCATTGCCAAGCGATATCCATCATCATAAAGAAAGTTTTCTACAATCTTGATTTTGTCATCATCGTAATAGCAAGAAAAACGTTTCGGGACAGGGCTTTTATTTACAAAAAAAACAATATCGCTGTATTTAGATCTCTTACCCCAAGCCTCAATGAAATAAGGGACTTCGGCCTTAACCAAAGCTGACGTCCCAGCTTGATAGGTGCTGGCCATGGTCTTATAAAACTCAAATCCATCTAACTCACCAACACACCCTAACGATTCCCCGTCGATAGACTTTGTTGATGACGATTGAAGCAGTTCCAGAATCTCAGCAACCTGCTGCTCAGTTTCTATCATTTTCACGTTGCATTTACAAAATCTATTATCAGGAGATATAACTTCCTCAACAATGTCTTGTCCAAAAATAATCTTTAGAATATCTGCAACAAACGCTTTTGACTTTTTCCCGGCACGATCCAATAAATCCCAAAGGGCAGTTGAGTCATACCATAGTGGCGAGGTGTTTCCTGTATATGCAGTACCTCGTGCCATCTCAATGGCCAAATTCCCCCAGTGATCGGCCCTGTCTTCAATAAGTGTCCTTTTGAAATATTTCTCGAATATATACGGTTGGAAAATCATTTCAATATTCGTTCCTGTGTCATTATAAGAGCCAATATTTTCAAAGTCTGTTCCACCTCCAAACCGTGGACTGAAGTTCCCCCGGTTTAGCGGACACCCCGAAAGGTTAGGTACAATATAACCTTGGAGGTGTCAAATGCAGGAACGTGGTGGAAGAAGGAAGTACGATAAGCAGTTCAAGGAAGAAGCAGTCAAGCTTGTAACAGAGGGCAGCAGGACAGTAGTTGATGTAGCCCGGAGTCTTGGGATACATGAGAATCTGTTACGCACATGGAAACGACAACACGAAGAAGATCCTGCTGGCAGTTTTCCTGGCAAGGGGCATCAGAAGACCCAGGACGAGGAGCTGCGGAGACTGCAGAGAGAGAACGCCAGTCTGAAAGAGGATAAAGAAATCCTAAAAAAAGCGTTGGCCATCTTCTCAAAACACCCCAAATGAAATACTGGTTTATGGACCAGCATAGCTCCGCACATGGGGTGCAGAAGATGTGCCGGGTAATAAGGGCATCAAGGAGCGGATATTACAGGTGGAAGAAACAGCCTCAGAGCAAAAGGCAGAAGGAAAACGAGAAGATACTCACGGGAATAAGAGAATCGCACAAGAACAGTGGCAGGGCCTATGGGAGTCCGCGAATAACGGACGATCTGCGAGAGGCAGGGACAATGTGCGGATAAAACCGCATAGCTCGGCTTATGAAGGCTAACAGGATAGTCGGCAAAGCAAAGAAAAAGTTCAAGGCTACGACGAACTCCAGGCATAATCTGCCGGTTGCGGAGAATCTTCTGGAGCAAAACTTTGTGGCGGAGAGACCCGATACAAAATGGGTCGGTGATATAACTTATGTATGGACCATGGAAGGTTGGCTATACCTGGCAGTAATACTGGATCTTTATTCCCGGCAGGTGGTGGGATGGGCCATGAGTGATCGTTTGAAATCAGACTTTGTTGTAGAGGCGTTGAGACAGGCGATAGGGCGTCGTAATCCAGATCCATGCTGTAAATTTCATTCTGACAGAGGTATTCAGTACGCTTCTGACGACTTCAGGACTGTATTAAAGGCCAATGGCTTTATCCAGAGCATGAGCCGGAAGGGCAATTGTTATGACAATAGCGTGGCCGAGAGCTTTTTCCATACGCTAAAGACAGAGCATGTTTATGATTATAGGTATGAAACACGGGCAGAGGCGCGGCAGAGTATTTTTGTATGGATCGAAATGGTCTATAATCGGAGGAGGAAGCATTCAGCGTTGGGAAACCGTTCGCCGGTGTCCTTTGAGCTGATGGCCTTAGTAGCCTAACTTAACTGGGATGTCCGAAATATCGGGGGAAGATCACTAGCGCTTGAGGCGACAGGGCGGGGAATAAGTGTTCGCTCCGCTCCCGACGGCCAGTCTGCGCTTGCAATGCTCAGGACTAGACATGGGTTGCCGGCCCTAATATTGCTCGATATGAAGATGCCGTGCATGGGCGGCATCGAAGTGCTCCGTGAAATACGTGCAGACAATCGTCTTAGAGAACTCCCTGTTGTGGTGGTCACGTCTTCATCACTCGAATCGGACAGGGTAGACGCAATTGCTACCGGTGCCAGCGATTATCTTCAGAAGCCTTTGTCTTTGGATAGGTTCAGCAAAGATTTAGAGTCTATCCTGCATCGCTGGTTGCCGAATTAGCGCTTGATACACTGGTGAAAGTTTCCGTACCCATGTAGTTAAAACATTCTTAGTTACGGAAAAATTTATCCGACATCGTTGTCGAGTCCTTTTGGGACATGTTTCGGGATAAAACGCGCGTTTTCAGGAAAAGTCCGCCCGGCGCAAGTATAGCTTCCGGTAGTCCTCACTGTCGTTTTTCTACCACGCGTGAGATATTCTTTTGAAAATCAATATGTTCTGTCAAGTGACCTTGAGAAGCAAGTTTTCAAAGTACACCTCATTTCCTGTGATCTTCACATAGTCTAGAATATTAAATACTGCATTAAACAAGACTTGCTTTGTCCGGAATTAGGATTTATACTTAAACCAAGAGAGGAGATGATAACCATGGCAGACAAAGAGCGTATTTTGCTCATAGCAAGTGATGAGAACGAGATCGAACTGACTACCTTGGGGCTTATGGAAGCTGGGCTCGCTAATGCTTATGATGTCGTGCATAGCGGAGATGAAGCTTTTGACTATCTGCTAAAGCGTGGAAAGTTTGCTAATAGAACGGGTGGCTATCCTGCGGTTATATTCCTTGACATTAAAATCCCTGGGGCGGACGGGCGTGAAGTTCTGAGAAGGTTAAAGACTACTGAAAAAATCAATTGTATTCCGGTGGTTATGTTTACCGGTTCCGACTTTGAACGGGATATTGTTGAAACTTACGTCTACGGGGCGAATAGTTACATTGTAAAACCTTTTAAAGCAAAAGAGCTTTTTGAAGTTATAAAAAAAGCCGGGCTTTACTGGACGGTGGTATCTGAACCGCCGATGGTTGAGAAATGCTTATTACCCAAAGCTGGGTAGCGACGGGTTTGAGATATAAATATGGGACGGCGCTTATGCCGTCTCTCTCTTTGGAGAGTTCAATGCTTAGCGACAACATCAACGGCATTGGCGAGACCGGCTCCGGCTAGACCCAGAGTAATTAGTTCCACCTCGGCAGAACTATCTTCTACCACTAAAATACGGTTTGTTTCCGGCATGCTTATGTCTCCTTTGTCTTGGGAAGAGTAAAGTGGAATGTTGCGCCCTGTCCCTTAGAACCCTCGGCCCAGATCTTCCCGCCATGGCGGGCTATGATGCGCCGTACGTTGGCAAGCCCGATGCCTGTGCCTTCAAATTCGGCCTGTGGATGTAGCCGCTGGAATACTCCAAAGAGCTTGTCCACGTATTTCATGTCGAATCCCACGCCGTTGTCTTTAACTGAACAGATGAATTTGTCGACCTCATCTTTGCACCCGATCTTGATTTCAGCCTGGGGGCGAGTATTTGTGAATTTAACTGCGTTAGATATCAGATTGACAAACACGAGCCGCAGCAGCGTACGGTCGCCGTCTACCTCAGGCAATTCATAGATTTCCCATTTAATGTCTCGTCCCTTAACTTCATCCTGCATCTCCTGGATAACTTCTTTAACCAGGGCACTAAATCCAACTTTTCTCTTTTTTATCTCTGTGCGTCCCAAACGCGAAAAAGCGAGCAGATCATCAATAAGTATCCCCATCTTTATTGAGGCCGCAGCTATCGCATCCGCATATTGGTGAATTTTCTCATCAGGCAGGCCGCCTACTCTTGTTTTCAGCAGTTCCACAAAGCTGTGCATCTGGCGCACCGGTGCACGAAGGTCGTGTGCAACCGAATAGCTGAAGGCATCAAGCTCTTTCAGTGCATCAATCAAGTCGGTAGTGCGTTTCTTCATCATATCATCCGCTCTCTTGCGCTCGGAAATATCGCGGATAACGGCTATAACGACCATATCGTCCTCGGCTCTCAGCGGTCCCAAAGCGATATCTACCGAAAATTCGCTTCCATCCTTCCTTCTGCCGTAAAGTTCAAGCCCCGTTCCCATAGGACGGATATAGGGGTCAGACATATAAACCCGTCGGTGTTCCATATGCTCGTCCCTTAGGCGTTCCGGAAGTAAGATTTCATGATGCACATTAAATAATTCATTCCTCGAATAGCCGAACAAGTTCTCAGCCTGTTTATTGGCCCGAACAATGTCGCCGCTGCGGCTAACAACTATGATGGCATCAGGGGCCAATTCGAAAAGACCCTCGAACATGGCCTTTGTATGTATAAGTTCATCCTGGAATTTCCGCGTGTCCTCTTGTGATTGTTCCAGCTCACCGATTCGCTCACGTAACGCTGTCAGGTCTGTTATGAGCTGCTCTTTGGTCAGGTCTTCCGGTGCTTTCATGCGCTCCTTTTGCGATAAATAATCCACTTTGTTTTGATGATGAATTAAATCCTGCAGGATTATTTAATATTAATTATAGCTGTTTTGTATTGTATTGTGAAGAAATATTGAATGATGAAACCGATCGCAAAACGCTTCTATTGTGAACAGAATAAACCCTCATAAAAAACCTCTGTTTCGTGAAATGAGAATTATTAGAAAACTTGTAGCTCAGTTCCAAAGGAGGAGTCGGGCATGTACACCGCAGATTCAATAGAAGCCGTGGGGCGAGGGTTAGAAACGGTAATTATTACTGTGGCGGAATGTCTACAGTGACACTTTGGCAGGGTGGAACCCAAATTGTAAAACTGCTTCATACGGGGCCCATTGCTGTGCCCAATTCGGGACATAACTGGGTTTTCCCATGCTGAGCTTTCTCACGAAAATTTTAAAAAGAAACTAACATCGTCGGCTATTTCAATCAATGTTGAGGTCCACAAATTACGACCTGCCATGCTTCATCGTTGACACGCATGTTTCGGGACAAACTCTTTGCGTTTTGCAGATTTGTGAAAGTGCGTAGTATCAGGTGCATCAAATTTTTTCGGACGGTGCGATTTGGTCTCGGGTACGGGACAAAATTAAAGTCTGATCCGATTTCCTGATTATGCGGAGTATAACCCGAAAAAAATATATTCGAAAAAACAAAATTACTTCCGGGCGCAGAAAAGACAGGTTCGATTTTCTAACACAGTCTATTTTTAAGACCCACAGACTGTCTCAAAAAACCTCTCAAAAATGACTTCCGGAAAGCCTTGTTTTTAGGCACTTCGCCTGCCGCGATTTACGCGTCTCAGAAACAGGTGGTTTAAAGACAACAATGCGTATATTAGCTGCGCTTTCAATTTCAGTGTTACTGATGATTCCGCTCAGAATTCATATCCTCTTTTCACCCAGTATTGCCAGTCTGCGACAGCTTGCAGGGTTTCATTATTTGCACTAGATGGTTTCAACTGATCCAAGTGGACTGCCAAAGAGCGCCTTTGCCAACTGATCATGACAAGTATCGCATGCTGGCACTCCGCTTCCGAGGCCATCTTCTTTACTTCAACTTTCTCTGCGATCACAAGTGGCGATGTTGCTCTTGTCGCAATACACTTGGCCTCAAAAGGAAATCCTAATTTGTCGTCGAGGTAGTAATACCATGCCATCGCACGTTCTGCTTCATTATAAGCGTCTACGACAATTTCCGTAGAAATCCGGTCTTCTATAGTCTTGTCTTCTTTGATTCTCATCATAAGTAATCCATCGGTGTAAAAGGAGCCTGAAAAATTATCCCGGTCATGTCTTCTTCACCAAAGAATGCACCATCTTTTTTCCCTTATCCGGCTTTTTTGCTTTCTTTTTTGTCGTGGCCGTCTTCTTGGCGGGCGACTTCTTTGTTTTCTTCGAGCTTTTCTTGAGCGAAAGGCCTTTTGCCGGTGATTCGTCTTTAGCCCTGGATGCGGTCTTCTTGCTCTTTCGAGGCGAAACCGGAACAGTGCCCTCCGATGAGACCGAAGAAACACTCCCTAAATCATGTTCCAGTTCGATGCCGAATGTGCGGGACAAATCAGTTTCCTCAATAATCCTGGAGCTCTTCTTGGACGCTCTGGCCAGCAGTTTTTGCTTATGGTCTGTGATGGCCTGCCCTATGAGGTCGCCCATTTCCACATTCCGCATCCTGAAAAACAACTCAGGGCTCTCATCGAGCCGGGCCCCGATGCCGTAAAAAGTGGCCGCAACGTGCTTGCACATACCGGCCCAGTCCGGGCAGGAGCAACGGAATTTAATCTCTTTCGGCGATGGGAACAAACCTGAATCCGCATGCGTAAAAATCTCCCCTATCGACTTGGGAAAGCTCCCGTTGAGGAGTTCCTGCAGGGATTCGAGCATGCCCTGGCATTGGTCGAGGATCGTTTGCCAAATATCTTTCTTCAGAGTTTTTATGCTGATGACCACTGAATACGGGCTTGACCGTGATCCCTGGACAAAGGCCCTGGCCTCTCCGGGGTCGATCTGGAGGTCAAGGACAGCGCCGTGGCGGACGTAGCTCCGTCCCCTGCCTATGCGGTTATGGTAATCGGCGTATCTCTCAAGATTGAGGTTCCAGGCCTTGCCCCACCAGGTGCTGGCTATCGCCGAGCCTTGCAGAATCACCGGCTTCAGGTCCGGGTTCTTCTTTGACAACTGCTTAAGTTTATTCGCCGCCTTTTCCCTTTTCTCAGCTACGGATACATATCGGGGGTAATCCCAATAAGACATTGTTATGCTCCTCACAAATGGTAACTACTCACATTTATCTCGGTCGCAAAGTGCGCAAAGAAATAAACAGCGCTATTTTATCACAGTTTACACAGACAGGGAAAAGAGTTCGATCAGCTCATCATTATTCATCTCCGTTATCCAGTCTTCTCCTCCTGATTGAATCACTTCCTGGGCCAGTTTTAACTTGCCGTCTATCATCTTGTCGATCTTTTCTTCAATTGTCCCCTCTGTGAGGAATTTGTGGACGACAACGCCTTTTTTCTGGCCTATCCTGAAGGCCCGGTCCGTCGCCTGGTTCTCGACCGCCGGGTTCCACCAGCGGTCGAAGTGTATAACATGGTTGGCCGCCGTAAGGTTCAGGCCCACTCCCCCCGCCTTTAATGAGAGTACGATAAAAGGGACATAAGAGGCGCTCTGAAATTTATCGATCAGTCCCTTTCTCTTCGCCACGGCGGTGCCGCCGTGCAGGAGGAGGCCTTCCCTTCCAAACACGCTGTCAAGGAACGACTTGAGTGGTTCGGTTATTTCCCTGAACTGAGTGAAGACCAGGACCTTTTCCCTCTTTTCAAGAATGGTTTCGCAGATCTCTCTGAGACGCCTGAACTTGCCGCTTTCCTCTTCATCGTATCCGCCGGTTCCAAGGTACTGGTCAGGGTGGTTGCAGAGCTGTTTGAACTTCATGAGGGAGGAGAGGACGAGGCCCTTTCGTTGAATGCCCTCTGCCCTTTTAATTGTTTCCCTGAGTTCGCGGACCATCTCTTTATAGAGTAGCAGTTGTTTCTTGCTCAAAGATGCGTATGTCTTCATTTCTACTTTTTCAGGCAGGTCTGAAATAACCGACTTGTCCGTTTTCAGGCGTCTCAGGATATAGGGGCTGATAATCCGCCTCAGTCTTGCGTAACCTTCGGGCGATTGATGAAGCCCCTTTGCGAATCTGCCGAATTCCTGGGCGCCCCCGAGCAGCCCGGGGTTGATGAAGTCGAACAGGGACCAAAGATCGGACAGCCTGTTTTCAACCGGAGTGCCTGTCATGACTATTCTGTTTTGGGCCTTGAGTCTCTTGATACTCCGCGTCTGCTTTGCGCCAGGGTTCTTTATGGCCTGGGCTTCGTCAAGTATAATGTAATGCCATTCACGCCCATGAAGCCACTCATATCTCTGCACTAAGGAGTACGTCGTAATCACAAGATCTATTCCCTTCATTGACTCACTGCTTTCCGGCTCTATCTTTCTTTCTGGAGGCGCGGAGGGATGCGCGATACAAAAAACCAAGCTTGGCGCAAAACGGTTCAGTTCATTCTCCCAATTCGAAAGCAGGGACGCAGGTACTACCAGCAGACTCGGCGAAGCCGGGCCCTGAGATTTGATGATAGTAAGAAGGCCGATTACCTGGACGGTCTTCCCTAGACCCATGTCATCAGCCAGGCATATCCCAAGCCTCAAAGAATGGAGGAACCCAAGCCAGTTCACGCCCTTCTGCTGGTAGGGTCTGAGGTCAGCCTTTAGTGCCTTCCCTGTCTGAGTAAAGGCGATCGACTCTGGGTTCCGGAGTTTCTTCAGCACGGTATCGAGCCATCTGCCATTTATCAGTTCAATATCCTGTGAATGGTCCGTACCTCCCAAAGCAATCTTCGGATCCAACTGCATGCGCATGGCGTCTCTGAAGCTGAATTCACCTGCTGCAATCATGTCACGCGCTTTCTCGTATGCGTCGATGGTCTGTTTCAGTTTCTCAGGATCGACCACAACCCATTTGTTTTTGATCCACGCGAGACCTTCCGATTTCAGGAGCAGCTGCCGGGCTTCTTCTTCAGGGATGACTGTGTCCCCCAAAAGGAACTCGGGTCTGAAATCAAGGAGGGCGTCCATTCCGACATGTGAAGGCTGCTTATCGCCTGCGGTTATGCGAAGTCTTACTCCCTGAGCAGGCCCCTTCCACCAGTTAGGGATCCTGCAAAGTATCCCGGCGTTTTCATAAATCGGGACTTCTTTTAAGAAGGTGTATGCCTCTTGTGTTGTAATTGAAAGGGGATGAAAGATTTCCCCTGATTCTACCAGTTCACTGATGAATCTGCTTTCCTTCGCAGCGAGGTGGACTGTCGAAAGCAAATCCAGGAGTTTCTCATTGTCCTTGTCGAATTCTTCCAGGGCATATTTCAAAGGGAGATGCCTGGATGCGCCCTGGGCGTTAAGTCCTGTCGAATAGGTGGCCAGAAAAGCAAAGGGGGCATCGTCTTTCTTGTTCTCGACCAGATGGAAATAGACCCTCCCAATCAGATGTACATCCGGGCTGTAAGATCTGATGAACTCTTCGACAGTCCCTTTGTAATGCCTGACACCCTCGGCAAAACATCTGTTAAGCCCGTCCCACATGTTTTCAAGGAGGCCGGCGCTCAGATATTCAGCCCCGATCATGAGGGGTGCGCTATCAAAAACTGAGCGGGCTTCGTCGGGTGAGAGGGGAACAGTGATGTGCTCCCTTATCTGCTCCCTGTCAGGCGTCATCCTTATCTTTTCGGCGAACATTCCTGCAAATGTGCGCCAGAAAGTGATCGAATCGGAAAGCTGTATGGATTTGTCGCTGAAGCCTATGAAAAGGAATGAGGATTCCTTGTCAGTGCCGAAACGCCTGAATATCTCCTTTTCCAACAACTGGCGGCTCTTGGGGACCCGTTCTTCAGACGGCGACCATTCAAGCTGGACATTGTCGTCCGGCATTATAACTGCATTCAATTCGCTGTTCATAAACTTATCTGTCTTCCCATTTGAATTTAAATAGGAAGGCGATATCGAAAAGATGAGGGATGGGAGAAGTGGTTCTCGTTGACACATCCATATGGTTTGATCTATCGGTTTACTGTCTGGATAATATTCTTTTTATAGATCACCTGGCCTGATACCTGTTTTTTTTGCAATTCGGGCAATCATACGCGGACCGATTTCCTCCCCATCATGAAAGGCAAAAACATAATCAGGAGATCCAGGCCGTGAAAGGACGCGGTGGGAACCGGCGGCATCTCGTTTGATAGACCATCCGATACGAATAAGTGCAGCAAGGACGGTTCGGGCCTTGGTTGACGGCCATTGACTCATACCGGCAGTGCGAAAAGCTCATCGAGTTCCGGGATGGTTTCACCATGATCAAGCCGATCTGCAATAACGCGTAATGCCAAAGCTTCAACTTTGGCAATGGCCTCTTCTCGCGTCCTTCCATAGATCAGGACACCGGATAGTTCAGAAACCTCGGCAATCCAGCGCCCGTCTTCTTCCTTCTCGATTTCTATCTTCATTTGACACTCCTTTCTTCTCTATCAACAATATTATATCGCATGGGCGCAGAATTAAAAAGGGCTGTTGTTTATGCAATGAGGTGGGGATCCTTGGGTAACGGTGGACTTATCAGCATTACAGTCTGGAAAGCAAAGTCGAAATCCGAAAGAAGTTTACTCTCTGGGAGCCCTGATTATCTTAATCTTACACACTATCCTTCTTTCTACCTATTTACGGCCGCGTTATTTAAAAAGTTCAGAATGACTGCCCGTTCTCTCAAAGAAAATGATTTTCTCTTTATCGTCAATTTTATAAATGAGCAACCAATCAGGCTCAATATGGCATTCTCTCCGTCTCTTATAATTCCGGCTATCCGTAAGCACATGATCCCGGTGTCGTTCATGCAACTTTTCTTCTTTGATGAGATTTTCCATTATGTCGTCAATATTATCGATATTTTTACCCTGCTTCTGCATCTTCTTGTAATCTTTCTCAAAGCGGTTAGTAGTGATGAACCTCAACACTACTTGGCTCCCATCTTTTCTTTAAACTTTGCCATGCTCTCATACTCATTGAGTTCCAGTCCAGCATCTGTCTTACTGAAAGTCTCTAACGTTGTCTTATTAGGAATCTTAACATCGAAAGGCAATCCTTTTCTAAGCCTCACTTGGCTGAAAAAGACAGCAATCGCCTCAGTGGTTGAAAGCCCCAACTTCCTGAATATCTTTTCCGTATCTGCTTTTAAATCCGACTGTACCCTTGCATGTACCATTGTTGTTTTCGGCATTCAAAACCTCCGTTTATGTTTTATATTATATTGTATCTCACTTGAGATATAAAGACAAGTAGTGGTGCAGATTGGTCTTGGACATAGCAACCTTGAAGCGAAAATACGATGAAGGGTACTTTAGCTAAAAACAACCTCAAAATCCGAATACCCATAAAATTTAGCAGTCAGATTTTAAGATTGTAGTAATTTTGTAGTAATGCTCAGCATATCTATAGGTATTTAGGGGCATCTATAGGCAACGAAGATTATACTTTAACACGTTGTTTTAATGGTTAATTAAACGCTTATTGTTGATTTTTTCTAATTTATTAAAAAGGTATGATTCGTTCAACCGCTCCGGCACCTCTCCATGAATTGAATAGTTTAATCAATCAGTTATTGAAATGTCTAACATTGTGCTAACGACCAGTTTATGATACCAAGGATTTGAGGAAATAGGGTGACACTCCAAGTTTAAGAAAACGAAAGGAGTGTCATTGATGGAACAAGTTAAGAGTTTACAAAGAGGCAGTGCAAAGAAGAAGGTTCCCGCGAGAAGCAGGCGTTACGGAGCGGACTTTAAGCTTCAAGTAGTCAGGAAGTTCCTTGAGGAGAGCGTCCCTATTGAAGTGATCCGGCAGGAATGCGGGATTAGCATTAATTCGGTAAGGCGCTGGGTGCGCGCATATCGTAGTGAAGGTGAGGCCGGCTTTGCAACAAGACGCAATGGGAATGGGCGCGGACTTCCCTCTCCTGTGAAGCAGAAGATAGTATCATAAACTCATGGTGTGCACAATTGCACTTTGCACAAGATGGCACTACTAAACTGCGATATGGAATGGTAGTCCCGTTCGGCATTAAAATATGCTCATCCCAAAGGTTGTATCTGTGTTGTAACCATTTGGGAATGACATGCTCAACAGTTTCAGCTTTCCTCCCACATATAAAGCAGGTTTCTTTATCTTCTTTTGGCTTCGGTATGAACATCTATTCCTATCCTTTAATGTAAATATGGGATGTCATATTCTATCATCATTTTGTTTGAGATGTCTGACGGAAAGCACTGGGGCGAAGTACCCCCCACGTCGGCTATAAGCTTTTCTTTTTCCACTAGAACCATTACGAGCCAGAATGCAAGGGCAATTCCCAGCATTTGCGGTATTGGAATTCTCTATTATCTGCTGGTCGACAATGCCGCTGATCTGCTCTAAAATGACAGGCGCGGGTCAAACTTGCTAACATTTGAACAATACAGGTCTATCTTCTTCCTTTTAAGACCCTCCCAGCCCCAACTCCCTGCCGAGCACTTTAGCTACGAACCGATCCCCTGAGTTATGAGATGCCACCAGTTTGCGTATATGCCCGGCTGTCTCTCTTGCGCTTCCGGCATTTGCGGCAGCTTCCATGGTAAAACGGTACGCATCCCCAACATCCGCAGAAGTAATTTTATATCCATACCCATCACACAACCATCTAAGCGCCGCAATCCCGGCCTCGATGGCAAAGTCCGGATGCGTCGCGGCCTCCTCTTTAGCCGCTCGTGTCAGTGTTCTCGGATCACAGGGCGTCTTGTTTGCCAATTCGATTGCCTCGGCATATAGACCGGCGGATTTCGCAGCGGCAAACCACTTACCTTCTTCTCCGGGCGTGCTTTCAACAAGATCGTTCAGAATTTCGTTCTCAGTCTTTTGCGGATATTTCTTTACAATGGCGCGGAATGTGGCCAGATACGTTGTGCCCCGGTTGGCCTCAATCGAATACCGCGTATATGCTTCATCAGCCATGCCGCTGGAGAGCAGGATTTCTTCGCAAACTTCCGCTATTTGGTATGAGGGTTCGTTGATTCCTCGGGAATCCTCTGCGTAACGGATCGCCTCTGCCTTCCTGCCCATAGCGGCCAGGGCCTTAACACCCCATTTTCTGTCAAACCAGTAGTTTTTGGAAGAGAGAGCGAGAAGCTCCACTATTTCCTGATTCCGTCCGGCCTTGAAAAGTGAGCTGAAACAGGCAGTCAGACCTTTGAAATAACCGTGATAGCCTGAAGAAGGGTTCAATACCCTGCGGACCGGTTCTATGAATTTATCCGCCCAATGTGAGGCGCGTTCAGGGGTTGCACAGAGTTCTCCCCAATATTCGGGCAACAGCTCGACATAGGGAATATCATCTTCCTCGACCGCGTGCCAAAGCCTCTCTAACCACTTGTCGCGCGCAGCATCATCTGCCTGGGCGCCGGCTATGATGGGTACAAGTGTCGCAATGGCGTTGTTCACCGCCGTTCCTATCGCACCGGATGAACTATCGACATTGGCCAACGCCGGGGACACCCTTTCAAGAAACAGCACAGCACCTTCAGCAGCCAGTACCGGATTTTTACGCACTGTTTTCTTTATCTCTGATACGGCCTCTTTTACACGGGCCAATGCCGGCTGCGAGCGCCATCCAAAAGCATTGCGACGAAACCGAGGGGCAAATGTCCATTTATGGGGCAGTGACGAGGCCATTTTTATCTTTAAATTTTAACAAATTAGCGTCTATGAAATCTTCTGAGGAGAGTGGTATTATGAAAGAAAGACCTGGGAAAGGAATACCCTGCAGGCTCAACGAGCCCAACATTCAGCTCAGGGGAGATAGCATCCGGTAAAAAAGTAAATAAAGGAGAACGATGATAACAACGGCGATAGTAAAAAAGGGTGGACTTTATATACCTGACGTTACTGATATAAACAGGCTCAATGCAAAAACCGTGCGGGTTGACATAACTATTTTAGAGCAATCCGAAATAGTACCCAGGAAGAAAAGACAATTCAATCCCTCCAACTTCCGGGGACTCATTAGCATTAAGAATCTTAAGAAAGAAATTAAGCGCATACGTGGCGAATGGGACAGGTTATAAATGTACAATCCCTTTAATTAACTGATAACCGCCGCGACATCGATGACAATATACAGGATTTCAAGCATGGTAAGGCTATGCAGATTCACCCAACGCATCTCGCAAAGCCTCTATAGGATGCAAATACTTTATTCCCTTCAGAATAGTCCTGTTGATTTCTTTGTTCATCTCCAGAATTTTGATATTACCTAATCCTTCCTTCATCTCTATCAGGACTTCATACTCAAAGGCAAGCTGAGTCATCGCCCCCAAGACATGCTTGCTGGCCGTTTTTGCGAAGCCGATTTCTTTGTATTCATCCTTTATGCGGTCAATAATTGCTACAGGGATGCCCTCATATTGCAGGTTCATTATAAGATTGCTTAGAAAGAGATTATGGAAATCTTTCAGGTTAGCCTTGATTATGCCGGGAATAAGGAATGAATAAAGACTCTTCTCGTTGACAAAAAGTAGGCACTTCTTCCTGTCCAATCTTATTAGGTTTGCATACCAGTTTCGGAGTCCTTCCGGGGTAGGGATTGTGGAAACATCAGTAAGCCGCACTGACAGTTCTTTTAATAATTTTTGGGTGCAGTGGATTATTCTCATTAGTCCTCGTTTTCTTCCTGATGCTTCACCAAACCGGGAGAATGTTTTTTCAATGAAAAAAATATGAACAACAGGTTTTAGGACTGGCGGACTTCGCCATACCTGAATAAAAAACTAATATCCCTGCACAAATGGTGTTCACCAGTAAGTTATTCCAAATCCGCCTGATCATCATACTTTTCAAGAAACTTATCAAGCTTGTTAAATATCTTGTCCAATTCCTTCTGTAGTTTCTTATCTTTGGCGTGGTTTGCCTCTGCCGCCACAAAACCCTGCACTTCTTCAATATCATCAAGCGACATCATGAGTTTTATCTTGTCGCCTTCCACAACACCAACTTTGCCGAAATCAGGGTCACAGAAAGTTTTGTCCCTGACAATATCACGTTCTTTCAGGGTCAGGACAACGGGGAGTTTGGTTCCATATCGAATCTTTTTTCTGTTCATTTGATAAAGTATCAGTCTGCCGTTATTTGTGTCAATGCCCCTTTTTCAGCCTGTCACAAGTTCCTCAATTAGAGGCCGGAGTTCCCTCATTACGGTCTGGAAAGACGGAAGATCGGGCACCAGCGGGCCGAGCCACTGCGCCCATGTCGTCTCGACATAGGCGAGCATGGTTTTCTGAAAAAAATCATCTGCACTTTCGAAGGCCACCCCTCGCACAGAGCACTTTTTGCGCAGGAATAAGAATATAATCCTTTTCGAGAATCTCCCAGGGAAGCCCTGTGCGTTTGCGTGCCTCCTCAAGTCTTATCCGGAGTGGCCTCATTCCGCGATCTTCCCTGGAAGGTTCTCCTGAACCATCCACCTATGATTATAAGGACCTTTCCTCGGACCGGAGGCGTCCAGCATCCGATATCCCTTGATCGGGAGGGAGGCAAGAGGCTCAAGCTTCGGCGTCTCGACTCCCTGCTGCTCAAGCACCCATCCCAGGCGCTTGGCAACGGCAGCGTCGAGCCTGAGGGCATACTCTATAATCCGATCAAGATCGAGGGCGGCCCCCCTTACTTCAAATGCATGGAGGACTTCGGCAAAGTCTCCGCAGTATCCTGGCATGGCAAGACCGTCGAGGAGCGTCCTTTCTGGGTTGGTTATCGTAACTCTGGCCTCGTCAATCCAGACCTTCTCTGCGCCGAAGAAACGTTCGGCCTTAACCCTTACGAATTGATATGTGATCCCTGCGGCGATATATCCCTTTTGAACATCCTTCGCCTTTTCACCCCTGATGCGGGGAATCGAAGTCTCCGTGGTGGTGAGCACAAATACCCGGTGAGGGACCTGCTCTGTCAGACCATGATAATGCAAGGCCGACCAGTAGCTGATGGCTGCCGGCTCGACGAGCGCCATGGCTATCTCGAATTCGTGGGCAGGGGCAACACCGGGTACTGCAGATGAAATTGCATAGAGCCCCTTGTGCAGGCGCACAATCCACCCGGCCCTGGTCATATAGTGAAGAGACTGGGTGACATAGCCCGGAGATATTCCCACGATAGGCGCGAATTCCCTGGCTTGCTGAGAGGTAAAAATCCGGTGCCCCTCAGTAGCAAGTCTACGGATAAGCTCAACGCCAATCCCCGTATGTATTATGTTATTTGTTTCCATTGTCTAATTGTTATTATAGTGCAATTATTCGTTTAAATCAAATTATTGCCCTAAATATTCTAATTCCCGGTCATTAAATTGTGCGGACGGTGTCGGCACTTTCTCTCCTGCTTTATAGAGAAATACAGCACCGTAGCTATGGTGATCTCAAAAATAGAGCGGAAGGAAGTTCTCTCCCATTGGTTTTTTGAGTTCAGTCAGCATTTAGCGCGATCTGTGGGCGGTTACATAGGCCTTCAGAACCGCCTGCATACGGGATATATGCCCTTTGCCGCGCGCCTTAAAAAAAGCGATAATTTCCTGTTCAAGGCGAAGGTGCACGGATTGCTTGGGTTCCGAAAGAACCAGCTTTGCCCGCGTCCAGTCGGGTTGCAAGCCCCGTTCGTCTTCATCTTCGGCAATAGCCCGGTTTAGTTTGGCGTCCGTCATGGCATCAACCTTCTTGAGATCGGTGCCGCTGATCTTACGCCTGGTTTTAAGCTCGGCTGCCGTATAGCTTTTGATATGTGTCTCTTTCTTCATGACGTGCCCTCCTAAAAGAAATAACCCTGGTTGCCTCGTCCCGCATTGTGTAAACGACGGTCACAAAGCGCCCATCCAAGGTTCCAATGGCAAGGCGCCTTTTCTCGCTGCTATGAGATGAAGGAACTTCAACATGTGTAGACTCGAAAACGATACCGACGTCGAAAAAGTCGAGACCGTGTTTTTCGAGGTTGGAAAGTCTCTTCCGTTCGTCCCATTCATAGCGCATAGTTATATAGTAATTATGTACACAATTTGTGTTTACATGTCGAGGGCGAGTACCTGTCTGCCTGCCTGTCTCTCTCTCCATCCAGTCTGCGTAATGGGGACTTAGCGTCATCTGTCGGTATTTTCAACTGGTGACAATTTGTCACCGATTGCCATTTCCCTATTTTATCTGATTGAATGGCAGGATTATATATGATTAAGAATTCGCAATTATTTACTTGCTGTTGCAAGTAAATTTAGTTGCCCGGCAAACAAACTATTTGTTATTTGCCTGCAGTATCCGAGGGGCACTCATCCAATCGTGTCATAAACGTGCCCAATATGCCATCGCATGAGATCGAAGTTTGAAGTCACGTTTTCTTCCTGGGCAGTGGCAATGCCTTTTTTGATCCTGGCGGAAGAAAGTTCTCTCCAGTCGGCCGCTTCCATTTTCAGTCGGTTACATTTTGTAACTGACTCACTTCCTTATAAATTCCCCCACCGCATCCATTAAGCCCGGGAGATCCTCCCGAATGACCTTCCAAACTATCTCAAGATCAACTCCGAAATATTCATGAATCAGAAGATTTCTAAAATCCTTTATGTCTTGCCATTCTACATCAGAGCGTCTTTGTTTTAAATCGTCAGGAAGCTTCCCGACAGCCTCGCCGATAATCTCAAACTCCCTGATAACCGCAGAATATGTCTTCCTCTCATTACAGAACTCCTCAAAAGTCTTACCGGCAACATACTCCGTGACCGCATTGCATGAATCCAAAATGTCCTCAAGATATAGCTGAATATCCCTTTCAGGCATAAATAATCTGTTTTATGACTTTTTCTTTTATTGCAGGTTTTATAGAATTCTCAAACCCCAAGTCTATCTCTCTCGACATCTCTTGTTCTAAAAACCTTTTAAGCTTAAGAAAACTGTGAATGTTTTTCCTGGCTTTTTCCATTTCAACAACCATGTCGATATCGCTGGTGACTAATTGATCACCACGTGCAAAGCTCCCGAAAATTCCTATACGGGTTACTCCGAATCTTTCATTCAGCAAGGCCTTGTTTCGTTTTAAATAAGAAATTATTTCATCAGTCGATAGTTTTTCCATGTCACCACCATGCCGCTCTAACTCATCACAATTATAACACGCTTGCAAGCCGCGGAGTAATGAAAGAATGATCGCGGTCTCCAACACCGGAATACAGTGGGTTACACCCTCCGATAGGGTTCTGGAGAATATCCGGACTTTTCGCCGAATCCCCAGGTTGCCATCAGTGGAAAGGAAAACGTAGGAAAATCGTAGGAAAAGTATCGCCAAATAACGCAAAACATCGGCTTTTTGGGAATTCATGCAAGGATAGAAATGTATGCTCAAATTAAGGACCGGCGCGGGTTTACGTGGTATTTCAAGCGCTTGTCAATAAGCAGCTTACCGGGCAACCGCTCCGGCACCTCTCCATCGAATGAGTATTATAATCAATTAGTGCCGAAAGAGCTACCCCCAACTATGATAAATCATCCTTCCTGAACCTCTTTTTCAGCCTGTTTCTGAACTGGGATTGCATCGAGAATTTCAACATCAACAAACGACAGCGCATATGAAATACAATCCAGACACCCATAGAAGAAAATCCTGAGGAAGTATTATTTATGGAAGCTGATGTTCTAATACGATCAATCATCGGGCAGCAATAGACGTGACACCGAGTCGCGGCAGATGGCTCGGCCATTGATTAGTCAGTATGCTTGAGTTGCGATCCCCTGTCGTGCTTTTTGTCTGGCTGTGGTTCTGAGTGCCGGGGACTATGGGGAAGGTTATTCCCTGGTTGTTTTCCCTTGGCGGAAGGGGGAAGAGTCTGTGTTTTTTTATGCATCATAGATTTAAAAAAAGGAGTAGGAGTTGATTGCTCCGCTTCGGCAAGTGTCGACGCCAAGGCAAGCGCGGAAATCAGGATTATCGCTGTTGCTCTCATTCTGTGTCCGCCTCCCGTAACTGTCCTTTCACTTATTTGTCAATTGTTCGCAAAGAACGTCTCGGCCCTTTCCCTTGCTTCATCCATATTGCTGCTTGACTGGATCCTGGACTCCAAAGAGTGCCCGAATTTATAGTTCCGGCCAAAGTAGTGGGTAAATTCCTTTAGTCTGGGTAAGCGGTACACGGGGCGATAATTCGCGTTCAGATCTTCGGAAAAAAGCTGCGTAAACGTCAGTCAGTGACACCGCCGGCTCCGTGATATCGCCGCCGAATACAGTCCTGGCGATTTCGGCGAAGAGCCACGGTCTGATCACCGCCCCCCGTCCCAGCATCAATCCGTCGGCTCTGGATACTCTCAGACATGTTTCAGCGTCCTCAACCGAGAAAACGCCGCCATTGGCGATAACTGGTATTTTAACGGATTCCTTTATTTCAGCTATATATGCCCAACGCGGTCTTCTTGAAAAGGACTCATGTTTGAACCGGGCATGCACCGTAAGCATATCAACGCCCTCATCTTCGAGCATGGAGCAGAACGTCTTTAACTTCCGGCTGTCCGAGTCGCTGCCGAGGCGGATTTTCGCACTCAGGGGCAAGGAGGTGCGCTTTCTGGCCTCAGCCACGATGCGGCGAGCCTCATCCGGTTGTTCCATCAGCATGACGCCTGCACCTAACTTGCTGACCGACGACGATGGGCAGCCCATGTTCAAATCAACAGCGTCAGCATTCAATGCGTGAAGCGCATCAATGGCCCGGCCTATCTCCTTGTCAGTGGAAGTTAGAAGCTGATAGGAAAGTGGGCTTTCCCTTTCAGTTCTGATCAGATACGGGGAGATGTGGGGGTTTTCCGTGGGCAGTCTTTTCGCCGAGAGCATTTCAGTCGACAACAGTCCGACCCCGCCGAAGCCGATTATAATCCGTCGGAGGGCGCTGTGGGTAAGGCCAGCCATCGGCGCAAGGAGAAGCGGCGGATCGATCAGCAGATTTCGAATCTGTATCGCTTGCGGCTGTGTTTGCACGCTCGTTTCAGCTTTCATCGACCTTAAGTGACACGTTCCCTATCTCCCTCTCTCTTTCCTGGGCCTTTCTCATATCCCCATTTCGATTAACGTTCGTACTCTGCACAATTGTATCATATTCGGAAAGTGTCTATAGCAGGAAGAACAGAGTAATAATTTTCAATCTTCCTTAACCTTTCCAACAGGTGCGAGGTAGATGGCGAACTCTTCAGTCCCATTAACACCCAGAAGGATGTCTATCAACTGTTGATGATAGGCAGCAACAGCGCAGGTGCCCGCATGGATCGCCTCACAGGCTATATAGAGGTTTTGGCAGACATGCCCCGCATCAATGGCAATGACTTTGTGTGCGGCTATATCGTATCGCCACTCCATCCGATAGGGTATGGCAGTCCATATGAAAGTAACAGCAGACTTTCCGACGAAATTCTGGCCCAAAGCTGCCTCAGAGATCCGGGAGGACAAGTGTGCCGGCTGAGAAACCGGCAGTAGCTGATGTTCCACCGGCAGATACCGATATATCCCCTCCTCAAGCCCTTCAACATTAAAAACACAGAGATAGGTCTCAAACGCATGCCGACATCCTGCAGACGGAACGACTCTGTAGGCGTTGCCCGGAGAAGCAATCTTCCTGACACCCTGGGTCGCCCATAGCAGAAAGGAAAGCTCTTTGAGGGTGAGCGGTACTGGATTAAAAACCCGGCGGCTCTTTCTGTTGGCAATTGCAGCAAAAACATCAATATCTGAAATGTCGCGCATTTTTTCAGCAGGAATAAGATTAATACATTGAGCTCCGGCAGGAATAGGTTTTTCGAGAGGTGGTGCGGCTATCCCTCTGTTCTGATCGGTATTATTGAAATCAACCTCCTGCCTTACTGTATCCTTCAGAAAGTCCCGGAACCTGTCTCGCGATGATCTATCCATGTTTGTTCTCCCTCTAATTTTGTCCCTTTCCTTAGGTGCTCACCTAAAATTGAAGAAAAACGTGCTGTACCCGGCTTAACAAAAATTATATCAAAATCAAACAACATCCCCTGCATCTCTGATGTCCAAGGGAATCGTGATGGTAAACGTGCTGCCTTGTCCTTCAATACTTTCCACGTAAACATCCCCCCGCAAGACCTCGCTGGCGAGTTTCCTGGTCAGGTAAAGCCCCAGACCAGTACCGCCGGCTTTCACCTGCAAACGGGTCGTCAGTCTGTCAAAAGGTTCGAAGAGCCTGGGCAGGTCCTTCTCCGCGATGCCGATGCCTGTATCGCTCACCGATACTGACACCTGCGCATCGGTTTTCCGGGAAGTGATGGCGACTCCGCCGGACTCCGTATATTTTACCGCGTTGCTAAGGAAGTTGATGAGACACTGCAGCAGTCGCTTCCTGTCAGTAGCTAGATTCATATCAGAAGGCATGTCCACTTCAAGACGTAACCCCCTTTCCCTGAGCTGCGGTTCTACTGTAGCCACAGCGTCATCTATCATCTTCCTCAGGGAAAATTCCTCTGGATAGGCCTCGACTCTGCCTGCCTCAATTTTTGAAATATCAATGACGTCGTTAATCAGGTTCAGAAGGTGTTTGGCTGAAAGGTAGGCCCTGTTAAGATTGTCCTTCTGTTCGTGATTCAGTTCTCCGGACATGCCCTGAACGGTTATACCGGTGAAACCGATGATGGAATTCAGCGGTGTGCGCAGTTCATGCGACATCGAGGCGATGAACATCGATTTCAGTCTATCAAGCTCCTTGAGCTTTTTATTCGCCGCCGATAGCTCTCCGGTGCGCGCCTCCACCATCTCTTCCAGATGGGCACGATGCTGTTTCAGTTCCTCCTCGGCCCGTTTACGCTCCGTGATGTCTTCGATCTGCGAAATGAAATAGATAGGGTTATCCTGACTGTCCCGGACCAGCGATACGCTTAGTAATATCCAAACAGTACGTCCTGATTTGTGGAAGTATCGCTTCTCCATTTGGTAGGTAAGAATTTTTTTCGCCAGCATTTGTCGCACGAACTCGAGATCGACTTCTAAGTCATCCGGGTGGGTGATATCCTGAAAGGTCTTCGCCAGCAGTTCTGCCTCTGAGTAACCCACTAAATTGCACAGAGATCTATTGACCTTGACCCAGCGGCCGTCCGGAGCTACGAGCGCCATGCCGATCGCCGCATACTCAAATGCGTTCTGAAATCGTGCTTCACTCTCCCGCAGCGTAATTTCAGCCAGCTTGCGCTCGGTGATATCTTCAAAAGCCGAAAGAAGGTAGATTTGCTTATTTAAGTCTATCACCTCACCATGGTAACGGAGCGTGAGCACGTTTCCATTTTTCGCGCGCAGCCTCAGTTCCAGATCTTTAACCTTGCTCGCAGAGCGCAAAAGGCGGATAAAATTCTCGCGGTCCTTCAGATCAATCCAGAACCCCAGTTCGAGAGACGTACGTCCTATGATCTCGTCACGGCGATACCCGAGTATTTTTTCAAACTTCTGGTTAACATCAAAGATACGGGCGTCGTCAAGACTGCTGACGGACATCGCCATCGGAGCCGACATGAAAAATTTGGAAAACTTTTCTTCTGATTTCTTGAGCGCATCCTCTGCCCGCTTGCGCTCGGTAATATCCGTGGCTATTCCGCATACGGCAAAAGGTGTGCCATCATCATAAAACAAGGGGACCTTGATAGATAAATAAGTGCGGGCTTCCCCGTTCGTGGTGACGATTTCCTCTTGTTCCAGGGAATTGCGAGTTGCGAGCACCCTTTGATCGTTGGCACTCAAGACCTCAGCCTGATCTTTGGGGAAAATATCATGAGGCATCTTGCCGTAAATCGCTTCGTTGGTGACGTGGAACATCTTTTCATAGTGGCGGTTGACCATCAGGTACCGATCATTAGTATCTTTCATGGAAATGAGTGCCGGCACATGATCCAATATTGTTTGTTGACGCCTGCGGCCTTCCCGGATTTCGTGGTTCAGCGTCAACCCCATGACAATGATCATGCTAAGAAAACCGAATGACCCAAGGGGGGTAAAGTGAATAATCCCGAGTCTGGCCAATAAGCCTTGGATGATCGAAGCCAGGAACAGCCCCACTGCAAACATCATGACCAGAGATGAGCGCCTGCGGTACCGGCGGAAGTGTCCGGCCAAGGCGTAAAGCGCAAAGGCATGGACAAGAAGCATGGCTGCCTGTGAGGTGTAAAGCCAGGCTCCGGGGGTTCCCTGCAGAAAGAAAATTTCCTCTCCCCAAGGCAGCGTCATTCGTTCCATCCCATGGATTTCCTTATACATAACGGTAAATGGCTGGGTCTGATTGACGAGCAATAAAACAGCAAACAGCCCGGTCAATCCAGCCAGCACCGGCATCGGCCGCACTCCGGTATACTCGGCAAAGAACCATGGCAACAGGGCAACAATCAATATGTAAAGCGTGATATTTAAGCGCAACACTGAGATGTAGTTGGCCATAGTCGCTGTCAGGAAGGTCTGGACACTAGATAAGGTAAACAGCACTATCAGAAGAGATAAGCCGGAGAATAGCAGATGGAGGCGGTTCTGTGGCCGGCGTTGCTCAGCGGTCCAATGCTGGATCGCGGCATAGAATATCATGCCTGCCAGGAAAATCAGGGACGAGATATATAGTCTGTTAATCATTTTATTTCCTCAAATGGGAAAAAGTTTCTTAAAAAAGGAAAAAAAAGAGGAAAGAAAGGTCTGGTGCCGACCACACCAAAAGACGGGAAAATCACCTTAGGGAATGCGTCAATTCACCAATTCACTTAAGGGTCTTAATAATTCCAGCCCAGCTTGACTCGTATCCTACTATGTCTCCGCCTTTACCATCATCAATAAACGGATAGCTATCAGCCAGACCCTTTATTATTGAGCGCTTCTCCTCGGAGGAAAACGTTTTGTAAAGAGGAGACTCCCTAAGGATAGAGACTATCTCTTTCAACATCCGGCGACTCATACCTGACACCTCCTTGCTCTTGAAACAAGCAATTTAGATGCCAGAATCTTTCCTATCTCAAAGACCGGGTTGCCCGAAAAGTCGCAGGCTTTTACTTATATCCCTCCCTGACCATATCAAGGTATTTCATAAACTGTTCAGGCTCTATCGAATCAGCAAAGCAAAGCTTTTTCTCACCCGGACCTTTAATAATTTTGCCGTTGTGATCAAGAAAGAGCAGCAGACAGTCGTTCTTGAAGTCATATTGGTTGCCAAGGGCTGTTTCGTCAGCCGAAAGCTTTTTGGTCAGGTCTACGCGCACAGGGACAAAATCATCCGATATTTTCTTTGCTATGTCAGGATTATTATATACGTGCTTTTGCAGAAATTCGCAGCGAGAGCATCCCTTGCCGAAGTAAAAGTCAACGATAACAGGCTTATGAAGACTCGCACCCATCTTCAGGCCCTCGTCCAGCTTATACCAGTGTATTTCAGCAAATGCCGGCATAGCTACAAGAAGCATACAAATCAAAACAGCAAACATCACTCCACGTTTATTCATAATTGCACCCCCGCCAAGCGTTTCTGTAACATTATAACACTTACCGGTGAAGCAACTGTGGCCTGACCAGAATCCACCACCAAACCACAGAGATCACAGAGGAACTCGTTAATTTAAAAAATAAAACCTTTAAACGCTTCGTGAACTCTGTGCACTCCCGGATAAAAAAAATAATGTTTGTTCCTTGCCTTAATTCTTTGAGTACACAGAGAAAAACCTCTGTATACTCTGTGGTTACCATCTTTTGATGGTAAATTGGGGCTGACTGCACCTTGTATAAATTTATGAATTAGACGGAATGCAGCAAATAGATAATAAGAAACACTGCGATGGCAAGGAGGGTGAGTGTGACCATTATATCTAGCAGAAAAGAAGGCTGATAAGTATCAGTATCGATCTGTTTTTCCACTTTTCTGTACCTCACAAAGGCGAGCACCCCCATTAACGCCCCGAACCCAACGAGGGCGCCCCCGAATATGGAAGAATATCCCGATGAACGCGAAACCGGCTGTTTTCCGATTATGAAGTACAGCTGCCTTAAAAAAAGAGCAAATTTCTCCACAACAAAACCGAACGCCATTATCCCTATACTGGTCCTTACCCAGGCCAGGAAGGTCCGTTCATTGGCCATATGCACCCGGCGATTACGGACCTTCGATGACTTTTCGAGTTCCTCGTTTATCTCCATAGTACCGGCGCTCCATGATTAATTAACTTTGCAGAAAGCACCTTTCCGACAAGCACGCCCAAGACCGCTCCTGCGGCAACATCGGAGGGGAAATGAGAAAGGTCTACAACTCTCATGAAGCCTATTATAGCAGCAATACAATAGAATGTGATCCTGAACCGCGGGAATTGCTGCGCAAGAATATAGGCAAAACAGAAGACGACCGCAGAATGGCCCGACGGTAAGGAATCATACCCCCCTTTTAGCGAGGGACCGGCTATCACAAGACTTTCCGTAATACGCGGCCGTGCCCGCCCGAGGAGGTGCTTGACTAACTGGACGGTAATGCCTGCGGCAAAAAAACTCAGCAGCAACGCTTTGCCTGTATAGCACAGGCCCTCGCTGAATTTTTTTCCAATAACAAATAACAGGAATGATGCAGCAAGCAGCGTCGTGCCGTGGCCTATAAAATTTATGAAAGGATCGAAACGCCTCAGCAGCACGTATAAATAGGCATGACTCTGATCGAGGTGCTTCAGCCAAACCATGATTGCCTTGTCCGCGAAGACAAGAAAAAAAATGAAAAGCGCTCCCATAAAGACTAATTCTTTATTTTTTTTCAAAAAGTGCATATCCGGGGTCCTGTTCCAGAACATTGAAGCCGAGGGCTTCTATCTTCCCTCTGTCCTTTGCCTTTGCAATAACCAGCGCATGATGCGGTGTTTTTTCCATAAGCGCCTTCAGTTCGTTTTCACTGCCGGCATGAATAATATTATGCCCCGAATAAAAAACAATGCTCGGTTTGTTTATGCCGTACGTAATGATGCGCTCACCGGGAGGAAGCTTTTCTTTTGCATATAAACTATACCTGTACAATGTCCCCTGAAGATACTCACCTGCAGCCGGCAGCGCCTTCACTATCAACACTGCTAGGAGGAGTCCCGTGAGACAGAACAGGACAGGGTACAGGGTTTTATTGCGGCTGATCGCGTAAAAATCGGCCAGTATAACAGCGGCCATGACCGCGCCTGCGATAATAAGCCCTCCGTCTTCAGCTATTCCGTATCTCATCAGATAGGTCTTTGAAAGCACCAGGCCGCAACCCAGCGCTGCTGCCAGGAGCGCCATAAATAAATAAGAAAAACGGTCCCGGTTCTTTTCTCCTTCAGTCATTCCGGAGGCAATTAGTATCACTGCCGCGGGAATAGCGGGGAGAATATAATTCGGCAGCTTCGTTGTGGAAAATGAAAAAAAGGCAACAATAAATGACGCCCAGATAAAGGCAAACAGGTTCAGCCTGTCCTTCTCTCTGAAAACGGCGCGGATTCCAGCCGGAAGGAACGCCACCCAGGGGAAAAGTCCGAACAGCAAAGCAGGTATGTAATAGTAGATCGGCCCGCTGTGTCCTGAAATGACCCCGGCGTATCGTTGGAAGTGGTGTTTTATGAAAAATTGATCGATAAATTCCCGCCCGTTAATGAAGACTTGAGCGGAATACCAGGGAACCGACAGAATGATAAAGATGACGATGCCCTTCAATGTAATTATGTTTTTTAAACCAGCCATTCCCTCGGTTACCAGGAGATAAATAATAGCTATGCCAAAAGGAAAGACTATTCCTATCAGTCCTTTGGTAAGAAAGGCGAGCGCTGAAAAAGCGTAAAATCCGTAGAGATACCTGGACGCCCTTGCAGGAGCAATGCTGCGGTATGTCGTGGACAGGTAAAAGGAAAACAGCGAGGCGCTGATAAACAGGGTCAATGACATATCAGTCACAGCGGCTCGCGAATAAACAAGGAAGTAGATCGACAATACGAATGAAAGGGCCGCATAAAACGCCGTCTTCTCAGCGTGTATGCGCCTTACAAATAAAAACAGTGCAAATGCGAGACATACGGCGGCAAGAGCGGAAGGGAGGCGCGCGCCAAAGTTGTTGATCCCGAAAGCCTCGTAAGACGCGGCCATAAGCCAGTAAAAAAGAATCGGCTTATCGTAGCGGTTTTCTCCATTGTAGGTCGGTGTTATCAGGTTGCCGCTCTGTACCATTTCTTTGGCAGCGGTTGAGAAGACCGCTTCATCGACATCAAAGAGCGGAACAAGCCCGAGCCTGAAAAAAGACAGGGCAAGAGATATAATTATCAGTGGCAGGACATATCTAGGGCTCAGCTTCAAATGTCTCTGTTCCAAGGCGCTAATCGAGGGGGGCGCCATCCCTCAAGTCTTCATAAAACTGCATGAGGTTGGGCAATTCCTTCGCCGCCATGGCCTTCATCCCGGTTCTCGGATGCTCGTTCAGTATACCGGTAATCATATAGGGTATGTGGTATCCCCATTCAATCTCGGCCTTCAATGGTATAAATAATTCCTGGATAACCTCAATAACAGGTCCCAGGTCGAACTTGGGGTTCTTGAGGAAACTGAGCAGGAGTTCGAGGGGACAGTTCCCCGCGCCCCTTCCCATGCCATAGATCGTAGCATCAATGCGGTTGATTCCCGCGATGATAGCCTCTATAGTATTGGCAAAGCCGAGCTGCTGGTTGTTGTGGGCATGAATGCCGAGTTCCTTCCCGGGCATTGCCTCAAAATATTTCCGGGCTAAAAAATGGATCTGCTCCGAATACATGGCGCCAAAACTGTCTACAAGATAAATAACAGGCACGCTGCTCTTTGAGAGGTCGTTAAGGGCCTCGTCCAGGTCACGTTCGATCACCTTTGATATAGCCATGAGATTAAGTGTCACTTCGTAGCCCTTGTCCTGGCAATGTTGGGCAAGACTGATCCCCTTGTCTGTCTCGTGGGCATAGCAAGCGACTCTGATCATGTCCAGTACGCTTTCGCTTTTGGGCGGGATGTCGGCAGCGTCTATCCTGCCGATGTCCGCCATCGCAGACAGCTTCATGCTGCCGTTTTTTTCCCCTATCACCCGCCTTATGTCCTCATCGGTGCAGAATTTCCATGCCCCGTGTTCAACCCGGCAGAAATATTTCTCAGATGATTTATAACCTATTTCCATATAATCGACACCGGCCCTCGAAAGGGCCTGAAAGACCTTTTTCACGAAGTCATCGCCGAACTGCCATTTATTGATCAATCCGCCGTCGCGGATGGTGCAGTCCAGTACCTTTATCTGTGGACGAAACATAATGCAGCCTCCTTGGTAAAATAAAATATTGAATTTTGAATGCTGAATTTTGAATTAATGAATAAAAGCAATTTATTTTCTACCACAATTCAAAATTTAAAATTCAACATCCAAAATTATTAGTGTATATTCCGCCATTTGTCCCTCCTCAGGACAAACTCCCCTGCAAGCCCGGTTATAGAAGCCCAGTCCTCTGCTGCCACGAGTTCACGCCGCAGCACTGACGACCCGATAAGGATGGCGGAGGCCCTCGCTTCAAGATACTTCTCGAAATTTTCGAAGTTAACGCCCCCGCAGAGCATATATTTTATAAAAGGCAGTGGACCCCTTATTGCTTTAAGGAATTCCAGGCCGCCGATCTCCACAAAGGGGAACAATTTGATGATGTCGCCACCCGCCTTATAAGCCCTGTAAATCTCGGTGGGGGTACACGCTCCTGGAATTGAAACAACCCCCTCCTTCTTTGCAAACTTGATCACCCGTTCATCCGTATTCGGGCTGACGATGTATGCCGCACCCGCCTTCAGCGCACGTTTCGCCTCGCTGACGCTGAGGACAGTGCCGGCGCCGATCACTGCATCTTTTCTTCGGCTGAGTTCCTCTATTACCCCTTCAGCGCCCGGGACAGAAAAAGTGATTTCCACAAATCGAAAGCCTCCTTCAATACAAGCTTCTGCAACTCTCAGGGCTTTCTCCGGCGTGTCCGTCCGTACCGGCAACATCAGTTGATGCAGTTCAATCTCGGCAATAAGGGAATCACTGTTAGTTCCTGACACCGTTATATATTAACATTTTTCCCTTGTCCGATTGAACGTAAGAAAAACGTCTACAAGAAATTCAGTAATTTTTTTTTAACGTGTAAGACTTCCACTGATTCCAGGTGAATTCTTAGGTGGTAGTATTTAATAGTGACGTTGTTTAGGTGACTGAATGTGGATAAAAGGGACGGTCAGACCGCCAGAGTCAAAAAAAAGGAGGATTTCAATGAAAGGACTGAAAGTTTTACTTATTATCATGGCAGCGGCCCTGATAACACTCGGCCCAGGCAGTACCTCCTACGCATTCCATGACGGCGGTGTCGCTGTTTGCGACGGCTGCCATACCATGCACAATGCGCAGGGTACATCTGCGATGGGAAAGGGAACGCAGTTTAGCGGTAATCCCTTCCTGCTCCAGGGAGGCGATCAGAGCTCGACCTGTCTTAACTGCCATGGAGGATCAACTACTGTTTCATACCATGTATACACGCTTAACGCATCGACAGCTACTGTTCCGCTCAACTTCAACCCGGGTGGTGACTTTGGCTGGCTCCAGATCGTCCCTGCCAGCGGTAGCAGTGCCGGGCAGCTTTACAGGAGAGGCCACAACATCGTTGCTGTGGACTACGGCTTGATCGCATCGCCCGTGTTCACTACAGGAGCCCCAGGCAATGGCACACAAAATGCTTTTCCCGCAAATAACTTCCACTGCTCAAGCTGCCATGACCCTCACGGAACATTCAGGCACACAGGCGGAGATCCGGCAGTAGCAACTGATATCAAAAGCTCTGTATTTACGAGCGGCGGCGCAGGCGTGCAGATCGTCGGATCAGGCTCTTATGGTCAAACGGCTGCAGGTCAAGGCGCAGTAGGGACTGAGGCAGTAGGCGTTTACAGACTGCTTGCGGGTAAGAAATATTTGCCTGCATCTGTTTCCGCATCCGCATCAGCTTTTATTAATGATTCTCCCATTGCAGAGGCGCCCAGTACCTACAACGTAACGGAAGGTGTTTTCGGGACCACGAGTGGTACCGCTGGTAACGGCGGCGCCGCTGCAGAGCTTATAGTGTCCTATGGCTCGGGCATGTCGGAGTGGTGCGCAAACTGCCATCAGGCTGTTTTGCAGACCGACGCTATGGGCAGTTTTATCCATCCTTCAGGAGGAGCTGCGACTCTCGGCGTAGCAACAGTCGGGACCCAGACGATAGCTCAGAATTACAATAGCTATATCGGATCGGGCAATTTGACCGGTACTGCTCAATATACTTCGCTGATTCCAGTAGAGCAAGGTTCGATAACTTCAGGCGCCACTTCATTTGGAGCTATTGCTCCGACTGTTAACGGAAGCAGCAACGTGATGTGCCTCACCTGCCACAGGGCGCATGCTTCAGCCTGGCAGAACATGACAAGATGGGACAGCACGACCCAGATGATTACGAATCCCGCTGGGTATGCTACCTCAACCACCTACGCCTACTCCACGCCCCAGTACAATGCTGCCTACAACGGGAGGCTGTATACTGCATTCGTGGCAAACCAGCGTTCGCTCTGTAATAAGTGCCACGTAAAAGACTAATTGAGGAGGAGTAAAAAAGTTAGTAAGTAAATATAGTAATTGCAGCGAGCTTCGATAGGTGTTGGCGCCGGCCTCTTCGGCCGGCGCGACATTGCGGCCTCATTTCTCACCTCCTCTATCTTGCCTGCCTTAATTGCCTTTGAAATCGAGCAGCCTGCCGCAGACGAGCAGTGCCATGGTGACAAAAAGATAGACGTTCAGTTTTCCAAAGAGGAAGGCGCGGGCATTCCTGCTTCGTTCCTCAGTTAAAAGCATTGCCCCGCTGCCCGCCAGCCATAAAGCTGAGGCAAACATCGCAATACGGATAACAGGCGCAATGGCGGCCATAAAAAGAGAGACTATCAGGCAGATTACAGCCGTGCATAGGGTCCAGACAAAGGTAGTCCTTATGATCTGCCGTCTGCTCCATATGCATGTCAGCGACGGCAAACCCGCTTTTTCATATTCGCCGCCGTATTCAAGATACAATAACCACGAGTGGGGGACCTGCCAGATAAAGAAGCAGAGACAGAGCGCACCCAGTGCAGGAGAAAACAAACTGCCTCCTCCGCTTATCCATCCTATAGCCGGAGGCGCCGCACCGGTCAACGCGCCCGGAATTACCGAAAAGGCGCTTATTCTTTTGAGGCACACGTAAACTCCGTTATACCAGAGAACAGCAAAAAACCCTAAGAGCAAGGCCTCGATACTACTGCATCCAAGGAGTATGCCACTTCCCGAGCACATTAATAAAAAAGAAAAGACTAAGGCCCGCACAGGCTTTATCCTGCCTGAGGGGATGGGCCGGCCCCAGGTCCTCGGCATAAGACGGTCCGTGTCCCTTTCCTGAAAATGGTTTAATGCACAGGACCCTGAAGCAAGGAGAAAAACACCGGCGGTCATCAGTGCGCCCTGCAGCGTAAATACGCCGGATGCGAGCACAAAGCAGGCAGACGCAGACAGCGCAGCGAAAAAAGAAATCCGTATTTTGCAAAGTTCCAAGTAGGAACGGACTATCGCCAAAGGGGTACTCACTTCAATCCCTTCAGCGCAGCGATAATTGAATTGAGTTCCTCCGGTGTTACCGGCAGCTTCGGCATTATTTTAGGATACCCTTTCACCAGGTCGGCGCCGGGCTGAAGGACAGCCTTTCTAAGAAAGGCTTCGTCAACAACAACGTCATGTTCTTTGCCGTCGGTGATGACTGTTTCCTTCATTCCGAATACCCCCTTGAATGTCGGGCCTATTTTCTTCGTGCCGTCGGTAGTGTGGCAACCGAGGCAGCCCTTCACGTCCAACAGCTTCAAACCTTTCTCCCGTTCTCCTCCGGCCTCAGCGGTCTCATACCACTTATCGAATTCATTATCCGCCATTACAACCACTTTTGACAGCATATGCGAATGACCCGTTCCGCAATACTCGGTGCAGAAAATATCATATGAGCCAAGCTCATTTGCTTCAAACCATAAATGAGTTTTCATGCCGGGGACAACATCCTCTTTTATCTTGAATGCCGGGATAAAAAGACTATGGATCACATCATTAGAGGTCAGAATCAGTTCAACCGGTTTACCGACAGGCACATTGAGGACATTATTCTGCTTTCCGTTCTTATATTCGAATTGCCAGGACCACTGCATGCCGGTAACCTTTACCAGCATGGCGTCTTTCGGCGCATTGCGCAAATAGGAAAAATCAGTCAACCCGATATAAAACATGACAAGGACGATAATTACCGGGCTAACCGTCAGGATGATTTCCGTAACGACATTTCCTTCGATCTGTTCGGCGCGGGGATTTCTTTTTGAGCTGTACCTGATGAGACAATACACCATAAAGGAAGTGATAATTACAAGAAGGGCCACCGACATCCAGGTTATGTAGAGGAAAGCGAGGTCAATTTTTGCGGCCGTATTTGAAATGTCCGATATCATATCAAGAACCCAGGCAATGGGGAATAGGCAATGGGCTATAGGCCATTGCCTATTCCCTATAGCCTATTGCCCATTGCCTATTGCCTGCCTTTTGTCTCATCGTCTTTTCTTTTTCCTATAGCCTATTGCCCATTGCCTATTGCCTGCCTTTTGCTTTACCTGTACCAGACATCAACGAACGTAAGTCCTATCATCACCGTCAAAGTAACAAGCGTGAGCAGAATTATCGCCCTGACAAAAGTCCCTTCGTTGCGGAGATGCATGAAAAACGTAAGGACCAGCAAGCCCTTTACGGAAGCGATAGCAAGACAGATCAGGACGCTGAAACGAGTAAAATTCATTTTCCCGACCGCTATGGTGAGGGCGGTCAGGAATAAAAGGCACACCCATATATATGCATACGTTTTGTACCCCGTTATATGAGTGCGCGCATTATCCATATCAACAACACAGGTCATAGGCTATAGGCAATAGGCTATAGGTTAAAGAAAACAAATAAAATAAAAAATATTCCATGACTCGCCTCGTTGTCTTTCTTTTTCCTATTGCCTATAACCCATTACCTATAGCCTGTCCCTATGTGACCAGATAAAACAGCGGGAACAGGTAAATCCAGACTATATCGACAAAGTGCCAATAAAGCCCCGTATTTTCGAGCTTGATGAATGACGTGCTGTCGATTGCGCCGCTCCGGGTCCAAAAAAGCATCGCACCGATAACGGCGATGCCGATAATTACATGGAACGCATGTATGCCCGTCATCACGTAATAAAGACTGTAGAACAGTATCTCTCCCTTTTTCTTCTGCAGCATCAGAGGCGAATCGGGATAAATCCCCCGTCCTATCTTGTCGCTCCATTCAAAATATTTGTTGACCAGAAAAAGACATCCCATCGCAATTGTGCCTGCCTGCAGCCATGAAGACAGCAGCCTGTTCCCCTTTCTTACTGCACTGATGGAAAGTGCCATCGTAAAGCTGCTGGTAATAAGAATGGCCGTGTTCAACGACCCGATTACAATATTTTCATCGAGCGCAGCGGTATGAAAATCGGCAGCATATTTCAAACGGTAAACCGAATACAACAGGAACATCCCTCCAAAAAATATCAGTTCGGTCATAAGAAAAAACCACATTCCGAACTTTGCCCCTGTATACCCGGTGTGCTTCTCTTCGGCGCTGCTCTCTGTCATTGCTTTCTCATTCATAATTATTCAAATGAATACGGCCCGCGCGTTATCACAGGTATCTTCTCAAAATTCTCGTGGGGTGGAGGAGAGGGCACCTGCCATTCAAGTGTCGAACCTCCCCACGGGTTGTCGGGGGCCGTTGGTCCCTTGTAACAGGCAACTATAAGGTTCCTGAAGGTGATTATGAGTCCTGCCGCCAGGACCCATGATCCGATAGTCGCCACCAGTTGGCCCGTAAAATACTGCGGAGGATAGTCGAAATAGCGGCGCGGCATCCCGTTGTAGCCGAGAATAAACATGCTGAAATAGAGGATGTTGAATCCGATGAAGAACAACAGCCAGCCTATCTTTGCAGGACGCTCCCGGTACATCCTGCCGAACATCTTTGGAAACCAGTAATGCAGCGCAGCCAAAAAAGAAAACCCCATGCCTCCGAACATGACATAGTGGAAATGGGCCACAATCCAGTAGGTGCTGTGCAGGTTCAGGTTTGTCGTAACCGCGCTCTGTATAAGGCCCGTGAGACCTCCGATGGAAAACAGAAAGATGAAGGACAGTGCATACAGCATGGGGGTCTCGAGCCTGACGGACCCCTTGTACAGCGTGCCCAGCCAATTAAATATCTTCATGCCGCTAGGCACGGCAACAAGAAATGTGAAGAACGAAAAAACGACCCTCGCTGTATCACTCATGCCGCTCGTAAACATATGGTGCCCCCAGACAAGATAACCCACCGCAGCAATAGCAATAGCCGAGTAAGCAACGGTCTTGTAACCGAAAATGACCTTACGGGAAAATACCGGGACCACCTCTGAAACAATTCCCATCGCAGGCAGCACCATGATATAAACCGCGGGGTGGGAATATATCCAAAACATGTGCTCGAATAGCAGCGGGTCCCCTCCCTTGGTAGGATCGAAGAACCCGATTCCAAAGAACCGCTCAAGAATAAGAAGAAGGAGAGTAATGGCTATTGTGGGAGTGGCCAATAACTGGACCCAGCCCGTAGCATAGAGCGTCCACACGAAGAGGGGCATCCGGAACCAGGTCATGCCCGGGGCCCTTAGGCGATGAATGGTGGTAATAAAGTTCAGACCGGTCAAAATGGATGAAAACCCCAGTATAAAGACCCCGAGCACGGCCATCGATACATTTGTTCTCGTTTGGATGCTGTAGGGAGCGTAGAACGTCCATCCGGTATCGAGCGGACCGCCGCCGAAAAAAAGTGACGCGAGCACAACAACCGCTCCGGCAACGTAAAGCCACCATGACAAACGGTTTATCCGGGGGAATGCGACGTCACGGGAGCCGATGATGATCGGGAGAAAAAAATTCCCGAACGAAACCGGTATCCCCGGTATGATAAAAAGAAAAATCATTGTTATGCCGTGAACGGTAAACAGCCTGTTATAGTTGTGGGCATTTACAAACGTGCCGGGAGAGATGAGATTGAGCCGGATCAGCACACCCATCAACACGCCGAAGGAAAAAAACACAAGCAGCGCCATCAGATACATGATGCCGAGCCTCTTGTGATCGGTCGAAAGCATCCACGCAGCAAAGCCGTGCCGGGTTCCCGTGTCTGAATAAAATGAATTCATTGCCCCTGCCCGTTCCGTGTCTTCCTTCCCGACAACACCAGGTAGACAAATAAAGAGACAACCATAAAAACTATTATCCCGCCAGAGATTTTCATAATGTTAAAAAAAGTCTCCTGTCCTTTAGGCTCGTGAGGGAAACAATATGCCAGGACCCTTTTTATACTGAAGCCGGTCTTGCCTTTTGCAGCATCCTCAATTGCAAGAGTAAGGTCAAAGGGCTGGAATGCGACACGCTTACGTGAAGAAAAAAAATTGTCTTCTGTAGTATAAACGTAGCGGATAATCTTTCCTTCACGCGAGAGCACAACAAGCCCGACGGGATGCGAGAAACCGTGGACCTCGTCTCTTTTTACGTTGAATCCCACGGCATCGAGGACCCTTTTAATACTCTCATTGTCGCCGGTCAGAAAAAGCCAAGCATCCGCTGGAAAAGCTCCACCGACCAGTTTGATATAATTTCTTTTTGCATCACGGGCGGTCTTCGGGGTATCATCAGGGTCAAAACTGATAGTGATTAATGAATAGTCTTTACCCGGCGCGAGCTTTAAATCCCCGGTCACTTCGGCGAGCGCTGAAAGCAGCAAGGGGCATTCACGGTCGCAACTGTAATATACAAGACTCAGGATAACCGGACTCTTCACCAGTTGCTTCAGCGTTGTCGTGTTGCCCTGCTCATCATAAAAAACCGCATCGAGTGGTATGCTCTGCCCTATTCGCTCATTCACCCCGATATCACCTGAGGCACCGGAGCGAACTGAAGGCAATTCCTCATGCCCCTGCGCTTCTGCGGGAAGCAATACCGGTAAATAAAACAAGACTCCGACAAGTATTAAGAGCAGGCGTCCCATACAGAAATTACTTGAAAGTCTTCAATATATATTCCGCAATCTTCTTTGCCTCGGCGTCAGGAATGGTTTTCTGGTCGAACTTTGTCATACCGGGTCCGGGGTTGCGCATTTTGCCCATGATGTCGGCAGCGGTCTTTACATTATTTTTCTCGCGGTCGGCCTTGTGCAGCGTTTTCTTGGGATTGACAATATTGCCTCCGTCGGGATGGCAGACAGCACAGTGCTCTTTGAACTCAGCCTGTCCTGATTTGCCTTTTTCATCCGCTCCTGCAGGATTATTCATGCCATACAGACATACTATTGCTGCAACCATCACTATCGTCATCAGATATCTCATATCACTTTACCTCCCGATAATGGCTTTATTCCCCACTCAAAAATTCAGATCGCGCCGCCGCAATCCTGAATGAGAGAATGTTTCTTTATGTATATCACTGAAGCAAGTGCTTGTCAACGCCTGCGACTGCTATTGTCCTGTCCCTAACAGTTCTTTACATATTTTATCGTCATTCCGGGCTTGACCCGGAATCCAGTCCTCTGATTTTTCTGGATTCCCGCTTTCGCCAACAGTAGGTGCCTTAGGCACCAACAGTAGGTGCTCTTAAGCACGGGAATGACAGGACATGTAAACTTATATCGGAGACACCACACTATGAAGTCCTTATGGACGCATAAAATGTCTGTCCCGACCTCTTGATCAGAAGGAGCAATGACTTTTCACGCTCGGTCTTGTTCAGAGCGTCATAAAAATCGTGAGCACTATTGACCGGCTGGTGATTCAGCTCCTTAATGATATCACCCGCTTGCAAGCCGGCCTCGTCGGCAAGGCTTCCGGGAGTGATATTTGTAACAAGCGCTCCTGTTTTCTCCCTGATTCCCAGTTCAGACTTCCAGCGCGGGGTGATATCATCAACCCTGATTCCGAGACCGCCTTCCGAAGCACTCCTGCCCCCCAAAGCCAGTTTCTCATCGTTCATTTCAGTAATGGTAATTTTGACATCCATTGCTTTGCCTTCCCTGAGAACGGTCGCATCGACCGTCCTGCCGACAGGCGTAGCAGCAACATCTCTCGAAAGATCGGACATATTTTTTATGCTTTTGCCGTCGAAAGAAGTAATCACATCACCCCTTTTTATGCCTGCAACGTCAGCAGGGCCTTTCGGCACAACATCACCTACCAGGGCTCCATCGGTCCCTTTTAGGCCAAGGGGTTGGACCATATCGGAAGTTATGTTTTGAATAGAAACGCCTATCCATCCACGGACTACCTTGCCCTTGCTTTTCAGTTGAGAAATTATTGTTTTGGCAATATTGCTCGGAATGGCAAAACCTATCCCCTGCCCCGACGAGACAATAGCCGTGTTGATGCCGATGACTTCTCCACGCAAATTGACCAATGGCCCGCCGCTGTTGCCCGGATTAATCGGCGCATCAGTTTGCAGGAAATTATCGTAAGGTCCGGCGCCGATAACACGTCCCGTAGCGCTTATGATCCCCTGCGTGACGGTATGTTCGAGCCCGAAGGGGTTGCCGATGGCAAGCACCCAATCGCCGACTCTTATACCGTCGGAATCGCCCAATGAGAGCGTCGGCAGGTCCCTGAAGAGAGAGGCTATCTTGATAAGCGCAAGATCCGTCTTTTTGTCCCTGCCGATGACCTTGGCCTTAAATTCCCTGCCGTCGGAACATTTTACTTTTATCTCATCAGCGCCTTCAACAACGTGATTGTTTGTTAGAATATACCCTTCCTTGTCAACAATGAAGCCGGAACCCAGACTCTGCTGTTTCATCTCCCTGTCAGGGGCCTCGCCGTAAAACCTTTTGAAAAAATCACCGAAGGGTCCCTCGTCATCAGGACCGAAAAAATGCCTGAAGGGGTTCCCCGGTATCCTTACTGTTGAAGTAGTGCTGATATTTACCACCGCGGGAGTGACTCTTGCTGCAACGTCAGCAAAGGATTGCGGAAACCCTATAACACCGCCGGGAGCGCCGAGAGGTCCAATGTGTCCCATTCGCGAGCCTATAAGTATTCCGACAGCAACCAACAGCACGCTCGCAGCAATTATCCTGGCCCAGAAATTTGTTCGCATAGTCCTCCCTAATCGATAAACTGAATATTAAACAACAGCGCCCGAATGCAACCGTATTTTATGAATTGAAGCACTTAGGGCTTGCGGAAAAACAACTTGTACATTGATGCATCTCAGATTCAGGCATCTTTGCCCGATCCTCAATCACAAAATCCTCATCGTAGCTCTGCTACGCCTCCGGTTTCGCTCGATCGGATCAGTCGAACCTGCTCCGAATCTGAGCGCCTGAATATACAAGTTATTCTTCCGCAAGCCCCTAATATTTAGATAATAGAAAATTTCCGGAAAGAATGCAATAAAAGGGCTATTACGGGGTGTGCCTCATGGTTGAGGGTCGGAGCGATTGTACACCGAGCCATCGAAGGCCACAACTATATTCTCACAAATCAGTGGCCGCCTCCGCCCTTCCGGAATATCAGACCAACCCCAAAACCCGCCACAAGCGCGGCAATTACAGAAATGGCGCCGTATAAAGCTGCGCTGTTCTTTGCCATAACAGCAAACGATTTTACCAGACCTACCTGCTCCACCCACACTTTTGTTACAGCCGTTTCAACGACTTTTTTGTCTTTGACAGCGTACACTGTAACTGTATACTCCCCCGGCCTCGCCTGGTACGGCCATGGACTCAAAACGTAATAATGCTGTTCGCCTGCGTTTGCGGTAAGCGAAACATCGCCTTCCGTCCTGGAGTAAAGCCGGGAGTCCTCTTTGAACTTGACAAACTCATCAAACCATTGTGCCTTCTCAGCCTCATTTGCGACCGGTTGTATCTCGGTCTGTTTGGCCAGCGACTCATACCCGATCAAGTATTTGTCCCTTTCTTCGTTACTCAGGATCTCAGTGATTTTCTTCGTAGAGTGGAGAAAATACACCGACGGCACATGGTCGAACTTCAACTCGCCGACGTTCATCCATAACAGTCCTGCCACCTTCCCTTTCTTCCTGAGCGATTGTTCGCTGCCGGGAGCGGCTATTTTTATGATCAGGTCGGTACCAGGGTCTGATACGCCCGTGACGCTTACTGTGCTGCCATGATAGAAGAAATCAATCTTTATGTGATCATGGTTTGAGGCTATCGTCAGTGCCGCAGATGCAGTCCCGTTCACAAGGAAGAGGAGAGCGGCACATACAGTTATCAAAACAACCTTTTTGTTCTCTGTCATCCTAGTGACCTCCTGCCTGGCCCAAGAGCAACGACGGGCTGAGAGTAAGCTCAAAAACTATTTTCACTGTGACCGCCAGAACTATCACCGCCAAAATCACTTTAAGCTGTTCACCCTTGAGCTTTCTGCCGAAGACAGCGCCTATCTGAGCGCCGACGGTAGAACCGATCAATAGAAGCACGGCAAGAATGAAGTCAACGGTGTGATTTGTATACGCCTGCAAAAAGGTGACCTCAATACAATTAAAAAGTATCTGGAAAAGGCTTGTTCCTACAACTACATGCATAGGCATTCTAAGGATGTATACCATAACGGGCACCATGAGGAACCCTCCTCCTACACCCATAACAGCAGCCAATATGCCTACAATGCCGCCGAAAATGATCGGTACCAGTGCAGAGTGCGTCACACCTGACTTCTCGAAATGCGTTTGAAGAGGCAGCGAACCGAGAAACCTGCCGAGTGCCGATTCCCGCCCTTCCTTGACCTCCTCCTGATGCTTGTTTTTTCTCATACTTGAGATGCTTTCAAAAAACATGTAAGTGCCTACAGTGCCGAGCATAAGCACATAAGTCATCTTTATGACAAAATCGGCATTGCCCATAGCCCTCAGCACCTTTATTCCCTGAACACCCAAAAGCCCGCCGATAAAGCCTCCGGCCAGGAGGTACAACCCCATCTTAAAATCCACATTGCCGACCCTCCAGTGAGCATAAGTACCGGAGGTCGATGCTGCAACTATCTGATTGGAATCTGTTGCTGCTGCAACGGTTGACGGAATGCCGAACATTATCAGAAGAGGCGTCATGAGAAAGCCGCCGCCGACTCCAAAAAGTCCTGACAACAGTCCCACTACAAGTCCAAGCCCCACAGGGACCAGGACATTAATACTGGTGAGAGCGACCGGTAAATAAAAATACATAAACACACCCCCCTCTTTTATGCTGCACTAATGAACTCATAAAAAAACTTAATGCTATTTTCTTTGTTAAAGTCATCCATATAAATAAACATGTAACAGGACCAAAAGTAAAGCAGGGGACCACCATTAGTTGATTTATCTTTAACTATAGTCGTCGCTATGTATATAATAAAAATCGCATAGCATTTTTTGAATAGGCAGCGCGGAGGCGTCCAATGGCAATGTGTCAGAAACCGTTTCAGGAATCCCTCATGGACCACCTTACCTACTCTCTTGCAAAAGATACTTACTCTGCTACTCAGAGGGACAAGTTTGAAGCTACGGTGCTGTCGGTAAGAGATTGCATCGTTGAGCAGTGGATTAAAACCCAGGAGCGTTATTACGATGTTGAAGCAAAAAGGCTATATTATCTTTCGCTCGAATTTCTAATGGGCAGACTTTTAGGCAGTTACATAAGCAACATCGGCTTATTTGAACAACATGAGAAGACATTTAATGCCTTCGGGCTTTCATATGATGATGTTTTAGAGCTTGAGTGGGATGCGGGCCTGGGTAACGGCGGTCTTGGCAGGCTTGCTGCATGTTTTCTTGACTCACTGGCCACACTCGAATATCCGGCCTATGGTTACGGCATCAGATATGAATACGGCATCTTTTTACAAAAGATCAAAGACGGCTATCAGATCGAAATTCCGGATAATTGGCTTAGATACGGGAGCCAGTGGGAATTCCCGAGGCCTGAAGTATTGTACCCGGTCCAGTTCTTCGGCAGGGTGAATTCGATTAATTACGGCAGCGGCCGGTCGCGCATGGTATGGACCGACACCGAGGAGGTCATGGCCATGGCTTACGACTATCCCGTGCCCGGGTATCGCAACAACACTGTCAATACGCTTCGTCTATGGTCCGCGAAGTCAAGCCGGGAATTCGACCTGGACTATTTCAACAGCGGCGATTATATCAAAGCGGTCGAGAACAAGAACAACAGCGAAAACATCTCCAAAGTGCTTTACCCCGACGACCAATCGCTTGCCGGAAAAGAACTGCGCCTCAAGCAGCAGTATTTCTTTGTAGCGGCCACATTAAGAGATATCATCAGGAGATACAGGAAGTTTCATAAAACCTATAAAGAGTTCCCTGATAATGTTGCCGTCCAGCTAAACGATACACATCCTTCAATAGCTATTGCGGAACTGATGAGGATACTTGTTGATGAGGAAGGTATCGGATGGGAAGATTCTTGGGACATAACGACTAAAACCTTTGCCTATACCAACCATACGGTCTTGCCGGAAGCCCTCGAAGTATGGTCCGAAGGTCTTATGGGACATCTTTTGCCGCGCCACCTCCAGATCATTCAGGAAATCGACAGAAGATTTTTGATACATGTTGACGCGGAATTCCCCGGCGACCAGGAGCGCAGGATGACAATGGCCCTGATTACCGGAGAGGGCGAGCGATGGGTGAACATGGCCCGTCTGGCAATAGTCGGAAGCCATACCGTCAACGGTGTTTCAGAGCTTCATTCCCGCATTTTAAGGGAAAAAGTGTTCAATCATTTTTACGTTATGTCTCCTGAAAAATTCAGGAATGTGACAAACGGCATAACGCCGCGGCGCTGGCTCCTGGAAGCAAACCGCCCCCTTGCCGGATTGATAACGGAAGCCATTGGAGTTTCATGGACAAAAGATCTTAATGAACTGATCAAGCTCGAACCGCTTGCCGATGATAATGAATTCCGTAAACGTTTCCGTGACGTCAAGGAACAGAATAAGGTTGCCTTGTCCAACTATCTGGGACTGACTACTAAACTGTCATTTCATCACCAGCATCTCCTGGACTGTCAGGTGAAACGGATGCATGAATACAAGCGGCAATTGCTGAACGTCTTACATGCCATAACCCTTTACAACAGGCTCAGGGAAGGAAGAGTAGACGAGACCTTCACACCAAGAACGGTCATGTTTGCAGGAAAAGCAGCGCCAGGATACTACCTCTGCAAACTGATTATTAAACTGATACACGCTGTTGGAGATACGATCGCAGCTAATCCCCTTGCAAGGAAGAAATTGCAGGTAATATTTGTCCCCAACTACAGAGTTACTCTAGCCGGGCGTATTATCCCTGCAGCAGATCTGTCAGAACAGATTTCGACTGCCGGACTTGAGGCTTCAGGGACCGGCAATATGAAATTTACCCTGAACGGGGCATTGACCATCGGCACACTTGATGGGGCCAACGTCGAAATCAGGGAACAGGTAGGCGCTGAGAACTTCTTCCTCTTCGGGCTTAAAGCTGAAGAGATCATGGCCATGAGTTCGGGATACAACCCCCAGAAATATTATGAGACTGACGTGGAGCTTCGTCAAGCCGTCAATCAAATACTCGAGGGTCACTTTTCTCCTGAAGACCTGGGTCTTTTTCATCCGATAGTCAGGTCCCTTCTGGATGGGGACAGGTTTTACGTACTGGCTGATTACGCATCATATATCAGTTGCCAGGAGAAAGTGGCCGAGGCTTATAAGGACAAAGACAGGTGGACACGAATGGCGATACTCAATGTCGCCCGTTCAGGCAAATTTTCGAGTGACAGGTCCATTCGTGAATATGCTGAAAAGATATGGCATATCTCTCCGGTAAGCATCGAATAGTATAGTCCCTTAACCGAGTATATTACATGGACCATACCCAATCGAGCCAGGAACTGCATCACGAGATTTTCGGTTCAATCCTTGACAGGACCGAGATGACTCCCTTTCTGTTGCTGCAGGCGAACGATTACGCAACAGCCCTTTCCAGGGCCTCCAAGATGATGGGCAACCGCGGGTTCGACATACTGGCCGACGCTGAACTCCAGGAGAGTGAGAAGGAACGGGCCAACAGGTATATCGAGCGCGTGTACAGGTACTTTCTCGACTGGCTCTTTCCCTTTGTGAGAAAACAATTTGAGGGATTGGCCGCCCTGCAGTCCTCTAACGCCGAACTGTACCGGCACTGTCTGCATGCCCTTGGGAAGATCGATTCGGTTTTGATAGATGCGGAGTTCCGGGGGATCGTCAGTGAAGACCCGCGCCATCTCTTCCTACTCGCCTCGTCGCGGAGATACCAGCATATTTTCGAGGGGTACAAAGGCAGAGGTCTGGACGTTCCGGCCAGATGGCAGCAGACCGCCTGTTCCATGCTAAAGATGGGACACCTTATAAAGTCGGTCGAGGAGGACAGCCAGGATATAAACGATTATGCCCAGCTGGGCTTCTTCCTGGAGGCGCAGGGGCAGAGTCTTGATGACCTGTACCGGTACGGCTGGGACAATCCGAAACATATCCCCGACAATGCGCCTGCGCAGAGGGCCTTTGTAAAGGTCTCGACGTTTTTTCACAGGTTGAAGGAGTCTCTTACGTTCGATGAAATCAAGGGGTGCCTTGTCTTCAACAGCGGGGACGGGGTATCCGTCGATATAGTGGAGGTCAAGGCCAGGCTCAAGAGCCCCGAGAGCATGTTCACCAAACTCGGTAAAGACGTGGAGGGCGACGCGCATGACATTCGGGACATATTGGCGATCACCTTTATCCTGAAGAGCATGGACGATACGTTAAAGCTCTTCCATGCACTGCAGAAGAGGGGCGTGATACTACAGGAAAACACTGCCTCGCATTCGATCACCCAGACCCTCTTCGAGAGCCCCGAAAGCATGCGTGAAGCAGTGAGGCGGCTGATGGTCAGCCTTGCACAGAGCCTAGGCAGCGACGAAACCCCTGGGGAAGAAGAGCTCCTCGCAAATGCCAGGACGTTTTACGAGGCCCTGAGTGTAAACGCTGCCAGAAACCAGTATTCTTCGCTCGGACATCGGAAGTTCCAGTGCAAGATCGCCTTCTCCCTGCCTATCCACTACACTGCGGATACGAACGAAATCATGATCCCAGGCACGCCGGTCTACGCAATGCGGGACCGTGTCCGCAAGGAGACCCGGCAGCACACGTTAGGGGTGGAGCTGCGCATATCCGACGAGCAGAGCTGGAGCGCTTCCGAACAAAAGGGAGACTCCCACCATGATGCTTACAAGTTCCGCCAGCTGCTCTCGGTAATGAACAGGGTCTTTTCCAACAGGTTCCATCTGCCTAAAAAAAGCCTTGCCCAGCTGAAAATTGACCAGCGGGTCCTCTTCCCTTGAGCCAACCCCAATTCACCATCAAACCACAGCCAACAGTAGGGGCCTTAAGCCAGGACACAGAGAAACGCATGGCTTTAAAAAGACATAACGTAATATCGGCATTTCATCTCTGTGCACTCTTTCTCTTTGCGTAAGTTTTAGTTTTGTCTCTTTTTCTCCAAGGCCTTGAGAGCACAGAGGAAAACTCTGTGCTCTCTGTGGTTAGTCGTTTTAGGTCCTCCGGCATATCTCTTTAAAAGCTGAATGTCAGATTAACGCCGTATACAAATGTGTCGTCAAGATGGCCGTCAGGGTTAAATTGATGGACTCCTGCAGCATCAGTTATAGTTTTGCTTGCATCGGAGGAAAGCGGGAACCAGTATTGGGCCACAGGCTGAACTGAGAACATCTTTGTCACCGGTATGGTATAGCCTACTTTCACCATGCCGTCATGGAACGCGCTGTATTTCGAGCCGACAAATCCTTTGTTGGCAACATAAGTATCCCAGAAACTGGAACTGCCTGCCTCATATCCAAATGATGCACCCAAGTCCAGGGTGGTCTCTTTGTAGACCGGGATTGACTGGGAGAAAGAGAGGTTAAAGTATGTGCCTTCATAATGATCGATGTCCCGGTAGATTGCCAGTGTGGGATGTGCGATCATGTCGTAAGTAGCGCTTACATAAGCCTCCACTGTTTCAGGGGCATATTGTGTGCCGTAATAGATAAAACCGCCAGTGAGGGCAATCTTGTCAATGTTGTAAGTATAGTTAAAAGTCAAATCAGTCTCGTCGAACCTGTTGATCGACCCCCTCGAGGTCACAACAGGAGAAAAGCTCTGTGTCGCATGCTCTGAGTCGTCAATGTTGCTCCATCCGGTTACTGAGAAGCCCGAGTAATTAATCGTAACAGAGGGCTGAAAGACAACGCTATGTGAGCTGAGTTCGTATCCTCTGAATATGTACCGGTTAAGAGCAGACAGGGCCACGCTGCCTGTGACCGCTGGAGGGGCAGGAGCTGCCGCCGCCACAGCAGGAGCAGCCGCTGTTGCCTCAGGAGCTGGAGCCGGCGCTGCTGCCGGCAGATCTTCTGCATATGCTGCACCCGCAAATAATGAATAACCCAATGAACACGCAAAAATGACTATTATAAACTTTTTTATTCTTTTCACAGTATCCTCCATGTTAATGTTTTTCTATTTTTATTCCATATTTTTTTATCTTATACCTGATCATCCTCTCGGTAATGCCGATTTTTCTTGCAGCTCTCGCCATGACCCAATCACTTTCTTTAAGGGAATTGGTGATCTCATCCCTCTCGAATTGTTCCACACTCTCTTTCAGCAGCGACATTACTGTTTTCCTCCACAGTATATTATGATGGTGGTCCGTACTGCGCCCGAAGCTTAAGGTTGACTTCAAGCACATTGACCATCTTCTCACCAGCAAGCCCGCCAAACGGCGCCGAGGCGTTATTCAGCAATATCTGCTGTATCTCCTGTCTGACTGCAGCCGGGTCGCGCTTTGTGTCCGCTGCCCATTTGGAGGCAACACGGTCGAGCTGAAACTCTGCGTTCTGGAGCGTGATATGGGGGTCAAGCCCTGAAGCCGAAGCAGTGACCAGGTCGCCGGGAATGTCCTGAAGTTCTGCATCGGGATGGTCCTCCCTCCACATGGCGAAAAAGGTCGACTGGATGTCCGAACCTTCCTTGACCGGCTCAATAGTCGTTACAGGCTTGCCGTCGGGTCCCGGTTTGGTCACGGCAGAAGGGAATTGCCCGGGGTGTGCCGCAGAGAAGTCTTTGAAGAACACTACCGCCAGATCAGCAGCCTTTGGCTCAGGGGCGCCGGGATTGTCCTTTATGAACTGCTTAACTATAACGGGATGCGCTTTTGACCAGGCGTCAACATACGGCCCGTGCGTAGGGTCGCCGGTGACCCAGGCCTGGGCCAGCGAATTATGCGCGTCCGCCCACTGGGCAACTATATGAGGGTTGCCCCCGTAGACATCTTTCTGAAACCAGCTTTCAACATCCCGGGCCACAGGCTTTCCTGCTTTGGGTCCGCTTTTATAGTTCACGATCGGGCCAATACTGCGGGCCACACGGTCGCGCAGGCCATAGTTTGACGATGCCAGCGCCGAAGATGCCGAGGCGGACGCATCATAAGATGCCGCAGAAGGCCGGGGCTGAAAGTATTCGTCCTTTGTAAAGGGCTGCGCTATGAGCTTGGACCCCACCACTGCGCCGTCAGGACCCTTCAGCATACTGCCGTTTGCCTGAAACGGGAATACGGCCTGCCCGATTGCCAACAACGCCAGCGGATAAAGTATGCAGCAGATAACCACTGCGACCGCGAGCAGCAAAACACTCTTTGAAATATATTTCATCATTTCCATTTCCTCCGTCAGCTTACGAGATTCAAACCGACTATTATCATATCGATCAACTTGATGCCGATAAACGGCACAACCACACCGCCAAGCCCCCAGATAAGAAGGTTCCTGCGCAACAGGGCCTCAGCGCCGAGCGCCCGGTATTGGACACCTTTTAGTGCGACCGGGATGAGCAGCGGAATGATTATCGCATTAAAGATTACCGCCGACAGTATGGCCGACATCGGCGAGTGCAGGTGCATGATGTTCATGACCCCCAACCACGGCAAGGTGCCTGCAAAAAGCGCCGGAATAATCGCAAAAAATTTGGCCACGTCATTGGCTATGGAAAAGGTCGTCAGCGAACCCCGCGTCATAAGCAGTTGTTTCCCTATTTCGACAACTTCGATCAGCTTTGTGGGGTCGCTGTCCAGGTCAACCATATTGGCCGCTTCTTTGGCTGCCTGAGTTCCCGCGTTCATGGCAAGGCCGACGTCTGCCTGAGCCAGCGCAGGGGCGTCATTGGTGCCGTCGCCCATCATTGCCACCAATTTCCCCTCTGCCTGCTCCTTTTTGAGGTACGCGAGCTTGGTCTCGGGTGTGGCCTCTGCGAGAAAGTCATCGACACCTGCCTGCTTTGCTATGGCCGCAGCAGTAAGAGGATTGTCACCGGTGATCATAACTGTCCTCAGCCCCATCTTCCTGAGCCGCTCGAACCTTTCAGCCATGTTCGGTTTCAAAATGTCTTCAAGCACGATAACGCCTGCTATTGTGGAGCCATCGGTGACCAGCAGCGGGGTGGCGCCCTTTGAGGCCACGCTGTCCACCAGTCCTTTGATCTGGACCTTGCTCTCATCAGACACGCTGCCATTGCCGCCCATAACGAATTTTATAACTGCATCCGGGGCCCCTTTTCGTATTACCTGCCCGTCAGGAAGATCTACCCCGCTCATTCGGGTCTGGGCCGTAAAAGGCACGAACTTGGTGTCAGACGGCACGCTTACTGTTTTTCCGCTTTGCTTTTCGAATAACTTGACTATGCTCTTCCCTTCGGGTGTCTGGTCCGCTTCAGACGCCATGGCAGCAAGCCGCCCTACCTCCGCCTCGGAATATTTACCCACCGGAAGGAACTTCGTGGCGTTCCTGTTCCCTATGGTGATCGTGCCTGTCTTGTCGAGCATTACGACGTCTACGTCACCTGCCAGCTCAACCGCCTTGCCGCTTTTTGCTATAATATTGGCCTGCAGGGCGCGGTCCATGCCTGCGATTCCGATTGCCGCCAGCAAAGCGCCGATGGTCGTAGGAATCAGGCAGACCAGGAGCGCGATCAGGGTTGGGACATCAGTACCAAGACTTTTAAGCGGTGTCTGGATGCCGAGATATCCCATCATGTACTGCTCCGAGTTCCATGCCATTGGCCAAAGAGGGATCACCACGATCAGAAAGACCAGGGTAAAAGCCGAAAGTACAAGCGTAAGAGCGATCTCGTTTGGAGTTCTCTGGCGTATTGCGCCTTCCACCAGGGCGATCATGCGGTCGAGGAAGGAATCTCCTGTGCCGCTGGTTATACGGACAACTATCCGGTCGGAAAGCACAAAAGTGCCTCCTGTCACGCCTGACCTGTCGCCACCCGCTTCGCGGATTACAGGGGCCGACTCCCCGGTAATCGCTGATTCGTCTATGGAGGCGATCCCTTCGACGATCTCTCCGTCGTTGGGGATCATTTGGCCGGCCTCCACAAGGACCAGATCTCCCGGGTTCAAAGCCGTCGAGGGCACCTGCTCGGTCTTTCCCGCTGCATTAAACCGATAAGCAACCGTATCAAATCGTGCCCGTCTGAGAGAATCAGCCTGCGCCTTACCGCGGGCCTCGGCAAGGGCTGTTGCAAAGTTTGCAAAAACCACGGTTATGAAAAGCCATGCATCAAGCCAGATGAAATAGCTTATGGGTAACTGGCTGGCCCCTTTTCCCATCAATGCTTCAATTATATACAGCAATGTCAAAAATGCGCCCACCTCGACAACGAACATAACAGGATTGTTCCATTGCCTGTCAGGCCGCAGCATCAGGAATGCCTGCTTAAGCGCTGCCATCGCTGTTTCTTTTTCCAGCAGCCGCTGGGGTTTTTTACGGCGGTGGGGCGTCTGCGTACCCACAGACAAACCAGCCTCCAGTGCGGATTTATTCACGTCTGCTTTATTCATGTATGACTCCTTTTAACTCTATTATTCTTATCAGAATTCATTTTAGCCTCCGAACGGCATGGGACCAAAGTGTTCTGCTATAGGCCCCAGTGCGGCAACAGGCAGAAAAAGTAACGCTCCGATAATGACAATAGTTCCCAACAATAGGAAGCCAAAGGTGGGGGTGTCATTCCGTAGGGTACCCAGGCCAAAAGGACTCGATTTCTTTTCCCCGAGATACGCTGCCATCGCAATCGGCGCGATAATCGGAATAAACCGGCTGAACATCATCACCAGACCTGTTGCTATGTCCCATGCTACTGCGGTCGGCGCCGGGTTCGGATTATTCCAAAAACCGTAAGTGACCCCCAGTCCGTCAAAGGCTGAACCGTTGTTGGCAGAGGCCGAGGAGAACTGGTACAGCATTTGTGAAAAACCATGCGCCCCTGGATTGCTTACGGCTTTGAGTCCCCAACTCGTTGCAGCGAAGACGCCGGTGGGGAAGAGGATCATGAACGGGTGGATCAGCAGGGCAATAACTGCGAGCTTGACCTCACGCGCCCCGATTTTCTTGCCCAGATACTCCGGTGTTCTTCCGACCATCATGCCGGCGATAAAGATTCCGATGATCATGTAAAGCAGCATGTTGATCATGCCTACTCCTTTACCTCCGTAGATGCAGTTCAGCCACATCCCCACCATGGGCGCCAACGCGGCAAGCGGATTGAGACTGTCTTCCTCCGCATTCACCGCACCGCAGGTCACGTCTGTCGTTAATGCGTCAAAGGTGGCGCCTGCCGAGGTGCCGAAGCGCATTTCTTTGCCCTCCAGATTGCCAAGGTGCTGATCTACAGGCAGGCCCGGAACAGCAGGCACGACCACTGCCCGTTTCCCGCCGGGCGCCGTTGCACTTGGAACTTGATACGTTCGCGATATGGGATGGGCCGTCAAGCCGGGGTTAGGTTTCAGCGTGTCAAAATATATCGACCAGACGACGGTGCCGGCCATTAAAAACAACATTACAGAAAATATGACAAGGCTGTGCCGCATTCGGCCGAGCATTCGGCCGTACATCAGCACAAGAGCGAATGGGAACATCATCATGGCATAAGTGTTAAAGAAATTCGATGCTGCCGTTGGGTTTTCAAAGGGGTGCGCGGAATTCATACCGTAGAATCCGCCGCCGTTGGTGCCGAGCATCTTCATGGATTCAAAAGCGGCCACCGGACCGATAACAATGGTCTGCTGCTTGACTTCGCCCTTGTCAGTGGTCCCCATAGCCGCGGGTTCGAGCGTAGAAACCTGGTAGGAGGTCTTCAGGGTCATCGGACTGCCTTCGACGATAAAAAAAAGCGCAAAAGCGAACGCTGCCGGCACGAACATATAAACCAGTACCCGCCACATGTCCAAAAAGAAATTACCTACCGATGAATCGCTGCGCAAAGCCCGGATGACCGCCACCAGCGCGCTTAAGCCGATTGCGGCCGATATAAAGAGATTGGCGATACCGAAGAAAATCTGACTGAAATTAGAGAGATGCTGATCACCGGAATAGTGCTGCAGGTCCGTGTTTGTCATGAAGGACACAACCTGCATAAATATGGTGCTCGGGGCCAGGAGTGTCTTGTGATCGGGATTGAGGGGTATCCATGGCTGCAGCGCCAGAACAAGATAGCCGAATACAAATAGTAAAGTGTTAAAAATCAGCAGGGAGGCAGTATACTGTTTCCAGTTCTGCGGACCGCTGTTCAGGCGTTTCTCGAACCATCCGAAGACGGGCAAGGGCCGGTATTTCCCGTCCATTACCCACGCCAAGTAGCGACTTAAAGGGAACGCGATAAGGGTCGCAGTCGCCAAAAGCGCAAATGGAAGTAACCACGTTTGCATAAACATTCTTTGTCTCCTTCTAGTAAAGCTTTTTAGTGTCGGTTGTCGGTATTTTTAGAACCATTCCGGCCGCACAAGGGCCACAACGAGGTAGATGAATAAAAAAACCGCTACAACTGCCGTCAAATAGATCATTTGCGTCACCTCAACTTTTATATTTTCTCGCACGCTTTCAAAAACAGCAAACACAGCCCCATCCCTGCAATGCCCAGCAGGAACATCCCCGGAAGCCAAATTACAAGGTTCATATTGAATCCTCCTTTGAAATATTGTTCATAATCCTTGTCCTGCAAAATTGTAGACCGGTTTTAAGCAAATCACAACCGCGCCTTCTTATACGCAAATGGGGTTTTCAGAGCATTTTCGGTGCCAAATGGGATGCTAACATGAAGCGATTGAATTATGGAGATAATATGTTTTAGACAAAACCTGGGAAAGGCAATATACTAAAAAATTAAGTGCTCTCCATAAAAAATGAAACGCGAAAACTCAGGCAAACTTTGAATTTGCCTGAGTTTATTAAATACAACTTTCCTAGTGCCTTTCAGAATGCCATAGGCTGGGGTTCCTCCTTCAGAAGCAGAACTGAACACGGCATCTTCCGAATAATTTCGTCGTTGCTCCGTCCAAAAAGAAAATGTTCCAGCCGCCATTCTTCATGGGCGAGCATGATCACGAGATCAATTTTGTTCTCCTTGATTGCGCCAAAAATCTCCTCTGTAGGATTTCCCTCTTTAATTATTTCTTTTACATTCAGGCCCTTGCCCTTCTCAATATTTATGATAGCGTCGAGGTCCTTTTTCGACTGCTTAATCTCCCTTGCGTATTCTTCTTCCAGAGAAGGCTTCGGCAGGTTCCACGCGCCAAAAGTCAAAGGATCATAAACAACGTGAATGATATAAAGTTCAGCCCCGTAGCTCCGGGCCAAAGAGATTCCGTAATGGACCGCTTTACGGCAGTATTTTGTCATTCTGCTTACGACAAGGATGCGTTTGATATCGTGCATAAATAGTCCTCCTTAGCTATTAATTCTAATTAATAGATCAATTTTTTAGTTAAGTCAAGTGGTAGTGGTTTAGTGTCAACAAATGCGCCCCGCCAATTTTAAGGACGAGAAAAGGGACGACAGATGTGTTATGATTTTATTGTTAATGAATTAAGCTCGGGAGGCGTCTAAATGGCGGAGATGGGAGTAAAGATCGAGGGCATGAGCTGTCAGCATTGCGTGATGAGAGTAAAAAAAGCGCTGGACGGCATCGCAGGCATTACCGAATCAAATGTTACGGTCGGCAGTGCAAGCATCAAGTATGACGAATCGAAAGTTAAGATGGAAGATATCTATTCAGCCATAGAGAAAGCCGGGTATAAAGTATCGATATAGGGCTCGCGCACTGCTGAATTATTTCTAACAGCTGCATTGAAAAGGATATTGAGGCTCCCTGTATGCAAAATAGCCGTCGATTGGCGTTTTTATTTCTGCTTTAATTACGATTTCAGTGAAACCTTCAGGAAGTGCCTCATCTGACCGATATCCTGAAAAACATCATTCCTTGTACTTGTAGACTTTGATTTGATTTCGTCTGAAATCCCTGTACAACTATAAAGAAGAAAGAACGACACCAATACGCCTAAAGTGGTCAAAAATCTCATTGCCGACTCCTCACATTTTTTTACTAATATTTTAGGGCTTGCTAATACATAACTTGTGCATTGATGCATCTCCGATTTAGGCCGTCTCAGTAATTCAGGTGCAAACGAATGGAATACACGGTCGCCGGACCGCGATCACGGTTATATCCGGGATTTTGAATGTACTGGAAATCAGGGGAAACCTGAACATATTTGCCCAGCTGGATGCGATAATAGGTTTCCAATATCTGTTCCGGCCCATAATTCAATCTGCCATCTCCCAGAAATAAACTCAATCCTCCGGCTGCCAGGTAATTTTTGTGCTGAGATGACAGGCCATCCAGCGCGTAAGCACATCCCACCTGGTCTTCCGGCCGCCCCCAGTGCACTCCGTTCAACTGCACACCGAGACTTGCGTGCCTATCAACGTCGGTATAAGTAAAATCCTCATTATGTCCATCATTCCAGCCAAGCCTGCCGAAAATGCCGGTTTCTCCCTTGTCAGCCAGCGGCTGTTCGAAATTCAGACCAAACCCATATTTAGTGCGTCCCAGTTTCTCATTAGCCAACACACTGGGTACGGCAGCCGTATCCTCTGCCGTCTGTAACGCTTCTTCGTAATTTCCCATCCTAGCCTGGTTCAGATAGGCAAGCAGACGTATTACAGTCCCTGCAGCGTTAGGTTTCAGAGTGAGTTCGAGGTTATTGCCCTGGGCCTGGAGCAGGTGTCCGTCGAATTTGTTGCCGTTGACCTTTGTCGGCTCTTCAAAGATCCCATAGGCCAATCTCCAGGAAGGTTTTACCACTGAAATAACGACGCCGTAGCTATAGCCCCTGGTGTCTGCAGCGTAATCCCATGCAGTGTTGTTGATGAATGCAAGGTTGAAAAACTGAGTGCGGGTGCTGTTGGCATAGCGGTTCAAATCGAAATCATCAGCAGCCGACAGTTTGCCTGCCTTTATCTCCACCCTGCTTGCCGGCTCCGCTCCAGGCAGTCGGTCTATGTCCCGTTCGACTTCCTCAGTATTAGATGATAATGGATAGTAATAGCGCAGATATGCACGTGCTATGTATGGCCCTATCCCAAGATCCGCTGACCCACTTTTGATAACATCGCCATCTACATATCCGCCGAGACCCAGGCCTTTGCTCACTCCCGAGCCGCGGACCATTTCTATATCAAGATATGCCTGAAGATTTGACAGTACCTGCGAGCCCAAATAAACTCCGTAGATATGGGTTATATTGTGCCCGCGTCCGCCGTCGACCCTAAAGCTGTGCTCTCCTTCATAGGGGCTGTGGAAGCCGGGCACGTTCTGGTATATGCCGTTAAACTGCAACCCTAATACTTTAGGCATCCATGCCAGCTGCCCTTCTGTTTTTTGTTCAGGCGACTGTTCAGTAGTCGCTGTCTCCGCAGGTTTTTCAGGAGCCGCCGCAGGCTGCTCTGTTTGCCGCCCTGAAAGCTCTTTGCCGAATTCCGGATGCAGTGTAATAAATCGTTGCATAATATCAAGCAGCTCGTGTTTCGATTTTTGACCGAGTTGGTTTTGATCCACGGGAGACTGGCTGTTGTCAGTGTCTGCGTATAGTGATTGCGAGCTAATGAATAAATAGATCACGGAACATATTGCCAGGCAATATTTTATTTTTTTTGTTGCTGCTTGTGAGCTGAGCATGTTTAACCTCCTTCCTGTACAGTGTTTTTACAATAAGTCATGCGTCCATGCATATTCCCGAAGATGTTCCGCTTGCAGGAGTGGGGACTTATATATCACCGGAAGGAGAGGTAATCGAGTATCAGAAGAGATTAACGGCGGCAATGTTAAATGAACAAGCCCCGCTCTTTCCAGCAAGCGTATATTTACTATTCTGGTGCGGATTTCATCAGCGGAATCCGGATTCCTTTTTAAAACATCGTTTTTGATCCTTACCCTTCCGGGCACATTGTGTATGTAAATCATGACACTTCACCTCCTTCATTACATTAAATCAGCGAAAACCGTTGCTGTGTTTTGGCCGCAGGCATTAATAAGAAGGAAAGGGAAATGATTAGGAGAGGCTTGAAAAGAAGGTGAGCAATGAACAGTAGGGTCCCTTTCTTACAGGCATCCGTGCGGCCAAAATGCTATTACGCTTATTTCCAGGGCCATCGTCCATTGACCTCACCTCCTCACAGATCGGATTTATTCGTCACTAGCTTTACATATTAAACCCATAAAAATTTTGTGTCAATGAAAAAAATCTTGAAATCAACGCGAATTTCATTTTTTCTGAATATATTTGTTGCCTGAAAAAACTATCAAAATCGGAATTCCCCGATGCTACTTATACATCGCCCTTTCAGATTCACGCAAATGTATGAAGGTTACGACCTGAATTAGTCGCCTCTCATCCTGCAATGAAATACACAATGAAATACCAAGTTGACAAGAGTTCCACTTAAGTAGTATAAAAGACAATCTCAAGGTGCAGTAAGGATTAATAGGGAATCCCGTAGGGCGGAAAAGCCGATTCGGGAGCGGGCCCGCCGCTGTAATCGGGGACGAAAGCCGACTGAGCCACTGGAGGAAACTCTGGGAAGGCCGGCAAGTAGGAAGATCCGAGAGCCAGAAGACCTACCTGTGAGACTCAGTGATATGTTGCTGGTGACGGGAAGTTCATTCAGGCAATGCTATAGAATACCTACCGTTTTCCACTCAACATTTCACCCCATTACCACTCCTTGCCGTGGCTGGAAGGAAAGAGGATGAAGTAAATCAGGGTGCAATCCTCAGGGCAATTTTTGCCTTGGGGATTTTTTTATTTTCAGGAGAAAGTGAAAATGAGACAGTTGCGCCAGATGGAAAATGGATGCTTGACAAACGGTTTGAGCCTGTGTTCTAATTGATATAGATTATCATTAGCAATAACAATACTGATTATGGACACAGAACAGGCCAAAAAATTATTTTCCGATTCACTTAACGAACGGGGATTGCGGCATACTTTTCAGCGGGATATCATTGTCGACTGCTTCCTTGCCTCAGGGCGGCATATTACGGACATTGACCTGTATGATGATATCAGGAAAATATCTCCGGACATCAGCATTGCAACGGTACATCGCACTCTCAAGCTGCTCTGTGAAATCGGTATTGCCGAAGAAATTAAAATTGGCAATGAGAAAACCAGATATGAGCAAAAGGTGGGCCAAGGCCACCACGATCATCTTATCTGTACCAAATGCGGGGAATTTACAGAGGTGCATGACAAAAGAATAGAAATGCTTCAGTACAAGCTTGCTGAGGCAAACGGGTTTAGTCCTGCAAGGCATAAGCTGGAAATATACGGATTGTGTAAGAAGTGCAAGTAAGCACATTTTTATGTTTATTGCGATATGAAAGAGGATTGAATTTTCTATTAGGAGGCATTGCATGTATATTTTGAATCACTATCCACAGCTAAAGCGCTTCGCCCTGATCGGCGTCGCGGTAATCATTCTCGTGCTGGGTGTTGGGTTGGTCACACGGTTGTTCAACTCGTCAGGCCATGCTGCAGTACAGGAGACCACACCAGAGGCTCTTGTCCATCAGGGCGACAAATTCATCATCCCCCAGGGTTCCGCATTGCGTTCGAGGCTTGTTGTACAACAGGTCACCATAAAGAATAGCCCGCACATTCTTGTGTTGCCGGCTGCGGTAGAGGCGGACCCTGCGCGCACGATCAACATTCTGCCGCCTGTGGCCGGCAGAGTGGTTAAGCTCAACGTCAGACTGGGCGACAGTGTTGTAAAAGGCCAGCCGCTCGCCGTGATCGAGTCGGGCGACCTCGCGCAGGCCTATGCTGATGATGACAAGGGACGTGATGCTTTGCAACATGCCGAGCGCACCCTGGAGCGTGTACGCGGTCTCCAAAAAGCCGGTGCCGGAGCACTTAAGGACCTAGAGCAGGCCGAGAGCGATTTTGCCCAGGTCAAGGCCGAGTTCAACCGTGCCGAAGCGCGGCTCAAACAAATCGGCGTTCCGTCCCAGCCTAAAGATGGGTCACGCCTCCTGACGCTTATTGCGCCAACGACCGGAAGCGTCACCGCGCTCATGACAGCGCCGGGCGCATTCGTCAACGATGTGACCGCATCGCTCATGACTATTGCAAATCTCGATTCTGTTTGGGTAACGGCGAACGTGCCGGAGATCAATATCGCCAACATTGCCAAAGGGCAGTCCGTGGACGTGTCCTTTGCAGCCTACCCGGGACAGGTCTTTCACGGAACTGTCGCATTCGTAAGCGACGTAGTGGAACCCGACACGCACCGCAACAAGGTGAGAATAGCCTTCTCCAACCCCAGCGGCAAGTTTAAACCCAATATGTTTGCCAATGCGAGTTTCAATATACCTCAGAAATCCTCGGTGTTCGTACCGAATTCAGCGCTTCTAATGGATGACGACAGCACCATAGTGTTCGTGGAGGTTGCGCCCTGGAGTTTCATCAAGCGCCCGGTCCTTCCCGGTTATGGAGAGGACGATGGAGCCCGAATCGATCAGGGGCTGAATCCCGGCGACCGAATCATTGTCAAGGGAGGGGTGCTGCTCAATGATTAATAGAATCGTCAGCATCTGTCTTCGCAAGCGGTTCGTTGCAATTATTGTGGCAACCCTGCTTGCTATTTTCGGATATTACTCCTGGACAAAAATGGCAGTCGAAGCATATCCGGACATCGGTGACGTCACCGCGCAGGTTGTCACCCAGGTGCCCGGGCTCGCCTCCGAAGAGGTAGAACAACAGATCACGGTCCCGTTAGAGCGGGCGCTGGCCGGAACTCCCGGCGTCGAGTCCATGCGTTCGAGCAGCACGTTCGGTCTTTCTCTCATTACATTGGTGTTCAAGGACGGAGCCGAAGACTACTGGTCCCGCCAGCGGATCACGGAGCGCATCAACCAGGTCAGCCTCCCTTCCGGCATCCAGCCTGGCCTCGATCCAGTAACAGGCCCGGTTGGTGAAATCTACCGCTATACGCTGGAATCCGATACAAAGAACCTGATGGAGCTTTCGGAAATCCAGCACTGGATCGTCATCCCGGCATTGCAGCAGGTAGCCGGGGTGGCCGCCATCAATAATTTCGGTGGTTTCACTATGCAGTATCAGCTTGAACTTGAACCGGCCCAACTACAACGTTATGGCATCGGCCTTAATGACGTGGTCACGGCCATCAATAACAACAGCTCCAATGCTGGCGGCAGCCGCATCTCGCGCGGCGAGCAGGGCTATGTTATCCGTGGCATCGGCATGATACACACGCTGGGCGATCTTGGCAATATCGTTGTCACCCAGCGAAACGGCGTGCCGGTCCTGGTGCGTGACCTGGGCAGGACCATTTACAGTCATCAGGAGCGCGAGGGCATTCTGGGGAAGGACACCAACCCAGACACCATAGAAGGCATCGTGGAAATGCTCAAGTATCAAAATCCATCGGAGGTACTGAAAGGCATCCATGCAAAGGTCGCGGAACTGGGCAAACAAATAGGCCCTATGGGGGTGCGCATCGTTCCCTACATCGACAGGGACGAGCTGGTCCAGAATACAATTCACAAGGTATCCCATACCGTACTTGAGGGGATCGGGCTCGTGTGCATTGTCTTGATTCTATTTTTAGGCAGCCCACGCAGCGCCTTGATCGCAGCGGTGACTATTCCATTCGCTCTGGTAGTGGTCTTTATCGTAATGCATTTCACAAAAATGCCTGCCAACCTGTTCTCACTTGGCGCTATCGATTTCGGCATAATCGTGAATGCCGCTATCATAGTGACCGAGGCTATACTGCGAAGGCGGGAGGCGGACCCATCCGTGACTTTGAGCGAGCATGATGTGTTCAATACAACGAAAGAGGTGACGCGGCCTATTTTCTTTTCCACCCTCATCATCATCATCGCCTACTTACCGCTGTTTGCGTTCGAGCGGGCCGAAGCTAAGCTGTTCACGCCGATGGCTTATACTGTGAGCTATGCCCTTTTAGGCTCACTCCTGTGTACTTTTACCCTTATTCCCGGCCTGGCCTATATGGCTTTGCGCAAACCTCGGCCGGTTTTCCACAACCAACCGCTCGAATGGCTGGAAAATGGCTTTCGTCGAACCTTGGAGCGCATGCTGGCTGTGCCTAAAATTGCATATATGATAGGTGGCGCGGCGCTGATAGCAGTGGTCGGACTGGGCATGAGTGTCGGGCTAGAATTCCTGCCCGAACTGGATGAGGGTGCGTTGTGGCTGCAAGTGCAATTGCCGCCAGGCCTGTCGTTCGATAAGGCGAGCGAGATGGCAGGGGAACTGAGGCGCACGTTGCTCGAATTTCCCGAAGTATCTTATGCCATTACCCAGCTTGGACGCAGTGATGACGGAACCGACCCGTGGACGCCCTCCCACATCGAAGCGCCTGTCGGCCTGAAACCATACAACACCTGGCCCAAGGGAGAGACCAGGTCGGAGTTTCTACGTCGTCTCAACGCCCGCTTTCAGCAAATGCCGGGATTCGATATGGGTATAAGCCAGCCAATCATAGATATGGTCGAAGATGCGATTGGCGGCTCGCATAGTCCTCTGGTCGTTCGCATTGTCGGCAACGACCTCAATGAGTTGCGCCGCATCGGCGGCGAGGTCGTCAACATACTGCACGGCATCCGGGGCACTGCGGAAGCCTCTGTTTTTCAGGAGCCTCCGATTCCCCAGATCGCTATCAACATAGACCGCGAAGCTGCTGCCCGCTACGGCATCAACGTATCGGATATCACCAATCTGATTCAGACCGGGATTGGTGGCGCACCGGTCAGCACGATCTATGTGGAAGACCGGACGTACAGCGTTACAGTGCGGTTTCCACAAAAAATGCGCAACAATCCTGAGGCACTTGGAAACCTTGAACTCACGACATCCGGCGGTGCACAAATCCCGCTTTCCCAAGTGGCCCATATCAAGCTGCAGACCGGCGAAAGCAACGTCACGCACGAAATGGGCCACCGCGTACTGCTTGTACGAATTGATAACCGAGACCGCGCCCTGTCCGATTACCTATCGGAGGCACAGCGCAAGATTGGCCAGTCGGTGAACTTTGACCACACGAAATATCGTCTTGAATGGGGCGGAGAATTCGAGAACCAGCAGCGTGCCCAGGCCCGATTGACGTTGATCATGGGCATCGTGTTGGCACTTATGGCCGTTTTCCTGTTTACTGAGTTTGGCAAGATGCGCCAGACGGTCTTAATTCTCGGAGTAGTGCCGCTTGCAACATTGGGCGGCCTGATTGCGCTGCACCTCAGGGGCGAGACACTGAATGTGGCCAGCGCTGTCGGCTTCATCGCGCTGTTCGGCGTGGCCGTGCAAAACGGCATCATAATGATCTCTAACATCAATCGGGTACGCGAGCAAGGAGTATCACTGCGAGAGGCCGTAGTTTCCGGTGCTGTAGAGCGTTTCAGGCCGGTGCTTATGACTGCAACCGTTGCGAGCGTGGGTATGCTGCCTGCCGCGTTGGCTACCGGCATCGGCACTGACGTGCAGCGCAACCTCGCCACTGTTGTTGTTGGCGGTCTGGGGCTTGCCACCCTGCTCACGCTGTTTATTCTGCCGACCTACTATTTCGCTCTGGAAAGATGGGTGGAACATCGTCAAAGCACAAAGCCCCATTTGCTAAAGAGGAGGATTGACCATGAATAGACCGATAATCATCTTATGTATTCTCTTGGCAGGATGTGCGGTAGGGCCTGATTTCCAGCGCCCGACTGCGCCCGCTGTAGCTCGCTACACTCCGCAGCCCCTTCCCGCTCAGACTGTATCGGCCGAGGTCAAAGGCGGTGAGGAGCAGCGCTTCGTGCAGGACATGGACATACCCGGTCAATGGTGGAAGCTGTTCCATTCAAAACCGCTCAACGACCTGATCGACCAGGCGCTCAAGGCCAACCCGGATTTGGAAGCTGCTCATGCAGCACTGCGCGGAGCCTGGGAAAGCGTCTATGCACAGCAAGGCGCCTTCTTTCCCAGTGTTGAAGCCAATTTCAGTCCAACACGCCAAAAGACAGCCGGAGTGTTAACCAGTCCGTTACAAAGCAACAGTTACACCTATAGCCTTCACACCGCGCAGGTTTCTGTGGCCTATGCACCGGATGTTTTCGGCGGCATAGGCCGGCAGGTGGAATCGCTCAAAGCTCAAGCTGATTCGCAGCGCTTCCAGCTGGAAGCAGCTTATCTGACGCTGACCTCCAATGTAGTTGCAGCAGCAGTACAGGAGGCTGCATTGCGTGGACAGATCGAAGCTACAAAACGAATCATAGGTATCCAAAGCCAATCTCTCGACCTGCTGAAACGACAATATGACCTGGGCCAGATTGCAACTTTGGATGTAGCGGCACAGGAAGCGGCGCTGGCACAAGTGCAGGCCATGCTGCCGCCGCTTGAAAAACAATTGGCCCAACAACGCGACTTGATTGCCAGGCTCTCAGGGCGTTTCCCGAGTGAGAAACTGGCCGAACAGTTCGAACTCTCATCTCTGCAACTGCCGCAGGAACTCCCTGTGAGCCTTCCCTCCAGGCTTGTGGAACAGCGACCGGATGTCCGCTCTGCAGAAGAACAACTGCACTCTGCAAGTGCAGATATTGGCGTTAGTATCGCCAACCGGCTGCCGAACATTACGCTGAGCGCCAATTGGGGCTCCAGCGCTACTGCCATTAATCAGTTGTTCACTCCGGGCACCGGATTCTGGGCCTTGGCCGGAAATCTGACTCAGCCGATCTTCCAAGGTGGGACATTGCTGCACCGGCAACGTGCCGCTGAAGCGGCATACGAGCAGGCAGCGGCGCAATATCGTAGCACCGTGCTCACTGCTTTTCAGAACGTGGCTGACACGCTGCATGCCATCAATTCCGATGCCGACGCTCTGAAAGCAGCAGTCGCTGCTGAGCGTGCTGCTGACAAGAGTCTCTCCATCGCGCGGCGTCAGCTCGCGCTTGGGGATATCAGCTATCTGGGCCTGCTCAATGCCGAACAAACTTATCAGCAGGCAGTGGTCAATCTGGTTCAGGCCCTTGCCAACCGCTACTCTGATACTGCTGCTTTGTTCCAGGCGCTGGGTGGCGGATGGTGGAACCGGTCTGATGTCCCTACCGGGGTTGGCGGGTAATGCTGTTCGGTACCGTCACAATGCTCTGTTTGAAAGTCTCGCCATTTTCAAGCCGCGACCTTTGGGCCATACTAGGCAGCGTGGCTTTCACAGTTACTTTTGAAAACTAGTGATGTACTTCAGATGTCTGGAAAGTTCGTTACTTGGTGCAATGTCGCAGGCATACCTTTCTAACATCGCTAATTTCCAGTCGTATTGTTGAGTAAGTTGCGCTTTACTGAAACTGAGGGCGTCGGTGCAACAAACCCCGATCGAATCATCTCCGTTACGCTCATTTCCGCTTGGAACCTACACGGGCGAGAACGGAACTTTACCTTACACTGTCCGCCAGTCACATTGTGGCAACGACAATTCATACCATCTTCAGCAACTCAAAATATTGCTCCCTGCTCATACCTGCTATACTCATATTGCTTTTGATGATGTCAATGTAGATTTCGTAGTATTCAGGGATAACAACGGCTCTTTTTGCTCCGGGGCAGGTTAGTATATGGGGAGGACGCTTGACGTTGAGCGTGCCTCCGCGCAACTATTTCCGGCTCTATGAACTATGTCCTGATTTGTCCTTTGGTCTTTTCAATGACGAAGCCGATGATCTTATCATGCAGGGCATCAACCTCCTCATCTTTCAATGTGCGGTCTGAAGCCCTGTACCGGATTGAAAAGGCGATGCTCTTTTTTCCTTCAGGGATGTTCTTCCCCTGATAGACGTCGAACAGAGAAACGTCCTCAACCAGATCAGAACTATGGGACTTGAGCAATTCAGCAATCACCGAGGATTCGAGGGATTCATCTACCACAAGAGCCGTGTCTCGTTCGCTATAGGGATACCTGGGCAATGGATGATATTTGAGTTCCTGCCCCGCATAAGGCCTAATGAGGTCAAGATCAAGTTCCGCAAGAATTATTGAAGGACCATGGGCCTTTATGTCAAGACGATCGACAATAAGAGGAGACAAGGCCCCAACATAACCGATCGTCTCACCCCCTATCAATATATCCGCAGATTGCCCGGAGTGCAAGAAGGGTTCAGAGGACCTGGTAAAGGAATAGCGGCTTATTTTGAGTATATCAAACAGGGCCTCAATTACTCCCTTGACCACAAAAAAGTCGTGGGTATCATCCTTGTAAAACGATCGTATTTTTTCTTTGTATAGCGCCGCGGCGAAGTGGTTTCTCTCTTCAGGCAGCACCTTCGGATCGTTACTCCTCGCATGAAACACCCGCGATATTTCAAAAAGGCTGAAGGCCCTGTTGTCGTGAGATACGTTATACTCTATATTCCTGATCAGGGCAGGAATAAGTGTTGTGCGCATATAGGCATCTTCAGAGCGCAGAGGGTTCTTTATCTTCACCTTAAGAATTCCGCGTTTATCGCCCTTATCAATACCAAGGAGGTCGAGGTCCCGCTCTCCCATAAAACTATAATTGATTACCTCGGCAAAACCTGCCTTTAAAAAAGATTCTTTCAACTCTTTCAGGAGAGTCCCTGAAAATAATTTCTGCTCCTTGTCCTGCCCCTCGATGCCTATAACAGCGGTCGGCAGCACCGCAGGGATTCTCTCATATCCGTAGGCACGTGCAACCTCCTCTATAATATCGAAGCCCCCCTGTATGTCTAACCTGTATGCCGGCGGAGTAATATTAAATAATCCATTTCGCTTATCAACAGCGAAACCCAATTCATTCAGGTAACGGGTAATTTCCGCTTCGGTCAGGTCCAGCCCGAGAACGCTGTTTATCTTTTCGAGGCTGATGCTGATTTCCTGTGGTGAGTACATTCCAGGATAGATATCTATTTTCCCGTAAACTGCGCCGCCCGCAACCTCGTGCATCAGCAAGGCGGCCCTGTCCAGGGCCTTCTTAAGCATCTTTATATCCGTCCCCCGCTCAAACCTGAATGACGCCTCGGTCTTGAGGCACGTTGCCCTTGAGGTCTTCCTTACCGAAACAGGGTCGAACCAGGCGCTCTCAATAAAAATGTCGACCGTTGAATCGCTGACTTCCGTTTCGAGTCCGCCCATAATCCCGGCAATCGCTATAGGATCTTCGGCGTCCCATATAAGAAGCGCATCCCCTGGCAGTTCCAGTTCGTTGCCGTCAAGGGTGCGGAAAAGCAACTTTTCGGTCTTGCCCTTCACATTTCCTGATGTGCCGACCTGTACGCGGCGTCCTTTGATAGTGCCCAGGTCAAAGGCATGGAGTGGATGGCCCAGTTCAAGGAGGACATAATTGGTCACATCGACCACATTGTTTATTGATCTAAACCCGCATTTTTCGAGCCTGCGCTTAAGCCACTCGGGTGAAGGGCCGATTTTGATCCCTTTGACGATCCTCCCCGCGTATCTGCGGCAGAGGGTCGGATCGAGTATATCCACATTAAAATCAAGCTCTCCCGCCTCAGCCTCGACCTCATGGCCGGGGAACCTAATCGCCGCACCAAAAGCAGCGGACAGTTCGCGGGCTACACCGATTATACTGAGGCAGTCAGGCCTGTTCGGGGTGACGTTGATCTCAAAAACAGTGTCCCCGTCAACCTGCTCCATTGCTTCGACTTCAAGCCCGAGCATGGTGAGCCGATGTGCAACTTCTCCGGCTGCTTCGCTCACCGGAACAAATTCCCTCAGCCATTCAAGAGAAACCCTCATGATAAACTGGACACCATCCTTTATCTATTTTTCCTATTAAACTTAAACCCGATGGTTTCGTAAAAAGTCCATAGGCAAGGCGCGCAAATCCGCAGGAATGAGGCGTACTTTTCGTACGCCGCAGTGACTAAGGATGCAGCGCAACGCCCGGGCCCCCGGCAAGTCACAGACTTGCTGGGGTGGAACGAAGCATATGGAATTTTTACGAGACCGTCAAAATTGCCTCAGGAATCTGATATCGTCCTCATAAAACAGCCGGATGTCGTCAATGGAATACTTGAGCATTGCTATTCTTTCAATCCCCATTCCGAAGGCAAACCCTGAATAGACTTCAGGGTCATAGCCGACATATTTAAAAACTGCCGGGTTTACCATACCTGCGCCCAGGATTTCGAGCCAGCCGGAATTTTTACAAACCCTGCATCCGGAACCGCCGCACAATATACAGCCTATATCTACCTCCGCCGACGGCTCGGTAAAAGGGAAAAAGCTCGGCCTGAACCGCACCGGCGTATCGGGACCGAAGATCTGACGGAGAAATGCCTGAAGAATACCTTTCAGGTTGCTGAATGTGATACCTTTATCCACCATCAACCCCTCGACCTGATGGAACATGGGACTATGAGTGATGTCGGCATCGCACCTGTATACCTTTCCAGGGGCAATAAACCGCACAGGGGGCTTTCTCTTTTCCATCCCCCTCACCTGCACCGGAGACGTGTGCGTCCTGAGCACAATATCGTCACTAACAAAAAAGGTATCCTGCATATCGCGTGCAGGATGGTCCCTGGGGAAATTCAGCGCCTCGAAGTTATAATAATCGTGTTCCACTTCCGGTCCTTCTTCAACACTGAATCCCATCCTGACAAAAATATCCGTTATCTCGAAAAGGACTTTATTAATAGGGTGTTCATTGCCGATAGCAGTGTATTTGCCGGGGAGCGTTATGTCAATGAACCCGGCAGACAACTGTTTATTCAGAGCCTCGTTTTTGAGTACGGCTTCTTTGGTATCTAATTCGGCTTCGATAAACTGTTTCATATCGTTTATCTTCTTGCCGAGCAGCGGCCGGTCTTCGGGCGCTGCTGAAGAAAGCGCTTTCAGCGCCGCGGTGACATGTCCCTTCTTGCCCAGATAATTGATCCTAAGCTGAAACAGATCAGCGGGACTGGCTACAGACTTTAGTTCATTCAGAAATTTCTGTTTCAGATCTTCGATCATAGTGAGTAAAGCAGCCAGTTGCCACTGGCCACTTTTCTTCCGGCTGGCTATTTTTCTTTTGCTACTTTCTCGACAAGTTTGCTGAAAGTCTCGAAGTCATTACATGCCAGATCAGCAAGCGCCTTTCTGTTTAAGTTGACATTGGCCTTTTTTAATCCGTTCATAAATTGACTGTACGACGTGTTCAGCGACCTGACCGCTGCATTGATCCGCGCTATCCAGAGCGCCCTGAATTCCCTTTTCTTAAGCCTTCTGTCCTTATATGCAGAAATAAGGGCCTTGTCGATAACCTGCGTTGCTATGCGGTATAGACGGCTCCTTGCGCCATATTGACCCTTTGAACTCTCAAGGACCTTCTTATGATATCGTTTGGATTTAAAACCACCCTTCGCCCTCGGCATCTTATCCTCCTTCTTTGTCCGAAGAAACTTCCTTCTTCACATTAATAGCATTCATTTTAATTAATCAGTCACTAAAGCGTCAAGCGAAAAACGCGTCAAGCGTCGAGTGTGCAGCGTCAAGCGAAAAAGACAAAACAAAAAAAATGACTTTTATTTTTTCGCGCTTGACGCGTTTAAAACATATAGGGCAGAAGCTTCTTGACACTGTCATATTGCACATCTGGAACTAAAGCACTTTTTCTGAGACCCCTGCCCCTTTTGGAAGACTTGCTGGTCAGCAAATGGCTCTTAAATGCTTTGCTTCTTTTTATCTTCCCGGTGCCGGTCACTTTAAAACGCTTGGCGGCTCCTCTGTGGGTTTTAATCTTAGGCATTTCATTTCTCCTTTCTTTAAAATATGAGGGTTAGGCGCTTTCTTAACCTTAGCCTTAACCTTGACCTGTTTTTTTACTTGCTGCTGGGGGTTATCACCATGGTTATATGATTGCCTTCCAGCCTGGGCTGCTGTTCAATATTAAATTTACCTGTAAGCAGCTCACTAATTTTATCAAATACTTTCATCCCCATCTCAGGTCTGACGATTTCCCTTCCCCTGAAAAACATGGTAACCTTGGCCTTGTCACCTTCTTCGAGAAACCGCAATATGTTTTTGACCTTGAGCTGGAGATCGTGGTCGGTTATTTGCGGCCTGATCTTCACTTCTTTCAGGTCAGCGGTCTTTCGCGCAGTGTGCTTTTTGCTCATCTGATACTTATATTTGCCGAAATCCATCACCCTGCATACCGGAGGGCTGACATTAGGGGCGACCTCAACAAGATCGTAACCGCTTTCCCTGGATATCCTCAGCGCTTCCTGTATCGTTACAACACCAAGCTGTTCACCTGACTCACCGATCAGCCGAACTTCTCTTGTCCTGATACCTTCGTTAACTCTAATATCTTTGCTTATGTTCTCACCTCCTGAAATATAGGTTATAGGCTATGGGTAATAGGTTATGGGAAAAAATTCTAACCCTATAACCCATGACCTATTACCAATCACCTTTTGTTCTTAACTTGTTCTTCTATTATCAACATAAATTCGTCCGTTGTAAATGGCCCGATATTTTCTCCATCCCGTTTTCTCACGGTAATTTTCTGGTCCTCGAGTTCTTTGTCCCCTATTATAATCAAATATGGAACTTTTCTCATCGTAGCTTCACGGATCTTGTACCCTATCTTCTCGTTGTCGGTATTTGTTTCGGACCTTATACCGGCGCGCTTGAGCGCCTCATGCACCTGCCGGGCATAGACGTCGTGTCTTTCCGCAATTGTCAAAACCGACACCTGCACAGGGGCAAGCCAGAGCGGGAAGATGCCTGCATAATGTTCTATAAGAACACCGAAAAAGCGTTCCAGAGACCCCATTAATGCGCGATGGATCATTATCGGCCTGTGTTCTTTCCCGTCACTCCCACGGTACACGGTATCAAATCTCTCCGGGAGATTGAAATCGACCTGTATGGTGCTGCATTGCCATGCCCGGTTAAGAGAATCTTTTATCTTTATATCTATCTTGGGCCCGTAGAAAACGCCTTCCCCGGGGTCGACAACATAAGGCAATCCTTTCTTCTCAAGCGCCTGCTTCAGGGCATTTGTCGCATGCTCCCAGTTCTCAAGGGCCCCCACATATTTCTCAGGTCTGGTAGAAAGATATATATCGTACGAGTCAAATCCGAAGGTCCTGAGAATGAAGAGCGTGAAATCGAGTATGCTTACGATTTCCTCCTCGATCTGGTCCTCCCTGCAGAATATATGAGCATCATCCTGGGTAAAGCCCCTGACCCGCATAAGTCCATGCAGCGTGCCGGATCTTTCGTACCTGTATACCGTACCGAGTTCTGCATACCGCAACGGCAGGTGCCGGTAGCTCCTGAGCTGACTTTTATATATGTCGATGTGGAAAGGACAATTCATCGGCTTCAGCTCATAGGCGATCTCGTCGATTTCCATGGGGGAATACATGTTTTCCCTGTAAAAGTCCCAGTGCCCGCTCTCCTGCCATAAATGCAACCTGGCGATATGCGGGGAAAAAAGGAGTTTATAATCCGCCTTGAGATGCTCGTCCCTCCAAAAGTCCTCTATCGTCTTCCTGATTATTGCCCCATTCGGGTGCCAGAGAATGAGGCCGGGTCCGATTTCATCGCTTATGCTGAAAAGGTCGAGTTCTTTACCGAGCTTACGGTGGTCCCGCTTTTTCACTTCTTCGATGTAATCGAGATATGCCTTGAGTTCTTCCTTTGTATCATAGGCAGTTCCATATATCCTCTTGAGCATCTTGTTCTTTTCATTGCCTCGCCAGTAGGCCCCGGCAATACTCAAAAGTTTGAAAGCCTTCACCCTTCCGGTCCGGGGCAGATGAGGCCCTCTGCACAGGTCCACAAACCCGCCTTCTTCATAAAGCGACACTGTAGCATCGGGAATATCCTCAAGCAGTTCAACTTTGTACGGTTCATCCATTTCCCTGAAAAGAGCAACGGCCTCATCTTTCGCAATCTCTTTCCTTATGAAGGGCTTGTTCTGCTTGATAATCTCCTTCATCCTCTTTTCAATTTTTTCAAGGTCCTCAGGGACAAAGTGTTCAGCCCTGTCAAAGTCATAATAAAAGCCTAATTCTGTGGCGGGGCCTATGGCAAATTTAACATCGGGAAACAATTCCTTAACAGCGTGTGCCATGATATGAGATGTGCTGTGGCGGTAAATTTCTCTGCCCTCTTTTGATTGTGCACTAACCAGTTTTATTACAGACTCAGGAGCAAGGGTGTCGAGTGACGCCATGTCCAATAAATTCCCATTGACACTGATTGCGATAGCGCGAGATGATTCGATATGTTTCTGCAGTTCGGACTTCTCTATTACCTTTTCCGCACCGTCAGGCAAAATAATTTTAATGGCAACTCCTCCGATCAATAACAGGCTGAATATCTTAACCGATTTATAGCCATCTATTCAATATAAATCCTTCAATAAACGTGAAAGGTGGGTGAAGGGGAAAAGGTGAATGGTGAATAGTGAAGGGTGAATGGGAAAGGGGAAAGGTAGAAAACTTTGAGCTTTGAGCATTGAGCTTAGCCTTTTGAGCCTTCACCTTTCACCATTCACGTTTTTTCCATTCACCATTCACCATTCACCATTCACCTTTCTCACCTACTTGCTTTTGTTGCCGATTTGTTTCATAATTATTCGGTTAAATTATATGATTAATATATTGATTGTAGATGATCATGCAGTTGTACGTGCGGGGCTGAGACAAATAATTGCAGGCGTCTCTGACATGGTAGTTGCGGACGAAGCAGGCGGAGCTATCGACGCGCTTGCCAAAATTAGGAAAAAAGAATATTCGATAGTAGTCCTCGATATCGCCATGCCGGGTAAAAGCGGCCTCGATGTTTTAAAGGAAATAAGAATTGAGCATCCCAAACTTCCTGTTCTGATGCTGAGCATGTACCCTGAGGACCAATATGCTGTCAGGGCCCTGAGATCGGGAGCGTCAGGGTATATGACAAAGGACAGGGCGCCTGAAGAAATGGTGACGGCCATACGCGCTGTGGCTGCAGGCAGGAAATATATAAGCTCTGATCTTGCGGAAAGGCTCGCCTTCAATCTCGACGCCGACATGAAGAAGGAGCCTCATGAAATCCTCTCGGACAGAGAGTATCAGGTATTGTGCATGATCGCTTCCGGAAAGACGATAAGCGATATTGCGGACCAGCTTTCCCTAAGCGTGAAGACAATCAGCACATACAGGAGCCGCATTCTTGAAAAAATGCAGCTCAAGAACAACGCTGAATTGACAAATTACGCCATAAGAAACCACCTCATAGACTGATAACTCTCACTACTTTCATAACCGGACGAAAAAAAAATGACACTCTATGATTTCGCAGTTCATAATCTTGTTGCGCTGCTGCTGGGTGCACTAATTGGGCTGGAACGGCAATGGAGCCAGCGCACAGCAGGCCTGCGCACCAATCCCTAGTAGCTCTGGGCGCATCCCTCTTCGTCTCGCTTTCTTCCATGGTGACGCAGACCAATGACCACACACGAATGGCTGCACAGGTAATCACCGGCATCGGCTTTCTCGGCGCCGGCCTTATGCTGAAAGAGGGAATAAATGTGCGGGGCTTGAACACTGCAGCTACTCTTTGGTCTGCAGGCGCCATAGGAACGCTGGCCGGATCGGGCTTCTTGCCGCATGCTGCACTTGGTTCCGCTCTGGTGATTGCAACGCACCTCGTGTTCAGGCCGATTGCCAATGCCATCAATCGCCGGCCTATCCACGATGTAAGCTCGGGCATCTTATACACCCTGAGGATAATCTGCAAGAGCAACGCCGAACAGCAGATCAGAAAGCTGTTTGTCCAGGAAATTGTGCGTGAGACCCTACTGCTTCAGTCCATAGACAGCGAGGATATCCAGGGTACTGACAAGGTCGAAGTTACAGCATCCATCCTCTCCAGCGGACGGCAGGACGCGCAGATGGAAAGGGTTGTGGGCCTGCTAAGTCTTGAGCCGGCTGTCAGCGCTGCAAGCTGGAAGCAGACGCCCCAGCAACTAGATGAATGAGGGGTAAAAGGTAAAAGGTGAAAGGTGAAGAGTGCAAGGAGAAAGGTAGAAAACTTAGCCCTTTGAGCTTAGCCCTCTGAGCGTTTACCTTTCACCCTTCACCCTTCACGTTTCACCCGATTGAGGATCGCTCAAAAATGTCTGAATCAGAGATGCATCAATGTGCAAGTTATTTTTCCGCAAGACCTTAATACCTTCTGATACTCGATTTCACCTCCTTCCAGTATTATAATAAGTCCCTGCTCCTGCAAGCTGAACACCTCCGGGAATATACCCGGAGCGAGCCCAGGTTTTGAATGTCCAAAGCTGAATGATAAATTATAGACTTTGTCATTAATTCAACATTCAGAATTCGACAATCAAAATTTTAAGGTTAATTTTTTGATAAAGTGGGATAATTGAACTGATGAGATTTAATCACAAAAAAGAAAGCGTTGCCCTGAGTTCGGTGATTGCAAGCTTCGTGCTTGCCGCCATGAAGCTGGTCGTAGGTATTTTGACCGGCAGTATCGGTATTATCTCTGAGGCAGCTCACTCGGGCCTCGACTTCGGAGCAGTCTCGCTGACCTATTTTGCTGTAAAGGTGAGTGACAAACCTGCTGACAGGGAACATCAGTACGGGCATACAAAAGTAGAAAGCGTCGCTGCACTGATTGAAACCGTCATCCTGCTCCTTACCAGCGGATGGATTATTTTCGCGGCTGTCCATAGGTTGCTGTACAAGACATCGGAAGTGAGAGTTGCATGGTACTCTATGCTGGTCCTTGTTATTTCAATGGTTGTAGATTTTTCCAGATCGAGGATGCTGAAAAAGGTCGCTCTGGAAACCAGGAGCCAGGCACTGGAGGCGGATGCCCTCCATTTCAGCTCTGATATCCTCAGTTCTGGTGTGGTGCTGGTTGGTCTCGTCTTTGTTGCGGCAGGTATAGCCCGGGCTGATGCCATAGCCGGAATCGCGGTCGCACTTTTGATCGCCTATGCAGCGGTCGGTCTTGGCAAGAAGACAGTAGACGTATTGATAGATGCCGCACCCGAAGGGCTTACTGACCGGATCGCCCTTATAACCAGGGCGGTTGAAGGTGTAATCAAGATAGAGAAGATCAGGGTCAAACCGGCCGGTCCTTTTGCATTTGTAGAGATGACGCTCGATGTGAGCAGGACATTATCACTCGAGAACGTTCAATCAATCTGCAGTTCTATAGAGGGAAAGATCCGTGAATTACTCCCTGTGTCCGATATAACAATCCATACAAAACCCATAGCGCTTGACTGTGAAACTATAGGTGAAAGGATCCATGTAATCGGCGCCAACCATAACCTCTACGTACATAATATTTCTTCAAATATTGTGGAAGACAAGAAATATATCAGCTTTGACGTGGAAGTGGAGCACAACCTTACTATCAAGGAAGCCCATGAAGTTGTCTCTACCCTTGAACAGGAGATTAGAAGGGAATTCGATGGTAATCTGGACATCAGTATCCATATTGACCCTTTACGTTCAGAGGAGAGAAAAAGTCAGGCTGTGTCGCCCGACGAAGAGACCGCGGTCAGAAAGATCATTGTCGGGGCTGCAGGGACTATTGACCGTATTCAGGAAGTGCATCATATCCTTATAAGGAAAACGGAAAAAGATAAATTGTTTATAACCTTGCATTGTGCTTTTGATGACGGTGTTTTATTGGAGGATGTGCATTCTATAACAAGCAAGCTCGAGGGTGCAATATATCAGGCTATCCCAAATGCTGGCCAGGTCATCATTCATGCAGAACCCCTTTTTGCAAAAGATTAGTCGGAGGGATAGAGGGATAGAGGGATAGAAGGTTAGAGGGTTGGCCAATCTTCCAGCCCTCCAATCTTCCAGCCCTCCAATCTTCTTTATTTATATACCCTTTGGGTCGTTTCTCCTGATTACTGCCATAAACACCATAAACAATGCAGCAGAAACCGCTGCGGTGGCTGCGCCGAAATAAAACGTGGCGGACGGTGAGACCCGGTCCCAAAGCCACCCTCCGATCAGGCTTGCTGGGAGGATGGCAAGGCCTACAACAGTATTGTAAAATCCGAAGGCAGTCGCTTTGAAATCAACGGGAATGATTGTGGCAAGAAAGGCCCTCTGAATGCCGTCAGTGAGGCCCATAAAAAGACCGTAGAGAGCGAAAAGAATCCAGATCGCTTTTGTGTCCGGGGCGACTGCAAAGCCATAATACAGGAATGCAAACAAGATAAATCCCAGGAGGATGATCCATTTACTGCCGAACCGGTCAGCTGCCGCACCGGCAGGAAGGGACGAAAGCGAATAGACAAGGTTGAACAACAGATAGACCATAGGGATCAGCACCGTTGGGATTCCTACCTGCTGCGCCCTAAGGATCAAAAACATGTCACTCGAATTACCGACAGCAAACAACGCTGAAATAATTACAAAAAACTTGAACTTCCAGTCAAAGTGTCTGAGTGTCAGTTTCGGTCCATGTGAATGAACGGCAACAGGCTTCTTCTTTTCCGTAATGAAAAATATTATCAGCAGCACGGCAATGACTCCGGGTATCACCGAGAGCCAGAAAACTTTTCTATAATCGTTTGAAAGAATCTCCAGGAGAAAAAAGGCCAGGGCAGGCCCTACAACAGCGCCCATACTATCCATCGAGCGCTGAAATCCGAATGTCCTTCCAAGGGATGATTTATCTGTGGACTCTGCAATGATGGCGTCGCGGGGAGCGGTGCGGACCCCCTTGCCGAATCTGTCCATAACCCGGGAGCCCATCACATGGTGCCAACCCGTGGCAAGCGCAACAATCGGCCTGCTTAATGTCGATATTCCATATCCGGCAACCATGAGCCATTTACGACTTCCTATTCTGTCGGAGAACCAGCCGGAGAAAACCTTGATCAGACTTGCGGTAGATTCTGCAATGCCCTCTATAAGACCTATGACCGACTTGTTGACCCCGAGGACGCTCGCGAGAAAAATCGGGACAAGAGGGTAGATCATCTCAGAGCTTATGTCCATGAAGAAGCTTACAAGTCCGGTAACACAGACATTCCTGCCGAAGCCAAAATACCGCCTGCCCTTCTCTCTATTTATTCCCAGACCCTAAGCCCTCTTCTTCAACAAAATATCCGCTTTGGACAATGGTGTATATGATTACGACATCATGCGCCTTTTGTCAATATTAAAGAAATGATTTTCAGCCAAGGTACAATCTGCGCCAAGAGCAGGCAGGACATAGTGCCGTAGCGGGCCGTCGGCAGACAGTGCTGCCATGGATGGCTGAACGGGCTGTCGTCGCCTTCGAGCAAGACTGGACGTCTTGCGAGATTTAGCCGAGGTACTCTGTCCTGCCTGCTCTTGGCGCGGCCCTATAAAGCTGCCTATCTGGCTTCTTTAAGCGCATCGGCAAAATACGAAGGCAGGCCTGCGGCCACAATTGCAGAAGCGACTTTTCCAAGATCATAAGCGGCCCTCCTGAACTCTGTTCTGACTTCCTCCGGCATTATCTCGATAAGGGCGACGCAGGTCCTCGTATCGCCGTCTTTCGGTTTGCCGACACTGCCGGCGTTTATGAAAACCTTGTTGTCGAGGTCCCTTCTGTAAGATTTGTGAGTATGACCGTAAATCATTATATCCGCATCGATCTTTTCCGCCATTTCCCTGAAGAACTTTTCGGGCCTATCTTCGAACCAATACAGGTTGTTCTTAAGAGGGGTCGCATGAAACAGCAATATTTTCCTGTCATGTTCAGAAAGGGAAAGTTCGAAAGGCAAATTTTTCATATATTCTTTGCTTCTCCCTGAAGAATGCTTCTTGGTCCAGGCGAATGAGAGATCCGCCATTTCCGCCTGCAGCGCGGTTTCATATTTACAGCCGCAGTGCTCCCGGTCGTGGGCCACGGCATCATCGTAATTACCCTGCACCCCTTCAATTTTATGTTCGATCAGAAAGTCAACCACTTCGTTTACAAAAGGCGCATATCCGCCCAGATCGCCGAGGTGAAATACTCTGTCGACCTTTTCAGCAAGAGCAGCTTCATAAGCCACCTTAAGCGCTTCAATATTGCCATGAATATCTCCAAGGACCGCGATCTTCATCTAATATCTCCTGTTAAATATTATACTTTTTTTATGGAACGCTAGTACTTTTTATAGCGCAGTATTCCTCTGCAAAATATTTTTTCTGAAAGAATCGCGCGATATTCACCAGCCCTATCATGACAGGCACCTCTACGAGAGGCCCTATAACCGCCGCAAAGGCCGCCCCGGAGTTTATGCCGAATACTGCTACGGCAACGGCTATGGCAAGCTCGAAATTATTGCTTGCAGCAGTGAAGGAGAGAGTTGATGTTTTTGCATAATCGGTCCCGATTCTTCTTCCCATGTAGAATGAAACCAGAAACATGACTACAAAATAAATCAGCAGCGGGATCGCTATACGAATTACATCAAGTGGGAGTTTAACAATATAATTCCCCTTCAGGGAAAACATGACAACAATCGTAAAAAGGAGGAAGATAAGCGTGACAGGGCTGATTTGAGGTATAAAAACCTGGTCATACCATTGACGGCCTTTTATTTTGAGCAGACTGAACCGGGTGATCATTCCAGCTATAAAGGGGATTCCGAGATAGACGAATACACTTTCTGCGATCTGCCCAATAGTGACCTTGACAACAACTCCCGTGAGCCCGAACCACGCCGGCAGTTTCGTTATGAATATATACGCATAAACCGAATAGAAAAGCACCTGAAAGACAGAATTGAATGCCACGAGCCCGGCAGCGTACTCGGGATCTCCGCAGGCAAGGTCATTCCATACGATAACCATGGCGATGCAGCGTGCAAGCCCGATCATTATAAGCCCGACCATATATCCCGGATAGTCGTGCAAGAAAATAATAGCCAAAAAGAACATCAGTATAGGCCCGATGATCCAATTCTGAACAAGGGACACCCCAAGCACCCTTTTGTCTTTGAAGACTTCGCCCAGTTCCTCATATTTGACCTTTGCAAGAGGAGGGTACATCATGAGGATGAGACCGACGGCGATCGGGATATTGGTGGTCCCGACCTGAAAGCTGTTTATTAAGCCCTCCACTCCCGGCATGAAATACCCGAAACACACACCTGCCGCCATGGCCGCAAATATCCAGAGGGTAAGATAGCGGTCGAGAAAAGAGAGTTTCTTATCTTCCATGCGCGCCATGCCTTTCTTCCTCTTTAAGCCAGTGCTCTATGCGGGATTTGATCTGGTCCCTTATTCTTCGCGCGCCCTGCAATCGTTCCTCATGGGTCCCCTGGAGTTCGGCAGGATCTTCAAAGGGCCAGTTAAGCCGCTTGACCACACCCGGGAAGATAGGGCACTGTTCAGCGTTTGCATCATCACAAACAGATATCACATAATTATAGAGCTTTCCCGCCTTATAAAAATCAAAACAACTCTTTACCTTGTTGTTGGATATGTCATACCCGGATTCTTTCATCACTTCGACAATTAGCGGATTCAATGCGCCCGGGGTCAGCCCGGCGCTTTCGGCAATGAATCTGTCACCCGCCATAGCGTTAAGAAATGCCTCGGCCATTTGACTCCGCGCCGTGTTATGAACGCACACAAATAAAACTTTTTTCTTTTTCATAGCATCCTCCGAAAAAAACCCTCTTGCGGTAAACAGTTCAGGAATCAACAGCAGTTGCTCTTCTTGTCGCTGCCGCTGCAATCACAGGAAGGTTCGCCGCCGTTCATCATACTGTTTATAAGAGCGAAAGCACAGCCCACGCCTTTATTGACAGCCACTGCGTTAAAAGCGCAATTGCTTACGCAGGCCCCGCATTCCATACAACTGTCGCGGTCCTGAATGATGGCCTTCTTATTATTGAGTGTAAAGACTTCATGAGGACAAACGTCCATGCACATCCCGCACCCTGTACACTTTTCCGGAAAGACTTCAATGGTTGCTGTGTTCAAGAGATACTTCATATGACCCCCCACTGGGTAAATTTGTACATTATTAACAGGATCACCGAGACCGCACAGGAAACGAGATAGGCTGGGATAGCAATTTTAAGTTCTCTTTTAACTCCCGACATCCCGGTAAAAGTAGTTGATCCCGTGAACTGCAGGGCAATGAAAGAACTTGCCGCGGGGAAAAAAAGATAAGTGACAATAAGAAGAAAGGTATTTTGTTGATTGAGTAATGGAACGAATTTTGACGACAATAAAACAGAAAGCAAACCGACTATCCATCCCTTGACTGCAAACGACCTGAAGGGGACATAGGGCAGAAGCACAGGAGTCAACAGCGCACCGGAAACGACAGATACGAGGCCTAAAAGCAGAAAAGGCAAGCTTCCGGTGAATGCATCCTTAAACATGATGCCTGAGGGCGAAAGTCCAAAGACGACCAGTACAACCGCCGCATATAACGGGAATTTCTGCATTGCCGGATTGATCTCCATTGGAGTAAGAACCAATCTATCGGACACGGTGAAATTGACCCTCCGCATTTCCCTCGTCGCTTTATATCCCGCCTTGATATAAGCGGGGATATCTTTTGCGCGCACCGGCCCGTAAAGGACCCTGAAACCGGCAGCCTGTTTTACCTTAAAGGCACTGACACCAGGCGCTCCAAGCTGGGGGACGATAACCTGCCTGTGGGCAACTACCCTGTCCATTTGTGCCACTGAAATACGTTTTACCAGTTCGGCAGTGCCGAATGTGCCCTTTCCGGCGGCACACCAGACATTAATACCTTTCGTGTCCAGAACAAGAATCCAGGCATCCAGTCCTTTGAGTTCGCGCCTAAGCAGGTCAAAGCTGTATTTGTAGTTTGCACTGACAAGGACAGCAGAGTTCTTGTCAGGATCGCCTACAGCGTATAACCCGGGATCGACCGTATAGTCGTTCCTGTATGACGTGGTCCTGCATTTGAAATGCTCCCAATAATCGGCATATGAAAGAACACTCGATACCCGGTTAACCAGCCCTATCGGCGTCGCAACTGTGCCACTGACCCATGCCGGAGTATTTTTCAGCGGCGCCGCACAGCAAGGCTGCCCCGGCACCCGATTTTCCAATTTGCCCCTGAACTGAAGTTCCTGCATACTTTAAACTCCTAGTGTCCTGTCCCTAACAGTTCTTTACATTTAGCAACCTTGGCAAGAATAGTGTCTGCGTCCTTGGTCCAAGTAAATATTTTAGGGTTCTCATTATGTGTCTCTATAAAATCTCTGATAGCTTTTTCCAATTCTTTGACACTCGTAAAAATCCCGCGCCTCACTCTCTTTGTCGTCAATTCACTAAAAAATCTCTCCACCATATTCAGCCATGACGATGACGTTGGAGTAAAATGCATCGTAAACCGAGGGTGCTTTTTCAGCCACCTCTGTATTCTTGCAGTCTTATGCGCTCCATAATTATCTGCGATCAAGTGCAGATCGAGATGCGATGGTGTTTCCTGATCTATCTTATTGAGAAATTTTAAAAACTCTTCCTGCCGATGCTTCTGCATACAAGAACTGATGACCTTTCCATCCATAACATTTAAGGCGGCAAACAGCGTCGTCGTTCCATGGCGCTTATAGTCATGCGTCATCGTCCCAGCATGGCCTTTTTTTATCGGCAGGCCAGGTTGCGTTCTATCCAGTGCCTGTATCTGGCTCTTTTCGTCTACACTGAGCACTAAAGCTTTTTCAGGAGGATTGAGATATAAACCCACAATGTCCTTTACCTTCTCAACAAAATGCGGATCGTTGCTTATTTTAAATGTCTTCACCAGATGCGGCTTTAGGTTGTATTTCTTCCATATCCTCTGCACTGCCATTCGTGATACCTGTTGTTTCTCCGCCATTGTTCTCACGCTCCAATGTGTAGCAGCAGAGGGTACGGTATGAAGCGTTGCTTCCACAACAGCCTTCTCTTTCTCTTCCGACAACTTCGGGATCCGGCCCGAGCGAGGAGCATCTTTCAGCAGCCCCCCTAAACCTCCTTCCTGATACCTTTTTACCCATAGGCCGACTGATACCCGTGACGTGCCCAATTGTTCAGCTATATCTTCCTGTTTAAGCCCTTCCATCTTGTTCATCACTATCTTTGCCCGTAAGACTACTTTTTGTGCGGTATTTCGACTACGGGCAAGTCGTTCAACTTTTTTCAGTTCTTCTTCTGTGTGTGGTATCGGCTTTGTTGTCCTCATGCAGAAAGGATACCATACCCTGACCTATTATGTAAAGCTAATTATGGGACACTACACTAGCGTAGTGCGTCAGAAATCCCTTGCCATAAGTCTACGTCATTGCGAGGGCGAAGCCCGTGGCAATCTCATGCGTCAAAAGCCGAGATTGCTTCACTTCGTTCGCAATGACACATGTAAAGAAGCGTTGGACGCACCACACTACAATATTTCCTTGAGTATAGGGCCAAGCTGGACCTTCACCATCTCGACCATGTCTTCAACCTTGATCAACGTTATGCAACATATCTCCCCATTCTTCTCCCAACTGGTCACTGCCAGTTTGTCCCCGGCCTTGATCCTGGCTTTATCCCTTAATTCCTTGGGCAGCACCATTTGTCCTCTTTCATCCACACTAATGATAGATTCGACCTTGCAGCATGCATTTGATCTGTCGGATGCTGCACTGCAAGACGCACTCGCTTTCCTTTTCATGCTGCCAGCCCCCTGATTTATCATTCTCAACTGATTATTCAGATTATACTGATTCATATACTTAATGTCAACAAAGCGAATTACTCCCAAATTCATCGTCACACCACAGCCAACAGTAGGGGCCTTAAGCCAGGACACGGAGAAACTCATTAGAAGCGCCTGTCTAAGGCGCCTACTGTTGGTACTTTTGGCTCTGGTTCGCTGTTTCAGGTGGTGGATTCTGATTGCCTCATCAGAAAAGTATTCGAAAGTAATTCGTTGTCTCATTTAATAATGTATGCGAAATAATGCAAAATAATTTCAGTTGGCAACACCAACTACGTCATTCCCGCAGTCTTCTAGCGGGAATCCAGGTTTTTTTAGATAAATGCCTATGGTCCTTCATAGATTCCCGCTAAACATGTCCCCTCAGTCAGTAAGCGGGGAAGACTGCGGGAATGACGAAAGCTCATTATAGATATTTTCGAATAGATTTTAGATGAGGCAACGAATGCCCATTTGAAATAGATTTTTACGTGATGCAACACGCAAAGAAAGCTGAAAGCTGGAAGGGCTAAGCTCAGAATTTTTCGTCTTTTAGCTCTCAATGTGGTAAGATAAAAAGATTTTCAAAATGAATGCGCAATATTTTTTAAATACAGGGGTACTCTTTTTTCTTTTTGGCGCAGTCGGTTCCTTAATAATACCGGGAAAAGCAAAAGAATATCTTTTTGTCCTCCCGGCCATAGGCGCACTGAACCTTATTGTTTCAGGTTTATATCTCTGCTCCGGCGTGGATCTGCGAATGGCTTCCGTGCCGATATCGTCAGCCCTTCAATTTGCATTTCACGGAGACCCCCTTTCAGGATTTTTTGTCACCGTAATATCTATTTTAGTCCTGCCGGTATCGATATATTCCATTGGCTATATAAAAAACACCGGCAATAAAGGGTCGATGGTGTTTCTCTATAATCTGTTTATTTTGAGCATGTACGCGGTGGTCCTGTCGGGCAATATTATTACATTCCTCATATCATGGGAGACCATGTCGGTCGTTTCATATTTCCTCGTAACCTTTGACAGGGACGAAAAATCAGCCAGGGCCGGACTCATATATGCTGTAATGACCCATATAGGGACTGCTTTCATAATAGCGCTTTTCTTCGTGCTCTATAAATATACAGGGCAAATGGATTTCTCATCGATAAGGGCACTGGCGGCGAATTTACCCGTCGATATTAAATCAATCGTTTTTATTTTTTCGGTAATAGGATTCGGCGTGAAAGCGGGCATTATCCCCCTGCACGCCTGGCTTCCGAAGGCACATCCTGCGGCGCCGTCCAATATCTCGGCGCTCATGTCAGGGGTGATGATAAAGACCGGGATCTACGGCTTCGTGAGGATATGCATGGATGTCATGGGACAGGGCCCTGGCTGGTGGGGGATCGCCATTATTATTATTGGCGCGGTCTCTTCGATACTTGGGGTGTTATACGCCCTCATGGAGCACGACATGAAAAGGCTCCTCGCCTATCACAGCGTTGAGAATATCGGAATTATTCTTCTCGGCATAGGGGCTTCAATGATGTTCAGGAGTAACGGCCTCTACAGCCTGGCGTCCATAGCTCTTATAGCCGGACTTTATCATGTATTGAATCACGCAGTGTTTAAAGGACTGCTTTTTCTCGGCGCAGGCTCTGTAATGCATGCTGCGCACACAAAAAACATGGAAGACCTGGGCGGTCTGATCAAGACGATGCCTTTTACCGCGATAACTTTTCTTGTCGGGTCGGTTTCAATATGTGCCTTTCCTCCTTTCAACGGGTTTATAAGCGAGTGGCTCACCTACCAGTCACTGATACTGGGGTTTAAATCATCTTCCATGGTATCGAAAATCATTTCGCCCATGGGCGGCGCTGCGCTTGCGCTTACAGGCGCGCTTGCTGCAGCGTGCTTTGTGAAGGCTTTCGGCATAGCCTTTCTCGGAAGGCCCCGGAGCCGGCATGCGGAGAACGCCAAAGAAGCGCCGCTGTCCATGATAATCGGTATGGTCATGCTTGCCGTGCTTTGCCTGGTCTTTGGAATATTCCCGAATGCGGCAATAACAATGATTTCTTCATCTGCGTTTCAGCTGACAGGTTCACAGGGTATTGTGACAGGGAACTGGTACCATTATATCAGTGATACCCTGGCCGCCCTGTCGCCGGTATCGATACTCATCACGGTACTCGTCATGTTCACTGCTTCAATTATTTTTGTGCTGAGCGCCGGCGGCAAAAGGAAAACAGTATATGGCGATTCGTGGGACTGCGGAATTCCTAATCTGACCCCAAGGATGCAATATACTGCGGCAGCCTTCACAAAACCGATAAGGCTGATATTCAAGAGGATCTACCTTCCAAGGAGAGAGGTCAGGATTTCTTATCATGTGAAACCGTTATTTGTAAAGTCCATGAAATACACCGGTGAGATAACGCCGTTTTTTGAAAAATATATTTACGAACCTGTTACAAGCTCTATTTTCAAGGTTGCCGGCAAGGTGAGACTTCTGCAGTCAGGCAGTCTTCACCTCTATCTCCTGTATATATTGGTCACATTAATTCTTCTTCTCATATTCGGACACTGACATGGAATATACGCAATTCATAATAATCATCCTCTTTTCACCGCTGATTCAGGGACTGATCAGGAAACTGAAGGCGAACATGCAGGGCCGGGTGGGTCCCGGTGTTTTTCAGCCATATTATGACCTCGTCAGGCTTTTTCATAAAGATATGGTTATTTCCGGCATTACATCTTGGATCTTCAGGGCGACCCCATACATAGTGTTCGCATCGACCGCGGCGGCTGCCATAATTGTCCCTGTTATAACGACGAGCTACCGCTTTGGTATGATGGGCGATGTCATAGCGCTGATTTACCTGTTCGGGTTGGGAAGGTTTTTTATGGCGTTATCAGGACTTGATGCGGGGACGGCCTTCGGCGGAGAGGGCAGCAGCCGGGAGATGACAGTGGCAATTCTTGTCGAGCCCATGATGATGCTAAGTATATTCACTGCGGCGATATCGGCGGGCTCAACAAACATGGCAAGGATAGCGGAGACGCAGGGTATTGCTTATTCGCCGTCGCATATTCTTGCGCTCTCCGCGTTTATGGTGGCTATAATCGCGGAAACAGGGAGAATACCTGTCGATAATCCGGACACTCACCTTGAACTTACCATGATCCACGAAGGGATGGTCCTTGAGTATTCCGGAAGATATCTCGCGCTTATGGAGTGGTCCCATTACATGAAACAGATGCTGCTGTTTACCATTGTCGCGGACATTTTTTTTCCTTTGGGTATTTCGACTACTTTGGGGCTGTCAAGTCTCGCGGTCTCTTCCGCCCTGTATTTTCTTAAAATGTTTGGCATATCTGTTTTTATGGCATTGGTAGAATCAACAAGGTCGAAAATGAGGTTCTTTCAGTTGCCGTCATTGCTTGGAGGGGCCTTCGTTCTCGCAGTGCTCTCTCTTTTAACTTATATCATGATGGGTAAATAGGATGAAGAACTGGATCCAGGTTTTTTCAGTAATAGATTTTATCTCGGTGGGCATACTGCTGACTGCAATCGCCATGAATGCCTTCAGGAGGCTTGAATCCTATTTGCGGGCCTATATCCTGAATTCGTGGCTTCTTTCTTCATTGATAGCCATTGTGGCATTCATGGTCGGCGAGACACACCTTTATATAGCATCTGTCACTACCCTGTTAAGCAAGGGGATTATCATTCCCATGCTGCTGAAGAAGGTGGTACGGAAAATGGATATTGCTTATGATGAAGAACCATATATCAGTAATATCCTTTCTCTCACCATATCGGGAATCCTGGTGGCGGTTGTTTATACGTCCCTGAGCAAAGGTATTTTTGTCATCGGCTTCTCCAAACACGTGCTCCAGATCTCCATTGCCGTAATCCTGATCGGGCTGTTTATAATGATAACCAGAAGAAAAGCGATAACCCAGGTCATAGGGTTGCTGTGCATGGAGAACGGGCTTTTTCTTGCAGGCTTTTCCCTGACCTTCGGCATGCCTGTCATTATAGAGCTCGGCGTTTTATTCGATATGCTCATGGGTGTGATAATTCTTGGGATTTTTTCTATCCAGATCAAGCGGGCCTTCGCGTCTGCAGATCTCGATAAGTTAACAATACTGAAAGGATAACGTTCGTTTATGATGAGTGCATTGCTTCTGATTCCACTTTTTACAGCTCTCTTATGCTATTTGCTGCGGAAAAGAAAAGCTATCGAATATGTCAACCTGCTTGGGGCCGTGCTTCTGGCCGGCGCTTCTATTCCTTTGATAAGCGCGTCGCTCGCGTCACCCAATTTTTCTCTTGCCGGCCTGCTTTATATGGACGCCCTGTCTTCCTATATTATGGCGATAGTGGTCCTCATTTCACTTGTTACAGCTATATATTCCGTGGATTACATGGGACAGGAGTTTGAAGAAGGAATAATAAAGCTGAAAGACCTGAGGCATTACTATGCCCTGATGCATTTGTTCATATTTACAATGCTGCTTACAGTCGTCTCAAACAACCTTGCAGTATTCTGGATAGCGATAGAAGGGACGACTCTTGTGTCCGCGCTTCTGGTAGGCCTGTATAAAAATACGCAGTCAATAGAAGCCGCGTGGAAATATATTATCCTCTGCACTGTCGGCATAACCTTTGCGCTCCTCGGCATCTTCATCACCTATTATGCCTCCACCTCCGTAATGGGAGGAAGCGGCACGCTGAACTGGACAGAACTAAGGGACATAGCGTACAAGTTGAATCCATCAACCATGAAATTGGCTTTCACCTTTATTCTCGTCGGTTATGGCGCAAAGGCCGGTCTTGCGCCTGTGCACAACTGGCTCCCTGATGCCCACAGCCAGGCGCCGACGCCTATAAGCGCCATGCTTTCAGGCGTACTCCTTAAATGCTCATTTATCGGTATTATCAGGTTTATCATTATAGTTAACAGGTCGACAGGGGATTCTTACGCTAACGGCCTCATGCTGTTTTTCGGGCTTTTATCCATGGGCATTGCCACCGCCTTTATACTGCTGCAAAACAATTACAAGAGGCTTCTTGCATACAGTAGCATCGAACACATAGGTATCATCGCGACAGGAATAGGGATAGGAGGTTTTTGGGGCGTCTACGGTTCCCTGCTGCACATCCTGAACCATGCAGTTGTAAAAACACTCCTGTTTTTTACAACCGGAAAGGTAAAGCTCAGGTATCACTCGACAAAGATAGAAAAGGTCAAGGGCGTAATGACAAGACTGCCTGTTTCGGGGACCATAATGCTGCTTGCCGCTCTGGCTATTGCAGGCACGCCGCCGTTCAATATATTCCTGAGCGAATTCATTATCCTAAAGGCCGCTGCCGATTTCGGCCAGTGGACGACTTTGGCGCTTTTCCTCACATTTGCTGCAATTATCTTCGGCGGGGTGCTGCATCATTTCGGCAGTATGGCCTTCGGCAAATCCGAAGGCAGGGAAAACGAAAAAGAGAGAAAACCGGTCAGTGCTGTCCTGGTGGCAATGGCGGCCGTTATGCTTATATGCGGCTTTTATATCCCTCCCTTTCTTGGGAATATGCTGGACAGTTCGGTCAGGATCATTTTGGGAGGTTAAGGAAATGCCTGAAAACGAAGTCTATCTGGAACTTGAAAAAAATGAATTCAGGGACCGTTGCATCTCTCTTGCGAACACCGGCAACTTCATGCTGCGCCTCATGTTTGCTGTAGACGACAGGGCATCTGATGGAAGCTTTAAGGTGTATGCGGTTTTCTCTGAACGGGGCAGGGACATTTTTCATGTTCCGTTCATGAGACTTGAGGGAGATAACCCCGGATACAGGAGTATGACACCCGATATCCCCGCAGTGCACTGGTACGAAAGAGAGATACGGGACATGTTCGGTTTGGCGCCGGAAGGTCATCCTGATTCGCGCAGACTCATATTCCACGATGCCTTCCCATCCGGCTCGCACCCGTTGAGAAAGGACTGGAACATCACGGATGCCGATTTAAAGGAGTGGGGAGAGGGAACCGCAATCAAAGAGCCTTACCAATTTATGAAGGTTGAAGGAGAAGGGATTTACGAAATTCCTGTCGGTCCCGTGCACGCCGGGGTCATTGAACCCGGCCACTTCAGGTTCAGTGCGGTCGGTGAGACGATATTTTTCCTTGAGCCGAGGCTGTTTTACACACATAAAGGAACTGAGAAACATTTTGAGCGTATCGGATTTACCGAGGGGGTCAAGCTTGCCGAAAGAGTTTCGGGGACATCTTCTTTCTCTCACTCATCCGCTTATTGCATGGCTGTGGAGAGAATGTCCGGAATTGAAATACCTGAACACGCGAAAGCGGTCAGGACCCTGCTCCTGGAGCTTGAAAGACTCTATAACCACATAGGCGATATCGGCAATATGTGTGCCGGTACCGGCCTGGCGGTGGGATATGCGAAGGGGGCTGTCATAAAGGAAAGGCTTATGCAGCTTAATGGAAGGATCACGGGAAGCAGGTATCTGAGAGGTATTAACACCATCGGCGGAATAAAAAAAGATGTATTGCTGCAAAGGGATGATATCAGTTCGACGGTAGATACAGTGATCGGCGAATACAAGGAATTTATGAAGTTGCTGCTGGGCACGGTTTCCCATGAAGAAAGGCTCCGGAACTCAGGGATCTTATCAAAAGATATCGCGATGAGGTTAGGCGCTACCGGCATCGCCGCAAGGGCCTCCGGAATTGACGACGACATAAGGAAAGCCCATCCGCACCTTATGTATGACAGTCTTGAGTTCGAAGTGCGCACAAGGTCCCAGGGAGATGTTTATGCGCGGATGATGGTCAGGGCAGACGAGGCGGAATGCTCGATTTCCCTGATTAATACGCTCCTCGAACGAAAGTTCGGGGGCGGACTATCGGCAGGGCCAAAAGAGTTCCCGGCTTTTTCTTCCGCTTTGGGTTATACGGAGACGCCGAGGGGTTCGGTGTTCTACTGGGTCAAGTCTGACAGGGACGGGAAGCCGCTGCGTGTGAAACTAAGGTCTCCGTCGTATTGCAACTGGCCTGTAGTGCCGTTTGCGGTGAACGGGAATATAGTGCCTGATTTCCCCCTCTGCAATAAGAGCTTTAATTTATCTTATTCCGGATGTGATATGTGATTAAGGAAATATTGAAAAATATTACGGGCAGGAAAGTCGCCTTACCCTTTCCGGAAGGGTTCATGATTTCTGCTGAAGAAACTGCTCAAATCGTGTCGCTCAAGGAAAAGATCGACAGCGTATTTCGGGGGTCATTAAGGATCAGGCAAGTTGATGCAGGTTCGTGCAATGCCTGTGAGTGGGAGTGCACAGCGCTTACCAACCCTGTTTATGATATCCAGAGATTTGGTATTGATTTCGTGGCCTCGCCGAGACATGCCGACGTCCTGCTTGTTACCGGCCCTGTTTCAAGGCAGATGGAACTCGCGCTGAAAAAGACTTATATTGCCGTGCCCGAGCCGAGACTTGTTGTTGCATGCGGCGATTGCACAATCGACGGAGGAATCTATAGAGGAAGTTATGCTGTTACAAATGGAGTGGCCGGGGTGATACCCGTTGACTGCTATATACCGGGGTGCCCTCCGACTCCAACAGCCCTGATTAAGGGCCTCCTGGAACTTTTAGACAAGATAATCCGTCCTTAGTTTGGAGATAAGAAAATATGACCATTTCGAAAAGAATGGATTCCCGCTAAAAAACTGCGGGAATGAAAGATTGGGGAGGGAACCTGATTTCACGACTAAAGACTTATCCGTCCTCAAGCCTCATTATGCCCGGGCGACTCTTAAGAATTTAATTTATTTTGGACAGCATCAATTCGAAATAATTTCACCTCGCAACACCACTAACGTCATTCCCGCAGTTTTTTAGCGGGAATCCAGGTTTTTTTAAGATAAATTTATGAATCAGAGCGAGAGAGGCAGATTTTCTTGCGGCAGACTCTCCTCATGAGATTTCACAGCCGCGTCCCCTTCCACAGCATCCTGTGAAATTTCAACAGGGAACCCTCTATTGTCGTTGAGTGCATTTAATATTTTAATGGAACTGACCTTGCCCAGAAGATGTTTCTTCATCAAGAGTGTGGTCGCCATTTTTAAACAGACCTCGGAGTCTATGCTGTCGTCCCTGTGCAGTTCCATGAACACTTTCCCTTCCCTCACTCCTATCTTTACCGGCTGGCTGACAATAGTGACCGGCGTATTGATGGACACCATCCCGAAAAGCTTAGGTATGTCTTCAGGATAGAGCCTTATGCAGCCGTGACTCGCCTTCCTTCCGACACACCAGGGCTGGTCCGTTCCATGAATGAGAACGCTTGGCAAGGAAAGACGCAGGGCATGGGACCCCATGGGGTTGTCGCGTCCTGCAGGCACAACAGCGGGTAGTTCAGGGTGCTCCTTTCTGATTGATGCAGGCACATGCCAGGCCGGTTTAGTTATTTTCTCTATAATCCTGAATGAGCCCAGGGGCGTCTCGGTGCCCTCGTCTCCGATGCCGATAGGGAAGGTCCTGACTTGTCGTCTCCCTCCCTGACTGAAAAAGTAGTACATCCTTAATTCCGAAATATTGATAACAATGCCGTTGTAAACCTGAACGTCGGGCAATATCCATGATGTGGGTATAATGACGGTCTTGCCTGCTCCGGGGACAAAGGGATCGAGCGCGGGGTTCGCGTCGACTATCTCATTGTACCCGAGGTCGAATTTCCGGGCCAGCTCTATAAGCGACAAATTCTCGCTCTCAATTGTATAGGTCAGGATGGAGCCGATAATTGTCGCATTATGGCCACAGAGGTATCCTTCTTCCGCGCCTGCTGCAACTGAAAGTGATGCCATAAGGAAGACTATGGATAAACATAAGAGCCAGGTCCGCATAGCAATATTTATGATAAATGACCTCAGGCCATGAATGCAACTGCAGGAATTGCATCATCAAAAGCAAAGAAGTCATTTGCAGCATACAGCCTAAGCTACAATTTGCGCCAAGAGCAGGCAGGACATTGTGCCGTAGCGGGCGTCGGCAGCCTGAGACGCCATGGATGGCTGAACAGGCTGGCGTCGCCTTCGAGCAAGGCTGGACGGCTTACGAGATTTAGCCGAGGCACTGTGTCCTGCCTGCTCTTGGCTCCACCGCTAATGAAGCTAATAAGCAAATTTTTTAGAATAGATTTTAAGTAATGCAACACGCTGCGATACTAAGAGTGCCCCAAATTGATAATTACTTTATAATACATCCGGTGGGAATATTTTCAGTCAGCGAGACAAAAGAAAAGGCCCTCAGGGCGAAAATGGAGGCTTTGAATGTCCGGGAAGAGGACATCCAGGAATCCTTTATTCGCTCAAGCGGCAAGGGCGGCCAGCATGTGAACAAGACCTCGACCTGCGTTTATCTCAAACACCTGCCTACCGGCATAGAGGTCAAGTGCCAAAAGGAAAGGTCACAGGCCCTTAACCGGTATCTGGCGCGTGCGCTTCTCGTGAGCAAGATCGAACAGATGGTAAAGGGGGCGGAAAGCGAAGAGACAAAGAGGATAGAAAAGATACGCCGCCAGAAGAGAAAACGCTCCAGGCGGTCGAAAGAAAAAATGCTCGCCGATAAGTCAAAGGTATCTGAAAAGAAAAAATTGCGGTCCAGCCGGTTCAATGAATCCGGAGACTAAGTTGTAAAAGATAGAATCTGACCTATCGGTCAATGTCAGAGCAAGTGTAAGTTTACGACTGTATCCTGCGTGGTTTTTCTGTGTGTGAATATTTTCTGTTGCTTCTCTGGAACCCGCAGTTTCATATCGCCGCAAATATATGCAGAGGAGGAGCGAAAACGTTTGCCGTTCAGTCGCGAAGTATACACAGTGGTCCGGTATCCAGGTAAAAGTATTCGCAAATATTTGCTTATTTGCATTCAATAGTGGTGGCGCCAGGAGCAGGAGAGCCACAGCGCCTCGGCTAAACCTCACAAGGCATCCAGCCTTGCTCGGAGGCGACGCCAGCCCGTTCAGCCATCCATGGCGTCTCAGGCTGCCGACGCCCGCTACGGCGCAATGTCTCTCCTGCTCCTGGCGCAATTATACTTCAGGCTAAAAATTATTTCTTTGCTTTTGCCGATGATGATAGTTTAATGAGCTTGTTCTGATGTTTGCTTATCTGACTTCTTAATTCTGCTATATAAGATAAGCAGAGAATAAATGTCCTATGTTGGTAAAAAGTGCAACGAAAGTGTAATGAAGGATATGTCTCAGGGAGCGAATTGCGGAGCTTTGTAACGATTCCTGGCGAAGTGAGCGTTAAACAGCCGAAAGTGTCTGAGTCCGCCTAAAGCGGACGAGTTTTTCGGCTGTAGCGAATGAGCCTTTGGAATTGTCAAAGCGCAGCACCTGAGCGGAAGAGACATATCCTTCATTACACGGCCCACTCCAAAAGAACTTGGAAAAATAAAAAATAGTCGCAAACGAGGGGAGCAAATCGTGCAGTACGGAATATGTCAATGACTTTGAGACACCCCTCGTCCACATTTAGTGTATTTCCTCTTCAGGAACTGGTGCTGCCTTTGGCTTGTTAATCCATACGGCCTCAGGAAGTATCGGCGGCACAGGGATTTTTTTAACAAATCTCTCAGGATGTGCTTCATATGCAACGCGCAGAACTTCACCCCTGGCTATCTGTATTTCTTGTGCAAGGCCGTAATGTACAGCTTCCGGCGTATGCAGGCCGATGCCGGTATGTTGATGCTCTTTGTTGTACCAAGGAAAGAAATCCTGGCAGAAGCTCCGAGAGTCTTCGATGCTACCAAACCGCTCAGGAAAGTCCGGCCGATATTTAAGTGTCTTAAACTGGGACTCTGAATAGGGGTTGTCATCGCTCGTATGCGGTCTGCTGTGGGTCTTCGTGATCCCAAGGTCGGCCAGGAGTAATGCTACAGGTTTGGATTTCATTGATGAACCCCTGTCGGCATGAATCGTGAGCTGATCTCTCCCGATATTCTGCTTTGAACAGGTTTCTCCAATGAGCCTCTCTGCCAATACCGCCGATTCTGCAGGGGCTATCATCCAGCCGACAATATAGCGGCTGAAGATGTCCATGATCACATACAGGTAAAAGTATGTCCACTTTACCGGACCGAGAAGTTTCGTGATATCCCAGGACCAAACTTGGTTCGGGGCTGTAGCCAAAAGCTCTGGCTTGCTATACACCGGGTGACGCAACTGGTTTCTGCGCTCCTTGACCTCCTTGTTCTTATCGAGGATGCGATACATTGTCCGTATCGAGCAATGGTATTGGCCCTCGTCCAAAAGAGTTGCATAAACCTCATAGGGTGCCTTGTCCACAAATCTGTCGGTGTGGAGGATATCAAGTACTCCCTGCCGTTCCTCGGAAGACAGTGAACGAGGCGAGTTCCGATCCTGCACAGGCTCAACAAAGTGGGCATCTTTGCGTGCCTGTGTGCGGTAAAACCCGGCACGCGCAACATCAAGCGCTTCACATGCATGCTTGATCCCAACTTCAGAGGAAAGGGTCACTGCAGCTTCCATCAGTCGGTCTCTCCTCCTTCGGGGATCGCAAGCGGGATTCCCAGTATCTCGGATACTTTTTTTTGGATATCTATTATGATCTCTGCCTGTCTAAGACGTTTGATAATCAGTTCATTGTCCCTGCGGAGCTTCTCATTTTCCGCAATAAGTGGATTGCGAACTGCTTCCTTGCGGCCTCGCTTCTTGGGCTTCAGGGCTGACAGGACTCCACGCTCTCTTTGGGTGCGCCACGCATTGAGGTTCGAGGCATACAGTCCCTCACGGCGTAGCAGCGTTCCCATACTTCCGCGTCCCGTGCATGCATCGGCAAGGGTGAGGATACGCAGTTTGTATTCGGCAGTGAACCTCCGCCTGACTGCCTTATCCGGCACCTCTGGGTTCGGATGGGCTACCGTCAACTTGGCTCCCTCCATTGTCTGTGTTTTATTGACCTTTGCAGCTATCATTATGATTTTTCCTCCCCGGCCTTCTACTCTAATTTAGCATAAGGGAGGTGTCTCACTTATATTGACACAGAGGGGTAACGTTCTTACGGCTGAGTGAATCCGAAAACGCTGACTTCAAACAGAATCTATCGTACGCTTCGACTTCCTGATGGTCTCATGTTGTCGTTGCAATCAAAAGTCGGGAGAGTCATTCCGCTATGCTCGATACCGATTGAAACCTACCCTATCGGAATAGGACCCTACCGCACAGTGTCTGTCAGGTCAAGTAGCGGCAACTATAACTAAGTTCTCCTGCTGCTCAGTTCATGCACTGCGTCCACCATGGCAATGGCGTTTTCCACCGGAGTCTCGGGAAGTATGCCGTGCCCGAGATTAAAGACATGGCCCTTTGCTCCGTTCGCGCCGGTCAGTATCAGTGAGACCCTGTCCTTTATCATTTCTCTGGTCCCAAAAAGTGTGCATGGATCGAGGTTGCCCTGGACAGCCACATTATCGCCCAGTATACCGACCGCATCTCTCATATCTATCCTCCAGTCAAGTCCGAGCACGTCAGCTCCTGAATCCGCGACGCTCTTGAGCATGGCGCTTGAGTTAAACGCAAAGTAAATAACCGGGACTTTCCCCTTGAACGTCGAGACAATCTCCTGCACGTACGGCAATGCAAAGCGCTCAAAATCAGCGGGGGAGAGGATGCCCGCCCATGAATCGAAGACCTGGACCGCATGGACCCCGGCATCTATCTGTGCCTGAAGGTAGTTGATCACAGTGGCCGTAATTTTTTTCATCAGGGACCCAAAGAGTTCCGGGGCCTGGTACATCATTTTCTTGGTATTAATAAAATTCTTCGAACTGCCGCCTTCTATCATGTAGGTCGAAAGTGTGAATGGTGCGCCGGAAAATCCGATCAGGGGAACTTCCAGTGCGCCTTTAAGTAGCTTTATGGCATCAGCAACAAAGGGCACTTCCGCGCGGGCCTCAATATTCCTTAGCCGCGAGACACCCTTGGCGTCCCGCACAGGGTCATGCAGTAAAGGGCCCTTTGATTCCGAGAATTCCAGCTTCATGCCCATAGGCTCAATCGGAATAAGAATATCCGAAAAAAGTATTGCAACATCGACCTTGAGGATATCCACAGGCTGGATAGTCACTTCAGCGGCGAGTTCCGGTGTCTTGCAGAGAGTCAGGAAATCGACCTTTGACCGCACTTTTTGATATTCCGGGAGATACCTCCCCGCCTGTCTCATGAGCCAAACAGGCGTGTAGTCCGTCTCTTCCCCCCTGCACGCTTTTAGAAATGTATCGTTCATAACCCCCCCAATTATTAATTGGAGGGCTGGAGGGTCAGATGATTAGAGGGTTGGCCGACCGTCAAATCTTCTAACCTTCCAACCCTCTAACCCTCTTTTTTTATTTTTCGCGGTACGTAGCTGCAAAAGGGCTCCTCGGCGAGGTAGTCGCCGTAAACTGAATAAGCCCTCGCCCTGCATCCGCCGCATACGTTGATGTACTCGCAGCAGCCGCAGTTCCCCTTGTATTTCTTGAAATCCCTCATTTCCCTGAACAGTTCGGAATTCTCCCATATGTCCCTGAAAGACTGCTCTCTTATGTTCCCTGCCGGTTTCGGGAAGTAGCTGCAGGGCAAAACATTTCCATCCACGTCAATGAGGCATATAAGCTGTCCTGCCAGGCATCCCTTGGCGCCGCCCGTCGAAAATTTGAGCGTGCGCCGTTCAAAACCGGCGCCCCCCTCTTCCTTTGATTTCTGAAGAACAACCCTGTAGTAGTGCGGCGCGCATGTCGGACGTACCAGCAGATCATGCTCATCCTTTTCCATATGGAAATGCCAGTCGAGAATTTTTTCGTAATCCTCTTTTGATATGAGCTCGGCCATGATATCCTCGCCCCTCCCGGTAGGCACGATCATAAACATGTACCATGCAGTGGCGCCAAGCTCCTTTGCAAGCCTGTAAATTCTGGGGATCTCTTCCTGATTGCGTTTGGTAAAAGACGAATTAATAATGAATTCGATGCCGTTTTTCTTAAAAAGCTTTGCGGCATTTATTGTCCCGTCAAAAGCGCCCTTTTCATTCCTGAAGTCGTCATGCACGGCGGCAGTCGAACCATCAAGGCTCATGGATACTATCCTGATGCCCGACGCTTTTATTTTTTCGCATATTTCGCCGGAAACAAGTGTGCCGTTGGTCGCAAGACACATCCTGAGTCCTTTGTCGCTTCCATAGCGGGCTATATCAAATACATCATTTCTGAGAAGGGGCTCCCCTCCGGACAGCACCACCACAGGCTTTGCATACCCTGCGATGTCATCCAGTATGCGGTAAGCCTCAGCGGTAGGGAAGTCCTCGTGTCCCTTGATCTCCATTTCGGATGAAGAACGGCAGTGAACACATTTAAGATTGCAACGCCTGGTGATCTCCCAGGCTATCCATTTAGGCGTAAATTCCATAGCTTCGTTATTATACCTTGTATTACGTGGGACTGTCTGCGTATTAATCGGGCAGCCAGCTATGCAGAACAGACTCTAAATCTTTGCTGAATTGGTCCAAAGCCAAAGGCTTCTGAAGATAACCGCTCGCGCCGGCGGCAATTGCCTCTATTTTGTCCGATTGGAGTGATGAAGACGTGACCACCACAACGGGAATCTCTCTGAGCCGCTCGTCAGCGCGTATTTCACGGAGCACTTCGAGGCCGTCCAGCCCAGGCATTTTCAGATCGAGCAATATCACGGCAGGTAACGCATGTCCATTCCTGAGCATTTCAAGCGCAGACTCGCCGTCCGTTTCGAAGCGGACATTTGTTTTCTGTCCTGTCGCTTCCAGCGCAATTATCGTTAGCTCTATATCGGTCTGACTATCATCAACAATAAGGATCATTCTCTTTATCTCACTAAGTCACTCTTTATCTCATTAACATACATGAAGTGAAAGATTCAGGTCAAACTGAAATAGATCGTCGCCCCTTTTCCCTCTATGCCCTCTGCCCACACTTTCCCACCATGACGACTTATGATACGGTCGACTATGGCAAGGCCTATCCCTGTGCCTTCAAACGCCGACTCCGAATGGAGTCTGTGGAAGGGCCAAAACATCTTTCCCGCATACTTCTGGTCGAACCCTGCGCCGTTGTCCCCCACATAATATATGACTTTGCCGGCCTGCTCGACGGTCCCGAACTGTATACGGCCATGCCCGGTTTTCCCCGTGAACTTCCATGCGTTCCCGAACAGGTTTGAAAGCACAATCTCCATCATCTCAGGGTCCGCAAAAGCAGTAAGACCTCTCTTGATGTCTACCTCAACGTTCCTGTCCGGATAGGCCTCGCGCAGTTCAGCAACTGTTGACGCCGCTATTGAGCTCAAATCAACCTCTCTCCGTTGGATTTCCTGCCTTGAGAGCCTCGAAAGGTTCAGAAGGTCGTCGATAAGACGACTCATTTTTCCCGTACCGTTGTGGATCAGGGAAAGATACCTCTTCCCCTTCTCGTCCAGTCTGTCTGCTATGTCCTTTATCATGATTTCGGAGAATCCCGAGATGGCCCGAAGCGGCCCGCGCAGGTCATGGGAAACAGAGTAGATAAATGATTCAAGCTCTTTATTAGAGAATTCCAGCTCCTCGTTCCTTTTAAACAGGTCATCGTTCAGCTTTTCAATTTTCTCTTCGGCAGTCTTGCGTTCGGTGACGTCGTGTGCGATTTTAGACGCGCCTATGATCCTGCCGCTGCCGTCCTTGACGGCTGAAAACGTCAGTGAAACGGGAATGATCGTTCCGTCTTTCCGCATGCGAACGGTTTCGAACTGCGCGATATGCTCCCCTCGTTTGATTCGTTCAAGAATTTCGGGGACCTCGTCGGCGTGCCCCGGCGGTACCAGGATAGAAACAGGCTTGCCGATGACTTCCGCCGCATTGTATCCGAACATACTCTCCGCTCCCGCATTCCACGTCAGAATGATACCGTTCAGGTCCTTACCAATGATTGCATCATCCGCGCTCTCAACTATAGCCGCCAGACGGCCCCGCACCTCTTCCGCCTTACTGATCTCGGTGACGTCATAGGCGTATATGCGCGCGACCCCAAACTGCGGAATTAGATGAATGGTTTCGCCGAAAACCCGGTCCTTCACCGTGACCTCGCTAAAGACCGAGGATTCGCCGCCTTTATCCATACCTTTTAAAAGGACGTCCATGTCCTTCGGAAGGAATACTGCCACATCACTTTTATCTATCCCGAGGTTTTCGAGCGTTGCCAGGCAACCGGGGTTGCAAAAGGTGATTTTACCCGAGGAATCGATTTCAATGATCGGATTCGGATTCAGTTGAGGGAAGGTCGCAAGATGCCTGGAGCACTCTTCAGACCGCTTCAGGTCGGTAATGTCGTTATAAATGATGACCACTCCCTCGATGTGGTTGTCGTGAGTTCTGTAGGGCAATACGGCGCGCACATAGCAGTCGTTGTTGATAGTGATCTCTTTTCTTATCGGGATCAGATTGTCCAGTACAGATTGGGCATCGGCTATAATATCCGGGCCGAGGGCCTCCTGTGACATATCCATGATCTGGCGTCCTATATCGGAAGGTATCAGCTTGATAAGCCTGGTGATTGCCGGCGTGTATCGTTTCACCCTGAAACGATGGTCCAGGAAGATTGTAGGGATGTTGGTGCTTGCGAGGAAGTTGTTCAGGTCGTTGTTCGTTTCTTCCTGCTCCTCGACCTTGGACTGGAGCTGTGAGTTGACGGTGATCAGCTCTTCGTTAAGAGATTGGAGCTCTTCCCGCGAGGTTTCGAGTTCCTCATTCGAGGCCTGCAGTTCTTCGTTGGAAGATTGAAACTCTTCATTCAGGCTTTTGAGCTGTTCGATATTGGACTGCAGTTCCTGCCGGGTCGCTGACAACTCGATTTCGAGCTGCCGCACTACCGGCTCTTCCACGCCTCCAATTTCAGCCGGTTCGGACGAAGCCTCCGATGGCGAAACCGCCTTTTCCCTGAAAACTATCATGAAAAGGTTGTCCTTTATCCTCGAAACACGGATGGAGACCTGCCGCTTTTTTCCTTCCCCGTCAGCGATACCGGTACGGATGGAAACGGGTCCCGCTTCCTGAGTGACCTTGTAAATAGCCCCTCTGATCCTGTTTCGCAGGTTCTCCGGCATGAGTTCGAGAAGGTTCTGAGTGGGTGCGCCGCGGGGTTGGGTCAGATATTTCTTAGTGGGACCGTTGTGGTAAAGGATCTCATAATTCTGGTCTATCGTCACGGCAGCGGGCCCATACTCTTCAAGCAAAGTATCCTGGCTTAACTGGATGACTGAATGCAGCTGGTCCAGGGCAGGTTGCTGCCTGATGAGGACCGCTGCCCTCTCGGCAGCAAAGGGGACGGCGAGGGTCAGCCTTGAAGGAGGCTCGATCTCGACCTTTTCATAAACACGGCACTTCTTGTGGGCCAGGGATTTAAAGAGTGCACTCTTCCTGCCAGGAGATTCGGCGCCCCCCAGAAAGAGATACCCCCCCGGCCTCAGTGCATAGTGAAAGAGCGTTACGCATTTCTCCTGCGCATCCGGTTCCAGGTAGATCAGGAGGTTCCGGCAGATTACGAGATCGAGGCGGGAAAAAGGAGGATCGGTGAGAATATCCTGCCTCGCGAAGGTGACATTCTTCCGCAGCTCTTTGCTGACGGTGAGCGCAAGGCCGTCATCCGTATATGCGAAAAACTTTCTCAGGTAATCGGGTGGCACATCAGCCGCAATGCTCGCGGGATACTTACCCTCCCTTGCCTTCTCAAGCGAACTGTCATTGACATCCGTGGCAAAGACCTGAAGTTCTCTTTTGCTGCGGGCAAGGTCCATCTCGTTACGCAGCATCATGGCTATGGAATAGGACTCCTCTCCGGTTGCGCAGGCAGGGGTCCAGACGCGTATGGGCGCATCCCGATCCTCGGCTACCAGCTTACTTATTACTCCAATGCGGAGGGCTTTCCATGCCAGTCGGTCCCTGAAAAAAGAGGTGACCCCGATCATCAGGTCGGAGGCAAGCAATGCCGCTTCACCCGGCTTGTCGGCAACCGACCTAAGGTAATCGGTGATGGAAGAAATCCCCTGCAGATACATCCTCCTTCTGATCCTGCGGGAGATGACACTCTTCTTGTAATGATTGAAGCTGTGTCCGGTCTTTTCACGGACCAGCAGGTAAAAGGGCTCCAACTCATCAGTAGTTATAAGCTTGTCAGGGGTATCGGTCACGGCACCCGATCGTAGGAGCTTCAGTATCTCCATGGCAATGTCAGGCGGAGCAAGCACGCCGTCCATATTCTCTGTCTTGATTACAGCACGGGGCAACTCGGGGAACTGGGCGGTGGCAGGGTCCTGGACAAAGACGGCGCCTCCGGCGTTCCTGACTGCCTGAATTCCGCGGACACCGTCAGTGCCGGCGCCGGAGAAGATGACGGCAATGGCGCGATCTGCAGCATCCTCGGCAAGAGAGACCAGAAACTCATCGATAGGGAAATGGATATGCTCATCAGGCCTGGCGTCTACGCGAAAGGCCCCTTCATGAATCCTGACCTCAATTGCCGGAGGACATAGATAGATCCTGCCGGGAAGCAGGTGAAGCCCGTCCTCGATATCGAGGAACTCATGGTCCAGCCACTTCGAGCGGAGGATTTCAGGCATGAGACTCTTGTGAGCAGGTGACAGGTGCTGAATGAAGACGACAGCAAAATCGAAATCCGCCGGCAATGCCTCAAGAAAGCACTCAAGGGAGTGGAGGCCGCCGGCCGACGCGCCTATGGCGACAATAGGAAAACCGGTGTCAGGCATGTTGGTCGTATTCATCTTTCTCGGATATGCACCAGAATATTTTTGTAGTAACCGCTATTCTATAAAAGTCCATAATAATATGTCTATCAGGATTTGTCTGACACGAAATTCAGCGCTCAACCTACGTCCGGGTACGAGTATTAGATTCCCAGATGCGCTGCTCAACCGCCTTTAATAACAGCGCCAGCGTTTCAGGCTGCCTGGCAGATACGGCAACCGCGTCATACCGCGCTTCAATGTTTCCGGCCTCATCTTTGGCCACCTGATCGAGCTTATTGAAAACAAGCAGCCTGGGCTTGGAGTCCAGCTTGAGGTCTTTCAAAATGTTTTCGACTGACGCGATCTGCTGCTCATGGCGGGGGCCGGCCATATCGACAAGATGGATAAGAAGGTCGGCATCTTCAAGCTCTTCGAGAGTTGATTTAAAAGCAGCGAGCAGGTCCTTTGGCAGGTCCCTGATAAACCCGACCGTGTCCGTTATGATGATCTCCCTCTCGCGGGGGAACCTCAGCCTCCTGCTTGCGGTATCCAGCGTGGCGAACATCTTGTCCTCAACAATAGTGGAACTCCGGGTCAATGTATTCAACAGCGTCGACTTGCCGGCATTGGTGTACCCTATTATGGAAACAATGGGGACCCTGTTTTCAACCCTTCTTTGCTTCCGCTGTCTCCTGGCCTCGCTTAGTACCTTCAGTTCCTTTTCAAGCCTTGCTATCCTGTCACGTATGCGCCGCCTGTCGAGTTCGAGCTTCATTTCTCCCGGTCCCCTGCCGCCAATGCCTCCCATCAGCCTGGACATGGCTGTTCCCTTTCCTGTCAGCCGCGGCAGCATATATTTGAGCTGTGCAAGCTCAACCTGCGCTTTACCGTCACGGCTATGCGCCCTTCTTGCAAATATGTCAAGAATAAGCTGAGACCTGTCTATGACCTTAAGCTCGGTAGTATCGGCGATCGCCCGGATCTGTGAAGGGGCCAGGTCCTGATCGAAGACAAGCAATGTCGCCCCTTTGTCCACGGCATTAATGACAATTTCCCTGAGTTTTCCCTCGCCGAGCAGGTATTTGGGGTTGACCACTTTCAGCCGCTGTATTACTGTATCAAGTACGGCCAAATCACTGGACTGGGCCAGCTCCTTTAATTCCTCCATGGAATCTTCCATAGCGTAACGCGGTCCCACAGATGCGCTGACCAAAATTGCCCGCTCCCGCCGATCTTTTTGGTCTATTACCCTGGACCTGTCCATTTCATTTTCAAGGGAACGGACGAAACTGCTGAAATCGAGGTCAAAATGATAAAAGTCCTCTGTTATTGTTTCGTATTTTTCTTTGGAGCCATAGGGCATGAGATAGGCCGCATAGATTTTATGAGGAAGGCTGTCCTTAATGCTTATTGCTGCTATAATGTCGAATCTGAGAAGGGCCAGGTCCGACAGGTCCTCATTGTTCAACGGTTCATCCTTGAGGTGTGTATGGATATATCGAAGACCTCGCAGCGCCTTCCTCCCAAGCGGATAAGCCTCGAGTCCGGGGATAAAGACCCCGTTCGCGTCGCCGACAATGACATGCGTTATCGAACCGCTCCTCGCAGTAATAATGCCTATTTGTCTGCCCAGGTCATGAGAAAGCCCCACAAGGTATCGTGCCAGTTCAGGCGTAATTAAAGCGCGGGCGGGGATTTTCCTGCGATAAATCCTTTCAAGAGAAGAGAGGGAATGCTTCTTTAAACCTGTTATGTTTCCGTAAATAGCTGCGATTGTATCCTACCTGTTAATATGTAGTGTGTTGGTCCGTTTTTGCTCTGTAGCAGTAAACCTTTCGATTCCAACCACACATATCCATTCTATCAGAGAGAAACCATCTTGACAACAAAGCAAAATTGGGTTATAGGTTATAGGTGATGGGTAATAGGTCATGAATTACAGAATTTTTTTGCCTATGACCTATGACCTATGACCTATAACCTATTACCCGTATTTCGGAGGAGGTACTATGGGCTACACACAAATCGCTTTGGAGGACAAGGTACTGGAAATGTACCCGGAGATAAGAAAACACGGCATATCATTGGGACTGAACTTTGACGCTGACAAAGACGCCTGGATTGTGAAACTCCATAAGGGCAGCGATGAACTGACAACCCATCTCGAGAAAAAAGATGCGGATGACTGTATGAATAATATAAGATGCGTCTATCTTGGAGTGCAACTGGGGCAGTTCATTAAAAATTTCGAAGAGAGGAATTAGCGGGGCCCGCCCTTATTTGCGCAGGTTCCTGAAATAGCGGTAAAGCAGGTAGACTGCCAGCGCAGCCGTCAACAACACAACGGCGGCATACCCTATTTGTGTCATGTCCTTTTTGATAATCTCCAGGCTGTTTCCCCCGACATAGCCTGCCCCTACCATTAGTGCCATGGTGAAAAGAGCTGCAACGGCATCGGCGGCAAGAAACTTCAACGGCGACATTTTCATTACTCCTGCGGCAAGGAATATCTGGGCCCTCAGTACTGCCAGATGCCTTCCGGCAAGGATCAGCCAAATACCTTTACTCGCAAATTGGTCCTCGATAAATGTGAGCCTTTCAGAAGATATGAATTTATGAAATACCGGATGGTTTATGACCGCGCTGCCGTATTTGTTCCCGACGAGAAAAATAAGGAAGTCGGCTATAAGCAAACCGGCATAGATGACCAGCAGGGCAGGCACGGCCTTAACCACCTCTGTGGAGATAAGGAATCCGCAGAGGATAAGTGTGGCGTCCTCAGGGAACGGCAGGCCAATGCCGCCAAGAATAAGAAGCGCGAAAAGTCCGATATAAGGGAATTGGGATATAAGATACGACAGGTAATGGGTCATGGGTTATAGGTCATAAAAAACCAGGTAATAGGTTATGGGTGATAGGTCATGGTTCCAAGAAACAGAAAGAGTTTTTTTCTGTTTACCCATGGCCTATAACCTATAACCTATTACCTGGTTTTTATAGGACAAACTCAAATTCTTTTTCTCTATTACCCAGCAGAAAGAGCTTCCTTAGTATCTTCAACTTAAGCAGGTCGCCCTTCTTTTTATAGAGAAGTTCTATCTTTATATCGTCAATAGTTTTAACAGGAACACCGTCGATTGAGAGAATGACGTCACCCTCTTTCAGCCCTGCCTTCTCAGAAATGCTCTCTTCGGGAAAATCCGCAATGGTTGGCCCGGCCTGACTTTCAGTCAGCAGGGCCATAATTCTCGGAGAGGTTACCCCCTCCATAGGCTCGGGGTAGATAATGTAATCTGCGACATCCTTTTTTATATCAATGTCATTGAGGACAATGGCATAGTCCATGCCGTTTCTTTTAAACGTCCTCTTGGGAATCCCTGAGCCGAAAGAAAGATGTCCGCTGCCGGCGATAACAACCACCTGGCCGTCTTTCTGAAGATCCGGCCTTCTCTTCAGCAAATCATCGATAGATTGCGACATGGACTCATCCCACAGGATTTGCGACTGATAAAAAAAGTCGAAGGTATTCATCTTTAAGCCTTTGTGTTTGTCGAAAACTTCATGCAGCCTTTTTTTGTAGTCCTCATCAGACAAGTCCATTTTCGCAGGTATCTCTTTTTTTTCCTCTGCAGAAAGTGAATCGATACCTCCCTTTGAGACCTTATCGACAATTTCATTCCGTATGTTAAGCGCGATTACCGGGATTTTTTGTTCTCTCGCGTAAGTCAGGACCGGCCGGTAAAGATTATAGTCGAAACCCCAACGCTTAAAATATTCCGTGCCTTTAAGCATGGCCCTTTCGTCAATTGTTCCGGCTATATATTCATCGAGCACTTTCTGGAAAGGCCTCTGAAACATCTCCATGCCTATAGCTATTTTTTTACTTTTCCGGTGCAGGGCCTTTATGACCTCAAGTTCCACAGCATGATTTGAAAAACGGTCGTGGTATTCTCCCACATAGACAATCCGCTTGCCGGAGACACGCGGGAGAACTTCCGGCAGCGACATGATGGTAGAAACATCAACAGCTACGGGCTGGTCCTTATGCTCCATGCTCATTCCGCTTTCAGCTCCTTCGACTCCCTTAGATGGCCGGTCACCGGCCCGCGCCATCCCCGGGATAAAGACAAGAATGAAAATAATAAAAAAACAATATCGAATCATTATGGTAATTATACACTACATATTGCCTTGATATCATCGGCGTCGAATTGCATCATCAGAAATATATTCGAAATAATTTCACTTGGCAACACCTACTACGTCATTCGTTGCATCGTGTCGTTGCATCATCTAAAAAAGTATTGGGAAAAGTCTATAATAAACTTGCGTCATTCCCGCAGTCTTCCCCGCTTACTGCCTGCTGGGACATGTTTAGCGGGAATGACGTAGTAATTTGCAAAGAATACAGGATACAACGACACAGGATGCAACGAATACCTTGACATATAAGCTGATATATAATATGTTAATAAAAAAAGAAAGTAACAAGTAAGAGGTGCTGCGATGTCAAAAGTTTTTTTTGCCTCCGCCAGGGTGGCAAAATGGCGTTACGAAGAGAGTATGCCCGGAAAACTCCAACAGCTGCTGGATGAGGCGCACCTCCCGGAATACCTGGGACCTGATGAGTGGGTTGCGGTCAAAACGCATTTCGGTTCGCCCGGCGCTCACCGTGTTGTGAGGCCGGTTTTTCTCAGAAAGGTCGTGGACTCGCTCAAATCAGCCGGGGCCAAACCTTTCGTTACCGATACCGTAAGGATTAAAGGTCTGGATTACCTTGAAGTAGCTAACATGAACGGCATCAATCACCTCTCGGTCGGCGCCCCTGTTGTCATAGCCGACGGACTTTACGGAAACGATAACATTTTGGTCAAGGGGGGAGAAATACTGGGAGAGATTGCAGTTGCTTCCCTTATTCACGATGTCCCCGCCATGGTCGTGTGCACACACGTGAAGGGTCATATAATGGCTGGATATGCAGGGGCCATCAAGAATGTCGCCATGGGCGGCATCAGCAGCAGCCATCGTCATTGCGGCTGGAAATGCGGACGGGGTGCGATGCACACCATCGGAGAAGGAAAGCTCGTGTGGGACGACGACAAGTGCACCCTCTGCTTCCAGTGCGAAGAAGTCTGCCCGCTTGACTGCATCGGTTTTAAAGATAATAAATTCAGTTACGATGACGAGCGGTGCTGGCGCTGCGGCAGATGCACGCGGGTATGCCCCGAAGGCGGATTGACACTCCCGGGCGATGACCAGCTTTTCATTAAATCGCTTGCGGAGGCCTCGAAGGCGGTGCTCAGCACGTTCCAGCCGAAAAAAGTTATTTATATAAACTTCCTCACCGAAATCCAGCCGGAATGCGATTGCATGCCGGCGGCGGACGTGCCCGTGGTCCAGGACCTCGGCATTCTATTGTCCGATGATATTGTGGCAATCGAACAGGCGTCAATTGATATGCTGCTTAAAGCAAAACCGCTTCCATCGTCACTGGCCGAAAGCGCACAGATAAGGGACGGCGAGGATATATTTCTAAAACTCCATGGTAAGCCCTATGCCATCCAGGTTGACGAGGCAGAACGCCTCGGTCTCGGCAGCAGGGAGTATGAGTTGATCGAACTGAAAGAACAAGTAAGAAGTAAGAAGTAAAGTGTATCAGTAAATGAGTGTATGGGCAAATGAGTAAAGGATGTTTTCACTCATATAGGACGCTATCGTGCAGACCTTCCACTTGCGCCACTAAACTCACGCTTTTTCGTTTCGGGAGGCTATCCATATTTAAAAAAAGGTGTCGATATCCCGCATGCCATGCAGTATTCTGACAATCTCAAGACCACCACTAATCGGCAAATAATAGATAACATATTTACCGACTGGGAAACTTTTCAACCCAGCATGGAGCTCATCTCTGTTTCTGCCCATGTTTATGAACTGTGCGAGTTTCCGGCTGGTTTCCTCAATTTCGTCAAGAAGTTTGTCCGCATTGTCAACGTTGTCTTGGGCTATATAAAGCCAGATTTCCTCAATGTCGTTTTCAGCCTCGGGGCGCTTGAGGATTCTCAACATTATTTGGCGGCCTTGGTTTGTTGAGCCGCAAGCCGCTTACGGCCCCGCGCTTTAATGACTTCCACATCTAAAGGAGTGGTCTCGCCGCTGTTCAAACCTTTCTTGATTTCTGCCCTTAGCTCTTCAATACGCATAGCGTGTATCCGGTCTCGTTCTTCAAGAAGGCGTAAGGCTTCGCGCAAAACTTCGCTTGCGGAACCATAAAGCCCGCTGGCTACTTTCGTTTTAACCAGCTCTTCGAGCTGTGGCGTAAGTGAAATATTCATAATTTTATCCTCCTTCTCACCTTATTTAGGATAACATAAAATAACAATCTTTGTTATAAAAAGGCGGGTTGTCGGTAGGGCCAAAATCCAGAAAGAGATGAATTTCCTGAAAACCACAGTTTCATATCGCCGCAAATATATGCAGAGTAGGAGCGAAAACGTTTGCCGTTTAGTCGGGAAGTATACACAGTGGTCCGGTAGCCAGATAAATAAAAGTATTCGTAAATATTTGCTTTTATTTGCATTCAATAGTGGTGGCGCCAAGAGCAGGAGAGCCACAGCGCCTCGGCTAAACCTCACAAGGCATCCAGCCTTGCTCGGAGGCGACGCCAGCCTGTTCAGCCATCCTTGGCGTCTCAGGCTGCCGACGCCCGCTACGGCGCAATGTCTCTCCTGCTCCTGGCGCCATTATACTTCAGGGCTACAATTATTTTTCTGCTTTTGCCTGTGATGATAGTTTAATGAGCTTGTTCTGATGTTTGCTTATCTGACTTCTTAATTCTGCTATATAAGCAAAGAATAAATGTCCCATGTTGGTAAAAAGTGCAACGAAAGTGTAATGAAGGATATGTCTCAGGGAGCGAATTGCGGAGCTTTGTAACGATTCTTGGGGAAATGAGCGTTAAACAGCCGCAAGTGTTTGAGTCCGCCGATTAACATCAGCCTAAGGCGGACGAGTTTTGCGGCTGTAGCGAATGAGCCTTTAGAATCGTTAAAAGCGCAGCACCTGAGCGGAAGAGACATATCCTTCATTACACGGCCCACTACAAAGGAACAGGAAATTAGAAGATAGCCGCAAGCGAGACGCGGGTAATTCGTGCAGTGATGTTCATTCGGCTGTGTGAATCCGAAAAAGATGACTTCAAACAGAATCTATCGTAAGTTTCAACTTCCTGATGGTCTCAAGTAGATGCACTGGACTCGCAGGGCGCCTGTACATCGCACCTGTGATATTCTGATTGCGGATGAAGAGTTCAAATGAAAATTAATTTTTGTGATTTCGCTAAGTTGCCACTTTTTAATGGCTAAGAATTATGATAATATGATAACCGTGCAGTGGAAGTGGCGGTAACTGAAGAGATCCATGAAAAAGGGAGTGGCAATGAGAAATATTTTATTGATTACATCACTAATCATAATTGGTTTGCTGACAAGTATTAAAACTCAAGGGGCGGACTGGAAATTTTATGGAGCTGGGGGCGATAAAAATAAATATTTTTATGATTCTGAAAGTGTTAAATACATATCTGATGGGAATCTAAGAGTTTGGGGTGAAACAGCAAATTTAGATTTTAGCGAAATATGCAAAGAAAATCAAAAAAAAATTTCCGCAAGAGCCTTCAATAAGGATTTGACTGGATATGACCCACCATATACTTTAGTGACTCCAAAAATGACACCCGATGACAGACGGCTAATCGGGATATGGGAAGAAATCGCCAATTCTTATGAAATACACCCACCTGCAAAGTCTTTATATGAGATAAACTGCAAAAACAAAAAAATCCGCACTCTTCAAGGTACTATTTACAACAATAATGGCGGAGTAAAGTCCGAGACAAAAATTCATGATTGGGGTTATATTGTTCCGGAATCTAATGGCGAAACACTGCAAAAGATTTTATGTAAGTAAGTGACTAATTAATGAATAAAAGAGAAAAAGGCTTTTGTGAAACAATTGACACGCCAGGCATTACTTTGGCCTGCCCTTGCTGGTTTGAAAGGCATTCACGGCAAAGGAGTCGCTTGTGAAAATTGCGATACTCGGTTGGGGATCACTGCTCTGGGATAGAAAACCCAGTTTTGATAAATATTGTAGCGAGTGGAATTATGATGGTCCTAGTTTACGTCTTGAGTTTTGTAGAGTATCCAAAACACGCAATGGGGCGCTGACTTTAGTTCTTGATGCAATCAATGGCAGGCCATGTCAGGTCGCCTATACATTAAGCAAACGGTTGACCCCCGATGATTCTATTTCTGATCTGAGATGCAGAGAGGGAACAACACTTGCCAATATTGGCTTCTATTTTTCTGATGGTTCACGTAAATATAGTCGCGATGATGAGGTGCAGAAAATCATAGCAGCATGGGCTTCAAGCAAGGAAGTTGATGTTGTCATATGGACTGGCCTTGAGAGCAACTTCAAAGAGGAGAGTAGATGTAAATCTGACTTCTCCGTTGCCGCTGCATTGAGTTATCTTCAACAGTTAGATGCAGAAGGAAAAGCAAAGGCCGCCGAATACGTTTGGCGCGCACCTGATTTCATACGTACACCTCTACGTGAGGTGTTGCAATCACAGCCATGGTTCCCGCAGCATGCCTAATATATTGGTCAAGTAGGACGCGCCCAAGCTGGCACTTCGTCCTCGCGGATTTCTCTCGTAAATTCTCACTGTTGCAATTAATTGAAACAAGTTTGTTTGTCGGTGCTATAACCGCACAAAGCCAGCCCGTTACAATTTTTTGCTTGCCCTTAATGCGCTTTTTAATCAAATTCTGTGGTGACCCGTAAAGGACTTGCCAAAGTCTAAGCGTACTTTAATTCCCCTTCCGTCAAACAACCACATATACTCATATATCTTTTTCAACTTATCAGTTCCAGAAAAGCGCACTTCAGATATTCTGTCTCAGGCATGGACAGCAGGACAGGATGGTCCCGCCCCTGAGAGCGCATTTCGAGTATCCTCGCATTCCTGCCCGCGTCCTTTGCCGCATGCTGAAGCATATCGAGAAAGGCAGTTTTATCTACGTGGTACGAGCATGATGATGTGGCAAGAAGGCCTTTTTGATTAACAACGCGCATGGCCATTGCATTTATCTCCCGGTAGCCCCGCAGGCCTTCTTTCAGTTTTGCCTTGCTTTTAACAAAAGCCGGGGGATCGAGCACAATAAAGTCATACATATTGCCGGAATCCACCTCTCGCTTCAGAAAATTAAATACATCCGCCTTTATAAATGAGCATTCCCCTGCAAGCTCATTCAGTGCGGCATTATTCCTTGTCTGCTTTATTGCCGCTTCTGAACTGTCCACAAACGTAACTTGCGCCCCCTTCTTCGCCAGGTGCAAGCCCCAGGCCCCGGAGTAACAGAAGAGATCCAACCCCCTGCCCCCGTTGACAAGCCGGCTGAACGCAATCCTGTTCTCCCTCTGGTCAAGAAAGAAGCCTGTCTTTTGCCCCGACATCGGATCCACTTCAGTGTGGATATCTCCCTCTGTAATCGTTACGGCAGCGCCGGCTGTCCCCTTTACCATGGTCTTTTCGAGGGCGAGCCCCTCCAGTGTCCTGTTTGGATTGTCATTCTTCAGAACGATCATTTCCGGTGACAGCATCTCATCCAGCAAACCCAGCAGGATGTCCCTCTGATGCTCCATCCCGGCTGTCAAGAGCTGCACAACGAGACAACCCGAATATCTGTCGACAATCAGGCCGGGCAAAAAATCGCCCTCACTATAAACAAGTCTGCCGGAAACGCCCTCGGGCAAAAAACGCTTCCTGTAGCTCAGGGCGTCAGCAATCCTTTTCCTGAAGAAATCGGCGTTGATTTCCTCCCTTTGCCTTGTAAGCAGCCTGACCGCAATGAGTGAGTTCGGATTAATATATCCTGTTCCGAGGAATGCCTCTTTATTGTCGTAGACTTCTACAATGCTCCCCGGCTCATGCAGGCGGGGACTCGAGGCCAGCTCATTTGAAAAAATCCAGAGATGCCCGGCCAGCACCCTGCTGGTGCGCTTCAAGAAAACCTTCTCCACGTGCCTCCTTAATTCAGGCTAAAGGCTAATGGCAAAAGGTAAAAGGTTAAAGACAGTAGAGGGCTAAGGGCAAAAGGCGAAAGGCGCAAGGTCAGTATTTTTTCTCTTATTAAACCTTTAGCCCTTAGCCTTTTGCCCTTTGCCATTATGTTTAGCCTTTTGCCCTTTGCCTATCGCCTATCTTTTTTATAATTTCCCTTATCCTGGGCATAGCTTCCAGTGCGGCCTTCTCTCCTTCAAGAATCGCCTCATGGCGCTTGTCAAAGTCGCCTGGACCGATGAGGCCTACTTTCGGTCTTATAACTATATCTGCCCTCGAAAGCTGTGCATCTGAAATCTTTGAGTACATGATATTGATAGCCTGAAGGATCGTGTCCATGGTGCCCTCCGGCAGAGTATTGCCCGTATCCGCTGATATATCAACGGCGATAACAACATCGGCGCCCATCTTTCTCGCAGCATCCACGGCAATGGGGCTTACCACCCCGCCGTCAACATACATCCGGGCACCTATTCTTGCCGGCCTGAATATGCCTGGTATTGTGCAACTGGCCCTCACTGCGGCGCCGGTATTGCCGCTGCCGAATATAATCTCCTGACCGTTCTGAATATTAGTGGCAACTGCATAGAAAGGCGTCCTCAGTTTCTCGATAGGAGTGTTCCTCAGCATTTTATTGATATATTCCTCAAGCAGTTCTCCCTTAATAAATCCGTTGTCAGGGATGCAGAGATCAACGATGTCGCTCTTCTGCAAATCTATCGCCATCTTCTGAAGCTGGAAGGCGTTGTAGCCGTATGCGTAGAGGCTTCCGACAAAACTTCCCGCGCTGGTGCCGACTACCAAATTTATCGGTATATTGTTCGACTCGAGCACCTTGAGCACACCTATATGGGCAAACCCCCTTGAGGCCCCTGCCCCTAACACGACTGCCACCTTCGCAGGTTTCGGCTGCAGCGGCTGCACCACCGCCTCTTTAGTAGGAGCACATGACGCCGCGTTGAACATTAGAACAAAAAGCGCAATAACCACAACCCTGAATCGCATACAACCTCCTCAACCGCCTGTAGAATAAAATCATCAGACGAATAAATATACTAATCGGATACAGCAATGCTGTCAACTGCGCCACGAGCCCGGGCAAATGCGCTATATACCAATCCGGCATATTTCACGTCATGCCCGTCTGCCTATGCGGATTAATCGGGCATCCATGGCAAAAAAATGGATTCCCGCTAACAGACTGCGGGAATGACGCCTTTAAAAAAACCGCATAGTGCGTTTGCCCTGACCTGGAGCTTGCCATAAAGTGCTATGAGGTTTATTATTGCCTTACAAGGGGATGGATATCCATGATCGCCGTTGTCTTTGACACGAAAAAGGGCGCCTTTCAAGTCACGGTCGACGAGCTGTCGGAGCGCCTTCCGGCAGCCGGCTTCTTCTGGCTCGACATCGATGGCGCATCGGTGGAGGAACTCCAATCGGTAGCAACCGCTCTTCATCTTTCCGAGCCGATAGCTTCCTGGCTCCCACGTTTCGGACAGCGGGCCAGACTCGAGGTGGACAGTCAGCAACTCCGCATCTCGACATGGGGAGTCGGAGCTTCCGGACTGCCGATCGAGGTGCATGTTCTCTCTACAAAATCGTGGATTCTCACCGTGCACGCCGGCGGCGGCAGTTCAATGGACCGTGCGCGCGCCATATTCCGGAATGTCATCGAAACGAGTGAGGCACAACACTTGGGCCTTTTCATCATAATGAACGAGTTGATGGCCGGTTTTGATCCCTTGATCGAGCGCCTGGATGAACTGCTGTATGCTTTGGAGGAACAGATCATCCAGGCGCCTACGGAAGCGCAGATAGAGCAACTCGTGAGACTGCGTAAACAGCTGTGGTCACTGCACAGGATTTGGGAGCCGCAGCAAGGTGCGGCGAATAAACTCTCGTTCTCTATCAAGAGGCTGCCGGGAATGAGTGACCGGGCAGACCTGGTCCGCGACTACGCGGAGCGCATCTCGGACCTCATGGACAGGATCGATGACCTGCGCCAAAGGGCCACAGAAGCAATGGAAAGCTACGGGACAAGTGTATCCAACAGACAGTCACAAGTCATCAACCGCCTGACGATCATCGCTGCTGTTTTTTTCCCGTTGACTTTGCTGACCGCCTTTTTCGGAATGAATTTTCAATGGATGATTGACCGCCTGCAATCGTTGGAAGCCTTTCTTTTCCTTGGAGTAGGCTTGTTCATTGCGACATTGGTTGCCACGTTGTCAATCTTCAGGAGCCGGGGATGGTTGGGGGAAAAGCAGTCAAAAAAAATTGAGGCAGCGGCCGGTGTTCCAACGGTATCGGGGCCGCAAGCAGCTGACGCCAAAAACGGCAGTGCAAACGGCTCTCCACCTGCGCGACAGGGATGATCAAACAATGACGAAAGGCAAGGCTGAGGCACGAGGCAACCGGGCGCCTTTTTTTCAGGGGATACTACCCATCCAGGGGTCCCGGGCGCCTGCAGATGTCTTAGCCGGCCTCACGCTGGCTGCCCTTGCTATTCCTGAGGTGATGGGCTACACGAAGATAGCAGGCACGCCGGTGATAACCGGCCTCTACACTATCCTCATTCCGATGATTCTCTTCGCACTCTTCGGGTCATCACGGCACCTGGTGGTCGGCGCCGACTCTGCCACAGCAGCTATCCTTGCGGGCACACTCGCCGGGATGGCTGAGGCAGGGTCGGCTGAGTGGCTCGCACTGGCAGGCGTCCTCGCATTACTATCAGCGGTTTTCCTGATCATAGCCCGTATCATTAGCCTGGGGTTTCTCGCGGATTTCCTCTCTCGCACCGTGCTAGTGGGCTTCCTGACCGGCGTCGGCGTTCAGGTCGCCGTCGGTGAGATATCAGGGATGTGCGGTCTTCAGGGAGGCGGACACGATACAATCCACAAGATCATAATCGATCTGGAGCAGATCGGGCAGACTAATTATTACGCTGTGGCTATCTCCATCACCGTGCTCGTGCTCATCGTCGGGTCAAAACAAATTTCGGAAAAAATTCCGGGCGCCCTGATGGCTGTGATAGGCGCCATTGCCGCCGGCTCGGTGTTAAACCTTGAAGCTCACGGCGTTCATCTGCTTGGCGCGATTCCGGGCGGCCTGCCAAAGATCGGGCTGCCCGACGTCCACTGGGGTAAGGACCTCATCTTTAGGCTGCTTCCCACCGCTTTTTCGATGTTTATAGTCATCCTGACCCAGAGCGCAGCGACCTCACGGGCTTACGCCGCCCGGTACAACGAGCGTTTTAGCGAAGACGTGGACCTGATAGGCCTGAGTCTGGCCAATGTCGGGGCTGCATTATCCGGGACCTTTGTCGTGAACGGAAGTCCTACCAAGACACAGATGGTAGTCAGCGCCGGAGGACGCAGTCAACTGGCCCAAATCACCACAAGCCTTATTGTCCTGCTCGTGCTGCTGTTCCTTACGGGTCCGCTGGCCAACATGCCGAATGCCGTCCTCTCGGCAGTGGTCTTCCTGATCGGCATAGAACTGATTGACGTCAAAGGGATGCGTAATATCTGGATCCAGCGCCCTCCGGAATTCTGGGTGGCGCTGATTACTGCCCTTGTGGTTATCTTCGTCGGAGTCGAGCAGGGCATTCTGCTTGCCATGGTCCTGTCACTTATAGAGCACGTGCGGCGCAGCTACCGGTCAAAGAACGTCATAATCGCACCTGACAAAACGGGTGGCTGGCGGGTGCTGCCGGTAACCGCCGCCGAACAGGCGCGGCCCGGGCTTCTGGTATACCGCTTTGCCCACACTATGTATTATGCCAATGCCCAACAACTCTTCGAACAGGTTGTCGGCCTGGCGAACAGGGCACAGCCACCCCTGGTCTGGTTCTGTATCGATGCGTCAGCGGTAGCGGATGTGGACTTCACCGCGGCATCAACGCTTCGCGAGATCCACGGTATTTTGAAGAGGCAGGGGATCCGGCTTGTGTTTTGCCAGATGACCGACCCGGTCAAGACCGAGATGGACAGGTATGAACTCACAGAGCTGATAGGGAAAGACGCTTTCTACGAGACCGTCAATTCAGTAGTAAGCGCATTTGACAATAGACCGGCCGGCGACAAACATTAAGTAGAGTCTGTCCATTAACTCAGCCTGTCCGTCATTGTCTCGAAAGTCGTCATCCCCGAGATCTTTTATCGGGGATCCAGGAAACAACATAAAATGGATTCCCGCTAAAAAGACTGGGGGAATGACAGGCGCTAGGGTACTTTCATCCACCCTTGTGAGCCCAGCTCACGGGGATTCCCGTTTTCACCACCAGGTGCTTTAAGCACGGGAATGACGACAAAAGAAGAATAAAGCAATTTACGGACAGACTCTAAGTGAGCTTTACTTTCTGGGTAATTACTAATTAATATAAAAGAAATATAAAACAGCCAAATTAAATAAAGAGCGGGATTCAGCCGATAATGTATACAGGGAACATGGAGGTGACCTATGGGACATTTAATTCCTTTGCCGGACAGGCATAAGCTGAAGGCAGCGTTCGAAGGCGATTTCACCAGCATGCTTAAAAATGTGGCTGAAATCAAAAGAGATGCACTGGGAGCGGAAGATAACAGTATTTTTCATCTGAATGTGAGTTTCGAGGACCTTTTCAAGGCAAAAATAGGCACATTTATCATAGACCACAGGCTGCTGAATGCCGACCTGTTCCGGTGCAGCCTCTATGTAGCAAATGTCCTCGGACAGACCCTTTCAAAAAAGATCAAGAGCTTTTACATGACCGATTATTTGATCCAGGGGATCGAAGAGGAAGACCCTGATATCCTGAAAGAAGGCGCTGACCTCTGCTGCGTTATCTGCATCTTCTTTGAAGAGCGGCGCAAATGGAGAATGACGCAGGCCGGGGACTATGTCAAAATGGGCATTCAATTGTATTCAATCTATTATTCCATGACGCAGAAATTAATAGCCGGGTGTATGAGCAGGAATTTTCAGGACATCACCTCCATAACGCGAAAGTGTGTAGAGGATTTTGAGTGCAAAAGATAAACGTGAACTTCAGTTCAGTCGACGACTTTTGGGACAGAGCGGCGTTCTAAGGCAACCGTGTTTATGAACTGAAGTACTTACAGCCTTTTTAAGGAAATAATAACGTTGCCGTCACATAATTTCGACCGTATTACAGAGTCCCTTTTTCTCAAGCTCCTGATAATATTCTGTCTTCTCATCACATCCGGAAGCAGTATATTCCTGTTTATATCCAGCCGGGCTGACAAGAAAGACATGATGGATAACTCGGTGGCCTTTATCTCATCGTTCTCTGAAATAATACACCGAAGCATCAAACATGACATGCTCCGTAACAACAGGGCTGAAATTCAGAGGTCACTGGAATCTATAAGCGCCACAGAGTCGATCAAAAGAATAACTCTCTTTGACAGAAATGGAAAAATCCACTATTCATCCGAAAGAAAGATAATAGGAACCAGGGCGGACAAGGCATCTGCCGCGTGCATAGGCTGCCACGGCGATCCGTCGCGGCCTGTCTTGACTCTCCTGCGAGAACGCCAGTGGACGATCTACACTGATAGTAACGGACATAGAGTTTTAAGCTTTATAGAACCGGTCTATAACGAGACGAGTTGTTACACAGCCTCGTGCCATGCCCACGCCAAAGGCGATCTCGTCCTGGGAGTTCTGAAGACGGATTTTTCTCTCTCTACAATTGACCGGCGGATAAAGGAAAAGATGATAAGCACCATGCTGCTCACGCTGCCGTTCATGATCGCCGGCGCTGCCGCGCTTTACCTTATATTCTGGAGATTAGTCATTAGCCCTATCCGAGTTCTTTCCAGGGGCATGGAGCGGGTGAGATCCGGAGACCTTTCACAATTAGTGCCTAATCCTACAAAGGACGAAATAGGCAAACTTGCGCTGACCTTTAACAGCATGATAAGCGAGCTGAAAGCATCAAGGCAGAAAATGGAAACGTGGACCCAAACCCTTGAGGAGGAAGTGCAGAAAAAAACAGCGGAGATAAAGAAAACACAGGGCAGGCTCATAGAGGCTGAAAAGCTCGCCGCACTCGGAAGGCTTACCGCAGATATTGCCCATGAAATAAGAAACCCTCTTTCGGCATTGGGAGGATTCGGACGCAGGCTTCAGAAGATCACTGTAGGCAAGAAGGAGAAAGAGTACTCGGATATAATAGTTTCAGAGGTAGCCAGACTTGAGCACGTCCTGAGGGACACCCTGTCATTCTCAAAGGAGCCGAAATTTCATTTGGAACGGCAGCCCGTTACAGGTATAGTCAGAGATTCTCTCATGACTTTTGGTGAACTATGTGCTGAACACTCCCTGAAGCTTGTGAGTAATCTTGACTCGGATTTCCCTGTCCTTATAGACAAGGTGCATACCAGGCAGGCTATAGACAATCTCCTGTCAAACGCGATAGATGCCATGCCGAACGGCGGCACTCTTACAGTCAGCACCACGACAGAGATGGTCAACAGCGTAACTTACGTCGCTATTCATGTTTCAGACACAGGCCCTGGAATACCTTATGATAGACTTCCTCTTGTGTTTGAGCCTTTTCATACAACAAAAGTGATCGGATATGGCACAGGCCTCGGCCTTTCCATAACCAGGAAGATCGTCGAGGAGCAAGGCGGATTCATAAAGGCACAGAACAATGAAGGACCGGGGATCACGTTCAGCCTATATTTTCCTTATGAGAGTGATGAAGACCTGGCTAAAACGCCATGCTGGGAATTCATGAAGTGCGGGAGAGACGTTAACAGCGAGGTGAAATGCCCTGCCTGTCCCAATTTCGGCAGGAGTTGCTGGGCAGTAGCCGGGACTTTCTGCCAGGGAAAGGTCCAGGGGACATTTGCCCAGAAATATGAGGATTGCAAAAAATGCGCTTTCTACAATGAAGTGGCAAAAAAAGAAACTTAGTACTCCTTTTCATAAATACGGTGTCGTATCGAGAGCGTCGATGCGCCGCGCCAACAAGACGCATGACTGAGGCGTACCGTTGCGTACGGCGAAGGCGTGCAACGCAGTTGGAGCGGACGCAGCGGCGGTCGAATACAACCGTATTTATGAAATGGAGTACTTAGGTAGGGGATAGCTAACTATTCACTTTTCACGAGTCTTGTGCGTTTGTAGAAAAACGGTTTCAAGACCTTAAACCCAATAACAGAAGCCACAGGTTTGACCAGCCACGACGCGAAGCCCCTGCTCCCGAGGCACCGTTTACAATAAGGATGCTCGAGCCTGCAGCGCTTGAACCCTTCGATGATTTTCCCCAGCCTGTCCGATGAGAGTATCTCTTTCAGCGATGAATCGCAAAGGTTCCCCACTTTCGTATTGCCGTTAAAATCCATGCAGCAGAGTACTACATCCCCGTTATAGAGTATGCCAAAGTGGTCGCGCATCCCCAAACAGTAGCCGCCCCAGGCTTCACGTATTTTTTCACCACTGAATGCATGCCCCCAGTCATCCAGCACATAGGTTTCAAAAAAAATATTCGGATACACCTCAACCACATTCCACTTGTAGGACACAAGGTTTTCGAGGCCCCGCATCGCCTCATCCCGGTCTTCCTGTGGAACTCCTAACAGTTCATAGATACGCCCGGCCCAAAAAGCGAATGTCTTCCTCAGTTCTTCTGTTGAGGAGATGACATCTACCGGGCCGATCCTGTTCTCCATTGTTTTTTTCCTGAAACGGGTGTTAAGAAAACGGAATTTAAATATTGTATCCCTGTGTTTCACATGATATGCACGGAAAAATTCGAGTATGCCCTCAAGGTAGGATTCAAAGGTCCTGGCTCCGGCCTTCCTGTAAGCGAACGACCTCTTATCGGGAGTCTGGAGTGAAATATCAAGCTGGTACAGGTCGTAGTCAAGGAGCCGCCTGCCTCTCTCACCACCGAGACCTCCCCCGTTGGTAGTAAGGCCGACGTTCATCTTTTCCCTTTTCGCGTGGTCAAGTATCCCGAAAAAGTCTCTATGCAGGGTAGGCTCGCCCATGACATGAAATGTAATCTTTTCGCAGATGTCGTTGGCCTTGAGCTCAGTAATAATCCTCTTGGCAAGCCCTGTTTCCATATAGCCGCGGGGCCGCTTCATTTCAGACTTCGGGCAAAAAATGCAATTGAAGTCACAAACGTTAGTCAGCTCAATATGTACTCGCTTGAGCGGGATTTCCAGGTGCCCGAAAGTTTTCATTCCATAGGTATTATAACTTATGTAGGACGTGTTGCATCATCTAAAATCTATTAGAAAATATTTCTGTTTGAGCAGCCTCTTACTGCAAGTTAAAGCATAAGTCATAAGGTAAATGTTGAAATGTTTGTCCATGGATGTAGACTCGAAAAATCAACAACGAGATTGCCGCGCTTCGCTCGCAATGACATCAAAACACATAGATAGACCTTTCCCGACAGTTATCAGTTGTACTCTGTTAAATTATAGCAGAACTTAACGTGTCAACTTACAAGAAGAATTAAAAAAATTATCCTGGGCCGCTGCCGGATCTTTTTTGGCCATAGTACGGATTTACAGTGATGCTTCGTGACAAGTTTAAGAGTTGGACGCCTATGGGTCAAAATTCTACGCCGGTCAACAAAGCATCGAGTTCCAGAGTCCGATACCCACATGATAGAATACGACATCATGATCTCAAAAAGGATTATCACTCAATGAATAGGGTCATTATAAGAAAGGCAGCATATGATTACGCGAACATGCGGCCCGTATTCTTTGAAATAATGGACGCCCTCGGAGGAGAAGGCATAGCCAGGAACAGCCGCGTGGTAATAAAGCCCAATCTTTTGGCTCCGGCGCCTCCCGAAAGGGCTATCGTAACTCATCCACTCTTGGTGAGGGCTGCTGTAGAGTATGTGCTTGAGAAATGCGCTTTCCCAATTATTTCAGACAGTCCGGCGATGGGGTCTTTCGAAAAAGTTTTGAAGGAAAGCGGAATCAAAGATGCGCTTAAAGGGTTGGATGTAGAGTACAAGGAGTTTAAAAAAGCAGCGCCGGTTGTTGCCGCCGTTCCGTTCCAGACTCTCGCTATCGCCGAGGATGCGCTTAACTCCGACGTCATGATCAATCTGCCAAAACTTAAGACCCATGCCCAGATGTTACTTACCCTCGGCGTGAAAAATCTTTTTGGCTGCATTGTCGGGCTCAGCAAACCGGAGTGGCATTTCAGGACTGGAGTTGACAGGGAGATGTTTGCGCGGCTGTTAGTGTTGATATACAAAGCGGTAAAACCGTCGTTTACTGTTCTAGACGGCATTCTTGCACTGGAAGGGCAAGGCCCGGGACGGAGCGGAGTGCCCCGTGAAATAGGTGTATTGATAGGCAGTAACGATGCTGTGGCGCTTGATGAAACCGTATGCGGGATGCTAGATATTAATCCTGAGGAGCTATTGACCTGCAGGGTTGCAAAAGAGATGGGCCTTGCGGGAATGGGTACCGCCTTAGATGGTGAAGTTCCGGTTATCAGGGATTTTAAGTTCCCGCTTATTGGTTCCCTGATCTTCGGCCCGAAGCTGCTGCATGGCGCAATGAGAAGACACTTTGTCCAGAGGCCGGATAGTAATGATGCAATCTGTGCTTTATGCGGAGAATGCTGGAAATATTGTCCGGCGAAGGCAATACAGCTTAAAAACGGGAAAATAGATTTCGATTATGATAAGTGCATCAGATGCTATTGCTGCATCGAAGTGTGCCCGCACGGCGCGCTCAGGGCAGTTGATACGCTGCCCGGCAAATTGCTGCGGAGGATAACGAAAAGATAATACTTCATAAGTTGGTGGAACAAGGCGGGGCGCCTTTGAATCCGCTGGACTGGAAAGTCAGGCTGGCTATGCACGGTGAATCTAATACAAACTCCAACGTATAATAAAATATGATGGAAAAACAAAGAGTTGCTACGTATGACGGATGGGTCCTCTATATTCTGAATTGCAGAGGGGACCGCCTATACACTGGAATCAGTAACGATCTGAAAGGTCGCCTCAAGGCTCACAAAGAAGGAAGCGGCAGTAAGTTTGTCAGGGCCTTCAGTCCGTTTGCACTGGCAGGGGTGGTCCCTTGCAAAGATGGCACAGAGGCCAGAAAGCTGGAGTGCAAGGTGAAAAAGATGAGAAGATATGAGAAATTGGAATTCCTGAAGGCATATCAGGGAGAGGGTTTAAATAAAGGACGGAAAAGAGGAAGAAAGGTTGCGACAGACAATCCTTTCACATAAACACGCACTTTATTCTATCCTCACTACCATCCTGCTATAATGTACAATCTATATAATGGAGAAGTGTTTGATGACGATTCGGGTAGCTATTTATTTGTTGGTCTTCTGGCTGATGCAGGTCATTGCACAGGTTTTCTTTAAGTGGGGAAGTGTTTCCGAATCGCGATGGCTGTGGGGTTTTATTGGGGGAAATCTATTCGGCTTTTCCAGTATATGGCTACTTATGCTTATTTACAAGGCTATCAATCCTAATATTGCTCTGGGCTTTTCTGCGGGAGGCGCATTCCTGTTGAGCCAGTTTGCACTCTCTGTTGTTTTCCGCACAAAAGTAGCTCCACTGCAATGGGCTGGGGTCTTGGCGATAGTGGTTGGCATAATTGCGCTCGCAGCAGGAGAAACGAAAAGCACCGGGATAGATGGCAGTCATTCTAAGACGACTTCCTCCAATTACACTACACCTTCTATCAGATAGCTTGACAAAACAATAGTAGCTTCGGGTCATCAAAATTGCTTAACATTTCTGCCTTGTGCTACTATAATCCTATTTAATTTGGAGGAGTGTGTTTCTATGGAAGAGAAGATACAGGCGTTAATAAAAGGGTTCAGGGAACACGAAGGGAATATCGTATCCCTTCTGCAGGAAACACAGGAAGCGTTCGGGTACGTTCCGGAAGAAGCGGTTTTTCGTCTTTCAAAAGAACTTGGCATTCCTGCAAGCAACATCTTCGGTGTCGCCACTTTCTATGCCCAGTTTTACCTCAAACCGAGAGGGAAAAACATCATTACCGCCTGCTGCGGTACCGCATGCCACGTAAAAGGCTCTGAACGCCTCATAAACAATCTAAAGGAAAACCTGCATCTGACCGGTGAGGAAAACACCACCCCCGACATGAAATTTACCCTTGAGGAGGTAGCGTGCTTTGGCGCCTGCAGCATCGCGCCCGTGGTTATCTTCAACAAAAAAGTACACGGCAAGATGACAATCGACAAGGTGAATAAGGAAGTCAAGACGCTGAGGGGGGGCTCCCATGAATAAAAACATAACGGTGCAGGTATGCATGGGGACCGGAGGTATAGCCGCCGGCGGCGCTGAAGTGCTTCAGGCCTTTCAATCAATAATGGGGGAAAAGAACATCCCTGCCAAGTTCAAGAAAGAGTGCTACATGCACAAAGTGGGATGCCGCGGATTCTGCGCGAGGGACGTGCTTGTGGACGTCATAATTGACGACCGGAGGACTACGTACCAGTATGTACAGCCCGAAATGGTTCAGCGGATTATCAATGACCATATTATCGGCGGCAGTCCGGTTGCAGATTGGCAGGTGACGGAAGAATACCACAGATTCCACGGGAAACAGGTAAAGGTGGTCTTATCGGATTGCGGCAATATTGATCCTGAAGACATCGAAGCCTACATAGCAGTAGGCGGTTACTCTGCTGTTGAAAAAGTGTTCTCATCGATGACCCCTGAGGGAGTCGTTGATGTAATTAAAAAATCAGGATTGCGCGGACGAGGGGGCGCCGGCTTCCCGACAGGAGTTAAATGGGAGGCCTGCCAAAAAGCCCCCGGTGATCAGAAATACATTATCTGCAATGCCGATGAGGGCGATCCCGGGGCCTTTATGGACCGGGCTGTTATAGAGGGGAACCCTCACGCTGTAATAGAGGGAATGGCAATAGGAGCCTATGCCATCGGCGCAACACAGGGATATGTATATATACGGGCTGAATATCCGCTCGCTGTGGAGCGGTTGAAAAAGGCAATCGCATCGTCAAGGGAGAAAGGATACCTGGGTAAGAATCTTTTCAATAAAGGGTTTGATTTCGATATTAAGATAAAGCTCGGCGCTGGAGCTTTTGTGTGCGGTGAAGAAACCGCGCTTATCGCTTCCATTGAAGGGCAGCGCGGCATGCCCAGGGCAAAGCCACCCTTCCCTGTCCACAAGGGGTTATGGGGGAAGCCGACAGTCATCAACAACGTCGAGACACTGGCAAACATCCCTTACATTCTCAGGAAGGGAGCCGACTGGTTTTCTTCCTATGGAACGGAAAAATCAAAAGGCACCAAGGTATTCGCTCTTACCGGCAAAGTGAAGAATACCGGACTTGTCGAAGTGCCCATGGGCATTGCCCTCAGAGAGATCATCTATGATATCGGCGGCGGAACGGAAAATAACAAGAAAGTGAAGGCGGTCCAGACAGGCGGCCCCTCGGGCGGCTGCATCCCTGCCGACATGCTTGACCTCACCGTCGATTACGAGTCACTAGCAAAGGTCGGCTCTATTGTCGGTTCGGGCGGCATGGTTGTCCTCGATGAAGATAACTGCATGGTTGATGTGACAAAGTATTTCCTTAACTTTACCCGGAACGAGTCATGCGGGAAATGCGTTCCCTGCAGGATCGGCACCAAACGTCTCCTCGAAATTCTCGACAGGATCACCAAAGGGTTCGGCGAGGAGGGTGACCTTGAGCTTATAGAAAAACTGAGCAATGATATAAAAGCCACATCGCTTTGCGGACTGGGGCAGACCGCTCCCAATCCGGTACTGAGCACCCTTAAGTATTTCAGGCATGAGTATGAAGAGCACATTAAATATAAACGGTGTCCATCACTCGCCTGCAAAGAGATAGTATCTTCGTCATGTCAGCATACCTGTCCTATAGGCACCGAGGCCTCGGTTTACGCAGCCCTGATTGCTCAGGGGCGCTTTGATGAGGCCATTCACGTGATAAGAAAAGGGAACCCCCTGGCAAGTGTCTGCGGACGGGTTTGCCATCATCCGTGCGAATCAAAGTGCAAGGCCGCTGAATCAGGTAAACCAATCGCTGTAAGGGCGCTGAAGAGGTTTGCGGCGGACTACGCGCACAGAAAAGGCATTAAGGTGCATATCCCCAGGGAGGGAATGAAGGACCAGAAGGTTGCCATTGTGGGTTCCGGACCCGCAGGCCTGACTGCAGCTTATTTCCTTTCTATAAAGGGATATGATGTCACGGTCTTTGAGGCAAAACCCGTGGTTGGCGGCATGCTCAGAGTAGCGATACCTGAATACCGCTTGCCCCGCGAGGCCTTTGATATCGACGTCGATTTCATGGCGAACGCCGGTGTCAAATTCCAGACAAATACCACATTGGGGAAAGATATTTCTATTGACGGCCTTTTCGACGAAGGATATAAGGCCATATTCGTCGCTATCGGCTCCCATAAATCGATGAAACTCGGTATCCCGGGAGAAGATACTGAGGGGGTAATGCCTTCTCTGGCGTTCCTCGAAGCGCTGCATCTTTGTAAAGAGCTGCATCCGGGCAAAAGGGTAGTAGTGGTTGGAGGCGGAAACTCTGCGGTAGATTCTGCCAGGGCCGCGTATCGTATGGAGGGCGTAGAGAAGGTCACCATACTGTATAGAAGGACCCGGTCGGAGATGCCCGCATTTAAAGATGAAGTTGATGCTGCGCTGGAAGAGGGTATCGACATTCAATTCCTGACTGCGCCCACCGGCGTTTTAAGCAAGGACGGCAAAGTGACCGGCGTGAACTGCATACGCATGAAATTGGGAGATAAAGATAAGAGCGGCAGGGCAAAGCCTGTTCATATCGAGGGTTCGGAGTTTGCCCTTGACGCAGACACACTCATAGCAGCAATAGGGGAACAACCTGATACGTCCTGCATCGATGAAACCTCAAAGGTCGGGGTCTCTGCGAGGAAGACGCTGGAAGTCGATCCTGAGACCCTGGCGACAGCCAGACAAGGCGTATTTGCGGGTGGCGATGCTGTGACGGGCCCGAATACGGTAGTATGGGCAATGCACGCAGGGAAAAAGGTGTCTGAATCGATCGACAGATATCTAAGCGGAGAAACTTTACCTGTAAAATATGGGGTAACGAGACCATCCCGGTATATTGAACCTGTCGAATTGACCGATGAGGAGATTATGGAGTTGGAGCGCCCTGAAATGCCGGCCCTTTCCCCTGAGGAGAGAAGGAAGAATTTCAAGGAAGTGGACTTGGGTTTTACAGAGGAGATGGCGGTTAGGGAAGCGCGCAGATGCCTCAGATGCGAACTGAGCACATTGGATGGCCAGAACGCGGTCCTTGAAATGAAGCGGAAGAAAGCAAAACATTTAGAGAAGGAGTTAAAAGCATGCTGAATCTAACTATAAACGGCAAGAAAGCAACGGTCAGCGAGGGATCAACAGTTCTGGATGCTGCAAGGGCGATCGGGATTTCGATCCCCACTCTCTGCCACCATCCCAAGCTCACCCCCTTCGGCGGCTGCAGGCTCTGCATTGTAGAGATAAAGGGTATTCCACGCCCAGTTACTTCATGCACAACACCGGCGAGCGACGGCATGGAAGTAACGACATCAACACCCATAATCGAAGACTTGCGCAAAACAGTGCTGGAACTCATCCTTTCCGACCACCCCGCTGATTGCATGATATGTGAACGCGCAGGCGACTGCACTCTGCAGGAAATGGCGTATTCTTACGGCATCAAGGAAAACAGGTTCTCCGGGGAAAGAAGGGTCTACGCAAAAAAAGACGCCAACCCGTTTCTCGAAAGGGACATGGAGAAGTGCATCATGTGCGGCAGATGTGTAAAGGTCTGCGATGAGGTGCAGGGTGTTGGAGCCATTGACTTTGCGTACAGGGGTTTTAAGTCGAAAGTATGCCCTCCCTATGAGAAGGCCCTTGATTGCGAATTCTGCGGTCAATGTGTATCTGTGTGCCCCACCGGGGCGCTTACGGGTAAGATGTGGTCTCAGACAGGACGGCAGAAAAATGTGAAAAAGACCGATACGGTCTGCGCCTATTGCGGCACGGGCTGCAATATAACTCTTAATGTAAAGGACAATAAAGTCATCCGTGTCACTTCAAAAGAGGACACTTGGAATGAGGGCTGGCTGTGTGTAAAAGGGAGGTTCGGATACGGATTCATTAACAGCCCCGACCGTCTTACAAAGCCTCTCATTAAGAAGGATGGCCGGTTTGAAGACGCCTCGTGGGAAGAGGCCTACGAATACACTGCAAAAAGAATGAACGATATAAAGGCAGCCCATGGTCCCGATGCGATCGGCGGATTATCATCAGCGCGTTGCACCAATGAGGAAAACTACGCCTTTCAAAAAATGATAAGAGCCGCGGTGGGAACGAATAATGTCGACCACTGCGCCCGTCTCTGACACGCGCCCACCGTGGCCAGTCTGGCCGCAATATTCGGTTCCGGCGCAATGACCAACTCCATTAAAGAAATAGAGAATATGGAGGTAATCTTCATTATCGGCTCCAACACAAAGGAGACACATCCGGTAATCGCAAACAGGATGATCAAGGCATACCGAAAAGGGGCCAAAATAATAGTGGCTGATCCACGTATGGTGCCGATGACCCGTTTTGCCGATACTGTGCTGAACCTGAAACCCGGCACGGATATAGCGCTGATCAGCGCAATTGCCCATATAATAATTAAAGAAGGTCTGCATGACAAGGCCTTTATTGAAGAGAAAACCGAGGGCTTTGAAAAAATGAAGAAATCGGTCGAACAATACACTCCCGAATATGCTGAAAAAATAACCGGCATAGACAAAGAAGCTATCATAAGGGCAGCCCGTCTTTACGGCAGCTCACGGAAGGCCGCCATTTTCTATACAATGGGTATAACACAACATACCTGCGGCACTGAGAATGTCAACGCGGCTGCAAACCTGGCAATCCTTACAGGGAATATTGGGCGGGAATCTACAGGAGTGAACCCCCTGAGAGGACAAAACAATGTCCAGGGCGCGTCAGATGCAGGTTGTCTGTCAAATGTTTACCCCGGATACCAAAAAGTGGACGCTGTTGATATAAAGGCCAAGTTTGAGAAGGCTTGGGGAGTACCGCTCTCCCCGAAGCCGGGATTCACTGCTACAGAAATGATACCTGCAGCCCTGGAAGGAAAATTAAAGGCAATGTATATCATGGGAGAAAACCCGGTCATCACCGACCCAAATACCCATCATACGGTTGATGCCCTTAATAAACTCGATTTTCTGGTTGTTCAGGACATCTTTTTGACCGAGACCGCTGCTCTCGCAGATGTCGTATTTCCGTCAACCTGCTTTGCCGAAAAAGAAGGAACATTCAGCAATACTGAAAGAAAGGTCCAGAGAGTGCGGAAGGCGGTTGAGCCGCCGGGTGAAGCGCGGGCCGACCTCTCCATAATCATGGAAATGTCAAAAAGACTCGGCTACACAATGGACTATAAATCGCCTGAAGATGTTCTGATCGAGTTCGGCCAGGTATGGCCCAACCTTGCGGGGATAACGTACCAGCGCATTGATAAGGAAGGTATTCAGTGGCCGTGCCCTGACCGCAATCACCCTGGGACCCCTTATCTGTACAAGACCGGGTTCCCTAAAGGGAAGGTGCGTTTCTCTCTTGTGCCCTTCACAAACCCTGACGAGTCAACCGATACTGAGTATCCGTTTGTACTGACCACCGGAAGGAACCTTTACCAGTATCACTCCGGCTCAATGACCAGACGTGTTCCTCAGATCGAGGCCCACGCCGGTGAACCCTATGTGGAGATCAGCCCCACGGACAGCGAGAATCTCCACATTAAAGACGGGGGCATGTTGGTCGTTTCGTCACGCCGCGGCAGCATCAGAATAAAAGCACGGGTTACCTCAATAGTTCAGAAAGGCACTGTATTCATTCCCATGCACTACCACGAGGCAGCGGCAAATGTTATAACAAATGACGCCCTCGACGCCACCTGCAAGATACCTGAATTTAAGGTATGTGCGGTAAAAATAACAAACGAGGCAATGGGTAATAGGTAATAGGAAAAGTTATGAAAATTTATTCGATGACCGATGACCTATTACCTATGACCCATAACCTGATTTTAAAATGATTACCGGAAGACCTTTGTTTACTACCGAGCAGATACATGAGAAGGTAGTTGAATTAGCCGGGGCAATATCCAACGACTATAAAGATCAGGAAGTCCTCGCTGTCGGGATACTGAAAGGCTCTTTTATTTTCTTTGCAGATCTTGTCAGGGCCCTGAAACTTCCTGTCACTATAGATTTCATTGTCGCTTCGAGTTATTTTAAAACAGTTTCCAAGGGTGAAACCACCGTATATTATGAGCCCAGGGAGCCTGTTGAGGGGAGGAACGTCCTGCTGGTAGACGATATTATTGATACCGGGATATCACTTAACAACATACGGGATAAAATCCTGTCCCAGAGACCTGCGAGCCTTAAAATTTGCATTCTGCTGGATAAAAAAGAGAGGCGCATCATTAACGTGCCGGTGGATTATGTGGGTTTTAATATTCCCAACCAGTTCGTTGTCGGGTACGGTCTCGACTATGAAAACAAATACAGGAACCTGCCTTATATAGCCGTTTTCAAGAAAGAAACGTAAAAAAAGGTCATGGGTAATAGGTCATAGGTTATAGGTAAAAAGTCTTCTCTTTCTTCTTTCCCCATGACCCATAACCTATAACCCATTACCTGTCTTTTGGAGGATTTTATGTATGAATTGATGATAGAAACGGGTTTTGCCTCAGCGCATCAGCTTAGGGGATATAAAGGCAAATGTGAAAACATGCACGGCCACAACTGGAAGGTCCAGGTATTTGTGACCACAGACCGCCTTAATGAAATCGACCTCGCTATCGATTTCCACGAGTTGAAGCGGATAACCGGAGAGGTGATCGCTCCACTCGATCATACATGTCTGAATAATGTATTTCCTTTCACTGAAAGAAATCCATCTTCGGAAAATATCGCGCGGTGGGTATTCGAGTCATTACGCAAGAGGCTGGGCGACTACAAAGTAAATATTTCTGCTGTAACCGTGTGGGAATCAGACAACGCTTCCGCAACGTATTATGAAGAATAGGTCATAGGTAATAGGTTATGGGTCATAGAAGAAGAGAAAAACATTTTACTCATCACCTATTACCTATTACCTATTACCTGGTTTAACTATGGACAGGGCTTTTGCCAAAAAACTATTGAATCTCTCTCTTGCTCAAGGCGCTGATGAAGCCGAGGTGTATGTTAAAGCGTCAAAAAACCTGGGAATCGAAGTCAAAGGCCGGGAGATAGAGACACTTGAATCCTCCATGACTGCCGGTTATGGTGTCAGGGTAATAAAGAACAAACAATTGGGGTTTTCCTATTCTACAGACCCTGCTGAAATGTCCCGTGTAGTGGATGCGGCGCTCTCCGTTGCGCAGTATGCGGAGCCGGATGAAAATCTTGGATTCCCTTTGCCGTTGCAGGCCGCGGCCGTGGATATCTTCGACAGCCGTATAGCCTCAATCACCGGGGATGAAGCTATAGAATACGTCATGCGCGTCGAGAAAGCGGCCCTCGATACCGACGGGCGAATTAAGAAGGTCAGGAAGGCTGCAGGGGATTTTGGCACGAGTGATACTCATATCGTCAACTCACGGGGAATTGATGGCTTTTACAGTGCTACCGGGTGCTCGGCACATATTACCGTAGTAGCCGAAGAAGGGTCCGAAAGCCAAATGGGCTCCGATTATGAGGGGAGCAGATTTCTGGATGATTCAGCGTTTGAGAGGGTCGGGAGGAATGCGGCAAAAAAAGCCCTTGAGCTTCTCGGCGCAAAAAAAATTGCTCCCACAAAAGGATTCATCATTCTCGATAGTTCGGTCGCTGTGGAATTCCTTGGCATATTAGCTTTTGCGTTATCGTCGGAATCCGTTCAAAAGGGCAAATCCATGCTTTCAGGAAAAAAAGGAGAGCAGGTTATAAGTCCGCTGCTGAATATAATTGACAATGGACTGCTTGCCGGCAAGCTCGGCAGTAAGCCTTTCGATGGAGAAGGAGTGCCGTCGACTCACAAAGCCTTGATCGAAAAGGGTGTGCTGATGGGCTATTTATATAATACATACACGGCCAAAAAAGATGGTGTCCGGTCTACCGGAAACGCCTCAAGGGGCGGGGCATTCGGACTCCCCGGTGTCGGGCCGACTAACCTTTATATAGAGCCGTCCTTACCCGGGCACGCTCAGGCATTTGAAAAGCTTCTGAAGTCAATTGATAAGGGCCTGTATGTAACCGAAACCATGGGCATGCATACCGCAAATCCTGTGTCGGGAGAATTCTCGGTAGGCATTTCAGGATTGTGGATTGAAGACGGAGCAGCACGCTGCCCCGTGAAAGAGGCGGCTATATCAGGTAATGTGCTGGAATTGTTCAGACAAGCCGTCATGATTGGCGATGACTTAAGATTTTATGGTAACATAGGGGCCTCAAGCATTCTGATTGAGGCGATAAATATAAGCGGATAATAAAAGGCAAGTAAGAAGTAAGAAGAAAAAGAAAAGGTGCTTTTTTTGGCTTCTTTTTTTGCCTTTTACTTCTCACTTCTTACTTCTCACTTGTTTTTTAACAGGAGGATATTAATGGATTATTTCTTAACGGAAGAACAGCAGATGGTGCGTGATCTTGCACGACAGATTGCTGAAGAGAAAGTCGTGCCGGTCAGAGCTGAACTTGATGAGAAGAGCGAGTATCCATGGGAAATTATTAAAGTCCTGGCCCAGTCGGACATGATAGGACTTTTTATCCCCGAAGAATACGGCGGCCTTGGTAAGGGATGCCTGGAACTCTGCCTCGTCGTTGAAGAACTCTCTTGTGCCTGCGTGGGTGTTTCGACAACCTATGCAGCAAATGCCCTTGGGACATTTCCTCTCCTTCTTTTCGGGTCCAACGAACAAAAGAAGCAATACCTGCCCGATATTGCCGCAGGCAAAAGGCTGGTGGCCTTCGGCCTTACCGAGGCCAATGCCGGCAGCGATGCCAGTGGAATCCAGACTACCGCAAAGCTTGACGGCAATGAATATGTTTTAAATGGCACCAAGCAATGGATTACGAACGGAGGCGAGGCGGAGATTTACACCATCATTGCCATTACAGATAGATCAAAAGGGCCCAGGGGGGCCTCTTCCTTTATAGTGGAGAAAGGGACTCCAGGCTTCACCTTCGGGAAGAAGGAGAACAAACTCGGCATCAGGGCGTCTTCAACAAGAGAGTTGATTTTCGACAACTGCAGGATTCCGAAAAAAAACCTCATCGGAAAAGAGGGGATGGGGTTTATAGTTGCAATGAAAACACTCGACCAATCAAGGACCGGTGTCGGCGCCCAGGGGGTTGGCGTGGCCCAGGGTGCATTTGATGAGGCTGTCAAGTTCGCCCGCCGGCGGCACCAGTTCGGACACCCAATAATAAGCTTCCAGGCCATCCAGCACATGCTGGCAGATATGGCCATGCAGATTGAAGCGGCACGCTCGCTTGTGTATTCTGTTGCCAGATATGTAGATAGCGGCGTAAAAGACATATCAAAAGAATCCGCGATGGCGAAGACCTATGCGACTGATGTGGGGATGAAGGTCACCATAGATGCGATACAGATCATGGGCGGTGCGGGATACATGAAAGAATATCCGGTTGAGAAAATGATGCGTGATGCAAAGATATTGCAAATATATGAAGGCACTAACCAGATACAGAGAAACGTTATCGGGCAGTCCTTAATCAAAGAAGCCGTAAAAAAATATTAGTCAAACGTATTTATGAACCACAGAGCGCACTGAGACTGCCTCTCCGCAGAAGATTGCAAAAACAGCAAAAAAGACTATGAGATCACAGAGAAGAGATGTTTTCATGCTCACTTTATATTTAAAGACGTTTCTCTGTGTCCTCTGTGGTTAATTGTATTTGTTTGCGTTAACCTGATAACCGGGCAAAATTGTATTTTTTCAAAATTTTTCTGACGTCCTTTCTGACCTCAACCCATGCAGGATGAACAGGACAGGTTTTGCTGCGAACGCAATATGACTGGTCAATAGCGCAGGCGTTCAATGAAACTTCACCTTCTATTGCCTCCATAACATCGAGCAGACTTATCTCCCCGGGAAGTCTGGCAAGCTGAAAGCCGCCCTTAACACCTCGAAATGACTTAACGAGCGATGCACGGGCAAGTTTCTGCACGATCTTCGCCAGGAAGCTCTTCGGTATCTGCATTTCTTTTGCGATATCTTCGACCATGCTCACTTCTCCAGGTTTGCCGGATAGGTACAAGATACACCTTACAGCATAATCCGTTTCACGAGTAATTTCCATTAGGACTGATGTTATCCCGTTTCAAATGGATTTGTCAATATGCCGGACACCACCTAAAACAGCGAACCACAGCCGAAAGTAGGCGCTTCTAAGCGAGAACACAGAGTTTTCCTCTGTGAACTCAAAGCATTTGAGAGAAAAAAAGACAGAACTGAACTTCAATGAGAACACAGAGATGAAGGGCCAAGCTAATGTTATGTCTTCTTAAATCCATGACTTTCTCTGCGTCCTGGCTTAAGGCCCCTACTGTTGGCTGTGGTTTGATGGTGAATTAGGGTTTAGTGCCCGGTCTCAAAACCTTCCGGAGCGGATGATGGAGATAATGAGCCAGACGCCCATAAAAAATGCAAAACCAAAAGCAGAAATGGCGAGGATTGAATAGCCGAAAATAGTGGGGCCTACACCGACTGCATGCAGTATGGCAGAACTCAAGATCATGGCGCTCACGATCATAGCGAACGCAATGCGGTTGCTTGAGCGGTCAATATCTTTTATGAATTCAGGCAGATTGACGTGATACATTTTTACATGTATTTCGTCCTTCAATATTTTCCTGATTATTTGCTTCATCTGACGCGGAAACAAAGATACAAAATCACTGAATTCCAGTATATTCTCTTTGGCAGTCTTGTAGAATCGCGAGGGGCTTATTCGCTTCTGGATGAGTTTGGATGCATAAGGCTCTGCAGCGGCAATAAAATTGAATGAGGGATCAAGCTGCCGGCCTATGCTTTCGAGTATGAGCATGGCCTTATCGATGAGGAGCAGTTCGGAAGGCACTCTTAAATTGTGCTTGATCGCCAGATGTGTGAGCGTGTCAAGATAGAGGGCAAAGTCCAGTTCCTGCAAGGTGCTGTCTAAAATCGGCTCCAGGAAATCTACGAGATCGGATTTGAATTCTCTCCTGAAGGTTTCGATATCGGCGTGCTCGGGAACTATGCCGAGGTCAACATACTGATCGATGATACCATCGTAATCCTTACTTATGAGGGCCAGGAAATTGTCGGCCATCGTCTCCTTCATTCCATCAGGGATCCTGCCTACGATACCGAAATCGACAAAGGCAATGGCACCTGACGACATTACAAGAATGTTGCCGGGATGGGGATCAGCGTGGAAAAATCCGTCTTCGAGTATCTGTTTGAAAAAGGCATGTATCCCTGTTTCGACCAGTTGGGCCCTGTCAATGCCCATCTTTTCGATCTTCGCTATATTGTCGATCCTTATGCCGTCTATCCATTCCATTACAAAGGCTTTTTCTGTCACATATTCGGTGTAAATTTTAGGAATATATACAGTGGGGTCCTGTTCAAAATTTCTTCTGAACCTCGAACAGTTCCTCGCCTCCTCGACAAAATTCATCTCTTTTCTGATAGTCCGGGAAAATTCATCCACAATACCGAGAGGATTAAAAAACCTGCTCTCACTAATATACCTGTCAAGCAGCCTGGCAAGCGTAAAAAGAATGTTGATATCCGACTCGATCTGCTCCCTGATTTCAGGACGCTGCACTTTCACGATAACATCGGAGCCGTCGATCAGCATGGCTCTGTGCACCTGGGCAATAGATGCGGCAGCGATGGGCTCCTCGTAAAAAGTCCTGAAAATATTTTCGAGCGGACGCCCGAACTCCGTCTCGATGATCCGCTTGGCCTCATGAGAGGGAAAGGGCGGCACATCATCCTGCAATTTCTTCAGTTCATCCGCAAACTGGACCGTGATCAAATCAGGTCTGGAGGAGAGGAGTTGTCCAAGCTTTATGAAACTGGGACCCAATTCGGCAAAGGCCATCCTGAGCCGTTCGGGGACATTCAAACTCTGCACCGCAGGCCAGGCGCCGAAAGACCGCAGCCTTTTTTTGAAAGGTATGTACCTGCCGAGGTGGATCTGCTCGATTATCTGACCGAAACCGTGTTTAAGGAATACGTTTATTATCTGCTGCAGCCTTCTTGCAGACTTATATGTGCGTGAGAATCTATTGATATTCACAGCAAATTGCTGCTACTTTTCCAGCCCTTCTTCAGCAACTCCTTCGAGTTTTCTGACGCGGGCAGAGAGGTTCTGGATCTGTTTGTTCAGCAGGCCGACTTCTTCTTTGGTTGGAATATTCATTTTTTCGAGGGTCTTCGAAATAAGTTCCGAAAAATTCTTATTTAGGTCATAACTGCCTTTGTCCGCCTTCTCACTCCATTCTTTGACCAATTTTGCCCCTTGTGATTCACTAAGTTCTCCTTTTTTGACCAACTCATCAATAAATTCTTTGACTTTTTCCTGGACCCCGAATCCGGCAAGAATAGCATTGCGCACAGCGTCAAAAATAGTCATATTAAACCTCCTAATAAAATACAGGCGATAGGCAATAGGCTATGGGCTATAGGAAAAGAAAAAAATCTTCTTCTGACTCTTTGTCTATTTGTCTTTGGTCTATACCCATAGCCTATAGCCTATCGCCTATTGCCTGTTTTTAACTATATCATAAACCGACTCAAGTGCTTTGTCCAGAAGGTCCACGCTCTCAAGATTCGAGACTCCGCCCTGCGCCATTTCCGCCTTGCCTCCGCCCTTTCCACCTACCTGAACTGCAACATTTTTTAGCAGGTCGCCGGCGCTGAATTGACCTGTCAGGTCCTTAGTCACCATTGCAAGCATTGTCGTCTGGCCTTCCTTGCACGCAGCGAGCACAATGATGCCGGAACCAAGCCGGTCCCGAACATTATCTGCAAACACCCTCAGGTCTTTCTGCTCAAGTCCGTCGACCCGGCATGAAAGGACTTTCACTCCATTAATAATCTGCATCTTATCCATGACCGCCGATGAGTTTTGAGAAGCAGCTTTTGCTTTCAGCGCATCAATCTCCCTATCGCGGTCCTTCACGTCGGAAAGTAATTTTTCGACCCGGTCCAGGGGTTTATCGGTTTTGAGCAGTTCGCCTATGTCCCTCAGCTCATTACTCCTCAGTCTCAGGTAATCGAAAGCAGCCTTGCCGGTGAACGCCTCGATCCTCCTGATGCCTGAAGCCACACTGCCCTCGGAAATAATAATGAAGCTGCCGATATCTCCGGTGGTCCTGCAATGGGTCCCACCGCACAATTCTGCACTGAAGCCCGGGACTTTGACCACCCTGACTTTCTCGCCGTACTTCTCACCGAAAAGGGCCGTAACACCTGATTTCAAGGCATCATGGATATCGGCAATCTCTGTCTCAACTCTTACATTTTCGAGTATCTTCCCGTTCACTATGGATTCGATGGACTCAATCTCTTTCCTCTCGAGGGAATAGAAATGAGTAAAATCAAAACGCATTCTGTCGGGAGCGACATATGAGCCCGCCTGTTTAACATGCTCCCCGAGGACAGTTCTTAATGCCGTATGGAGCAGGTGGGTCGAGGTATGATTACGTGCTGTGGCCATCCGCGTTTTCCTGTCAACTGAACCATGGACCATGTCCCACACCTTAAGCGTTCCGCTGTTGATCCTGACTACATGGGCATGCAGGCCGACCTCTTTTTTAGTAGTTATAACCTCTGCCTCAAATCCCTGAGGCGAGCTGATCAGCCCCACGTCGCCGGACTGGCCTCCTGATTCACCATAAAAAATGGTCTTATCCAGAAATACCTCAACTTCGTCGCCGGCAGAAGCAACGTCGACCACCTTCCCCTCTTTCAGAATTGCCTTAACAACCGATTCCGACTCCAATGAATCATATCCGATAAACTCCGTCTCTCCGATTTCCGACACAAGCTCCCTGTAAATCGATGCAATAGCTTCATCCTCGCCAACCCAGGAGGCCCGTGCGCGCTCCCGCTGCACTTCCATTTCCTTTTGGAAACCTTCCTCGTCAACAGACAAGTGATTATCCATGGCAATATCTCTCGCAAGATCCAGAGGGAAACCAAAGGTATCGTATAATTTGAACAGCTCGTCACCCGGAATTAATTTACCGGACGCCTTCTTTAACTTCACTATTATCTCATCAAGAATCCTCATGCCCTGTTCGAGGGTCCTGCTGAATTGCTCCTCTTCGTACAGCAATACTTTTGACGCGCGCGCTTGCTCTCGTGCCAGTTCCGGATAGACGTCTCCCATGGCCTCGACTACGGAATCCACTAAACGGTACAAAAGCGGGTCCCCAAGGCCCAGCAATTTCGCATGCCGTGAAGCCCTCCTGATAATTCGTCTTAGAACATATCCGCGGCCTTCATTGGAAGGCATAAGCCCATCGGAAAGCAAAAAAGCCGCTGACCTCAGGTGATCGGCAATGACCCTTATCGATACATCATCATCCGCAGAACGGCCATAGGGTTTTCCCGAGGCCGTTGCAATTGACGCGATTATTGGAGAGAAGAGGTCGGTGTCAAAATTATTATGTTTCCCCTGAAGGACAGCAGTAATCCTCTCAAGTCCCATGCCGGTATCAATGCTCGGCCTGGGAAGCGGGGAAAGCGCACCTGACAAATCACGGTTGTACTGCATAAAGACGAGGTTCCAGAGTTCCAGGTACCGGTCGCAGTCGCAGCCGATGGCGCAATCCGGCCTTCCGCACCCTATTCCCTCTCCCTGATCGATAATGATCTCCGAGCAGGGGCCGCACGGCCCTGTATCTCCCATTTGCCAGAAATTGTCTTTCGCGCCGAGCCTGACGATCCTTTCAGGGGCGATGTCGGTAAGGCCTTTCCATAATGTTTCAGCCTCGTCATCTTCCTGGTAGACCGACACCCAGAGCTTGTCCTTGGGCAAAGCATACCATCCGGTAAGCAGTTCCCAGGCAAAAAGGATCGCATCTTTTTTAAAATAATCGCCGAAGGAGAAATTCCCGAGCATCTCAAAAAAAGTATGGTGCCGGGCCGTGTGTCCTACGTTCTCCAGGTCGCTATGCTTGCCGCCGGCGCGCATGCACTTCTGGCATGATACCGCCCTCGAATAAGGCCGTTTCTCTTCTCCGAGGAACGCAGACTTAAACTGCACCATGCCGGCATTGGTAAACAGCAGCGTAGGATCATTTCGGGGGATAAGCGACGAACTGCCGACCTTTTCATGTCCCTTTGAGATAAAAAACTCCAGAAATGTATTTCTTACTTCAATGCTCTTCATTGACCTATTTCACCTTTCCAGGCTCTGAGCTGACAATATAGATAAGTTTCCCGTCAATGAAGGTGAGCCTCGTCTTGAATACTCCAAGGTCGGAAGAATATACCCACTCCTCTCTTTGCTTCCCATCTTCCTTCTCGAGGGTCTTCACCTCGTTTGGAGAGCCCCATGCATAACGTACCTGCCGGGGCGTCATACCGGGCATTACCTCTCCTTTTGCAATCTTTTCCTGTATCTGGGGTGGATAATCTTTAATCTCATCAGTGGAATACCGCGCGGTTGACGCGCAACCGCCCAAAAAAACAGCTATAACATACAGAAAAAACCACACAGCCCTGACGCTGCCGCCTCTCATATCCTTCCTCCTTCTTCTAAGAAAAATCAAAACATGGAAAAAAACAATCTCACGCAAAGCAAGTCAACTGCCGGAGAGGTCTCTCTTTCTTTATAAGTCTTTGTCTTTACTTTGCGAACTTTGCGCCTTTGCGTGAAAATTGGCTGTGCTTTCGTTTTTTATCCTTTTTGTTCAATCGTCTGCGTGCTTTTCATTCAACATTCAACATTTTCAGCACTTGCCGTATCTCATCATGAGTGAAACCGCGCCGCGCAAGCAGCCCGTACAGTCGCCTCTTTATTGTCACGCTGTCCAGATGCCCGATGAAACGCATTTTTTTTTCCGCAAGCTGCATGGCAACCCCAAGGTAGTCGTTGTCCGCTCCCGCCATTGCATCTGCAATATCCTTTGCAATGCCCCGTCTTATGAGGTAGCTCCTGACACCCCGGGCCCCGAAATGCCTTCTCTCAACAGCATCTCTCCTAAGCAGTTCAGCAAGCCTCCGGTCATCTATAAACGACTTTTCCTCAAGATAAGCAAGAGTATCGTCAACAACATTCCCGGAGAAGCCTTTATCAATAAGCTTTTGGCGCATCTCGCTCATGCTTCTGTCGCGGTAGCCGAGAATCTTGAGCGCATATTTCAGTGCATTGCCAAAATTATCTTCCACTTCATTCATAGGTTAAGGTTGAGGTGAAGGTTGAGAACAAAATGTTAGTTTTTTCTATTTTCTTAACCTCAGCCTTAACCTTCTGTTCACTTTCCCGCTTCGGCCTTCTCTTCCTGCTTCAACCCGTATGCTTCGATTATTTTCTGCTCTAACTCAGCGGCCACAGAAGGATTATTCTTCAGGTATTCCCGCACATTGTCCCTGCCCTGTCCTATCCTGTTGCCGTTGTAGCTGTACCATGCGCCGGCCTTTTCAATAATGCCCTTTTCCGCGCCAAGGTCAATGATCTCTCCAGCCTTTGATATGCCCTCATTAAAATATATATCAAACTCCGCCTGCCTGAACGGAGGGGCAACCTTGTTTTTTACAATTTTGACCCGGACCCGTCCGCCAATTACTTCCTGTCCGTCCTTGAGGCTGTCGATCTTTCTGATGTCAAGCCTCATTGACGAGTAAAACTTCAGCGCATTTCCGCCTGTCGTCGTTTCAGGATTTCCGAACATGACACCTATCTTCATCCGTATCTGGTTGATGAAGATTATTGTGGTCAGAGATTTGGATATTGCCGCCGTCAGTTTTCTCATGGCCTGGCTCATCAACCTGGCCTGAAGGCCGGGGAGGGAATCACCCATATCCCCTTCTATTTCGGCTTTCGGCACCAGCGCGGCAACAGAGTCCACCACCACTACATCGACAGCCCCGCTCCTGACCAGAGTTTCAGCAACTTCGAGTGCCTGTTCACCCGTGTCGGGCTGCGATACGAGAAGGTCTTCAATATTAACGCCGAGCTTTGATGCGTAATTGATATCAAGGGCATGCTCTGCATCAATAAATGCGGCGACTCCTCCGGTTTTTTGCGCCTCAGCTATCGCCTTCAGCGCAAGAGTTGTCTTTCCGGAAGACTCAGGCCCATATATCTCAACGACTCTCCCCCTCGGAAAGCCGCCGATGCCGGTGGCAATATCCAGAGAGATGGAACCCGTAGGTATAACCTGTATCCCTTCAGCCACGCCCCCTGAACCGAGGCGCATTATGGCCCCTTTCCCAAAGTTTTTTTCGATCTGGGAAATTGCCGCTTCCAGGGCCTTTACTTTATCCTTGTTCATAACATCTTTATCCTTGCTCATCCTGAACCTCCATTACAGCGTTATATCGTTTATCGCGTTTATTTTATATTGAACTATTTCCTTTCACGCTATAATGCTATAACACTATAACGCTATATCGCCAGTTTAAAACCTGCAACTTTTGAATACTCTGCCCCGCCGGTTTTCAATGTGCTCTTCATAAGCAGGGTTTCCTCAACAGTTATAGTACCAAAAACCATGTCCTTAAATGTAATCCATTCCCTGATTACATCCTGAATGCCGTCCATGCTCCTTACCCTGCCGACAGTTAGATGAGGAGAAAACCGCTTCGCTTCCCTTTTAAATCCGAGTTCAGCCATCGACTGTTCGATGTCCCGGTTAAGAATACTCAGAGGTCCCGATTCATCTATGCCCACCCACAATACATTTGGCCGGCGCAGATCCGGAAACCCTCCGGCGCCGTTCACTTTAAGGGCAAATGGGGCGTGCCTGCTGCAAAGCAGCTGAAGACTTTCCTGTATCTTAAGCAGCTTGGCGGCGCTCGCCTCACCAAGGAACTTCAGTGTCAAATGGACATGGTCAGGGGGGACCCATCGCACGCTTTTTGACAGCCCCCTCATTTGTTCTATGACCCCGCCAATTGAAAACCGCACCTCTTCAGATACATCGATAGCGACAAAACACCTCATGCAACGTTCCTCCATAGCTGCAGAAGGAGATTTGTCATCAGTCCTGCTGCTGCATCATCGAGCATAACACCCAGGCCGCCGCTTACAGCCCGCTCAATATTTCTGATAGGAGAAGGTTTTAGTATATCTAAAAACCTGAACAAAAAAAAGGCCGCGGCCAAATATCCCGCAGTCAGGGGGAGCGAAAAAACGGAGATCACAAATCCGGTAAATTCATCGATAACAATGCGCCCGCTATCCTCCCCGAAAATACTTTCAGCGACTTGAGAGGCAACGGTCCCCAGCACAAAAAGAACAACAGCAAGAACGCCATGCAGCAGTCTGTCCGGTTTCAAAAACCAAATACATAATAAGGCAGCCAGGCTCCCGAATGTGCCCGATGCAAAAGGTATATAACCGATAAAGAAGACCGTTGCGATAATTTTTGAAAGTGATCTGCGAAATCCATCCATTGCCCGCTATTTTATCATAAAACAGCACTTAGGGAATAATAATATGATATCACTATGAGTGCATTGTTAATGTGATAGGACAACAGTACTTCCTGCTCCTCACTGTTGCTTTTCCGCCACAGGATAGAGATTCTTTTGGAAATAGATGGCCATGGGATCTGACAGATAAACGTCACGTCCGGTTATACGCGAGTGCCGGTATATGCTAATACATCTGTCCTCGTTTACAATTTCTATCATCTGCCTTATAATAATATCTATGAAGCTGATGAGAATGCTTCTTTTGCTTTTATCTTTCTCACTTATCCTGCAAAATACTTGCCCCTATGGTTTTGCAGCTAAAACAGCGTTTGCGGCTCCGCTCACACATCAGTGCCCCTTCCATCACTATCCACACAAAGGACAAGGGGCTGTTGATGATAATTCAATTAAAGTTATTTATCCGGCTTTTGTAATGGTTGCACCTTTTGTTCAGCCGTCCGTTCAGCCTTTCCATGTGTGCACCGATTACTTTCTTTATTCTTCGGATAGATATACCAACCCTTTCAAAGAGCCTCTCATAAAACCACCTGTAACCTGAAAATCCTTAGCAACATGTCAAATACCCTGTGCCTCGCATGGGGTGTATGCTATTGTTTAAACGAGGAATACAGGAGGTTTCAAATGAACAGAAAGACTGTGCTGAGTAGTGCCATAGTGCTCTACTTTGTAATTGGTTTTGAGATATTGATAATGATAAGCCCTTTTGCCGGGCTATTATATTCCGTATTCACGCCCTTTTTACTTGAGTTGGTTAAATACCCTGCTACTCGATGGCTGAGTGCTTTTTATCTGCCTCATATGGTAGTCCCGCCTGATGACCTTTTGAAATTTGTTCGTGTCATGGGGTCAGTTCTTTTTGTGTCAGGCATTGCAGTGTTTATCATCTGTGCCTTTCAGGTATATACGAATAAGTTCCTGAAGAGGGGAACTGCGTTAAAAGGTCTGTACTCCTTCGTAAGACATCCTCAATACGTCGGGCTTGTTTGTGCCGGCATCGGGCTTTCTATCTTATGGCCGAGATTCCTTACAGTTGTGCTATGGCTTGTAATGATAGTGCTGTATTATTTCCTCTCCAAGGACGAAGAGCGGAGAATGCTGAATGGGTACCCTGAAACCTATCAAGCATATATGGCAAGAACGGGAATGTTCTTGCCAAGACAAATCGAAAGACCAATAACGCCTTCAAGCATTATAGGGAAAATCGCTCTATTTGTTTTCATTGCAGCGGTTACTATGGGAAGTGTTTTCTTTCTAAGATACTATACAATAAAACAACTTCCACTTTGGACAAGTCCGAACATCGTTGCCTTTGCACTTCTTCCTGATGATACGCAAATGATGGAACATCGAATGAATGATCTACTCTCCCTACCGGAAATAAAGGCAAGCTTGAAAGATAATGAAAAGTATCTTGTTTATTTTATACCTGCTGATTACATTATGCAGGGACTAATCGCAGATACTGGAGATGAATGGAGATTATATAAGAGACACTTTACGTTGAGCAGGTTTTTCGATTGGGTATTTCACCCTTTCAGTCACCTGGCGGGCGGGCATCATGCGGGCCATGACCATGCACCCTCAGATATGAATAAGGGCGTAGTGAAGAGACTGATTTTTCTGAACATCACTGATGGTACAATTGACACGCCGTATGATTTCTTTTCAATCAATGCTAAGAGAACACCTCAGTTTATGGCGGATGTGGATGTTCACAATCTGAAACTCCTCGATTTGAAGCTTCTGCCGCAGGATACTGGTTGGGGAAAACTGCCTACGCCTACATTTTAAATCAGTGCTAACTTCAGTCACCAATGGGCGTGGTTGAGACCCGCCTATTGGTGCTCTGAAAGCCCTGAGTCTTTTCTAATGGTGTTCTATTCCCATTGTAACCTTGCCAGAATTTCGTTTTCCTGAATATGCGTGTTCGTCGGTGAATCAGTTTGCGCAAGGCTCCCTCCCGTACACACTCCTTGACACTCCTGTACCCCACGCTTTTCAAAATGTCCAAAACAGTGTATAAGTTATTATTGGTAATCAGACTATGGGGAATGTCGAGTGTCTGACTAATATATAAATTCCGATATTATGAAGTAGCAGACCGGATTTGCCGGAATAAATATTCCGGGGAACACAAAAAGGAGAATGAATATGATTAATGTAATTGCGTCGATCCGAGTAAAGACGGGTAGTCTTTCCGATTTTCTCGAAATCTTTAAAGCCAACATGCCAAAGGTCAGAGAGGAAAAAGGATGTATCGAATATGTTCCGGCAGTCGATATAGATGCCAAACTGCCGCCCCAAATTTTGGATGAAAATGTTGTGACTATTATCGAAAAGTGGGAAAACCTTGAAGCCCTCCGTGATCATCTTAAAGCGCCCCATATGCTGGCTTACAGTGAAACGGTGAAGAACATGGTCTCAGGGCTATCCCTCAAAGTATTGAGGGAAGCATGACATGCAGGGGAAAGATGCTTGGTAGCAGACACCTGTTTGGTAGTGAGGAGTCGAGTAGCGCAGGGGAATTTCACCCCCACGCCCTCACAGATCCGGACGTGACAGTCTCCCGTCATCCGGCTCGTATTGTCCAGCCTACGGTCTGCTTCCCATTTTCCAGTGCGCAAATAGCCCTGATTGCCGTAAAGCAATAGCGTTTAGCCAGTGCGCTGCTCTGGTTTTATGGAACTTAAACCGACGATATTTCCTCATCGCCCACCTGACCAGAATATAATTGAATATTCTGAAGACTCGGTGTAGTGCTGACTTGTAATACTGTCCGTAGTAGTTAATCCATCCCCGGAGGATTGGATTGCAATAACGGGATATTCCTTCAAGGTTCATACCATTGCACCGATTGAATGTGCCAACTCCTCATGACTCTGCAAATCTCCTTGGACGCTTTATCACTAATGGCAGGACAGAAATTTATAAAGGTACCACCATTGCGACGCTTTGCTTCCCTGCATCGAAACGTATAGCCAAGAAAGTCAAAACTCACGTTCTGGTGCTCACCCTTTCGCCTGTCATCCTTACAGTAGACTATCCTCGTCTTCTGAGGATGAAGCTCCAGCCCACACTGAGATAGTCGTTCCTCAATCTTTGCTTTAAGCCACTTAGCCTGTTGTTCACTCACACAGTGAGCAATAATATCATCTGCGTATCGCTCAAATGGAATCCCCGGACACATCCGCTTCATCCATTCGTCGAATGCATAGTGGAGGAATAGATTCGCTAACAGAGGACTGGCTACTCCGCCTTGGGGTGTGCCTTTATCCCGACTTACAAGTGTCCCGTCTTGCAGTTGAGCAGGAGCTTTCAGCCAGCGCTCAATGCAGAGCAGTATCCACTTACAGTCGGTGTGCTTGCGCACTGCACGCATCACAAATTCATGGTTCAGATTATCAAAAAACCCTTTGATATCCAAATCAACAACCCAGTCGTACTTCCAGCACCTCTGTCGGGCTACCCCTACTGCTTCCACTGCCGATTTCCCAGGTCTGTACCCGTAGGAGTCTTGATGAAAGTACGGCTCCACTTCAGGCTCCAAGTACAGCTTTACCACCATCTGCGCAATCCTGTCTGCTACCGTTGGTATCCCAAGAAGCCGTATGCCTCCATTGTCCTTCGGTATCTCAACAGTGCGCACCGGTGGCGGGAAATAGCTCCCTGATGACATCCGATTCCACAGCTTATAGAGATTCCTTTTCAGGTCCTTCTCAAACTCTGCAATCGACTGCCCGTCTACTCCGGCAGCACCGCCGTTTGCCTTTACTTTCTTAAAGGCATCCAGCACTACTTGTTTGGAAATACTAAACGACTTTGCTTTACTCAATAGCTCCTCCCATCAAATGGTTGACCATTCAATAAAGCTGAACAATGTAGCCCCTTCGCTCCAACTCCATTACGAGTTTTCATCGCTACTACTGGCTACTCCGTCGCTGTGCCCCGCATCGGTACTCTCATCCTCATGGGGCTTCCACTTGGATTTCTCCCTTAGCATCAGTGCACAGCTTCCCACGTTCCACACAAAAGCCTGAATCAGAGTCATGCCACCTCTATGCCGGACGCCGCCCAGTCAGTAAACAGGTTTCTCCCAGGCTCATTCTGGCGTTTCGTAAGCCGCCAGTTTCGACATCGTCTGTTTCTTTCGACACCTCATCAGTGGTTCACTTGCGTTCATCTCTGCTGATTCACACCTGACACTTTTACCAGTGCCTTTTCCTTAACGCTCACCACACCTGCTCTTAACAGATGCAGCTTAAGGTGGTTTGGAGTCTGCTCCTGCAAGCCGACTCCGAGGGGCCTACCCTCATCTTCTGTGCAGCCTCGTGGCGCACTTGCGAGCGTAAATCTTCCTCTATGTATATTGCCGGCTTCAATGCAATTGACAGGCATCAGGTAACGGTATATATTAATAAAGGCTTGGCCACAAACCCGCAACTATGAAGGCCTGTTTTGTACGGTACAGGAAACCATAGTGATTCGGCCTAAGGTGAAGGGCGGTCATGCTGCGGCCCTGAGCCGTAGGATTCATCCCAGGCTGTGTAAGCCATTGGGGTCAAGCCATGAGGTGAGCCGTGAACATCATCAAAAAATGGCATGGCAGTTTTGATGTTGTTACAGATGCTGTTTCGCTTCATGACAATAATTTCAACATTTTAAAAGTCAATAAATCTTTTGGCCAAACTTTTAATATAACTCCATCAGAAGCCGTTGGGAGGAAATGTTATGAGTTGATTCACAAGGCTGACGACGTATTTCATCAGTGTCCTATCGCGGAAGTCTTGCTATCAGGTAATGCCGTCACAAAAGAATTTTTTGAACCCTATCCAGGGTCATATTTTGAAGTTACCGTTTATCCCCTCTTCGATGACAAAAATAACATAGAAGGGATTCTCCATTTTATAAAAAACATCACCGAGCGCAAGTTGATTGAAAAAGCACTGCGTGAAAGTGAAGCTCGCTACCGTACATTCTTCGATTTGGCTGCTGCCGGAATGGGTGAGGCTGATCCGTCAACAGGCCGGTTTATCAGGGCAAATGACCGCCTTTGCGAGATAACCGGCTACAGCCGTGAAGAAATACTCTATGAAACGGTCCGTAATATTACCCATCCGGATGATCTAAAAGACGACTGGGAGAAGTTTCAGAATATGATCCGGGGGGAGATTCCCGAATACAGCAACGAGAAACGTTATATTCGCAAGGATGGTAAAGTAATCTGGGTACATGTGACAGCCCGGGTGATTCGTGACAGCTTCGGCAAACCCGTTCGTACTGTCGGCATTGTAATAGATATTACAAAACGGAAGCTTGCCGAGGAGGAATTGCGTATAAGCGAGAAAACAATACGGGATATTACTTCATCTTTGGCCGAGGGAATCTATGTTTTGAATCCTCATGGCAATAGCTTATTTATGAATCCGGAGGCTGAACGCCTTCTGGGTTGGACCAATGCTGAATTAATGAATAAGAATGTTCATGAGGTCATTCATTGCCAGAGAGCGGACAACTCTTTATTGACTGCTGAAGAATGCGGCATTCTCAACGTTATTAAGACTGGTGTTCAGTTCGCTTCCAATGATGAGGTTTTTATCCGGCGAGATGGTACAACCTTCCCCATATCGGTGATTTCAAGTCCCATTATGAGGGATGGCAAAATTGTTGCCGTCGTTGCCGCATTTAGAGATATGACTGAGACTAAAATGCTGGCCGAAGCTCTGAGTGCCAGCGAAAAACGTTACCATATTCTTTTTGACCAGTCGCCTGACGGCATTGTCCTAATAGACAAGACCGGCAAGGTTATCGAATTCAATGAAGCTGCACCCCGCCAACTCGGATATTCACGAGAAGAGTTTGCAAGACTCAGCCTCCAAGACATCGATCCTACGCAGAGCATTGAAGCAATACATTCAAGGATCAAGAGAATTCTCAACGTGGGGAAGGCAGGCTTCGCAGTTATCCATAGGACCAAGCAGGGAGAACTTAGGGCTGTTCATGTAACTGCCAAAGCCATATTCTTGTCTGGCATCCCTGTTGTGCATGCAATATGGCATGATATCACCGAGAGCAAGCAAACAGAAGAAAAATTAAGAAGAAGCGAAGAGAAATTTCGCACTCTTTTTGAATCTGCCTCAGATGCTATGTATATCTTAGATTTACGAGGGAATTTTCTAGACATCAACACAGCAGCTTATGAATGTCTTGGATATGCAAAGGAAGAGATGATGTCCATGAACCTGATCGAACTGGTTTCACCGCAATTCGCAGGAAGGGTTCGCGAGAGGATAGGACATGTGGCAAGAGACAGCCACGGGAAATTTGAATCAGCCTACATGAAAAAGGACGGCACCCTTTTGCCAGTGGAGGTAAATGCCAGAACGATCGAGTTTGAGAAAGGAAAAGCTATTTTCAGTATTATCCGTGACATAACCGAACGCAAGGGGATGGAAGAAACCCTAAAGAGGTCTCATGAGGAATTAGAGTTGCGGGTTGCAGAACGGACTTCTGAATTGACAAGATCGGGCGAACAATTGCGCAATCTTGCCTCCCACCTTCACTCTGTCAGAGAAGAGGAAAGAATAAATATCGCTCGCGACATCCATGATGATCTTGGTCAAATGCTGCTTGCCCTGAATATGGACTTAAGATGGTTTCGTGACAAATACGGAGACCATGGCCCGATTTTCGGCAAAGTCGAGTCCATGTTGAATACCCTCAATGCAACAATCAAGTCAGTTAAGAGGATTTGCACTGAGCTGAGGCCTTCGCTACTGGATGATTTTGGGCTTGTAACCGCAATGCAATGGCAGGCAATTGAATTTCAGAAACGATGGAGGATTAAATGTAATGTTGAAGTGGTCCCCTTGGATGATATTGAATTGGAAAAGGGGAAGCGTACTGCACTCTTCAGAATTTTTCAGGAGGCGCTTACAAACGTCCTGAAACATGCGGAGGCAGATGAGGTAACAGCAAAACTGACTCAAGATGATTACAACGTAACGATGGAAATCGTTGATAACGGTAAAGGCATAACAGATACAGAACTTTTAAAACCTCAATCCTTCGGCTTATTGGGAATGCGTGAACGCGTTTTTCCGTGGGGAGGGAACATAGAGATCACAGGCGGCAAAAGCAGAGGCACCAAACTAAGGGTGACCATTCCTTCTCCAAAAAATCGGCCAGCCAACAGTTAAAGAGATATGGAATGCGGTTCTAATGAGGCTTGGGAAAGAATAAAATTATTATCCGCGATGCCGGAAGAATTACTCGAAATAGTTGATAAAGACGGCAACTCCCTGGGAGTTGCCCCGCGATCATCAATACACGGCGACCCTTCCCTGCTCCACAAGGTTGTTCATGTGCTTGTATTTAACAGCATTGGCGAGCTTCTGCTGCAAAAGCGCTCTATGAGCAAGGACGTTGAGCCAGGCAAATGGGACACCTCTGTCGGTGGCCATGTATCGGCTGCAGAAGACACGTCTTCAGCAATGTACAGAGAAATGAAGGAAGAACTTGGTCTTGATACCTGCGAACCTGTTTTTTTATACTCCTATATCTATTCCAGCACTTTTGAAAGCGAGCTGGTTTTTACACACTCCTGTATACACAACGGCCCATTTTCTTTCAATACCGGGGAAATAGACGCCGTGAAATTCTGGAGAATTGAAGAAATAAAAAAAGCCCTCGGGACAGGTGTTCTTAGCGACCACTTTGAATCGGAGTTTGCAAGATACTGTGCCTACACCCCACGCTCTTCAGGGCCATAAATATATTTGTGCAGCTGAATGTTGAGCCTGGCCCCAAGCCTGTCATCCAGCATCCATCTGGCGAGGTCCCTCGATGAACAGACCCTGAAAACCGGCGCCAACAGGACCGTGCACTTACCCGACAGTCCATGTTTCATTATAAAATCCCTGGACCATTCATAATCCCCCCGGTCGGCAATGACAAATTTGAGTTCATCCTGAGATTTTAAAAGTCTTAAGTTCTCAATGTCCATAACCTCGCACATGCCGCTCCCCGGGGTTTTAATGTCCATGATTATTATCGCCCGGCGGTCCACACCGCTGACGCTTATACTTCCATTTGTTTCAACCAACACGGTAAGACCTCTGTCAAGCAGCCTCTTTATCAGCGGGAATACTTCCGCCTGGATCAACGGCTCCCCTCCCGTGATCTCAACAAGGCTTATCCCAAACGATACCGCCCGCTTAAGCACGTCATCTTCGGTCAGCTCATCGCCTTCTTCATACGCGTAAGCAGTGTCACAGTATGAACACCTCAAATTACAGCCGCTCATCCTGATAAAAACACATGGCAGCCCCGCATAGGTTGATTCACCCTGTATACTCAAAAAAATTTCACAAACCTTCACGCTCAAACTTTATCATGTTCCGCCTAAGTCGGTCAAAATGTTAGAATAGATAGTAAAAAATAAAACCACAGCCAATTTTCACGCAAAGGCGCAAAGGTCGCAAAGAAAGACAAAGACTTATAAAGTAAAAGAGGCTGCCGTGACTGAAATCGAAGAAAACTTACGCGCTGTGCATTCAGGGCCGCTTAGGGCCGTCAGCATTGAGACTCTGCAGCTCAATCTCGGTTATAAATGTAACATGACCTGCAAACACTGCCATTTGGATGCCGGCCCTTCAAGGACCGAGCTTATGGACAGGACCACCATCGATGAGGCGCTCATGGTCCTCCACGACAACGCCATAGATACGCTCGATCTGACCGGCGGAGCACCTGAACTCAACCCTCATCTAAGGGACATTATCACTGAAGCCGGCAGAATGGACCGACGCATTATGGTTAGGAGCAACCTTACCATATTTTACGAGCCGGGAATGGAAAATCTCCCTGACTTCTATAGCGACAACAATGTGGAGGTTATAGCATCACTTCCGCACTATGGGGAAACGGGCACAGACAGGGTCCGTGGAAAGGGGACATTCTCCAAAATTATCTCTGCTCTAAAAAGACTCAACAGCTTCGGCTATGGCACAGTTCCGGAGAAAAAACTCCATCTCGTCTATAATCCGATGGGCGCTTTTCTCCCTCCGTGCCAGACCGAACTGGAGGCATACTACAAGAAGGAACTCCAGACATCGTTCGGAATCGTCTTTAACTCCCTATATACGTTTGCAAATATGCCGCTCGGACGTTTCAGGGAATTTCTCGTCAGATCAAATAATATAAAGCCATATATGGAAAAGGTAAAAAACGCCTTTAATCCTGATACCCTCGGCAATCTTATGTGCTGTCGCCTGATTAACGTCGGCTGGGACGGCGCCCTCTATGATTGCGATTTTAACCAGGCACTCGGGCTCGCCGTTGATGAAGATTGTCCACGCCGCATCAGCGATTACGATCATGCCGTATTGTCACGAAGAAAGATAGTAATGGGCAATCACTGCTTCGTATGCAGTGCGGGCCACGGATCGACCTGAACAGGCGCGATCACATAGCAGGCGGTCGCCTGTAAGGAAGGAAAGTGCAGGAGCATAACTTTAACAAATCTCAATCCCTTTTTTCTTTATCTCTTCTGTCACAAAGTCATTATCCCCTGCGGCATAATCTTCATATGGGAATGCCACTGGCTGGATATCTACTTTCAGCTTATTAACCAGCATGAGCAATTTGCTCATCATCTCGATCCTGTTTCCGTCCGTGATATTCTGTGAAAAAATCGCAATATCAATATCACTTTGAACTGACGCCCTGCCATGTGCATGGGAGCCAAACAGTATAGCCTTTTCCACATAGCAAACCTTTTCAGCTTCACGCAAATAACGCTGTAACACTCTGATTATTTGACTTTTTGTTTTAACCATTTGTATAGTGCTCCCGATTTTTTCAGGATTTCCGTACTCCTTTGCTTAAATTTCGCAAGGCGTCCAGCCTTGCTCAAAGGCGACGACAACCCGTTCAGCCATCCCTGGCATCACGGGCTGTCGACGCCCGCTACGGCACCATGTCCCGTCTGCTCTTGCCTTAAATTGCAGGTTGCTCTATAAATCACTATGTTTGCTTTTTGCCGATGATAGTAGTTAAATAGGCTAATTCTAAAGCGTGCTTATCTGCCTTTTAGCTCTTGCTAGGTGAGAAAGCCAGGATAAGGTGTAGCTCTGCAGCGAATCGCGGAGCTTTGGCAACAAGTCTTTGGCGAAGTAAGCGTTAAGCAGACGGTATGTCTGAGCCCGCCCCACCCCGTCAGGCGGGCCGATGGGCGAGTTTACCGTCTGTAGCGAATGAGTCTTAGACTTGTCCAAAGCGGAGAGCTTGAGCGGAAGGGCTGCACCTTATCCTGGCTTTCGGCGTGCTTAGGCGTAGGCAAGAATTCGATCGTAACTCAACGTTTTTGGAGCGGTCCGCTGCGTTTGTTTTTAGATGACATCCTCGCCGCAGCCCAATTGTCAAAGCGTGAATTACAGGAAGGACATCTTCCTGAGTGTTTCGGGGGAAGATTAACTTGTACTCAGCCCCAAGTTTGTCATGGTCAAAGGGTGTTAAGAGGAAGCACATCATCGTGCATCTTTCGGGTTGAGCTTGGGCCTTATTATTATTTGGTCACTTTTAGGGCACAGCTTAAGCGACAAGACGTTGGTATACCTGAAGGTCCTTGGCAGCGATTCCCAGCATTTTTACGATTCGATTGCTTTTTAATTGATTTTTAATCCCAAAGAGGGCAATATAGAGGGTCGGCACTGGAAGCCTTAAGTATTGACGATACGTAGAAAGCGCTCGTCGACGATAAGGAGCAGAGCGGTAGGCTTTGAACCGGTCCAGATGTTAAGTAGTATAGTGGACCAAATTCATAATGGCGGCAGATATGAAGAAAAAGGTATTTGCCCCGAACTTATCATCAAGAAGGCCCGGGAAGCGGAGGTCAAAATGGCTCTCGATTTAGGACTTCATTCGGGTAAAATATGTACAGCACAGGAAGCAGTTGCCACGATAAAACCTGGCAGTCAGATATTTGCGGGGACTGCGTGCGCTACACCCCGTAGCCTGTTGGGTGCACTGGAATCTCTCGAAAACGCGCCTGATGATGTCACTATTTATTCTTTCCTAACAGATGGAGCTATGCCCGTTAAGGATGATCGTCCTGTAACCAAATACCGGCACAAATGCTTTTTTGTCGGGTTGGACAACAGGGAGGCAATTCAGGATGGACTCGCCGAGTACATACCAATCTCGCTTGCACTAGTACCCTCATTGATCGAAAATGGTCGTTTTCGTATAGACGAAGCTTTCATCCAGGTGTCGGCGCCTGACCGTAATGGTTATGTGAGCCTGGGCGTCTCTGTTGACATAACTCTTTCGGCCGCCCGCAACGCCAAGCGCATTATCGCTGAGGTAAACCCGAATATGCCTTTCACGTTCGGCGATTCGATGATTCACCTCGACCAAATAGAACTTCTGGTAATTCATGACGTGCCTGTGATTGAATACGTCCATCCGATTATAGATGCGGTTGCCCAGCAAGTAGCATCTTATATAGCCGGTATTATAGAGGATGAATCGACGCTGCAAATCGGAGTTGGAAGAATCCCCAGCGAAGCTCTTCGTTATCTCACTAACCGTCGTGATCTCGGTATCCATACCGATGTAATAACCGATGTTGTTTTCGATCTCATTCGACAGGGTATTGTTACGGGGCGGAAAAAGACGATTCATCGTGACAAGGTTGTCGCAAGCTATTGCTTGGGAACAAAGCAGTTCTATGAATTTATACATATGAACCCGATGTTTGATTTCCATCCCATTGAGTATGTTTGTGATCCGCTTATAATCGCCCGTAACCGTCGTATGGTCTCGGTAACACAGGCTTTTGCGATCGATCTGACCGGCGAGATATGCACTGATCAGATAGGAGGGAGGTTCTATGGCGGAGTGTCCACCCAGCCCGAGTTTCTCCGTGGGGCGGCCAGATCAGAGGGAGGGAAACCGATTGTCTGTTTGAGCTCCACTTACGGTAATGGCGAATCCAACATTCTTCCGTATTTGCTTCCTCAAGAAGGAGCAGGTGTTTCCAGGTCTGATATCCATTATGTAATTACGGAATATGGCGTAGCATATCTTTTCGGGAAGTCTATTCGGGAGCGTGCGCTGTCACTTATCGAAATTGCCCATCCTGATCATCGTCCCCTGTTACTGGAAGAAGCCAAACGCCTTGGATACATACCTGTTTCTCAGACTCTAAAGTCGCAGTACGCATACGAAATAGAGGCTGAACGCACCGTAACGCTTAAAAATGGTAAAACAGTCCTGCTCCGTCCGGCACGTGCAAGCGACGGAGGCAATATCACCAAATTATTTTATACACTTACTGAAGATGACATTTACACTCGTTTTTTCAGCAAACTAAGGGCTATTTCATTCACACAGGCACAGCAACTTTGCAATGTTAATTTTGAGGACGAGGTGGCTTTTATTGCAGCTTTTGGAGAGCGTGAGAACGAGGTAATTGCAGGAAGCGCCTGTTATTTTCTGAATCCTTCGACGAACATTGCTGAAGTTGGATACATGGTTGCAAAGGAATGGCAGAGCTGTGGGCTCGGAACAGCACTGCAAAATCATATGAGGGATTACGCAATTAAAAAAGGCATACGGGGTTTTAAGACTGAAGTCATGAACGACAACACCAGGATGATAGCGTTGGCCCAGCACGGCGGTGGAAATGTTACCATCACTCGTTCCTACGATACTCATGAGATCACTGTCTACTTTGACAAGTGAACAACTGTTAATCGGTCTTAAGGCATGATAGCTTGCTGGCGATCTCATCTGTCTCCAGGCGATTTGTCGGTCGAGTAGACGAATTTCGATTTTCTTCCGGCATGGTCGGCAGTAAGGGTACTAAGTACTCCTCTCATAGATACGGTTGCATTCGAGCGCCGCTGCATCGGACAAAATTGATTTTTTCAGATGCTGAACCTTTTCTATCGATTTTTATTTGTACCTAACACTGCTCTCTATCTCGGTTCATGAGAAGTCTAACGAACAGTAGAAATCTGTGACCAGAAAATGAGGTGTAAAGTGCGGGACAAAGTCTTTATTAGTTGCAGACTTTTGAAACTATCTGTTAGAAGGTGACACCAACAAATTCAGACGCTGCGATGTATTCTCAGTTAAAGGGAAGGCGTGTTAAACATCATTCATTCTGGAATGTAATAGTTTCAAGCGCAAAGAAACAATGCCAGTAGTTTCATCGAGCCTGTAAACATCCTTCATATTTATCTGTCAACCATAGCTTAAATTTGACTTATTGACCGCAAGGAGGTAAATTAACAACAGTATGAAATAACAACAGATAATTGGTAATTGGTTATAGGAGAACTTATAAAAATTTATTCAATATCCTATGACCTACTTTTAAATAACCTATAACCTGTACTGTAAGGAGGAAACGATGAGCTTTTGGACAAAAGTAAAGAAAGATCTGCAGGATGGTGTCGATGAAGGCTTGGCCTTTGTGAAAGAGGGTGCAGCGGTCGTTATCAGAAAAGCCGAAGAGCTCACGGACGAAGGAAAGAAACGTTACATACTTTATGAGATGAAAGCTAAAGTGCAAAAGGAAATAGCGGAACTGGGCGGGAAGGTATACGACCTGAGCGCCAAAATGAAAAATCCCATGCTCGACACTAAAATAAAAGAGATCACCGCCCGCATCAAGCGGTTCGAGGCAGAGATACTGAAGATCGAGGGAAAGCAGGCGCCACAGGCAAAGAAAACCGTTGTAAAGAAAACTCCTGCGAAAAAAACAAGCGCAAAAAAAACACCGGTAAGGAAAGCAGCAGCAACAAAGGCCTGATATTACTAAGGAGTTCATAAGTTAACGCACGTGTATCGTAATCTGTCATGCCCGAAGTTCTTAATCGGGCATCCACCCTTCGACAACCCAGGGTGACATGTCATGGTGAGCTCGTCGAACCATGGATTCCCGCCTTCGCCAACAGTAGGTGCTCTTAAGCACGGGAATGACGCACGATGTGGTCTTACTTATGAACGCCTTAGTAAGTGGAAGTTTTGCTTGCAGATGCGAGAGGTCTGGATAGGATACGGTTATCTTTTTTCTGCATCTTTCCTGAAGTCTTCGGAAGAGATCCCGTACTTTCGCATTATATGCTGGAGGGATTGCCGCTCCATGCCGGCAGTCTGGGCAGCCAGTGAAACATTCCCTTCGGTATGACGCAGCAGTCTCGTTATATACTGCTTATTGAATGCCGACAAGCTATTCTTCCGGGCTTCCCTGTAATCAAACCCGTTTATTTCAGGATTGTCTTCGGTGCAAGCAATCATCCGCAGACTCTTTCCGAAATCCTCCGGCGCAAGAAAGTCATTCTTAGAAAAAATCACGGCGCGCTGGATCTCATTTTGGAGTTCGCGGGCATTACCTTTCCACGGCAATGAAACAAGGAGATGCATCGCCTCTTCAGTAAGCTTTTTCCGGTCTAATCCCATTTCCGCACAAAATAGGGAAAGAAAGTGATAGGCGATAAGGGGAATGTCCTCGGGGATTTCCCTAAGCGGGGGAGTATGAACAGAGACAACATTCAGCCGGTAATAAAGGTCTGACCTGAAAAGCCCTGCAGCAATGTTGCCCTCCAGGTCCCGGTTAGTGGCCGCAATGACACGTACATCAACCCTGTGGGTTGTGGTATCTCCCAGGGGTTTGAGTTCCCTTTCCTGCAGCACCCTGAGCAGCTTTGCCTGCAATGGGATAGATATGTCCCCGATCTCGTCCAGGAACAGAGTCCCTTCCTGGGCGGCCTGGAAAAGCCCTTCCCTGTCGGAAGTAGCGCCGGTGAAAGCGCCTTTGCGATAGCCGAAAAGCTCGCTCTCCAGAATGTTTTCAGGAATGGCGGGACAGTTTACAGCCACAAAAGGTTTGCCTGCGCGGTTGCTGAGTTTGTGAACCATGCGGGCCGCCAGCTCTTTCCCGGTCCCGGTCTCGCCTGTAATCAGCACTGTTACGTCCGTTCTTGCCACTAACTTCAGGGTGTCGATAAGTTCTTTCATCCGCGGGGACTCTCCGACAAAAAAATCTTCTTTCTCTTTTTCCCGGATTCTCCTCTCCAGATCCTTGTTGTTCCGGAGAAGCCGCTGATGTTCCAGTGCCCGCCTCACAATATGCAGCAGGCGCTCCTCCTCGAAAGGCTTTGTAATAAAATCATAGGCCCCTTCTTTCATTGACTTCACGGCCGACTCGATGGCTCCATATGCGGTCATTATTATCACAGGCAGGAACGCATCCTTTTTTCTGATGTTCTCCAAAAGCTCAATGCCGCCCATACCGGGCATCTTCATATCGGCAAGGACGCAGTGGATGATATCTTTGTCAATAATGAGCAGGGCCGCTTCCGCACTTTCAGCGCCGCTGGTCTTAACATGCAGTTCACTTCCGATAAGCCTTTCGAGAAAATGGACCATATCAGGGTTGTCGTCAACAATGAGAATAGTTTCTTTCATGTCTTGTCCCTTTCAACGGGTAACCATAGGGTGAAGGAAGCGCCGGCGCCTTCTTTACTTTCCACAGAAATCTCCCCCTTGTGTTCCTTAACAATTCCATAACTCACTGCAAGCCCGAGGCCTGTGCCCTGGCCGGGCGGCTTTGTTGTGAAGAAGGGTTCAAATATCTTGTCCCTGATTTTTTCAGGGATGCCGCTGCCTGTATCAGAAAAAATGATCCGTATGCCGCGGCCCTCTCTGTCGTACTCGGTCTTGATAGTAATGCGGCCCCCTGCCTTCAGCGCCTGAAAGGAATTCATCAGGAGATTGTTAAAGGTCCGTTTCATCTTGTCCTCGTCCGCCAATACCAAAGGCAGGGAAGGATCATAGTCGCGGATTATCTCGACCCCGCCTTTCCGGAACATGTCCTCCAGTGAAGCCGCCGCCAACTCCACAGACATATTCATATCAGCAGGTTTATGGTCGGCCTTTGTCTGGCGGGAGAAGTTGAGGAGGTCTTCAACGATCTTCTTACAGAGCAGGGCGTTGTTGTAAACAATATCCAGATCTGCCTTCGACTGCTCATTATCAGTGCATCCTTTTCGCAGCAGCTTTGTGTATCCCAGTACCAGGCTAAGCGGATTGTTGATCTCATGCGCTATGCCTGCGGCCAGTTGCCCGATAGAGGCGAGTTTGTCGCCCTGCCGCACCCGCTCCTCCATCTCCTTCTTTTCATCTTCAGATATTTTCAGGTAGCCCATCATTCGGTTAAAGGATTCTGCAAGGTCTGAAATTTCACCATAGTCCGGCGCGTCCAGATGGATGTCGAGACCCCGGTGTCTGTTAACCACGTCCTTGAAAAAGGAACTCACTCTTCTCAGGGGCTTCACTGCAATCCGGTAATGGAAATAATTAAGAACGCCAAAAAGAGCTGCCATGCCGCCTACCCCGCAGAGGAAGAGGTAAAAGGCCACATGCCTCAACTGCCGAAAAGTGGCGCTGACAGGAGCTGCGATCGACTCAAGTCCGACTACCTCACCCACGTTCCAGTGAAATCCGCGCACTTTTCCGTAGTGGCGGGTGATGGACTCCGGTGCGGAAGCGGGATCTCCGTGGCAGAGCAGGCACTGGTCCTCCATGACAATCGCCTTCAAATGAAGGAAGTACTCCTCGCCATTCCTGGTCACCAGGCCCCTCCAATGCCTCTTCGAAGCAGGTTCACTACGGAACTGCCTGATAAAGTCCTCTTCAAAGGCATCAGCCTTGTTGGCAGGGTTCCTTGGATTAAGGGCAACCCTTTTGTAAATGTATTGGGGAAACCTCTGTTTGAACCTCTTCATGATTCCCATGTTCATAAAGGTGCTGGACATGACCTGCTGGATGAAGATGTTCCCTGGCAGTACATGGAATATCTGGGGTCGAAGTTCATCACGGGCATACTCCATAGTGGCATCAATATGTCCCAGCACAATATCTGTCTTCTCATATGCTTCCTGGATGTACATATTTTTTAAATATGCATAGGTCAGTAAGGACACAACAGAGACGGAACACAGCAGGATTATTCCTAATCCTAACATAAACTTTGTGGTAAGCGATGATCCGCCCTTTATTATGCTGCCCGGGGGTATCCCCGGTGTCTGCTGAAGATGCTGCGGAAACTGTTCTATATGGAACTCCTCTTAATACAACAAGCTTTATGCTTTATTATAATCTAAAAGAAAGAGGGCTGTCACAACGATTCGGCCAGAATCCACCACTTAAACAGCGAACCACAGCCAAAAGTAGGAGCTTCTAAGCGAGAACACAGAGTTTTTCTCTGTGTTCTCAAGTCCTCGGAGAAAAAGAAACGAAACTGAACTTCACTGAAGAGCGCACAGAGATGAAGGCCCTGTCTGATGTTACGCCTTCTTTAGTCCATGAGTTTCTCTGTGTCCTCTGTGGTTTGATGGTGAATTAGGGTCGGCTGGATCAGAGGGACAAGGCAATGGTAAGGGTCTTTAACAATTTATGGACGGACTGGACTTTAATTAAGCGGCCTTCTCTTTACCGTTCTCTTCACCGGCCAGTTCCTGCAAACAGGAGTGCACATGGGAAAGCACCGCTGTCCCGGACATCACAATCAAATAATCCCCGGGATAAACTACTGTATCCGGAGCCGGGATCAACTCTGAGTCCCCCCGCCTGATACCCACCAAAAGACTGTTCTCCGGCCAATCGATATCACATATTTTCCTGTCACAAACCGGCGCCCCCAGCCAAACCACTTTTTCAAAAATATCCTTCCCCTCGTCATGTTCCTGAGGGTTTGGCTTCCTGGCCGGTCTTCGTTTAGCCAAAATTCGATTCAACAAAACATCATAAATAGGCTTGCCTTCCAATAAATCGCTCGCGATATAGGCTGACATGCAAACCGTAATTAATGGTAAAAGCTGCTCAAAGCTGCCGGTCATTTCCATAATTAACACGCTGCCTGTAATGGGCGCCTTGACAATCGCGCTGAAGTTTGCGGCCATGGCCAGCATGACGAAGTTGTTAACATAAATGGGGTCAACATGCAGATATTGGGCCACAACAGTGCCGTACACATTGCCGCTTAAAGCACCGATGGCTAATAGCGGCATAAAAATACCGCCCGGGACGCCCGTGCCGTAGCTTAACATGGTAAATAAAAATTTACCCGCAAGAATGACCAGCAATATGGCAAGCGCGTAATGCATCTGCGGCAGCGAATTAATCAGATGGGCGCCGCCTCCCAGCACCTGGGGCAGGACAAATCCCAGGAATCCGGCGATTACCAAAGGAATGGCAGGCTTTAATCGTGACGGCAGCCAGGGTGGTAGTTTCTCGTAAAAAATTTGAGATTTAACCAAGCCCGCGTTGAACAATACCCCAAAAACTCCGACTAAAAGACCCAGGCCCACAACTAACAGGTAATAATGAAAGGGCATAACGGAAATATTTTGAAAGCTAAACACCGGACCCTGGCCGAAAACATAGCGGGTGACAACATCCGCCGTAACCGAGGCAGCCACGGCAGAGGCCAGCACTACAGGTGAAAAGTTTTTATGCAACTCCTCCAGGGCAAACATTACCCCGGCCAGAGGCGCGTTAAACGCTGCCGACAACCCGGCAGCGGCCCCACTGGTGAGTAAATACTTTTCCTCCAGACCGGGGCGTCCCAAAAGCCGGCTGACCCCCTGGCCCGCAGCCGCCCCTAATTGCACCGAAGGGCCTTCCCGGCCCAAAGAAAGGCCGGCCCCAATTCCTATCAGCCCGCCTATAAACTTTGCCCCGATTATTTTAAGCCAGCTCCCTGCCCCTATTAGTCCCGCCAGTATGCCCTTAACCTGGGGAATGCCGCTGCCGGTTGACATAGGCACCATCTTGATCAGCCAAGCCAATATCAAGGCAATACCTATGAGGCAAACAAACCATAATGCGGTCCAGCCAACGGAGCGTGAGCCCAGAAAGGCAAACAGCTTGGACCTTTCCGTACCTGTCCAGACCAGCGCAAGTCTAAAACAAACCACCACCACGCCGGCAAAAGCCCCGGTCAAAATACCTTCAAAAAAAAGCTTCAGGCGGAAATCATGCCAATGCTCCAACAGGTTTTTTATGTAACTCTTAGGGTTTGTCGCATTACTTCTCCGCGCTGACATTATTCAAATTGCTCCTCGACAAATTATCCAATAAAACTTACGACTTGCTGGACCGCCAGCATCAGGATCACCATGGCAAAGCTTTTGCGTAAAATGCCTGTGGGCGTCCGGTGGCTGGTATAGGTCCCCAGCAAACTGCCCGGCAGTATGCCAAGCACCAGGGGTATGCCTAAAGTCCAGTTGACAGACGAAGCATGACCCAGCCGGCCCATTAAGCCAAAAAAGCCCGCCAGCATCACCAGGGCCAGACCGGTAGCGATGGCCGGCCTTGTAGGGATTTTAAGGAAAACGATCATAAAGGGCACAAGAATCGTGCCTCCCCCTATGCCCACCATGCCCGCCAGAAAACCTCCCAGCAAACAACCAATAACGGCTGTCTTTATGGGATATTCAGGCATCTCTTTATACTCAGTCTTGACGGGCCAAAGCATTAAAGTAGCAATAAGGAACAACAGTGCAATGAATGCTATTAAAATCACATTGTGCGGCAGATAGAATTGCACCAATCCGCCGGCCAGTGCCCCGATGGATGCGCAAGCCCCTGTTATGAGCACCAGCCGCTTTTCTATTTTCATGTGCCGGCCATGGGCCCAGAAACCGATGACCCCGGCCACAAAGACGAAAAGGGTGGAAAGAGCTGTTATTTGGTGCATCCCCATATTCAAATGTACACTCCCTTGAAAAAACAAAATAATGGGAATAATGATTATGGCCCCCCCTATTCCCAAAAGACTGGATGAAAAAGAACCGATCAAGCTACAGCTCAGTAAAAACAGCCAACTTGAACCCATTGAAACTCCTAACGTATTCTTGATGGACGCCATGGCTGCGTTGACAACGCTTACGTTCAGCGCCACCATAGCGGCGCCAAGCAGAACGGTAGAAAGAATGAACCACTTCCAGCCGGGATGTGAGGAAAAACGAGGATGAGGAAATTGTAATCTACCCATTGTTAATGACTCCCTGTTAAAAATTTAATTTTTAGGAATCTAAAAGATCCTATTTTCTTAATTAATCATGTATAGAAGGTTCAAGGCCCAGTCATTCGAACCGATCCTGTGCTCAGTGACAGCGCCGTTTTTGATGGAAAGACTTTTTACAAGTTCACCATTTTTCCTGACCTCAGCGTCCATATGGTCGTCGCAAGGCGTTACATCAATATCGACATTAGAATCATTGTATTTTTTCGCATAGTACGCCTTGGCAAGCTTTTGGGCCTGGCCTGAATCCGCAGACAAGCTTTGCACTGTCTCCGGAGGAGAAAAACTCGCACTGCTCAACTCGGAAAAGGCAAGAGCACCCGTGATCCCAATTGCTCCCAGCAGAACAGTGGGAAAGATGAACCACTTCCGGCGAGGATGCGAGAAAACTTTTGTTCGCGGAATTTGAATGTTGCCGTTCATGCTTTATTCACCTCATATAGAGAATTACTTATATAGGGCAAGTATCGTGCCATTTTATTTGCTGCAATAAGACATTGATAAATCTTAATTAAAAAGATGGTTAAATAAAATTTTGGGTGGTTTGAGAGCAAGAAAAATATTGCAGTGCAATATTTTTTTATCTTGGGAGCCTATAGATTTTGAACGGCGGATACATGAAGAAGAAGGGCAGGTGATAATAACCTGCCCTTCATTGATATAAGTTATCTACTTTATTAACCCGTTAATTTTTACCTCTTTTACCTCCTCTACATGTGTAAAAAATTGATTGAGCGGTTGTGTTCATTTCTCCAGTTTTCCAGCCATAGCTTTACGTCTGCCAATGAAGCAAGACGTTTTTCATCAGAAAGTTCCTTCATCAGCTTTTCCGTAAACACTGTGCCGGATCCATTCTCCTTGTAGCTTTTCAACTCCACAAAAGGGCGGTCAATCTCGATCTTCTCGATCCATTCGCAAATGGCTTTCGATATTGCGCCGTAATCATTGAACGCAAAAAGATACCCGGGGATGCCCCTTTGCAGAAAAAGACCGAACAACTCATCTATTACATTTTGAGCGCTTATATGGTGGGCAGCCAGACAGCGCAAATATTCCTGTGTATATTCATCAATGACACTGAAGATCCATATAAGCTGCCCATGCTCTGCCCGCATCGTCAAGAAATGGTAACTCCATATGCAGTTTCGTAACTGTGGATAGCGCTTTGCAATTGATCTCTGATTAGATAAGTTGCTGTCGATTATTGTTTTATGTTTGTCGTACCTGCCGGGCCTTTTTTGCGGCTTCAGGCTCAATACATTAGTATTTCTCATGATATCTCCTTTGTCTAAAATATATTAAAATTCAAAAGGACAAGTCTTCAGTTAACCTGAAACTCCTCTTTCTTAGACCGGTCTTCCGGTCAAACGCAGCTGTTTCAATGCAGAAGTATTATGCGGAAGGAGGGGAACGCCTTGAAAAAACCAGAAGGGAGCCTTGCGGGCATGTGGATCTCCCACGAATTAACCATGGCCGCCCGCTATGTAACCCGGGGTCGTACACTGCAAACGTTGCAGCGTCGTTCAAGGGCGCCATGTTTGCGGACCACTCTTTTTCCGGGATCGTACGCTGTTCGCAAAAAACTTTTTTAAAACCGTGATGAGCGGCCTTACCGCTCTTTTTAAGGAAAGCAGGATCAATATGCCCGCCGATGAAACCGTGCCTGCATTTCAACGCCAGAGAGACTATCTTATTCAGCCGGAGACTTTGATTCTGACCGTATTTACTGGAGGCAACTGAAACGGGTAGCAGCAGACTAACTGTGAAACAGATCAAAAACAGCGCGCCAATATTATATTTCCCGCGTAACCGCATATAGTCTAAACCTCACAGCTGTATTTGAACAAATAGCCGGCCGGCAAGTATTTTCAGTGTTTTTTTGATCAGCCTGCAGTAATTATATGAAATAAAAGATTACAGGAAGATGAATGCACTATCCGTTACCTGAGAGCTGCATGCAGAATTTCAAATGTTGGTGTCATGTCACCCTTCATTTAGATATACAGAAACGGTGCTGCCCTCATCCACTTTGCTTTTTATCTCTATCCTGCCGTTATGCAGCTTGATTATTTCATTGCAGATGCTAAGCCCTAAGCCGGAGCCTCCACTGTCCCGTGAACGGGATTTGTCCACACGATAAAAGCGGTCAAAGACTTTCGCCAGGTCATTCTCAGGGATGCCGATTCCCGTGTCCCTTATTTCAGCCACAATTAACCCCGGCTCTTTTACAAGATTAATATATATTTTCCCATGAGGCACATTATATCTTATGGCATTGCCTATAAGGTTATTAAACAGCTCGGACAATAATGAGCGGTCTCCAGGGACTACAAGCGGTTTGGCCGGTGAGATATCAATGCTGACACCTTTATGTTCCGCAAGCGGACTTAACAGTTTTACCGACTCGCTTATAATTTCGCTCAGATCAATCCTTTCAACCCTCAGCTCGAATTTATCCGCGCTCAATTTGGCCAGGGCAAGCAGTTTACGCACTATTTCCGACATTATTATAGCCGCTTCCTTGATAGCGGCGAGGCTATTCCGGTATTCAACAGCGGTCCTGTCCTTCCTGAGTATTATATCGCTTTGGCTCAAAATTACGGACAGCGGCGTCCTGAGTTCATGAGAGGCGTCCGCTGCAAATTGCTTCTGACGGATGAAGGCCAGCTCCAGCCTGTCAAAAGTCCGGTTAAAAGAAGTCGCGAGGATCCTTAGTTCCTGCGGAATGTCCCCTACGGACATTCTTTCCGAGAGGTTCGATTCTGAAATCTGATCTATTGTCCCAGAAATGTTTTTTATGGGAGTAAGCGCCCTGTGAGCGATTAAAAACCCTCCCGATGATGAAAGCACAACGATGGAAAAGATGGAGAGAAAAAGGGTGATCCTGTATCGTTTCATGAGGTTAACCTGATACCTTACATCCTCCGCGCACTGGACAACAAGACGTCCGCCGTTTTCAATGGGGACATAAAAATTTACAAGCCTTGCGGGACGTCTTCCCAAACTGATAAATTCAAAACTTGTCCGCCGGTCAGTCGTGGAAAAAGGGAGGTCCGCTTTCCCCAGCGATGCCGACTTCTTTATAGTTGTTCCATCAAGCCGGCGTATTTGGAAAAAGCTTCTGGCATTAGGCGAATTGTATTCCCACGTTATCTCGTCTGAAAACCTGAATTGCGTTTTATCCCCGCCTTCCATGCTGACCAGCGTAGCCAGCGCCGTGGCCTTGGACAAAAGGCTCGAATCTATCGCTTCATAAACAATTCTGCTGAGGCTGTAATACAGCAGGGCCCCCAGCACGGACAAGGTCAGAAGCAGGACAGCCATATAGAATATGATAATTTTTGCCTTGATAGAAGAAAACATCTTATGCCTTCAGTTATCCTTTAACATATAACCGGATCCCCGCACTGTCTGGATGAGCCCTTTGCGGGACCCTTTATCTATTTTCGTCCTTATGCGATTGATGAATACATCGATGACATTGCTGTCGAGGTTGAAGTCCTGGTCATAAAGATGCTCTGTCAGGGATGTCCTGCTCAGCACCTTATTTTTATTAAGCGCCATGAATTCAAGCATGGCATATTCTTTAGCCGTAAGCGAAATGCGCTTTCCGCTTCTCTTCACCTCATGAGTGGCCATGTTAATGACCAGGTCGCCGATCTCCATCATGGATGTCTTGACCTCGGAACTTCTTCTCAACAATGCCCGTATGCGAGCCAGAAGCTCTTCAAACAGGAACGGTTTTGTCAGGTAGTCGTCCGCCCCGCTGTCCAGCCCCGTGACCTTATCAAATAAGGCATCCCTGGCTGTCAACATTAGAACAGGAGACTTAATACCCCTCTTGCGCACCTTTTTGAGAATCGTCATTCCGTCGACAACCGGCAGCATTATATCCAGGATTATAAGGTCAGACGGCTCATTCTCTGCCATAAAGAGCCCGTCTTCGCCGTTGTATGCAACGTCCACTGCATATCCCTCTTCAGAGAGCCCTTGTTTGATGACATCCGCAAGCGGTTTTTCGTCTTCGACAATAAGTACGCGCATAAGAATATTATCTGCTTTTATCACGTTTGATTACAAGCGAAAGGGAACCATTTAAAAAAAGGGCCGTGGTTATAGGCCACAGCCCGCTTATGGTGTCGTAACTATTCAGAATAATGCTATTTTTTCAACGCAGCCTGTGCGGCCGCGAATCTCGCGATCGGCACTCTGTAAGGAGAGCAGCTGACATAATCAAGACCGATTTCATGGCAGAATGCAACAGACTTCGGTTCCCCGCCATGCTCGCCGCATATTCCTATTTTAAGGTCCTTCCTGACCTTTCTTCCTTTTTCCACGGCAATGCGCATAAAAGGGCCGACGCCTTCCTGATCTATCGTAATGAAAGGGTCTTCTTTCAATATGCCGCTCTCAATATAAAAAGGCAGGAAACCTCCTGCATCGTCTCTGGACAATCCATAAACTGTTTGAGTAAGATCGTTCGTTCCAAAAGAATAGAAATCGGCGTATGCCGCAATCTTGTCGGCTGTCACGCAGGCACGCGGTAATTCAATCATTGTCCCCACTGTATAATTGACTTTCACTTTATATTCTTTCTGCACGCGGTCCGCAGTGGAGATAGTCAGTTCCCTAAGCCGCTCAAGTTCATTAACATGGCCGACGAGGGGGATCATGATCTCTATCCCGGCCTTTACCTTCTCCCTGGCAAGCTCGCAGGCGGCCTCCATAATGGCCTGCACCTGCATTTCGTATATCTCAGGATAAGTAACGCCGAGCCGGCAGCCGCGGTGCCCCAGCATAGGATTAAACTCATGCAAAAACTTGTTCTTTACATTCAGCCGGTCAAAAGAAACCCCCATTTCAGATGAAAGCTCACGGAGTTCTGAGTCGGTATTGGGAAGGAACTCGTGCAGCGGCGGATCAAGAAGCCTGATAGTGACCGGCAGGCCTGCCATAGCCTTGAATATGCCGATAAAATCAGCCTTCTGGAACGGCAGAAGTTTTGCCAATGCCTTTTTTCTCCCTTCGACAGTATCAGAAAGGATCATCTCTCTGACTGCCTTTATGCGGTCCGGGCCGAAGAACATGTGCTCTGTTCTGCACAAGCCTATTCCCTGGGCACCGAAAGTCCTCGCAACAGCGGCATCGTTCGGTGTGTCGGCATTGGTCCGCACCTTTAAAGTTCTGAACTGGTCTGCCCACTTCATCAGTTCCTTGTACCAGGGGTTCCTTTCTGGATCAGCAGGCATCAACGGGAGTTTCCCTTCGTATACACGGCCTTTAGTACCGTCAAGTGTTATCCAATCCCCTTCCCTGTAAGTTTTACCGTTAACACTCATCTCTTTTTTATGCGCATCGATTTCAAGCGCAGAGGCCCCGACAATACAGCACTTGCCCCATCCCCTTGCAACAAGTGCCGCGTGGCTGGTCATTCCGCCCCTTGCCGTCAGAATCGCCTGCGCTGCATGCATGCCGTGGACATCCTCAGGAGATGTTTCGTTTCTCACCAGTATTACAGCCTCTCCCTTCTTGGCCCATGACTCCGCATCATCGGCGGTGAAAACTATTTTTCCCTCGGCGCCGCCCGGACCTGCAGGAAGACCTTTTGCTATTTCCACGGCCTTTCTCTCAGCTTCGGAATCTACACTCGGGTGCAAAAGTTCATCAAGCTGGTCGGGCTTCACACGCAACAGAGCGGTCTCCCTTGTAATAAGCTTTTGTTTTGCCATTTCAACAGCCATGCGTATAGCAGCCTGCCCGGTGCGCTTGCCTACTCTTGTCTGAAGCATCCAGAGTCTTCCGTCCTCAATCGTAAATTCAATGTCCTGCATGTCCCTGTAATGTTTTTCGAGCTTCTTCTGGATGACAAATAATTCCTTATAGAGCTTCGGCATTTTCTCCTCAAGAGATTGAAGGTGCCTTGTATCTTCAGTCTTCCCTGCCTTGTTCACAGGATTGGGCGTCCTGATGCCGGCCACAACATCTTCACCCTGCGCATTAGGCAGCCATTCTCCGAAGAACATATCCTCTCCGGTTGCCGGATTTCTTGTAAAAGCAACTCCCGTGGCAGAATTGTCTCCGGTATTTCCGAAAACCATTGCCTGGACGGTGACTGCGGTACCCCAGTCTTCAGGTATTTTCTCAATCCTCCTGTACGCAATTGCACGCTTCCCCATCCATGACTGGAAAACAGCTCCGATGCCTCCCCAGAGTTGCTCCCGGGGGTCATCAGGGAAATCTTTCTTAAGCGTGTCCCTGACAATGACCTTGAATCTGTCACAAAGCTTTTTCAGGTCATCAACTGAAAGATCGGTATCGCTCTTATATCCCTTCTCTTTCTTCACCAAATTCAGCGCATGGTCCAGTTTATAACGAATTGCCTGCCGCTCGTCGGAAGGCTCTAACCCGGCTGCCTTCTCCATGACAACATCGGAATACATCATAATCAGCCTGCGGTATGCATCCAGGACAAAACGTTCGTTGCCGGTCTTTTTTATCAGCCCCGGAATTGTTTTTGATGTCAAGCCGACATTCAGCACCGTCTCCATCATGCCCGGCATAGACTTGCGCGCCCCCGAACGGACCGATACGAGGAGGGGGTCTTCCACACTTCCGAATTTTTTCCCGATGATTTTTTCGACTTTTGCCAGCGCAGCATCTACCTGAGACGCTAACTCAGAGGGATATTTTCTGTTGTTTTTGTAATAAAGAGTACACACTTCGGTGGTAAGAGTGAAACCGGGCGGGACAGGAATACCGAGGGTGACCATCTCTGCAACGTTGGCGCCCTTGCCGCCCAGCAGGTTATTCATTTCAGCCTTTCCATCAGCCTTGCCAGCCCCGAAAAAATAAACGTACTTATTACCCTTTACTTTTTTTGCGGTCTTCCCAGCCCGCACACTCTTTTTAGACTTCCCTGAAACTGTTGCCATCCAATTCCTCCCAAAATGCGATATTTGTCATTAGAACAAATATAGATACGATTTCTACATATATAGGTATACTACAGTGGAAGAAGAAAAAAATTCAAGAAAAACAATGAATGGCCCAGAATCCACCACCTAAAACAACGAACCACAGAGAGCACAGAGTTTTCCTCTGTGCTCTCAAGACCTTGGAGAAAAAGAGACAAAACTAAAACTTACACCAAAGAGTGCACAGAGGTGAAATGCCTATATGACGTTATGCCTTTTAAAATTCCATGAGTTTCTCTGTGTCCTCTGTGGTTTGATGGTGAATTGGGGGGGTAGTGAGTGCTACGTGCCGACTATCTTCAATCCACTCCGCCTGATCAGCTCCAGGTCATCACCAAAACTCCTGCCTGTCGTGGTCAGATAATTTCCTGTAAGGACAGCATCGGCGCCTGCCATAAATACCATACTGTTGAGCTCATCGAGTGCCTGCACCCTGCCGCCGCATACACGTATCTGTTTGCCGGGCAGAATGAAACGGTACAGGCTGATAATTTTGAGGGCCTCGATCGGAGGAAGTACCGTATGCTCACCCAGCGGAGTACCTTTGACCGGTATAAGAAAATTGATAGGAACAGAGTCGACATCAAGCGCTTTTAGCGCGAATGCCATGTCTACTCTGTCCTGCCATGTCTCTCCAATGCCGAAAATGCCTCCCGAACATACGGAAAGCCCTGCGGACAGCGCCGCCTCAACGGTTTTCAGCTTGTCCTGGTATGTATGGGTGCTGCAAATTTCCGGAAAAAAACTTTCGGATGTTTCAAGGTTATGATGATACCGCACAAGGCCGCAATCCCTGAGATATGATAACTCCTCTTTATTAAGCAGCCCCAGTGTTGCACAGGGCAAAAGGCCGGTGCGACGCACTTCCCGGACCATGCTGCCGATTTTGCTTAGTTCGCTGCTGCCGACCTTTCTGCCGCTGGTGACAATGCAGAACCTCCTTACCCCGGCGTTCTTTGCCTCCAGCGCCTTTTCAATAATTTTGCTTTCCTCAAGGAGCGGATAAACCTCGACGCCTGTTCTGCCCTTCGAGGACTGGGCGCAATACGAGCAGTCCTCGGAACATGCGCCTGACTTTGCATTGATGATAGCGCATAAATCGATGATGTCGCCTAAGAAGCGCTGCCGTATACTGCCGGCAGCGGCAAAAAGACCGGCAATATCCGGATCCTGAAGCCCACTGATCCAGAGGGCCTCAGAAGGAGTAATAGCACCCCCGGCCATCACTTTATCTCTCAGGGCTTCGATCATATTGTCTCAGTGCCTGATCTCGAAATCGACGAGACCATCCATCCCATCTTCCCACGCCACATCTATATCGGCAACCCTTGATGCAGGAGGTCCTTGCCTGCATTGCAGTATGGCCTTTTCAATTGCTTCACGGTCCCCTTCAAAAACAGCCTCGACCCTGGAGTCGTGGAGATTCCTTACCCATCCGGCGAGATTCAGCGTGCGCGCGACATCAAAGACAAACCACCGGTAGCTCACACCCTGCACTCTTCCCGAGACAAAAAGATGCGCCCGCGCCTTCATCCTATATCCACTGCCCCCTTGCGTCAAAACGTGTAGAATAAAATTGTAGCAAAAAAACTCTGCTAATTGCCATAGCATGAGCTAATAAACAGTACTGCCCATACCCTTCATTCATTGCAGCAAACACCAAAAGGCTGTAAAATTAAACCATGATATGCAAACGGTCATTCGTCTCATTCGTCCTGCTTGTCTCCGTCCTGGCGGGCTTCACCGGAGCTTATGCCTTACCTGATCCAAACATCCACATTAAGATTCTTGCCATTAACGACTTCCATGGCCGGTTGCCTGCAGGCCGCATGATCGGCAACCGCCCTGTGGGCGGGGCGGCGGTGCTGGTGTCATACCTCAAAGCTGCTGAAAGGGGCGTAGAGCACCAGACCCTGATCGTACACGCCGGTGATCAGGTGGGTGCATCGTCTCCGGCGTCAGCTCTGCTGAAAGATGAGCCTTCAATCATGTTTATGAATACGTTGGCAAACAAGTATTGCCGATATAATGACGGCTTAAGATCTATGTCTGCCCCAGTAAGTCCTGACCTTGTCGGGGACCCCAGGTGCAACATGGCAGCCACCGTCGGCAACCACGAATTTGACAAAGGGGTGGACGAAATGATGCGCCTCGTATTTGGCGGTAATCATCCCGACGGTCCCTTCCTGGAAAATCCGTGGCGCGGCGCATTATTTCCCTATGTTGTATCAAATGTTGTAGATAAGAAGACAGGAAGACATATCCTCCCTCCATACGTTATCAAGGAGGTAAGCGGCGTGAAAATTGCGTTTATAGGCGCAGTGCTTAGGGGTACTCCCGCCATTGTCACTCCCTCTGCCGTAAAAGGTCTTGCCTTTCTGGATGAAGCGGAATCCATCAACAAGTGTATCCCGGAACTCAGGTCGAAACATGTGAGTGCTGTCATGGTGCTCCTGCATCAGGGAGGCTACGAGACATCCTATCAGGGCGCAACACTTCCAGGTGAAAATGTCGACGGTCCCATTACTGAAATCGTTTCGCGCCTGGATGATAAAGTCGACGTTGTCATATCTGGTCATAGCCACACATTCATAAACGCACTTATGAAAAATAAGGACGGCAGGGATATCCTCGTTACCCAGGCTTATTCTTACGGTACCGCATATGCCGATATCGATCTGGAAATAGACCGCGTCACAAAAAAAGTTGTCAGGAAATCAGCGTCCATCGTCACCACTTACGCAGATGCCGGACCCGGACTGACCCCGGACCCTGCTGTTTCAAAGATGGTTTCAGCGGCAGAAGCAAAAGTCGGACCGCTGGTCCGGCAGGTCATCGGCCAGGCCGCAACAGACATCACAGGCGAGCAAAACAGTTCAGGCGAATCCGCTCTCGGTAATCTGATCGCCGATGCCCAGAAGTCGGCCTTCGCCGCCGACTTTGCCTTTACGAATCCCGGCGGTATCCGTAATGACATCCACGCTGGCGTTGTAACATGGGGTGCTCTCTATGAGGCGCAGCCCTTCAGCAATGACCTCGTAAAGATGAATCTGACCGGCAGGCAAATATATGATCTGCTTAATCAACAATGGCAGCAGGAGGCTGATGGGTCGCACCCTCGCATGCTCCAGGTTTCAGGCCTTTCTTATACCTGGGACAGCACACGTCCGGCAGGCAGCCGCATAGTCAGGATACTCCGCAACGGCAATCCTATTGATGCTGCTGTCGAGTATACGGTCGTGGTAAACAGTTTTCTTGCCGCCGGCGGCGACAGTTTCAATGTACTCACCAGCGGGACCAGCCGGACAGTAGGTCCTGATGATCTCAATGCATTGATAGCCTATATCCGCAAATTGCCTCAACCTTTTTCAGCACAGATAACCGGCAGGATTACAAGGCTCAAATAACCTAAGAGTCTGGCACGGAATAACTAAGACCCTCCAATCCGCCAGCGCCTCCTCACCTGTCGAACACGAGCAACGTTGACGTCGCTGACGCATACAACTTGCCGCGTGCATCGGTCAGCTTGGCCTCAGCAAACGCCACTCTCCGCCCTAACGAAAGCACGCTACCCTCGGCGCGCAAGAGTCCGCTGTCTTTGGTAATCGACTTGTGATAGGCGACCTTCAGCTCCAACGTAGTATAGGCCTGCGATGCCGTGAGACACGACTGCACGGCGCAGCCGCAAGCGGTATCTAGCAGCGTCGCCGCATAGCCGCCATGCACCGCACCGAGCGGATTGTAAACGTGCTCCCCCGGCATGCCGGCAAAAACCGCCTTTCCGGCTTCGAATTCCACAAACTCGAAATCGAGCGCGATCATAATGCCCGGCTTGCGTCCCGAAGCCATCAGCGCGCGCAGTTGCGACAAACCGTCGAGGCCCCCGCCGACTTCATTCATGAGGCTCATGCCTGCGGTGCTATTCGCCGGATCGACGGGAGATGCGCTCATCGGGGAGCCTCCTTCTAAAAAAGTTTTGCGAAATCACTGTCGACACTGACTGACGCGAGCCGGCACTACAAACAGGCATTGCAATTTCCAACGTCGAAGCCTCCACCGCCGTCATCCTGACAAGGTTCGCCTTCGACACACTATATGACAAGCGTCATGTCATAGTCAAGAGAGCTCCGGGCTGTGTAGTGTCCCGCAAAATAGGACACTACCCCGGGCTGCAATTTGCCGTTATGCGGCGGAGAGCCTGAGCGGAAGAGACTCGTCCTTATCACTGGATTTCAGAGTGCAAGTGTTTCGCCCGAGTGATAAGTAGCGGTTGTTCCCCCCTTGTAGATTGTTACTGCGCCTTTACCTAAAACAGTCCATTCTCGTTCCTCACCATCATCGATCAGTCCGGTCTGTTCGTCAATCCCAATGATCACGGCGTCGTGAATAAAGGGCAACAAAGAAGATGTCCATCCCTTCCCAAAGGTATTATGATGAGGAACGACGCACGCCTGGCGAACCAAATTTAGTCCTTCCACAATCCTGCTCGTATCGGGATCGTAGTAGTGCCGGCATAAGATCATGGCCCCGGCACTGCTGCCGCCGATCACCGCTCCTGCAGCGTATGCCTCAAGGATGGCTTGCCAGCTCAGGGTGCCTGCAAGCGTTTGAGCAAGATATTGAGGGAAACCACCCAGAAGATAAATGAGACGGGATCGGCGCAAAGCACTCGCTATCGTAGATTGATCAGCTGTAGCGCGATCGATAAGGGGCAAAGAAGTTACTTGCTTCGCACCCAAACTTTTAAACCAACGAACCCCGGATTGACCTGCGCGTTCGTGATTATTATCGGGAACGGCAGCGGTCGGGATGATGCTGACCTCAGCATCCAACCCGCCTGCCAGCTCGATAGCGCGTTCGTCCGGCTCGGCCATTCGCCCACCGAACTCTGCCCCGCCTGCCAGGAGAATATAGCCTCTCATTTCCTGAACCTTGCTCCATCTCTGAGAAGAATTCTTGCAAGTCTGGTACTTTTCCTTTTAAGGAACTTGCCTACCCTCCCCTGCATTTTCTCTACGTTCCTTTTTGTTCTTTTTCTCAGGGAATAAAACACCGGCTATGTGGTATCTGTTATCCGCAAACCAACGGTAAAAAGAACTCGAAAGCATCTCCGAACCCGGGAGCTTAAAGAGATCAGCGGCAGGGCCATAGCGCTTCAGTCTTTTTAGAATCTCGGGAAAGGCTTTTTCGCCTGAGAGAACCCGGCCGTCAGGCAGTATCAACTGCATTGCCTGCATACAGACAGCCTGATCGATAAACGGAAATCTTCGTTGCAACTCTTCTGACTGGCAGGGGAGCATCTCAAAGGAATCTTTATATTCCTTCTTCTTTATCCATTCAACAGTTTTTTTGCAGACAGGACAGTTGCCGTCATAAATGAGCACAGCTTTTCCAGTTTTCTCTTCTTTTCTCCTCATTGCTTAATATATACACCATTCTCAGAGATAGCTCAATATTGCGGGAATAAACATTGATCATAATATCTGATATAACATGCTCATGTTCTTCCTTGAAGCCCTCAGTTTAAGATTCCTGCAACTGTACACCTGATTCACCAAGTACTCGCCGCTCCGCGTATCACAGCCACATTGTTGGATTCTCAAAAAATATATTAAAAGTCATTTACGTGTTTCGTCCCATACTAATTCGGAAGCCAGCGGTGCAGAATTGCCTCTAAAGCTTTGCTGAATTGGGACAAAGCCAAAGGCTTATGAAGATAATCGCTGGCACCGGCAGCAATGGCCTCTGCCCTGTCCGATTCAAGACAGGAAGATGTGACCACCACCACGGGTATATCTCTTAGGCGATCTTCGGCATGTATTTCACGCAGCACTTCGATGCCGCCCATGCACGGCATCTTAAGATCGAGCAATATCAGCTCGGGCAACTCATGTCCATTTTTGAGCATTGCAAGCGCGGACTGCCCGTCCGTGGCGGAGCGTATAGTTATTTCCCGCCCTGTCGCTTCCAACGCGACTGTAGTAAGCTCTATATCGTCCGGAGTGTCATAAACAATAAGTATCATTCTTTTTATTACACTCTCTCATAGAAATTTACAGATTCAAGTCAAGCTGAAATAGATCGTCGCCCCTTTCCCCTCTATGCCCTCTGCCCAGACTTTTCCTCCGTGACGGTGGATGATACGTTCAACAATGGCAAGGCCTATCCCGGTGCCCTCAAACACTTCCTCCGAATGAAGTCTGTGGAAGGGCCAAAACATTTTCTGAGCATACTCCTGGTTGAATCCGGCTCCATTGTCCCTGACATAATAGACGACCTTGCCATTCTGATGGACAATCCCGAATTCTATGCGGACTTGCTCCTTTTTCGCGGTGAACTTCCATGCGTTCCCGATCAGGTTCGAAAGGACGATCTCGATCAGGCCCTGGTCTGCACTGGCGGTAAGACCTGCGACGATATCTACCTCAACATCCCTGCCCGGATTGGCCTCGCGCAGTTCGGCGACGATGGATGATGTTATATGGGTCAGATCAATCGACTTACGTCGGATTTCCTGCCTCGAGATTTTGGAAAGGTTTAGAAGATCGTCAATAAGACGACTCATCTTTTCTGTCCCAGCGTGGATGCGGGAAAGATATCGCTTCCCCTTGTTGTCGAGTTTGTCTGCGTTGTCCTTCATCACGATCTCGGAGAACCCGGAAATGGAACGCAGCGGCCCGCGCAGGTCATGGGAAACAGAGTAGATGAAAGATTCCATCTCCCTGTTCGCTGCAGAGAGTTCGGCGTTGGACTGCTTCAGAGCCTCAGCGGCCAGTTTGAGCTTTGTTATGTCGACCTGAACTCCGATTATGCGGACAGCCCGCCGTTGTTCGCCCTGTCCTTGAAAGTATACGCGCCCCTTGGCGCTACTCCAGTGAGTAGTCCCATCCGGCCAGACAATTCGATATTCAGCCTCATAATCGCCGTTTGACTTCGGCGCTAACGAAGCTCCCACTATTTGGCTGACCCGCTCACGATCCTCTGAGTGAATACGCTCTAATGCGTGGGCATAATCGAGTTCCTCGTCTAGCGGTATGCCCCATATTTGCTTCATCTGAGCATCCCATGTAAGCTGACCCGTCAGAGGATGGAAGTCGAAAGTGCCGAACTTCGCAGAGTCCAAAGCCACACGCAATCGTTCCTCGCTCCCCCGCAGTGCTTCTTCGGCCTCTCGCAGCTTCGTGGAATCGTAGTAATAGCAGACGACTCCGTATTGGCCGTCCGGCAGCGTCATGCGATGCAGTTCCCACTCATAAGCCTCAACGATCTCAACGTCTTGGCGCGGGTTGATGAAACGTGGAGAGTAATACGGCTCGCCGGTATCGAGGGTGTGGCGGAAGTGGCCGATGATTTCCGCTGCTACGGGTTCGGGCCACAGAATGCGCATGGCCTCGGCAAAGTCGCGCCCTATCACGGGCCGCACATTATGGAACGCGCCCTCTTGAGAGAAGCCGTTCATCATAGCGATGCGGAACTGGGAATCCACGACATAGGTGCCAAACGGGGAACGCTCGATTAATTCTACAAACGTTTTCTGGTTCCGTTCGAGCGCCTCCTCGGCCCGCTTGCGTTCGGTGATGTCTCTCGTGATCTTAGAAAAACCGCGAAGCATTCCATTGTTATCGCGCAACGCCGTTATCAGCACGCTGGCCCAGAATGCAGAACCATCCTTACGCACACGCCAGCCTTCTTCCTCCGCCTCACCAATTTCTATCGCTGTTTTCAATTCTTTCTCCGGCTTGTTCCCGGCAATGTCTTCAGGTGTATAGAATATAGAGAAGTGCTCCCCTATGATCTCTTCCGCCTTATATCCTTTCAGATGTTCGGCGCCTGCATTCCATGTCTCGACCCTGCCTTCCGGATCGAGCATGAAAATGGCATAGTCCTTCACCCCGACGACCAACAGCCTGAACCGTTCCTCACTCTTCCGCAGTTCTTCATCGGCCTTCTTGCGGTCCGTGATGTCAGCCGCATAAAGGCGTGCGACATCAAACTGAGGAACAAGCTGAATGGTCTCACCAAAGATCCGGTCTTTAATAATTAGCTCGCGCTGAAAAGTCGTTTCGCTCCCCTTGTCCCAGTCACGTAATGTTGCACCCAGGTCCGGAGGAAGAAAAACATCGATCTCCCCCTTGTCCATATCCAGGTTTTCCAGCATTTTCAGGGTACCCTGATTGCAGAACGTAACTTTGCCCGAGGAATCGATTTCAATGACAGGGTTTGGGTTCAGTTGAGGGAAAGATGCAAGATGATTAGCGCGCTCTTCTGCCCGCTTGAGCTCGGTGACGTCGCTATAGGTGACGACGACTCCCTCGATTCGGTTGTCGAGTGTTCTGTAGGGCAGTGCGGTGCGAACATACCAGTCGCTGTTGATCTTGATCTCTTTCTTTACCGGTACCAGATTCTCCAGAACGGATTGAGCGTCGGCGATAAGGTCGGGGCCGAGATGCTCCTGGGACATATCGATGATCTGGCGGCCCACATCGGACGGGATAAGCTTGATGAGTTTGGTTATTGCGGGTGTGTATCGTTTCACCCTGAAGTGGTGGTCAAGGAAGATGGTGGGGATGTTTGTGCTTCCCAGGAAGTTGTTCAGGTCGTTGTTCGTTCCTTCCTGTTCCTCAACCTTTACCTGAAGCTGTGTGTTGACAGTTATAAGCTCTTCGTTCAGGGACTGGAGTTCTTCCCGTGAGGTTTCCAGTTCCTCGTTCGCGGCCTGCAACTCCTCGTTCGAAGATTGCTGCTCTTCATTCATGCTTTTGAGCTGTTCGATATTGGTCTGTAGTTCCTGCCGGGTCGTGGTCAGCTCGATTTCGAGCTGCCGCACCGCAGGCTCTTCCACGCACACAGTATCAAGAGATTCGGAGGAGGCCTCAGATGGCGGGCCTGCTTTTTCCCTGAAGACTAACAGGAACAGATTGTCCTTTATCTTTGAAACACTGATGGACACCTGCCGTTTTTGTTCTTCGTCCCCGACGATACTGGCTCGGATGGAAACAGGTTTATCTTCACGTGTGACTTTGTAAATAGCGCCCCTGATCTTGTTTCGCAGGTTTTCCGGCATGAGTTCGAGCAGGTTCTGGGTGGGGGCGCCGTGGGGTTGGGTCAGATATCTTTTTGTGGGGCCGTTATGGTAAACGATCTCATAATTCTGATCGATTGTCACAGCAGCAGGAGCATGCGTTTCAAGCAGTGTGTCCTGGCTTAACTGGATAAGAGAAAGTCGCTCATCTGAGACCGGCTGCTGTCTGATGGAGACAGTTGCTCGTTCGGCAGCGAAGGGGACGGTGAGCGGCAGCCTTGAAGACGGCTCGATCTCTATCTTCTCATAGACCCGGCACTTTTCGTGGGCCAGGGATTTAAAGAATGCGCTCTTCCTGCCCGGAGACTCGGCATTCCCGAGGAAAAGATACCCACCCGGTCTGAGGGCATAGTGAAACAGTGTGATACATTTCTCCTGCGCCTCGGGTTCGAGATAGATCAGGAGGTTACGGCAGATGACGAGATCGAGGCGCGAAAAGGGTGGGTCAGTGAGAAGGTCCTGCTTCGCGAAGATGACGTGCTGCCGCATCTCCTTGCTGACGATGACTGAAGTGCCGTCGTCTGAAGGCGTGAAGAATTTCCGAATGAACTTCTGCGGGACATCGGCTGAGATGCTCGCCGGATACCTGCCCTCTCTCGCTTTTTCGAGTGCCCTGTCGTTGACATCGGTGGCAAAGACCTGCAGTTCTCTTTTCTTCCCGGCGAGGTCCAGCTCGTGGCGCAGCATCATGGCTATGGAATAGGCCTCTTCACCGGTCGCGCAGGCAGGAGTCCAGACGCGAAGGGGAGTGTCATCCTCCTGGGCTACAAGCTTCTCGATCACACTTGTCCGCAGGGACTTCCAGGCAAGGCTATCACGGAAAAATGAGGTGACGCCTATCATAAGGTCTGATGAGAGCAAGGCCGCTTCTTCATCCTTATTGGCAACCATATCGAGATACTCACTGACCGACATTACCCCGTGAAGGTACATCCGCCTTCTGAGCCTGCGAGATACTACGCTCTTCTTGTAATGGTTGAAGGTGAGGCCGGTCTTCTCGTGGATTAGCAGGTAAAAGGGCTCAAGGTCTGCCGGATTTATAAGCTTGTCAGGGGTCTCAGTCACCGCGCCCGATCCGAGGAGCTTCACTATTTCTCTGGCTATATCCGCTGGAGGAAGGACGCTGTCTACTTTCTCCGTCCTGATCGCCGCTTGCGGCAACTCGGGGAATTGGGCGGTGGCAGGGTTCTGGACAAATACGGTGCCTCCCTCAATCCTGACCGCCTGAATTCCACGGACTCCATCAGTACCCGCGCCGGAAAATATGACGGCAATGGCACGTTCGGAAGCGTCCTCGGCAAGTGATACCAGAAACTCATCGATAGGGAAATGGATGTGCTCATCAGGCCTGGCGATTACGCGAAATACCCCTTTTATGAACCTGACCTCAATAGCGGGCGGGCATAGATAGATTCTGCCGGGAAGCAACTGAAGCCCGTCGTCAATCTCTATGAACTCAAGGTCACGCCACTTCTGGCGGAGGATTTCAGGCATAAGGCTCTTATGTGTAGGTGAAAGGTGTTGTATGAAGACGACAGCGAAATCGAAATCCTTCGGCAGAGCCTCAAGAAAGCAGTCAAGGGAGTGAAGGCCGCCTGCCGACGCGCCAATGCCGACGATAGGGAAAGGCGAATCAGGCTTCTTGTCTACCGTTGTCTCATCAGGTTTCATGCACCCTCCGATAACTGGTTTCTCAGTCAGTCAACCATTTCAAGATTGGACTCCAGCATATGGTTGGAAAAATCAGAGATATTCTGAACTCATTTGATATTATATTATATTTTATAGAAATATCATCATTGTCTTTTTGACGACTTCGATAAGATACGGGAGACATTAAGGGCACGGAACCCCAAATATCGTTTAAAACGGCATATTGTATGACGGATCCGATCTCGAACCATTTGTTTTTATAGGTAATTAACGATCGAAGGATGAGCGTTTCTGCTCGTACACAGCATACAGTTGTGTGAATCCAAAACGGTTGAGTATAAGTAGTTATCCTCAGCAACTTCAATTTCCTGACACTCTCGATTAGTCGGGTGCAGATGCGAGGCAAGAGTCCTTACAGAAGATGCCACTATGCAGGTTTTGACACAGAAACAAGATTTTTTTTATTAGGACGTGGCATGACACAACTATTTCCCTTCTTTGATAGGCGTAAGAGAATCCTCAGTCACCCAGTAAGTTTTCCCGTTCTGAAATTTTATTTTGAGCATCTTAAATTCAAACGACCTTTCCAAAGCCTCAACTTCGGCGCGTTCTTTTAGCCTGATGATCTGACCGTCCTGGATTAGCACATCGAGGTTTTCCTTATTTCCAGCCTTCATGTATGCAATCCCTTTTTTCAGAACGCCTGGGCTTGAGCCTGCCAGGAACCCGTTCCTGGTGATATAGCACCTGTCGACCTGTCAGGCCGAAGCACTGTGCCAGACACCAGCCCAAAAAAACGATAAGGCCAGCATAAAAATAAAAAGGCTCTTTATTGTCATTTGAAATTATAGCCTTTCATTTCAGTTATAATCAAAATAAATTATTAGTGCATTTTTCGGACGATCGATAATCTGAGACGATGCACAACAAAAAGCATGGGGACCATTTGCCGAATGAAGGCCCGATTACTTGCAGGCATATTATTCTATATTCTCTTCGTCTTCGTCTTCGTCCTTAAACTTTCTTTTCCTGCTGAGAATCACTATAAATCCATATATAGTTATTACGGCGGCAAATAAAAAAAGTATCTCGTACAAATTATCTACGATAAAAGAAACCCACAAAGTTTTACCTGAGAGAGATGATCTCCAGCGTTTTTCGAGTTCATCGAGGGATATGGAGAGACTTTTCCGGACCGCATCTTCCAGATTATCCCCGCTGCTCAAATGTTCCAATATCCTTCGCACCCCTGAAACCCCGAACTCTCGTTGTATGTATTCAACTATACTTTTGCTTTCCTCATAGGCAAGGACCATGGCTCTTCCGTCGGAGGGAAAGTTCCCGGTCAACTGATCGATGCTTATAAGACTGTTTGACAGGAGAGCTTCCCTGAGAACCGATCGGTTTCCATCAGCCATAATCTCAGATAGCCCGCCGCTGACCCATTGACATATTCCTTCGTCAAACCACCGGGGAAGATTCTCACGGGCGATATGATGATGGAGTTGAAGATGACACATTTCATGCTTTAAGGTAACGCGAAGAGTGAAGGGGTAAGCGTTCATCCTTGAGGCGTCCATCACGATCAGATTGTTTTGAGGGACCGCAAGGGCGGTGACAAGATCACTTCCGGCAACCGTCTTGAATGAAGCACTATCTTTCACTAATATGATTTCAGGCCGTGAATCCGTTCCCCATCCCAGGTCTCTCAGCAACTCCTCCAGGATGCCGGGATATGACTTGAGGACCTCTGTTGCCGATGTTTGGAAAGGGTCGTCAAACCGGACAATGACTCTCTGGTCCTCGATGGTATGCCTCTCTGCATAAGAGCGCCCGGCCAATAGCAGCATCAGAAAAAGAATCATAACTGAAACGGTTTTTCTCTTATGCATGAAAATAGTACCCTCTGCTAAAGAATAACATTTTCTAAGTCAGCTATTGTCCTGGCCCTAACAGTTCTTTACATATTTTACCGTCATTCCGGGCTTGACCCGGAATCCATTCTTTTTGATTTTTCTGGATTCCCGCCTTCGCCAACAGTGGGCGCCTTAGGCACGGGAAGGACAGGACATGTAAACTTATATCCGAGACACCACTCTATAATGCTGTTCAATCACGAAGAGTTGTTCATCCTTTGACTAAGTCCTTCGCCGTGCTGTAAACTCTGTTCTCAATGACCGTTGTTAAGAAGTTACGCGGCGATGAGGGGGCGATAAATGGAAAAGTGCACATGCGGTAAAGATGCTGAATCACAGGTTGCAGGGCGATGGATCTGCGGGGATTGCCTGCTGCTTAAGGATTGTGTGAAATGCGGCAGCAAGGAAGTATTCCTGCTGAACGAAGACTCTGATTATGCCTTGTGCAAGGGGTGCTGGAAACAGGGGATAGAGGATTGCATAAACAGAATGGAACTAAGATTGAAGCAGCTCGAAGAAGACGAGCGCTTCCTTTGTTGCGATAACTCGGTAAACACGGATACACTGCTTTACGGACTGGAAATTGTAAGACAAGAGATCGAGAAATTGAATAGTATCTGCAAGTCATGAAGGCATTCGCTTAAACCTGCAAAAAAAGCCTTCATCAAATCAGCATCACTAAATTTTTCAGTGCGTGCCCCGTTCGCCGCGGACAGGCGAAATTATATTTGCGCCGGCAAGGTACCTCCTGGGATTTACCGTAATGCATTTCATGACGATATTTTTCTCAAATCCCATTTCGATCAGTCTGGAAGCTGCCTCAGGTATGGTCATGCTGCCACCCATGAGCGTGCCCCTGCTATCGGTAACACCATGGGCCTGCGTGGATTTTTTTGACTCCTGCACCGAATCGGAGACTATTATTATCCTTGCAGGGTCCTTTGTTTTAAATATCAAATCCATCGTCGCCCGATGGAGATGGAAGGGATCTGCAATGACTTCGATATAAACTTCCTGGTTAAGAAGCCCGAATCCCGCTATCCCAGGCTCCCGGTGGTGAAAGCAACGCATTGCATTAAAAATATGGGTAATGCCCCGTGCGCCAGCATTAAATCCCTTCTCAGTTTCACTATATGTTGCTGCTGAATGTCCCATGCTCGGAATAATTCCCTTATCAGCCAATTTTCTTATTGCCCGCGATGCGCCCTTCAGTTCAGGAGCAATGGTGATGATCTTTACCATATCCTCAAATCCCTCGATCAGCTTTTCCAAATGGTATTCCGTCGGCTCAAGGAAAGCATTTGCATCCAGCGCGCCGCATTGCAAAGGGTTCAGAAACGGCCCCTCAAGGTGTACTCCTATAATCTTTGCGAATCCCTGCCTCCCGGTGCCCGGCGCTTTTTGCAGCTCCATGGCCTTTCTGACTACATCCATATTTTTTCTCATGACCTTTATCGCCGCAGGGTAGATTGCAGGGACGATTCCGGCAACACCGAGAGAGGCATGTGTCGCTGCAATTGCAAGTATATCTTTTTCTTCGGGCGTCCTTGTGTCGCACCCGCCGATACCGTGTGTATGAACATCTATAATTTTATCGCGGACAGCTTTATATTGGAGGCGCATTGACCGGTTCTCTGTCATGCCCGAATACTACCATCAAATAACGCTTCCGGACAAGCAGACAGCACCAGAAGTAGGTGCCTTAGGCAGGTGCTCTTAAGCACCGGAATGACAGGGTCCCCGAAAAAGTCAAAGACTTTTGGGGCTGCAATGACAGGTATTCCTGCGTCTGGAGGGCTTACACTCTTGTGCATAAGGTAAAAAAAGTATTCGGCAAAAATCTATAATAAGCTTACGTCATTGTCTCGAAAATGTCACCCATATCCGGACGTCTTTAACTGTTTTGCCTTTATATGTTCAGCAAGCTCTATAAAACCGGTAAGAAAGTAAATATTGTCTCTCGTGCTCTATGGCAACAATCCTTTGTTCTTATACACCGGTTCAGTCAGATTCCACGCACGGGGTTAATAACCGCCAATGACAGACGACCTCAAAAAGCTTGCTTTGCTCTCTGCCTTGTTTACGCTGCCTTCTCTGTCAGTGATACGGTAAAGCCAAGTGCCTCTATCCTATGTTTATATTGTTTTACAATCCGTGCCTTGTTCCGAGTATCCAAATACATATCCCCTAATTCTTTGTATGTCTCCTGATTCTTTAATATGTAATAAGCGCTCACCAGTATCTTATGTCCTATTGCAACCGCTGCCCTCTTAACTCCTCGTCTTGTTTTGAGCTTATGGTACTTGTCCTTCAAATAAGTCCCTTTCGTCCTCCCTGCATTGTGCCCGCATTGTACCAAAATAGCCTTCAGCCATTTGTCCCCATTGGTGGTGTGTCCGCTTTTTTTTTACCAGCACTCTCGTTATTGCCGGGACTTATCCCCGCCCATGAGGCCAAATGATGTTCAGTAGGAAACACGTTCATATCAGTGCCTATCTCTGCAATGATAACTTCAGCTGCTGTCTCGTTTACCCCCGGTATTGTATCCAGCAACTCGATATTCTTCTGAAGATTGTTTTCTCTGACTACCCTATCAATCTGCTGTTGTACCTCCGCAATCAAACTCTCCATATACTCGATATGCTTTAAACCCAATTGGACCATCATCCGATGATGATCGGTGAGATTTCCTGTACATGACTTCATCAGCGCATCTTTCTTTTTCTTCAGCTGACCATAGGCCAAATCCGCTATCTCTTCAACATTCTCATTGCCCTTTAGCATCTCTTTCAGCATCTTCCTGCCCGAAACACCAAATATATCTGAGGCTACGGAGGCGAGTTTTATATTGGCATCCTCCAGGTATTTCTGAAGCCGATTCTTCTCGCTTGTCATCAAATGATTGAGCTTGGCCCTATGCCTGGTCAAGTCTCTCAATTGCCTGATGTGCCGGGGAGGAATAAAGCTGCCCCGTATCAGCCCGTTCCTTAAGAGCTTGCAAATCCATTCGCTGTCCTTCACGTCCGTCTTTCGGCCAGGAACGTGTTTTACATGTTTTGCATTGGCGATCATTACGGAAAAGTCTTCCTCAAGGATGTTGTACACCGGCTTCCAATATACTCCGGTACTCTCCATTGCTACATGCGTGATCTCTTCGGATTTCAACCAGTCCCGTAGCCTCTCGATATCTTCCGTCATAGTCGAGAAGGTCCTGATTTCCTTCCGTACGCGATTCCCTGCACCTACCATGATACATGCCGTTAATGTCTCCTTGTGTACATCTATACCGCAACACTTATCATAGATCACATCCATGGCCTACCCTCCCGGCTTTTTTGATAATAATATCTCAACCGGGCTCAGTGTGCAAAGCCCCCATTTTCATCCACCCTTGTGAGCCCAGCTCATGGGGATTCCCGCAGTCTTTTAGCGGGAATCCATGTTGCTTTCAACTCGCCGCAAAGAAAGCTCTTCATGTGTTTTTCCCTGGATTCCCGCTAAACATGTCCCCGCAGGCAGTAAGCGGGGAAGACTGCGGGAATGACATAGTTGGTGTTGCCAAGTGAAATTATTTCGAATCTTAAATGTTGCAACGATTCATTTTCTAATACATTTCTGATAATGCGATTCGACACTTTGTAATTACAGGAACAATCGGTTATTATGTTCAGATGAAGTTCAGAGTGGATTTGCATGTGCATTCAGTGTACAGTGAGGACAGCAACGCCGATCCCGAAGAGATGGTGCTCCGGGCCATCGAACTGAAACTCGACGGCCTCGCTTTTACGGAACATTACTCATACGCCGCTTCCGCGTACATCGATGGGCTAAAGGAAAAGTACAGGGGCCAGCTGCTCATTTTCAGAGGTGTAGAGTACTCAAGCGCCGAAGGTCATTGCCTTATTTTCGGGGCAGACACCGACAGGCTGCTGTCAAGACACGCACCAGTGGAAGAAGTGGGCCTCATTGTGAATAAAGCTGGGGGCGTGGTCATCCCTTCCCATCCATACCGAAAGGGGAACAGCCTGGGAGACCTTGTTCTCACAGTGCATGGCCTTTGCGCACTGGAGGGACACAACGGCTGCAACATGCCCGCATACAATCTGCAGGCTGTGGAAGCTGCAAAAAACCTCTCCCTTCCATATACCGGGGGGTCCGACGCTCACTCCACTGGAGAGGTAGGATCGTGTTACACTGAATTTGACGACGAAGTGACTGAAGACAATTTCATTGATATCCTAAGGCGGGGACGTTATCAGGGCGTAGATACGCGGCGAATGTCCTTTTTCAGCGGTCTTACTTTAAAGAGCGATAAGAGAAAATAAATAGAGCCACACATTATCCAATTTCCATTGGATAGGCCCGATGCCTCGACGTTCGGCAATCCTTAACCGCAACCGGAACGCCTGCATGTCGCCCTATATATGTATGGCTCTAAGTAAACACTCCCTGAGACGCTTACCCAAGCTCTTTACTACTTGGGGGCTTCGGCGATGTTTCAGGCTTCCCCCTCGCTTCTGGGGGCTTGCTCACCACATCCTTACACCCGCTCCCCTTACTGTTTTTGTTTCTTCGGGCTTGCCGTCCCAGGGATTTATTATTCCCTGCATCTGCATACAGCATACCTCTTTTTTTTTTGCTTGTAAAGCTATTAAGATTTTACAGGGAGTGGTATAATATGCGCCACCTAAATAAGCGAAACCACAGCCAACAGTAGGCGCTTTAAGCGAGAGCACAGAGTTTTTCTCTGTGCTCTCAAGGCCTTGGAGAAAAAGAGACAAAACCGAACTTACACCAGAGAGTGCACAGAGATCAAGGATGATCTGATGTTTTATCTTTTAAAATCGCTAATTTTCTCTGTGACCTGGCTTAAGGCCCCTACTGTTGGCTGTGGTTGATTGTGAATCGAGGTAATATTAGAATTTGGCGCATAAAAAAATGGATATGTCTTTTGGGCATATCCGCATATCCATTGACCAGCATTTTGAAAACTACACTTATTTCTTAGTTTGGGCCGCCACTTCTTTCACGGCTGTGCTTTGTACTGCTTCGTGCGCAGCGCTGAAAGGCTGAGGAGTTGTCGGTGCTGCAGCGGCCGGCGTCCCGAAATAACTTTCTACAGTTTTTGCATCCAGACCCAGTTGCGCGGCAATCACTGAATTGCTCGCTCCCTGCCCTTTGAGTTGTTTGGCCCTGGCGAAGGTCGAAAGCTTTACGGTGTCTCCTGTTGTTTCAGGTGTCGGCGTGGTTTGTCTTGGTGAATTCACGCCTGTTATGCCGTTCCCTGATGCTATTGGTGCGTTTGCAGGAATTTGCATTGTATTTCTCCTTTTGCCATGAATTACCGCTATGCTCAATTAAATTGCTTTTATCGGCTACTTAAGTTATCGGCCAATTATGAAAAAACTTGAGCAGTCCGATTGCTATCAGGCAACAAGGATGACAACTCACTGTTTTTATTTGTTTTATTTCCGATATTACTGGCCGAGAATATATTTCCGGTGCTGGAGATATGCATCTTTTAACGCGATGTAAGGGTCGATGGCGGCTTCTTTAAAATCCTCATACTCGCCGATATGCAATGACGTTCTATTGAAATAGTCATATGCGTTAACACCCAGCATATCCTCGAAAGGCGTTATATAATCGATTGGTGTCAGGAAGCCGTCCCCGACATTGCCAACCGTATCCCTGATAGTTGAAGGGCCCAAAAAAGGTAATACTATATATAAACCATTTCCTATGCCATACTTTCCGAGTGTCTGTCCCAGGTCCTTCTCCTGAGGCTGAAAATTGGGATTACGTTTCATTATGTCAACCAGACCGCCGACGCCCATCGAGCTGTTCAGGGTGAAGCGGACCAATTCTATTCCCGCTGCTTTTGGCTCTCCCTGAAGGAGGGCGTTCACGAACCTTACAGGCATCTCGAGATTGCGGAAAAAATTATTTACCCCTATTCTTGCCTGCTCGGGCACCACCGCGTTGTAGCCGCGGGCTGCAGGTTTCATAAGCCAGAAATACAATCTGTCATTAAACTGAAAAACAAAACGGTTAACCGGCTGAAGAGGATCGGGCACAGTTTCTCCCTCGGAGAGTTGTGTTTCGTTCTCAACACCATTACCTTTTGCTTTCCCGCCATCCCCCAAAAGACCTGTAAAAGGTGTCTGAGAATGGGCAGACGCTGCCATTGATAACAAAATGATCGTGGTTAACATGATAAGAAATCCCTTCACAGTTTCCTCCTATAAAGCAGCGTATATTTCCCCCATCTCGTGATATTTCAAATGATACCATAAAATACTTTTTATCTCACGCCAAAGGCAAGTAAGAAGTAAACAGTAAAACCAAAGAACGACGCTTATGAGCATTTTGTCCTACTTGCCTTTACTTCTCACTTCTTACTTCTCACTTCTTACTTGTATCGACAAGCAGGCTGAAAAAGTTGCAAAAAAAGTGTATTATATTAAACTATTAGTGGATGTATTATTTGTGTTTCCTGTACTTTTGAAAACGGTCGGTCTGACTTCTTTTTGTATAAATATTCTCAAATTAAGAGGAGAAAAATGCGCACACTACTACTGAACCCGCCTTCTTATGGGGGGTTTGACGGCGCAGCCGGCGCCCGATACCAGGCGCGCCGCGAGATACGTTCCTTTTGGTACCCGACATGGCTTGCATATCCTGCAGGGCTCATCCCTGGAAGCCGTCTCATCGATGCCCCCCCTGCCAATATGGGAGTAGACGAGGTTGTTCAGCAGGCGCGCGGGTATGATCTTATTGTTATAAATACAAGTACGCCGACCATTGTGAACGATATCACCATCGCGGAACTATTGAAGGAGCATTACCCGGGAAGCATAATAGGTTTTGTGGGCCCGCATACTGTGGTCCTTCCTGAGGATACGCTTAAAAGGTCCGCAGCTGTCGATTTTGTCACCACAGGGGAATTCGATTATGCGGTAGCGGAAATAGCAAAAGGCATCCCCTATCACCGGGTGGATGGTATCGCATACCGCGAGAACGGCAAAATAAAGCGAACACAAAACCGTCCGCCGTTGCAGGACCTCGACGCCCTCCCCTTCGTTACAGACATTTATGCCCGGGACCTTGTAATAGAAGATTATTATAACGGGTATTTGAAACATCCTTACGTTTCTTTCTACACCGGCCGCGGCTGCCGGGCGCGTTGTACATATTGCCTTTGGCCCCAGACGCTTTCAGGCCATGTCTACAGGGTGAGGAGCCCTGAAAATGTCTATGATGAAATGGTGAATGCAAAACGTCTTTTCCCCCAGGTAAAGGAATTTTTCCTGGATGACGCCACGTTCACCGACAATCCTTCCCGTGCAATGGAAATCGCCAGGAAGTTCAAAAAACTTGGGATCACCTGGTCATGCAACGCCAGGGCCAATGTTGAGAAGGATACGCTGCGGGTTCTTAAGGAAAGCGGATTGCGGCTGCTCACTGTGGGGGTCGAATCCGGGAATCAGCAAATTTTAAACAATATAAAAAAAGGGACCAGGATCGAACGGATAAGAGAATTTATCAAAGCTACGAAAGACCTCGGCATCCTGGTGCACGGCGCCTTTATTTTGGGATTGCCGGGTGAAACTGCGGAGACTATTGAAAAAACCATGCGCTTTGCGCTGGAACTGGACCCTTACAGCATACAGGTATCTCTTGTAGCGCCCTATCCCGGCACTGCATTATATGGACAGGCGCTGCGTGAGGGCTGGCTTTCGGACAAAGGAGATCCGCTGGTGAGCAATGGCATTCAGAATTCCACATTGTCATATGCGTCGATTTCGAGCGAAGAATTGTTCGAATCAGTGGAGCGTTTCTACCGCCGTTTTTACCTGAGACCACGGCCGATCCTGAGGATATTGAAAGAAATGCTTCAGGACAGGCATGAATTCACCAGGCGGATGCGAGAAGGCAGAGAATTCTTCTCTTTTATGGCAAAAAGGAAAGAGGCGGTTTCAACCTGATGGGACCAGATATGAATGGTTATGTGGTCATTGTTGCCGATGATATGGGCAAATCAGCGTCCGTCAACCGGGCTATAGCCGAAGCCCATGATAAGGGGATACTGACTGCCGCAAGCATTATGGCGGGGGGAGAGGCTTTTGATGACGCTGTCCAGACCGCTCTTGAGCGCATCCGGCTCTCAATAGGGCTGCACGCAACACTTTGCGATGGTAAAGCTGTATTGCCCCACTCCTCTATTCCGGATATTACCGATCATGACGGCAACTTCATAAAAGATCCTTTTATTGCCGGGCTGCACTATATGAGACCAGGCGTTATCGGGCAGGTCGAGGCTGAAGTGGCCGCCCAGTTCGAGCGCCTTGAGAAGGCCGGTATCCGCCCCCACCATGTGGACGGCCATCATCATCTTCACATGCACCCGGTTATTTTCGGAGTGCTTTGCCGGCAGGCCTCCCGGAGAGACATTGGCTGGATCAGGATCCCCAACGAATCGCTTTCAATGGTCAAGGCATTTCGCTCTCCGGCGCGCGGGTCTCTCCCCCTGGTCGAATGGGCGGTCTTCGGCATTCTCGGAAAATACAACGCCGGGACGGCCCGCAAATACGGGATGCTCAGCGCCGCCCGTGTTTGCGGTCTTTCACGCAGCGGAAATGTTGATGAGCAGTTTTTTCTTGATATTATAGAGCTTACCGGCACAGAGATCAGTGAAATATTCACTCACCCGGACACGGCGACACCTGCCGGCCGGCGGGAACTGGAAGCGTTAGTCTCCTCCAGTGTGCATACTCTTATAAAGGAATTGCATAAATTGCCGGTCGGGTACAAGGATTTCACCGCACCAAAAAAAATCTTAAAAGCTAAAAGGAGATGCAGTGAAAACATTTATCGTGATATTATTGGCGACCTTGAGTGCCGCAATAGGTGAAACGTTATTAAGCTACGGAATGAAGAGGAACGGACAGGTTGACCTTTGTGTGCCTTCACAGTGGGGGTGCCTGGTACTGTCGGTGGTCCGTAACCCCTATGTGTTGGCCGGAGTAGTCTTCCTGGCCGTCTTTTTCTTCCTCTACCTTGCCGCCCTCTCCTGGGCCGACCTCAGCTTTGTCATGCCGTTGACAGCTATGTCGTATATCTTTGCCGCGCTGCTTGCCAAATTTGCGCTCAACGAGGAACTGTCCTGGTTTCGCTGGGCCGGAACTGTAGTAATCTCACTGGGCATCATTCTGGTAGCGCTCGACAGCAGGCAACGATCAGAAAATCACGGGATTACCGTGTATCAGCAGAGCATACACGGAAGCGCAGCACATTGTGCTGAAAAAGGAAGGAACTCCTGATGAGCGGGACAATATCTCGGCTTAACTTCAGATCACTACCCGCGAAACCGGAGGAAAAAAAGCTTCCGGTTTTAACTTCAAAAAGGCTGGCTGACAGGGTAGGCGAAGCCATACGGAAAACTCAGGCGTATTATATAGAGGACCAGCTTAAAGACGGCTACTGGCTGTACGAACTGGAATCGAATGTTACCATTACCGCCGAATACTTAATGCTGCTTCATTTCCTTGATTTGAAAGATCCGGCGAGAGATAAGAAAATAGCGCAACACATATTAAAAAACCAGAGGATCGACGGTACCTGGTCAATACACTGGGGCGGCAACGGAGACCTCAGCACAACTGTCGAGGCCTACTTCGCGCTTAAACTTGCCGGCTTTTCAGCTGATGACCTTCCACTCAGAAAAGCGAGGGCTTTCATCCTCGAATCAGGGGGCGTTGAGGCCTCAAGAGTTTTTACCAAAATCTTCCTCGCCCTTTTTGGAGAGTTCGACTGGAAGGCGATTCCGTCTATCCCGGTGGAGATAAACCTTTTGCCTGCCTGGTTTCCGATAAATATTTACAATTTTTCGAGTTGGGCCAGATCTACACTTGTTCCGCTTTCCGCAGTCCTCGACCGAAAGCCGTCCCGACCCTTGTCAAAGAAAAAAGGCGTGCGCGAACTTTATAAAGAACCCGGCAAAATACCGCCGGTCACAACTCAAAAACTGTCACGTTTGTCGTGGAAACGGTTTTTTATCATCCTGGACCAACTGATAAAAGCCGGAGAAGACCTGCCGGTAAGACCGTTCAGGGAAATGGCGCTGAAAAAAACAGAACAATGGATACACGAGCATCAGGAACAGAGCGGTGACTGGGGAGGAATCCAGCCCGCAATGGTCAATGCGATACTCGCGCTTTCGGCGTTAGGCTATGGCGTAGCATATGAACCGGTCAAGAAAGGACTTGAGGCCCTTGAAAGCTTTACACTGGAAAAGGCTGATGAGATGGTCCTCCAATCCTGTATATCTCCCGTCTGGGACACGGCATTGACCGCGCTTGCCCTGCTGTATTCAGGCATGGACAGGGACCATCCCGCCATTAACTCTGCCTGCAAGTGGCTTGTCTCGAAGCAGATATTCAGCAAGGGCGACTGGAGTGTCAAGAGACCGAATCTTCAGCCGGGGGGCTGGGCCTTTGAATTTGACAATGACTGGTATCCCGATGTGGACGATACCGCCGTTGTATTGATGCTCCTGAACAGGTATGCCGATCATTCATTTGTTACACCTGAAAGCCTGCAATGCGGCCTACGGTGGATACTTGGAATGTGCGGAAAGGACGGCGGGTGGGGCGCCTTTGACGTTGACAATAACCTGGGGATATTAAACCAGCTGCCGTTCGGTGATCTCGAAGCGATGATCGATCCCAGCACTCCGGATCTCACCGGAAGAGTCCTTGAGCTCCTTGGGTTAGTCGGGTTTGCGCCGACTCACGATATTGTGCGCAAGGCGATAAAGTTCCTGAAAAAGAAGCAGGAAGAGGATGGGACATGGTGGGGCAGATGGGGAGTAAATTACATCTACGGCTCCAGTTCGGTGCTTGTCGGCCTGGGTTCCATCGGGGAAGACATGTCAAAACCGTATATACAAAAAACGGTGCGGTGGTTTAAGAGCCAGCAGAAGATTGACGGCGGTTGGGGAGAGTGCTGTGAATCCTATGATAAGGCGCAACTGAAATGCCAGGGCTGGAGCACCCCTTCACAAACGGCATGGGGCATCCTGGCGCTGATAGCCGCAGGCGAAGGCGCCAGCGAGGAAGTGCACAAAGGCATAAAATACCTTCTCAATAAACAGCAGCCGGATGGTACCTGGGAAGAGGAGTTCTTCACAGGCACCGGCTTTCCTAAATACTTCATGATCAGGTACCACAATTACCGCAACTGTTTCCCTCTTATGGCGCTTGGCAAGTTCAATAACCTGATCGAGAGCAAAGGAGCCGGAGAGTAGTGAGGGTCCTTGTTACCGGCGGCACCGGTTTTATCGGTTTTCATGTCGCCCGTTTTTTAACGGAAAAAGGAATCCAGGTAAGGGCGCTGGTAAGGGGACAAAGCGATGCAACTGCACTGAAAGCCCTGGACATAGAACCGGTCACCGGCGATATCAGGGACTTTGAATCCGTCTGCCGGGCACTCGCCGGATGCCGGCAATTATACCACCTCGCTGCGGATTACAGGCTATGGGTCCCCGACCCGGCAACTATGTACTCTGTCAATGTTGAGGGCACACGAAATTGCATGGAAGCGGCGCTTAAACTCGGAACTGAGAAGGTCATCTATACAAGCTCAGTGGGAGTATTGGCCGCATCCTCAAACGGAAAGGTTTCAAATGAAGAGAGCCGGGCTACAATAGATGAAATGGTCGGCCATTATAAACGGTCCAAGTTTATGGCCGAGAATGAGGTGCACTCATTCATCGGAAAAGGAGTTCCTGCAGTCATAGTTTATCCTTCGACCCCTATCGGTCCGCAGGACAGGAAACCCACACCGACCGGAAAGACTATTGTTGATTTCCTCAACGGCAGGATCCCTGCATTTCTGGACACAGGATTAAACTTCGTTGATGTCGGGGATGTAGCCGCCGGCCACTGGCTCGCATCAGAAAGAGGAGTGACCGGGCACTCATACATATTGGGAAACAGGAATATCACACTCAGGGAATTCTTCGAATCCCTTGCGCGCATTACCGAAAGCAGGCCTCCCAGGATCAGGCTTCCATATCTGCCGGTACTGTTTGCGGCCTGCATAGACGAGACCATCTCAACGCTGCTGACCCACAGGCATCCGAGAATTCCGCTCTCAGGGGTGAGGATGGCGAGAAAATATATGTACTTCGATGCCTCCAGGGCTGTAAAAGAACTGCAGATGCCTCAAAGTCCTGTTGAGAAGGCAATGGAACAGGCAATAGAGTGGTTCAAAGAAAATAATTATGTTATGGCCCGCAAATAAATAACTCGCACGAGTTGTTATTCACGAGCCATAGGAGGTTAAATATTTATGCGTTTTCCGGTCAGCTTATACGTATCTCTTACTAAATCTTTTATCAGGAACTCCATGGCGGGAAGAAAGCGCTTTCCGCTTGTGCTGATGCTCGAACCTACCCACAGGTGCAATCTCGCCTGTGCCGGATGTGACAGGATACGCCTGCATGACGATATGCAGTCCCCTGACCTTTCTCTGGAGCAATGCATTGGGGCTGTTACAGAGTCGGACGCCCCTGTTGTCACTGTAACAGGAGGAGAACCCCTCCTTTACAAGGAACTTGTTCCGCTTGTCAGAGAAATTCTGGGGATGAAAAAACATGTGTATTTATGCACTAACGGCCTTCTTACCGAATCCTTTATTGAGGAGTTCGAGCCAAGCTCCAGACTGACCATCAACTTCCATCTGGACGGGCTGGAAGAAACACATGATGCTATTACCAACAAAAGCGGGACTTTCCAAAAAACCATTGAGACGATAAAAAAGGCGAAGCAGCGGGGTTTCAGGGTGAGCACGAACACTTCAGTTTACAAAAACTCCGACGTGAAAGAACTTGAGCGCCTGTTCGAAATGCTCACAAATCTCAAAATTGACGGCACGCTGATCGCCCCTGCCTTCAGCTATGAGAGCGTGGAGAACAATATCTTTCTCAAGAGAGATGAGATACATCATAAATTCACGCAAATGGAATCATTTTTCGCGAAGTTCCCATTTATGAATTCACCGCTCTATGTGGATTTTCTGAAGGGCGGCAGGGACATGTGCTGCACTCCCTGGGGCAACCCGACCCGCAATCCCCTGGGTTGGAAATCGCCCTGCTACCTGATTACCGACGCCTACTACGCCTCCTTCAGCGAAATGATGGAGAAGACCCCCTGGGAGAGATACGGCACAGGCAAAGACCCAAGGTGTGAAAACTGTATGGTACACAGCGGGTACGAAGCAACTGTCATGCGGTCCTCCTTCGCAAACCCAAGAGACCTCTTAAGACTATTGATCTGGAACTTTAAGCCTCGCTGATGGCAGACTTTCTTCTGCTTGTCCTGCACACAATTGCGCTGAGGCCATACGTATTTGTGTTCCTCGTGGTCTATATGCTGGGCTGTTCGCTGCATCTGGGATTAAAAAGAGCGCTGCTTTTCAGCTTGGCCGGATACGGCATTGCCTGGCTGTCCGAATACTCTTCCATTCACAACGGAGTTCCATATGGATACTACTTCTATATTGAGCAGACGAGAGGCATGGAAATCTGGGTGCTCGGAGTACCCCTGATAGATTCGATGAGCTATGTATTCCTTGCCTATGCAAGCTATTCGGTGGCCCTTCTTATCTGTGCCCCGGTGATGCGCCTGAAGAAAACGCTCTATATTCTTGAAACAAGGGAAATCAGAAATTCACCTGCTGTCAGAATGATCGGTGCCATCCTCTTTGTTTACCTCGATATCATCATCGATCCTGTTGCGCTGGCAGGCAACAAGTGGTTTCTGGGACAGCTTTATGGTTACCCTGAGAGGGGGGTATATTTCGGCGTCCCCATCTCAAATTTCGCCGGGTGGGTCGTGGTGGGATTCCTTATGATCGGGGCCTTGCAGAAAATAGATCATAGCTTGCACCGGAGAGGCGCATCCGACTATACCGGATATCATCATCCATGGAGATGCCTTGTGGGTCCTGTTCTTTTTGCAGGAATCGTGGTTTTCAATATCTCAGTTACCTTCGCTATCCGCGAGTACATGCTGGGGTGGGTCGATATATTTATTGTTTTATTGCCGTCGGTGCTGATCTACTCCATAATAAAAACAAAGCTTTCCTCCGGAGATGCCGAAACCGCCCTGGATGCTCATCTACAGGATTTTCCCCTTGCCTCTGTCAAAAGCTCCGGCACAGTTGAGTAATTGCAATTTGCGGAATTGCGCTCAACCGAAAAATTTACAAAAGGGCCGAATCTGGTGTCCTGTCCCCTAACAGTTCTTTACATACTTTACCGTCATTCTGGGCTTGACCCGGAATCCAGTCCTCGAATTTTCCGGATTCCCGCCGGAGCCCGCCCTCGAATTCCGTTATCGGGGGCGGGAATGACAGGACCTGTAAACTTATATCCGAGACACCACTCTAATTTACAAAATTTTGCGTTTCTTGCTAAAATGCGGCAGTAAGCCGGCAGGCGTGGGCATTGATGATACTATCACCCGGGGGGCACAGATGAGATTGCAGGACATACATGCGGTTGTAGTGGATGACTCTAAAGTGACTCTGGACATGATCGAAGGGATGGCACGGGGAATCGGCCTGGACGCAATGTTTTTCCTGAACCCCCTGAAAGCCCTGGACTATATCAGGAACAACCCTGTGGATATTGTTCTCACCGACTATATTATGCCTGAGATGGACGGCCTTTCGCTCGTGCGCGAAATTCGCAAAGTGCATTCTGATATTCCAATTATCATGGTCACCATTGTGAGTGACGCTCCCGGTCTTTGCATCGAAGCGCTGGAGGCTGGAGCCACAGATTTCCTTACCAAACCCTTGAATATTCCCGAATTCAGGGCCCGCGTGGAGAACATGATCGCTCTCCGCCGGTTCCATCTCAGAGAGAAGATGAGGGGAGACCTTTTGGAAGAGGACGTGCGCAGGGCCACAGCGGAAGTTGTCAGGCGGGAGCATGAGACGCTCAATGTGTTAAGCAGGGCTGCGGAGTACCGTGACTGCGTTTCGGATAATCATACACTCCGTATGGGGCAATACTCGCGTATCGTGGCCCAGGGCCTTGGCCTTGACGATAGAATGCAGGACTTGATCTTCCATGCGGCGCCGCTCCATGACGTGGGCAAGATCGGTATTTCAGATTCTATCCTTCTCAAACCCGAAAGGCTGACCAGCGTAGAGTTCGAGATTGTAAAGAACCATACCACTATCGGTTATGAGATAATGAAGGACAGGTCGAGCCCCTATATAAATGCCGCAGCGATCATTGCTCTCTCGCATCACGAAAAATACGACGGGAGCGGATATCCTTACGGTCTCAAGGGAGATAATATACCGCTTAAAGGAAGAATAACCGCAGTTGTGGATGTCTTTGATGTCCTGACATCCAGGAGACCGTATAAGGAGCCATGGACCTTCGAAGATGCTATAAAAGTTTTAGAAGAGAACAGTGGAACTCACTTTGATCTCCATGTCCTGGAAGCTTTTATGGAAAACATGGAGAAAATCAGGGACATTTTTGATCTTTTGTCGGATCATGTGCTCTTGAATCCGCCCCCGGGAACGCCTGAAAACAGGCAGGGATAGAGGTGAGAAGGATACAGGTAAACAAACTGACGCAGGGGATGATTCTTGCCGATGATATCTTTGATGCTGATGCCGGCATATCTTTTCCAATCGCGTGCAAGGGAGTCGTCCTAAACAAGGATTTGATTCAACGCTTGCAGAACCGCCACTCCGGCTGGGTCTATGTGGCATTGCCCGAAGAATTTCAGGGGTCGTCCGACGAAACCATTGATGTCTGCCGGGTCTCCAGGGACATCGGCTTTGGCGGAAGCATATCCATCCTGTGCGATATTCCCGAAAACAGAAAGATCGAGGCCGGCAGGGATATCACTGTGTCGGGGAGCGTTGAGCGCGGCTGCAGAATCACATCCAGGAATGGATCGATCTCCCTCAGGGGAACAGTTAAAGGAAGCGGGCTTAATCCGGCAAGGATCGTATCCGATCGGAACATTACCGCGGCCTTTGACGTCACAGGCGCGGATATCAAGGCGTCGGGGAAAGTCACGTTGAACGGGCGTGTTGCCGACAGCTCTATAGCGGCCGGCGGCGACATAAACGCTGTATCCTCTGTGGTCCGTTCCCAATTATATTCTGAGTCAATGATAATGGTCCACGAGTGCGGCAATGAACAAAGGGAGCAGTGCCTGCTTGTAATCAAATCAAGCGAATGCATTGTTCCTTTTCGGGACCTGCTAAAGACCGATAACCAAATTCTCAAACTGAAGGAGGAAATGAATTCGCTGCAGGAAGTCGTAGACCTTCTCGACAGGATCGGAAGCCGGATAGAACAGGTGTCCCTGGAGAAGAAGGCTGAATGTGCCCGGAAACTCAAACAGTATAAGGAAGCCGAAAAAGAGCTGGCGCTGACCCTTTCCAGGAAAACAGAACTGAAGGATGACATAGCACGCCTGATGATGAAAAGGAGGGTCTTCATCCCGGGTATCGTTCACCCCAATGTCAGGATTACTATCGAGAACTGCAGCTATTGTTTCACGAAGGGAGGGCAGAATCTCTCGTTCTTTGTAAAAGACGATAAAATATGCGCTTCACGCGCTTGAGGTAACCATAATCCACAACCTGAAAACAGCGACCACGGCCAAAAGTAGGCGCTTCTAAGCGAGAACACAGAGTTTTTCTCTGTGCTCTCAAGGCCTATGAGAAAAAGAGACAAAACTGCACTTTCACCGAAGAGTGCACAGAGATGAAAGCCCTGTCTGATGTTATGTCTTCTTAAATCCATGAGTTTCTCTATGTCCTGGCTTAAGGCCCCTACTGTTGGCTGTGGTTTGACGTTGAATCAGGGGCAACAGCTCTCCAAACAAAACCCTCACTTGTCCCTGATATGTTCGTAGATATTCAGATAGTGATATGCGGGGCTGTTCCATGAAAAATCATAGCGCATGCCGTTTACCATAAGTTCCCTGAAGTGCTTAGGGTAGGAATACCACATGCCGATTGCGCGCGCCAGGGCCGACTCAATCCCCTTGAAATTGAAATCGTTGAACAGATATCCGTTACGCTCGTGATAGGGCCTATGGCTGTAGTCGGCATCAAAGACTGTGTCCTGCAATCCTCCGGTCGCCCGGACTACAGGCACTGTCCCGTATTTCAGGGCTATCATCTGGGTAAGCCCGCAGGGCTCGAAGAGGCTGGGGACAATTATTATATCTGCCCCCGCATATATCAGATGCGAGAGTTCCTCGTTAAATCCGACCTCTATGTGGCAGTCGGGGTTGTCGTTCAGTCGCTGCTTGAGATGAAGAAAATCATTGTTGATCCCGCCGTCCGGGCTCGAACCAAGAAGGACGAACTGGCATCCGTTTGACACGGAATAGAATATTGCATCCCTTATCAGGCCTACCCCTTTTTGATGGTCCAGTCTGCCTATGTATGACACGATGGGCTTATAAACCTGCCGGAGGAGAAGCCTGTGGCAAAGCGCCTCTTTGTTCCTGTATTTGTCCTGGATAGTATCGATGTTATAACGGTATGGAATATACCGGTCGATTTCGGGGTTCCATACGTCATAGTCAATGCCGTTCAGTATGCCGCCGAACTTCTGACCATGGACATAAAGTGTATGACCGAGTCCGTAAGACAGTTCCGAATGCCTGATCTCCCCTGCGTAGCTGGGAGACACGGTAGTCACAAAGTTCGAATAGACGATGCCGGCCTTCATGAGGTTCACGGCGGAATGATTGAAGTTGTCCATGAGCCGGTCAGGATGAAGATAATGATCGGGCCTGTTGAGCCCGACTGCACGCAATATAAACTGCCCTGTCACTCCCTGATGCTTGAGGTTGTGCAGGGTATAACAGACGCGCGGATGGGTCATACCATAACCCTTGTATATGTCAGAGAGAAGCACCGGCACGATCCCGGTCTGCCAGTCGTGACAGTGGATTATGTCGGGATGCCTGTTCGACTTGAGCATAAACTCAAGTGCCGCCCTGCAGAAAAAAGCGAACCGCTCGGGATCATCCCTGTGGCCATAAAAAATGCCCCTGTTAAAGAAGTTCTTATCCGAATGTGGTTCAATGAAAAAACATTTTCTTCCGTGGACGAAACCGAAAAATACGGAGCAATGCACCCACCCCTCATAAAAAGGGACCCATAGGTCGTTATAGGCCATCCCCAGCCCGTAGATCTGATCATACCGCATGCAGTCGTATTTCGGCAGTATGATCTCGACATCATTTCCCCGGATCTCGAGCTCGTGGCAGAGACCGTAAACAACGTCCGCGAGGCCGCCCACTTTTGCGGCAGGGGCGCATTCCGGAGTGATCATGACTATGTACATCTATCACCTCTTATTGCAAGCATGGACATATACTAATAAAATCATAAGTTAAGGCACGTATATCGTAATCTGTCATGCCCGAAGTTCTTAATCGGGCATCCAGTGCCGCGGCCTTCTGGATTCCCGCCGGAGCCTGCCCTCAAACGCCGTTATCGGGGACGGCAATGACGCACAATGTCATGAACTCCTTAGTAATTACTGCACCGGCCATATTGAGGGAATTATAATTCAATTAAGAGAGGAATACAAAGCGCCCCGAAGCAAATTATGATTTTAGTGAACTCTCATTCCTTTCAATATGTGCTAATCCCCGGCAATCGGCGTCGTCAAGTTGTCCGATCTTCTCGAACAACTTCGCAGCAGCCTCCTCCAAAAGTGATTGAATCCGGTCAAGATAATTGCATAATTTCGTCAGATATTGTACAATAAGTTGTACAATAATGAAGCCAAGGAGTTAATAATAATATGGACAGCATAACGTATTCGAAGGCCCGTATACGACTCGCTTCGACAATGAAGAAGGTGTGCGAAAACCACGATCCTGTCATTATAACCCGGCAAAAAGAGGACTCAGTGGTCATGCTATCTCTCGAGGATTACAAAGCCCTCGAAGAAACCGCATATCTCCTGCGCGTTCCGGCGAATGCCAGGCGGCTGCTCGAATCCATCGCCGAATTGGAACGTGGAGGCGGTGCTGAACACATGCTTGCCAAGTGAAGCTGATATTTGCGGAGCATGCATGGGAAGATTATCAGTATTGGCAGCAAACCGACCGGCAAGTTTTGAAACGCATAAACCGCCTTATCAATGAAATTATGCGTGACCCTTTCTCCGGATCCGGCAAACCGGAACCTCTTAAGCACGGGCTATCGGGCTATTGGTCCCGCCGCATCAACGATGAGCATAGGATTGTGTATAGGCCTTCAGAAGATGCTATTCTTATAGCTCAGCTAAGATATCATTATTAATTTTCCCCGGTGCCGGGGTGCTATACTGCGCGCTTGTGGACTATTTTGCTTTTAAAGCAGGACGGCTTTTTACTGGCGAACTTATACCAGTCAGTTTTTTTATCTTCTTCGGTTATTTCCTGTCCGCCTTCTTTTTTAATGAAAGCGACGATCTCTTTTATTGTTGGTTTGTCTTAGCCATCTTGTGTACCTCTCTCTGTAAAATTCGTAGTGCTCTTTTATGTCTGCGATCGACATTGTGAACGCCTGGTTGTTGTTAAGCCAATTATACACAACTTTCTTTCAACGTGTCCTTCTGCGCCCAGGATATCCATATGCGGACATTAGCCCCTTTAAATGCTGCTGGACTTTTTTGCCCGACTGTCCTAAACTTTGAATATGCTGGCGAGCGGTCGAAAGGATTCTCGATAACATATCTATCGCTGTAAGCCGAAGGGTAAGCTTCATGGTGTCAGACATTGCTGCCTCCTACATAGGCATAGCGCTGGGCATAGGCCTTTCCTACACTTTCATTAAATACTTTCATGCGCGACATGTCTTTTTCGCCGTGCTCTTTGTTGCAGGCGCCGCGCTTGCAGCCCTCGGCGCCCTTTTTCTTGCTTGGCCCTTGACCCATCATATAGAACGCCCCATCCTTGTCAGCTTCCTCTTGTGGACCGGCCTTTGCGTGCGTCTCTTTTTACAATATACTTCGGCATCTCGTTCTTAGACACGACTCCTCCACACGCAACACAGGATAAGGCATTAGGATAGAGAGAGCCTGTTTCGATCCGCACGCCCCGCGCGGGGCGCGACGCCTGGCGTACAGGTGATAGATGGAGAGGTCCTCCGTTTCAATCCACGCGCCCCGCGCGGGGCGCGACAATTCGACAGGGCCGCATACCAGCTCATCGACCTGTTTCAATCCACGCGCCCCGCGCGGGGCGCGACTTGTAATCGGTGAGGATATCGTTCAGCAGCTCGTCGTTTCAATCCACGCGCCCCGCGCGGGGCGCGACGAACTGGCGGCAACGCAGTCCAATCCTGAGCACGTTTCAATCCACGCGCCCCGCGCGGGGCGCGACCCCTACTTCCTGGCTTGGCACAGACGTATATGTGTTTCAATCCACGCGCCCCGCGCGGGGCGCGACTCATGCGGCTGAGGGTTACGGTGATAGGTTAAAAGTTTCAATCCACGCGCCCCGCGCGGGGCGCGACCAACGTCAACGGCCTGGGGGCGAAGAGCATAAAGTTTCAATCCACGCGCCCCGCGCGGGGCGCGACACCAGGCTGTTTAACGAGGAGATCAGTATGTTAAGGTTTCAATCCACGCGCCCCGCGCGGGGCGCGACGGACAGCCTGTCGGCTATGGAGGCAGGGGCGATGTTTCAATCCACGCGCCCCGCGCGGGGCGCGACGTCATGATACGGGCCATAATCCAATCAGTTGTAGTTTCAATCCACGCGCCCCGCGCGGGGCGCGACCGAGCGCCTGCGGGCTCATCATCCCCACAAAGGCGTTTCAATCCACGCGCCCCGCGCGGGGCGCGACTCCCTGAGCATCTCGGTCTCGCGCACCTCGTTAAAGTTTCAATCCACGCGCCCCGCGCGGGGCGCGACGTCAAAAGTGTCTGGGACACCTGCGGTACCGCTTGTTTCAATCCACGCGCCCCGCGCGGGGCGCGACCCAGTCGGCTGCGAGGGTTGCCGGGACTTCCATGTTTCAATCCACGCGCCCCGCGCGGGGCGCGACGTGTAGAACCCCGAGGGCTTGGAGACGCTCACGGGTTTCAATCCACGCGCCCCGCGCGGGGCGCGACTTTACGACATTGGTGGCAGTTGTCGCGGTATCGGTGTTTCAATCCACGCGCCCCGCGCGGGGCGCGACTATAAAAAAGCAATAATCGTGCCACGATTGATTTTGTTTCAATCCACGCGCCCCGCGCGGGGCGCGACGGTTCACTGGATTGCACGGAGGCGGCATGGGCTGGTTTCAATCCACGCGCCCCGCGCGGGGCGCGACTCAGGGATGGCACGGTAGTAGAGATCAACATCAAGTTTCAATCCACGCGCCCCGCGCGGGGCGCGACGGCGTTGCAGATGTATGAGGACGACATTGATGATGTTTCAATCCACGCGCCCCGCGCGGGGCGCGACAGCCTGCCCAACACTACTCCCTGCTTGAGATAAGTTTCAATCCACGCGCCCCGCGCGGGGCGCGACCGGAGGCGGCATGGGCGGGAAAATTAATATAGGAGATGTTTCAATCCACGCGCCCCGCGCGGGGCGCGACTTATGCCGGTCACTGTAGCGGACCCCGGAGAGAGGTTTCAATCCACGCGCCCCGCGCGGGGCGCGACTTTTATTACGAGAGGGCATGAAGCAAGAAAGATGTTTCAATCCACGCGCCCCGCGCGGGGCGCGACCTTTAAAAGGCATGGGAGGACTGTCAGGGATATTGTTTCAATCCACGCGCCCCGCGCGGGGCGCGACGTCGGCCAGCGCGCCGTAGCCTTCTCCGCTGATGTGTTTCAATCCACGCGCCCCGCGCGGGGCGCGACTGTTCTCCTGTGCGATGTCCAGCAGCAGGTTCAGGTTTCAATCCACGCGCCCCGCGCGGGGCGCGACGCGGATGCCATGCCGAAGTACAAGGTGTGCTTTGTTTCAATCCACGCGCCCCGCGCGGGGCGCGACTTTGCCACTTGAATCCGTGTGCCTGCCTGTCCTGTTTCAATCCACGCGCCCCGCGCGGGGCGCGACAGACAGGCTTGCGCTTTATATCCGCAAGGGCCAGAGTTTCAATCCACGCGCCCCGCGCGGGGCGCGACTTGGCCCTTCCTCCTATTTCAAAAGCTTGATTACTGTTTCAATCCACGCGCCCCGCGCGGGGCGCGACCAATTCCCATGGGGTATTCTCAGGCAGCTATAGAGTTTCAATCCACGCGCCCCGCGCGGGGCGCGACTGCCGTGGTTATGCCGAGCGCGACGAGCAGTTTGGTTTCAATCCACGCGCCCCGCGCGGGGCGCGACGCTCGGTCGAAGAAGGCTTCGGTCTCGTCGAGCGAGTTTCAATCCACGCGCCCCGCGCGGGGCGCGACGCCCAGGCCACGCTTACGCTGCCGTTGCTCAGGTGTTTCAATCCACGCGCCCCGCGCGGGGCGCGACTACCCATGACTTTAATAAGCCGCTGGTTCTGCTCGTTTCAATCCACGCGCCCCGCGCGGGGCGCGACCCGTCCTTCGGCAGGTCCTTTAATATGTCATGGGTTTCAATCCACGCGCCCCGCGCGGGGCGCGACACGGGACGTAATAATAGCGCTGGTCAGAGTCTTTGTTTCAATCCACGCGCCCCGCGCGGGGCGCGACAGTTGCGATGGAACTAACTAAATTTAAAGGAAAATCTGCTTGTTATTTGCGAACGTATCTTTTTTCCCCCGTCAACATACCGTTGTCAAAGAGCAATTTGCAAAACTCTATGTTCTATAAGCCTCTATCATGCCTCGCGAACCTTCGGAGAAAATCATGTGAGCTTGGGGTTCGCAACTGCATCTCATACAATCAACGGCCCTTCCTGATCAAGTGCCGCTTTGGCCCCGATGTGTTCGACGCGATGCTGCCAATTGGAACCGAGATAATAAAATCTCAGGCTGTCTTTTTCAGGATCGATCTCCGAAATCAGCCTTTCTTTCAGCTTAGTCCACTGCGCCGGATCAACAATACATTCGAACACGGAATATTGGACCCTCTGACCAAAATCTTTGCATGCGCGCGCCACCCGTCGCAAACGCTTCTGTCCTGCCTTGCCGTCGCTTGCCACATCATAACTAACAAGTACAAACATAACGCATCCTCATCACTTCCAGATAAACGGCGGATAATTGTCGATATCTCCTCTCAAATAACGCGCCATCAGCAGCGCCTGTGCATAAGGAAGAAGGCCTACTGCCACCTTCTCTTTAAGAAAGGGGTGCTCTATCTCCTCCTGCTTGCGCTTCTGATATGCGATAAGGACTGTCTTTCTTGTATCATCATCCATCCATACCGCCCCCGATTCCTTCTTCTTGAATCCCTTTGCCTCCACCTGCCCGAGATTGATCAGAGAAAGCGTAAGCCGGTCGGCCAGAAACGGGCGGAACTCTTCCATAAGGTCAAGCGCAAGGCTATATCGGCCCGGACGGTCCCTGTGCAAAAAACCGACCGCCGGGTCGAGCCCTACAGATTCGAGCGCCGAACGCACATCATGCATCAGGAGCGTATAAAGAAACGAAAGCAGGCAGTTCACGTTGTCCAATGGGGGCCGTCGGTTGCGATCACAAAATGTAAAGTCATCCTTTTGGGACGTTATCAGATTCTCAAACACCTCAAAGTAACAGTTCGCAGAATCGCCTTCTATTCCGCGCACAACTTCAAGGGGCAATTCACATTGCAATCTTCTCAAAGAATTCACAAGTGACTGCGAAGCAGCTGCAAGGGCCTCACAATCGATCTTTGCCGAATGGTCTCTCAGCGCCCTCTGGAGCACTGTCCGGCAGTTTGCTATTTTGCCGGTCAGTATGGCGCATGCTATGAATGCAGATGCTTTCAGGTCATCGGCCCGGCGGTACTGTTCGCGTCTGAGAAGCACGTTGCCCGACACAGGCCCCTGCACCTTTGCGAGAAAACTGCCGTTCTCCGTGAGAAAACTTATTGCCACGCCATTCTCAGCGCAGAATCCCATCAGGTACGGACTGCACGAAACCTGGCCGAAGCAGACAATCCCGCCAAGTGTGTGAACCGGCAGACGTACCATAATTTCTCCGTTGATTTTTACAACAACCGTTTCTCCTTCTTTTGCAAGATACGCTCCCTGCGTTGTAACGAAGAGCGTATTTAGAAGTTTTTTCATTCCGCCTCCACTGCAGATGAAAAACTATACCAACTCCTCACCTTGTCTTACGCAACTGCCTTTTCTTTGACAATCGAAAGGTCAATCAGGTCGAGCGGATTCTTTGTTGTTCTTTTTCCCGCGTCAAGTATTTCGATGGCAACAATCCTTCTCTCCTTTGAATAGTCAATAATAATGCCATCAAGTTCGACAGAATCGACAATTTTTTCATCGCTTAAAAACTCGATATTCATGATATCGTGAGCAGGGTCATATTCTATCTTCATCTATTCTTCTCCTTTCCAGTATCGGCTGACTTGAGACGTCAGATAAGTCGTTATGACAATATTCTTGTCTTCGGTTTCTTCATAAACAACTCTTAAAAGATATTCCTTTTCTTCCATGATGATCTTGCTTTGAGCGACCCTTCTTCCGCCATAGCCGTCCACAACTTGCATGGGATGTGATACAGTACCCTCAATTATTTCTCTTTTAATACCCCTTTTTTCTGCCTTTTTAGCAGCTATAGGAATAACTTCAATCTCTTTCATTGTATCTCAATTATACATAAAGATTTACGAAATGTTGTTTCGAAATACCCATTTTTATCCGTCCAATTCCTTAATATACCCTGAAATATAATTCTCTGTCGCCGCAGTCTTGCAACAAGTTTTCGGCATGCACAGTTCGTATAAAGAACATTTCTTGCACTTTTTAGAGTATTCATGTTTCGGAGTGATTCCCGTGTCAATGAGCTCATGCACCTTTCGGGCAGCATCTTCTGTTTCCATTCGCAACTCTCTGTCAAAAAATACATCCTCCCTTCGTCTTGTTTGCCCATAAAAAAGCGCCCCTTCGGGTATTTCTACGTTCAGCATTTCTTCGAGACAGATCGCCTGCGCGCAAAGCTGGACCTTATCGCAATCATCTATCTTGGGTTTACCCCGCTTATATTCTACGGGAAAAGGCATCCATCTGTTTCCCCGTTTATGAAACTCAACTACATCAGCTTTGCCTATAAGCCCCAGCCTTAGCGAGCGCATAGACACGCCGTACTCGATGCGGACATTCCCCCTCGATTCCCGGTCCGCCGTGTCAACCTTATCATGCATAATCCTTCCTTCAGCCGTGAATCTGTTCTCGCTCCATGCCTGCTCAATGTGTATGAGCGCACACTGGCGGGGGCAGTAGACGTAATGCTGAAGGGCGGAGAGCATGACAAGGTCATCAGAACGATCAACCGTCATTTCTTGCGCAGCCTCCTCATTTCTTCTCCGGGATGTCTCATTTCCGCTCCAACTTTCTCAGACTCTCAGGTTCGGTCAAATAGTTCTCGGAAGACACCACCTTTTTGCCTGTCTTTTTTTCAAGGTCTTTTCTTGCTTTGCCTGCCACTTCTCCGCCTTTGCGCGCAGAGTGTTTGCTCCCATCAAATCCCTTTGCATCATGAACCCGTGTTATCTCAGTTGTTGCCGCCTCCCCGAGCATGGAGAAGATCAACTCCAGATCGGTCATGTGGTCACGCAAATTCTCACGCTTCAGGCCCTTTATCTCCTTGTGTTTGCCCGGCGTAATACCAAGGCGGCCTTTGCGATTTCAGCGGTGAGAATCTCATATTCTTTTTTCTCTTTAACTTCACGCTTTTTCCATTCGTCAGTCAGTTCTTCACGAATGGCAATGCCTCTCATGCGCTTTTCGATCCAGTCATCGGAATAGCCCTTTGCCTTGTAAATCTCGCGCGTTCTCTTAGTTGCCAGTTCCGGGTTTTCGATCTCCTGCGCCCGCTCATAGCCTACCTTTGCCAGCCAGCGCTTGAAGGGCTCGGCCTTGGGAGAGGGGATAGACTGGATAATGCGGAACATCGTTTCCGTGTTCGCGCAGTCGGTTTCTCTCATTTTTCCGTCAGGCGCCGGCATTTTCAACTGTCCGATTTTTTCGGACACTTCAAAATAGCCTTCTGACGTCAACTTGCTTTTCAAATCGTTCCAGTACTTCCTCGGTCGTTCCGTGCCGGTCAGCGCTTCAATAGCATCGATTACGGAAAACCACCATTCATTGTTGAGGAGCTTCCGCCTAATCTGCCTTCCCTTGAAAACCGCTAAATGTGTTTCCGTCATATGGTCTCCCTATCTGTTGTTATCCTTGACTCACCTGCAACAGCCAGCACTAAGACACCGATTCTTTTTGGTGGTTATGGTTATACTCACAACTTTGCATCTACAGTCACACCGTCCGGCATATCAGCCTGAGACGGCGCTACAACCGAGTAATCGCAAAAGTCACGCAAGGTTTACTCTTGTTTTGCGCAATACATTAAATCTTCGCAATTTCAACATCGTTAGGATTAAATATTTCCGGCTCCAATCCAGAAAGACTCTTGAGCTTGATTGAATAATCCTCAATCTTCTTAGGATCAGTTATCCTATCTTTAAGATCAACGATCAGCGACCGGTGAACCACCGCAGAAGAGTATTGTCCGTGCTTGACATTGTGCTGCCACCAGAACACTGCGACTACTTCCATACTGCCTTCGGGCCGCGAGGACGACGCATCGTTGTCAAACAAGTGTTCTATCGCGCTTTTTATGGCTTTCGCATCATCATCCGCAAACCAAGTTCTTGCTGCAAGCTGGGGATTTATGGCACCGTATGTCACATATACTCCATGATCAACGCGATGTTTCATTCCCATGGTATCTGAAGCTTTCTTCGTCCCATCTCCTTCGCCGCTTACACTTTTGGTAATCTGGATGCTGGACACACTTACCGGCGTAACACTAAATGCCGAGTGAATGGAAACCGGCCCTCGAATTCCAATGGAAACGCCCGAATCATCGGCTTTTTCTTCCTGCTCTTCTTTTATTTCTTTGCCTTTTTTTGACTTCTCGTTTTTCTTGCCCTTATATGCGAAGACTTGCCCGAATGTCCTGACATCAATCCATTTTGTGCAGGCCTCTTTACTATAAGTTTTCCGATCTTCGGGCTTGCTTTTTAATTCTTTCTCCGCTCTTTCACGCAAGCTTCTATACTCGTCGCCATCCATCCTATTGTCGTCGGACTGAACAAATATATTATGGCCAGCTTCCATCAAGCGATTTCTGATTTTGCGCTTAATGCAAACATCGGACAACTCTCCTAAGCCATCGTAATTCGTTCGAGGACGATTGCCGTTTAAAGGGTCACCATTAGGATTCGCCCCTTTTACGCTAAAAATAACCGCGAAATCAATTTTATTCCGCAACGTTTCCATAAAAATATCCTCCTTTTATTCAATAGGTTCTGTTGCTGACTCTGTTTCGTTATCATTTGTATTAGCGCTGCTTTTAAATTTGAGAGCTTCTCGCTGACAATGATAGCCAAGCAAAAACTCACCGCTCAATGCCTTATCTCTGGTATAATCTTCAGACAAATCAAACAAACCATGCACTTTATCCATAACATCATTATATTTTTTTGCTCTTCCGCCCAGTCTTGCCTTATATGGAGCCAATGATAACTCTATTGTCCTCCACGTACTACAGGGGTGATCTGCAAAACGCTGCATCAACCGTGAAGCATTTGTTTCTCTTTTTTCTTTAGCCGTAAAAAGCGCATGGCCTTCCAAACAGTCCGCGGCCGCCAACAACCGCCCATATAAATAATCCCTTGTTGTACGACTCTCGTCTAACGCCATACTATACTCCTCCTTTTCGTTAAATTTTCTATAAAGTGCGCAGGCGATGCTTAGGGATTTATTCCATTCCCAGCCCCCCATGCCTGCCCGATTACTTGCTCGATGGACTGCTGAATCAACAATATCCCGAGGAATCTGCCGGCCGTCAACAATGCAAGGCAAAAGACGTTCAACCGTTGCTTTCTTCAACTTATCGTCACCCTTGCTCCCATACGCCGCTTCAGCAATGTCTCGCGGTGCAGCAGCACCTATAAATCTCAGGTACCTTCTTTTTGCTTTCTTATTATTCTTGTCTTCGATAGAACGATAGTCATGAACCCATGCACAGGTTTCGTGCCATTGCTCAATTCTTTTCAAGAAATCTGCGCCAGTTAACTCCCGATAAAAAGTTATGGCCATACGACCGGGCGTTGCCGAGTCAAGCCCTATTACCACTATACCGCTTGTGTCGCCCAAATCGGCCTTATATCCTGCTATTTTTTTGTTGAACTTGAGAGCGATATTTTGACCGGTTGAAACAATATCTGAATCATCACTCGCCAATTCCTCTTCTCCGAGAACTGACAATGGATCGGCAAGGGGGTCAGGAATTTCCTTGCCCGATGTAGCCCATGCGACAATAGCCTGATCTCCACTTCGATACCCTTGCCTGCTTATAAGCCAGCGTAGCGCACTGTGCGCCTTTTGAGTGACCTCAAATCCGACTCCACACGCTTGCTGCGAATTACCAAATCTACCGCGAAACGTGAATCCTGATAAGTCATTTGATGAAATTAATTTTGCTTTATCGCCATCATTCCGCAGTTTGGCGGGATGTTGTTCCGCAACGAAGAGTTCAGTTCCTGTAACATAGCACAAGGTCTTGATCTGTTTTGCATTTGAATAATACTTTATCCAACTATCCCAAACAGTTTTATCTTCCCACACTTTTGAACAGTTGTCCTCGGGCATCTCGACTTCCCAACGGATAAAAGCTTCGGACTGATCCTTCAGTACCTTGAAAATATCTGGGACATCCTTGTTTTTCTTTTCAGGCTTTTCGATTAAATTTCTATTCTCATCTATGAATAACTTCTCATCCTCAATCAAATCTCTGACAACTCGCCCCCTTCTTATGTACTCAAATACTGCAAGTGCTTTTGGATGCTTGTACTGCGACATGCACCATTTCTCAAGCTCCGCTTTGTAATTTGCAAAATATGAATCCTTGTTTCCACCATACTCAGCATAATCTTTTGCCACATACTGCAACTTATCGCACAAAGGATGCGGGGACTCGCCGCTCGTTCGACCGCCTGAACTCTCTGTGCATGGAATAATCGTTCTCGCATCATCTTTGGGCACAATTCTGGCCCTCTTAAAATTCCCTTGATGATCAATAACAATCTCTATCTGCGCCTTCTGCGTCGTGTGGCAAATCGGGAGGAGAGGAACTTCTTTATTAGAGGTAACCTTCCCAACCATTGAAGAACAATTCTCGTATGTTTCATACAATTTGTGTATCCAGCTCACTTTAATAAACCCCCTTCCGCCAAAATATCCCGCAATGAATCTTCTTCCAACCCGACAGATGCCGGAGGCTGTGCCTTCATTGGCCGCACATATTTCCTGATTGTGCAATCCTCTGGACGTATGAAGTTGACTTCTCCATTAACCATCGTCGGACGCCAAAACCGTGCAGAAAACTTATCTTTTTCTTTCTCATCAGGATAATCGAAACCGTGAAACATCAGGTCGAACGCTATTTCGCCGTAACCATCGTAATCGCCCTTTCCTGCTCCGAACCCGCAAGGTTCGACATACCCCTGACATTCACGGGCACCTAGGAAAACATCTCTTCTTCCACCCTTTTCTATCATCCGATGGGCAACATAATAATGTTTATTCTCATTCCTGTCTTGCGCCATATCGTCACGAGACATGTTCCACTCAAAGTGTGCCTGAACTTGATACTCTACATCGGCAAGGTAGGTATAGATTGCAAGAGAATTACCGCCGCCATACTCAATGGGTTTTGCACTGCGCGTCTGCGTTCGTATGCGTTTCATTATCCTGACACGGTCGATAACCCAAACGATTGTGGGCTTCCAATAAACTGAACTCAATACGCCCTTCAACGCTTCATAGGTGGGGATGTGATAAGAACATTTCTCACCACCAATTTTTGTCAGCGGATCAGTAAAAAGGGCATATCTGCCTTCGACCTTGAATTCCACCCTATTTTCTTTTTCCATTAACGCCTCCTTTTGATCAAGCATTCAACAAATCCATATCTTTAACCGGTATCTCGCTCAACCCGAATTCATCACTGTAATATCTCCCATCGAGATACAAAACACCAGATCCCAACTGTGCTTCATGTATTGCTCCCTGCTTTTGTAATTTTTCAAGAACATTTGGAAAAATATTAACGGAATATCGCTGAGCCCGTCGAAGCAATTTGTACTGCCTATCAATTTCCATCACGGAACAAAGTTGACTGATTAGGTCATTGCCTTCTTTCCCATATGGCACAATAATACCTCTGGCGACTGTTTCTATTACTTCAAAAGACTTAGCAGCAGACATGAAAGCTTGCCTCAATGGTATTTCAGGTGCTTTTTCTTTAATGCGCGTATACTCTTCTATAGAAGCCTTATTTACCGAAAGCAAATTGAATAAATTGTCCTCACGCCCAACGGCGGACCTGGAATTGACTGGATAATTCATCTCGTTCGCCCGTTGATAAAAATAATACTGATAATACTGCTCCATTGCCTCCGGGCTTATTCTGTTATTCCTAAATCTTTCCGGATTATCTTTATATTCAGCCAGCAGTCGCTCGGCCTTCTCTTTACCTATTCTGATATCCTCAATCCCATCTATACTTTCTTCCACAGGATTAATTATGTATACCTCGCCCAACGCCGGATATTGCTCGTTATGGCGATTGCATCTGCCAGCTGCCTGAGCCATAGAATCAAGCCCTGCAAGATAACGAATAACAGAACCAAAAGAAATATCGACGCCGGCTTCAATAAGCTGAGTGCTGACGCAAATAACCGGCTTCTTCGGATTAGGATGCAAACAGGCTTTAACCTGATCCAGCACCGCCATACGGTGAGCCGGACACATATGGGTGCTTAAGTGGTATGCGTCTATATTTCTTAACTGCGTGCATTGATGATAAATCTCTCGCGCCGATGTTTTACTATTCGTCACAACTAAAACGCTGCACGATTTTGCTACCTGATGACCCGCCAGCTCTTTTATCTCATCGTTTGTCCATCCCGCGGTTTTCGTTTTGTCATAAACTTCAACGCGCTTTAGCTCATCGAATAATTGTCGCGCATTGGGTACCATTTGCTGTTCCGCGGTAATGGGCAATGCCCTTGAACGCGGTTCGATCTTATCCAAAAGCGGCTGAGTTGCCGTACAGAGAACAACTGATGACCCGCAATTATTTACCAAAAAATTTACGGCCACATTGAACAAGTGCACACATTTTATCGGCAATGTTTGAACTTCATCAAAAATAATCACTGTATTCGCAAGCTGATGCATTCTTCGCGCGCCACGCGTCCCGGAACCAAACAAAGCCTCCAGAACCTGCACATTGGTTGTAAGCACAACAGGCGCGTCCCAATTCTCGGAAAGCACTTTTTGTCTTGCCGTTTCTTGCTCGGGCATTATATTAGAGTGGTGTTCCAATACAATACGGTTCGAATACTTGCCGCTCTTGTTCTCTTCTTCTAAAACTTTGCGTATTTCTCTAGCATTTTGGTCAATAATAGTTGTATATGGCAAGACGTAGACGATTCTGTCCATTTTGTATTTGTATGCATGATGCAAAGCAAATCTCAAGCTGGCAAAGGTCTTTCCCCCACCGGTCGGTACTGTCAGCTGATACAATCCTTTCGGCCTATCCACAAAATGGAAACACGCTTGTGAAATTTTTTGGCGTGTCTCATTAATGCCTTTTGAGTCAAAACGTTCCAACTTTTTATTAAATCTGTCTATTAAAACTTCCCAATCCTCAAACTTGCCATGATGCCGTAATTTAGATAAGGCCGGTTCTTCAAAATCAGCAGTATTCAATCGGTCAGCATCAATGAGACTGCTAAAAAGAAATCGTAGCATCAGGCCGTATTTAAAAAATAGCGTTTCTTTAGAATCATTCTCGGCTTTCAATGCCTTAAATCTTTCAATAATACCGTTTGTAAAATCTTTAGATTGCAACCGACTTTTAATAATTTTTTTTGCTTGATCGCTAAGCTTTCCAACAATCTCATCTATATGCGTTTTCCTCTTGCCTTTATTCATCCGCGTCAGAAAAATGTTTTTGCCGTCAGGAGAAATACAATCTATCAAACCGGAATGATGCGCGGCTATACACATTGACAAGACTTGCGCGGCAAACTTTGCTTCCGTTCTATTGTGGCCAATTCCTTTGTAGATGAATTGGGCTCCGGCGCTCGAATGATCAACCTTACCCTTCAATCCAACTGCATCAACATAATCATCTTCATCTGGATTAATAAGACCAACTGCCGAGCCAATGTAATGTTCAAATTCCTCACTCGCTTTTCCGATGTCGTGAAGAAGCCCCAATAATTCACCCTGCTCTCTCAAACCTACCTTTGACGAAAACTCACCTGCTTTCTTTGACACTTCTTTAAGGTGATCCGATAGATACTGTATTTCGCCGTCTTTCTCTCTACGATGGGCAACATAATCTGCATTGTGAAACATGATTAACCCCTTTGCGATCAATTCCCCCTCCCTGCCACAGCCCCGCCAGATACCCCCACTCCCCGCATTCAAATTCCGCCGCGAATAATGCCGCGAGTTCAGCCGTACCATTAAGGTGCTCCTCAAGCCTATGCCATTCTTCAGTCGGCTCCCCCTCCAGGCTGTGGGCGTAAAATTTTTTCATGGTAAGCACTCAGTCATTAGCATAACACTCTCAATGTTATGCATAATATAATTATTCCAAAACCGTATTTCTATGTGGACGCATGAGGGAGGCTCTCACCTTCCCTTCAGGCGTCGTTAACTTCAACCCGTGACATAAAGTCACGACTTACTATCTTCTTCTGCTCACTCCTCGTTCTCCCGATTAAAACCTGTCTTTCTCTTTTTTTCACTTCCGGAGGGGCCATAAGCCCGCGTATTGCGTCGAAAACCACCTTGAACTGGTGATCGTATCTCTGTTCCATCGCAGCCAATTTCCGGGCCAGTTCTGCATTAGATGCAAGCATTTGCCTTAATCTTACAAAAGCGCGGACAACGTGGATGCTGGCTTGTACCGCAATAGGACTATTTAGTACTGCAGCAAGCATAATCGAGCCGTGTTCAGTGAAGGCGTATGGCAAGGTTGGCGAAAATTTAAGCTTCTTGAGGTGGTCACAAACTGTGACCACCTCAGCCTTTTCCTGTTCGGACAACTGAAACATGAAATCTTCAGGGAATCTGTCCTTATTCCGCTTTACGGCCTGGTTTAATGCCTTGGTTGGAACGCCGTATAATTCCGCAAGGTCGGCATCGAGCATAATCTTATGACCTCGAATCATGAATATCTTTCTCTCAATTATTTCTATCGGTATAATTTCGACCATCGTCACCTCCAATCCGGCTCTCCGGTTTCAGTCAAGCTTCCTGATAAACCGTTCAACATCTTTTTTACTGAGAATTCGTAAAATAACGGCGCGGTTTCCTTCAAGCATATAAAACACGCGATGTTTGTCCACCCTGAGCCTGTAATAATCAGAATTCGATCCTCTGATTTTTTTGATCAGTTTTCCCCTCGGAAAAGGGTTGTCCTTAAGTGTCTGCAAGGCACGGATAATCTTTTCACAAATGCTGTCGCTTAAGCTATCGAGGTCTTTGCCCGCACCCGGCGAAAGGACGATCTGGAACTTAACCACGCTTTCTTTTCCTTTTTGACACGTAATCCTCCAAAGCCACTCCGCCCTTGTTATGGTAAGCTGCCTGAGCCTCAGCGAGCGTGTGCTGCAGGGCAACGCTTTTTTCAAGAAGATAATCTTCGAAGTCCTCCTCTGATATCGCCGTGACTATCGCCCGGGGTTTGCCGTTGGATGTGATAATCACGGCCTCTTTCTCGGCGTTTCTCAATATCTCGGATGTCTTGTTCTTAAGTTCTCTGACGTTGGCGAATTTCATTGCATGCCTCCATGTGGCTATCTTTGTAGCTACTATGGCATATCCTGCAAATCCTGTCAAACTGGCTGCCGTGACAAAGTTACGGAACCTCAAAATATGTGATACAATTTATGTTATTCGGCGCCACGGGGTGCCGGCCCATCCATAATGTAAAGTGAGGTGCCACATGAAAGATGAAGGAAAGGGCGTTCCCGTCGCTAAAGCAGGGGCGGTTGATCTCGACAGGCTTGCAAGGCTGGTCCGCTATCTTATACTCATTTCCACTACCGCGGCCGGCTCGGGCCATCCAACTTCCTCTTTGTCGGCCACCGATTTGCTCATCGGCCTAATGTTTACCGGATTATTCAGATACGATGCGGAAAACCCGAAAAATCCCAACAATGACCGCCTGATCTTTTCCAAGGGCCATGCTTCGCCTCTCCTTTATTCCTTATGGACCGCAGCGGGAAAAATAAGCGTGGAGGAACTGATGACTTACAGGAAGTTCGGAAGCACGCTGGAGGGTCATCCCACGGTAACCTTCCGTTATGCTGAGGCGGCAACCGGTTCGCTGGGACAGGGGCTCTCGATCGGCTCAGGAATGGCGCTGAACGCCAAATATATAGACAAGCTCACCTATAGGACTTACGTACTGCTCGGCGACAGCGAGATGGCGGAAGGGTCACAGTGGGAGGCGATGCAGTTGGCCGCTCATTACAAACTCAATAATCTTATCGGCATTCTCGACGTTAACCGCCTGGGACAGCGCGGTGAAACTATGTATGGCCATGATACAGAGGCGTATGCATCAAGAATTGCGTCATTCGGCTGGGAAACGATTGTCATAGACGGGCACAACTTTGATGAGATACTGCCTGCTTATGACAAAGCAGTGCAGAGCAGGGACAAGCCGGTGATGATAATCGCCAGGACTATCAAAGGCAAGGGGGTATCTTTTGTTGAGGACAAAAACGGCTGGCACGGCAAGACATTGAGCAAGGAGCAACTCGACCAGGCACTCAGGGAACTGGGGACAGTCGATACCTCGTTGAGAGGGAAAATAGCCAAACCTGAAGGACTTTACCCTGTGAAGAATTCATCCGGCAAAGCCGGACCTGTCACATACGAAGCTGGAAAGCCTGTTGCGACAAGAAAGGCCTACGGAAACGCATTGAAGAGGATACTGCCCGAATTCCCTGACATGGTGGCACTTGATGCCGAGGTGAGCAATTCAACGTATTCCGATGCATTCAAGGATGCCTGCCCCGACCGGTTTTTCGAGATGTACATTGCGGAGCAGAATATGGTCGGCTCCGCATTGGGGTTGGCTTGCAGGGGGAAAATTCCTTTTGTCTCTACTTTCGCGGCATTCTTTACCCGTGCTTTCGACCAGATAAGAATGATCCAGTATTCTGAGTCAAACATAAAATTCTGCGGGTCCCATGCAGGGGTTTCCATTGGACAAGACGGTCCCTCCCAAATGGGTCTAGAGGACATCGCGATGTTCAGGTCGGTGCTGAACTGTGTCGTACTGTATCCTTCCGATGCGGTCTCCACTGAAAAACTGGTGGAAGAGGCTGCGCGGCATAAAGGTATGGTCTATATACGCACTACAAGAGAAAATACCCCCATCCTCTATGGCCCCAAAGAGAAGTTCCCCATCGGAAAATGCAAAACCCTCAGGCAGAGTGTGAGCGATAATGTCACGGTCATCGCTGCGGGCGTGACGGTTTTTGAAGCGCTCGGCGCATATGAAGAACTTGTCAAAGAAGGCATTTCTATCCGCGTTGTAGATCTTTACTGTGTAAAACCTATTGACAGCGAGGCCCTTAAATCGACAATCATGGGTACCAGGGCGGTCATAACGGTAGAAGACCATCACGAAGAAGGCGGCATCGGCGAGGCGGTCAGAAGCGCCCTTGCCGGTGAACCGACGTCGATATACTCGCTTGCGGTGCGGAAGGTGCCCAAAAGCGGAAAGCCGGAAGAGTTGCTCGCTTACGAAGAAATTTCAAAGGACGCTATTATAAAAAAAGTGAGGGCTTGCGAATGAATAACTTGGATATTCAGGCGCACAGATTCGGAGTAGGTTTGGCCGATCCGAATGAGCAAAACCGGAGGCGTGGCAGAGCTACGTTGAGGATTTTGTGATTGAGGACCGGTCAAAGATGCCCGAATCTGAGATGTCATCAATGTGCAAGTTATTTATTCGCAAGCCCTAAGGAGGTTTTATGAAACCGCAGAATCTTAAGTCGAGAATATTTCTGGACGGTGGAGACCCGGAGGAGACCGTGGAAGTCATCTCTGCTCTGGGTTTTCTCGACGGGCAGACGACAAATCCCACTCTTATCTCGAAAAACCCAAAGGCCAAAGAGCGCCTGGGGCTCGGCTCCAAATTCACGCAGGATGAGATCTTTGATTTTTACCGCGGCGTGGTAAAAACTATCTCTGCCCTAATACCCCGGGGGTCTGTCTCTGTTGAAGTCTATGCGGATCTGTCGACTCCGGCAGATAAAATGCTGGCAATGGGCAGGGAGATGTTTTCCTGGATACCTAATGCACACATAAAGTTCCCGTCATCAAAGGAGGGACTGAAGGCAGCGGAACAGGCTGTCAAAGAGGGGCTTCGCGTCAACATGACGCTTTGCTTCACTCAGGAGCAGGCTGCGGCTGTATATGCCGCAACGAGAGGCGCGCGAAAAGGGCAGGTATTTGTGTCTCCTTTTATCGGCAGGCTTGACGACAGGGGAGAAAACGGGATGGATTTGATCGACAATATTTTAAAAATGTTCAGGCAGGGCGACGGCCATGTTGAAGTGCTGACCGCCAGCGTGCGCGGCATGGACCACTTTCTTTATGCGCTGAAACTGGGCTCCGACATCATCACGACCCCGTATGAAATACTGCGGGAGTGGGGACAGAAGGGCATGCCTTTGCCTGACGCCAATTATATTTACAAGCATTCACTGAAAGGAATCCCCTTTAAAGATATCGATCTCTCGAAGAATTGGCAGGAATATGATATTGCGCATGATCTGACGGTCAAGGGCATGGAAAAGTTCTCGAAGGACTGGAATGAGCTTATAGCATAGGTGACTCTTGGAAACAGATAAAGATATCCTCTACAGCAAGTTCCTTCAGACCTGCGATATACCGGCCGAGAAAGCCGTTATTGAACCGTTTACCATGATAATCTTCGGCGGTGCGGGCGATCTGAGCAAAAGGAAACTCCTGCCCTCGATCTTCAACCTTTTTTGCGACAAAGTGGTGCCTGATCAGAAATTCTCGATTCTCGGTTTCGGCCGCAACAAAATGAGTGACGTGGAATACAGGGTCATGCTTAAGGATGCAGTCAAAGAGTTCGGTGAAGGAGAATTTGACGAGGAGAACTGGGACCAGTTCAGCCGGCATCTTTTCTTTCTTTCGGGAGGGTTGGATAAGGATGAGAGCATTGAAGACCTCCGCGTTAAAACCGACGGGATCTCAATCCCGGACTCTAAAGGCGGCAAGCAGGTTGTTTACTATATGGCAGTCCCTCCTCAAGTTGTTCCGATGGCTGTCCATCAATTAAAGAAGCACAACTTGTGCAAGGGCGTATTCACTACCAAAATAATTATTGAAAAACCTTTCGGGCATGACCGTCAGTCCGCAGCCGAATTTAATAAGATCTTGACCGGGGCCTTTGATGAAGATCAGATATACCGGATAGATCATTACCTTGCGAAAGACCCTGTCCAGAATATTATATTCCTGCGTTTTATCAATACGCTTTTTGCCGAGATCTGGAACCGGCATTTCGTGGACAATATGCAGATTACTGTCGCTGAAGATGTCGGGATCGAGCACAGGGGCGCATTTTATGAACAGGCGGGGGTGGTGAGGGACATCGTACAGAATCACATAATGCAGCTTTTAGGCCTTATTGCAATGGAGCCGCCGGTCGGATTTAAAGCCGATTTTATCCACGAGGAGAAATTAAAAATATTCAGGTCCTTCCACTCGATGGACGCGAACTATATTCATAACTATATAGTGAGGGGACAATATGGCCGGGGGGAATTAAACGGCAGCGAGGTGCCCGGCTACAGGGCGGAGGACCGTGTTGCCGCTGATTCAAACATCCCGACTTTTTTTGCCGGAAAATTCTATATAGACAATCTCCGGTGGGCGGGCGTGCCCTTTTATCTCCGCACCGGCAAGCGCATGCCCAGGCGCGTTACCGAGATCTGCATACAGCTTAAACAGTTTCCGGTCAAACTCTTCGGGAGGACATGCGACATCCTGGAGCCTAATATCCTTATTCTCTCCATCCAGCCCCATGAGAAGATCTCCCTCCGGTTTAGTGTGAAATACCCCTATTCCGAGAACCAGGTGTATCCTGTGGACATGGTTTTCAACTATCACGAGACATTTAAGATGTCAGTGCACCCTGCTTATGAGCGGTTGCTTGTCGATATGCTAAAAGGGGATTTGACGCTTTTTGTGAGGCAGGATGCTGTCGAGGAGATGTGGGCGGTCGTCGACCCGATCATCAGCCTGTGGGAAAGCGCTCCTCCTGAGGATTTCCCTAATTACGCGGCCGGCGCCTGGGGTCCGGAAGCGGCGGACCGGTTGATTGAGCGGGACGGGCGTCACTGGATAACGAGATAATGGCAAATTCGCGCAAGGTCCTGATTTTTGGGACGGGCGATGAGATGACAAATTTTATGCTGGAGCGGTGGAGAGAACTCTCCGGCTACGCTATTGAAAGCAGAGGCTGTTTTACCGCAGCCCTCTCGGGCGGGGAAACGCCGGCGCCATTTTACCGGAGACTCGCAGCAGAAGGAACGCGGTTGCAGTGGGACAGAACACATCTGTTTCTTGTTGACGAGCGTTTTGTGCCATCAGACAGTGCTGACAGCAATTACCGTTTGCTCAGTGAGACGCTCTTAAATCATATACCGATCCCTTCCGCTAATATTCATGCCGTATCTACCAGTGAAGCAGACCCGCTGTCTTCGGCGAGAAAGTATGAGGAAACAATAAAAGGATTTTTCATGCTGCCTGCCGAAGGCATTCCCGAATTCGATCTCGTTATGCTTGGGATAGGCGCGGACGGGCATACCGCATCGCTTTTTCCCGGGGATGCTGCGCTTCATGAAACGCGGCATCTTGCCGGCGCGGTGGTCCTTGATAAGAACCGTCATGACCGGATCACGCTGACGCTCCCCGTAATTAACAATGCACGTACGGTGGTATTTCTTGTGAGCGGGAAGACCAAGGCATCGGTGTTTCGTGACGTTATGGAGAAGAGGGACAGCAATCTTCCCGCGTCATTGATAGACCCCCGGAAGGGCGACCTGTTATATCTCACTGATACTGACGCTTCGCAGTATCTTGTGTCCTGTCCCTAACAGTTCTTTACACGTTTTACCGTCATTCCGGGCTTGACCCGGAATCCATTCCTTTGATTTTTCTGGATTCCCGCCTTCGCCTACAGTAGGCGCTTTAAGCGCCAACAGTAGGTGCTCTTAAGCACGGGAATGACAGGACACGTAAATCTTATATCCGAGACACCACACTAGGGACTGGGAATAAATAGCTGACCTATTTTTCAAAGACCCTTCATATTTTCTTCATACTCAAATGATACTCTTTATCAAGAAATGTTGTGAGGAGGAGTTATGGGAAAAACAATTGTTGCAGGAAGTTTGATCACGGTATTAATCCTGTCATCTTTTTTAATGGCAGGCGCAGTGTATGCAAGCGGACTTGAGGTCCAAAAGAAAGCCGGTGATTATAATATCCAGGTCAAGTTCGACAAAAACCCTCCGGTTGTCGGTAATAACAACATGGAAATCAATATCTCAGACACATCCGGAAAGCCTGTCACCGATGCAAAGGTGATAGTAAATTATTCGATGCCGGCAATGCCGGGGATGCCTGCAGCTAATTTCAAAGCCATAGCGTTATTGAGTGGGACAAAATATGCGGCTACTATGAATCCGACGATGTCGGGCTCATGGAACGTAGCGGTGAAAATAATGAGGGGCGGCAGGACTTCGACCGCCAGGTTTAATGTGGACGCCTCGTAAATAAACATCAGGAAGGTGCTTATGAAACGATTATTGGTATTAATTCTGGCAGTTGTTTTGGTGGCGGGTGTCGTGCATGCGAAGGATTATGAAGTATCAAAAAAGGCCGGGGAATATAATGTGCTGGTTACGATAGACAAGAACCCTCCGGTTGTGGGTAACAACAATGTAACTGTTGCTGTAAAAGACGCTGCCGGCAAGTATGTGACCGATGCAAAGGTGAAAGTAGAATATTCCATGCCGGCGATGCCGGGTATGGCCGCAATGAATTACAAAACCGACGCTGCGTTGAGCGGCCAAACATACACGGCTAAAATGAACCTGTCCGCTTCAGGCTCATGGAATGTCGCGGTCAAAATCACGAAAGGCGGCAAGACTTCCAGCGTCAAGTTTAACATTGACGCCCAGTAACATGCTAACAATGCTCGAGGTTCCCCGATAAATCGAAGACTTTTTGGGTAGAGAAAGAGGAGGACAGCGTAATGGATGACGCAACACACGGAAGAGGAAAGTTTATCTCGCACAGTCACTTGTCCATCGCCCTGTCCTGTCTTGCAGCTTTTGCAATTTTCTTTTTTGCTGCTGCGCAGGTTCAGGCCGATGACCTGAACCTGCAGCAGCTTATCGAAGAAGCGCTCAGGAACAGTCCTGATCTTCATGCCTCAGGCTACAGAACATCGGCGGCAGAATATCGCATACCGCAGGCAAAGACCCTCCCGGACCCTATGGTCACACTCGGCTATCAGAACGAAGGGTTCACAAAATTTACTTACGGTAATCCGAACAATGCCAACACCCAGGGGATAGTCTCCGTCGCTCAGAGTTTTCCTTTTCCCGGGAAGCTCGCTTTAAGAGGAGAGGCGGCCGGAAAGGAATCGGAGAGCATGGGCGCGGACTTTGAGGCCCTCCGCCTGAAAGTAATAGCGAAGGTGAAGGAGGTCTATTTCGATCTGTATAACACATATAAAAGCATTGACCTCATAGGTGAGAGTACCAACCTTTTTACGCAGGTGGAAGATGCCGCCCTTGCCCGTTATTCCTCGGGAAAAGGGTCTCAGCAGGAAGTTCTGATGGCGCAGACAGAGAAATACATACTGCTTGAAAAACAGACGATGCTAAGCCAGAAAGTGGAGGCGCTCGATGCCATAATGAATGCAGTTGTCGGGAGGCCTGCCAATGCGCCACTCGGAAGGCCCTCCTACCTGCCGCGCGAAGACCTGGTCTATTCGCTCGATGAGTTGATCAGGGCCGCGTACGCTCAATCACCCGAACTGAAATCATTGGACAAAAAGATCGATGCGGCTGAACTAAAGGTTGCGCTTGCCAAAAAGGATTATTATCCTGATTTTACGATAACAGGCAGTTATTTCCCGCGCGGAAATGACTTCTCAGATATGTGGAGTCTTACAGCAACTGTAAATTTACCGATTTTTCAGCGGACGAAGCAACGGCAGGCGGTGAACGAAGCAGAAGCTTATCTGAACGAAGCACGGAGCCAAAAGGAATCGGCGAGACTCATACTCGCTTCTGGAATCAGGGACGACTATGCAACGCTCAAGGCATCTGACAAGCTCATGTCGCTTTACAAAGACGGCCTCGTACCGAAGAGCCGCCAGGATGTCGAGCTTTCGCTTTCGGGATATAGGACGGGCTCGGTCGACGCCCTCACAGTCATAACAAGGCTTAAGGCGGTTATAGATTACGAAATCTCCTACTGGTCTCAGTTCGCAGAGCATGAAAAAACCATTGCGCGGATCGAGGCTGCTGCAGCTTTAAAGGGCACTACTATGAAAAAAGAGGACAATTCAAAATGAAAAGAAAGGTTATTTTTGTTGCCGCCGGTATTGTCGTTGTGGCGGCCTTGATCTATGTCTTTGGAAACAGACTGATAGCCTCGAAGAAAACCCCCGCTCTTGTGAAGACCCAAGCGGCAGCATCTGATCAGGGCAAGCCGATGCCGGGCATGCCGGGCATGAACATGCCCGCACAACAGTCCCAGCAGCCCGCCGGGCAGCAGGCTGTTTCGCCGGAGCGGGGGCAAGAGGAAGCACCGACCGTCGAAATCACTCCGGAGCAGCAGCAGCTTATCGGAGTAAAGACAGTCGTTGCGCAGGTTAAGCCTATGCAGAAAATTATAAGAACTGTCGGTATGGTGCAATACGACGAGCGGCGTCTCGCTACTGTCAATACTAAATTCGAAGGGTGGATCGAGAAGCTGTATGTGGACTATACGGGCAAGTATGTCCGCAGGGGAGAGCCGCTTGCAGAGGTTTACAGCCCTGAACTATTGGCCACGGAGCAGGAATTTATCAATCTCCTGAAATGGGAGAAGCAGAGCAAGTCGGTCAAGAACGACACGGTGGGGGAGATGCTTGCGAGCGACTCCAAAGGCATAATAGAAGGTGCGCGGGAGAGATTGAGGTTGATGGACATCTCTGATGAACAGATAAACAAGATAGCACAGACCGGAAAACCTATGCGGACCCTGACGATCTATAGTCCCGTGAGCGGCTATGTGGTACAGAAAACGGCCTTTCAGGGCTACCGGGCCATGCCTGGCGAGAAGCTCTTCGATATAGCCGATCTTTCGAGGATATGGATATTGTCCGACATATTCGAATATGAGCTTCCGCTGATAAAAACGGGAGACAGGGCCCTCATCAGTCTCAGCTATTACCCCGGCAAGGAGTTTTCATCAACTATCGATTATGTTTACCCCACTATTGCCAGCGATACACGCTCGGCAAAGGTGCGATTCATCGTCCCTAATCCCGGCAACAGGCTGAAGCCTCAGATGTATACCGATGTGGAGGTGAAGATCAACCTCGGCAACAAGCTCGTTATTCCCGATGACGCAGTTCTTGATGCAGGGAAACGCCAGGTGGTCTATGTTGACAAGGGAGAAGGCAATTTCGAACCGCGCGAAGTGAGCATCGGCATGAGGGCCGATGGAATGGTCGAGATTACGTCGGGTCTAAAGGCCGGCGAACGTGTTGCATCAGCCGCGAACTTCCTGATCGATTCCGAAGCTAAGCTGAAAGGCATCGTCAAGTAATGACGGTCTCGGAAAAAGTCCATATGCTGCGTTGCACTGCATACTTCGTCACTCGCACCCCAAAAGACTTCGGCTTTTGGGGACCCCGTGCGGCGTACATGAAGTACGCCTCATTCCTCAGTATTTGCGCGCCTTGCCTATGAACTTTTTACGAAACCGTCTACTTGCTGACTTTTTACGAGGGTCCCAATAATGATCGCCAAAATAATTGAATTCAGCGCCAGGAACAAGTTTGTCATCTTTCTTTTTGTCTTGTTACTGATCATCTGGGGATATTGGGCACTGAAACAAACTCCCCTGGATGCTATTCCGGATTTGAGCGATACCCAGGTCATTGTTTATACCGACTGGGCCGGCAGGAGCCCCGATCTTGTCGAGGACCAGATTACATACCCCATCTCATCAACGCTTCTGGCAGCCCCGGGAGTGCAGGCTGTGAGGGGCTTTTCATTCCTGGGCAGTTCCTTTATATACGTTATTTTCAGAGAAGGCACTGATATCTACTGGGCAAGGAGCAGGGTCCTCGAATACCTCCAGGCCGTAAAGAACAAGATCCCCGCTGATGTAAATCCTATACTCGGTCCCGATGCTACAAGCGTAGGGTGGGGTTTTGAATATGCCCTTGTCGACGAGACAGGCGGTCACAACCTGGCGGAATTGCGTTCCATTCAGGATTATAATGTGAAGCTCGCCCTCGAAAGCGTGCCCGGCGTATCAGAGGTCGCGAGCGTTGGCGGCTTTGTGAAACAGTACCAGATAACCCTTGATCCCAACAAGCTTCTGGCTTATAACATCCCTTTGCCGAAAGTGCTGGATGCGGTAGGGAAAAGCAACCAGGATGTGGAGGGCAGAGTGCTCGAATTCTCCGGTACTGAATATATGGTCAGGGGGAAGGGTTACATTAAAAGCATTAGTGACATCGAAAACATCCCTGTAGGGGCCAGCATTTCCGGGACCCCTGTTTTTTTGAAGGACATCGCCCGTGTGCAGTTGGGTCCTGAAATTCGTCGTGGACTTGCCGAACTCAACGGAAAAGGCGAAGTGGCGGGGGGCATAGTTGTCGTCAGGTTCGGGCAGAATGTCCTAAGTGTAATCGACCGGGTGAAGCAGAAGTTAAAGACCGACATTGAGCCGAGCCTTCCCAAAGGTGTTAAGATTGTTGTTACTTATGACCGGTCGGACCTTATCCATCGATCAATCGATACTCTTAAAGATGAAATCATTAAGCTCTCGATTGCAGTGAGCGCGGTCTGCATTATATTCCTGTTCCATCTGCCGAGCGCCCTGGTCGTGATCCTCACTCTCCCTGTGGCGATCATAATTTCATTTATCTGTATGCACTATCTTGGCGTCACCTCCAACATCATGAGCCTGAGTGGAATTGCTATTGCTATCGGGGCCATGGTCGATGCCTCGATCATCATGGTCGAAAATGCACATAAAAAAATGGAGACGTGGGAGTGTAACCGCGAGCTTTATTGCAACAGGACCGATGTGATAATCGACGCCGCCAAAGAGGTAGGGCCGTCCCTCTTTTTCTCGCTCCTTGTTATCACGGTCGGGTTCCTTCCTGTGTTTACGTTACAGGAACAGGCCGGAAGACTCTTCAAACCCCTGGCCTATACAAAGACCTTTGCAATGCTGTTTTCCTCATTTCTCGCGGTTACGCTCACTCCAGTGCTTATGTCGCTCTTTATCAGGGAAAACAGGTTAGGTACGATACCTGTCATCAAATATTTCTTTACTATTTACCCTGAGGAGAAGCACCCGGTCAGCCGCATACTTCATAAGGTTTACGAGCCGGTTGCCGGGATTGCACTCAGCTACAAAAAAACCGTGATCTTTATTGCAGTAATCATTATGGCAGTTACTGTAATCCCGTTTACCAAACTCGGTTCCGAATTCATGCCGCCCCTGTATGAGGGTTCGTTATTTTATATGCCTGTAACAGTTCCGGCTGCTTCTGTATCTGAAGCAGCTAAACTCATCAACCTCCAGGACCGTATCCTGATGCGGATACCTGAGGTGTCTCAGGTATTCGGCAAGGCGGGCCGCGCCGAAACCCCTACTGATCCCGCCCCTCTTGAAATGTTCGAGACTGTTGTCAACCTGAAGCCTGAATCGCAGTGGAGACACGGGATGACAGTGGAAAAGCTAAAATTCGAGATGAACGATGCCCTTACCATACCGGGAGTAGCCAATTCCTTTACTATGCCCATAAAGGCACGTATAGATATGCTCTCAACAGGCATAAGGACTCCTGTAGGCATCAAGATACTGGGAGCCAACCTTGAGGAGATCGAGCGCATCGGCCTCGAAATCGAGAAACGGATACAGGATGTCCCCGGTACACGGAGCGTTTATGCGGAGCGTGTTACTACCGGCTATTTCTTCGATATCGACGTCAAACGGGAAGCGGCTGCCCGGTATGGTCTCACTGTCAAGGACGTACAGGACATTATTCAGTCAGCTATCGGAGGGATGGACCTCACAACCACTGTTGAAGGAAGGGAGCGGTATCCCGTGAACGTGCGATATTTCAGGGACATGCGGAGCGACATAGAAGACATCAAAAGGGTGCTCGTCCCTGTCATGGCGGGTCCTGCACTTGCAGCCCCTTCGGGCGCGTCGGGTCAGCCCGGAATTATCCAGGTACCGCTCGCGGAACTCGCCGATCTCAAGATAGTCAGGGGACCTACCGCTATAAAGAGCGAGGAAGGATTGCTGACTTCTTATGTCTATATAGACTTTGCAGGCAGGGATGTGGGCGGCTATGTTGATGATGCCAAAAAGAAGGTCGCTTCCCTTATAATACCTGCGGGATATCGTCTCGAATGGAGCGGAGAGTATGAATACCTGGTACAGACCCGTGAAAGGCTGAAGATTGTTATACCGCTCACCCTGTTTGTTATCTTTGTCTTAATCTATTTCAACACGAAGTCTATTATTAAAACTGCAATCGTGCTCCTGGCCGTGCCTTTTTCGCTGGTAGGGTCATTCTGGCTTCTTTATCTGTTGGGCTACAACATGAGTATTGCCGTATGGGTGGGCATCATTGCACTTGCCGGGCTTGATGCCGAGACGGGAGTCGTGATGCTCCTCTACCTTGAACTTGCATACGAAAAATGGAAAAAAGAAGGGAAGCTCATGAGTCCCGGGGCGCTGAAAGACGCGGTCATGTATGGCGCCGTGAAAAGGATCAGGCCCAAGATCATGACCGTCGCTGTGATCCTTGCAGGACTGATACCTATAATGTTCAGCCACGGCGCCGGATCGGATGTAATGAAGAGGATTGCCGCGCCGATGGTCGGCGGCGTAGTCACTTCGACGATACTCGAACTCATTATCTATCCAGCCATCTATATGCTCTGGAAGGGACGGGGTTTCAGTAAACAGCAACTGGCCTTAACATCCGAGGCGGGAGATTGAACAGCAAAGGCAATTCCGCAATGGACTTGCCTTTGCTGCATTCGCTGCCGGGTATAAAGTCTATTTTGCCTTCGAGTAATCGAGCATGCCCTGGAAATCCACCACCACCGCAGGCTCAGTCCCAACGACCCAGGCATCATGGCCGACAGGAAGCAGAGAAACATCACCCGCCCTGCACTCAAACTCTGTTCCGTCGTCCATGATGACCTTGAGGGTCCCGGAGATATGATACTGGAAATGCGGGGCCTCACAACTCTTTGTCTTAACGAGAGGCTGTACGGAAGTAGACCACTTCCACCCTGGCTCAAAGGTCGCGCGCCCTATGGTCGCTCCCCCGATCTTTACCAGTTCCAATTTTCCTTTCGGAAAGGTCCTTACCTCATCCGGCTTGATAAAACTCTTTTTCTCCGCCATCTCGGTAATTACATTCATGGTACACCTCCTTGTCTGCCTGTTGTTCATGCAACCAACGAAAGAGGGCTGCTGACCGCTATCCCTCCTCTTTTAATTATACCGCGGGAAAGGGCACTTTGCACGCAGAAGATTTTCAAGTGTTGGAGTTGTTGACAATGCTAATTGATGGTATCATTATTTTAGGAATTCTATTGATACTGCGGGGGGAATGGCGCCATGAGAAAGACATTTTTTGTCACTGCCGTTATCATATTTTTTTCAGGATTTGTTTGCTACGCCGCAACGTTAGATGAAATTACAAAAGGCCTCGGGGCGCCTGAACCGGCAAAACAGGGGTCCAATGATGCTACTACGGTGAAGGGGCTTAAGGACGCTCTTTCGGTGGGAACAAAAAATGCTGTCAGTTTTGTTTCAAAAGTTAACGGTTATTTTGGAAACCCCGCTATCAAAATATTATTGCCGGACAACCTGCAAAAAGTTGCCGCCGTCCTTGGAAAGCTGGGCTATCAAAAACAGGTTGATGACTTCGTTCTGAGCATGAATCGGGCAGCGGAAAAGGCCGCTCCAAAAGCGGCGGGTATATTTACGAATGCGATAAAGGAAATGAGCTTTGATGATGCGAGAAAGATCCTCACTGGCGGCGACACGGCGGCAACCGACTATTTCAAGTCAAAAACTCATCAGAAACTATATGATGAATTCAAGCCTGACGTGTCGGCGAGTATGAATCAGGTCGGAGTCACTCACGCGTACAAGGAGATGATGGGGAAATATACGTCATCCATACCTTTTGCGAAACAGGAATCATTTGACCTCGACCACTATGTGACCAATAAAAGCCTTGACGGTCTCTTTACCATGGTAGGACAGGAGGAGAAAAAAATACGCACCAATCCCGCTGCCAGAGTCACCGACGCCCTGAAGCAGGTATTTGGGAAGTAAGTACTCCTCTTCATAAATACGGTTGCATTCGAGCGACGCTGCATCCACTCCAGCTTCGTTGCACTTCTTCGCCGTACACAACGGTACGCCTCAGTCGTCCGCCTTGCCGGCGCGGCGCATCAACGCTCTCGATGCGACACCGTATTTATGAAAAGGAGTACTAAGCAACCATGGCTTGAGTAGTGTAATATAAACACATGGGGAGCGGGAAAGTCCTGATTGTTGAGGACGAGAAGAAAATAGCCTGTATTGTCAAGTCCTACCTTGAACGCGAAGGCTTCGAAGTGACAGCCGTGGAAACCGGTGAAGCGGCCATAAGAGAGATAAGTCGCGGATTTGATCTTGTCATTCTCGATCTCAAGCTTCCCGGTATCGATGGCGAGACCGTCTGCCAATTTATCAGGGATGTAACCGACATACCTGTCATTATGCTTACAGCCAAGAGTGCTGAAGACGACAGGGTGAGAGGCCTTGGCCTAGGGGCTGATGATTATGTGGTAAAGCCCTTTAGCGCCAGGGAACTGGTAGCCCGGGTAAAGGCCCATCTGAGACGCTCAAGGAAGGATGAAAGAATAGAGCTTTCCTTCAACAAAGGCTCCTTGATTATCGATACGCTTTCAAGAGAGGTTAAGGAAAAGGGCAAAAGAGTAGCGCTTACGAACACAGAGTTCAGGGTCCTTCTGACCCTTGCCGAAAGGCCGAATGTCATATTCAGCCGGCTGCAGTTGATTAATATTGTGCAGGGCCTTGAATTCGACGGCTTTGACAGGGTTGTCGATGTCCATATCAAGAACCTCAGGCGTAAAATTGGAGACAGTCCGCAGAAAACAGCGTTTATAGAGACTGTGTACGGAGTTGGATACAAATTCATTGGGAACCCTGACAAATGAGAACAAAGCTGTTCCTCGCTTTTGTTGCGATCATATTTGCAACCCTCGTATCCACTATAGTTTTCGCAAGCTTGATCCTGAAGGATTTTGACAGTTACATACGAGGTGTCAGGGAAGACCAGATCTACTGGATAATCGCTTCTGTAGAGGGCGGATACAAGGACAGGACATGGGATAAAGGAAATCTTTCAGAGACCATGCATTGGGCCATGATGATGGGACTCGACATCAAAATCCTCGACATGGACCGAAGGGAAATTATCCATTCTCATCATGTTATGGAATCGCTTCCGCCTGAAATGAAGCGCCGTATGGAAGAACTCTTCCGTGTTGATATGGATGCCCGCCGCAAATACGATGAGTTTCCGATTATTTCGAACGGCTCAAAGATAGGCACTCTCCTCGCGCGTTCGTTTCAGAAAAAAGCACTGGCGGAAAAAGAGGCTATATTCGAGGGCAGGGTCAGGCATTTCCTGTATATATATCTTCTCATAGCCGGTGCCGGTTCTCTTTTTATCGGTCTCATGCTTACTGAGCGCCTCTCGAAGCCTGTCAGACTTCTTAAGAAGGCGTCCGAAAAGATTGCGGCAGGTGATTTCGCTGTCAGGATATCGGCAGAATCTCCAGACGAATTCGGCAATCTGGCAAAGACCTTCAATAAAATGGCGGAATCTCTTCAGAAAGAGGAGGCCCTGAGAAAGCGCCTCATGTCGAACATAGCCCATGAACTCAGGACGCCGCTGACTATCATGAAAACACACGTCGAAGCCATGGCCGACGGCATATTGACGGACACGGCCAAAGGGCTCGACACTATCGCCAACGAAATCGAACGGCTTATAACACTCGTCAAAGGCATCGAAGATATAACTGCTGCAGAGGCGAGCTTCTTTACCAAGGGAGAAGAAGTTGAAATAAATTTGAAGGAATTCCTGTCCGGTATCGTGGACGATCTGAGACCCTTATTTCAGGGGCGGGGGTTATTCATCAACATAACGGAGAAAAGCGCTCTCGCAGTGTCCGCCGACGTTGAGAAGCTCGAAAGGATACTGAGAAACATTCTTTCCAATGCCCTGAAATTCACAGAAAAAGGCGGGGCCTCCATCGATTACGGAACGGCAGGCAACAGGTTCTTTGTCGAGGTTTCAGATACCGGCATGGGAATACCTGAGAATGAGTTGCCTCATATTTTCGACCGGTTTTACAGGTCAGGACAATCCGGCATCAACGGCCTCGGCCTGGGTCTTGCCATCGTAAAGGAACTTGTCGATATTATGGAAGGGGAGATAGTTGTCAAATGCGCCCCCGGCAAAGGGACCAGTTTCCGGATATTGCTGCCTTCAGCACACAAATAAGATTACCCTATCGGGTTTGTTGCCTTATACAACCCCGCCTTCACCCCGCAGGTCGGCGATTACATGCTCATCAGGCTTGGGGAGTCCGGCTATTTTCCATGCGGTAAGGGGATCAAGAAACTTCTCACTGAAGCAATCCTTTGATTGGTGGACATTTTTGCAAACAGCGCGCAGAATCGGAAAGAAGTTATATTTCTTATAGTAATCACGCATAAACCGAATTATGTCCAGCCTGTCTTTTGTCAGCTCATCCACCCCTTCGTTCTCGGCCAAAGCGCAAGCCACCTTGTCATTCCAGTCCTCGCCGGCGGCAAGATATCCCTCATCATCAACAGCAATTTTTAATCCTCCGTATTCAATATTGGGCATTTTTTTCGGACCTCCATGATATTTACTAAGGAGTTCACAAGTAAGATCACATTGTGCGTCATTCCCGCGCTTAGAAGCGCCTACTGTTGGTGCTTAAGAGCACCTACTGTTGGCGAAGGCGGGAATCCAGAAGGCCAAGGCACTGGATGCCCGATTAAGAACTTCGGGCATGACAGATTACAATATACGTGCCTTACCTTATGATCTTATTAGTATCTTGCTCCCCAGTAAAATTATATTACAAAGAATACGAAATGACAATATATGGTCAATTTATTACAATCCAAGCGCTCCGTTTACCGCATCTTCTGCGCTGTCTGCCCTGATTATCCCTTTTATGTCCCAGGTTCCGATGCCGATCACGGTTTTTCCGGTCTTGAGCCCGAATGCTATTTCGGAAAGGGTTCCATATCCTCCTCCGATCGCTATAAGGGCATCGGCGGAGCGGACAATGAGAGCATTTCGTATTTCTCCAAGTCCGGTAGCAACCGGCACATTGATATAAGTATTCGCAGTGCTCTTTTCAAGCCCCGGAAGTATGCCGACTGTTATACCTCCCCCGGTATTCGCCCCTTTGGCAGCGGCCTCCATCACTCCGCCAAGCCCGCCGCAAACCAGTATGGCCCCATTCAGAGCGATAAGCCTTCCAACTTCTTCGGCCATTATGAGCAACTCTTTATCCGCGCTTCCCGCGCCTATAACAGCAACGATCTTTTTTTGCATGTCGATATATTATATCCCAAATCCGGCGATAATAAAGGCAATTTTGGGTAGTGTCCTACTTTGGATTTCCGTTATCTTGATATGCTTGAGTGGTCATGTTATCATAGTGCATGGAAAGAAAAAAGGGTAAAACTCCAACTGATATTAACCAACTTGCAAAGTTCATAGTTGATCGAGCTACTAACGAACATGAGCATTTACCTACTGATCAGAGCCTGAGCACTACTAACCGTGAATTGCCAACTAAGGAAAAGAATCCCGCCGCTGTTGCCCTTGGAAGGCTAGGAGGGCTAAAGGGAGGAAAGGCACGAGCGGAAAGTTTATCCGCTGAGCAGCGCAAAGAGATAGCTAAAAAAGCGGCTCTTAAACGTTGGTCAAGGTAGATTTTGATTAATTCCAAAATTCTTCTTTTAACAGCTTCTAGTGTCACTGATTTAATTGTTCACTTTTTGTCTCAAGTTTCTGAGATTAATAAAATTTATTATCTCAAAGAAACAGATAATTCAGGAATTGTATGGAGTGTACTTACTTCAAGACCGAAGGATGTCAGAAAAAAGGTTTATGCCAAAGAAAGAGCGCTAATTGACTTTTTCAAAGAAGACCGTTTCTTCGATTTTCGTTTAAGCGATCTTGATTCTGCCGAGCCTGAACGCTCCGGTGCTTTACTCATATATTTCAGATAGTTATGCCATTAATGATTGATCATGTTGCCTGGGCAAAGCATAATGAAGCGTTTGTAAATTCATTGGATGCATCTTCCACTCCTTATAGAGACTGGGCAATTACGGGCATTTTCTATTCCTCTGTGCACTATATCGAGGCAGCCTTAGACAGATATGGCAAACATTCTGCGGATCATGGTCAGCGCAACACATTTATGAAACTGCACTTAAAGAATGATGATATTTTCGATGGCCATAGAGATTTGTATGAAATAAGCCGAAATGCACGGTACAACTGCAAAATTATTTCTGAGAGTGATATTCAAGAAAGCAAAGGAACACTGGAAGAAGTGAAGATAAATGTACGCCGCTATGTCACTATATCCATCTAACGATTAACATCCTAATTGCAAAATCTCATTATCATCGGATTTCCAAAATCAAAGTAGGCCACTACCCAATTTTGAATGTCGAATTTTAAATTTTGAATTATGGTTTGTTTTCATTAATTCAACATTCAAAATTTAGCATTCAACATTTCTTTTTTTTGGTACACTATCATTTATGAGAAACATCAAGCTGGTCATCCAGTATGACGGCACCCGCTATCACGGATGGCAGATACAGCCCGGATGCGCCTCTATACAGCAGGTGCTGCAGGAGCGCATCTCAAAAATAACCGGAGAACAGGCGCCAGTTATTGCTGCCGGCAGGACGGATGCTGGGGTACACGCTCTTGCACAGGTAGCTTCCTTTAAAACCGCATCGGCACTTCAATGCGACACTATCAGGGACGCGCTCAACGCGCTGCTTCCCTGGGACATCCGGATCAACGAAACCTGCGATGCAGATGCGGCCTTTCATCCTAGATATGACGCCAAAGGCAAGATATACTTTTATATAATTGCAAACATGCGGGTCATTTCCCCCTTTCTCTATAACTATGCATGGAGAATTCCCCTAGATCTTGATTTTGACGGGATGTGCAGAGCCTCAATTCTCTTCCAGGGCACCCATGACTTCACATCGTTCAGGGGAAGCGGTTGCGGGGCAACAAATCCTGCAAAGACCATCTTCAATTGCTCCATGGAGAAAATCGATGTCATGGATTTCATGACTGCAGGAGTCCGCGGGAATTTTCTGAAGTTGCGCATTGAAGGAGACGGTTTCCTGAGACATATGGTGAGAAATATTGCCGGGACTATCGTTGAAGTCGGTAAAGGCAGGCTCGGTTCCGAAGCGATTTTGGACCTTCTAAACGCCAGGGACAGAAGGCTTGCGGGCCCTACGGCGCCGGCAAGAGGTCTCTTCCTTGAGCGGGTCAACTACTGAGAAATGTTGAATGTTGAATGTTGAATTTTAAATGTTGAATTGTGGAAAAAAAATGTTTCCTTAATTCAAAATTCAGCATTCAAAATTCAAAATTTTGTATAACTTATTGCCCTTCCCGCTCGATCCTTTCCATTATTTCTTTTTTTTCCTGGTCATCCCGGCAGTAAATTGCAAAAGGCATTATTTTCAGCCGTTCCTCGCTGATATCTTCGCCGCACTCTTCGCAGACTCCGTAAGTGCCCTCCTCCAGCTTGCGGAGAGCGGTATCTATTTTTATCAGGGTCTCTCTATGTGTGCTTAGCTGCTTGAGGCTGATATCCTCTGCCATATCAACAACAGACAAGTCGCCATCATCCATTACAGTCTCTACAAGCTGCCTGTTTTCGCCGGACTTGAACTTCTTTATCTCGTTTTTTGCCTCCCTGATTATTTCCTCTCTTTTTTGAATCAATTGTTTCCTTAACCGTTCTTTGCGATAGCTCTCGTTTTCAACAGTATTACCCCGGGGGAGCTTCTCGGGCTTTTCTTTAAGGGTTTCTTTTGTTTTTCCTTTTGCCTTATGTGGCATAATTCCTCCTTCCCCGCCTGCACGTGCATGCTGCCGAATATCGCAGCAGCAGGTACTATCAAACAGGAAGCACTTTATGTATTTTCCGAGGGAGTTTCTTCTTTAAATACTTCAACGATGCTTCTGACCTTGATGCCCGCCTGTTCGAGGGCCTTCTGAACATCGGGCAGCCTGGCATCCGTTACTTTCACAATAAAGTTGCTGTTTACAGCCATTTCAGACCTCCATTATCTCTTTCTCTTTATGGTGAATGACTTCATCAACTTTACTTATAAACGAATCGGTGATCTTCTGTATCTCCTCCTGGAGCTTTTTTACATCATCCTCGCTCAGATGCTCTTCTTTCTCGGACTTCTTCACCTCATCGATTATGTCCCTGCGTATATTCCGCACAGCGATTTTCCCCTCTTCGGCCCTTTTTCGCACCACTTTTACCAGCTGCTTCCTTCTTTCCTCTGTCAGCACGGGGATATTAAGTCTTATGACCTTACCGTCATTCCCCGGCGTAATCCCGATATCCGACTTGAGTATCGCTTTTTCTATTTCGGGAATAAGCTTTTGCTCCCAGGGCTGGATCGTTATCTGTCTGCTGTCGGGCATCCCAAGAGTGGCGACCTGGGAGAGGAGGGTTTGAGTGCCGTAATAATCAACAAATATGCCGTCAAGCAACGAAAGGGACGCCCTTCCGGTCCTTATTGAAACAAGTTCTTTTTTCAGTGTCTCTAATGAGCCATTCATTTTGTCAGTGGTCTTTCTTTTAATATCCTGCATGCCCCACCTCGTCAGATATCGAAGACACAGCCCCGGTTGAAACGATACTATCGCCGTCCTTCCGGCGCTCCTGAAACTAGAGTGCCAATCCTTTTGCCGTGAATAAGGTTTTTTATATTATCCGCTTTTCTGATATCAAAGACAATAATGGGAAGGTTATTATCCATGCACATGGAAATCGCCGTAGAATCCATAACCTTCAGGTTATATTTGAGAACATCGAGATACGATATTTTATCATACCTTTTAGCGGAAGGGTCCTTCATCGGGTCTGCTGTATAGACACCGTCAACTTTAGTGCCCTTGAGAATAATCTCTGCTCCGATCTCCATTGCCCTGAGCGCCGCAGCTGTGTCGGTGGTAAAGTATGGATTGCCCGTTCCTGCGGCAAATATCACCACCCTGCCCTTCTCCAGATGGCGGACAGCCCTTCTCCTTATATATTGCTCTGCCAGTTCTCTCATTTCGATGGCGGACTGGACCCTCGTCTGCAATCCAAGCCGCTCAATCGCGTTCTGGAGGGCAAGGGCGTTGATGACCGTTGCCAGCATACCCATATAATCCGCCGACGCCCTTTCCATGCCCCTTACCGAGGCCTCAACACCTCTGAAAATATTACCGCCGCCTATCACAACCGCAATCTGTACGCCTAAATCAATGCCTTTCCTGATTTCAAAGGCCATGAACTCAACTGTGGCAGGGTCTATCCCGTATCCGCGGTTGCCCATAAGCGCTTCTCCGCTGATCTTCAGGAGAATTCTCTTATAGCCCTGGAACGGGCCCTCCTGGCTTCGAGTATTTCCGTTTCCACGTTTCTTTGATTTAGCTTTCACAGTCAGCACTCTTGTGCGGCAGACCTTCGCCTAATTGAAAGCGGGCAAACCTTCTAAAGACAATATTTTCTCCCAACTTTGCGACCTTCTCGGTGATAAGATCCTTGATCTTCTGCTTGCCTGCCGGGTCCTTGATGAAGATCTGATCGAGAAGACAGGTATCAGAGTAAAATTTTTCCAGCTTGCCTTCAAGAATCTTTTCGGTGACCTCAGGTGGTTTATTGACAATCTGCGCACGGTAAATGTCTTTCTCACGCTCAATGACCTCCGGTAGCACATCCTCCCTCGATACATATGAAGGATTAGCAGCGGCGATATGCATAGCAACGTCTTTCACCAGATTCCTGAAATCATCAGTCCTGGCGACAAAGTCGGTCTCGCAATTTATCTCAACCATGACACCGAGTTTATCCATGTGTATATAAGAGCCGATGAGACCCTCAGATGCAGTCCTGGCGGCCTTCTTTGCAGCAGTAGCAAGGCCCTTTTGCCTCAGCAGATCAACAGCTTTTTCAATGTCGCCGTTGCTGTCCGCAAGCACCCGCTTGCAATCCATCAGTCCGGCGCCTGTCTTTTCACGCAATTCCTTTACCATCTCAGCTGTAATCATTCTGCGGCCACCTCCATTCCCTCGGTTGCGGCAATTTTTGCATTTATTTCCTCTTTAGCGGCCTGGTCCACTTTTGCCTTTTCAAGTTCATTCTTGCTTTCCAGGATAGCATTGGCCACCTTGGAAGAGATGAGCTTTATGGCACGTATCGCATCGTCATTGCCGGGAATGACGTAATCTATTTCGTCAGGGTCGCAATTCGTGTCAACAACAGCGACGATAGGTATGGAAAGCCTCTTGGCTTCGGCTACGGCAATTCTCTCTTTTCTTGGGTCTATAATAAAAAGCGCCCCGGGCAGCGAGGTCATTTCTTTTATTCCGCACAAGTTCTTTTCGAGGTTGGTCCTCTCCTTCTCGAGCATTGAAATTTCTTTCTTCTTCAGAACATTGTAAGTGCCGTCTTCCTTCATTGTGTCGATCTTCTTTAACCTCTCGATGCTCTTTTTGACCGTAGAGAAATTTGTCAGCATGCCTCCCAGCCATCGGTTGTTAACGTAGAACGAGCCGGCCCTCCTGGCTTCGTCGGAAATAGAATCCTGGGCCTGTTTTTTGGTGCCGACAAAAAGCACAGGCGCCCCGGTGGCAGCTACGCTTTTTACAAAGTTGTATGCTTCTACAAGCCCCTTCAGAGTCTTTTGAAGATCTACAATGTGAATCCCGTTTCTTTCCCCGAAAATAAACTTCTTCATCTTCGGGTTCCAGCGCTTCACCTGGTGTCCGAAATGGACACCGGCTTCCAGCAGTTCCTTCATTGTAACAATACCCATTGTTCCTCCTTACGGTTTTTTCCTCCGCCTGACCTCATTAACTCATTGGACCAAAAAATAATTCGGACCTTTGAGACCATTTTGAGAATCTTTACCGGCGTGTGTTTTTGAATATGAAATGTAGCATAAAGAAGGATTATTTTTCAAGGCAAACATTGTGAGACTCCTGACGCGGCGTTCTGCTGTATGAAGGTTCTCCTACCCGTATTGCTCGCCCCTTTCGTGCAAAGTATGGTTAAAAGTCTGCGCAAGATCGTGGACCAACAGTATATTTTTCTATTCTCTTGCCTTTCTGGCGCTCTTTCCTATTCCCTTTATAAGATTCAAGGTAAGCCAGTTTACTGGTGGGGACAAATGAAGACTTTGATGTGCCCGGCGCATTTACAGACGACGAGACCCGCTGAGTAGTTTGGGACGAATTCGAATGAAAAATGGATTATCCTCCTTTTCCCGCTTCAGGATTCATCCGGCATGGTAATCTTGATTTCCATAGGTACACTTCTTGAATAGTTTGTTATCTGCGTATTAGAATATCTTATAGGTTATGGGAGGTGGTCCTTTTTTTAGCCTGTCCTGTTCAGTTGATGATCATCCAAATGTAAGGGGAAATCGCTTATGATGTCGCAATATGCGGAGAATCGGGATGAAGCAAATGGACAGTCGCTCGATAATCTCTGCGGCATGCCTATGGATCCCGGTAACTTTTTGAGGTTGGCCCTTGAGATCACACGGGCATTGGCAGGACTTCACACGAGGAACATCATTCACAAGGATATCAGGCCCGAGAACATTTTTGTCAATCTTGAAACCGGCGCTGCCACGATCTCCGATACCCCCACTGTCTCGCAACCGCGGCATCAACGGTCAGCCATCCAAAGACCCGGCAGGCTTGAAGGCGCACTCGCCTATATGTCGCCCGAACAAATGGGACGCATAAACCGCGTGGTCGACTACCGTACCGATCTTTATTCACTTGGGGTCACTTTCTACGAGATGCTGGCAGGGACCCTCCCGTTTAAGGCCGGCGATGCACTGGAGTGGGTACATTGCCATATTGCCCGGTTACCTCAGCCCCCGGCTAATATCCTTCCGTACCTGCCTACAGTAGTTTCCGACATCGTGATGAAGCTTCTCTCCAAGAACGCTGAAGAACGCTACCAGACAGCCAGGGGCCTCGAATTCGACCTGGAGAGATGCCTTGAACAGTGGGAAGAGAAAAGCAACATAGACCCATTTCCTCTGGCCCAATGGGACATAGCCGACCGCTTGCTAATCCCGCAAAAGCTATATGGCCGCGAAAAGGACATCGATATCCTTTTTAGCGCCTTTGATCGCGTCCTCAAGCGGGGAAACCCGGAGCTGGTGATGATTGCCGGATATTCCGGGATCGGTAAGACTTCGCTGGTTCGGGAACTTTATAAGCCTGTAGTGCGGGAACACGGCCTGTTCATCTGGGGCAAGTTCGATCAGTACAAACGCGACATTCCTTACTCGACCATTGTGGAAGCTTTTCAGGAATTGGTACGACAGGTTCTAACGGAAAACGAAAATCGGCTGACCGATTGGAGGGAGCAGCTTAGGGAAACGCTGGGCGTTAATGGTCAACTAATCGTCGACATCATTCCACAGGTTGAGCTTATTATCGGCAAGCAGCCGCAGGTGCCGGAACTTCCACTGAGTGAAGCGGAGAACCGGTTCAACATGGTGTTCCGGCAATTCATGGGAGTGTTCACAAAGAAGGAACATCCCCTCGTGCTTTTTCTCGATGACCTCCAGTGGGTCGATCCGGCCAGCCTCAGGCTGATCGAGCACATCATCACTTACCCCGATATAAGGCATTTGCTTCTCATAGGAGCGTACCGCGACAATGAGGTCAGCCCCTCGCATCCGCTGATGTTGACGCTGGAGCATCTACATAACTTCCGGGCTTCCTTCGGGACAATCACCCTTTCCCCCTTGTCATTCAAGGACTTGAGCCGCTTCACAGCCGACACTTTTCGCTCGGATCAGGCGCAGGTAGAACCGCTTGCCAGGCTCGTATATGAAAAAACTGCGGGGAACCCATTCTTTGTCACTCAGTTTCTTATGACTCTCCAGGCCGGAAACTTGTTGGAATTCGACGGAAAGGAACGCTGTTGGAAATGGGACATATCCCGTATCCGGGAACAGGGCTATTCGGACAACGTTGTGGATCTCATGGTGGAAAAACTGAATAGGCTTTCTTACGGAGCGCAACAGACGTTGAGGCTGGCCGCCTGCATCGGCAATAGATTCGACCTTCATACTTTGGCCATGATCAGCAACACCCCGGAAGAGGACGCGCAGGACGCTCTCCTGGAAGCCCTTGAGAAAGGGCTGTTGCTTCGGGAGACGGAGAGCTTATATACCTTCCTTCACGACCGTGTGCAGCAGGCGGCATATTCACTCATCCCGGAGGAGCAGCGTTCCGCGGTCCACTTGCAGATCGCCCGGCTCCTGCTTGATCGAACCCCGTCCGGGGTCATTGACGAGAAGGTCTTCGATATAGTGAACCAATTCAACCTCGGTGTCGCCTTGATTGACGACCAGGAGGAGAGATACAGGGTGGCAGGACTGGACCTTGTGGCCGGCAAGAAAGCCAAGGCCTCTACTGCTTATGCTTCAGCCTTGAGCTATTTATCGTTGGGCATAATGCTGTTGGACGATGCGACATGGGAAAGTCACTACGATTTGACTTTCAATTTATATAAAGAACTTGCTGAAGTGGAATATTTGAACAGCAATTACGTCCATTCGAAAGAATTGATAGACTTGCTTCTCAGTAAGGCAAAATCAGATATGGAAAGAGCTGAATTGTACAATATATTGATTGTGCAATATACATTAATGGCGCAATATGGAGACGCCATCCAGTCTGGAAGGAAAGCTCTGCAATTATTGAATGTCAGCATCCCGGAGATCAATCTGGAAGAGGAACTTAGTGTCCAGATAGCCAAATACAAAGAGATTCTGGGAAACAGGAAAATATCATCTTTAATAGATGAACCTGAGATGTCCGATCCCAAAAAAAGAGTCAGCCTGGAGTTATTGTCAAATATGGTTGTTCCTGCTCGTTACACAGACAGTGTGCTTTTTGCTCTTATAAGTGTTATCAACGTTAATTTATCTCTGAAGTTTGGGCCAACTGCAAAATCCACCGTCGGTTATACTGCTTTCGGGATGGTTCTCAATTCAGTGATGAACAACTACAGGGATGCTTATGAATTTGGAGAGCTGTCGCTCAAAATCAGTGAAAGATTCAATGCTCTTTCTCAAAAATGTCAGTCTTGCTTCATGCTTGGCCATTATCTGAATCATTGGGTCAAACATCTGAAATGGGCCGATGATGTCATGAACGACGGATTTATGGCCGGCATGGCTTCCGGCGAGATGCAATGGACAGGATATACTCTGGCTTACAAGTTGTTTCAGCCGTTCTATCGCGGTGTTCAAATAGGTTTAATTCAAAAAGAAATTCCTGCCTTATTATCGTTTACCCAGCAGACGAAAAACCAATGGGCGACAGACACCTTACTAGGGCTTAAATTGGCACTTTCAAACTTGGATGGAAATATTTCATCTTCAAAAGAATCGGAAGGAGACTTTGATGCCGCATACGAAAACAAGTATCTGGCGGAGTGCGGGGACCACAGAAGTTTCGGTGCTAAGGGACGCTATGCGGTCTTGAAGGCTCAAATTCTCTATTTGTATGGTCGTATGCACGAAGCACTGAAAGCTGTCTCTATGGCCCAGGAGCTCTTGGGTTTTTTTTCGAGTTCCATCTCAGTTGCCGAACTCAATTTTTACCACTCACTCATCTTAGCTGCGTTGCACGACGATTCCTCTGATCGAGTTAAAAGAGCGTATCTGGATAGAATCAGAGCTAATCAGGAACCGATGAAGACATGGGTGGCCCATTGTGAGGAGAACTTCAAACATCAATATCTTCTAGTGGAAGCTGAGATTGCCAGAATCAGCGGAAAGGAACTTGAGGCCGGGCGCCTCTACGAGCAATCCATCCAATCAGCGCGAGAAAACGGGTTCGTCCAGGATGAGGGCATCGCCAATGAGCTCGCTTCCCGATTTTATTCGCGACATGGCCTGAAGACGGTTGCCGACGTCTACCTGCGCAAAGCCATAGCCTGCTACGGCAGGTGGGGAGCGGAACGCAAATTGAGTCAACTCGGTCAGCAAAACCCCTGGCTCCTTCAGGAAGAAAAGGATGCTTTTGGTCAAGGATTCAAAGCGCAGATCGGCCACCTGGACGCGATCACCGTGGTCAAAGCTTCACAGGCCATCTCCGGAGAGATCGTCCTTTCCAGTCTCCTTGAGACCCTGATGCGGACTGTGATAGAAAACGCCGGAGCACAAAAGGGTTTCCTGATCCTGGCACATGGTAATGACCTGGTGATTGAGGCTAAGGCCAGAGTTGAGGGACAGGAGATCAAGGTCCTGCAACCCGCGCCATCCCAACTCGCATCAGTTCTCCCGCTGTCTGTCGTCAACTATGTCTGGCGTACCGGAGAAAGTGTAATACTGGACGATGCATCCGACCAAACTATGTTCTCCTCGGATGAATACATCGTTACAAACAGGCCGATATCCGTGTTGTGTCTGCCCCTTTTGCGCCAGGCGCACCCGATAGGAATGCTATATCTGGAAAACAGTCTCACAAAGGGAGCTTTCACAACAGGAAGAATTGCGGTTTTGGAGCTCCTTGCCGCGCAGGCCGCCGTCTCGTTGGAAAACGCTGCCCTGTATCTGGAGCGCAGCCGGGCAGAGGACGCTCTGCGGGAATCCGAGGAGAAATATCGGGCCATCTTTGAGAATAGCGGGACCGCTCTGATATTCGTCGAAGAAGATATGACGATCTCAATATGCAACAAGGAGTTCGAAAGGCTAAGCGGCTATACCAAGATGGAAGTGGAAGGCCTGATGAAGTGGCCGGAGTTAGTAGCGAAGGAGGACGACCTGGAGCGGATGAAAGGGTATCACCGTTTGCGCCGAATCGATCAGGGTGAGGCGCCTCAGACCTATGAGTTTCAATTCATTGACCGGGAGAGGAAGTTGAAAGATGTGGTGATAACCGTGGCGACGATGCCGGGAAAAAAGCAGAGCCTGGCGTTAATACGCGACATCACGCAGGAGGCCAGACTTGAGCGGGAGCTTCGCCAGGCGCATAAGATGGAGGCTATCGGCACCCTTGCCGGAGGCATTGCCCACGATTTCAACAACATCCTCACGGCCATCATCGGCTATACCGACATGGTGCATTCCAAAGTCCCTGAAGGGAGCGAGGAGAAACGTCAACTGGAGCAGGTGCTCAAAGCCGGTTCCCGAGCAACAGACCTGGTAAGGCAAATCCTTGCCTTCAGCCGCCAGAGCGAACATGAACGGAAGCCCGTGCAGGTAGCTCCCATTGTCAAGGAAGCGCTGAAGCTGCTGCGCTCTTCACTGCCCTCAACCATCGAGATCCGTGAGTACATTTCGGTGGCGCCTGAAGAAAGCGTAGTCCTGGCTGACTCAACACAAATCCATCAGGTGTTGATGAACCTTGCCACTAACGCAGCCCATGCCATGCGCATGCAAGGGGGCGTGTTGAGTGTGCAACTCTCGGAGGTCGAAGCTGATGGTTCTCTCGTCTCCCTTTATCCCGAGCTGAAACCGGGACCTTATGTGAGGGTTACGGTGAGCGATACTGGTCATGGCGTGAACGCAACGGTCATGGAACGAATATTCGATCCCTATTTTACTACAAAGGATCAAGGAGAAGGGTCCGGAATGGGGCTTGCGGTGGTTCAGGGCATCGTCAAGAGCCACTGTGGGGCGATTATGGTCTATAGCGAACCAGGCAAAGGAAGCACTTTCCATGTATATCTTCCGAAGATTGAGGAGCGGGCGCAGACGGAAGCTGAAGTACCGGAGGAGCTTCCGGGCGGGCATGAGCGGATACTCTTCGTTGACGACGAGAAATCTCTTGTTTCTTTGGGGGAAGACATGCTGGAGTCCCTCGGCTATAATGTCACTGCCAAAACAAGCAGCCTCGAAGCTATGGAGATCTTCCACGCCCGACCAAACGCTTTCGATTTGGTCGTCACGGATATGACCATGCCGGCCCTGACAGGCATAGAGTTGGCTAAAAAGTTCATGGCCATCCGTCCCGATATTCCGATTATTCTATGCACGGGATTCAGTGAGCTGATCAACGAGAAGCAATCCAAAGAACTTGGAATTCGGGAGTTTGTAATGAAACCTTATGTAATCGCCACCTTCGCCAAAACCATTCGCAGGGTCCTGGATGAAGACTGAAAGCTTGTCCGTGAATAAGCTTAAGAACAGATGGAGTCACACATATCAGCTGTTATTCACAATTCAAAGGAGGCCGATGATTTTTTATCGGGGCGATTCCATAAATCATGTTTATCACGGCATGCGGAGGTATCAACGAGGAATCGGCCTTTTACCTGTTATAGTGGTAAATGTTTAATGTTTAGTGTAAAATTTTTGCATAATGATAAGTTTGGGTTTTTCTCCGTGTCCGAATGACACCTTTATCTTCTTCGCTATTGCAAACAAGCTGGTCGCCGCACAGGGGATAGACTTCACTCTTCATATAGAAGATGTGGAGACACTTAACATGCTCGCTGTCGGCAAAGAACTTGACGTGACAAAGGTGTCATGTCATGCGTTTCGTTATCTTCAGGATGACTATCATTTTTTGAGTGCCGGCGGCGCCCTTGGCAGGGGATGCGGCCCCCTGGTAATTGCAAAAGACCGCAAAATTTTTTCCTCCGCAAAAACATTCAAAAACCTGAAAATAGCCATTCCCGGCAAACTTACTACAGCAGCGCTTCTTATGCAGCTGTATTTTGACTCTGTCTTTAATTCTCAACCTGCAGGGCTGGTCAGCATGCCTTTCCACACGATTATGGACTCGATTAATAAAGGGCTGGTAGACGCCGGACTGGTAATACACGAGAGCCGCTTTACCTATCAGGATTTTGGCCTTGTCGAGATAATTGATCTGGGGGAATGGTGGGAAAAAGAGACAGGCTTGCCCATTCCTCTTGGCGGCATTATTGCAAAAAAATCTCTTGGAATGCAGGTCATAAAAACGATTGAAAACCTGATAAGGACAAGTATAAACTATTCCCTGACGCATAGAAGCGAGGCGGTCCCTTATATTAAAAAATACGCCCGTGAAATTGACGACGAAGTAATGATGAAGCATATCGGACTATATGTTAACGATTACACCCTGGATCTGGGAGAAAACGGGCGGGCAGCACTAGATGAACTGTTAAAAAGGGCGCACAGCATATCTTAACTTCATAAAAAAATGATAAAAAAATAAACCACGGCAGAACCGGAGAAAGTCTTTACCGCACCACTCTTGAAGGAGGACCACGTATGCAATATAGCATGGATGCTTTTATCAAAGAGCCAAAAATAGCATATTTCTCTATGGAAATTGGGGTCCGGAGCGATATGCCTACCTATAGCGGCGGGCTCGGCGTTCTGGCAGGAGATACTATCAAATCAGCCGCTGACATGAAGCTCCCCGTAGTTGCAGTGACCTTGCTGACAAAAAAAGGATATTTCAGGCAAGTACTCGACATATACGGCAGGCAGACCGAAATGCCGGATGAGTTCGAGCCGCAACAGTTTATGCTTCCCCTCGCAGAACGGGTAATCGTTTATATTGAGGGGAGAGAGGTTGTCATAGGCGCATGGACATATATTATTGAAAGTGCAACGGGAGGGAAAGTGCCCATTATTTTCCTCGATGCAGACTTGGGAGAAAATGCGCCCCAGGACAGGGGCATTGCCCATTGCCTCTACGGAGGAGATACCGACTACCGGCTCAAACAGGAAATTGTGCTCGGTGTAGGCGGCACGCGCATGCTTGAAGAACTGGGATTCAATATCAAAAAATATCACATGAACGAGGGGCATTCGAGCCTCCTGATACTTGAATTACTCAATAGATATAAAAAAGATATTGAAGAGGTCTGGGATGAGAAACTCGTGTGGGACGTCGAGAAAGTAAGGAGTTTATGCGTTTTTACCACTCATACCCCCGTGGCGGCAGGTCATGACAAGTTCACTTATGAGACAGTAAAGCGTATAATGGAAGAGATCATCCCCATGAGCGCTGTTAAACTATTTGCCGGGCAGGACAACCTTAATTTAACGCTGCTCGCCCTAAACCTCAGCAACTTCATAAACGGAGTGGCTAAAAAGCACGGCCAGGTTTCTCAGGGCATGTTTCCCGGATACGCCATCCATGCCATCACCAACGGAGTACACTCTTTTACCTGGACGTGCGACAGTTTTAAAAGACTCTATGATAAATACCTGCCCGGCTGGGCTAATGAGCCGGAGATCTTCGTAAGGGTAGGACGCATACCGGACAATGAGTTATGGGAAGCGCATATGGAAGCAAAAAAACAGCTTATCGACTATGTAAACCGCGAGACGCAGGCGGATATGAATTATGAAACTTTTACCATAGGGTTCGCCAGGAGGGCGACTGCGTATAAGAGGGCAGACCTGCTTTTTACAGATATGGACCGGCTGGCACGCATGGCCGAAGGGAGACTTCAAATTGTATATGCTGGAAAGGCCCATCCGCATGATGAATCAGGCAAAAAGCTGATACAGCACATATTTGAAATAAAAGAACGGCTCAAGGACAAGATACGCATAGTATTTCTGAAAAATTACAGTATGGATATCGCACTTAAGATCACATCCGGTGTCGATGTATGGCTAAATACACCGCTCAGGCCGCTTGAGGCCTCTGGAACCAGCGGGATGAAGGCAACGCATAACGGGGTCCCCAATTTCAGTGTGCTCGACGGATGGTGGATCGAAGGACATATCGAAGGGTTTACCGGATGGGCCATAGGGCCGTCGCCCGATGTCCCTGCAGATCCGGCCAAAGACGCAGATGACCTGTATTACAAGCTTGAGAGCGTTATCCTGCCTACGTTTTATAATGACAAGCTTTCCTGGATACGCATCATGCAGAACGCCATAGGCAAAAATGCCTATTACTTCAATACCCATAGAATGATGAGAAGATACGTAACAGAGGCATATATAAGGTAAGGCTACAGCCTGCAGTGGGTACAGCCCTTACAGCTGCTTGCAGATGCTGACTTCATCAACAAATTCATTGCCCATTCTTATTCTCTTCACTTTAGTGCACTCGTTCACAAAACCGACTTTTCTGAACAGATTGAGAGAGCGTTTATTTGTTGTAAAAACACTGGTCTCCAGTTCCCTGAATGCACGCTCCCTGGCCCACTCTTCGGTATACTGCAGCATGCGGGAGCCAATTCCGAGTCCGCGAAACTCCTCCACGAGATGCAGCCCTATATTAAGCACATGTGCTGTTTCCGTTCTCTGCCCGCCATCCGCCTGGATGGCCTCCAGTATGCCGACGATGTGATCGCCGTCGGCAACGCCGACAAGGAGCAGATTGTTGTTCCGGCTCAATTTGCTTATATATTCCCTTTCCGCGGCGACGCCCTTGCCGAACTGCTCCATCAGAACATAACTGCGTTCGGGCGCGAAGGATTTCAGCGTTTTGATAATACTTTCAGCGTCATCCGGCTCCGCCGGCCGGAGAGTAATTTCTTCTCCTCTCCCGATCAGGAATTTCTGTATCGCTTCCATTAAAGAATTATACAGCAAATCATTGCAGAATTCAGCTACCCGGGTATATTCTAACGTGGTGTGTCCCGTATATAAGTTTATATGTCCCGTCATTCCCGCGCTTAGAAGCGCCTACTGTTGGTGCCTAAAGCACCTACTGTTGGCAGTCTTTTTAGCGGGAATCCAGAAAAATCAAAGGAATGGATTCCGGGTCAAGCCCGGAATGACGGTAAAATATGCAAAGAACTGTTTGGGACAGGACAATAATGTATAAATACATTATATAAGGGAGTCCGGAGTTGTGTTTCATCCGGAACATGCTGAACTTTAAAATGAAAAATAAGTACTTAGTCTTCATCGGCGATTCGTTGACAGAGTTTTTTGATTGGCAGGAGCGATTTCCCGATTATCTTGTTTTAAATCTCGGCATAGCCGGGGAAACAGTCGAGGGCGTCCTGGGACGCATGGACAAAATACTCCTGAGCATCCGGAATACAGGCCGGAACCCGGATTTTATTTTTATTATGACCGGCATTAACAACCTTGCAATGGAAGATTACGAAATCCTCTCAAGCTACAGGCGAATTGTCAATATTCTTTCCGCCTCTCTCAGCAATTCAAAATTAGTTATCCAAAGCATTCTGCCAGTGGCGCTCCCGTGGGTCGACAATTCGGTCTTGCAGGGGCTTAATAATTCTCTTATGGAAACAGCACAAGACTTTAAGGCGGATTACCTTGATCTGCACAGTCTGTTCATGTACCAGGATTCGGTAGTCAAAAAAGATTTCCTGCTTAATGACGGGGTGCACCTGAGTGAGAAAGGTTATGCAGCGTGGTCTGACGTAATAGAAAACTATCTGAAAGATTTTCGCGCCTGAGCAGCCATTGTTTTACATCAACACCACCGGCATAACCGCCAAGAGACCCGTCAGATGCAATGACCCTGTGGCAGGGTAGTACTATAGGCAACGGGTTCTTCTTGAGCGCCTGCCCTGCCGCTCTCACCGCTTTCGGACTGCCTGCAGATTCAGCAATCCACCGGTATGAACGGGTCTCGCCATATGGAATGCCGCTTAAAGCCCTCCACACCTTATGCTCGAACTCCGTCCCTTCAATAAATTTAATTTTCTGCCTGAATAACTTAGACCTGCCGGCAAAATAGGCATCCAGCTCGGTTTTGAAAGTTTTGTTGAGCGGCACTGCCCTATAAGACAGCCCGGCGTGCACGGGCCGCTCCCGGATAGCCACTTCCACCAGAAAAGGGCCATCAAAGACACAATAGATGTCGCCGACAGGACTGATATATTTAAAAACATCGAATGCCATTTGGTAATTGATTACTTCCGGTATCCTTTCCTCGGGTAGTGCATAAGTTCCCCGCGCTTTGTTGTAAAATTGTATCACATCCTTTTATAATTAATAAATGCGTTTCAAGCTTGTCTTCTTTATTCTGGTTATAATAATAGGTTCGGCTGCGGGCGGTTATCTCGCCATTGCAAAGGGCACTCCCTCTATAGCTGAACTTAAACAATACCGTGCCACAAGCGGGACAAAAATATATGCCGACGATGACTCTCTGATCGGAGAGTTAAAAGTCGAAAGGGGAATCTTTGCCCCTTTTGAAAAAATTCCCGACAACGTAAAAAATGCCGTAGTTGCAGTGGAGGACGCCCGCTTTTGGCATCATAAAGGCATTGACTATATCGGGATCGCCCGGGCACTTGTCCAGGATATTATTCACGCAAGTCTGAAAGAAGGCGGCAGCACTATTACACAGCAGCTTGCCAAGATAATGTTTCTTTCCCCGGAGAAGACCCTCAAAAGAAAGCTTCGCGAGGCCCAGCTTGCCATGAGACTCGAAAAGGAGCTGTCAAAAAAGGAGATACTGGAGCTATATCTAAACAAAGTATATTTCGGGCACGGGGCCTATGGCATCGAGATGGCCTCGCGGGTGTATTTCGGCAAATCGGTGGGGCAACTGTCGCTTCCCGAGGCAGCCATGCTGGCAGGGCTTATCAAGGCGCCCACCACCTACTCTCCCTACAATGACCTCGTCAAAGCAAAGGAACGGCAGGAAACCGTACTGGCGAGAATGGAGGAGGCAGGATATATAAATGCCTCTCAAAGGGCCGCCGCAAAGGCCGCATTGCCTTCCCTCTCGTCATTAAGGTCGAATACAGACACTTACAATTATTTCGTTGAATATGTCAGACAGCAACTGGAACAGAGATACGGAGTTGATGTGGTATACAAAGGCGGCATGAAGGTATATACAACTCTCAGCAAAAACGACCAGATGTATGCTCAGCGGGCGCTGCAGGAGGGTCTGCGTGAGATTGACAAGCGGCGCGGCTGGAGAGGGCCTGTCGGTCATAAGGATTTGATAAAAGAAGATATGGCAGAGCACAAGGTCTCCTTTCCCGCATATCCAGGAGATATATCCACAGGGGTCGTGATATCAGTCGGTCCGAAGGAAGCGGTTGTCAAAGCGCGGGGGATTACCGGCAAACTGCTGCTCAGAGATGCACTCTGGGCCGCCGACAGAGCCGGCAGAGGCGTTAAGAAGCCTGAATCAGAAAAAACTTTCGGGCTGACCGATATCCTGCATCGCGGCGATATAATTTGGGTGAAATTCAGGAGCATCGCAAATAAAAATGTCACTTTCAGCCTTGAGCAGGAGCCCGACATTGAAGGCGCAGTCGTGGCGCTGGAGCCCGAAACAGGGTATGTGAGAGCCATCGTCGGCGGCTACAGTTTTACCAGGAGTGAATTCAACCGCGCGCTGAATGCACAGAGGCAGCCAGGTTCTGCCTTTAAACCTATAATATATGCTGCTGCGCTGGAGAACAATTTCACACCGGCAAGCGTTATCGACGACTCGCCGGTCTCATTTCCCGGAGGGCCTTCCGGAGAGTGGCGTCCGGAAAACTATGATCGCAAATTTTACGGCCCTACCCGCTTGCGGGAGGCCCTCGCCTATTCGAGGAACGTCGTGACCGTGAAGCTTGTCGAGGCGGTAGGCATTGATAAGGTAATGGCCTTTGCACGGGACGTCGGCATTGATACTAACATGCCCCGTGAACTCACTATAGCGCTCGGTTCAATAAGCGTCACTCCTATGGAACTTGCATTTACCTATGCCACGTTCGCCAACGGAGGCGAAAAAATGACGCCCATCACAATTAAGTACATCACAGATGCACAGGGAAATGTACTTGAGGACAATGAGCCCGAAGGTGTAGAGAGCATCACTCCGCAGACAGCATTTCTGATTACCTCAATGATGGAGGATGTTATAAGCTACGGCACCGGCATGAGAGGAAATATCGGACGCGCAGCCGCAGGCAAGACAGGTACCAGCAACGATTACAAAGACGCATGGTTTGCCGGCTACACGCCCCAGTTGGTGGGATGTGTCTGGGTCGGTTTTGACGATATGAGAAAATCTCTTGGCAGGGGCGAGGTAGGTGGAACGGCAGCCGCTCCCATCTGGGCCGACTTCATGAAAAACGCCCTTGCGGGTGAACCTGTTGAGGAGTTTGCCATGCCGGAGGGCATAGTTAGGCTTCCCGTAGACCCTGCCACCGGCCTCCTGGCGCACGATGAGCCCACAACAATATTCGGCTTGCTGCAGCACACGGAGACGCCGAAGATCTATGAGTTTTTCAAACAGGGAACGCAGCCGTCCGAATACAGCTCCGCCCCTGCTAAGGTGGAGAAAGTCCCTGCCCCCGAACCAATTGCAGACTAAGTTTCTAAACGGGTCCTAATTATGCTAAAATGGAAAGACGATGCAATTTGGCATTTTCTCGTCCGGTAATAACCCTTTCTCGCGCACATAAGGAGTTCCCCTTGAAAGTCCTCCTGGTATATCCTGAATACCCCGACACGTTCTGGAGTTTTTCCTATGCCCTGAAGTTCATCTCGAAGAAGGCTGTCCATCCGCCCCTGGGGTTACTGACAGTCGCTGCAATGCTTCCTTCCGAATGGGAGAAGCAGCTCGTGGATATGAACGTGCGGAAACTGGAAGACGAAGATCTTATGTGGGCGGATTACGTTTTTTTGAGCGCTATGTCGGTACAGAAGGAATCGGTAAAAAACGTAATCCGGCGATGCAGGTCCATCGGTGTTAAAGTCGTAGCAGGTGGTCCGCTTTTTACCAACGAATACGAAGATTTTGCCGATGTTGACCATCTGGTGCTGAACGAGGCTGAGATAACGCTTCCGCTTTTTCTGAACGATGTAAAAGCGGGGCAACCCCGGCAGCTCTACTCATCGGATAAGTGGGCTGACATTACAACTACCCCTATCCCCCTTTGGGAGCTGATAAACCCGAAACACTATGCGTCCATGAATATCCAGTATTCAAGGGGGTGCCCTTTCGAGTGCGAATTCTGCAACATCACCTCACTCTACGGCAGGGTTCCCAGAACAAAAAGCGGCCGGCAGGTAATAGGCGAGCTGGAGAAGCTCTACTCACTTGGCTGGAGGGGCGGAGTATTCTTTGTTGACGATAACTTCATAGGCAATAAGAAGAAGCTGAAGGAGGAGACACTGCCTTCCATTATAAGGTGGACAGACAGTAAAAAACATCCGTTCAACTTCTCGACCGAGGCGTCCATCAATCTTGCCGACGACGAGGACCTCATGAGAATGATGGCCCGGGCTGAGTTCACCACTGTCTTTGTGGGCATCGAGTCTCCACATGAAGAAAGCCTGCTGGAATGCACAAAAATTCCCAATAAGAACCGGGACCTTATAGCCAGTGTCAGGAAGCTTCAAAGCTTCGGGCTTGAAGTCCAGGCAGGGTTCATCGTCGGCTTTGACAAAGACCCTGCAGCGATATTCGAGAGAATGATAAGGTTCATCCAGGAGAGCGGGATTGTAACGGCTATGGTTGGACTCCTTAACGCGCCTCGGGGGACAAAGCTCTATGACCGGCTGGTCAGAGAAAACAGATTGTTGAATACGGTGACTGGAGACAACACGGACTTTTCAATGAACTTCATTCCGAGGATGAACTATGATAATCTCATCACCGGTTATAAAAAAATCATCGATACCATTTATTCTCCCAAACATTACCATGCGAGGGTCAAGCGGTTCCTGCGTGATTACAGGCCGGTCCAGAAGAACGTAATACACATGCGGTACAGCTACCTGAAGGCCGGATTCAAATCTGTTTTCATACTGGGCCTGATCGGAAAGGAGCGTTTTTATTACTGGAGGATTTTCTTCTGGTCCCTTTTCAGGCGTCCGAAACTCTTCCCCCTCGCCATAACATTTTCGATATACGGCTTCCATTTCAGGAAGGTATTCGAAGATCACTTCCGCATGACCGGGAGTAAAAGCGTTACATAAAAACACTTCCACCTAAGGCATAAAGTAAGTCTGAAAATGTTCAGTACCGGCTTGTGGTAACTATATCTCATGTTACAGAGTATTAGCGTTAATACATGCTACCAAACTCCGCTTTAAATTCATCCAGCTTCCCTTCTACCCATTCGATGCTTCATAATGTATAAAAGGGTATGTTGCCATAAACATTCCGGATATATCGGGGGAGCACTATACATCAAATGAAACAAAATGAGGGAATTGCCATGGAACACTCTGAAAATAAAGGATCAGTCGTATCTTTGATCGACAAACTAAAAAAAGAGGCAGCTGGGGAAAATACGGCTTATGAACATTCTTATCGGCTTGCTGAAGGGCAATTGGCTGTTGTGGTTGCCCGGGACCAGGAACATTACATTATAACTGTGCTTACCGACATCCAGGGCCCCCTGATTTTGCACTGGGGAGCGGCATATCATTCAAGGCACGAATGGGTCTTGCCTCCATCCTCCATGCATCCTGCCGCAACAAGCGTATTCCAAAATACAGCGGCTCAGACACCATTTGACGATAATGACGGGATTAGCCGATTAGTCCTGGAGATAGACGAAAAAGAAGCCCCGGCAGGAATTCTGTTTGTTCTAAAGCAGAGCGACACAGGCCGCTGGATAAAAGAAAAGGGACAAAATTTTTTCATCCCTGTTGCAGTTCCTTCCGCACAGGAGGCTTATGCAGGAAGTCCCGACCTTGCTTCTCTTGCCGATAAAATCATCGAAAATGAAATGGGCCGTAATTCATGGACCCTGATGCACAGGTTCAATCTCTGTTATGACCTTCTTGACGAGCTCGGGAGCGATAATGCCGACGGGATTGCGCTGATATATGTCTGGCTGCGCTTTTCGTATATCAGGCAGTTGGACTGGCAGCGAAATTATAATACCAAGCCGAGAGAATTAGGACACGCCATAGACCGTCTTACGGACAAACTCGCTGCCCGTTACATAAATGAGCCGTCGGAACGTGAGTTCATCCGCCTTATAATGACAACTCTCGGCACAGGGAGGGATGCACAGCGGGTCCGTGACGAAGTATTGAATATAATGCACCGTCATCATATCAAAGAAGTGGCAGGACATTTCATGGAAGAATGGCACCAGAAGCTCCATAACAATGCCACGCCTGACGATATAGTCATCTGTGAGGCCTACCTGGAATTTCTGCGAAGCAACGGAAATATCGATCTCTTCTACAAGAAACTCGAAGAAGGCGGAGTTACCAGGAAACGCCTGGAAAGCTATGAACGCCCTATCATGTCCCGACCCGACTTTATTCCCCACTTGAAAGATGCATTGATACATGATTTCGAGTATTTCCTGGAAGTGCTCAGGGAGGTACATGCAGGTACCGATCTCGGCACGGCCATGCGTGTATCACGGTCTATGTTCGATGCAGATATGCAAACACAAATGAATTATATATTATCACACCGGGATGATAGCGGAGACCAGGCATTCACCCTCCTTGAAAAGATCACTGGAATGCGACATCGGGTCGCAGGCAGGCTCCGCGAGCGCCAAAGCAGCGTGCGTGATCTCCTCTTTCTCGATCTGGCACTGGAAGACTTCTTCAGGGCTGTTGTCGAAAAAAACCTGGACCCCAGGCTGAACGAAGATCAACTGGTGGAATTGACAGTATTGTCCCTTGAGAATCTGTGTATCTCAACCCCTGACGAGGAATTTGAAAGCTGTCTTGCTTACTGGAAGCGTCTCGGGAAGGCGCCGCGTGCTGCAAAACTGTGGTCGCTTCAAGCCAAAGCAGTGGTTGACCGCCTTCAGCGGGGCCTGGGCAACTTCATCGACCGGTATCACCAACTGCTTCAGCCCAAGGCCGAATCTCTCGGAAAGGCCTTTCATGCCGCTTCATGGAGCGTCAGTCTTTTTGCTGAAGAGGTTGTACGCGGCAGGCCGGCATTTGTCCTATCGGTGCTCTTGCGCAAGCTTGATGCACTGTTGCGGAAAAACGCCGACCTCGGGAACTGGCAGGTGATCAGCCTGAACAGTGGGAGCGGAGTCACTGAAACAGTTTCACATTTAAAATCCGTTCAAGGCAAGAGTTTTACCGGCCCTGCAGTAATCGTTGCCGACAATGTAGAGGGGAATGAGGAAATTCCCGAAGGAGTCATCGCTATCATAACACCTGCCTCGGTAGATGTGCTGTCCCACCTGGCGGTCAGGGCCAGGAATTCTCATATCCTCTTCGCAATTTGTTACGACTTTGACGAGCTCGAAAAGTTGAAAGCAATGCGCGGCTTCCGGACCAGGCTGAGCGTCAGCGCAGCCGGTGATGTGGTATTTGAAAAAGGCATAGAAGATTTGAATGCGCCGACACCGCATGTCAGGGTAACCCCAAAAAGTCTTTCTTCGGGGATGGCAAAACCGGTTTCCAGTGTATACGCAGTACCGATGGACGATTTCAATGATAAAAACACAGGCGGCAAATCCAACAACCTGAGGCGCATGCGCGGCAAATTGCCTGCTTGGATACACCTGCCCGCCTCTGCAGCATTACCCTTCGGAGTTTTCGAGAAGGTCCTTGCCTGGCCTTCCAACAAAGCCCTCGCGCAGCGTCATAGCGAACTGCTCAGACAGCTGAATGAAGAAACGGGAAGTTCACGCTCCGGTTTAGTTGAAGACATAAAAAAAACTATCCTTGCCCTTGAGTCGCCGGACGAATTGTTCTTCACGCTCTGCAAGGTGATGGAAACTTCGGGAGTCGGTCGGCCTGAGGACTGGCCTGGGAAATGGGACGATGCCTGGACATGCATCAAACGAGTTTGGGTCTCGAAATGGAATGAAAGGGCATATTTAAGCCGCAAGGCAAACGGCATACCACATGAATTCCTTATAATGGCCGTACTTATTCAGAGGGTCGTTGAAGCGGATTATAGTTTTGTGATCCACACTGTCAACCCGTTTACAAACAATAGCTATGAAATTTATGCCGAAGTTGTGCTTGGACTCGGGGAGACTCTGGTTGCCAACTACCCCGGCAGGGCGCTCAGCTTCTCATGTGTCAAAGGCGGGAGGGAACCGCAGCTCTTGTCCTTTCCGGAAAAGAGCGTAGGTCTTTTCGGCGGCAGCCTGATCTTCCGTTCGGATTCAAATGGGGAAGACCTTGCCGGTTTTGCAGGCGCAGGCCTTTACGACAGCTTCATGCTGCCCCAACCCGTTACGGTCAGCCTGAATTACACGCAAGAGGCTCTTGTTTGGGACGAGGATTTTCGAAACGAGTTTTTGTTAAAGATTGCCGGCATCGGCACAGCTGTTGAAAAGGCCCTCGGTGGTCCTCAGGATATCGAGGGCGCATACAGCAAGGGACAATATTTTGTCGTGCAATCGCGCCCCCAGGCGGGTCTGTAGCATGACTGAAGCAGCGCGAATTCGTATCGGTAACCAGACGGCCCTTTCCGCATATTCTTTGATGCAGCCCTTCCAATATGCCGTTGCAAACCGTTTTGACGCCTTTGAATGGTTTCCGGATAAAAATGGATCAGGGGCGGGCTGGGACGAAAATGACATATCCAAAGAAACCCGGATCTTCGTCAGGGATACAGCTGCTGCCCGCGATATCCGGCTTTCTGTCCATGCGCCGTGGCAGTTAAACCCTTTGAGGGCCGGGTACCATGAGCGCTTCTCCGAAATTATTTCGTTCGCCAGGGATACGGGGTCATCTCTTATAAACATTCATCTCTATGCCGGCGAAGGAATCGCTCCCTTTGCAGAAGCGATTGTTCCCCTGCTGAAACGCCTTGCGCATGAAGGGATCAAACTATCTATTGAAAACACCCCGGACACCTCGCCTGAAGATTTCAATGAACTCTTCAGCCTGCTCCGGGTTACTGACAATCCCGCGCATGTTGGAATGTGTCTGGACCTTGGTCATGCAAACCTGTGTAATGCGACCCGCAACGATTATCTTAAGTTTGTCGACATGCTGGACCCGCAGACGCCCATAATTCATATACATATGCACGAGAACTACGGAGACAATGACAGCCACCTGCCCTTTTTCACAGGACCGGCTGGAAAAGACCCGGCAGGTATAAGGGGCTTCATAGAGAGAATGAAAAACCGCAATTTTTCAGGATGTATTATCCTTGAGCAATGGCCGCACCCGGAGAGCCTTCTCATTGAGACACGTAACAGGCTGCTGGAAATCATCGGTTAGGGGACACGTCTTATAAGTGCACGGCGCTTGTCAATTATCTTCAACTCTTTTTGTTTTGTAGATATCTTTTCTGTGTCTAACCGTTAATACCTTCATTATTTGCGCCTCGAACTTGACCTGCCGAACAACACCTGAAACGGTCACAATAAGCGATTCACCGACTTATAGATAAAAGATAGAGGGCACAAAATCTGCCGAATGCCACAAATAACTTTCAGTGTGGGTTATTCAGGGGCTGAGTCATTTATTGTTGTCGTCTGGGGCATCATTAAGATCCCCCCAAAACGCCGTCATTGCGAGCGAAGCGCGGCAATCTCGTCTTTTTCAGAGATTATCATAAAGATCGTGCCAAAGGGGATTCATGCTTTCAATCAAGGCTACCTTCTTCTGCCGTGAGCCGCTTTTTATCTGCTTCTCTCTAGTGATCGCAGTTTGAGCATCTTTTGCCATTTCATAATAGACAAGCTTGCTAACACGGTATGTCTTTGTAAATCCCTCAACCAGTTTCTCTTTATGCTCATACACCCTTCTTTTTAAATCACTCGTCACACCAGTATAAAGCACGGTATTGTGCATATTAGTCATAAGGTAAATGTAGAATTGTTTGTCCATGGATGCAGACTCTAAAAATCAACAACAAGATTGCCGCGCTTCGCTCGCAATGACATCAAAACACATGGTTTAGCCGAGGCGCTGTGGCTCTCCTGCTCTTGGCGTCACCACTATTAAATGCAAATAAGCAAATGGATGTAGTTCTGCCAAAAGGTGAAACTGCAGCGGGCCTGCCGGCGGCGTGAAGTCTGTAGAAACCTTAAACAGAGGCCGGATGTTACAATAAGTATAATTATGATACCGGGTGAGGATTTTATAAATAAGATAGTCGATGCAAACCGCAGGTTCCTGAGCTGGAGGAACAGGCTCGGCTGGATTCTCGACCTTTTTGCCGACAGCTCCTTCGAACTGGACACAGAACATCTCACTTATATAGCTGTCTATCTCCGCTTTATCGGTACCGGCGAAGTCCCCTGCAGCGAGGAAGGGGGGCACTACCGGCCCTCCCATCATGCAAAGATGGCACAGCAAATATTTGAGAGGCTCTCTGAAATAACAACCCCTGAAAACGTTTTTATCATTAGGAAAATTTACCCCTGGCTGCCCTCTTTCGACACCGCATTTACAAGGGCGGAACCCCTCACGCGCATACGGGACATCGCGCACAGAAATGATATACCGAGGGAACTCAAAGAGGAGATCAAGCATTCACTGCAGAACAAACTCCACCGTTCTGCCGGACCCGAAGACCTTGTTACTTCGGAAGGCCTGCTCGAAAAAATAACTGCGCCTGGCGCAGCATATCCCCCGTCTTTTGTTGAGGAGTTCAGACGCTTCCATGAGGAACTCAAAGAATTTTTTAATGCCTCATCTCTGGATGAACGACTTGCAGAACTGGCAAAAGAGATCAATTCCCGAGAAGCGGCTTCAATAGGGGACTTTCTTAAAATCAAAGGACAAATAGATACTCCGGATCATATAGTGGCTGCTTTGAGACTTTTAACAGAACTCCGCAGCAATTTTAGCGAACGACTCGAGTCGACAAAGGGACCGAAGGCTCAGCAGCTTCAGATGGCAGACATCGGCCTGGAGGATTTTTCCTTTGTCCTCCTGGGCCGTTTAAACAATTACTTCGAAACTCTGAGGAACATGATACCCTGGGGATCGGCCACGTACGCCCTTGGCCTTGCAATCGAAAACTTGCGACTCAGCGGCTTTGACGCTGAAGAGTGCCTGGCCATAAAGTCCGAAATGCAAAAGTGGTCTCACGAGCTTGCCGCTCAGGGTCCGGGGCAGGGCCGGGAGGAATTGCTGCGCCTTAAGGCGACACTCGAAAGATGCTCAAGACTGGTGGAAGATTACTGCAATAAAATCCTGTCGCTCTTCCCTGAAAAAGCCGAAAGACTGGGCCGCGCCCTGGGCGTGGCTGTGCATGCGATAAGAGTTTTCAGCGAGTCGGACATCAGGAGCCATCCTGTATTACAGATCTCAAGACTAGTTAATTTGCTCATGAAAAATATTCGAACATCGGCAAACCTCCCTTCCTGGGACGTAATAGTGCCTGGAAACGCGTCAGGCCGCCTGGTTACTGCTGCCGGACTTGGGGATTTACCGGATAAGCATGGCGGACCGCTTATAGCGTTGCTTGAAGTAACAGAAGGAGATGAGGAGATACCGGCGTGGGTTGCCGGCATTATAGTTGCCCGCGAAATCCCCCATCTCTCACACATTGCAGTCCGTGCCCGCCAAAACCGGGTGGTATTCGCAGCATGCGAAGACAGGGAACGTTTTGAAGAGTTAAGGGCGAGCGCGGGGCAATTGGTCAATCTGGATGTCATCGAACGGAAAGGTCAGCTTGCAGATTTCTTCGGGTCACGAAAAGAGAAAAATAAATAAAAGCCGGCTGCCGGCAATTGAGGCTCCGGATGTAATATTGTCCTCTTCAAACCAATTGCGCCGGTTGCTCCATCTTAGCGAGGCCACACCTGAGATCGCCGGCTGTAAAGCCTATGCAGCACGTCAGCTCGAAGAATTATCCGGTCTTAAGCCTGCCGGATTTAAGACAGCGCGAGGAGTTGTCATACCCTTTGGCGTTATGGAAGTCTCACTCAATGCCGAACCTGCAATGCGAAAAGAGTATTATGCATTAGTCGAGGCCGTCAATAATTCTCCGGATGATTTTGTCGGTCACTCGAAAAGACTGCGGGAGATCGTCGACCAAGTCGCGGTGCAGGCCGAAATTATTTCCGGCGTTACGAAAGCTTTCACGCCTGATGAACACCTGATGGTGCGTTCAAGCTCAAACTACGAAGACCTGGAAAATTTCGCAGGGGCGGGACTCTACGATTCCGTCGCAAATGTGCCGCCTTCCGATGTTGCTGCAGCCATACGCAAGGTCTGGGCGTCATTATGGAACAAGCGCGCGGTCATGAACAGAAGGAACGCCGGTGTTCGCCACGACAGGGCGCATATGGCCGTCTTCATTCAGAAAATGATAGTACCTGAGTTTTCATTTATAATGCATACGGTCAATCCCGTGACTTATAATACAGAAGAGATTTACATAGAACTGGCGGTTGGTCTGGGCGAAACATTAGCTTCAGCAGGAGCGCCCGGGGTTCCTTACCGGATCGTGTTCAATAAACAAACGAAACAGGCGCGGATCCTGGCCTTTGCGAGCTTCAGTCACGCCCTATGGCCTGGTCCCTCAGGAGGAATCATAATGAGCACTTTGGATTACTCAGGCATCAGCCTCTCTGAAAACAGAGCATACAGGGACCTGATGGGCAGACGTTTAGGGTCCATAGGACAATTCGTGGAAAAGACCCTCGGGCTTCCACAGGACATTGAGGGAGTAGTTTTGCGAGATGAGGTATTCCTTGTTCAATCGAGGGTCCAACAGGTAAATGTCTAACCCAATCCCTCCAGTTCTTGCGCTTTTTCAAAAAAGGATAGACGGAGATGACGCGCTTTTACAGCTTGCCTCACTGCGCTTTAAAGAGGCCGGCATAGGACCCGAGTTCTACGTTGAAACTCCGGAAGAACTGGAGAGACTTTTGAGGTTCAAACCGACTGCCGAAGGACCGGCAACCGTGCATTTGCCCAGATGGATAAATCTCTTTGACGAAAACAGCCGTGCACTGGTCCTCGATTTCGCCAAGAAATTTAGAAACCGCATTTTCGGTTTAATAATTCATGATCAGAGCGAGATCGCTTTTCGCTTTGATAATTATTTAAATGTGCTGCATGGTCTGGAAGCCGGATTGAAAAACGTGGGGGGAAGTCCTTATCTCTTTATCGAATACGCTGCAGGTCTTGAGCCTGATCTGTTCATAGAACTTTTCAGGGCCTCACATAATCTTGAACGTGTGAGCTGCTGCATTGATATAGGACATTTAGGCCTTTGGCAGGCAAGGCGCATATATTCAGGCAAATATCCCGGAAAGGATGTTTGTGCTCTCAAGCCTTGCGATACCGGTCTTCAGGACGTCATAGGCTGTATTCAGGAAGCTGTCGCTGCTGCCCCCGCTGAAGTGCTGCGCGTGATGCGGGAAATCGGCAGTCTGGGGAAGCATCTGCATTATCATCTGCACGATGCGCACCCGCTCTCTACCTTCAGCCCTTTTGGGGTGGCAGACCACCTGAGTTTTTTTGACAGAATTATGCTACCATTTGAATACATGGGGGAAAGGTCTCTGGATTTGATGTTCGGGCCTTCAGGGCTTTCAAGGGTTGTTGCCGGAGCGCTGGAGCTGCCGGGTACTGAACACGTTTCCTTTGCACTCGAAATTCATCCGGTTGCAGGAATGCTTCCGCTTGGAGATGCCTCATATCTTTTTCATCACTGGCGGGACAAAGGTAATGCTGAACGGATGAATTTCTGGCTTTCCGTCCTGTGCAAAAACTATCATCTCGTATTAGATGCCATAAAAGGGGTTAATGAGGAGGAAAAATTGTGAGAAAACCGGAAAAGATGATCATCTATAACCTGTTTCCTCTGCTGGCGGGAAAATTTGCCGGCTGGGAAAGGCATTTATTGCGGGCCTCGGAAATGGGGTTCAACTGGATTTTTGTCAATCCGGTTCAGCGTCTCGGCAGATCGGGAAGTCTTTACTCGATATCTGATTATTTTGATTTCAATCCATTGCTCATTGATGGGGAAATTGAAAAAAAACCCCATGAACAGCTAATAGACATGATCAGGACCGCGGAGAAACTTGGTCTGAAGGTGATGGTCGATCTCGTAATCAACCATTGCTCCGCGGATTCAGACCTGACAGAATTACACCCTGAATGGTTTGTCCATGAACCCGACGGCAGTATCGCGCATCCCTTCGCATTCGAAGACCAAAAAAAGGTGGTCTGGAAAGACCTGGCCAGATTTGACCACCGGAATACGAGGGATAAAGAAGGGCTCTTTCAATTCTTTCTCAGTGTGGTAACATTTCTGGCTAAACTGGGCTTTAAGGGATTCCGCTGCGATGCAGCCTATCAGGTTCCTGGCAGTTTATGGCAAAGACTGATCAGCGAAATAAGGAAAAAATATCCTGATGTGCTTTTTTTTGCGGAGACGCTCGGATGCCCTCCTGACCAGACCAGAAAAACTGCGGGCGCGGGTTTTGATTATATTTTTAACAGCTCAAAATGGTGGGATTTCCACAACCATTGGTTAATGGAACAATATGCCCTCACACGGGAAATTGCCCCATCCATAAGCTTCCCCGAAAGCCACGATACGGTCAGATTATGCGAGGAACTTGGCGGGAATATAGATGGGGTCAAACAGCATTACCTGTTCTCTGCTCTGTTCTCTGCCGGTGTGATGATGCCGATAGGGTTCGAATTCGGCTTCCGCAAGAAGCTGCACGTGGCAGAGACAAGACCTGAAGATTGGGAAGAGACAGGTGTTGATCTGACTTCTTTCATAACTAGCGTCAACAGGGTCAAGTCGGAACATGCCGTATTTCAGGAAGAAGCCGCCACAGAGATACTGCATGACGACAATCCCAATATTTTGCTTATGTGGAAGGCATCAGTCCATTCACAGGAAGAATCGCTGCTCATACTCAATAAAGACATTTACAACAAACAATATTTCTTCTCGGCAAACCTGCAGAAATATCTTCAGGCAGGAGCACCGCTTGTTGATGTTTCTGCGGAATACGCCCTTGAGTATATACCTGCGCCATTTTCATACGACCTCAGGCCGGGACAGGGAATAGTACTGGTCACTAAAAGGGATTCATACCCGGAGAATTAAAAACGAATAACCACAGAGAACACAGAGAAAGACAATTACAAATAATAAGCAACTAATTTTTGTCTGCGGTTGTCTCTCTGTGTCCTCTGTGGCTTTTTTCTGATATTTTACCGGTAATATGAGGAGAGCACCCGGTCCGCAACTGCATCCCAGGTGAAAGCCGACTCCACGGCAGTCCTCCCGTTGCGTCCCATCCACCGTGCCCATTCGAAATTGGTAAAGAGCGTTCCTATGCCCCATGCAACAGATTCCGCATGCGGGTAGACTTTAAGCCCGTTGACCTCGTGCCACACGAACTCATCAGGGCCTCCGCTTTTTGAGACGATTACGGGTTTTCCGGCGCTCCACGCTTCAAGCACGACAATGCCAAAAGGTTCGTTGCGGCTGGGGACGCAGAGAGTGTCGCACGCCTTGAACAGTTCAGTCAGTTCCCACCCCGCTCTAAATCCGAGAAACCTGGTTGCATGCGCCACGCCAAGCTGATGCGCCCTGCCTTCCACCTGCTGCCGCATTTCTCCGTCGCCGACAAATATGAATTTGGCATTCGGATGAAACCTGAGGACAAAAGGTATGGCCTCGACCAGAATATCAGGACCTTTCTGATAAACCATACGGCCGCAAAAAAGAACCGTAGGATCGATGGGCCCTATGCCATACCGTCCTTTAATTGCATCCGGGGCTACCCAGCCGTCGTAGTTATGGAGATTGACTCCATTGTAAACGACAGACATCTTCCAGTCAGGCGCCTCATACATCCACATGACCTCATTGCGAAGGGCCTCTGAAACGGTCATTACCCTGTCCGCCCAGTATGTTCCAGCCCGTTCTATGTCACGGATATTCGCCGAGCGGCCCCCGTAAAAATTATTGCCGCAGCGGCCGTATTCAGTTGAGTGAAAAGTCAAGATCCCTTTTCGCCCGCGCCCCTGTTTAATCCAGATCATAGCATTGGCTGCCAGCCAGTCATGGGCGTGGACCACTTCGAAATGTTTCCCCATGTAATCTTCGGCACTAAAAACATGGTGCACGAAGGACCTGCACATCTCGTTTATTTCTTCTATAAAATTGGAATCCAGCCGGAACGGGCAACGGTGATACCAGACACCATCAATCCTCTCGAGATGATGCTGGCCGTAAGCCATACGGGTAAAGACATGCACTTCATGTCCTTTACGCTCAAGGGCAGCCGCCAGCTCGGTAACGTGCGCCGCCACACCTCCGACGGCTATCGAATGAAGTGACTCCCAGCACAATAGCGCTATTCGCATAAATTATGTCCCTGATTTTCTTTGTAAAGAATCTGCCAAAAACCGAATACGCCTGAGAATTACATTGACAAGCCTGGGGACTAAGCTATGGGATTAAACTATTGATTCCCGTTAACTGCTTTATACACATTCAGCAGATTCTGCCGCGCCTGCATTATCCTGTTCATAGCATCCCCGGCCTTTGCCATCTCTATTTTAATATTTTCAACTCCCATAGCGGGAATCTTTCCAATAGATTTGGCAGTTTCATCCTGGATCTTCGCAGCATCGGACAACACGTTATTCAAGACTTCATTAAAAGAATTTGAAACCTTCCGGTCAGCCGGTTTCAGGGCCTCCGTAGTTCCTGAGGGTGCGCCTTGTATCTTGCTTATATCATTCATCTCTTGCTCTTTTATACCACGCCACAACAAATAAGTCAACGTCGGGCGATGTTCATGTGCGCCGGAAAGCCCTAAGGTCATGGAATTACAAAGGATGGCGCCGGTTATGATAAAGTCATCAGGAGACTGAGTTCATCGGAGCATATCGGTTGTCAACTTAACTTTTTTCTCCAGCAAAAAACGTTTTACCCTGCTGCGAAAAGTCAGCTTTAACAATTCAATATGATCAATATTATAAAAGCTGCTTTTATATGGACCTTCGCACACGTCCCGGGCGTTCCTGGTGAGAGTGCATTCGAGCGAATTAAAACACATCATACATTTCGTAGCCGTCTCCATCATGCCACTTCTCCACGGTACGGATAATTAAGGAACTATACCCACAGGGTACCGACATCGATCACCATATTTGTCCTCTTCCCTGACGCATCTCTCAACTCGAGGAGGGGTATAATTTTGCCATTGCCGAGTTGCTGAAAAGACCGCCTGAAATAATTTTATCTTGGTTGGCAGGGCAAGCACATAAGTTAAAATCTGAATCCTCAGTAGGATTATTGCTGAACATACTGTCATATTATGTCCTATAGTTCCCCTGAGTGCCTTTGACCTGTGAGCAACAAAACCATTATTATATTTATACGTGTGATTGGACGCAAAAGAATGCTTGAGAATATGAAAATTGCAAGAGGTTAACGATGAATGTCGACTTTGTGAGCCCGTTTGTGGTCAGTACAATCAATGTTATAAAGACAATGGCTAACACGGACGTTAAAGCCGGCGACCCTTTTCTGAAAAATGACAAGTTCGCAAAAGGCGATGTTACTGGGATTGTCGGGTTGAGAGGGGCGCAGGCCAAAGGCAGTATGGCAATAACATTTACTGAACCTGCCATATTGCATATTTACTCCCGGATGCTCGGTGAAAATGCGGAGAAAATCAATGACGCACTGGTGGATTGTGTCGGCGAGATTACCAATATGATTTGTGGGGGCGCAAAGGGAATACTTTCAGAGAAAGGTTATAAATTCGAAATGGCTATTCCTTCTATGATAGAAGGGAAGAACCACTCGTTGTTTCATAAAACAAACGGGAAGATTATATGCATACCCTTTACTATCATTGCCGGAAGTTTCTTCCTGGAAATATGTTTTGAAGAATAATCCTATTGACGACGCTCGCCAAATTTGCGCTTAAATCTCATTTCTGTCCGCTGCCGGCAAAAATCGGGTAAAGTTTGTCGTAGGTATCGAGTATATGCTCCGGTATGACCCGTATCTCGCCGGTAATCGTCATGAAGTTCGCATCTCCGGCCCATCTGGGCACGATATGCATGTGCAGATGCTCCTCGATTCCGGCCCCGGCAGCCTCGCCGATATTAATTCCGACATTAAAGCCCTCGGGGTGAAAGGCCTTTGTCAGGCAATCAGATGAAAGCTTCGCGAGTTTTATAATGTCCAGCATGTCCGCGTCAGGGAGGTTGTCAAGGGATGAGGTATGGACATATGGGACCACCATAAGATGCCCATTGCTATAAGGGAATTTATTCATAATCACGTATGCGTGCCTGCCTCTGTACAGGATAAGGTTCTCCCTGTCCTTCTGTTCCGCCGGCTTTACGCAAAAGAGGCATCCGTGAGCTTTCGGGCCGAGGATATATTCCATTCTCCACGGCGCCCAGAGCGGCTTCATAAGCAGTTTCCCGAGGATTCAATTTTTTTCAGGACCGCCTGAGCATCCTCCCACGTGAGCCACTTATCCCGCGGGTTCCTCAGCAGGTATGCAGGGTGAAAGGTAGGCATGACCGGGATCCCTTTATACTCGCTGAAATTACCCCGTATCCTTGTTATGGAGAACTTGGTTATAGGGCCTGATATGCCCAAAAGCACATAGGCGGCTATCTTTCCGAGCGAAACAATCACTCTCGGCGCAATAATTTCGATCTGCTTTTCCAGAAAAGGGAAACACATGGCAATCTCATCTTCCTGGGGGTCCCGGTTCATCGGCGGCCTGCATTTCACGATATTTGCAATGTAAACCTCTTCACGTTTAAAACCCATTTTTTCAATCAGCCTCGTGAGCAGCTGACCTGCATCCCCGACAAAGGGCCTGCCCTGCAAATCCTCTTCCTTTCCGGGTCCCTCGCCGATAAACATAATGCGCGCGTTAACAGCGCCCTCGCCTAAAACAATGTTTGTTCTGCCTTGCGAGAGTTTGCACCGTCTGCAATCTCCGATCAGCTCGCGCAAGGATTTAAGGGCGGCTTCCCTTTCGGGCGCCGGACAAGGGTGGGCCGGCAGCGGTCCTCTGGGTGAGGCTTCTTCCAGCAGGCCCGGACAGTAATCCAGAGGCAGCCGCTCAAACCCGAGTTCACCGTAAAACTCAAGCACCATTCTTATGTTTTCATTAATCATGTTGCGTTGTTCAGTTTTGCAGTTTCCCCGCGTCTCCGTCTCTCCGCGTCCCCGTGTCATTATGTTTTTACCTTTCGCCCCATTTCAATTTTGTCCTTAATATATGGAAATAGTCCCGCTGGCATGGGATGAGAAGCCTGGTCGTATAAGCCGCCTTCATTATCTCCACAGTGTCATCTTTCTGTAAAGGAAAACCTATCTGACCATCCAGTGTCAGATAGACATCCTCGTTCGCCGCTCTGAGCGTAATCAGAACTGTAACGTCGTCGGGCAGGACAATCGTCCTGTTAGTCAGGGTGTGAGAGCATATGGGAGTAAGCACTATACTGTTAAGAGTGGGGTATAGTATCGGCCCCCCGGCAGCAAGTGAGTATGCGGTAGACCCCGTGGGTGTAGCGATGATAAGCCCGTCGCCCTTGAACGTGGTCACGTAGTTGCCGCCGATATATGTCTCCAGTTCTATAATTCTCGCCAGCGCCCCTTTATTGATGACCACATCGTTGAGAACAGTAAAATCCGCTGCGGGCTTCCCGTTGCGGTTGACCCTGGCTGTGAGCATGATCCGCTCCTCGACAGAGCAGTCGCCCGAAAGCATTTTACCGATGACATCAAACAGTTCATCCCTGTTCACTTCGGTAATATAACCGAGCCCTCCCAGGTTGACCCCGAGTATCGGCACCCCTTTATCACCGATAAGCCTGGTGACGCCGAGCATGGTCCCGTCACCGCCGAATACAATTATCATGTCGACGAGCGACGCTATATTAGCCCTGGCATATCCTTCGGTACCGAGGAGCACCGCCGTTTCCTCATCTATAAACACAACATAGCCCTTGTTTCCGAGCCACGGCAGAAGCGGCTTCAATATCCCGGCAAGCTCAGCCTTGCCGGTTTTGCATATAATCCCGATCCGCTTCACCTATTCCTCACCTTTATCCTCACCACTGATCAGCAGCGCCTCCAGATTAACGCCATCTATAATGACTTCTCTTTCCCGGTCCTCAAGCTGAGCAATGTGAACTTTAATAACGTTGTCAGGCGCGTCGGCAAGCCTTTCCGCCCATTCTATGACCGCAACTCCACCCGTATCAATATATTCCCATATGCCCGCTTCATCAACAGCCTCCGGTGTTTCCATGCGGTACAGGTCTATATGATAAAAAGGCGGCGACGTTTCATACTCCGCAACCATTACGAAACTGGCGCTGGCCACATCTCTCTTTGGAATACCGAACGCACAGGCAATTCCCTTTATCAGCGTTGTCTTGCCCGCCCCGAGATCGCCGTAAAGCATTACCGTCTTTATTTGCGCAGATGACTCCAGGAAAGCACCAAGCCTAAAACCTATGTGCTCAGTATCCTCGGGAGACCGGGTTATTATACGCACTGAAAAACATTCTGTTTCCATTAAAAGCGCACCGCCGTCCAGCTACCCCGCGATCCCCTTAATGAGATCCATTTTCCCTATTATGCCGGTGATTTTGCCTCCGGCTACGACCGGAATCAGATACGCTTTTTTTTCGGACATGATAGTGGCGATCTCCTCTACACTATTTTCTTCGGTAACTGTGACCACATCTTTAACAAGGATGTCATTAACGGTTACAGCCGCCATTCTTTTAATCTCCCTTTCAATTGTCGCAGGGCTCTCGAGCATGATGTAGGCATCGAAAAGCCTCATTACCGTGGGTATGTGCAGACGTTTGTTCTTGCTGATCAGGTCATTTTCAGTAACTATCCCGACCAAAGCGCCTTCATCGTTTACTACAGGGGCGCCGCTGATATTATGCTCTATCAAAATATGGGCCAGATCTTCTATAGTGGTAGCCGGCTTTACCGTTATCACCTCTTTCATCATAATGTCCTTTGCCTTGAGCATGCCATCTCCTTAAACACAGGTTATAGGTTATAGGTGATAGGTTATGGGTTTTTTTTCCTATGACCCATGACCTATCACCTATGACCTCTATTATAACTCATATTATATTATTCCGATAACTCCGCACTGGCGTCCTGTTGTTCCTTTTGCAAACCTGTAAGAGTAGTATTTTTCCGGCAGGCAAAAGGTACATTCATCGGAAAGCCATATATGGTCAGGGGACACGCCTGAAGAGAGTGCCTGCTGCCTGTTCGCGCCCGCCAGGTCGATAAAGTATTTCGCGCCGCTATTCCGGTAATAATCACCCTCGCCGCTCGCCCTTACCACCGATTCTATGACTTCATATCCAACTTCATAACAGCACCCTCTTATGGCAGGTCCTGTCGCCATGATGATATCCTGCGGAGAACTGAGGAAACGCCGGGACATCATTTCGATCGTTTTTTTTAGTATCGATGCAGCGGTCCCCCGCCATCCGGCGTGGACCGCTCCGGCCACATGCCGTTTTTTATCGAACAGAAGAACGGGCACACAGTCCGCCGCCTGCACTCCAATGAAAACTCCCTTGTTGCCGGTGATGACGGCGTCTGCCACTCTTGGCCCGCGGTCATAATCCAGGACCATGACTTTGTCGGTATGCTTTTGGATAGGCATGTAAATATTCACCGGAGGGACGGCGAGAAAATCTGCCAGCGCACCCACATCACAGTGCGACGCCTTAGTAGTAAAGAAAGCTTTTGCATGACAGCTGGGGAAAACCGGCGGAACAACAATCTTGTTGTGCACTTCTGTCACAATCCTTTCTTATGTTCCCCACTACCTTACGTTCGATTACCCTGCAATTCCATAAAGGCAGCGGGCAGCGCATTAATGAGATCGGACGCAATAAGCGAGTATTCTCCACTATTTGCCGCAGCTTTGTCCCCGGCCATGCCATGGATAAAGACGCCGAGCGCCGATGCATCAGCAGGATTCAGTCCCTGGCCGAGCAGGGACGCGATAATTCCTGTCAGTACATCACCCGCTCCCGCCGTAGCCATGCCGGGGTTCCCTGTTGTATTGATAAACAGATTCCCTTCCGGCACAGCAATAATAGTGGGGACTCCCTTCAACACGAGGTAAATGCCCGAATCCCGGGCAAAAGAGGCAGCGATTCCCGGCCTGTCCGTGACTTTCGGCTTATGAACAAGCCGCGCCATTTCACCGGGATGAGGTGTGAAAATAACAGGAGACTTTGCATGTTGTAAAAGGTCCGTCACTCCGCGCGCATTCTTAGCTGAAGCGCTGATTGAGTTCAGCCCGTCAGCATCGACTACCATAGGTATAGCCGAGCGAAGAACAAGTTCAGTCATAATTTTTTTCGTGGCCGACGAAACCCTAATGCCAGGGCCTATAGCAATCACATCGATTTTTTCCGCAGCAAATTCAAGGATGCCTTCTAATGCTCTTAAAGACAACATGCCGTTGCCGTCGTCAGGCAGGGGCAGTACCATCTCTTCTGTCACCCTGCACTGGAAGCTTTCTACCAGCGATTCGGGAACGCCGAGGGTCACAAGTCCGGAACCGCTCCTGAGCGCTGCATGGCCGCACATCAGCGCCGCACCCGTCTTGCCCCTTGAACCCGCAATTACCAGCACATGCCCGTAATCTCCTTTAAAAGAATTACGGGTCCTTGCAGGAATAAGGCAGGAAGCCGTTTCCCTGTCGATCAGGGAGGCTTTGATCGAGTCCGATTCGAGAAGACAACAGGGGAATCCGATGTCCTCTATAAAAAGCTTTCCGGTATACTCTGCGCCGGGATAAAAATAGTGCCCCCTTTTGGGCACGCCGAAAGTGACGGTGAAATCAGCCATGACCGCCTGGCCGAGAATTTCACCCGTATCTGATGATATCCCTGAAGGCATGTCCACAGCAACTACCGGCGCATCGGCATTATTCAAAAAAAAGAACAGTTTGGCAATTTCGCCCTTCACTGGACGGGCAAGACCAGTCCCGAATACCGCATCTATGACTACGGAGCTATGCACATCCTTTCCAGTCAACGTGTTACGGAACTCCGCCGGTATTCCCATCTTCTTTACTATCTGATACTGCATGGCACAATCAGAACTGAGCGTCTCTTTCTTCGACGCCATTAGGATCGAAACCTTAAACCCCCAATTAAAAAGGTCCCGTGCCGCTACCAGTCCATCACCGCCGTTGTTGCCGCCTCCGCAGAGCACCACCACTTTTTTTGACGGGAAAAGCTCCCTTACCCTCGATGCCACGGCCAGTCCCGCCCTCTCCATAAGTACAGGACCGGCAATGCCGTAGTCTTTAATGGCAAGCCTGTCAATCTCTCTCATTTCATCAGCTGTAACAATCTTCATTGCGTCGTCCTTTCGCTATATCTCCTTCTCACTAAGTCCTCACTATTGAGGATACATAATTTACCTTTATAAATCAAACATAGTGACAGACGAGAAGTTCCACAATTCATACCAGCCCGTTCAGCGAATAGAGGAAAGGGGGGAAACTTTGAACTTAGCCTTCTGAACTTTGACCCAGCGATAACACAAACCGAAATCCAGTGATAAGGACGAGTTTCTTCCGCTCAGGCCCTCCGCTTTGACGATTCCAAAGGCTCATTCGCTACAGCCGCTAAACTCGCCCATTGGCCCGCTTTGCAGGGTGGACGGGCTCAGACATAGCGTCTGTTTAACGCTCATTTCGCCAGGAATCGTTGCCAAAGCTCCGAGATTCGCTCCCTGAAACTCATCCTTACCACTGGATTTCTCATTGCGCTTTTATTAGGCTCATGTGTAACTTGATGATATACGAAACAATTAAGCTTCCTACGTAAGCAGCTTTCGATTGCATTATGGCAAGTTGCAGCCCAGAGCAGCCAGTGCATGGTGCTGAAGCGGGCGTCGGCAGCCTGAGATGCCAGGGATGGCTGAACGGGCTGGCGTCGCCTTCGAGCGAGGCTGGACGCCTCGCGAGATTTAGCAGAGGCACTATGCGCTGACTGCTCGACAACGAATAGCCTGCTCACCCGAAGTGTTAGTCACAAATTAAGTTTACAATTTTTGTAAACACAAATGCTGTTCAGGGCAGCTATTTTGGTAAAAATAGAACATTTCTAAAAGTGGCTTGACATGAGGCAAGTCGGGACGTTGACACATCACCAATTTATCGAGTAGAATTTTGCATGTTACGTAAAGTGAGCGGTTTATTGATTTTAGGCGCCGTGCTCTTATCCATAATGTCTCCTGTAAACCTCACCTGCATTCGCCTGCCGGACAATAATAAAGTGCTCGTTACATTTGATATATGCCATGCATCAAGCCCATTGCAGCCTGCAAATGCCGATATGCCTTCTTCTCCTGAACAAATTTGCTGTGGCCCTGCTGTTCCTGGATTTGCAGGCTTTTATACAGTTTTGCAGTCTTTGTTGAAGTCCTCTTTGATTGGATTCCAAATAGACAACCCGCCAAGAGCGTAAATCCGCCTGTTGAAGCTTTAAGGGCATGCCTGTTCCCGATAGCCTGCATAAGCTGCTGATTTTAAGCTGTTCGGGCGGGGCGGGTTGATTTTCCAACTAACAGGAACTGAGGACTTCAGACGATGTCCTTTCCTGATGAGGAGGCTTTACCATGCAAGTAAAAAAGGTTTTCGATAATCTAATCATTAATAAGAAATTTGTGCGCCACATACTTAACAGCGTTGTCGCTCTCGGAATGGCCTCAATCCTCGTGCTAATGACCTCAGTAAATGTCATGGCCTGTGCAAGTTGTGGCTGCACATTGAGTTCCGATTGGGAGAACATGCAGTTTTCTTATGCGCCGGGAATAAAGCTGGATCTGCGCTGGGACTATATTGATCAGAATCAGCTGCGCACCGGGACCGGAAGGATTTCTTCGACTGCCGCCAGCCAGGTTATGGAAAACGGCAGTCCTGCAGAGGTCGAGAAGTACACCAGGAACAACTATTATACTTTGGGGATCGATTACAGCACCAGTCCGGACTGGGGGATAAATGTTCAAGTGCCCTTTATTGATCGAAGCCATCTCACACTCGGAACAGCATCGGACGGTACCACCCCTGGCCCGGGCGGAGGGCAATACAACTCACGTACTGAAAGTTTTGGCGATGTGAGGGTAGTAGGGCGCTATCAGGGCTTTATTCCGGGGTGCAATAGCCTTGGTGTACTTTTGGGACTCAAACTGCCTACCGGCAGCTATACTGACACAGGCACATCGACTGACCCGACCATGCCAGGGTCGGCCCCTATCGACCGCGGCTTGCAACCTGGGACTGGCACGACCGATGCAATAATGGGCGTGTTTTATGCCGATTACTTAAGTCAGAACTTTGGTTACTTCACACAGGCTCTTCTTCAGACAGCTCTTTACGCTACCGATCAGTACAGGCCAGGTGAGAGCCTGAACCTCAACCTGGGATTACGCTACACGGGTATTCGCGATGTTACCCCCCAGGTCCAGATGAACTTCAGACATGTGCTGCACGATACAGGGGCGCAGGCGGATGAAAACAACACTGGTGGAACATTGTTGTATTTTAGCCCGGGTGTCTCTGTATCAGTCAGCAATCATGTATCAGCGTACGGCTTTGTCCAGTTGCCGGTTTATCAGGACGTTAGAGGAATACAACTTGCGCCGCGCATCACAACCTCTTTAGGCATGCGTTATTCATTCTGAATACGCGCATCCCGGATGGCGATATATCGGCGCTGCAATTTTAGAAAACAGAGGGACAGCTCATGGTAGTAGGCGTGCCAAAGGAAATCAAGAGAGAGGAATACAGAGTCAGCATTACTCCTTCCGGTGTTGAAGAGCTCAAGCGCCGCGGCCATGGCGTATATGTTGAAAAAGGAGCGGGCGAAGGCAGCGGTTTCTCCGACGCCGATTATCTGACAGCCGGGGCTGTTGTTTCCGACGGGGACACACTTTTTAAAGAGGCGGGTCTTATCGTTAAAGTGAAAGAACTCCTCCCGGACGAATTCGGGTTTGTCCGGGAGAGACAGGCGCTGTTCACATTCCTTCACCTTGCGCCGAATAACGAACTCACCAGTGTGCTGCTCGATAAGAAAGTGACATCCTTTGGCTACGAAACTCTGCGGAAGGGTGATACCCTTCCACTGCTTGCTCCCATGAGCGAGATTGCCGGACGAATGGCGCCGCTGATGGGTGCTTATTACCTACAGAAAATCCACGACGGCAGCGGCATACTGCCTACAGGCGTCCCTGGAGTAAGACCGGCAAGGGCGCTAATTCTGGGCTCGGGAGTCGTAGGGACCAATGCAGCACGTATTGCTTTGGGTCTATGCATGGATACAATCGTAATGGATAACAGTGAAGAGCGGTTGCGGCGCATCGATGAACTGTTCATGGGACACATTAACACTTTGCCGCTTAACGATTATACGATACGGAAGGAAATCAGGGATGCCGACATTATCATCGGAGCGGTGCTTATTCCGGGCGGCAAGACACCAATGCTCATTACAAAGGAAATGCTCAGGACCATGAGGAGCGGTTCGGTAATCGTCGACGTATCGGTTGACCAGGGAGGGTGCGTCGAAACATCCAGGCCCACCACTCACGATGACCCCGTCTACAGCGTAGAAGGCATAATACATTATACCGTTGCTAATATGCCGGGCGCTTACCCACGCACCTCGACGCTCGCCCTGACCAATGCGACCCTGCCATACATAGCCGACCTTGCCGATAAGGGCATTGAATCAGCAATCAAAGATGATATGGAACTGAGAAGTGCTTTGAATACCTGCAATGGCGAGATAATGAACGAGGCGCTGAAAAAGTCCATAAAAAAAAGTAAGTAGTAAGTAGTGAGAAGTGAGAAGAAAAAAAAGAGAAAGATAAAAGAAAAAGTTGTTAACTGTTACTGCCTACCTTTTACTACTCACCACTTACTACTCACTACTTACTATTTACTACTTACTTTTTATTTAAACCCTGTCTGCATATACCAGGGGACCTCTTTTTTCTGAAAACCACACAATTTATGGATATTATCGCTCACCTGTTCAGCAGTAAAAGGCCTGATAAGCACTCCGCTTACAATCTTTGACTGTATAATCGCGAGGATCTCTTCCTTTGGCGTACCTGATGAAACAACGAGAAGAAACTTGACAGCAGGCTTCTCATCCTTAATTTTTTTTGCAAACTGAAGCGTCGATTCGTCTCCCATTATCGAGTCGAGAATAACCGTGCAGCCTTCTGTAACATCCGCAAGGGCCGCTTCCAGTTGCTTGGTGCTATCGAAATATCGCACGCTCAGCCTACCCTCAAATTCCCTGAGCGCAAAACTTAGAGGATGGGTGAGATCTCTCTTTACACAAACAAAAACCGTTTTTTTCGACATCCCGCACCCCCTTACTTACTCTACATTGTAACAAACCCGCAGAAAAAAAGCATCACTCAAAAAATGTGAATGGTGAAAAAGTGAATAGTGAACGGAGTCTAAACTTTTTTTCTGTCATTCCCGCGAAGGCGGGAATCCATTACCTCTTGGAAAACCTGGATTCCCGCCTTCGCCAACAGTAGGTGCTCTTAAGCACGGGAATGACGACTTTTTTTCCCGGCGCAGGTGTTTACACAGACGCTAAATAGTGAGCGTGAAATTCATCGCTTTACTTCTCACTGCTCACGTCTTACTTCTCACTTGTTTTCAGAAGGAATGCTCGTTACCGGGGAAGATTCCATTTTCGACTTCTTCCCTATACTTCCTGACCGCAGCTATAGCGTCGCTCTTAAGATTTGCGTATTTCTTAACAAACTTCGGCACAAAGCGGTCAAACATACCAAGTACATCATGCATAACAAGAACCTGACCATCGCAGTAAGGACCGCCGCCGATACCGATGGTTGGGATAGCCAGTATCCCCGTAATCTGCTGCGCAAGCGCTGCAGGTATTGCCTCAAGTATAATCGAGAAGGCCCCGGCGCTCTCAAGAAGTCCGGCATCCTCCAGTAACCTCTTCGCCGCCTCTTCCGTTCTGCCCTGTACTTTATATCCACCCATGCGGAAGATTGCCTGTGGCGTTAACCCTATGTGCGCCATAACGGGGATTTCCGCCTTTGTTAATATCTCAACTGTCCGGGCCATTTCGCCGCCGCCTTCAAGCTTTACTGCATGGGCCCCGGCTTCCTTAAGAAATCTTCCCGCATTCCTCACAGCTTCCCCGGCGCTAACCTGGTAAGAAAGATAGGGCATATCGGCGATAACCATCACTCTAGTTGCGGCCCTCGAGACCATTTTCGTGTGGTATATCATTTCATCCATGCTCACAGGAAGAGTTGTATCAAGTCCCTGTACAACCATTGCGAGAGAATCCCCAACAATAACGGCATCAACGCCGGCTTCATCGGCTATCTGAGCAAAAGGATAATCATAGGCAGTTATCATGGAGATTTTCTGCCGTTCATGCTTCTTCTGCTGCAAGGATTGGATGGTCACCCGTCCCGCCATATTATTCCTCCTTCAGAATCAACCACAGAGAACACAGAGAAATACTCTGTGCACTCCGAACAACTTTGTGGAGCTTTTTATATATAAGGATTCCTCTGTGACCTCTGTGGTTTCTTTGTGGTTGCCTTTTATTGCATAAGACTTTTGACATTATTTTTGCGCCGGCCTGATCGCCTTAAGATTTAACTGCAAAAATCTCCCGCCGTCCCATTCATTGATCGTCGGCACAAATGCCGCATCTATCATACCGCTTTCTTCAACAGAGCCCAGCATAGAGCCAAAATCAAAACCGATACTGTCCATTTTCCTTCCGTTTTGCCTCAGTTGCATCTTAAGGTGATTATTTCCCACTATCCTGGGCTGCATGACTTCAAGGCCCCTTGAGCCGAATACCGGCTCAACATTACTATAGCCAAAAGGCTCCATCCTTGCAAGCTCATCTACGAGCCCGGTGCTCATATCGGAGATCTTTACAGCGCCGTCAATCAGCAGTACCGGCATAAGATCTTCTTTGGAAAGGCGCTCGCGAACTCTGCTGCAGAACAAGGTCCTGAAATGTTCGATATCTGCAGACGGCAGGCTTAAACCTGCAGCCTGATTATGTCCGCCAAATCGGGTGAGCACATCCTTGCACTCAGTGAGGCCTTCATAAAGATCGAAGGGGGGGATACTCCTGCCCGAGCCCTTTGCAAGGCCGCCTTCAATGGAAAGAACAATAGCAGGTCTGTAATACTCCCTGGCAATCTTCGATGCCACAATCCCCACAACACCAATATGCCATCCCTCAGAGGCAACAACCAAGGCCCCTTCGCCGGCGTCCATTGGTCTTATCTTTTTCATGGCCTCATCATAAACAGACGCCTCTATCTCCTGGCGTCTTGTATTCAGATTGTTCATCCATCCGGCAAGTTGCCAGGCCTCGTCCTCGGACCTGGTTGTAAGGAGTCTTACAACATCCGTTGCATTTGCTATCCGGCCTGCGGCATTTATTCTCGGAATGAGCATATAGTATAAATAGGACGACTTGAAAGGGTCCGTGCGGATTCCGGCTGCCCGGCAGAGAGCTTTGATGCCAGTACGATGCCCTGATTGAATCAGTTTCATGCCTTCCCTGATAATGATCCTGTTGTCATTCTGGACCGGCACTACGTCAGCAGCGGTACCTATTGCTGCAAGATCAAAGAACTTGTGCATCGCGTCGATGTTATTGTCAAATAATCCCTGAATTAACTTTAAGGCCACGCCAGCCCCTGAGAGGTGCGCCATTTCCGGCGGACATGCCCCGGCTTTTGGGTTTACCACAGCAACGGCTTCAGGCAGACAAACAGGTAAAGGTTCAGGTATAGGTAAAGAAGTTGCCTCAACCTTTGCCTGTACCTTTACCTGCCTTTCTTTCCGTACCGGCTCGTGATGGTCGGTAATTATGAGGTCAATGCCGCGGAGGCGGGCTGCTGCCGCTGCTTCAAATGAAGAGATCCCGCAGTCGACCGTGACAATTAGCTTCGTTCCAAGCGCTTCAGCCCTTTCAAGACCCGCAGCGCCGAATCCGTAGCCGTGCTGCACCCTGTCCGGTATAAAGAAATCGACATCAAGCCCATACTCCCTCAATCCCTCTACCATTATAGCCGTTGCCGTCACTCCGTCGGCGTCGTAATCACCATGGATGAGTACACGCTCTCCATTTTTTTTGGCTATACGGATCCTTTCGGTTGCCGCCTTCAATTGAGGCAATGCAAAGGGGTCGGCAAGTTTGCTGATATCGGGATTCAGAAAGGCATCAAGCTGTTCTGCGGTTTTAAGGCCCCTGTTGACCAGGACCTGTGCAAGCATGGGCGATACCGAAGCAATCCTGGCAACATATGCAATATACTCGGGATTCGTCTTGTTTATTATCCATCTGCACGCCATCCCGCCGTCAGCCATACGTCAAAACTTAACCACAAAGAACATCAGGTTATAGGTCATAGGCAATAGATTTATTTTTTCCATAACCTATAACCTATGACCCATCACCCATACTCAACTCCTATCGACCGCCTATTGCCTTTTTGCCGCTGCCCTTTTTCCCGAGGAGAATGACCACGGGACTTGCTACGAAGACCGAGGAGTAAGTACCGACAGCAACGCCGATAAGCATGGCGAGCGCAAAGTCATGAATAACTTCCCCTCCGAACAGGAATAAGGCGAGCGAGGAAAGGAAAACAGTTAGGGATGTCACAATAGTCCTGGAAAGCACTTCATTAATGCTCTTGTTGACCACGACCTCGACAGAGTCCTTGAGATAACGCTTGATGTTTTCTCTTATCCTGTCGAAAACTACAACCGTATCGGTAAGGGAATAACCTGCAACTGTCAGCAGCGCTGTCAGGAAGATCAAATTCATTTCCCTGTTTAATATATAAAAGATCCCGAGCACGGCCAGCACATCATGAAATGTGGCAATAGTTGCCCCCACTCCGAACCTTAACTGAAACCGCCACGCCACATACAGCAGGATCCCGCCGGTTGCCATAATCACAGCCCATAGCGCATCATCTCTCAATTTCGCGCTGACTGTCGGGCCGATTTCAGTGGTTGAGTCGATAACAGGCTTGGCCCCTGAAAACTTCTGCGAGAGTATCTGGGTTATGATCTCGGAAGCTCCGCCCAGCTTCTCTTCCTGCTTTTTCACCCTGATAAGTATTTTGTTTTCGGTAGGCAGGTCCTGCAGATCAAAATCCTTGAGACCGCCTTCTTCGAGGGCCTTCCTCACCTGATTAAGCGGCACCGGCTGCGTAAACTTGACCTGTACAGCGGTCCCGCCGGCAAAGTCGACCCCGAGGTTGGCATTGCCGAGAGCGATCTGTATGATGGCAAAGATTCCAAGCAATGCCAGAATACCCGAAAAAGTAAAAGCATACTTCCTTTTGGCCATAAAATCTATGTTTGTATTTTTTATAAGCTCTATCATATGCTGAGCCCCTGAGTTTCGTTTTTGGAATACATGATGTCAAAGACAGTCTTGGTGCCTATGAGTGCCGTAAACAGGTTGATCGCTACACCGAGACTCAGAGTAACGGCAAAACCCTTTATCGGCCCCGTGCCGAACTGGAACAATACAGCAGCGGTTATAAGTGTCGTCACATGCGAGTCGAAGATAGTCCAGAACGCCTTCTTGTACCCTCCATCCACAGCCGCCCTCGGATTTTTTCCGCCCCTCAGTTCCTCCCTGATTCTCTCAAACATGAGGACATTGGAATCGACAGCCATACCTATGGCAAGGATAATCCCGGCGATACCCGGCATGGTAAGCGTGGCATTCATTGCGGCCATAGCTCCCATAAGAAGCAATATATTTAGTGCGAGTGCAAAATCCGCTATGACACCCGACACCCTGTAGTAGAAAATCATAAAGACCACGACAAACATCGTGCCCATTATTCCGGCCAGCTTGCCTGCCTGAATTGAGTCCCTTCCCAGGGATGGGCCGACCGTCACATTTTGCAGCATCTTGACAGGAGCAGGCAGCGCGCCCGCCCTGAGAACAATCGCGAGGTCTCTCGCCTCTTCCATGCCGAAGCTCCCGGTTACCTGGGCATTCCCGCCGCTTATCTTCTCCTGTATGACAGGAGCCGAATATACATTGCCGTCAAGAATAATAGCGAGCCGCTTTTTCACATTCTGAGCTGTTACGTCCTCAAAAATCTTTGAGCCGGTGGCATTAAAAGTTATCGAGACATATGGCTCGTTGAACCGCTGGTCGATGTTCACCTTGGCCTCTGTCAAAAGGTCGCCTGTAAGCAGCGTCTGCTTCTTGAGGACGAAAGGCCTCCTGGTAACAATGCCCGTCTCTTTGTTCGTTACCCGCTGAAACAGTATTTCATCCCCCTCCGGCAGTTTATCTTTTACCTTCTCCATCACCTGGGCCTCCTCACCCGGGAGGATCGAAGCAGGCAATGTTGCGGCAATCGGGGCTTCATCATCAACGAGCTTGAACTCCAGCTGAGCTGTTTTACCGATGATCTCAATGGCCCTTTTCGGATCTTTTACGCCCGGCAGCTGAACAACAATCTCACTTTGAGCCTGCCGCTGAATCGTAGGTTCCGCAACACCGAACTGGTCTATCCTGTTTCTGATAATCTCGAGTACCTGGTCCGTGGCGGTATCTTTAATATGCTGCTGTTCATTTTTAGAGAGTGTGTACTTCAGCATACTTGAGCTCTCAACAAGAGACAGCGCCGGATACGTATCCTCCACTGCCTTTCTTATATCCATGCCGGCAGGCGTCACCGTCACAAACAATCCCTCGTTCTTTGCGCTTGCATTGATCTTCTTCCTTTCAAAAACGCCATTCAGTACAGTTGCGATTCGCTGGGCAGCTATTTCAACTGCCTTATCACCCTCCACCTCAAAAACAAGATGCAACCCTCCCTGAAGGTCCAGCCCAAGGATTATGCCTTTATTAGGCATATTCTTCTGCCACCAATCAGGCATGTTTTTAAACAGCGGCGTGTTGGGCAAAAAGAAAACGACCGCAACCACGACCATTGCGGCAATAATACCAACCCTCCAAATAATACCTTTCTTCATGAGACGTGTTTCCTCCTGTTAATCCTCGTCCGATGCCACACGCACCGTAGCGATATAGCCCTTGCCGATTTTTATCTTGACGTTTTCAGCTACTTTCAGGACGAGCGTATTAGTGCCGACACTTTCAACCAGACCATAAATACCTCCGGCCGTGATGATTTTATCGCCCTTCTTAACACTGTCAAGCATAAGCTGGTGCTCTTTTGCCTTCTTCTGCTGGGGCCGTATGAGCAAGAAATAAAAAACAACGAAGATAAGTATCAGCGGAAGAAGACTGGTGACCATTCCAGCCATACCGCCTGACGCACCGCCGGCCTGGGGCGCCGGGCCCATGGCATAAGCATCTGTAACGAAATCAAATAAATGCAGCATGATACACCTCCGTATTCAACAATAATTTTTTAAAGGCTTTTTACAAAAAGAGGCTCAGGAAATTCGACCTATATGGTAACACAAAACAGCCCATAAATCGCAAGAAATATATTAAGAAACCTGCAATTCAGACAGTAGATAAATCTCTGGAGCATTAGCGGAGTTTTGAAACAGTTCTTGGCGAGTAAGCGTAAAACAGGAGCGAAACTGACCGAAGGGAATTTTGCGACTGTAGCGAGACGAGTCGTAGAACTGTCAAAACGGAGTGAGCGGAAGAGATTCATCTACTGTCTGAACTGCACTTAAGAAACCTCTTTCCTGTACTGATCAAACAATGCGAGGCCTTTCTTGTGCTCCGCTGAAAGCTCGTAATCGAGTTTTTTCCAGTACATCAGAATCTCTTCCTCAGTCATGAATGACCGTATTGATGCATATCGCGATATTTCCGGAAGCTTTTTCAGGGCAGACTCTTTGGCCTTGTCAAGGTCCTCCCTGAATTTATTGAGAAGCTCTTTCTTGTCAGGTATGTCGTTCCTCACGATCCAGAGGGCAAAAACAAACGGCAAGCCGGTCTGCCGGTACCATATCTCGCCGAGGTCGTATACAAAAGGATAGTCGATAGGTGTTCGATTTGTATTGCGTACCGCCTGTTCCCTCAATGCATCGTCGCCGATCAAAAGAAAAGCTGCTCCGCCAGCCCCTGATTGTATTGGATTCGCCACTGCCTCGACCGTTACAGCCAAGCCGTAAAACCTCCTGAGTACGATCTTGAGCAGGGCCACCGATGTTTCGGACTGTGATGAAGCATAGACCAGGGCGCCTTCCAGCTCTTCAAGAGGCTTAGGGGTAAAAAGCAATATGCTCCCAACACGCCCCCTGGAACTGATAGAATGGTTGCTGATTATCTCGTAACACCCGGGATTACCAAGATATTCAATGGATGAGGAGGGACTGATATCCACTTCCTTTTCCCTGAGCATCCTGTTCAGGCGTGACGGCACACCCTCAACAAATGTATATTGTGAGCAGTCAACCTCATGATCGAGCACATAAAAAATCGGGAACACATTCGCATACGGTATCCTGCCTATAACAAGCTTATTGCCCATAACTTTGCTCTCCTCACAAAAAATCTTTAATACAGACGATTGCGTAAAAAGTCCCGAGGCAAGGCGCGCAAATCCTGAGGAATGAGGCGTACTTTTGTACGCCGCACGGGTGCCCGGAAAGTCGCAGACTTGCTGGGGTGCGAGTGACGAAGGGTGCAGCGCAACGCCGCATATGGACTTTTTACGCAATCGTCATCCCTTTATTACCCCTAAGGGTCTGAGTCGCGCTACCTTTTTTGAAATACCTGCGTTGTGAACCACGTTCACCACACTGGATACGTCCTTGTACGCCTCCGGCATCTCTTCTGCAAGTGTATCCCTTCCCGACGACTTCACGATTACCCCCTTGTCCGCCAACTCCCTCCAGATAGCGCGCCCCTTTGCCTGCCTGATGGCCTGATGCCTGGACAGCATTCTCCCTGCGCCATGACAGGTAGAGCCAAAGGTCTCGTGCATTGCCTTTTCCGTTCCGAGAAGGACAAATGATGCTCGCCCCATATCTCCGGGAATGAGCACCGGTTGGCCGAGATTGCGGTATACAGCCGGCAGTTCCGGGTGCCCGGGAGGAAACGCCCTGGTGCTGCCCTTTCTGTGTACCACCACCTTCATCTTCCGGCCATTCACCATATGCTCCTCGACCTTTGCCATGTTATGCGCCACATCATAGACGAGCGACATCCCCAAATCTTGAGGTCCCACACGCAGCACTGACATGAATGCCTCCCTTGTCCAGTGCATAAGACATTGCCTGTTTGCCCAGGCATAATTGGCTGCAGCTTTCATTGCAGCAAGATAGTCCTGCGCTTCGGCGCTGCCGAAAGGTGCGCAGGCAAGTTCCCTGTCCGGCAGTTCAATGCCATACTTTTGAGCGGCCCGCGACATTACTTCAAGAAAGTCGGTGCACACCTGATGGCCGAACCCCCGTGATCCGGTATGGATCATCACAGTTATTTGATCTCTAAAGAGATTCAGCGCCCTTGCCGCATCTTCATCGTATATCATATCAACATACTGGATCTCGAGAAAATGGTTTCCGGCTCCTAACGTACCCTGCTGGGCGGCGCCCCTGTCATAAGCCTTATTGCTGACCAGTGATGAGTCAGCCCCTTCAAGACATCCGCCCGATTCAATCCGTTCAAGGTCAGCCATATCGCCAAAGCCTGATTCAACCGCCCACCTCGCTCCCTTCAGCAGCACTTTCTCCTCATCAGCATGTCCCAGCCTGACCTTTCCTTTTGAGCCCACGCCAGTTGGAATTTCCCTGAAAAGAACATCAACCAGTTCTTTTATGCGAGGAAGCAGATGCTCCCTGTCGAGATTGCTTCTCAAGAGCCTCACCCCGCAGTTGATATCATACCCGACGCCTCCCGGAGAAATAACACCCGCCTGAATGTCAAACGCCGCTACACCTCCTATGGGGAATCCGTAGCCGGTATGAACATCCGGCATCGCCATGGAAGCTCCGACAATCCCCGGCAGCGAAGCAACATTGGCAACCTGCTCCAGAGCGCCCTGCTCCAGCGCTCCCTCAAGGACGCTGTCAACATAAATAACGCCGCGCGTCCTCATGCCGGGTTTGTAATCCCGCGGCACTTCAAACCTGTTTTCATCTATCCTTTTGAGCTTCTCAAGCACCATGCCTAATTCCTCTAGTGAATCAGCATCAAAGTAACAGAGTATCAGAGATATAAAACTTCAAAAAACAAAGTGCTGGTAGCCGTTTTCTGACACTCTGACACTCTGATACTCTGACACTATAACTATGAGAGGTACTAGACTATATATCGAAAACAACTTCCACCTCCCACACACGATCCACCCGTTCAATTTTTATATTATGATACGTGGCAGCCTTGATAAGCAACCGCCGTTCGTGCCTGTCAGGATCAAACTTTTCTCCATGCACCATTACACGTATAGTGTTGCCGGAAAGGTATGGCACTTCAACCCTTCTGCCTATAAAACCATGAGTATCAAAACGAAATATCAGCTCATTGAGATAGGCTACCAGCATGCCTTCGGGGGAATCCCCGTTCAATTCAAGCTCAGCGCTGTCCCGCTCATCCACACCGCTGATATCGGTAATCAGGCTATACATTCCTATGCCGGCATTAGCATATGCCTCTGAGACAGTCTTTCCATATGCCTTAATACCTATATCTCCTGAAAGATCCAGCACCTCGAATTGCATACTAATAATGATAGCACAGGAATTGCCGACGTTCTAATGCAGCATTGAATTATTTTTTTGCAAGGCCGGCTCTTGAATCTTTAACAATCTTTCCATTACTGCCATGAGCATTAAACTGCAAAAGCTCAACTTGCCCGTCACCGCGCTCAAAATACACGGCATTCCCATTTTCCAGTTTCGGAAAATATCTGCCTGAAACATCCTCGTAAAGATCAACCTTGTATAAAGGACGGCCGGGATAAGCGCCGTCAAATGAAGAAAAGCGCAGGAGGCCGTTCTTCCGATATACTGTGTATTTGCCATGCCGGTTTTTATAGCCGACATAATATTTACCCTGTTCTTTATGGTATATGTCCGCATTCATGGGATAAAGCTTGTCTCCAAGAATTTCAAAAAAATTGCGCCCTTTGGCACAGAATGTTTTGCCCGCATTGCATAAGGCCCACTCAGAAGTAAACCTGTCCGGACTGTGAGTTAAAAGCGCCCGGTCTTTCCTTAATGTCGTGTTTTTAATTTTCTCATAGTCTGTGTGAACGACACTGTTTCCTGATGATATGTCGTGTATTACTGCCGCATCCTCAAACGCATTAACTGCGTCATCATAACGCTCTTTACTCCAGATCCGCTCTATATAATCATTTATATCTCCGTAAATTACCGAAGCAGCTTCAAACTCCTTTTCTGACATATGAAGCTTCAAGCGCCTTTTTTCAGAATAAAGCTGTTTCCAGAGTTTCTTGTCATGTGCAGTATCAGAACTGAATATCAACGTTTCTTCACCTTTTTTTACTTTCAGCCCTATACCGGTAACTCCGTGCCATACAGGGGCCTTTATCGCCTCAATTGTAAAACCATCGCCTCCGGAATAAGTATTTTTGTTGTCCTCATAGAATATGGATGAAGAGAATGAATAAAAACACTCCGGCTCGACCCACTCTCCGTATACAGGGTCTTTAAAAAGCATCCTCGGTTTTTTTGTCTTCCGGTTTATGACAAGTTTTGCATTGTCAGGCGATAAAACATTACCGTTTCTGTCGGCAATGTAAAGGCCTGATTTTCCGTTGCCGTCTTCTTTTGAAATAATCCGGTATTTGGCCCTTGGCCCAATCATCTGATATCGGATGAAGTCCTCATAGGGTATGTCAATAATTGTTTTCGAATCTTTGGAAAGGCTTTTTACCAGCGCAGGTGTTGATGCCTCGATAAGGTCCTCGTGAACAGCCTCGGCAGTGAGGAGGCTAATCCTTCTTTGCACATCCGGGGCGTACCTGCTGAAAAGAGCAAGATCACTTAACCACCTCTTATGATCGTCATGGCAGTGAGTGACTATAAGACCATCAACCTCTTTCAGTCCATGACCGCCTATCTGCTGGAAAAGCGGTGCGCCGCAGTCTATGAGAAAAACAGATTTGCCTGCCTGTAACTTGTATCCAATACTTTTACCCATTCTTGAAAAAGGCCCATAATCACCGAGTATATGAACAATAATTCCATCCATAAGCCTACTTCCCCTGCTTTTCAACAAGATCCAGCACTTCACCGATCTTTGCCGCAATCAGCGCCACTGCCTTTTCACCTTTAACCGCTGACGCTTTCCCCGGATTTCCCCACACACCCCCAGGCCAGCAACTAACCTTGTCCCTTACACTCAGAGGCCTGGGTATTTTCGGATACTCCTCATGCGCCCTTCCTTTAACGAGTTCGGGCGCAAGGTACAACACCATTGACGTCTCCATTTCTCCGGCATGTGAATCGTTTCGGGTTTCGGTTATCCCGGACAGTTCCTTCCATAAAAGGTCATATGGAGTGAACACAGCTATTGTTATCCGATCAAGCCGCTCTACGAGTTCTTCCGCAGTTTCCTTAAGTGCCGCCATGTGAAGGCCTCCTCCATGGCCGGAGACGAGCACAAATTTCCTGAGTCCTTTCTTGTATGCCTCAATAACAAGATCTCTTGAGAGCAGCCGGAGTGTTTCCGGAGCTATGCTCAAGGTCCCGGGGTGGTCTTTCGTAGTCGTGCAGACACCGTAATCAACGACCGGCGCAAGAAAAAACTCCTTTTTCCGTTTCATACGCTTGAGGGCCTCATGAATAATTAAAGAATCAGTATTCAGCGGAAGATGGCTGCCGTGTTCCTCTATGGTACCAAAAGGAAAAACAATAGTTTTGGTCCGGCGCAAATACCTGCTGAAATCCGTCATAGTTATGTTCTCCAGCATAATCATAGTGCTCCTCACTTTTTAGCTAATTATAATGCATTCCGGAGAAAATCTCTTTCTATTCACCATTCACCATCCACTTTCTTGCTATTCACTTTTTGCCCTTGACTTTATACAGGATAAGTTTTATCCTATATTCAGGAAGGGGAGTTAGGCCATCCCATAGCTAATATAAGATTTTTATTATGTTTCAAAAGGAGGAAGCCATGGCGAGCGCAAAAAACATAGGGATAGGAAAAAACTTTAACATGGGAAGCTACTGCGATGCAGTATATGATGAACTCACGGACATGAAATCGCGGGCACTTGGTCTGGTGGATTGCATATCGCAAATGCAAGGTGAGGAAAAAGACCTTGTGAAGTCGCATATGACTCATATTCGTGAAATTGCAAATCTCATTGACTGGAAGCTTGAAATTCTAACAAAGGTGTGTCCGGCCGATTGGACAAAGTACTCTAAAGGCGCAGAAGAAAACTCAGTCTCCGTTAAAGCCCCTGAAGAGTTTGATCGCGAGCTGGCGGCGGCGGGCGACATGGGCGGATAATTTACGCATTAAAGACAGATCAAGACCAAATGGCGGGATTATTCCCGCCATTTTTTTGATTATCTGGTGAAAGGTGAATAGAAAGAAACAGTAAGACGCGAAAAAACACTTTTTACTAGCCTTCCTTTCACCATTCACTATTCACCATTCACTGTTTCAGAGGCAGAAAATCCGGCATCGCTTTTGTGATTATGATATATTAAATTGTTTGATTTGCCGACAATAATGACACGGACTAACTGTGCCTCTAAAAATATAACCGGGGGAGGAAATAATGAGATTCAGAGACATAGCGGTAGGGCAAAGATTGGGAGCCGGTTTCAGCATTCTTATGGGATTAATGCTTGGAATAGGCATCTTTGGGCTTACCGGTCTTTCAATGCTGAACAATTCGCTGGAAAGTATTGTAAATGCCAGATTCCCCAAAATAGTCATGTCCAAAAACATAATAGACAATGCCAATATTACTGCCCGGGCATTGAGAAACATGATGATCTTCATAAATGACCCTGAAACAGTCAGGGCTGAACACAAAAGGATCAATGATGCAAGGGTCCTCATGACAAGGGATATCGAAAAAATGGGTCAGATCATCAAAGACACTGAGGGGTCTGTTCTTTTAAAGAAATTAAAAGACGCCGCCCCGGGCTATCTGTCTGAGCAGGACAAATGGATCCAACTGATAGAGACGGGTCAAAGCGAAGAGGCAAAGAAATCATTGCTGACCACTATGCGCGCGTCCCAGTCTGCCTATATAGACGCGGCTGACAGCCTTATAGCTCACCAGGAAAAATTAATGGAAACTTCCCTGAAAGAAGCCGGTGAAAGGCACCGGATGTCCCGTAATATTATAATTCTTCTGCTTCTCGTCGCATTGGTTTTTGCCGTTGCGATACATTTTCTGGTCACCAACAACATCACTGAGCCCCTGGCCAGAGCCGTAAGCATAGCCAACTCCCTTTCAGAAGGCGACCTTACCGTAAAGATTGAGGTTGACAGAAAGGATGAAGCCGGACGCCTCCTTTCCGCAATGCAAGACATGTTCAAAAATCTCAGGTCCATGACGGGTAAGATAAGCGGCAGTTCAGGCGCAATCGCAAGCAGTTGCGAAGAACTTTCTGTAACAGTAGAACAAATAGCAAAAAGGGTGAACGAACAAGCCAATAAAGCTAACCAGGTGGCAACTGCATCCACAGAGATGTCACAGACCGTGCTGGACATAGCGAAAAATGCCTCGAACATAGCGGTCTCTTCAAATGACACATTGAATGTGGCACATGACGGAAAAGGCATAGTCACCAAGACAGTCGACGAGGTCCAGGAGATTTCAAGGACTGTGTCGGAATCATCCCAGTTGATAACCTCGCTTGGCGAACGTTCAAAACAGATAGGCGAAATAATAGACGTAATAAAAGACATTGCCGACCAGACTAACCTCCTTGCGCTTAATGCGGCCATCGAGGCAGCAAGAGCCGGCGAGCAGGGCAGAGGTTTCGCTGTAGTTGCGGATGAAGTCAGAAAACTTGCTGAAAGAACTTCAAAAGCAACTACCGAGATCAGCGGTATGATACAGGGGATACAGGGTGAGACTAACCAGGCAGTGTCCGCTATGGAAAACAGCCTGAAGAGGGTGGAATTGGGCGCCCGGCTTTCGACGCAGGCCGGAGATGCTTTGCAAAAGATAGTCGAGAGCGTAAACGGTTTACAGGCCATGGTCCAGCAGATAGCGTCCGCAACCGAGGAGATGTCCACGGTATCGGAATCCATAAGCTCCGATATAGAGGTCATAGCTTCGGTTTCACAGGAAACCAGCACAAGCGTCACACAGATAAAACAGGCGTCTCTCGACCTGTCAAAAGTGTCTCTGGAACTGAAAACCGAGGTGAACAAATTCAGGCTGTAAAACAAAAGCCGCCAATGCCCTATGGCCCTTGAATATACGCAAACGTTTACCGCGAGTTCTATCGAAGAGATCGTCAAGGAAAAGTTTTCTGCGGCAGACTCCATAACACTCCTATGGAAAGGCAGGGAATCCTTTACCACCATCTTTGACGCTGTCAGAAGTGCAAAACGGCTCCTCTGCCTTGAATTCTACATATTCAGAAATGACGAGACCGGCTCTGAACTGGCAGAGATCCTTAAGCAAAAAAGCCGGGACGGGGTGCAGGTGTACCTGCTGTACGACCATTTCGGCTCTTTCGGGACACCACGGCGTTTCTGGAAAAGCCTGAAAGAAGCAGGCATCGGGACAGCGGCATCACGCCCGTTTAAATGGATTTATCCATCTTATTATGTCCACCGGAACCACAGGAAGCTTATAGTAATCGACGACCAGAAGGCCTTTACCGGCGGACTCAACATCGCCAACGAATACAGCGGTTTTCATCTTAGGCTCAAAGGCAGGAAATGGCGGGACACAGGTATTATGCTCGAAGGGCCTGTGGCACATGAACTCTTCAGGAGCTTCAGGAAGAACTGGTTTGCCTGGGCGGGCGAATTGATCGAATCGCCTGCGGAAGTAATTCAAGCCGGCAATTCCGGGGACGGTTGCTCCATTCCGGTCATGCCCATTTTTGTTAATTCTGCCAGGGGGAGAAGAAAAATGCGCAGACTCCTCTATTACAGTATCAACCACGCACGAAGAAGCATCTCCCTGACTACAGCTTATTTCACTCCAAGCAGAAGGATGGTCGAGACCCTCGAAAATGCAGTGGCGCGCGGAGCGCGCGTAAGGCTGCTGGTGCCCGGGATAACGGACTTCCCCCCGGCAGCGTATGCGGGACGCGCTTTTTTTGCGCGGCTGCTGAAGGCAGGCGTAGAAATCTATTTCTATGCAGGCGAAATCCTTCATGCAAAGACCTCTCTTTTCGACGAATGCTGGGGGATAATAGGCTCCACCAACCTCGATTTCCAGTCCCTGCGCTATAACGACGAAGGGAATGTAGGCATACTCGATATCAATTTCGCATCTAAAATTAATGACCTGTTTGAGGAGGACATTAAACATTCTGTAAGAATAGATCCTGTGGAATGGCGCGACAGGCCGTTTAAGGAAAAGGCAAAAGAATACTTTTTCTCGTTCTTCAGACGGAGACTTTAGTTGGAGGAAATATGAAAACAGAGCCAATTTTCACGCAAGGGCGCAAAGGTCGCAAAGAAGGACAAAGACTTATAAAGAAAAGCGCCTCCTCGGCAATTAATTTACTTTGCGTTCTTTGCGTCTTTGTGCTTAAAGCACCTACTGCTGGCGTGAGATTGTTTTTTCCCATGTTTTGATTTACTCTTTATTAAAGGAGAAGCTATGGCGACTAATGAGACATATGAAGTAATTATTGTTGGAGGCGGGCCTGCAGGCCTTACTGCCGGAATATATTGCAAAAGAGCCGCATTGAAAACAGTACTGTTCGAGAAAGGATTGCTTGGCGGCCAGATTGCAATATCAAAAGAGGTGGATAACTACCCCGGACTGGAGGGCATAACCGGATTTGATCTGGCGGAAAAACTGGTCCATCAGGCAGGGTCCTTCGGGCTGAGCGTCACACCGCGGGAAGTTACATCGATAAACTGCGGGTCCGTGCTCCATTCGGTCCGGCTTGCCGGTGGTGAAGTGCTCCATACCGTTGCCCTGATTATTGCAGTGGGAGGGACCTTGCGCAAGCTCGGAATCCCCGGCGAGGCGGAATACCAAGGAGCGGGTGTTTCATATTGCGCCACATGCGACGGCTTCTTCTTCAAAGACAAGACCGTTGTTGTCGTCGGCGGGGGAGATACCGCTGTTGAGGAGGCGGTTTACCTGTCGAGACTGGCAAAGAAAGTTTACCTCGTTCATAGGGGTAATGCGCTGCGCGCAAGCAGCATATTGCAAAGTCGTCTCAGGTCCGAGCCCGGGATTAAAGCAATCTTGAACACGATTATTACGGAAATCAAGGGAGACGGAAGGGCTGTTGAAGCGGTCTCTTACGAAAATACCGAAACAGGAAAAAAAGAAGAATTGCAGGCTGACGGCGTCTTCATTCTTATCGGCTATTCTCCGAATAATCAGTTGGTCCCGCCTGAAGTCCGAACAAACGAACAAGGCTTCGTAATTACGGATGATAAGTGTGAGACGAACGTACCGGGCCTCTTCGCCGTTGGAGACTTAAGACGAAAGTTTGCGAACCAGATAGTGGTCGCCGCCTCCGACGGGTGCATAGCAGCGCTGGCTGCAGCGCACTATGTGGAAATGAAGAAAACCGGGACCCTGTAGTCACGATTCTACGGGCCGGCTATTATTATTTTTACGACTTTTTCTCTGCTGTCTGGATCCGGATGGTTGCCCTTTCAATGGCGGCAGTGGCTCGAGCAAAGTCAATCTTCTCAGCCTGCCTCAGCCGCTCTTCGGCACGTTGTCTGGCTGCGACAGCCCTGTCAACATCTATCTCCTCTGCCCTCTCAGCGCTATCAGCAAGGACCACAACCTTATCGAATGTAACTTCAGCGTATCCTGAACTCACAAAAACATATTCTGTCCGGCCCTCTTTCTTAATGATGAGCATCCCGATGGTCAACGTGGTTATGAAAGGCACGTGGCCGGGCAACACGCCGAATTCGCCCTCGGTCCCCGTGGCAGTAAGCTCATCAACATCCTCACTCAGCACCAGACCGTATGGCGTTACAACATCAAGCCGTATCTTATTGTCCATCCCAAACTCCTAAAAAAAGCGTTGTGTGTACAAAAATAGTATCAAAGTATCATAGTGTCAAAGATCAAAACCAGTATCAAAAGACTTTGCTCTGACACTCTGATACTTCTTTAGCGCCGTTGCCCTTATACTTTGACCCTTTGATACTCTGACACTTTTTTTGTTATTATTTGCTCCAGCCAAGTTTTCTGGCGTTCTCCTCGGCTTCCTCAATAGGGCCAACCATATAAAAAGCCTGCTCCGGCACGTCATCGTACTGACCCTCGGCAATCGCCTTGAATCCCTTTATGGTGTCCTCCAGCTTCACATATTTACCCGGCCTGCCCGTAAACACTTCCGCCACACTAAAGGGCTGGCTCAAAAATCTCTGTATTTTTCTCGCCCTCGAAACTATGAGCTTGTCATCTTCGGCAAGCTCTTCCATTCCGAGAATCGCGATGATGTCCTGCAGTTCCTTATAGCGCTGCAGGATGGATTGCACTTTTCTCGCAACGCCGTAATGGTCCTCGCCGATGACCAGTGGATCAAGCGCGCGGGAAGTCGAATCAAGCGGATCAACAGCAGGATAAATACCGAGCTCCGATATTTGACGGGAAAGAACAACAGTTCCGTCAAGATGGGTAAACGCAGTAGCAACAGCAGGGTCTGTCAGGTCATCTGCAGGGACATAGATCGCCTGCATCGAAGTGATTGCGCCTTTATTGGTAGTCGTAATCCTTTCCTGGAGACCGCCCATATCAGTACCGAGGTTAGGCTGGTACCCGACCGCAGAAGGCATTCTTCCCAGGAGCGCCGAGACCTCTGAACCTGCAAGGGTATATCTGAATATATTATCGATAAATATCAGCACGTCCTGACCCTCGTCCCTGAAATACTCGGCAGCGGTGAGGGCGGTAAGGGCGACCCTAAGACGCGCTCCCGGAGGTTCGTTCATCTGCCCATATATAAGGGCAACATTCTTAATAACCCCCGATTCCTTCATTTCACGGTAGAGGTCATTCCCTTCCCTTGTTCTTTCCCCCACGCCCGCGAAAACCGACACTCCGCCGTGCTTCAAGGCGATATTGTGGATCATCTCCATAATGACAACAGTCTTTCCGACGCCGGCGCCGCCGAACATGCCCATTTTCCCGCCTCTGACAAAGGGCACAAGGAGGTCGAACACTTTAACTCCGGTTTCGAACACCTGAGATACAGGTTCCTGCTCAACAAACTCAGGAGCAAGCCGGTGGATAGGCATCCTATCAGCAGTTTCTATAGGACCGAGCTTGTCATAGGGCTCGCCGATAACATTCATGATTCTGCCGAGGGTGGCCTTCCCAACCGGGACAGAGATAGGTTTGCCCGTATCTGTGACCCTCATTCCCCTGACAACTCCGTCAGTGGTTTGCATAGCAAGAGTCCGCACCTTGTTGTCGCCCAGGTGCGACGCCACTTCGAGCGTGATGTCAAGAGTGGGAATGCCTTTTTCAGAATTCCCCGGAGACTCTAATTTCAAGGCATTGAGTATGGCTGGGAGTTCCTTTTCGAACTCGACGTCGACAACCGCACCGATTACCTGCGATACCTTACCCTCGTTCATAATACACGTCCTCCTGTAATAGCGTTTTAAGTATAGGTCATAGGTTATAGGTGATGGGTTATAGGTTCGTGGATCAAAAAAACAGTTTACTTCTTTCCCTATAACCTATGCCCCATTACCTATGACCTGTCTTATTTTTTCAGTGCTTCAACGCCGCCGACGATATCCATCAGTTCCTTAGTGATGGATGCCTGACGTGCCTTGTTGTACTGCAAAGTCAAACTGTCTATCATGTCATCAGCCGCTTTCGTAGCATTTTCCATTGAGGTCATACGTGCGGCCTCTTCCGATGCCTGGGATTCGAGGAGCGCCCTGAAAACCTGTATCTCAAGATTCTTCGGCAAGAGACAATCGAATATATCCTGCTGTGAAGGCTCATAGAGAAAATCGTGGGCTTCCTCCCCGCCTAGGCGGTCCGCCTGGGCGGGCTCCGTGTCCCCGGCCACTGCTGCAAGGGGCAACAGGCGAACTACCGAAACCTTTTGCACGAGCGCTGACTTAAACTCGTTATAAACAAGAACGACTTCGTCAAACAGCTCGCCCGTGTAATTCTCTATAATATCACCTGCGATTTCCTTTGCATTAATATAGGAAATTCTGCCTGAGATACCCGTCCATGAGCGTCTCACAGCCTGGCTTCTCCTCCTGAAAAGGTCCGCGCCCTTCTTGCCGATAGCGCTGACGCTCACCTCTATATCTTCAGACTTAATTTCCCTGATAAGATTTACCGCGGCCTTCATAATGTTGGTGTTAAAAGCCCCGCAAAGCCCTTTGTCACTCGTAAGCACCATCACCTCGACCTTTTTCCGGGGCCTGACTTCGAGAAGGGGATGCCCTGTTTCAACAGTCATAGCCAGTCCGGAGAGGACGGCATGCATCTTATCAGCATAGGGCCGCAGCTCGATAATCCGTGTCTGCGCCTTCCTGAATTTGGCTGCCGCAACCATCTTCATAGCTTTTGTAATCTGCTTGGTGCTTTTAACAGACCCTATTCTCTTTCGTATCTCTTTTAACCCGGCCATTCTTTATATCCCTAAGCTATGAAGCCTTTCTTGAATTCTGTTACCGCGCTGTTGAGTTTCTCTTTCAACGTGTCATCGATCGCCTTTTTGTCCCTGATTTCATTTCTCAGGTCGGACTTTTTGTCCTTCATAAAGCTGATGAATTCGGCCTCAAACTTTTTTAATGCCTCCACCGGAACATCATCGAGGTGCCCCTGTGATCCTGCAAAGAGAAGCATGACCTGGTCCTCCATAGGGAGCGGCACATACTGGTCCTGCTTCAGAATCTCAACCATCCTCTTGCCTCTCTCGATCTGTGCCATCGTTGATTTGTCGAGGTCGGAACCGAACTGGGCGAACGCCGCAAGCTCTCTGAACTGCGCAAGATCGAGTCTGAGCGTCCCCGCAACCTGCTTCATCGCTTTTGTCTGAGCCGAACTCCCGACACGGCTGACAGAGAGACCGACATTGACCGCCGGCCTGATGCCTGCATAGAAGAGATCCGGTTCAAGGTAAATCTGTCCGTCCGTAATGGAAATGACGTTTGTGGGGATATAGGCGGAAACGTCGCCTGCCTGCGTCTCAATTATAGGAAGGGCGGTAAGTGAGCCGCCGCCAAGTTCATCACTGAGTTTCGATGCTCTTTCCAGCAGTCTGGAATGGAGATAGAAGACATCGCCGGGAAACGCCTCACGTCCGGGCGGACGCCTCAGGATGAGAGAAAGTTGTCTGTAGGACGTAGCCTGTTTGCTAAGGTCATCGTATATAATCAATGCATGCCTTTTGTTGTCTCTGAAATATTCGCCTATGGCGCATCCGGTATAGGGCGCAATATACTGGAGAGGGGCCGGCTCGCTCGCTGTTGCTGAAACCACTATAGTATGTTCCATAGCTCCATACTGTTCAAGGGTCTTTACCACGCGCGCAACGCTCGCCCTTTTCTGGCCTATGGCAACATATATACAAATAACATCGCCGCCCTTCTGGTTGATGATCGCGTCAAGGGCAATCGCCGTCTTTCCTGTCTGGCGGTCACCGATGATCAGCTCCCTCTGTCCCCTTCCAACCGGGATCATCGCATCGATTGCCTTTATTCCCGTCTGGAGCGGCTCCCTTACCGGCTGCCTGTCAACAATACCCGGAGCAACGACGTCGACAATTCTGCTTGTATTGGAATTGATCGGCCCCTTGCCGTCAATAGGCTGCCCGATAGCATTTACTACCCGTCCTATCATTGCCTCTCCGACCGGAACAGACATGATCTTCCCGGTCCTTTTTACAACGTCGCCTTCCTTGATGTCGGTGTCCTCGCCGAACAGGACCGCTCCAACGATGTCTTCTTCAAGGTTAAGCGCCATGCCAAAGACATTATTGGGGAACTCGAGAAGCTCTGAAGACATGCAGTTGTCGAGTCCATAAATCCTGGAGATACCGTCGCCGACCGCAACAACAACACCCACCTCACTGACATCAACGCGCTTCTCGAAATCGGTTATCTGCTTTTTCAGATACTCGCTAATCTCATCTACCTTGATTTCCATGCAATCACCCCTTTATAAGCTTATCTTTTAAAAGCCCCAACTGGCCCTTTATACTACTGTCATACATGGTGCTGCCGACCTTTATAGTCACGCCGCCAAGAAGCGACGGGTCTAAAACGAATTCAAGGTCAACATCGCCGCCGGTAATCATCTTCAACGACTCAGACAACTGTGCTGCATAGTCCTTGCTCACCTGCACCGACGTAGTGACCACGGCTTTTGACCTTTTTTTGATCTCGAAGTACTGTGCTTGTATCGCCCCGATGATCTCTGAAAGTCCGCCGATCGCGCCTGCCTCCACCAAGTATTGGAGATATTTTGACGCCTTGCCGGACATTTTGAGCTTCACGCTTAAATAAGAAATAATGCGCCCGATCTCCTCCGCGCTGAAGACAGGACTTATCATCAGGTTTCTGAAACTCCTGTCTTTCTCCATTAGATTTGAAATAGCGCTTAACTGTTCGATGCCCTGCGGTACTTCATTTAAATCAACAGCGCTCAAAAATTGCCTGGCGTATCGTTTTACACCTTTAATCTTTTTCAATTCTTTCCCTCTAACAGTTTGAGCGATTCCTGCAGAAGCCTGTCCTGGTCCTCTTTGGTCATTTTAGATTTGATTTTCTCTTCCGCGAGTTGCATCGCCGCCTCTACTGCTTCAGCCTTGATCACATCCTTCGCCTTTTTGACCTCATAATCGATATTGGACTTTGCCTGCTCAAGTATTTTTATGCTGAGACGTTCACCTTCCTCAATCAGACGGGCCTTCTCACGTTCACCGGAACTCATCGAAGCAGCCTTAATCTCCTCTATTTCCCTGTCTTTAAGTTTAAGCCTCGCTTCAACTTCAGCCAGGGCCTTTGCGGCAAGCGCTTTGGCCTCCTGGGCCTCCTGTATGCTTTTCTCGATCAAGGCCTTTCTCTGCTGGAAATAGTCTTTCATGGGTTTGCCGCCAAACTTGACGAGTATGAATACAAGAATGGCGAAATTAACCAAACGCCAAACCCATGCCATAGCGGAGCCGCCGTGTTCGCCGCCCCCTTCCGCAGCGAATGCAGGGCCAACGGCAAAGAGCAAAAAACTTAGAGCAAAGAACATAGAGCTTAGCCTTTTCATGCCTTCACCAGTTTTCTTACGATCTCTTCGGAGAATTTTTCAATATCAGCCTTTAAGGCAGCCCTGGCCTTCTCAGCCTCGGACCGCAATTCCTTCCTTGCCTGTTCAATCATTGCTAAAGCCTGTGCCTCCGCCTTTGACAATGTATCTTTCTGCAGGGATTGTCCCTGCTCCTTTAAACTATCGAATGCCGCCTTGGCCATATTCCTCGCTGCCGACAGTTCAGCATTCATTCTTGCAACAGCCTCATCTTTCTTGATGGTCATGGACTTCGCCTCATCAAGCGCACCGGAGGTTGCACCCTCCCTTTCCTTCATTATTTTTGCAATAGGCTGGAAAAGGATAAGATTAAGGACAAAAAGAAGAACCAGGAAATTGGCGAGGAGGACAAAAAACCAGTGATTGAACTCTAACATAATTTCACCTTTTATATGGTTTTTATGAACATTGAAAAGAAGGATACCACATAAACGCACACCTTTGTCAAGAATTTGGAGGGTAATTTATAGTTATATAACAAAAAAATATAACAAAAAAGCGCGGATAAAATTTACTGAATAGCATTTGTGAGAAATCCGGTGGTAAGGATGAGTTTCAGGGAGCGAATCTCGGAGCTTTGGCAACGATTCCTGGCGAAATGAGCGTTAAACAGACGCTATGTCTGAGTCCGCCTAGGCGGACGAGTTTAGCGGCTGTAGCGAATGAGCATTTGGAATCGTCAAAGTGGAGGGCCTGAGCGGAAGAAACTCATCCTTACCACTGGATTTCGGTTTCAGGTGTTGATGTCCCTGTGCACTATGGTTACTGCCAGTTTATACTTTGAATCAAGGCTCTTTGCCAGGGTCTCCACAATGGCCGGTGAGCGGTGCCTGCCGCCCGTGCACCCAATTCCTATTGTGAGATAGGACCTCCCCTCTTTTATATAGTACGGCAGCGTATAATCAAGCAAGGAGCCGACGCGTGCGAGAAACCCTGCAGTCTCATCATTCTTGAGGACAAAATCAGCAATTGCCGCGTCAGTTCCTTTAAGCGGCTTGAGTTCGGCGATAAAATATGGGTTCGGCAAAAATCTAACATCGAAGAGGAGGTCCAGGTCATACGGCGCCCCGAACTTAAAACCGAAAGAAATCATGGTGACCTTGATCCCGCTGTCGGACTCCCCGGTCCGGTGTTTCGAAATGATCCGTTGGCGCAGTTGATGCGGCGTAAAATTCGAGGTGTCCAGCACAACATCAGCCGCATCTCTGATGACTGAAAGAAGATTCCGCTCCTCCTCTATGGCTTTTTCAAGATTCTTCTCACCGCTGATCGGCAGCATCGGATGAGGACGTCTAGTTTCTTTGAAACGGCGGACCATTACCTCTTTATCAGCCTCAAGAAATAAGATCCTGATATTGTATTTGCCTTTCAATGATGAAAGGATACGGTAAGCATCGGAAAGAAATAAGTATTCCCTGATATCAACTCCTATCCCGATTTTTCCGATATTTTTTCCGGCCTTTATTGTGGAGAGAAAAGGATCTATGAGTGTCACCGGAAGATTGTCTATGCAGAAATAGCCGGCATCCTCAAGTGCCCTCAAGGCAACGGTTTTGCCCGCTCCCGAGAGACCGCTGACAATTATCACTTCGATCGTAGGTGTTTCCATTTATCCGGCGTCTATTTCTCCGGCTCTATCAACCCATAATTGCCGTCGTCACGGCGATAGACAACATTGACGTCGCCGCTCCTGTCATTGGTAAAAACAAAAAAGTTCTTGTCGAGGAATTCCATATGGTTGACAGCCTCTTCGGAACTCATCGGTTTCATATCAAACCGCTTGTGTTTTATTATTCTGCCGTGCTCGGTACCCCCGCCCTCAGGAGTCTCTGTTGTCTTCTTTTCACCTTTACGGTGGTTATGCAGCTTCTCTTTATATTTCACGACCTGTTTTTCGAGCTTTTCCACAACCTGATCGATTGCCGAATACACCTCGCCGGTCTTTCCCTCTGCCTGGATCTGGACCCCATTTACTTTCAGAAGCACTTCAGCCTTGTGCCTGTACTTCTCCACACTCAGGGTCACGACCGCCTCACTGATATGGGACAAATATTTATCGAACCTCCCTATTTTCTCCTCAGCATAACTCCTTAATGCAGGTGTTATCTCAAGATGACGACCATTCATGATAACGTTCATGCCATTCCCTCCCCACTTATTTATTAAAAATAAATTAACTATACAATAGGAAGATTGCTTCGAACGGCTTCGGCAACCCATAGCGTACCATGGATGGTGAAGCGGGTTGCCGCCCTCGCAGGATTGCAGGAGGCAATCCGAGAATGAGTGAGAAGCTGTCTTCCTGTTGTATAGTTCTCCTTATTCATACTTCTTTCTCTGGTTTTGCGGAGGAATCTTAAGTTCCTCCCTGTACTTCGCAACGGTCCTGCGAGCTATATTAATATTCTGTTCTTTCAGTTTATCCACTATCATCTGATCGCTGAAAGGATGCATAGCGTCCTCTTCGAGTATCACTTTTTTAATCAAATCCTTAACCAAAGTGGAAGAGATATCCCCTGCATCAGACTGGATCGCACTGCTGAAAAAGAACCTGAAACTGGATACCCCGTGATCGCAGGAGAGGAATTTATTAGAGGTAACTCTGCTGATAGTGCTCTCATGCATGCCGATGTCCATCGCAACATCTTTAAGGTTCAACGGTTTTAAAAACTGCATCCCCCTGTCGAAAAAGTCTATCTGGAACTTTAAGATACTCGCTGAGACTTTGTATATGGTCTTGTTCCGCTGGTCGAGGCTTTTGATCAACTCGGTGGCCCTTTTGAGCTTCTCCTTCAAAAACTCCCGCTCCTCCCTTGTAAGCATATCTTTTCTCAATAAAAGCTTGCGATAGCCGCTATTGAGCACCAGTTTCGGCATCCCTTCTTCATTAAGGACTATCTGATAGCCTTCATCTGTTTTGCTTATATAAACATCAGGGACGACGTAGTTGGTCTCCGTACTGGGGAAAATCCTGCCGGGCCGCGGCTCAAGCCCCTCGATTATCTTTACCGCAGTCATAATTTCATCCAATGTCGCAGCGTACTGTTTTGCAAGGACGCTGTATTTTTTCCGTTCGACAAGTTCCATGTGACCGCCGACAATCTTTCCAACAAGGGTCTGGCCAAGATCAAGTGCATTAAGCTGCAGCAGCAGGCATTCTTTGAGGTCCCGGGCTCCGATGCCGGGAGGATCAAAACTCTGGACCAGTGCAATGGCTTTCCTGACAGTCTCTGTATCCGTATCCATAGCAGAAACCAGCTCTTCTTCCGAAGTCCTGAGGTAGCCGTCTTCATCGATGTTGCCTATGACCGCCTCAGCCGCCATCCTGACGTGATCAGCCGCATTGGAGAGTCTGAGCTGCCATAGCAAATGATCGTAAAGGTCAGGCTTTTTTGAATAGAATAATTCATATGAAGGCTGCTCATCGATGCCCGGTGAAAAATAACCCAGGTCTCTTCCGTCGCTGCTCCGCTGATCGAAATAATCATCGACACGAAAACCGGCAATGTTATCAAAAGATATCTCTGTATCAAAGACCTCATCAGGGGCCGCGACCGGAGTATCTTCTGCAGTAGCCTCATCTGTGTCCGGCTCTTCGGCCGACTCTTCAAGAAAAGGATTATCAACAAGCTCCTGGGTCAATACCTGGACCAGTTCAAGCTGCGGCATTTGCAGAAGTTTGATAGCCTGCTGCAGCTGGGGGGTAAGGATAAGCCTCTGCGAAAGTCTGAGGTCCAGCCTATTTTCCAGGGCCATCAGAGTCTGAATTCCTCCCCAAGATATGCCTCCTTCACAGACGGGTTATTAATAAGGACATCAGGTATCCCCTCAGCCAGAATAGAACCGTTGTTTATTATATATGCCCTGTCGGTTATGGACAGCGTTTCTCTCACGTTATGGTCAGTGATCAATATACCCAGCCCTTTTGATTTCAAATAGTTGAGCATCTTCTTCAGCTCGATAACTGCAATAGGGTCAATGCCGGCAAACGGCTCATCAAAAAGCATAAACATGGGACGCAGCGCTATGGCCCTTGCAATTTCAGCGCGCCGACGCTCTCCGCCGGACAACCGATAGCCGTCCCTGTCCGCAAACTCCTTCAGGTTGAACTCATCAAGCAGTGTTTCGACTTCTGACTCCATGTCCGCCTTCGTTCCCCCATTTCCGCCCGGGCCCTTGATCTCCAGGACTGCCCTCAGATTATCTCTCACCGTCAGCTTTCTGAATATGGAGGGCTCCTGAGGGAGGTAGCCCATTCCCTTTCTTGCCCTCTTGTACATCGGCAAGCCGAGTATGTCTTCACCGTCAAGCATGATGCTGCCCTGCTCCGGATGTATCATACCAACAACCATATAGAAAGTTGTAGTCTTCCCTGCGCCGTTAGGGCCGAGCAGCCCCACAATTTCACCCGTACTGACCGAGATATTGATATCTTTTACCACATACCTCTTCCCATACGCTTTCGCAAGGTCCCTTATTTCAAGAATATGCCGGTTCATAGAAAAAACAGGTGATAGGTCATAGGTGATAGGTTATAGGTAATGCCTAAGAGGTAAACGTCCATTGCGTTTATTTTTGTTTGCCCATGACCCATGACCTATATATAACCTATGACCTGTTTTTGTTGACAATAAAAACCTTGCTGTTTTCAACTATGGAATGATCGTCTTTCATAAAATACGTTATTTTTGTGCCTGTCACTACGTTTTCGCCTTCCGATGCACGGGGTTCGCCTGTAAATACAATATACTCTTCAGGTTCGGCATAGTAAACGGCAACTTTTGAAGTTACCACTCTATCCCCCTTGACAAGCTTGACATTGCCCTCGGCATCGATCTCCTTAATGTTGCTTCCGCCCTTTTCTTCCGAATAATGCACAAGCATCTTGTCAGCGTACATTGTCCGATCTCCTTTTTTAGTTACCACATTTCCTTCAAAGAGAGCGGTTTTAGCCTTTTGGTCAGTTGTCATTTTCTCAGACGTAACAACTGTCGGCTCCTTAGCGTTCCTGTTTTGCTCAGCAACGTTCTTGTTTTGGTCAACGTTCTTGTTTCCTTCAGCTGCAAAAACCCCGGTCGCATAGACAACCGCAGCAAACAACAAACCGGCCAGCACAACACACAACCCTTTACTTTCTATCATAATAAAAGGTTGCCTTCACATTTTTGTTCAATGTTGCCTTGTCATTAGTCGCGTTCAAATCATCACCCTCAATACAAAACCTTTTGCCCGTTATCTTCACCCTTTGGTCAGAAGTTAGTTCGTTCTTCGAGGCATCCAAGAAAAGCGTGGGGGTCACTATATCATAATCCTTGGTTGACGCACAAATATGGCCGTCGATTTGCAGGTTTCTTTTTCCGATATCATACATGCCCCCGTCGGAGTTGAGCGTAAGCCCCTTTTCAGGAAAGGTTATGGTCAGCCCAAGAAGTTTCACATCGTTTTCGTTGAGGAATATCGCCTTTTTCGAGGCCAACGTCCACTTGACGACGCCTTCTTTCCTCTGGACAATACTGACACCATCCATGTAAGAGTTCCCACTCAAATTCACTTTCGGTTTAAAGTCCCCTTCTTTATCGTAAAACAGTGCAACCACCGCAAAAAAACATATAAAAACAAGCAGAAATATTATTCTTTTCATATAAAAAGTTTACCATAGCGGCACAGCATTGTAAAGCCGGACTCAGGGTCGGAGGGGTGTCAGCGCCGTCGTCTGCACCCTATCGAGCAGCAATCAATGCGTTGCGCATTACCTCAACGGAAGGCATCTTTCCTGTCCAGAGTTCGAATGCAAAAACCCCCTGCCATAACAGCATGCCGAGGCCGTCCAGCGTCCTGCATCCGCGCTCTGAAGCCTTGCGGAGCAGCGGCGTCTCTTTGTAAATGAGATCACACACTGTATGGCTCTTGTCAAGCAGCGAGAGGTCTACAGGAACAGGGTCATCAGGGTTAAGTCCGAGGGGCGTAGCATTGATAATAATGTCCAGCCCTGAAAAAAACCCTCCTCCTTTGAAAGTTGCATTGTCAATTATGCGGGCGTTTCCTTTCAGTAAGTTCAGGTGCTGCGCCAACTGTTCAGCCTTTTCAGTGACTGCATCATAAAGGCATACCTCCGAGGCAGCCGTGCAAAGATAGTAACCAATGGCGCGGGAGGCTCCTCCGGCGCCGACAATGAGAACTCTCTTGTCAGAAACATCAATCCCGGCCTCTGACAGCGACCGCATGAACCCCCTGCCGTCGGTGTTATAGCCTGTCAACCTGCCGCCGACGTTTCGAATTGTATTGACCGCGCCTATAAAGGAAGCCTCCTCACTTACCGAATCAAGAAAAGGCATCACCTTCTCTTTGTGGGGAACAGTGACGTTCACTCCCATAAGGTCCAGGGCACTTATCGCTGCCACCGCTTCACGCAGGCGATCAGGTTTTACCAAAAATGTTACGTAACAGCAATCCAGACCCAGCTGCGCAAAAGCGGCATTATGCATGAGCGGAGAAAGGCTGTGTTCGACAGGATAGCCGAAAAGCCCCGCCACTTTTGTCTTTCCGCCTATAATCATTGTTCCTCCTCTGACTTTTCCCGACCCGCCGGTTGAGACGCGGTGCTTCCGGCAATGCCTTCCTCAAGTTGTTTTACCCTTCTTTTCTGCTCCCGCAAAGCAGAACGTTTTCTTAACAGAGAAGGCACGGAAATGAGTATTCCGACAAGAAAACCTAACGTAAACACTATAACTAAAATCAAGGCAAGAGAGCCATTGTAATGGAACGAAAGAAAGCTGACCGTCACAATAGCTGAATTTTGCAATGCAAAAAAAACAATCGCAAGAGCAATTAAAAGCGCCAGAACAACGAAAATTCGCATGGCCCCATCCCAACAGAGTTTCAGCCATTATATCACACATAAGAATGCAGTCGTAGTGGAATCATATAATTACTGCAATTCAGACAGTAGATAAATCTCTGAAGCATTAGCGGAGTTTTGCAAACAGTTCCCGGCGAGTAAGCGTGAAACAGTCGCGAAACTGACCGGAGGGAATTTTGCGACTGTAGCGAGACGAGTCGTTGGAACTGTCAAAACGTAGCTGCTTAAGGCACCTACTGTTGGGTAGCGTAAGAGATTCATCTACTGTCTGAATTGCAGATATAATTATTCCGTTATGACTGCGCGGCAATCGCATCCATGATACCCTGGGGTGTTGATGCAACGGCCACTACAGGCACACCCAGAACTTCTTCTATAACATGCAACGATATATCATCAAGGAACATATCTCCTTCGGAACGCAAGACAACATCGGGAACGAGAATTATGTCGCCCTTGTCCACAACTCCGGAAAGGGATTTGATTACATCGCGGCCGGTGAGGAGTCCCGTGACCGTTACGCTTGTGCCGAAAAAAGTATTCCCGACAGGCATCGCCTCTATGGCAATACCTGCCTTCCTGAGCCTGCTGACATACCTTGAGAGATAAGGGTGGAAAGAGACGCCTGAAAATGTAAGGAACCGTTTTCCTGCATCCTTGCTTTTCTGAAGCTCCTGGGGAAGCTTCACCTTTTTCGACTGGTGCAGGAACAATGGGACCATGCCCACGCCGTTTTCGAGCTGCGGAAGCTCGCCGTATTCATCCAGCTGGGGGAATTCCACTGCGGCCTTGATATACAGCTCATCAGCTCCATACACAATGCCTTCTCCGTGCTTCCTCCTGAACCTGTGCTGGAACTTGCGTATAGTATCGAGCGCTCTGAGTGCGTCCTCCGGGCCCACGGGTTTCAGCTGTTTTTTCCGGTGCGCAGTGAGGCCCACAGGCACAACCGCTATAGACTGAACATAAGGATAAAAACGGTACAGGTCGGCGATCGTTTTTTCAAGGTCCTTGCCGTCGTTATAACCGGGACACAAAACAATCTGCGTGTGCATGCGTATCTTGTTCTCGGCAAGGAACTTGATCTCCTTGAGAATATTTTCTGCTGAGTGGACGCCGAGCAATTTATTCCTGATCGCAGTATTGGTCGAATGGACTGAAATATACAGAGGGCTCAGGTGCTGATCTATGATCCTTTGTTTATCCTGGGCGGAAAGGTTGGTCATGGTTATGTAATTGCCGTATAGAAAGGACATCCTGTAATCGTCGTCCTTGAGATAAAGAGACTTTCTCAACCCTTTCGGGAGCTGCGATACAAAACAGAAAATGCAGTTGTTCCTGCATGATCTGGTATGGAACGGTTTCAGCCCTATCCCCAGCCCGACGGTTTCATCCCGGTCCCTGCAGGCGTTTACAGCAAGCTTTGCGGCCCCTCTGCCTACGGTGAACTGCAGGTCAGCCTCGTTACTGTAGAACAGCAGGTCAATTGCATCTCTGATCTTGTTGCGGTTGACCCTGATAAGCTTGTCCTTGGGGAGCAGTCCGGCCCGTTCAGCTATACTCCCTGCTGCTATTAATTCTATTTCAACTCCGGGTTTACTTTTCACCGGCCCGTCTCAATCCCCTGTAAATGTACTGAAGTCCGGATACCATTGTCAGCAAAGTAACAACAACGAGCATCCAGCCTTCCGGAGGCGGGACGCCCCGGAAGGTATGAGAAAAAAGCGTATAGGCTATAAGGACAAGCTGGCCGGCAATAGCAGACTTTCCTATAAGCGACGGCTCAACCTTCGTTACGTCATAAAGCAGATACAGCAGTAACCAACCGAGGGTGACAATCAGGTCACGGCTGATCACGGCTATGGTCATCCACATCGGTATCCACCCGTAAACTGAAAACAGTATGAAAGACGTCATTAGCAGGAATTTGTCGGCTAATGGATCAAGAAAGGCGCCAAGAAGAGTTTGCTGGTCGGTCATCCTCGCGAGAAGACCGTCAAGCATATCGGAGACGCTGGCTACTATAAAAAGAAACAACGCATAATCGACCCGGTTGTAAACGAGCGCGGTCACAAATACGGGTATGATCACAATCCTGATAAACGTAATACTGTTCGGGATGCTTAGGACTTTCATACGCTCAGGGCATATTAAAAGGAATTGAGAAAGTGTGTATGTCAACTCCTATTCTCTTATAAGACGCTGAAGGCACGGCCTTCCCCTTGGCGCCGGGTAAAAAAGCAAGGAGTGTTTTGGCATGGCATTGCTCAAGTTGGAAACCATACTTCCCGGCGCTTGACAACGCCAGGCCCAGCCTTTTCCCTGCAGCAGCATTTCTGCCTCTCATAAAATCCATTTCCCCGATCAGCATATCACAATATATAACACCCCTTGGGTCCCTTGTTTTTTTGAAGTTGCGCAAGGCGGCGGATATGAATGTTGCGGCCTGCGGGAAGTCCCCTTTCATCTTCCAGGCGGTGGCAATGCTCCACAGTGTATAAGAATAGCTGACGATGTCGCCTATCTCTTCATAGAGTTGTGCCGCCTTTCTGAAATGCCGCATGGCGTCACCGTAAAGCTTCTGCATTCTGTATGCATTGCCGATACCGCAGTGAGAATAGGCGGTCCCGAATTTGTCCTTCTGGACAGCGAACATCTGATTTGCCCGCCTGTAATACTGAAGCGATTTACCATATTTTCCCGCAATGCGGTGAGTGCCTCCAAGCCCGCATAAAGCGTAGGCTATCCCGGAATTAAACCCTATTGAAGCAAAAGAAACCTTTGCCTCGGTAAATAATGCAATGGCCTTTCCGATATTTCCGGCAACCCTGTGCACCCCGGCTTCCGCCCACAGGGAAAAAGCCGCTCCCCTCTGGTCTTTTTCTCTCCGGTACGTCTTCCTGGCCGCAGAAACGAAGTGCAGCGCCTCTTTCCACATCCCTATCGCCCTGAGGGAGAGTCCCATTCCAACCATGCAGTCTGCGGCAGTAAGCGTTCGGCCAAGGGCTTCGCATGCCTCAAGCGCTTCCTCGTAATTGTTTATGGCCCGGTCAAAATCACCTGTCATCCTGCTGATATCGGCTATGGCGAGCGTCGCATCGAGGATACCGCTCACGTTGCCCCCTCTTTTGCTTATGGCCAGGGCGCTTTTGAAAACTTTCAGGGCCTCCCGGTATTGCGCCTTGTCCCTTAAAACTTCCGCCTCTCTTATAAGCGCAATAATCTTATTGTCCATGCAGCCCTCCGATTCCCGCCAATTGCTCCCTGAGCCCCTTCATCAGAGCGTTATAATTTCCGGAATAAAAGTAAGCGGACCCCATAACCATGATGTCGGCCCCTGCATAAGCAACTTCCACCGCATTGTCCGGCTTGACGCCGCCATCGACCTCTATAAGAGCATTGAGTCCCCTCTCTTTGATAACAGTTTTCAGCGACCGTATTTTGTCCAGAACGAATGGAATGAAATGCTGCCCCCCGAACCCGGGGTTGACCGACATGAGCAAAACCATGTCAAGGTCCGGCAAAATATGATCAAGGGTGCAAAGAGGTGTGGCCGGATTCAGCGATGCCGCGGCCCTGATGTGTTTGCTCTTTATATAATCAATTGTCCTATGAAGATGAACACAACTCTCGACATGCACGGTGAGGGAATCAGCCCCCGCCCTGATAAAATCATCCAAATAATGGTCCGGGCATTCTATCATCAGATGGACATCAAGCGGCAGAGCAGTCGCTTTCCGTATTGATTCAACGATTGCCGGACCTATCGTTATATTGGGCACAAAATGGCCGTCCATTACATCAAGATGCAGCATATCTGCGCCGGAAGCCTCTACCGCTTTTATTTCTTCCCCGAGTCTCAAAAAATCTGCAGATAATAGTGACGGAGCAATTTTAATCACGTTCCCTCCTTTAAAACCAGGCGATGGGCAATAGGCTATAGGCTATAGGCAAAAGAAAAAAACATCTTACTGTTTCGTTGTCCCGTAGCCTATCACCCATTGCCTTTGTTTTATTACCTATTGCCTATTGCCCATTGCCTGTCTTTACTTTATTGTTTCTCTTCAAAATCACCGAGGCTTACGATAATGCTGAAAACATCTACTCCGCTCTCATTAGTCTCGGGCCTCTGCGCCAAAACTAAATTCTTTGAGGTCTTCTCAGAATGAACATAAAGTATCTTGCCGATCTGTATACCCTTTTCTTTTAATATAGCCTCAGCCCTGTCGAGAGGCTGCCCGACAATATCCGGGACGTATTGTATCTTCGGCCCCTTGCTCAGCACGATGCCGACTTCTCTTTCCTCCTTTACCTTGCTGCCGGGAAGAATATCCTGACGAATTATACTCCCCTGGGGTACCGCAGTATCGTAATCCTCACCTTCAAGACGGATACGCAGTCTCTTGCCCCTGAGGATGTCGTCAGCGTCCATCATGCCCTTGCCCCTGAGATCCGGCACAATAACAGTCCTGCTGAAGCTCAGAAGTTGAAAAGTCAGGTTGCCTGAAACAATACCGAGAACCAGCAGGACAACAATATACACAGGTATTTTTATTAAATTCTTCATCCGATCCTTTTCAACCGTGCCGCGAAAAAACCATCCATATCGTGTTCATGGGGAAAAGTCCTGTAAAATACCCGCCCTGGACCGCCATATTCAAAAGGCCGCAGAAAATCACGATCACCCTGTATAATACTAAAATTCTGATTACTGTGTAAAAAAATACCTATTACTTCCTCCCCTTCTTCCGGTTCTGTCGAGCATACCGAATATACCATACTCCCTCCGACCTTCAGGTACCGGGAAGCAGCCTGAAGAAGCGCCAGTTGATTTTCCCTGAACCTCTGCAAATCTTTCGGGATGTGCCGGTACTTTACATCAGGGTTCCTTCGAATAACACCCAGGGCTGAACATGGCGCATCAAGGAGAATGCGGTCAACCAAACACCTGTCGGAAGCAGTCACGCAACCGGCAGCCCTCCTGATACCGGACTCTGCATCATGAATGTCTCCGTGCACAACCGCCACTGAGTGTAAATCAAGCCTGGCGATATTTTCCTCAAGCTGTCTTATCCTCTGTGATTGGGCCTCGACCGCTATGACCTTCCCCCGGTCCCCCATAAGTTTTGCGATATGGGTAGTCTTACCTCCGGGAGCGGCACAGGCATCCAGCACAAATTCTTCGGGACATGGGTCCAGCAGAAAGGTTATCAGCTGGGCCGCCTCATCCTGGACAAGACAAGGGAAACCCAGCAAGCCCTGAATATCCCCGAATGAGTGCAGGTCCTTAAGCACAATGCCGGATGGAGAGTAAATCGTTTTGTGGGCTTGAACGTCCTTTGCCGCAAGGACAGACACTGCGCTCTCCCGTTCCGAAGTATCATCTATTCTTAAAGTGAGCTTCGGTAGTTCGTTATTTCTCCTTGCAAGCCTCAGGGCGCCCTCAGGGCCAAACCGCTTGACCCACCGCTTTATAAGCCATCCGGGATGTGATGTCGCAAGCGCAATATCGTCATCAGGGGGTGGCAGGTTCTCCGTGCGCCTGAGAAAGTTCCTCAATACCGCGTTCACAAGAGAAGCCCTTCCCTTTTGCGCCTTTTCAACATCAACCGCCTCGTGGACAGCAGCCCATTCGGGAACTCGCATATACGAGAGCTGATAAACTGCAATCCTCAGGTTATTGATCGTATCGAATGATAAACCGGCGGGCTTCCTCAAGAAATCCTTAAGCATCCAGTCAAGCAAGTCCCGGTAACGCAGGACCCCGTATACCAGTTCCATCAGAAAGGCCCGTTCCCTCTTGTCGTCTTCCCAGGACAGGGCCTCGATCACTTCCCTGGGCTTTTTTCCTTTTTTGAAAATTTTATTAAGTACAACAACAGCGCGCTCTCTGGCAGGTGACATGCTAAGACCGTGAAACGTGAAAGGTGAAACGTGAAAAGTGAAAGGCAAAGCCTAAAAACGAAAGCAGCATTTCTATTTCTTGCGTTTTGCAAGTGTTGTTTTTACTATTCACGTTTCACCTTTCACGTCTCAGGCCCCAAAGAATTTTATGGCTGCCCTTACCTTTTCCAGATCGACCCGGGTATCACGACATGGCCCGAAAGGCCGCTCATTGTGGACACCCAAAACCGGAAGAGGATAGCTGTCAACAATGCCGCTGCTTAAATCCCTCTCGCAGGCAACGGCCACAATGGCCTTCGGCCTCATATCACTTACAATGCGCCTGGCCAGATTGCCTCCGGTTGCAACAAAAAGTTTCAGGTCATTATCAGCGGCCACCTGGATCAGGTCCTTAATTCCACACCTGCCGCATCGCTTGCAATTATTAATATCATTGGTTATCCTGACGTCGCAATCACTTATCTGCAGGCAATGCGGCAAGAGCAGCAGTATCCGTTTTGTCCTGTATCTTTCCGGCTCCGCTTTAATCAGCCAGTTATTCAGATCAATAATATAGCGCTGGAAAAGCTCTTTTCTGCTTTTGAGGAAAGCGCCTGCCAGCATCAGCAACGGGTAGAGCACCTTTAAAACAAATCCTCTAAGAAAAGGTTTCATATCCTTCTTTTAATCTCCGGCCCGACAAAAATGCTTCGGCAGACATGATTCTCCGGCCCCCGGGTTGGAGTTCCTCCACCAGGAGAAGGCCCTTCCCTGTGCCGACCACAAGTTGACCCCCTGAGGCCTTTTCGATCCTCCCGGCAACGCCGTTGCCGTCAAGCGGTTTCACTTTGATTATTTTTATCAGTTCACCGTTGAGATGGCTGAATGCAGAAGGCCATTGGTACATGCCCCTCACAAAATGGTGCAACTCATTAGCGCCCCTGCTCCAGTTTATTCTGCCGTCCTCCTTCCTGAGCGGCGGCGCATAGGTTGCATTGCCGGACTGCGGCGACGGCTTTACCTTGCCCGACCTTATGCCTTTAAGTGTCCCGACCAAAGTCTTTCCCCCAAGGCCGGCAAGCTTCTGTGAAAGCGTTTCAGAATTATCGTCGTCCAGAATCTCAACTTCGGCGTGCTGCAGTATATCTCCCGTGTCGATCCCCGTATCCATAAGCATTGTCGTGACGCCCGTGGTCCTTTCTCCGTTGATCAGCGCCCATTGAACAGGCGCCGCGCCACGATATTTCGGGAGGAGCGAACCGTGGACATTGATACATCCGGACATCGGCAATTTAAGGACCGCTTCGGGCAGTATTTTTCCGTATGCCACCACAATAATAAACTCCGGGGCAATCTTTCTTACTACATTATAAAATGCCTCGTCCCTTATTTTTTCGGGCTGCACAACTTTAATGCCGTGAGCAAGCGCCAGCTCTTTAACAGGCGGCGCGGAGAGAATATGTCCTCTGCCTTTATGTTTATCAGGCTGAGTTACCACCAGGTCGAGATCTTCCTCACCTATCAATGCTCGCAGCGACGGGACAGCAAAATCAGGAGTGCCGAAAAATATCAAAGACAAAGTTACGTGCCTGCGTGGAGTTCTCTAAGTGCTTTAAGGTACTTCTTCTTAAAAAACTCCCTCTTGATCGAACTCATCCTGTCGATGAACAATACCCCGTCGAGGTGGTCGATTTCATGCTGCAGCGCACGGGCAAGGAGACCTGTCCCCTCTATTTCCACGGGGGCGCCCTTCCTGTCGAGGCCCTTTACCACTGTCCTTTCAGCCCTTGTGATAGGAGCAATATATTCAGGCACACTCAGGCATCCTTCATCAAATTCGACAAATCCGTCTGCTTCAATAATCTGTGGGTTGACAAGCACAATAAGGGGGAATCTCTCTTCTCTGGTGCTCACATCGATTACAATAAGCCTTTTGGATACACCGACCTGGGGAGCAGCAAGGCCGACACCCGGGGCCGCATACATGGTTTCAATCATATCGTCAATCAGACGCTGCAACGCATTATCAACCCTCTCAACAGGCAGCGCCTTCTTCTTTAAAACCTCATCAGGATACTTCTTGATCTCCAAAACAGCCATGTAAAATTATAACATAACGAGGGTCTGCGAATGAATAACTTGTGCATTCGCAGACCCTGAGCCAGCGAGAAGTCATATAGTCCCATGCTCATGTGCAAAACATTGAGGAATTCACGGATAGTTAAAGGCGGACATGAGCTGCCGTTTGGTGCGATGGTGAGTTTGAAATAAATGACCAGTTTTAAGCATTAAATGAAATTATTTAAGCAAACAGCGCAACTATTGCTCGGGTAAAGTACTCACACCTCGAGACCACGCTCGTTTTTTTATACCTGCGAATTACGGAACATAATTTTACTTATCAACATGCCCCGGGGTCGAGCGATTATATTGAACGAGGGTCGGGATACGATTTTCCACAATGAGAAATTCGAGAAGTAACCTTCATCAACAGCTGCCTCAAAAGAAGTGATGCGATATTTTTGAGAGCCTGGCACCTGATTTGCACCGACTTATCCGCAGTTTCGGGAAGGCGCAACTTACTCAACAATACGACCAGAAATAAACGCTGACGAAAGCCATGCCGACGATATCTAATCTCGATTTTCAAATTTCACCAAGTATAATGCTTTCCGGTCGTACTATAGCTCACAGACAGGAGAGTGACGTTATGTAATCAACATTCTGGTTTTTGATGCTAAGATAACAGTGCTATGAAAAAGCTCGGCCGGTCATTTTTTCATCAAGACGCGATCAAGCTTGCGCGCGCTTTGATCGGAACAATTCTCGTGCATCGTGTTCGGGGCAAGGAGTACAGGGCGCGCATCGTAGAAACCGAAGCATATCTCGGCCCCAATGACCTTGCTTCCCACTCCTCTAAAGGCAGGACAAAACGGACCGAGGTCATGTTCGGCCCTGCTGGTCACGCGTACGTTTACCTCATCTACGGGATGTACAACATGTTCAATATTGTCGTGGGTAAAACTGGCAAAGCGCAGGCCGTGCTCATCCGCGCGGCCGAACCTCTCGATGAGTGGCAAGCTGATCTTTCCGGCCCTGGCAAACTCACGCGGGCTCTCAAAATCACCCGATCTTACCATAGCATGGATCTATGCGGCGACAGGTTGTATCTTCTCTCCGGTTCCCGAATACGACTGCGGATAAAAAGAAGTAAACGTATCGGCGTTGAGTACGCAAAAGGATGGAAAGATAAGCTGTTACGTTTTTATGATGTGGATAGTCCAGCAGTGAGTGGCAATGTAAGCTGCCGGACACGCCCAGTAATGCCATGCTGATATAAAAAAGAAAGGAGCAGTAACGGGCATGGACAACACGGAAACAAGCTCTTGTGTACGAAGGCTTTGAAGAATCGTCCGCTCATTGCCAATTGTTTCTGGGGAAATCTTTCACTCACGGCAGAAAACTGACAAGGAAGGAAGGTTGCCCCGTACAGCCTTTTCATTAGAACGTGGTTCTTCATCCCGAACTTTTGGCAAAAAAGGTCTGACAGAGACGCCGGATAATTTTTTGGGTTCTTCTTCCGCAAATAAACACAGGGTCCGCCCTTAAAATGACAAGTTTCACCCCCCGCTATTCGTACTTTGTCCTTTGTCTGACAACAGCTTTTGTTGTAGTATAATGTTGTCTTGAGCGACAATCACACAACTACTGTCAAATGAGTTCTTCATTTTATGGCTACCCCTTTAAAAAATGTATAACAAAAAGTGCCGTCAGCTTCGGTAGTCCTATACAGATCTCTGATCCCCTTCTTCCAAGTTGCCTTATCGATAATTCCGGAGTCGATAGCCTGCTTCTCAACTCCCTCCACCATTGCAATAAAAGTATTCTTCGTAAAACCTTCAACAAAACTAAGTCTGCTTGAGTCGACATAAACCATCCTGGGAGAAACGACCGGGTTAATGAAGCCTGCCTGCGACAAAAGTGGAAACAGTTGCCGTCCGATCAGGGAATTGCCTCCTAAACGAGCCTGGAGGTCGATAAGACATTGTATCGTCAGTAGGGCTTCCTGACTGTCCGGATAAAAAAATGTTGAACCGTGGTCTCCCTCAATGACAGTGATCGAACCATTTTTTTTCAACTTTGATTTAAGGGCAAGCAATGCGTCCACAGGATTTTTTAAATGCTCGAGAACAAAGCAGAGAAAAATATGATCAAAATAACCGTCGGGGAAAGGCAAATTAAATATATCAGCTTGCCGGAAGATGACATTCGGGTGCCCGATCCCTTCAATACGCCTTTTAGCTGCATCGAGAGACTCCTGGGAAACATCTACACAGGTAAAAAGTGCTTCGGGACTATTTTTTACCAACGTGACCGTTTGAGCCCCTACTCCGCAACCCGCCTCTAATACTGACGACCCTGCTGAATATTGGATATCATTATGGAGAAGATCGGACAATGTTGTCGCCTGATCTACAAGCCGTTCAATTTCTCTTTCTGAGTAGCCATGCACATACCGGTTTGATGAAATTTCCATTTTCCTCCTCCTTGATCCGATACAGTCATGCGTTTGCTTTACTTTCCCCATGGGTAATAATTTACAATTGTTTGCCTCACTTCTTTCAACCATTCATTCCGCTGCTCCTCGGAGCTGATAACTACGATGTGGAACATTTTTTTATGGAAAGCCTGCACGCCGCACAGCTCAAAGATGCATTTCTTCCATATTGCACCATTCACTATTCACATTTGTGTTACAGTTTATCGTATTTCTTTGAAGACCCTCTGGATTTCCCAACCGGATACCTTTCCTCATTCTTCCGGATCTTTTTTCCCATCTCCTCAAGCAGATCGATGCCGAGGTCGTGCGACAGAAGCGCAATGTAAATAGCAATATCGGCAAGCTCCTCCCCGACCCGGGACAGCCCTCCCTCCTCCAGGTAGCGCGTTACCTCAGCATCGCCCTTCCACTGAAACTCCTCTAATAATTCTGCGGCCTCCAGTACTATGGAGATTGCGAGGTCTTTGGGCCGGTGGAACTGTTCCCAATCCCTTTCCCTGCGAAATACGAGGAGTTTATCAACAATTACTTGTAGACGATCATTATTCGGGTTAAAATCCATATGACTGTCATTTTAACACATCCATAAAGGCGACCCATCCGATTACGATATGATTTTATATATTGATTTTATATAATAAGAAGAATGCTTCACAGGTAAGCTGACGAAATATTAACTAAGTATTATAGCAAAGCAAAACTAAAGGTAAAGGTTAAGGTAAAGGAAGGTGAATGGTGAATAGTGAAAGGTGAAAGAAACACAAAGAATTTTTTTAATTTTTTTCCTATTCACTATTCACTATTCACCATTCACTTTCCTTAACCTTTACCTGCTGTTATAGGAGAGGGTCCTTTGCGTCTCGGCACTAAAACAAGTTTATTACTTGCAGCGGTAGTTTCGCCGGTCATGATAATAACCGGCCTCTTAGTGCTGCATTTTCAGGAAGATTCTATGAAGAGTGCAATCCTTGACGGCCTTGACACTCAGGCAATTATTGCTGCCCGTGGAATCGACTCGTTTATACAGGATGGTCTGAGTGACACCCGTGCTGTTGCATCTGCTTTGCCGTTGGGTGATCTTATGCATGGAAGGACCTCTTTAGTCGAAAATTATCTCCAAAAGATGCTGGAGGACTTTCCGAAGTTCAGCAACGGCATATTCATCCTCGACAAGGATGGCAGCTTCATGGACGATTATCCCCCTCATCCCGAATTAGATGGCACATCGTTCGCATTCAGGGAGTATTATCAGCGGACCGTCCTTGAAGGAAAGGGGATCGCAGGCGCTCCATACAAGTCCAAAAGGACGGGTTTACCAGTGCTTACATTTACATCTCCGGTTTTCAATAAAAGGGGACGGCTCGTCGCTATTGTTGCGTGTTCGGCGGATCTCCTTTCGCAGAACGCCCTTGGCGGTTACCGCGAGCAGAAGTTCGGCAAGACCGGTTACCTTTACATCTTTGACCGTTCCCGCCGTTTGATCGTTCATCCCGAGGACGGCCGTCTGCTGACCTATGTCGCAGAGGGAAAAAACAGAGAATTGGAAGACGCGCTTAAAGGGTTCGAGGGAGTTGGGGAGACGGTCAATTCAAAGGGCATTCCTATGCTTCTTGCTGTCAGGATGATACCGCATGCCGATTGGATAGTGGCTGTCCAGATACCGCAGAAAGAGGCGTACGCGACGATTGCAAAAGTGCGGAACCAAATCATTGCGGTGGCGGGCGGTTCTCTGCTTCTGCTTATCACTGCCTGCACGCTTCTGATGAGCAAAGTATCCGTGCCGCTCCGGAAACTGGAGATGTTTACTGCAAAGATAAGTGCTGAACTCGAAGAGGCTGAGGCGAAAAAAAAATATAACGTCGCCGAAGAAAGCCTCGACATTCTGAGGGACATTCGGTTCAGCGACGAAATAGGCATGCTGGCCTCGGCTTTCTCTCATCTTGCCGGCAGGCTGAGGCAGACCCTCGGTTCATTGCAGCGTTCCGCCGCCGATTGGGAACGCACATTCAATTCAGTCAATGAGGCTGTAATGTCCCTGGACAATAAAGGCCGCATTGTGAGGATGAACCGCACTGCCGAGGATTGGTTCCGGACGTCGGCAGAAAAAGTGAAGGGTCAGTATGGGCCTGACATAATCTTTGGCGCTGATAAGACCCCCGGGGAGTGGCCTGATATCTCATCGCTCCTGGCGAGGCAAAAAGTCGCATGGCTTAAGGAACTTGAGCGTCCACGTGGTGTATTCGAGTTTACTTTTTCGCCGATCTCCGATTCCGGCGAAACGGCAGGCGCCGTGCTCATAATAAGCAATGTCACACAGAAGGTCGAGTCGGAGGAACAGATACGCGAAATGGCGTTTTATGACCAACTCACCGGCCTGCCCAACCGTTTTTTGTTGCAAGACCGAATTCAACTCGCGCTCGCTACAGCCGGCCGGAATGAAAAAAAAGTCGGCATAATGTTCCTTGACCTGGATGAGTTCAAGGAAGTCAATGACCGCTTCGGGCATGATGCCGGTGATGCCGTGCTCAAAGAAATAGCCGGGGGACTTCTCCAATGTCTCAGGAAGAATGATACAGCTGCGAGGTTAGCCGGAGATGAATTCGTAGTTGTGCTTCAGGACATAGAAGCACCGGGCGAAGCAGAGGCAATCGCAGAAAGGATAGTCGGGATGTTGGCACTCCCCGTGAATATAAAAGGGCAGGACCTGACAATCAGTTTGAGCATCGGTATTGCCATATATCCCGACGACGGCGAAGACGGCGATACCCTGCTGAAGAATGCGGATACGGCCATGTACGAGGCCAAGCGACAGGCTAGAAACAACTTCAGGTTCTATGACCCGTGATGTATAACGCGTAATGCACGATGAGCGTTAGGAAAATAAGAGACACGGATATTTTTTTGTTGTCAACACTGATACTATTTACGAGAAATAACAATATCTGCACACGGCTTATGCGAGCCAAGGCGCAGGGTATATTCCACTTTAATTCTTTCCTGTGAACACTTGTCTTTGTTAACTAACCACTTTTCAATGTTCTGTCTGAGATATTCTTCCGGGGTATCATTCCTAAATTCTTCATCTATATAGTCAATAGTCACAAATCTTTCCTTCCTGAATTATGTTCGGCTGAGACATTAACCGACATAAATTAACCCACCTAAAAGGTCCTTTTTAAAGTGTATACATATTAATCGGCTATGGACACAAATAGCAATATGAAATAATAAAAATGGCCTAATACAGGCATATTAGCTCAGTTTCAGTTGGTTCCACGCATGACTCTTCCTTTGTATTGTTGCTCGGCAGCAATTCTTATCGTATGATAGGTGTAGCAGCGTCATTTTAAAACGGGTAACTTTGGCGGGGGAAATCAACCTCTGAAACCAATGTCTGATCAGATATGTCCATTGGCTTTGATGACATAATCGTAAATATCAAAAAAAGGTTAAAAGGAGGGCAGCACAATGACCGGATATGTTGGACCGATTGAAAAACAGACACTGAAAAACACCTATTTCCGCCAGGTATTATTCACGGGCAAGCATGCGCAGCTCGTGGTGATGTGCCTGCGGCCGGGCGAGGAGATCGGCAACGAGGTGCACCCGAACGTCGATCAATTCTTTCGTATCGAGAAAGGAGAGGCCAGGTTTATCCTGAACGGCAAGGAGGAACATCTGGCACACGATGGAGATGCAGTTGTAATCCCGGCGGGGACGTACCATAACGTAATCAACACATCAAAGCGGGCACAGGTGAAACTCTATACGATCTACTCCCCGCCGAACCACCCGGATAAAACCGTGCACAAGACCAAGGCCGAAGCGGATGCGGCAGAAGAGGCGGAACATCATAAGCACTAAGGTCTACCAAGCTGATTTCCGGATAGTCGGTCAGTTTATCGGAGCCCCGCCACCAAAGCATACAGCGCAGGGTACTCGTCACCGGCCAGGGCCGTCTCTTCCTTCAGCATTCTCAACGCTTCCGGAACATGCTTCAGAAAGTATTTTTTCCCCTTTACTGAAGAAAGGAAGCCATACGCGCCGAGGGCCTGCATGTGGCGCTGGAGACGGCAGGGGAGCAGCGTTGACCTGAATTCTTCAACATTGAACCCTGTGTCTGCGGCCTGCATGCAGTCGGTATAATATTCGGCAAGGCGGGTCCGCATTGCGTCATCCAGTCGAAAGTACGGGTCCCACAGGATCGAGGCCACATCATAAGCAGGCGGGGCCATCCGTGCGCCCTGATAGTCTATAACCCTCGGCGTTTCCGGGTGCACGACCATAATGTTCTGTGACTGAAAGTCACGGTGAATAACTGTCTTCGGAAATGAAGCTGCTTTCAAGGCCAGGCGATTGAATTCACTCTCTAGTATTTGAGAATTATATCGGGCCATCCCCCTCACACCTTCCGCAAATCTTTCAATAAAATATGCCGTCTCCCAGCGCAGGTGGCCATAATCAAAAACCCTGTCTGCAAGGAGAGGGCATTCGGCGACATGATCGGTTATCGTGCTGTGTAGCATTACCAGAATATCAAGTGTCCGCCTGTATAGCCGCTCCAACTGGCTGCTGTCGCGTGGACACTTCAACCAGGTATATAGAGAAATATCCCCGAGGTCTTCGAAAAGGGCACTGGCCCTTTCAGGCTCCACGCTGATAAGCCCGGGTACAGGGAGCGAGAATTTACGAAAAAAAAGGGTGTATTCGATGTGCCTGGTGAAGTCCGGATCACCCTCATTGCACTGCATAAGCACCGCAGTTTTCCCTTCTCTTTTGACCCTTGAATATTTTCTGTCAGAACCGCCGATACCAATAAGCGTTCCGCCGTCGCCTGATGACGACGCTGTCCCGGCTTCGACAAAAGGGAGAACAAAATCCGGACCTATAATGCAGTTCTCGTATGTGCCCTGACCGGGCATGCTATCAGGCAGGACAATACAATTCCTGAGTGAAACTCCCTGTTTGATGCTGCAGCCCTTTTCGACTGAGTTATAACCATTAAACAGAGCAGCGGCGCAGCCCGCGGCCTCTGCATGAAAATAGAGGTTCTCGCCATCGCCTCTTAATGCATTAATTACAGCTGAAGCGTATGCAGCAGGCGTCCCTAAATCAGCCCAGTAAGACCCCGTGACATCCATTGTGCCGGTCCTGCATCCTGCCGCTGCGGCCTTTATCCAGGCGTGGACAACACTTGATTTCCCTTCAGGGAGAAACTTGAGGAATGCCCTGTCATATACGGCAACGCCGGTGTAGGCTACAAAACGTACTTTCTCAGGTCCCTGGACATATGCCTTCCCTGCAACTCCTTTCAGATTGCCGCTGCTGTCCACCGCAACAGTATTAAAACTGGGGTAATCGTGGACCGCGAGCGTAAATAAATTCCCGGAAGCATTGTGGTGCTCCAGCAGCCTTGTTAAATCAAAGTCTGATAGAATATCTGCATTGTGAACGAGGAACAAGTTGCTCTCAGACAGAAACAATTCAGCGTTCTTCAACGCACCGCCCGTATCCAGTAACTGATCCTCGGGGAAAAAAAACACGTTGTTTTTGTATGGTGATCTTTCGACCCATTCCCTGATGGGTCCTTTCTTATGGTGCAAATTGACTCCGATGCGGCTCACCGCCATCCCGCCCAGGCGGGAGAGTTTTTCGAGGACATGTCCCAGCACCGGTTTGCCGAGTACCGGAAGCAGCGGCTTTGGCAGGTAGTCACTGATAGGCCTCATGCGCTCGCCAAAACCTGCAGCGGGGACAAAACAGCGAATATCTTTATGCATAAAACAAAAATCTTCTTCGCACGTTCTTCTGAAAGCTATGGCACTGTTGTCTCCACCACGCCTCCATCCGGTCAAGGCGCTCTCCCTTTTCTATCTCCTGTCTGAGCCTTTCCGTTCCTGCCAGAATATCGATGGGCATTTTCTCCGTCTCATACTCATAAGGAGGCTGCTTCCACAGGAAATCTTTCGGGTACAGATCGAGTATAGACATGATGACGGCAACTCCTGTCTTAAAAGGCCTGAACCGCTCCCTGGCGGTAATGTGAATCTGCGCCCCTCCGCAGAGTGAGCCTGCATGTTTTTGAAAAGCTGGCTTAAAATACATAGGCCTGAACACTACACCAGGCAGTTTATATGCAATAAGCTTTTTGACAAGTCTGTCGGGATCTATATAGGGTGCGCCGAAAATCTCGAACGGGCGCGTAGTGCCGCGCCCTTCGCTGATCATGGTCCCTTCCAGAAGGCACATTCCAGGATACACAGACGCGGTATCTATTGCAGGCATGTTCGGTGAAGGCAAAACCCAGGGCAATTTCGTATTATCAAACCACATTTTTCTCCGCCAGCCCTGCATGGGAACGACGTGTAATGCAAGGCCCGGATAAAATGATTCTTTCAGATATGACGCAATTTCCCCCACGCTCATACCGTGGCGTACAGGAAGCCGCCGTTGTCCGACAAATGATGCGTATTGCTCATCGAGCACCGGACCCTCCACAAGCGTGCCGCCGATCGGATTGGGCCGGTCGAGAACCACTACCGCTTTGCCGGCCTCAAGACAAGACTGCATGCAGAGTTCCATAGTCCAAATAAAAGTATAGTAGCGCGAACCGATATCCTGCAGATCGATAACCATTACGTCGATGTCTTTAAGCATCGCAGGCTCAGGCTTCCTTGTGTGGCCGTAGAGGCTGACGACAGGCAATCCCGTGCGCCCGTCACTGAACCCTTCCCATTCGATCATATTATCCTGTGTCTCGCCGCGGATTCCGTGCTGTGGGCCGAAAAGGACCTTCAGTGTGAGCTTGCGTGACCGCAGGAAGAGGTCTGCGGCATGCTCCAGTTTCCTGTTCACTGAAGCAGGGTGCACGAGGAGCCCCGCCCTCGCTCCTCTTAATCCTCTCGGCCACCTCTTTTCAAAAATGTCAAGACCGGTAAGTACAGGCATAGCAAGTATTCTCCCTAAGAGTAGATATGATAGAATAAATCAATGCATTTATTAAACTGTCATGGCTGAGCAGACAAATGCCGAAATTAGATTTCGCAGGGAGCGTATTCACATGTTTAAGAAAATAATGTTTGTTATCTTTTTGGTCCTGATCCCCGCATCAGTTTTCGCGAGTGAGGAAGTCGTCAAGATCGATACGCGCCCCGGAGTCACCCTGAATCTTCTCCTCGTTTCACCGGAAGCGCAGACAGACAAAGCGCTGATAATGTTCCCGGGCGCAACCGGGTACAATCAATTCAGCTCCGACAATGGAGTTATCTCAAAGGGAAATAATTTTTTGGTCAGGACCGCCCCTGATTTTGCAAAAAAAGGATTCCTCGTTGCGGTTGTCGATTGTCCTTCGGACCAAAGAGGGATGGATGACAATTTCAGAACGTCAAAAGAGCATCTGCAGGATATTACAAAGGTTGTCGAATACTTAACGTCAAAAGGGTACAAGTCAATATATCTTGTCGGGACAAGCAGAGGCACAATATCTGCGGCTTATCTTGGCGCGGAACTGAAGAACGATAATATCAAAGGAGTTATTCTTACATCAACAATGAATTATAACAAGTTTTTACGCTGGATTCCTCTTGAGAAGACACCTTACCCTGTGCTCCTCGTCCATCATCTCCAGGATGAATGCAGGCAAACTCCTTTTAGTGATTCCGAACGTATGGTCAAGGTATTCAAGCATAGCCCTAAGGTCAATTTCGAGAGTGTTACCGGCGGTGAGCTTCCTCAATCAGGTCCATGCGAACCCTTGAGCGCCCATGGCTATTTCGGCATCGAGAATAAGGCGATAGATGTCATTGTTAACTGGATTTCCAACACTCCTTAGAAGCACAAAAAAAAGGCTAAGGATACTTAACACGTTCTAATGCGATAGCCCGATAATACCGATTACGATCAGATAAATAGCAACTATATAATTCAATAGCCGCGGTACCACCAGAATCAGAAGACCCGCTATTAAAGCTATTATGGGCTCCAGATGAAGTAAGTGTATAGTCATGTCGCCACCTCCTTTCTAAAGACTGTCAGGCGGGAAAAACCGTTCGCCCTTCCCGCCCGCGAAAATTAAAGCAAGCCGCGCTGATGCGCCCTTCAACTTCCCGTCCTGCTACCTCCCGTGTTCTTCACCGTGTTCCTCTTTCTGCTGAGGCTGCCGTACCTGGGGTTGTCTCTGCTGCTGCCCCTGAGGCTGCCTGACCTGGGGTTGTCCTTGCTGCTGCCTCTGAGGTTGCCTGACCTGGGGTTGTCCTTGCTGCTGCCGAGGTTGCCTGACCTGGGGTTGTCTTTGCTGCTGCCTCTGAGGCTGCCGGACCTGGGGTTGTCTTTGCTGCTGCCTCTGCTGGGGTTGCCTGATCTTCTGTTCTCGCTGCAGCTGCTCTCTCTGGACCTCAGGCCGCTGCTTATATTGTGTTTGCCTCTGATTTCTGACTGCTTGTCTCTCTTGTTGTGGTCGGGGTTGATACCCCTGGACGCCCCAGTTCCCTTGCTTTGCCCAATGTTGACTACTATGCCAACCCTTCCAGTTCTGTTGAAGTTGCTGGTTGGTAACCCGTTCATAGTTCCACCGGTGTCCCTGCCACATATGGTCTCTGTAATATCCTCTCCAACCCGGGTCTACATCAAAATAAAAACTTGGGGTGCTGTTATAATAACCCCAGCTCCGGTCGTAATAATGCGAGCGATACCAGCGGCCGTCCCATAGGCGCCACCACCAGCCGTTCCAGAAGTACAGGTCAACATTAACATCAGGATCAACATACACATCCGGCGTATCAGGCAGAGCTATCACATTCGGAGGCACCGCAAATGTGACGGGTGGCGGAAGAGAAATCCCAACACCTATATTTACCCCTGCCATTGTCGAAACAGGCATAACAATCACCAGCGCCAAAAGTATCATCCCAAAAAATAATTTTTTCATTTTGCTGCCTCCTTATCAATAAAGCATAAAGGTTTCATATGAAAAGTCAACCTTCTCTGTTATCCGCATGCCCTGCTTCCGGAGCGCCTTTTAATATATATACGTTGCGGATTGGCGACGCGATCTCGATGCCTTCCGTTTCATAACACCTGTGAAGGCGTTTTATGAATTCATGGATTATCAAATACTGGTCCGCATACTCTTTGGCGCGGAGGTTGACCGAAAAGTGGATGCCCGAGTCGCCGAAGCTGCTGTAACTTATCGAGGGCTCGAACTCCTTGACTCCTCCGGCAGTATCTTTAAGGACTTCCCGCGCCACACCGATTGTCACGCTCTCCACCTTTTCGAGGTCGCTCCCGTACGTCACGACCAAATTGACATCGACCGGTATTTCCTTATCCGGAAGATAGAAGTTAGTGATGCGGTTGCCGGCAAGTTTGGCGTTAGAGACTATGACAGTATTATTGGAAAGCCTCTGAATTCTCGTGCTGTGCCAGCCCATCTGTCTGACATAGCCTTCTTCTCCCGACTCGAGCCGGATGTAATCACCTATACTGATGGGCCTGTCAAAAGAGAGGTAGATACCCGAGAAGAAATTGGAAAGGGTGTCCTGAAGTGCGAGCGCCACGACCAATCCGCCGACGCCCAGTGAAGCCAGAAAGGGGGTAATCGTGATGTTGAGGTGGTCGAGAATTATGAATACGGCGAATGCGATAAGGACGATTCTGTAGAGAGTTTTGGTTACGCCCTCAGACGATGCAATGACATCAACCGTTTTAATGTATCGCCTGATCACTCTCATCATCAACCTGTCCAGAAAGAGATAGCCGGCCAGGACAAAGAGCATAAAGAGCGAGATATTAAGGTACTTCTCCCATTTTGCAGGAACGGCGGGAATCGCATCAATGAACATGTTCAGTCCTATATAGAGAAGGATCAAAACCAGAGGCGTTCCCAAAACAGAGAGGAGAAGCGCATTAAAAGTGTGCTGTCGCTGCTCCGCCCTTTTCCTCAAGTAGTTCACGAGAGATGGGATCGCGGTAAGGATAAATGCAATCCAGACCGACAAGACAATCAGCGGAATTCCCCAGTCGTCAAAAAAGTTCATAACGTACTCGTTCTGTGCGATATGATTTCATTTTTTTGAAGGCTGCGGGACCTTTGCCCCTTTTTCCCGGGCCTCAGAAAGTGCGATAGCTATTGCCTGTTTTCTGCTCTTAACTGCTTTCCCGATTTTGCCGCTCTTCAATTCTCCCCTCTTGAACTTCTCCATTGCTTCTCTTACAGTCTCCTGCGCCTCTCTTCCGTATCCAGCCATTTCATCCTCCCTCTTTTTTTTAATCTTGACGTTCTTGCCGTGATTCCCTTATATTCTTTGGCCCTTTGCAAGACGAGGACCTTCTGAGTACTTCAAGTATCGCACCCGATATTCCTTTGTCAAGCAGTGAATATTCAATTCATAATTTATGGTGGAGATTCTTTTCTTATCAACCCGGACTGGATGACAATACCCAATATCCCAAGGCAGATGAAGACCAGCTCTGACGACTGATGCGTGAGATGGAAAGTCTGAAGGACAAGGATGGACCCCAGGAGGGAAGAGATGATAATAAGAGTCCATTCAAACACAACACTCATAAGGACGGTTCCTACCAGACCGCCGGCAATAAAGATAAGCCACTGGTAATCGCCCATTCCAACCCCTAAAGCCTTCAGCGCTTCGGTGAGAATATAGCCTCCGGCAAAAAAACCTCCGGCCAGCACAGCCAATTTTTGCAGGAAAATGGCCGCCATCGCCCCCAATGCTCCGGCAAACAGGGCAATGATGAGTATGAGGCTGTGCGGTTGACTATGGAGCGTCCGCTCCGCAAAATCGAAAGCTAAAACGAAACCGACACCGCCGAGAAAAAGCCAGAAAAGTCTGCCCCCCATAACCAGAAGACAGATCCCGAGGAAAAATCTTAACAGTACCATGAATTGCCCGCCCCTTTTAGTTTGGTATTCGAGGACTCAAGAACGAAGGCGGCCTGTGGTGCCCAAAGATTTCCTGAGTTCCCTGATTAAATCGTCAGCTTTCCTTGCTTCTTCCGGTGAGGCCATCAATTGATATTTGACGAGAGCATCGATTGCGGCCTTTGGTTCTTTCAAAAGAGCCAGGACAAGGCCCAGATTAAAATACAGGTTCGGGAACGCGGGGTTGATTTCCGATGCCAATTCATAATGCATCCTCGCCAGGCGCAGATTATCTCCCTCGAAATAAAGGTTCCCCATATTATAGTGCGACTCGAAATGCCTCGCATCGTGCTCCAGCGATTTGGTAAAACAGTGGAATGCCTTTGTTATCCTCCCGGCCCTGGACTCGATGATGCCCAGGTTGCAATACGCATCGGCCACAAAATCACCCGCCGATATCGCTCTGCAGTAAGCCTTCTCAGCCAGCCGGTCATCGCGCTCGTCCAACAGCAAGGCCTCCTCAAAAGGGCCGATGTGAGTGCGAAGTTGTCGGATCTGTCCCAAGCTTGAGGAGAAGAGGTTCAACTGGCCGGAATTCTCTTTCCTGCGTTTTTTTGCCCGCTCGAAGCCGAATTTAGACGGTTGCTTCTCGGGGAACCGTATAATTTTGCCCATACTTTTTGTTTAACCCGCCGCCCTTGAGCCGGCCTTTGCTACCTTTGGGACAACCGTTTTTTTCCTGCCCGTTGCCTTTTCCATCGGCTTCCTTTCAGACTGCGCCTGCTTTATGCTCATCTTAAGGGCCGTCATTATGTCCACGACGTGCTTCTCTTCCTTTGCCACCGTAACTATCTCCTTACCCGCAATCTTTGCCTCGATGATGGCCTTGAGGGCATCGTGATACTTGTCCGTCAGGTCCATCTTGTCCAGCGTCGTGCTCATGGAATCGACAAGGCTGCGGGCAAGTTTGAGCCACTCCTTGTCTATGGTCTTTCCATCAAGCTGGGGGACCTCATCGACGTTTCTTATCTCCCCAGGAGTCCTGAGCTTGTAAAGCACCACAGCTTTCCCATAAGGGGCAACCATCACTATATCTTCGCGGTCATGCAATACGACCTTTCCGATCCCCACTTTCCCTGTCTCCTTGAGAGCGGCAGCCAGAAGGGAGTATGACTGTACCGCGACCGGTCCGTCAGGTCCGGCATAGTATGGCGACTCATACAACGTTGGGGGCACTTCTTTCTCATCAATGAATCCCTGGATTTCGATTATCTTTGTGCTTTCGAGGTCTATTTTATCGAGATCTTCTTTCTCCACGATCACGTACTGTTCCGGCTCATATTCGTAGCCCTTGACAATCTCCTCTGCCGACACGACCTTCGTGCACTTCTTGCATCGCTTATCGTACCTGATAGGACCGTGGTCCTGTTTGTGCAGAAGATGGAAAGTGATTTTCTGTTCCGTATCCACTGCATTGTATACAAGGACAGGTATCGTCACGAGCGAGAAACGGATGTGACCTTTCCAGATTGCTCTCATGTCTCACCTCCATACAATTTCATGCTTATGCTGCGCCTGATTAAATTATAGCGCATTAATAAAGCCTATCCAAGAGCAGGCAGGACAGAACTATGGCCTGACTGATCGACGACTATAGGTTATGCAGCCAAATCCGGGCGGAGTCTGAGAAACACTGGCTCCCGCAGCATCCCATCCTTGGTCAGCGAGGCAAACTGCACCTCGCAGATCGCCCTGGGCTCGATCCATACTGTTTGAGCATCGTCAAGCGGCTTTTCGGTGATCGGTCTCTTTATATGTTTTATTTTCTTTAAATAAGCGAATGTCTCCTTCATCGATTTTCCATGAAATCCCGTCCCCACTTTGCCCACATACCGCAGGGCGTTTCCTTCGCGCAGTGCCAGCTGCAGAGCCCCGAAAAACACCTGCCGGTCGCCCCTTCCTGTTGTATAGCCTATTACAACGCACTCCATCGTCTGCCGTTTCTTTATTTTCAGCCACAGATCGCTGCGAGTGCCAATCCGGTACGCACTATTTCTTTCCTTCGCCATAATCCCCTCAAGACCCATCTTCACCGAAGCCTTGAACAACCCGATACCGTCAGTAACCGCCTCACTGACCCGATACGCCATATCGCTCCTGATCGTATCCTCCATCCACGCACGCCTCCGAAATAATGGTTCATTTACAATGGGACGACCGTCGAGGCAGAGACAATCAAAGATGTAGCATACGGCCGGATACCTGACCCTGGCACGTTCAATTGATCCCTTGCTGTTCTGCTGGATCCTCTGAATTACGTTGCCGAACACCGGCTTCCCCGCATCATCAAGACAGACAATTTCCGCGTCGAATAATGCCGAAGCCGTTCTGAATGCCTGACCGGGAATCAGGAACTCCGGAAACCTGGAGGTTATATCCAGCTGATTCCGGCTGCAGATCCTTATTTCGCCTTCGTCCACTGCGACCATGGCTCGTATGCCGTCCCATTTCACTTCATAGAGATAGTCTCCCCGGTCCGGTGGCGTTTCTGCCTGGCGTGCGAGCATCGGCTCGACCGGATAGCGCAGCCAGTCAATCTGAGGATTGTCCATGCGCTCAAGCATCCAATCGTTCTCCCTGGTGTGGTGCATCCTGTATTCCGCGTTGAGTTCCCTGCTCTGGAGCCGAAAATAGAACCCGTCCTTCTTCCCTTTGATGATTTCGTATTTCCCCCTGGCGTAGATCCATACCTGGCCGGCGCCATATTGTCCCTTCGGTATAGACCCCTCGAAGTTCATGTATTCCAGAGGATGGTCTTCTGTCGAGACGGCAAGCCGCATGATGCCCGGCCGGGGAGGAAGACCCTTTGGAACGGCCCAGGACTTTAACACTCCCCCTTTCTCAAGACGAAGATCGTAATGCAGGCGTGTTGCGTGGTGCCTGTGCAGTACAAACGCGTCTTCTTCCCCTGTCGTTATGGCGGGTGGCGGCTCGGGGGTTTTCCCGAAGCTCCGCTTTTTGGCGTATACGCTGAGTACTGCTGGAGTCTCGTGTTTAAGGGATGGCCCTGCCCCCTTTTTTGTTGAAGGCCTTTTCCGCACTGTATGAAGAACGGAGGCGTATGCGGCAAACCCCTCCCATGCGTCGCCATTATGCACAACATAATCCGGCGCATTGTGCAGATTAAAATCAGCTGCACTGCTGATGCGCGCCAGTTGGTCCCATCGCAACGGCATCGATACCGGCGCGCCCGGAAGTCCGCGCACGCTGTATGCCGAGACAATAGTCTGATAGGTCCGGTTGCGATAGACGTCCACCAGCACCCTCCCTTTTCGCGCCTCTTTCTTAACATGCAGAGTGGCCGACCGGCTGTGAGATTCAACGAATAGTTTGGCCATTCCCTGAGCTGCGTCAAAGACTTTATCGAAGGGCCACTTAGGTTCGATGGGGACAAGGATGTGAAGACCCTTGCTCCCTGTTGTCTTTACAAAGGGGTTGTAACCGAAGTTCTCGATGTGTTCTTTCATGTCGAGGGCCATCCCAATAAGGTCGCCGAATTTGTAGTTCACCGGCGGGTCGAGATCAAACACAAAGTAATCAGGCTTATCGAAGTGCGGCGAGCGGCAATGCATCTGATGAAGCTCGATGCAGGCGAGGTTTGCGAGCCAAACAAGCGAAGCCTCTTCGGTGGCTATCACAAAATCAATTTTTTCCTTCCCGTCAGACTCCCCCAGCAAAACATGCTCTATCCACACTGGAGCCCATTCGGGCCTGTTCTTCTGGAAGAACCGTTCGCCGTCAATGCCGTCAGGATAGCGCACGAGTGAAAGCGGACGTCCTTTTACATGCGCGAGGATAGTCGGAGCAATATTAAGATAATACTCGATCAGCTCCGCCTTCAGGAGGTGGATGCCGGGATACAACACTTTCTCCAGATTCGAAAGCTCGATCGTCCGCTTACCGACCCGCGCTATCTGGGAAGTCCTGGGCATCGGGCCTGCGATCTCATTTCCTGAGTTCCTTTATCCTTGAATCGGCGAGCTCCTGAAAACGCATTGCCATTTCAGGCCCTGCGGCCTCTTCCTCGTGTTTAAAAAAAACAAAAGCCTTCTCCCATCTTTGGGAAAGGATTCTTTTCATCCATTGTGACAGATCGTCATCCGTGTAGTCGGAACGGCGCAGGCGCAGGTATCCCCATTTCGCAGTACTGATGATCCCGTCTGCCGGGTTCTCATCAGCATCCGGGGTGCAGAGGCTGCACCCCCTTTCACGGAGGAGATCAAGGATTGCATCATCGAGCCAGGATCGGTTTCGGAATTCGAATGCGCAGTACATATTGCCGGGGATGAGAGCGAGAAAATCTTCCAGCGCGCGGCGGTCGGCGTGAAAACTCCCCGGGAGCTGAAAAAGCACCGGTCCCAGTTTCTTTTCCAGGACCGACAAGGTGTTGAACAGATACTCCATCTCCTCTGCCACATTCCTTAACCTCTTCAGATGAGTGATGATCTGGGGAGATTTGAGAGCAAAGACAAAATCGTCAGGGACCTGTTCCGCCCAGGATGCAAGCACCCCCTTTGTAGGCATGTGATAAAAGGTGTTATTGATCTCGACCGAGGCAAGGCGGACAGAATAATAGCGAAGCATTTCCCTGGGCGAAATTTTTTCAGGATAGAATTTCCCTTTCCACTCCTTGTATCCGTACCCGCTGGTACCTATATGGATTTTCATATTTTACCGTCAGGGCGACCTTCTCGGCCTATTTGACCGCCCGGCCCAGCGCAGCCCTGAGTTCAGCCGATCCCTCGTTGCTGACTGTCTTTTTTATGATTATATCTACAGGGGTTACGTACCTGCCGTAATAATCCCCATTTAAGCTGTCTCGAACATCTATAACAGAGCCTTCCAGATTAACCCCGGCATAGAGGCCTTTGCTTTTTGCAAAAGAGATAAAATCTGCGGTTATATTGCCTTTAGCCCCGATTCCAACCGGGCCAAGGGCTACTGAAGTATCTCCTCCGAGATTGACGGATGAAGATAGCAGAGAATCTACGGCCCTCTGGCTCATTATCATCACGATCACCTCTGCCGCTTCTCCGCCAATCTGAAGACCAAGAGTTACAGACCCTATCGTATAAAAGGCGGGTTGGCTCCAGTCAGAGCTCCCCGGTTCCCTTGCTACCAGGACCCCGGTCCCTCCCGAACCCCCAATAAAGAAACCTCCTTTAATTATCTGCGGATAAATCAGGAGACCGCGGACCTCCCTGAGGTGAGAGTGGAACCATGTGTATTGCTCATCCCTCATAAAGTCCTCGAATGTGACCCGTGCCCTGTCGACAATTCCCTGTGCCTCGGCTTCCCTTTGGGAACTCGATCCGGTTGTGGCACATGATGCAATAAAGATCAGTCCTGCGATACAAAGTAAAACAGCATTCGATTTTCTCAACCTGTAGCTCATTTCTATCCCTCCACACTGGTTATTATTGCTCAGAATGTCACATAAGCAAAACGCGTCCTGATTCAATTATACGAGCCTGGAATTTCATGTCAATTGTTTAATTCCCGACATCCCTTACATGAGTTGCAGAATTATGGTTTATGGCTTATTCTTTATGAAAGAAACAAACGTAGTAGTAAAACACCTGCGCCATGAAGGAGTCTTCGGCATGACGATACGCTCTCCATTGGTTCTTGCCGGCATCCTCGCCGTCTGCATGGGGATATTTTTTCCCTCCTGGAGCCCTTCTAACAGCAGCGCCGTCAATACGGCCGCTTCGGTCCTGGAGTATCATAACAATCCGAAACGCGACGGCCTCTACATCGATTCCTCAATGTCGAGGGCTTCAGCTGCGACTTTCCATATCGATCCGACGTTTAAGGCCCATATTCAGGGCGCCGTATATGCCCAGTTGCTCTATGTTGCCGGAGGCGCCAAAGGTAAGGACATCATTATTGCCGCAGCCGAATCAGACAATGTGGCTGCGTTCGATGCAGGCACGGGCGCGACGGTCTGGACCCGCAAACTTGGTAACCCTGTCCCTCTGACCAAGCTGCCGTGCGGAAATATCAATCCGCTCGGCATAACCGGTACGCCGGTCATCAACATCGTTTCGCAAACAATCTTTCTCGATGCAATGACAACACCTGATGGCGGTGCCACCAAGAAGCACCTCGTTTTCGCTCTTTCTCTCAAGGACGGAACCACACTTTCCGGCTGGCCGGTTGACGTATCCGCCAAGGCTGCGTTCGGCAGCATGCATTTCGATTCTTCGGTCCAAAATCAGCGCGGCGCGCTCGCTTTCGTGAAGGGTACCGTTTACGTGCCTTATGGAGGTTTTTACGGCGATTGCGGCCGATACCATGGCTGGCTTGTCGGCATCCCTGTCGCAAACCCGGCTGCAGTCAAGGCTTGGGCTACGGGGGCATTGGGTGGAGGGAGTTCGGCGACCCGGCGGCGTCGCCTCGGACAACAACAAAGTTTTTATTGCTACCGGCAATACTACGCGCGCCAGGACCTGGGCAGGTGGCGAGGCACTGCTGCGCTTCGGCGCGGGCCCTGTGTTCAGCGGCAAGCCTGCCGATTACTTTACTCCGGCGGATTGGCCGGCGCTCGATGAGGATGACCTTGACGTCGGTAGTACGGGCCCTGTTCTTCTTGACCTCCCCGGTTCCACTCCGGAAAGGCTCCTTATCGGCCTTGGCAAGGACGGCAAGATTTACATACTCAACCGGGACAGCCTTGGGGGAATCGGCAATCAGGTTGCATCAGCGCGGGTGGCCACTAACGAGATCATTGGCGGCGCAACAGCATATATTACGGCGCGGGGGGCCTATGTGGTTTTTAAAGGTCATGGCAACCACTGCCCTGCCGGCCAGTCCGGCGATCTCACTGCAGTGCGTATCCTGCCGGGCAACCCACCGACTGTGCAGACGGCCTGGTGTGCAAAACAAAACGGCAAGGGGTCACCTATGGTTACCACTACTGATGGCCATGCAGAGGCTATCGTTTGGAGCGTGGGGTCCGAGGGCGACAATCGCCTTCATGGTTTCGATGGGGACACCGGACAGACACTATACGCAGGAGGGGACTCGGGTGATTTAATCGGAACGGTGAGACGTTACCAGACGCCCATTCTTGCCGGTGGCCGTATCTTTGTTGCCGCTGATGGTGTAATAAAGGCCTTCGCACGGCAAGGAAAATAAAGCTAACAGGTCTGACCGGCATCAGAAGCGGTGTGATTGCAAGTGCCCGCTAATTATGCTATAAAATATCAGTCGGCGTTTTATTTTTTTTGACTTTAATCCAATGCGCCGGGCTATATGAAAGAGAGGACGCATGAATCCGGCCCAAATTCTTTCTATCTTGTCAGGATTGGCGGCAATGGTATGGTCCGTCCTGACCTGGAGCGACGAACAGCGGAAACAGAGAACGCTCAAACGCGACCAGGAGGCAGCTTTGTTCGTCAATGCCTTCATTGTGTCCATAGACGAACTTCAATCGCGGCTTTATAGTATTCTTGAGGAAGACGATCTGGATTTTTATAAGAAGGAGTATCCTGACCAATATGAATTCGGCTCACCGGCTGCAATCGAAATTCTGTACCGTCTCAGCCAGTATTTCGGATGGGCTCACCGTACTTTCCGTTACGGCCCTTACACCAAAGACCCCGTGGTCATAGAACTGATCAGGCGGATAGGGGAAACGTTGGAGAGCAGATGCGTTTTCCCCGGTGACGCCTTCCGCTTCACTGTTGACGAAAGGGTTTCCCTGGGTGAGGCTGTGGTGCGGCGTATTGGGGAGGCAACCGCCGTTCTCCCGGTATTTGAATCGGTCCCACTTTTTCAGTTCGAGGAAGAAATCAGCGATGAGAAAAGCAGACATGCACCTTTGTTTAAGAGCAAGGGGGTCTCTGCCATGCTTGCAGCTGTTGACCGGGCCGCTAAGCCTGAAGCACTGGAAGGACATGAACGCCTGGCGGTCTTGCAGAACCTTCTGGTGGACTTGCTTTCGTACCTGGAAGGCATGGAAGGTTTCAGGGTTTCTATCGGGGGACTCAAAAAGACAAGGGTCGAAGGGAAACATATGCATACAGTGTGCGGGAGGTCCGATATCGCCAGGATACTGCACCAGACACCCGGACGCATACGGCTGGGCATTTCACGCCTGAAGACGGACGAAGCTTATGCGGGCCGTTTGCGGTCTCATTTGGAATCAGTCGAGAACGTCAGGAGCATTCGTGTCAATACCAATGCAGCTTCCGTAATCGTATGCTACAATCCGGACATTCCTGGGACAGAGTTCGCCAGGAGTATATTGCAAACTGTTACAGAAGCGGAATATGCGAACAATTGAGTGCGCCAGGCGGCGGGAACCGGGGCGGCCTTTCAAACAGATAAATAGTGCAAAACCACGAGTGCGAGGAGTCCCGCAATACTTACAGCAGCCAGAAACATAGTTTTCCAGCTTGCTTTCCGCCGCGAGTATCCTTTAATTCCGAAGGCTCCCGAGTAATAATATCTCATAAGCTCAGTATATCACACCTTTTTCCTGCATAATAGTAACCGGGAATAATACCCGCAACGCACGCTCATAAATCACTTTTCAACCCTTATACTTAACTTTTTTCATAAATTCGGTCCAGATGGGCAAAGCTGCCTCAGAGCCCGTCTGTTCTATTCCAAGGGTGGTATGGTCGTCCCTGCCCACCCATACTCCCACAGCAATATGCTCATCAAACCCAACGAACCATGCGTCAGAATAATCATTGGTCGTACCGGTCTTTCCATAAACCCTCCGGCCTACCGCTCTTGCCCTGCCCGCGATCCCATGCTCTATAGGGCCGCGCAGAATCATCCTCATCTTTTCGACAATATCAGGAGGCAAAATCACCCGGCTGGAAGGCAACGGCCTTTCCACCTCTTTTCCATTCTTGTCACGTATCAGAGTATAGGCAAGGGGCTCCACCTTTTTGCCCGTGGCAAAAGCTGTGTAGGCGATGGTCATATCAAGAAGAGTCGTTTCGAAGGAGCCGAGCGCCATTGACAGATGCGTTTTCCGGTTAGTGCGTATCCCGCATCTCTCCGCCATTTCCCGTACGTTGTCAATACCGATCTTCTGGGCAAGTCGAACAGTGGCGGAATTAAGGGAGAGCGCCAATGCAGTCTTAAGGGGAACATACCCATAGTATTTATCTTCCGAATTTCTCGGAGACCATGGGCGGCCGGTGTCCGGGTCCTGGATGTGCACCGGCTCATCAAGAATGAGGTCATCGGAAGACATGCCCTCCTGGAGGGCCACGGCATATACGAAAGGCTTAAAGACAGATCCGGGCTGCCTTAGCGCCATGGTTGCACGGTTGAACTGAGAGACACTGTAATCTGTTCCGCCTACCATGGCCTTTATCTCGCCGGTCGCCATATCTATTGCGATAAGGGCTGCCTGCACGCCGCGCCTTGACCCACGATCTATTTTATGAACCCCGTCCAGCACAGACCGTTCAGCCGCGGATTGCAACGAGGGGTCAAGTGTGGAAAAAACATGATATCCCGTCCTGTAAAGGGCGTCGCCATACTTGGCGCACAGCTTTTGCCTGATATAGTCTGCAAAATACGGGGCATCGTATTTACGCTGAAAGTAAGTCTTATCAGGAAGCGGCTCAGCGAGGGCCCGTAAATATTCTTCATGGGATATAAATTTAAGCGCCAGCATTTCACCTAAAACCTTCGTCATTCTTTCTTGCGCCAACTCAGGGTTCTTCAAGGGAGAATACTTGTTGGGAGCTTTCTGAAGTCCGGCAAGGAGCGCCGCCTCGGCAACACTGAGGTCCGTCACAGACTTGTTAAAATAGGCCCTGGCTGCGGCCTCTATCCCGTAAACTCTCTCTCCGAAATATGCGAGGTTCATGTATAAGCCAAGGATTTCCTCTTTCGAATATTTACTTTCCAGTCTCAACGCGATAATCATCTCCTGGAGTTTTCTCGAAAAATTCCGTTCACTATTCTTTAAAATCATCTTGGCGAGTTGTTGCGTTATGGTGCTTCCTCCTTCCATGATCTCATTCGCGGCTATATTCCTGTGCAGCGCGCGCGTAATGCCTATTATGTCAAATCCGTGATGCGAGTAAAACCTGCGGTCCTCTGCCGCCACGAAGGCCTTACCCACATGATCAGGTATATCCTTATAGGGAACGAAAAATCGCCGCTCCCTATAAAATTCCGCAAGTTTTTCACTATCGCTGAAATGTACTACGACCGCATAATCGAAGCCGGATTCAATATCAGGTATGGGCCAAAATCCGACAATGAGGGCCACCAATAATATCCCGGCAAGCAAAGAAGAAATAATATATATTTTTTTTCTCGACACTGACACCCCTGTTAAGATTCTCCTGATTAAGACCTAACACACAATATTTGTTATGTCAATACACTTACCATCAACAGCTGACGACCTGGGGCGACTCCAAACAGCTGAAAAATGTCATTTACCGGCGCTCCGGAGCGGCAATCTGGAACGCGCCCGGGAAAGCTATAAAAAGTCAATAAATTCAATACGCCAAACAGCAGTTTCTCCCAAAAAAATCGCTTCATTAACGTTCCTCAAAAGTGTTATAATTAACTATGAAAAGGATGATATTAAAGTTACCTTTAGTAGCTGTTATTTTTTTGGGCTTCGCTGCTTCTATGGCTATTTATATAGCGGAGCAGGGAAATTTTCATGCCGTAACCATTGGCGAAGCCTATCGGTCTGCCCAGCTCGACAATGATGAATTGGCCTACTATGTTAAAAGGTATCATATCAAAAGCATACTTAACTTGCGAGGCAAAAACCTTGCCAGTACCTGGTATACGGATGAAGTAAACTTCAGCTTAAAAAACAAGGTTGCGCATTATGATATCGCTCTGACAGCTTACTCTGCGCCACAAGCGGCTGATGTCATTAACTTAATGGACATCTTCAAGAGCGCTCCTCGTCCTTTGTTGATCCACTGTCAGGCTGGAGCCGACAGGTCCGGTCTCGTAGCCGCAATGTGGAAAGTCGTGATTGATAAAGCATCAAAAACAGAAGCCGACAGACAGTTATCTATCCTGTTCGGGCACCTTTCCATAGGCGGCGCTTCGGCCATGGACAATTTTTTCAACAAATGGAATCCGGATTTGGCATTAAGTAAACCGCTTTAGATTTTTACCAGACCAAATTTGCACAGTTATCCCGGGACCTTATCACCGACAATCCGCTGTTCAGTCTTATAGTCTAATGGGGAATTGGAATTGGCATTGATTCACCAATATTCTGCACCGGCCCGAGTGGTTTTACAGCAAGGTCATCAACATCGACGCTGGGGGTCCCTCCGGAGAGCTTGTATACAACCACATCATTAACCAGTACAATAATTGCGTTGAATTTCCATCCCACCTGTTTCGTACTTCTTGAAAAAGTTAATATATCTGCAAGGAAATTCCCGTATCGCTGGTAGTTGGTATTATTAATGTCAACAAGGTACGCCCTGCATGCGATTTTAGCCTTGAAACAGGTCTGAAGCCCTTCGTCGAGATCTACCAGTAGGACCGACGGATTAACAAGAAAGCGCTGCATAAGGTCGAGGTGAGACAAAATCGCTATATTGGGCTGTGTGACAGGATCGAAGTCGAGAGCTGTCAGGTTCTTTCTCGTCGTTTTGTTGAGTTCTATGCTATCGAAAGCGGCCTTTACCTCGTCATAACTCTTCCAGTGAGACGTTACCACGTGCGAGCCGCTGGGCAGGGTAGTACTGCAGCCCCCGGCAAAAAGAAGGCAGATAAAAAAACATTTGGCAGCGGTTCTCATGCTATCTCCATTATTCCTGCATGCCCGACCTCGTGGGAGCATGTTGCTTCTGATTAAATATATTCCAGGCGGATTAAATAAATAATCAGTACGAATATGAGATTTTCGTAAGAAACCGCCCAAATGAATGTAAGAGTTTGTCTGACAGCCCGCTTATAAACTTTCCGGGCAGACAGGTTCAGGAAGGATGTTTTTGTTACTGTGTCCATTGCCTCCCGCTCCGGCAAGCTTTTATTGCCTTTTACTATCGGCAAACTTTATTGCCCCTTTTTTCACCTACGAAGCTGCTTCCGCACAGGAGTCGACACCAGCCGCATTTTCTTATACCTGAGAAGTATGAGGCATAACTTTACTCATCAACCATGCCCAGGGTCAGCGATTCCATTGAGCGAGGGGCGGGATACGATTGCTCTCCGGTAAGAAATTCCAAAGAAACCTTCATCGATACCGGCTTCAATGGGGCCGGGAAATGATAGTCCCATAAGTTGGCTGCCTTGAAGGTGTAGATAAGGGTCTAAAAAAGAAAGGAGTGGTTAGGCTATAATAGAAGCAAGAAATCAGTTTTGGAGGCCAATAAAATGCCAGCGACGATAAAGATGGATATCGAACAGATAAAGGGCTTAATTTCTCAGTTTTCCATTAAGGAAAAAGAAGACCTTGCCCGCTATCTCGACAGTTTAACTCTGAAAAAAAGATTCAAAAAATTGCTTTCAGCAAAAAAAGGCATCCCTATTTCATATGAGGATATTACAAAAGAGGTTGACAAAGTTAGGGCTGCAAGATATAAGTGAAAGCAGTCATTGACACGAATATTTGGATCAGCTTCCTTATCGGCAAGCTCCTTGCAGGACTTGACGATTATATACTTGACGGCCTGCTTGAGGTGATCATCTCCGATGAGCAGTTAGACGAAATAACAACTGTCCTTAGAAGGCCGAAATTCCGCAAACATTTTACCACCGACGACATCAAGGAGTTTTTATCCCTACTCTATAAATCCGCCCAAGTAGTTGCGGTTCATCATACAATAAAAGATTGCAGAGACGAGAAAGACAACTTTCTCCTTGAGACAGCCATTCGGGGCAAGGCGGATTATATTGTTACCGGGGATAAGGACTTGCTTATTCTGAATCCTTATAGAGGCAAAGAAATAATAGGCTTCAGGGAATTTGAAAACATTATTAAGGACTCAAGAAAGAGGGAGAAGCTGTAACAAAGATAAATTGACTCGAAGAATTTCAAACCGGGGAAAATTATTCTTCACGGCCGATTGCTCATAGAAGTAACTGAGAGTAGACCACCTTTTTCTTACCTGCAGAGTACGCCCTGAATTGTGCCGACCCTGGGGACCCCGACATTATAACCTTGATAGAGCGCCCGGCAATAAGTCCCATTTCCCTGATGTTAAATACTGGTCGTAACATTGCGTAATATCTCCCGAAAAGTGGCAGATCGTTCCAAGCCGGTAGCTTAAGGTGTTGAAAAACTCCTTACCTGTGAAAACGGGTAGGGAGTTTTTTTCTTGCATTCAGAACGGGCGTGTTAAATAAAGATTGCTTTAACGAATTTTCACACTGTCCGTATACAAAGTCACTAAACGACCGTTGTATTCATCATGTTGGTGAGTGGATAGAAATCTCTCGACTATCTTGATTTCATCTGAAGACCTCAGATTCCCATGCCGTATATAGATAATCCCGCCTGTTTTTTCAGGAGGTGTGGGTGCCGCTCGAAAGGAACCAAATGTGCCGGCGGCGTGGGCCTGCTGTAGGTGATCAGGGCGCAATTCGGCGTCGAACGCCCGTATCGAGGCGAGTTGTTTCCATCAGTTGCAACCCTGATTGGGAACTTTCCTTTATTATTCTCAACAGCTCACTGCTTATTTCGATAGGACCTCCCTTCGAAGGTGATGAACTTTCCGTTCATGCTGAGACGGTCAAGGATCGCTGAAGCAGTGACGGTATCGAATACTTTCCCCCAGTTTGACGGTACGAGATTGGTAGTGACGATTGTCGTTCCCACTTCCGCCCTTTTTGATATTATCTGGAAGATGCAGTCAGCCTGCTCCTTGGTCGGGATTACGTAACCGATCTCATCCAGACATAGAACATTTGCTCGCGAATAGTACTCTATAAAGCTATAGACACTCTTTGCCTTCGCCATTTTGGCGGTGAGATCGAAGAGCGTGAGAAAGACAGTCTGATGGCCCTTTGTGAGAGCGTCGTGGCACAGTGCTGTTGCGATGTGGGATTTACCTACACCAGCAGGGCCTATGAGTACGAGGTTGCTGGGTTTCTTGAGCCACTGCGTGTTCATAAACTCCAGGATCTTGTCCCTTGGCACTTTAGGATTATACTTCCAGTCGAAGTCATCCAGGAGTTTTATTCTTTTGATGCCGGACATTTTCATGAGATACTGGATTTTCTTCTGTTCTTTCCGGTGAGATTCTTCAATGAGGAATTTAAGCATGAACTTTTTTTCTTCCTCTGAAAGTTTGTCGGGATCGGTCAGAAGCCTGAACCGCCTCCATAATTCATATAAGTTGATCATAATCGCTCAATTGCCTCCCTTCATAGGTGATATGCAGCAGTCCCGAGTTCTGAGGATGCACCGGATTGTCCTGATGTCCGGCGGGACTAAGCAGGCCCTGGATATATGTCACTCTGTAGGTGTCGATGCTGTTTGCCGACTTGACCGCCGAAATCAGCGTCTCTTTGGCTATGCCTTTGAGGAGCTTGAACAGTTCGTAAGAAACTTCAAGAGGATCCTGTCCCTCCTGCTCAACGCACTTGAGGAAGTGTTCGACGTTTTGGTCCATGGACTTCAGAAGCTGATACATCCTTTGGTATTTGAAGTGGGGAGTGATATTGAGCAGTTTCTCGCGGTGAGAAGGATGTTCTATCTTTTGTTTCCTGTCGAATACTCGTTTATGCATCGCTACCTTTCTGCCCTGCACCACTATTTCTATGTACTGGGGATAAGCAAAGATGTCGCAGGGCATATCCCCGTACTGGGACGGCACCGAGTAGCGGTTGGTGTCGAACTCCACAAAGCATGTCTTGTTAATGGCTGCCGGCTCCTGCCTGTAAGGCAGATAATGGATTTGGGGAAGCGCTATGAGTCTCTCCTGTTTTAATGCCTCCACAGGAGGGGTCCCTGTGGAACGGTGAACCCTGTTGTTTCTCTCTATGCGCCAGAGGCCTAATCTTTTGTTAAGTTCGTCGATGTCGGCGAAGGTATTGACGACAAGGAAACTCTCAATGTCTCTGATAACCCGTTCAACACGGCCTTTCTCATTGGGCTTGCCGGGATTGCAGGCACGAATCGAAAAGCCATAGTGCCTGGCAAAGTCCAGAAACCTTGCATTGTAAGTAATCTCCGGTTTTCTAGTTATAACTACGGACTTGAGATTGTCATAGGTATGCCTGTTGGCGACGCCTTTTATTTCTTTGAAGGCCTCGATATGGCCATCCAGGAAAAACTCCATGGAACTCCTCAGATAGAAGTGTGAGTAAAGGTATCGCGAATAGGACATGATGTAGACGAACCCGTAGACTACTCCGAAAGGCATACGCCGTTGCATCCAATCAACCTGGGCTTCCTCCCCTGGAAGAAAATTCAGCGCGTGGAAGGAGTTGCCCTTCCGCTTTTTTCTTAATGAGAGCGTGTAATCCTTCACCGCCGTATAGCCTCCCTCATACCCGTAGCTCTTCAACCGTTGCAGTACCTGTATGGCCTGCAGAAAGGGATATTCCGTGTACCACTGCTGAATTAACCGCTCATAGGGCTCTATTATGTTTCCTGAGGATCTCCTACCTAGATCGTCTTGCCGAATGAGGCGGGTTACCTTTTTTCTCGATATGCCCAGTTTCGTCGCCACCTGATTCAGACTCAATCCTTCAACCTGATACAGATGCCGCGCCCGGTTTTGAAGCGATTCTTGCATTGCCGTGTCATCTCCTTTTCTGATGTGATGACCCAGTTTACCTCAACACTGATTCCGTTTCCATTTCGTCTTTTATCATGGCCCATACGCGGCAAACGTATGACCATCAAGCCTTCGCAGCCGTATCTCGTCTTTTATCATCCCTTTAAGATCACCCGGTATCAGTAAAATCAGCTCCTGTAAAGGCTTTGAAGGGGATATCTCGTCTTTTATCACTTGTCTTGGCAAGGAAGTCACATGTATCTCTTTGCGACGCTGCCGCCAGGGTTTTACATAGTCGAGATAGAGGTTATCAAAATAGGTGGGATTGTTTTGCTGCCACTGCTGCTGGGCCTGTTTCTTTCTTGCCCGCTTGCATTGCTCTCGCTGACAGACTTTCTGCCTTTGGCCTACCCGTTTATCAGGCGTGAAATACCGCCCACAGTGCATGCATCGCTTTGACAATGATTACCTCCACCTACTTTGTTCTGGTAATCATTGTATTTAAAGAGGGGTCTCTAAGGTTGGTCTTTCTTTCTACTCAAAAATGCTAACCCACAAATTTCAGGCTGGTGCCATCAACGGCGCTTTCGGTTCCTCCGCTATCTGTCCTTTTTTTCCGCCGCCCACAGGAGGAAACCGTAACGCATTGCTAAAATGAAAGTCTCTGGTTATAAGAATGGCGCGCTCTTGAATGACAAGATTATAGATTTCTTCATCAACTGTCCCTGATGTTGCTGATTCAGCGATAGACCTAACCACATGACCTGTCGATCTCAAAATTGCGGCTAATCCATAGCTCACACTTTCATCAACAATTATATTCATGCAACGACTGTCTTCTCCGTAGCCAGGAAGGATGCATATTCAAGACACGCGAGAATGTCATCTTTGGTAATTTTGGGGAATTGTTTAAGGATAGTCTCGTAATCTTCGCCTGCTGCAAGATGGCTCAGAATTACGTGAACAGGAACGCGAGTCCCCTTAATGCACGGTTCTCCCCCGCAAATATCAGGATTCGATGCAATGCGCGGATTCATAGAGACACCCCCTGAATCATTTTAGCATAAAGCAGATCAATGGACTACAATTAATTTCCTTACCTGTGAAAACAAGTTAAGTCGTCACTTTATAAATCCAGGTGTCATACTCACAGTACATCTCACCAACGCACTTTTCCAAAGACTGCAGAGTATGTCCCGAACTTTGTGAAGTCTGGCAAATCTGAACTTGCTGCCGAGCTGGATCAGTTCTTAGACATTTCCAGTTCCCCAGTGTGAAATGCGGGTTGAAACCTTGCATAGCAAGCCCCAATAAATGACAGAGCTTTTTTGTTGAGGAATTTTTGCGGATGTCACCGACTACTTGAGACCATCAGGAAGTTGAAGCTTACGATATATTCTGTTTGAAGTCAGCGTTTTCGGATTCACTCAGCCGTAAGAACGTTACTGCACGATTTGCTCCCCTCGTTTGCGACTATTGTTTATTTTTCCAAGTTCCTTTGGAGTGGGCCGTGTAATGAAGGATATGTCTCTTCCGCTCAGGTGCTGCGCTTTGACAATTCCAAAGGCTCATTCGCTACAGCCGAAAAACTCGTCCGCCTTAGGCGGACTCAGACACTTTCGGCTGTTTTACGCTCATTTCGCCAGGAATCGTTACAAAGCTCCGCAATTCGCTCCCTGAGACACATCCTTCATTACACTTTCGTTGCACTTTTTACCAACATGGGGATATTTATTCTTTGCTTATATAGCAGAATTAAGAAGTCAGATAAGCAAACATCAGAACAAGCTTATCAAACTATCATCATCGGCAAAAGCAAAGAAATAATTTGTAGCTTGAAGTATACTTGCAAGTTAGTCCACAAATCACGACTTGCTTTTGCTCCTGCTTCAATTGATGCTCACATGAGAATTAATGAGAAATTCAGCGATAAGGATGTATCTCAGGATAGGCCAGGTTTTAAATTTTTATGTATTTATTAAACCAAGAAATTTACCGCGGTAACGTATCGACGGCGACACTGCTTATTGAGGAGGAAAGATCATTACACCTCAGGGAAAACTCAAAGGTCCTGAAAGAGTCTTCAGAAAAGCCTTGATCTTTAAAAGCTCATCAAAAGTCAGATCTCGATGCTCTACTTCCCTGCGCGAACTCTGCAAGTAGAAGAAGAGGACCTCTTCCAGTGTCTTGAATTGCCCAGCGTGCGTATAGGGCGGCCGGTCTGCAACATTTCGCAAGGTTGGGGTTTTAAATGCGCCTATATATTTGCTCTTGTCTTTATCGATAAACCTCAGTGCTCCGCATTCTTCAGGCTTGGCATCACTGTATTTGCCGAAGCAGTTGAACTTATCCGAAAGCACCTTATCAATGCCGTCTGCTCTGCCTCTATCCTTGAGACTGTCGATCCCAAAGCTGTGAAACTCGCTGTTCGTAAAAAGCGGACCCATGTGACAGTTGATACATTTGGCTTTTCCGATAAAAAGTCTCAGGCCTTCCACTGCATCGCGGCCCAATATCTTATCCGCTGCTGCCTGATCGTTTCTGAGTAGGGCATCGACATAAAGGTCGAATGGTGCGGGCGAAGGTAATATTCTTCGCACAAAAGCATCGATCGCTTTGCCGATATTAGCGTAGACCCTGTTGACAGCTTCCCGGTCCTTTGGCTTCATAGCCTTCCAGAGCTTGAGTGCAGCCGGATTGCCTGTTCCAGGGCTTGCATTTGGAGGGCAGCTCTTGTGGTTTATCTTCGGCAGCCTGCCGAATATCTCCGTGTATTCTCTCTTGTACTTGTCAATTATACGGTGCGCGCAGAACGAACGGGTAACGCCATGTTCAGGAGCGCTCTCGATCGGGCCAATTGCCTGAGACCAGAGGCTGTCCTTCCTTCCATCCCAGAAAAACCAGGACTGATAGGCCACACCGATGAGCGGCATGGTCCTCCGGGTTGTGGTGCCCATGCCCCTTGCAAGGGCAAACGAGTCAGTGAAGGAATATCCCGGCTTATGACAGGTGGCGCATGAGACCTTTCCGTTGGCGCTGAAACTTGAGTCGAAGAAGAACCTCTTCCCCAATTCTATCGCCTTTGGGTTATCTGCATACGCGTTTGACGGGTCAGAGGGCAGCGGCGGCAACGAGGAAAGAGAAAGGGAACGCAGCACCTTCTTATCTTCCTCGCTCCAATGACGAATCTGCTCCATGTTCTTGTCGCCAGGATAGGCGCTGGTCCATTCGAATCTTTGTTTGCTCAACTCGTGATTCTGCTGGAGGTCATTGTCTTCGCCCATGCTTACACGGCCCAGGCCCGCAATAATGAAAAATATGAAAACAAACGTTAGCAAAATAAGTCGTCGCATGATCCAATGATCCCCTATAATTTTAAAACACGACACGAAAGTATATATGTAATATTATAATCCCCCCATGGATTCACAGCAATACCATCTAAGCCTGGGCGCAGAGAAGCCGATACTGAGCGCAAGCTGGCAGAAGAGGCGCTGATCGAAAGCAAAGTTCGATACCGAGCGTTGATCAATACCAGTTCGCAAGCACTCTATAGCATGAGTCCGGACTGGAGCGAGATGCGACAGCTGAAAGGTGAAAACTTCCTTGCCGACACGGAAAAGGCGAATCCTAACTGGCTGCAGGAGTACATCCATCCGGACGACCAGAAGCTAGTGCTCGACGCCATTGGAGAAGCAGTGCGAACCGGGTCTGTTTTCGAATTGGAACACCGGGTCCGTCGCGTAGATGGCACGTTGGGGTGGACGGTCTCCCGAGCCGTCCCGTTACGCAATACCGCCGGTGAGATCGTGGAATGGTTCGGAGCGGCAAGCGATATTACCAAGAGCAAGCGGACGGAAGAGGAACTGCTGGAGAGTAAGAAGAACTTGGAGGAAAAGAGCGCCGAACTTGAGACGATAATCGATACAATGCCCGCAGGCATCTGGATTTTCCACGATCCGGGATGCTCACTGATTACAGGCAATAGGGTTGCCAGGCAAATTCTTGGAGAACTCAAAGAGGAAAGTACCCCAGAAAACAAGCGTCCTTGGAGGGAAATACGCAAGGGTGGCGTTCCTATCCCGCCCGACCAATTACTTATGCATACGGCCTGCGCGTCAGGGCGGGAGGTCAATGGTGAAGCAATAGAGGAAGAAGGAATCGACGGTGTCACACGGCAGCTTTATGGCAATGCCATGCCGCTGTTTGACAGTAATGGTAATGTGAGAGGGTCTATAGGCGTTTTGGTAGATATCACCAAGCTTAAAGAGGCTCAAGATAAGATTGCCGGACTGGCGGCAATTGTAGAATCTTCCACTGATGCCATTATCGGAAAAACCTTGGAGGGCGTTATTGTTAACTGGAAGATTTTTAGAGATTTTGATCGTAATTTTTGAGAAAACGTTCATATTATAAAGTTTTGACAGCCGTTGATTTCAAAACAAGACGGAAGAATACGATCAATCGTATAAATAATGATGAATCTATTGGCGGCATTGACAGGACCGAAATAATCGTTTTAAACTCTACTGTGAAAATCCTGGGCGTCTTAATGTTGATCGTCTTTATCTCTACGGCATTCTCACTGCCGAAACCCTCCCTTCCTGAATACCACAGCGGTAAATGTGCTTCTTTCTTCACACTTGATTTCTGCAACAAGAGCGGTTCGTCTATACTTTTCGCCTTCGATGTTTCTACTCTATGTGAAAAAAAATGTGAACTATTAGAACCGGTATTTACCAGTCCGCATACTGTTACCAACTCAACATTTTATTTATATCAGTGTGTAAGCCTTATGGATCATCCTCCTGACGCCTGAGTTCCTCCTTTAAACACTGGAATCACAGAGCAGAGTGATAGCACTGAGATAAATGAGAATAACTGATGTTCAGCGAACTCATTTTGGCGAAACTCTGCGGTCATTGTGGTTTCAAAGTTTTTGCAGGAGGCTACTTGTTTATATCGACGAAAACTTCTCTAGTTTGCTGTAGATGAGTTTTGACAATACGATTGTTAAAAGGAGAATGTTTGTTATGAAGAATAATCTTACGAAAAGATTCGCAATTTTCCTGGTAATATGTCTGCTGTTTGCCTGCGCTTACTCTGGCTCAGCATACGCAGGGGAGGATACTAAGAAATGTCCGATATGCGCGATGGACTTGTCAGATGCCGCCAGGAGCCGTATCACTGTCGCCTTTAGTGATGGGACCACTGTTGAGGTCTGCAGTCTGCACTGTGCAGTTTGGGAGATTAAACAAAACAAGGACAAGCAGGTTGAATCGATCAGGGTCGCGGATTACGCAACAGAAAAGATGATAGATGCAAGAACTGCAACATGGGTTATCGGGGGTGATGAGATTGGTATCATGAACGATGTGCCAAAATGGGCATTTGCCGGGGTAGAGGATGCTCAGAATTTTGTGAAGGAACACGGAGGCCAAGTGGCTACCTTCGACGAAGCGATGAAGGCTGCCACCGAGGAAGTGGCTCTGGAGGGCGGGCATATTGTTCACCGTCACCCGGGTGGCTCGATGGTGTATAATCCAGCTTTTGGCGACGAGTTATACCATACTCACCCAGCCGGCATGTGGATGTTCACATACAAGACCATGTATATGAACATGGGCGGTCTGCGCGCCGGCACTAACAACGTCGACACTCACAGTGTCGGTTTTATGGACAGCAGCAAGTCTTATAATTACATGATGATACCGACCTATATGGACATGTACATGCACATGTTTATGGCGATGTACGGAGTCACTGACAACCTGACCCTGATGGGCATGGCCAATTATGAATATAATAATATGCAGATGGTAATGGACATGGGACCGATGATGCCGATGTACCGTTACATGGCCCAAACCCCCATGCATACAGAGGGAGTCAGTGACACGGAACTGCGGGGGCTATACAAGATCAACAAATACCTGGTCGGCAGTCTGGGACTAAGTGTTCCGACCGGCAGCATAAAGCAGACATTAAACATGATGGGCATGGAGTTTCGCGCCCCCTATGATATGCAACTCGGCTCCGGCACATGGGACCTCAAGCCTGCGCTGACATACAACGCCCTCAGCGATAACTACAAATGGGACTGGGGTGCGCAGGCGATGTATACATATCATATAGGCACAAACAGTGCAGGCTACAGCCTTGGCAACGAGTTCAAGGCGACCAGTTGGCTGCAGCGCGTCTTTGGCCCCGCCACAACATGGGTGCGCCTTGCCTATAGCGATACAGGAAGGATCAGCGGGCAGGACCCTGAGATCCAGAAAATCCTCGATCCTATGATGGGCGCGCCTTCGCCTGACGCCGATCCACGCAATTACGGTGGGCAACGACTTGATGGTCTGATAGGCGTGAATATCGTGGCAGGCAGAATTACTTTTGGAATTGAAGGCGGCATCCCACTCTATCAATACCTGAACGGCCTGCAGCTGAAGACCCAATTTGTTATCAATACCGGCATTCAGGTCATGTTTTAAGTGTCCGTCTGTAGCATGATGGGATAGGATATCAATCTGTGATACCGTGACTGGCCACGAGGTCGCTTGCTGAGAGACCTCGTGGCTTTCAGCGGCAGTGCCTATAGGTCTACTTAATCACTTTCAAGACCTCTTCAGTTACATCCCCGAATCTCAATATCTTTCCCTTGTGGTCATACTTGAATGCCGAAGCGTCTTCCTCTGTACGGAACGGTATTAGTTCCCTGCCCATCGGACCGTAAACATTGCTGCCAACGACGTAATAAGCCTTGCGGCCGTCAATAATGCTAAGGTCGTAGTATTCATGCACGTATATGGAATCAATATCATTGATATTTTTTGACGGATTGTACTTCTTCATATTCAGGTAATACCTGAACATGTCCTTGGCGCCATCGAAGACTGCATATGTGCCGTCTTTAAAAATTATCTCAGCTACGATATCAGGGTAAATTCCTACGAGCATACCGCAAACCGGGCATTTGTCAGCTTTTGAAGGCGTAACCGGCCTTCTTTCAGCTGCAGCCGGAGATGAAACTAAAATAACAAGACATATGATTGCAACCATATTCCTGAAAAACATAATATACCTTCTTAACATTTCATTTTTTTATAGTTGTTCCAGCAAGATTTGCTCATATACCGTCTGGCCAGCTTCACCCAATTTCTATGCAGAAGGCCTAGGATATGCCTCTTTCGTTATTATGCCATGCACAGCAGGGCGTTAAGCAAATTGTTCGGGATGAATATATGCCATTCACTTTTATTAGGACTGAAGCCGATCTTCATTAGGTAATTATATACCCTGATGGTTTGTTTACACACGCTTGTTTACACACACATGTTCAACGTGGCGCAATTCGTGTGATTGACAAGCTGAATCGTGCTGCTATAATTCCCTTATTAGCTTATTATTCAATATTTCTAAAGGAGGCGGTAACATGAGGGAAAGGATGCAGTTTTTTTGTGGAGCTTTTGTTTTAATGTTTGCCCTGTCTTTTGTGGTTTTCGGGTCGGCAAGCGCCGGAGAAGTGAAACAAATGCAGAGCGGGACCTATATAGCAATGCATGAGGTTGGCGAGACCGCAGCAGAAATGAGTGCATATCAGAGCCCGGCGGATATGAATATGCACCATATGCACATAATGATGGATCACGGTCTTTCGATGGTCACAGAAGGGTCAAACCTGGTTATGCTCGCTGACATGAAAATGGCTCCGTCGCTTGACGAGCTGACTATGGAGCACGGACGTCACATGATTGCAGACGGAAAAGAACTAATTGAACACACAATGAAGAGTGAGGAGATGAAAAGCCTGCACGCAGAAGGGCATGCTAATGACCCGCTTATGAAGTACACTCATGAACTGGGCAATGCCATGATAGAGTATGCGAATATTGTCGGTGACATGGGCATGAAAGGCGAAATGTCCGGCGATATGATGACGATGCACCATATGCATATACTGATCAACCATGCCGTCAATATGGCCGCCGAGGGAGCCAACTTGCTAATGCTTGGACAGATGCACATGGCAAAGGGTGTAGATAAGGGTTCGATCGAGCACGGGAAAATGATGATATCCGATGGCGAAAAGCTTTTGAGTGAGGTCATGAAAGGCAAAGCGATGACAGAAATGCACGAGAGGGGTATCAAGATGAACAATGACATGATGGCTTATACTCACAAGCTGGGCGGGGCGGCTAAGAAGGTTGTTGAGCTGCTTTCCGATATGCCTGCAAAGTAACTTCCCATGCGTGGTGCGTGGCGCCCCAAAAGATATTGACCTTTTGGGGAACCACGCACCCGTAATTGTCGCCTTGACAAATAATTCGAATTTTCCTCATACTGTCGGCGTATGAAACTGAAAAGCTTGTTGGTACTTGTTATTCTTATAGTTTCCATCGTTGCACCCTTTAAACTTCAAATATCGACAAGCCAAAACTCTAAAACTGCTTTTATCCTTACACTTGATGTTTGTCATGCATCAGATGCGTCTCTTTCCGTAAACACGGATTCGCCTTCCCTGTACGAATGCCATTGCAAGCCGCCCTTGCCGCAATTTGACAGTTTTTGCGAATGGAGCGAACCTGCCACAGTTTATTTTTTATTGTCCTTTCAGAAAGAGCATCCGCCAAAAGTCTAATATCTAAGTTCCGAATTATGTGAGTCAGTATTGCGCCGATCTCTCGCAAGAGAGTTTTGCGCATGTTTCCCCCATTTAACTCGACTCCGCCTCGGAATATCTTAACCTAAACCGTGGGGATGTCCTGAAGCGGAGTCACTTTTTTTCCCGAAAGGGCATTTACTAACACTCTGAACGTGGCCTCCAGGATGAAGGAAGGCCCAAGGAGATAATAAAGTTATGAAAATCGAGAAGTCACTTGATGGTTCTTTATCCAGAAGAGGTTGAACAGCATAGGCGCGTATGCCACCTATCTTGTTGACTTACAAGCGTTAACAGTGGAGAAGAAATTCGCAGATTAAGGCCAAGCATTTCGAAAAAGACAAATGAAAAAATTGATTATTTTGTTGATAGCAGCGGTTTTCCTTTGTTCCTGTGAAAGTCATTCTGTATATAGCAGGGCGTCTTTTGATGGGAATAAGTCCGAAATTGATATCAGCACTCTGAAAGAAAATCAACCTGAATTTTACTCTGTTGTTATTGACGGTAAAACGGTCAATTTTTTTCTCATCAGGGTAAATGGCGAGATTCAGTCGTACTTTGATGCTTGTAGGGAATGTTTCCGTAAGAAATTGGGATTTCGTTTTAACGACGGCTTTATCCAGTGCAAAGCATGTGGTGCAAAATATCCTCCAGGGACATTAAAAGAGGGAATCGGCAGTTGTTGTCCTATTCAGCTGAAAGGTGCCTTGCAGGACAACAGATTCATTATTGCCCGTGAAGCCCTTATTGAAGGCAAAAAATACTTTTGACACGAAGACATTTTAGTCGAGTATTTGATTGACGACGAATACTTCACATAACGGAGAACTCCACATGACAGGTGTAAGTTTTATTTTTTGGAAGAATATTTTTTTGCGCAGTATGGGGAGAAGTTAACTCCGACGGAGTCCTCGCAATTTTGCGCAGTACGAAAGGAAAGAAACATATTCAGAAAACCGAAACATGATAGAGGGAAACAGTTCTTGATATGGACTTTAAAACGTCTCAAATTGCGGAAGAACTAACAATGGTTCCAGTATGTCCTGCAGGCTTATACAAAATCACCTACGCACTCTGTGCAAGAGAATGGTGCAAACGCGATGCATTTTCAGCATCACAGAAGTAACCGTTGATCGTTCAGAAAGAGACTTATTAACATGAGATGTAATGTCGGAATTGATAGATGCCTATCGGAAAGTTCGATGCATTGCGTTAAGTGGAGAAAAGCATGAAATTATCTTCCGGATTACTCCCTATCCGGGAGCAAAATCATCTCAATAATATCCCATTTTTTTTGTCACGGTGATCAGGACAATAGAAAGCCCTATTGCCCCTGCCATAAGAGACAAAGAGATCATAAGGCTGTTCATAAGGGCAGGATTGAGTAAAAGCATAAAGCTCAGTCCCAGCATCATGATGCCCGAGACAAGCTTCAAGGCCCGTCCCTGACGTTCAGTGAGCTTCCTTCTCCCGAGTGTTATCGTAAAAAGCATGACGATGACGAAAAGAGGAATAACGCGCACTACATTATAGAAAAAAAGGTACAGGTAGGAGGAAAACGTTGACAGGTGATTGAGCGTCAAGGCCCTGGTAAACACCATGGGGAAGCCGGACGTGCAGAGAAGCTCGTACAAATTCGCCATGATGGCGAGAACGGTCGTTCCTGCCAGGATCGAAAAAAACGAGGTGGAGCGAAGCAGGTTCCTCATGCGCTCGTAAAGACGTGGTTTTGCCGCATCCGGAACCGAAAGGGAAACCCCTTTCTTGAGGGCAAAAAAATCTTTGATATTGATGGAAGCGATGAACAATGAAACAACGCCCGCGCCTGTTGTTATGTAGAAGGAATTCCCCATCACCAGGAACAGATTAAGCCACGCGGCCATAGCAAGAAGGTTGATGAATCCGGAGAAAAAGACAAAGACGCCGCCCACCAGGAATATTTTGCTTCGCGAGTGGGAGTGGACCAGAAGACCCAACAGAGACAGAAGTACGAAAAAAGAGCAGGGATTGAAGCTGTCCATGCCAGCAATGACCAGAGTCAGCACTGGGAGCGATTTAGCGCGCAGATACAGCGTACCGAAAAGCGGCATAGTAATGGAGCGGCCCACTTCATGCCCCACCTTGACAGTCGCCGATTCCAACCGCACCGGACGTTGTGTGTCCCGGACCTGTCCTTTCTGCTGCAAGAGGGCCACCTGATCCCGGCAGGGTTCCGCCCTGCAATTGTTTATTTTTCTTTCTATTTCTTGCTCTGTCTGCTTTGAAAACCCCTCAATGACACTGTCGCCGATAAAGGTAACCGGAACACCGGAAGCCTGCCTATCGAAGCTCTTCATCAAATCGGTCAATAGTGCGAGATTCTGTTTGCTGTGCAGAACTTCGTATTCCCTGACATCCAGATACGTATGTTTGCGCTTGAGATCTGCCAGAAACTGTTTTTCCTCTTCGCAGTTGGCACACAACTCTCCCCAGAACATATGAACAATAACCCTGCCGCCTTCTCCTTTTCCCACATTTTCCGGAGCGGCAATTGTTGCGGAAACCTTATTGGCAAAGGCCGGAGCGTTGATTAATAGCAATAATATTGTCACGGGCACAAGGATATAGTTTTTCGGCATTATGTCCTCCCTGGATTGTAAAGTTCACCGACTCTGGCTCCGCCGCCGCTTATTGCCCTTATATATAGTACTGCGACCAGTGTGCTGTAGTCCAATGATTGGTGTATTCGCGTTGTAAAATAAAAAGTGTTCCGTCAGGCCCAACTGCTCTTCAGGCATTGTAGCATATCCCTTAAGATAACCATCTTCATGCTTAACGAGAAGGCGGGAACAGACCGAAATACGGACAAGAGACTTACCTGTTGTCGGCCAAACTCATCTGCGGTCAGGGTAAATTATAGTCATACAAAATTATAGTTATTATATTTCTACCCCGCCTGCCTGCCCTGCTTGACAGGTACGGGGGTTTCATCTATACTTGAGCGTAATGAAAGTCAGAGTTCTTATAGTGCTGGCTGTCTTATTTACTACATCGGTTATACCCGTTAGCATTGATATTCATTATCATGTGAACAATAACAAATCCTCACTGTTCACTCTTAACGTTTGTCATGCATCGGGCGCTGCTCTTTCAGCTCAGTCAGATATTCCATGTGTATTGCAATGTCCATGCACGTTTGAGCTTTATGAGCACCGCGTTATGTTCGCTGCTATAAATTCCGTTTTTAACCCATTCTTACTAACATTTCAACAGGAACGTCCTCCGAAAAGCTGACCTCTGTCGCTCATATCCCGTGTAGGGATTCGCTTCACGCTAACGCTGGTTCAATGCCGTGGTAGGAGGAAAGTAATTAATGAAGATTGCTGTTGCAATACTTTTGCTGATGATCACAGCCCCTGCATTTGCGAATGCAAGTCAGGTCGGTACCGTTGCACCGGACTTTAGTCTTCCTGATTTGACCGGCAAAACGATCAACCTGCAGAAGTTCAAGGGGAAAGTCGTGCTCCTGGACTTTTGGATGCCTTGGTGCGAGCCTTGTCGAGAAGAATTCCCTGCCCTCGACGCGCTTTATAAGAAATATCGCAATAACGGGCTCGAAGTCATCGGCATAAACCTAGACGATTCTGAATCGCGCTTACATGAATTTCTCAAAAAGGTTCACATCTCTTTTACCATTCTGATGGACATTAAGGACCGCACCAGAAAATCATACTCTCCCGAAATATTGCCGTCTGCGTTCATCGTGGGAAAAGACGGGGTTATCCGGTATGTGCACATTGGATACCATAAAGAGTTTCTCCAGATGTATGAAAATGAAATAGTTGAGTTGTTGAAACAACCCTAAATTTGAACGGATCTCAAGAGGAGGTTCCATAATGCAAACAACAAATGTCACCCAGCGGGTCATTCAGAACAAATTCATGCATCAGATTCGTAATATTTTAGCCGCGCTTAGTCTTGTTGTAGGCATGGTACTCATGACGTCGGCAGATGCCGGGGCTTGTGCAAGCTGCGGCTGTACATTGAGTAGCATGCAGTTTTCCGACGTACAAGGGCTGACGTTGGATCTTCGCTGGGACTATATTAATCAGTATCAGCTCCGTGCCGGTACTGGAACTATTTCGCCCGTTGCCGCCAGCAAAATCGTGAACTATAACGGTCCCCAAGAAGTAGAAAAATTTACCGTAAACAATTACGTCACACTGGGGATCGATTACGTCATCACCCACGAATGGGGAGTCAACGTTCAGGTTCCCTATATCGATCGAAACCATTCGACACTGGGAACAAATTCCGACGGGATCGATGGGGGCCCTGGCGGGGGGCAATACACCTCACATACTGATAGCCTTGGCGATATAAAGGTGATAGGGCGCTATCAGGGCTTCACCCCGCAGCACAACGTCGGCATTCTTTTTGGAATGAAGCTGCCAAGCGGCAACTACACTGAATTGGGGCAATCGAATGACCCGCTTGCGCCGGGCCCGGCTCATATTGATCGCGGCTTGCAGCCGGGAACCGGCACAACCGATGTCATATTTGGTGCATTTTATAATGGTATCTTGAGTGAGAACTTCGGTTACTTTACGACGGCGATTTTCCAGGAAGCGCTCTATGCAAGAGATCATTACACGCCAGGCAATGGCGTCAACCTCAACGCGGGGTTGCGCTACTTGAGCTTTCCTGTTCGTGGTGTTGTCCCCCAAGTTCAGCTTAACTTCCGTTTCGCTGAGCGCGATTCCGGTTTAATGGCTGACACAGTCAGTACCGGCGGAACATTATTATATATTAGTCCTGGTGTTACTGTGCCGGTCACCCATGAATTTTCGGTGTACGGCTTCGTCCAAGTGCCTTTATATCAGAATCTCAACGGTGTACAACTTGCGCCGCTCTACACAACGTCTGTAGGCGTGCGTTATATGTTTTGAAGACTCACTTCGTTGACGAAGCGATACATGACATTGAAATTTCTTAAATGTGCTTCTTCAATGGAGATTTTGCTCCTTATTGGGTTTGCCAGTCTGTTTCTTGCCGCATGCTCCGAGCAGCAGACATACCCGGAAGCTCAACGCATGGGCTCGGACGTCGCGGTGGAGGTGAAGACCCTCGTACCAAATATTCCAGCCTTTTTCACCTATCATTATTGCGGGAAGAAGGTAGACTTCTTCGTGATCAAGGTGGATAACAGGGTCCTCTCATTCCTCGATGCATGCGCGCGCTGTTATCCCGCAAAGCGCGGGTACTGCTGTGAAGGCGGCTCCATCATTTGCCGGGAATGTAATGTTCGGATACCAATCTCCCAGATAGAGAAGGGAATCGGTAGTTGCTATCCTGTCAAGGTTGAGGGCTCACTCCGGGACGGCAGGTATCTGATTCCCTTTTCTCAGCTTGAAGAAATGGTGGACAAATTCTGATAAGAGCTCGAAGTGCAAATATAAGGGGATATGTGCTGGTGACTTTGATTTTGCTGCTGGGGGGCTTTATAGTGTGGAAAATATCATACTTATAATGCGAGGACGCTGGAAACTAAAAATGAAGATAAGAGAGGGTGAAACGGAAGACACGGTCATATTTGACTTCCCAGGTGTTAAAAGCATTGGACCAAGTCTCTTCCAGTGAGTGTTTCAAAAAGAACATCTCCGAAATACGGGAGTCCCGCTGTTGTGTGATACGGTTAAGCGTCAATCCGCTGCGCAGTTGCGGATTGACGTATGAAGAACTATGCCGCGGGTTATGGCGATTCAATATGGCCCGTTCCTACTCAGCTGGATAAGAATCTGTTATTTTTTTGCTTGTTGTGGATTGAATCTGATGATTCTTTTGGACCGGAAGCGATATAGGCAGACCAGACTGGCCGCAGTGCGATATGATCGCCGGCGAATGTGAGATTTTCGACAATAAGCCGATATTGCGACCAACGATCAAGTTTTCGCATTGGGACAGATTTATCTTTTTTATGTTCAGCTCAACGTTCATATCAGTATTGACCCGGTGGGCTGTTGCACCTGATGTACTGCAGAACCTCAATCGCCACCATCCTGCCTTTGCGGCAAACCGGACATCTGGTGACATCAACGCCTGAGACTTCAAGCATAAGTTCCTGCCAGGTCTTAGCCTCAGATTTGATTGGTTCTGTTTTGTCACTGCCGAGAAGCAGACGGCATAACTCGATACTATGTTTGCGCTTTCTGTTTGCCAGCAGGCCGAAATGTCTGATTTTCACATAGCGGTCAGGAAGTACATGCATAAGGAACCTTCTGATGAACTCATCGGACCGCAGGGTCATAACTTTTACACGGTCATTATCGGCATAGTCACGCCACCGGAAAGTGACCTGGCCGTCCTGAATCTTGAGGATACGGTTATTACTGATTGCTATCCGGTGGGTATACCGGCTCAGGTACTGAAGAACTCCGTCAATGCCGTTAAACGGAGGTTTGCAATATACTACCCATTTCTTGCTGTAGAGCTTTCCGAGCAATAGTTCGAAAACATGGGGCTTCATCAGATGACTGATACTGCCTGTCAGTTCAAGCTTCCCATCAGTATAGCTTTCTTTGAAGTAATCGAGGAACTTGCCTCGGAACATTTTAGACATAACCTTCACTGGAATAAAGAAGTTTTTATGACAGGCCACCCAGCGGCGTTCGTCATGGGACAGCCCGCCGCCGGTAACAACACAGTGTATATGGGGATGATCCATAAGGTTCTGGCCCCAGGTATGCAGTATGCCGATGAATCCGATACGGGCACCGAGGCGGTCATTGCCGAGTTCTATAAGTGTCTCTGAAGCAGCGCGGAAAAGAAGATCATACATAAGCTTGGGATTTCTTAAGGCTACGGTGTTCAGTTCAGAAGGGATGGTAAAGACTACGTGGAAGTATTGTATGGGAAGGAGATCATCAGACCGCGCCTCTATCCACTGCTCTTTCTTCAGGAACTGGCATTTGGGGCAGTGACGGTTGCGACAGGAGTTATAGGATATCTCGATGTGGCCACAGTCGTTGTTATCACACTTGTCTTTATGCCCACCAAGCTTTGATGTCCTGCATGCCTCAATAGCACCCATAGCCCGCAACTGCTTGAGAGGCATCTTATGGGATACTCTGTAATCATGACCGTACTGGCGGAATATATCCGCCACCTCGGTGCCGCCGGAGGTACGCATCTGCAGAGAGCGTGAATTATGGCCCTATGCAGTTTGCTGGAAAGCTTTATCCAGAGGGCTTACTACCTGGGCAAGATTCATCTTGCTTACATGAAGATAGACTGTTGTGGTATTTGGAGACCTGTGACCCAGCAATAACTGCACATGGTACAGGCTCACTCCTGATTCAATCAGGTGAGTGGCAAAGCTGTGTCTGAGCGTATGCGGACATGCCGGTTTCGTTATCCCGGCCAGCTTCATTGCTTTGCAAAAGATATTCCTTACCGCCGTATACCTGATATGTGTATCCTTCTTCTGTCCTTCGAATAACCATTCTTTTGGACGGTACTTATGCCAGTATTGCCTTAAACACTCCAAGGTGGTTTGTGACAAAATGGTATAACGGTCTTTGCTCCCTTTGCCTTGACGGACATACACCATCATGCGTTTGCTGTCTATATCGGTTATTTTCAGTTTCGATACTTCGCTTATCCTTAATCCAGAAGAATACATTATCATCAGCATTGCCTTATGCTTGATATTGTCAGTAACTGAAAACAGGGCTTGCACTTCGGACAAGTCCAAAACCATAGGGAGCTTCAACGGGCGTTTGCCGAACTTAATGCCGTCAACCCATTGCTGTTGTAACGTCGTGCTATAGAGAAACTTGATTCCTGCAGCATAGAAGCGGAATGTTCCGTCAGCCAACCCGCTTTCTCTGAGATGAAGCAGATACTCCTTGATTTCATTCTCGCTCAGTTCTTCAGGTGATCTGCCGAAATACCTCGCAAGGTTGCCGACCTCTCTCAAGTATATATGCTGAGTATGAGGTGTGGTTCCTTTCAGCTGAAGGTCCTGAATCATTTGCTCTCTTAACTTTCCCATAATACAATCTCCTTTGATACCGTTATCCGTCAGCTAATGCCAACGGTTAAGGAGATTGTAACGAGATTATGCTACCGGCTTTCAAGAGCTATTTTGGGCTGGAACTTATTTTGACCTTGTGAGAAAAAATGTGGCAAACCGAAGGACTACCGCGCTAGCGGTTTAGTTCTTCTGGATGAAAAATACAGATGATTTTTTGTCATCGATGCGGAGTTCTGCCGGTATTCGTAAGTATGTCAAGATTTGCATGGTGAGACTTTGTCAGGGTGAATCCCAGATTGTAAGATTGATTTATACGCGATCCGGCGGCTGTGTGATCTTCGGGACATAACTGCTTTTTCCCTTCACTGAGCCTCCTTCCGTTTCTTTCCAAAAGAAACTGACAGCGCTGGCAGTTTTTATCAATGCTGAAACCGATGAATGGCGGGCTGTCATGCTTCGATCCTGAGTCGCACGTTTCGGGACAAAGTCCTCGTCAGTTGCGTCAGAGCGAAACTATCGATTATCAGGTGGAGCCATTTCGGCGGGTCCTCACAACTATAAACCGCAATTTCATAATGCCGCAATCAAATGCGGAGTACTTTCTTAAGTATAGCTGCTTATTAGCACCAATGTAGTGCCGGCAAGAGCAGCCAATGCACGGCGCCTCGGCTTAATCTCGCAAGCATCCCTCCGCTACCCCCAAAAGTCTGCGACTTTTCGGGGACCCTTGCTCGAAGGCGACGACAGCCCGTTCAGCCATCCATAGAGGCATCTCGGGGTGTCGTCCGCCTGAGGCGGACCGCTATGGCACCATGTCCTGTCTGCTCTTGCCTCAAATTACAAAATGTTTCTGCATTATGCTGTTGCTTCTGAGGAATCCGGGATAAGGTGCAGCCCTGGAGCGAATCGCGGAGCTTTGGTAGCGATTCTTAGCGAAGTGAGCGTTAAACAGCAGCTATGTCTGAGTCCGCCTAAGGCGGACGAGTTTAGCTGCTGTAGCGAATAAGCTTTAGAATCGCCCAAAGCGCAGCGCTTGAGCGGAAGGGCTGCACCTTATCCCGGATTTCGGCATGCTTAGGGCGCAGGCAAAGATATGGTCCCAGTCACAGTTTCCCGGCAAACCGCGAAGGGCCGATCACATGACTTATATGAGCATCGATTATATCCATGAGTTCTTCCACCAGATGTCCAGGCGCATTGACCCTGTCAATGGCTGATGGTTCCCACTTAAGAAGGCTCTCGTGAAATCTCAGGGCGCTGTGCGAAAGGCGAACGAATTTGCCTTCACCGGTAAAACACCGGCTGCAGATAACAGTCCCGTGAGGGACATAAAAACTATGATATCCGGCCTGAGAAGTCTCCCGGCTTTTCAGGGAACCCGCGGGCATGCCGCATTTTCCGCATGCGGCGAGTCTCGGCGCATAGCCCGCCGACTGCAGCAACCTCATTTTATAAAAAAGATAAAAGAGTTTATTGTCGGCATTGGATTCGAGCATTGTCATCATATGCAGGAGAAGCCTGAAAATCTCAGGGGCGGGCTCCCTTTCAGGAAGGAAATTGAGGCACAGTTCCAAGATCTCGGATACATTAAGCAGACGTTTAAAATCGCTGCGCAATACATGGAATGGCTTTATAATGTCAGACTGAGTCAGCCGCGGCAGACTGGCTTCTTCCTTGCCAAAAAAAGAAATCCTCGCATAGGTAAGCGGTTCAAGACTGCTGCCGAATCTGCTCCTGACTTTTCGCGGGCTCTTTGCAAAGGCCCTTAACAATCCGTAATTGGGAGTCAGATAGGTAACAATGAGGTCGGCTTCCCCGAAAACAGTATTCTTAAAAACAATACCATTCGTTCGCTTCAACATCTCAAAAAGACAGGCGATAGGCGATAGGCAATAGGTTATGGGAAAAAACCAAATACATAAGATAAAGCGCAGACAAAACAGAACGAGAATTTTCTTTTCCTATCACCTATTGCCCATTGCCTATCGCCTGTATTACATTATATTGCCGAAGTCTTCGGGCCTCAGATTCTTGAGCCATTCCTCAAGTTCGTCAGCCCTGCGGACCTCAAGCACACGCTCTTCAATAAAAATAGGGGCCTGCACTCTGAGCGCAACAGCTACTGCGTCAGAGGGTCGTGAGTCAATGGATACCTCTTTCTTGCCGTTATCCGCATATATCAGGGCATAATAAGTGTTATCGACAATTTCAGTAATAACAATTCTCGTCACCCTGGAATTCAGCCCCTCAAAAACATTTTTAATCAGATCATGTGTGAGCGGGCGTGGGGTAATGACTTTGCCGAGGGCCAGGGCTATCGCATCGGCCTCAGGCTTTCCGATCCAGATAGGGAGCGTTTCATTACCGTCCACTTGCTGCAGGAGCAGGATATACATGCCGCTCCGGGGATCAAAAAGAAGACCCTCAACCTTCATCTGAATAAACATTATTTAAACCCCAATTCACTTAACATCAGCTTATTACCGCGCCAATCTTTCCTGACCTTGACCCATAACTCCAAAAAGACTTTCGTTCCTAATAATTGCTCTATTTCGATACGCGCAGCGGTTCCGATAGTCTTTAATCTGACGCCGCCTTTCCCTATTATTATACCCTTTTGTCCTTTTCTTTCAACATAAATATTCACGGTGACAAAAATTACGCCGTCTTTACGTTCGGACCATTGTGTAACTTCGGTAGCCGTTGAATGGGGAACCTCTTCCTCAGTCTGCTGCATGACCTTTTCCCTGACCACCTCAGCGACCATGAACCGCTCTATCTGATCAGTCACAATGTCATCAGGATAATATTTTGGTCCCTCGGGGAGATATTGCATGACATTGGTCAGAAGAAGGTTGATGCCGTCCCCCTTGAGTGCTGAGACAGGGATTATTTCCCTGAAGGGATAAAGACTGCTGTAGGCCTCGATAACGGGAAGCACCTGCGGCTTCTTTTTCGTATCAATCTTGTTTATGACCAGGAAGGCCGGCTTCTCCAGGTCATGCAGCATCTTTATTATCAATTTATCGCCGGGTCCCGGCAGGTCAGGCTCTGCCATGAACACAATAAGGTCCACCTCAGCAGCCGCACCACGGGCCTCCCTCACAATAATCTCCCCAAGTTTGTGCTTTGGCCTGTGGATGCCGGGGGTATCAACAAAGATTATCTGGGCATCAGGCAGCGTCTTTATCCCTATAAGCCGGTTCCGGGTTGTCTGGGGCTTAGGTGTTACAATGGAAACCTTTTCTCCGAGAATGGCATTGAGCAGAGTGGATTTGCCGACATTCGGCTTCCCTGTCAGGGATACATATCCTGAACGGAACTTGTCCATCTACTTCAGCCTGGATAAAGCATCCATCATACGGTCAAGTCCCTTCTTTATGATATCCATTGATGTCGCATATGATAACCGGATATACTTGTCATCACCAAAGGCCTCACCATGAACAACGGCAATATTCGCCTCTTCAAGCAGATAAGTCGCCATATCAAATGATGAATTTATCCATCTTTTACCAACGCCCCTCCCGTAAAACTTGGAAACGTTCGGAAACGCATAAAAAGCGCCTTTGGGGTTCAGACAGCTGATACCCTCAATGGAATTCAGACCGTCGACAAGGGCTTTTCTCCTTCTGTCGAATTCAGTGCGCATAACGGATACGGAGTCCTGGGGCCCTGTAAGGGCCGCAACAGCGGCCTTCTGTGATATGGAAGTCGGATTTGAGGTGGACTGACTCTGTATGTCAGTCATGGCCTTAATAATTTCCCTGGGCCCGGCAGAGTATCCTATCCTCCATCCGGTCATGGCATAAGATTTGGAGAGCCCGTTAACAACAATGGTCTTTTTTTTGATCTCGCTGTCCAATGAGGCTATGCTCACATGCCGTGTGCCGTCATATACAAGTTTCTCGTAGATTTCGTCTGAAATAACGAAGATGTTCCGTTTAACTGCTATCCCGGCAATTGCGTCGAGCGTTTCCCGGTCATAAGCAGACCCGGTCGGATTCGCAGGAGAATTAAGCATAAGCGCCTTAGTCTTGCCTGTTATGTTCGCTTCAAGCTCCCCGGGGCGCAGCAAGAAATTGTCTCCCTCATATGTGGGAACAAAAACAGGGACAGCGTCATTAAGAAGCGCCTGGTCAGGATAGGAGACCCAGTAAGGAGCAGGTATAATAATCTCGTCCCCCGGATTAAACAGCGCCTGCGCAATATTATACAAGCTGTGTTTTGCCCCGCACGAGACAATAACCTCTTCCTTTGAATAGTCAAGATCATTATCGACGGCAAGCTTTTTTGTGATCGCCTGTTTAAGCTCATCAATGCCGCCAACCGCGGTATATTTTGTAAAACCATCCCTTATCGCCCTGACAGCGGCTTCTTTCACATGGTCCGGCGTATCGAAATCAGGCTCACCGAGGCCGAAATTAAGAACATCGATACCCCGGGCCTTCATAGACTTTGCCTTGGCGTCCATGGCCAGAGTGGCCGACGGCTTGATTCTTTGCGTTCTCTCAGAAAGCATGAATGGAATCCTCCTGATAAAAATATACTCAGTATTAATTATAACTTATTCCCCGATTTAAGAGCTCAAAATGTTGGAGAAGACATGTCTTCTCCAACTCGATTTCTTCAGTACAGTGTGATAGAGTAATTTTATGAAAGCCATGGTGCTGAACAGAGTTTCGTATTTTGCGAGGAACAGTCAGCCACTTGAGTTGATTGATATGCCGTTGCCCCTTGCCGGAGAGAAAGAAATTCTGGTAAAGATCACGCGTTGCGGAGTCTGTCATACTGAAATTGATGAAATCGAGGGAAGGACCACTCCCGCGCATTTCCCCATAGTTTTGGGCCATCAGATTATTGGAAGGGTTGAGCGCAGGGGGAGCAAGGCGGAAAGGTTCGGTCCTGGAGAGAGGGTCGGAATAGCATGGATTTATTCTGCATGTGGAAAATGCAAATTCTGCCTCGAAGGCAATGAAAATTTATGTGAAGATTTTATGGCAACGGGAAGAGATTCAAATGGGGGATACGCTGAATATACTGTTGTTTCGGAAGATTTCGCATACAGGATACCCGAGATCTTCTCTGATTCGGAAGCGGCCCCCCTTCTCTGCGCCGGAGCTATCGGCTATCGTTCGCTGAAGTTGACAGGCTTGCAGGATGGCCAGAACATAGGGCTTACAGGATTCGGCGCCTCGGGACATCTCGTCCTGAAGCTTCTGCGTTACAAATATCCGAACTCCAGGGTTTTTGTTTTTTCAAGGACAACGGTGGAAAGAGAATTTGCCCGGGAACTTGGGGCTTTCTGGACCGGTGATACCGAAGATGAGCCACCCGCGAAGTTGACAGCCATTATCGATACCACACCTGCCTGGAAGCCGGTTGTAAGGGCATTGAAGAGCCTGGAGAAAGGTGGACGGCTTGTAATCAATGCTATCCGAAAAGAGGAGAAGGACAAGAAATCGCTGCTGGAGATTGATTACCCAGGTGATTTATGGATGGAGAAGGAGATAAAGAGCGTAGCCAACATCACCAGAAAAGATGTTGAGGAATTTTTGGCGCTTGCCGCCGAGATTCCCATCAGGCCTGAAATTCAGGAGTACGCGCTTGATGAGGCAAATAGGGCATTGCTGGAGCTTAATGGAAGGAAGATCCGCGGGGCCAAGGTCCTGAGGATTCAATAGGGTGGCGCCATGTCCCGCCTGCTCTTGGCGCAAATTATTGAAGGCTACAATCACGCGATTGCTATTTTTTTCTTGACTGTTACATAATTGTTTCTGATATGGAAACAATAAAGCCTCTGAACCGGAGGAAGCACGACAGGTATTTCATCGATAATATCCCCGTTGAAGGGATTGGAAGGATTGTCGAAGTCAGCAGGAAAGGACTTAAGATCTCTAAAGCCCCTGGATTCCAAGCTGAAACCCCGACGTTGAACTTCAAGATTTCCACTTTAGAAATAAAGACATCTGTCCGCTGGGAGAACAAGGACTTTATCGGCTTGGAACTATCTGGAGCTTTTAACGACCCCAGTTTTATTATTAAGAGAATAAAAAAGCCGAAAGAAGCAGTAGTCCCGCCTCAAATGAGTGTGTCGGACAAAGCTATCCAGGAATACAAAAAAGACGAGATATTGTCCAAAATGGTAAATCTCCTAATGGAGGTAGACAGTCCTGATCCAAATATCAGGAAGGTGGAGATATATATAGATGATATATCCAATCTGCAGGAAATAGAGAGCAAGGCTGAAATAGAGAGCAAGGCTGAAGTGGAGAGCAAGGCTGAAGTAGGGGGCAAGGCTGAAGTAGGGGGCAAGGCTGAAGAAGAGTGCAAGCGGGACGAGGAAACTGTTAAAACGAACAAGGAGAGTCAACGCTCACTGAAGGATGAATTGCTTGCAAGAGCAGTCAGTGCCGATTCCGGCAGCGCGACGTGCGCTTTAAATGTTAACTATGCTGTCAACATGCTTGGGCTTGACAAGCTTCGTGAGATTTTACGGAACTATGTCCATAAAAGAATTTTCAAGTCTGAAAATTCCTTGTCCGTGTTCAAGGACTCTGAGACTTATAATATCCTGAAGTCTGCAGTTTTCAAAAATTTGTGCCGGCTCTTTGGTTTTTCAGACATACAGCGTGAAGGCAACGCCCTTCTCGCCTGTGAGTTAGTCGGAGTCGAGATCTTGATCAAGGAAAGCAGCGGCGTACTGGACAACTATTATAAATCGGCATCCCGGCTATATTCAGAAGTATCGCTGCAGTATGAGAAGTCATTATTTGGTGTAGATCCGATCCTGATAAATAAGTACTATTTTGCGAAGGGCATGGGGGCTTTTGAAGAACTCTATAGTGGTTATGTCCTGTCGTATAATACACTCAATCCGCACTATTCGCCTTCTGAAAAAATTAAAATATCGTTAGGTAAAAACGAACTTATCTTTTCCTATATGGCATACCTGACCTTCCTCACTGTTAAGTTCATGATGGACAAAGACAAAGAGAGCGGGTTTGTCCTGGCAAAAAAACTCAGGGGCAAGGGAATGGATGACAAAAAAATAATGGATTTTTTTGATACATGCGTCAGTGAGACCAGGAGAATTTTAAACGATTTTGCTGTAAAGGGCAGCGTCTCAAGACCTTCTTTGCCCACCCTTTCATTTAGTATCGACACCTACTTCGGCAAGGATATAAGGTTTGAATATCTCCTGAAGACTTTCAGGAATTTCAATAGAATGGCATTGAGATATGAAGATGCTTCCTACGCACACTTTATTATCGGCAACGTCATTGACTTTGAGGGCCTTGGACTGAATTCGAAGACATTTCTTGTGGTGCCTTGCAAAAACGTTTCCGACAAACAGTGGTATGTCGAGGACTTTTCCTATTTCGATCTCCTCGTTTTTAAAGACATCAATACGCTCCCCGCTTTTCTTATGAGCGCCTTTGTTAAGTTATGGAACAGTTTTGAGGGACAGATAGTTGTGACCTTCTCTAATCTTTGCTTCCTGGATTTTACCAACCCGCAGTTATATGCTCTACTTAATAGCTGCATAGTCGATTTCCCTTCGTATTTCCTCAATGATAATGTGTATAAAAAGATGATCGAACATTCTGTGAATTACCTAAAGCCCTATATTGGCAAGCAGGCGGTTGATATTGACAGGTATTCAAGTGAAGTTTACACGATGAATCATATCAAAACAGACATACTGCTTAATAAAGAGATCGGCTGATCGTTAGAGGGTTGGAAGGTTAGAAGGTTGGAAGTTTAGCTAACCCTCAAATCTTCTATCCCTCCAATCTTCTCAACATATATGCGTCTTGCCCTGCTTCCAATAGACAGTATCACTTCGTAAGGGATGGTATCCGACCACTTCGCAAGTTCTGCAGCGCTTATGCTCTCTCCCCCCTGACTGCCCATAATGACGGCATCGTCCTTTTCGGACACCCCTGTTATGCCCGTGACATCGATCATAGTGACATCCATACAGACACGCCCCACGACCGGGGCCCTTTTGCCTCTTACCAATACTGAAGCATTATTGGAAAAAAGCCTGCTGTAACCGTCTGCATAACCGGCTGCCATAACGCCGATCAGACTCTCTCGCGCTGCAATAAAGGTCCTCCCATAGCTTATAGGAGTACCCTGCGGCAGCTTTCTCAATGCTAAGATCCGGGTCTTCGCGCTCATGACAGGGACCAATTTTACCTCAGCAGCCGGAGACCCGCTTGGCAGACCATAAAGCATTATACCGGGTCTGACCGCGTCGAAGTGTGATTCGGGCAGCGCCATCACTGCAGCGCTGTTTGCCAGATGATACATTGGGATATACAATCCGGCAGCAGCAAGGCCGTTACGCAGAACATTGAATGCGCCGATCTGGGAACGGGCAAAAAAACAGTCGCTGATATCAGCATCGGAGAAATGGCTCATGACCCCCTGGATAGTGATCCCCTTCAAGCGGGCAATCTCAAGGATCTCGTGTTGTCCCTGTCCCAGAAAGCCGAGCCTCCCCATGCCGGTATCGACTTTGACATGTACATTTATATTCCGGCCCCGTTTCTCTGCCTCGTGCGACAGATCAATTGCCGCTTTCAGAGTGCCGATAACAGGCGTAACATTATATTCAAAAGCCTCGTGAACATCGGGGTCAAAGAGCACTAAAATCGGAACGGTAATGCCGGTCTCTCTCAATTCCCTGGCCTCATCCATAAACGCAACTGCAAGGTATTCGGCCCCATCACTGACCAACCTTTCGGATACCTTGGCAGCTCCGTGGCCATATGCATCGGCCTTTACCACAGCGATGACAGGTCTGCCCCCGGTTATTTGCCTGACTGCCCTTAAATTATGCGAGACCGCCTGCAAGTCTATTTCAGCAACAAGTCCTCTTTCCATAACACCTCAAAGTAAAAAGTGAGAAGTAAAAAGTTAAAAGTTAAAACTAAAACAAAAAAAGCCTTTATCTTTTTTTCACTTTTTACTTCTCACTTCTCACTTTTTACTTTTTACTTGTCTTTTATAATCTTCGATGGTATTGATATTCATGAAGGACCTGCCCCAGGGGTCTATTGTCCTTATTTCCGGCTCATTAATGAAAAATGTGTCCACATCGCCTAAAAAACGGATTAGTGAAGTTTTTTCATGAACTATCCCCTCCTCCAGATAAGGCAGCAATGTCCGTGAATATATACCTGATAAAGGCTGGGGCCAATCATTAAAGACAGGAACAACCGCGTCGCAGGGACCACATTCCCTGCAGTGGCGGAGGCGCCGTTCGAGGATAAACATGATGACCTCTTTGTTCAAAAAAGGCATATCGCAGGCCGCTACAAAAACACCCGGCCCTTTTGCATTAAGCAGCGCAGAATGAATTCCCGACATAGGTCCCCTTGAAGGGAGCACATCGCCGATAAGCGGCGCCCCTAGGTGAGAGTAAGGCTCCGGCAGGTTGGTGCTGATAAACACTTCATGGAATAATTCCCTGAGAAGCGCCAGATTCTTCGCGATAATGGACACGCCTTCAATGTTAATAAAGCTTTTTAAGGCCCCGAACCTCCGGTTCCTTCCACCTGCAAGGACAACAGCAGCGGTTACCTCGTCGCACCCGATCACCTTACAATAACTCCGGCATACCCTACAACATGCTCATAATCACCGCTAACTTCGCCTGATGTCGCATATTTCACAAGCCTGGCTTCAAGCGCACCCAATGCCTTTGCTGCATAGAGCATTATTGTCGCAGGAATAAAGCCGCACATGGAAATGTTTTCCCTTACTACGGCAGTATAAAGCCCTTCAGGATTCAGATCGAGCGCCTCACGCAGGGCAAGATTATCGAGCTTCCTCGCAAGAGTATCGGAAATATAATGGCTCATGTCCGAACTCGCAACAATTACGACAGAACTCCCCGCATGCTTGACCGCCCTGGCTATCCCTTCACCTATAGTCTTGCAGTCCTGCAATGACGCATTCTTCACAGCAATCGGGACTATCCTGGCACTGGCGGAAAAATAAACAATAAACGGCAGCTGCACCTCAATAGAATGTTCAAATTCATGCGCCTGCGTATCGCGGGACATGGCGGGAAGTTCCCCTGCAATAGCCCCTGCAAGGCCCTCATCAATGGAGAGTATACCGGTGGGAATCTCCCATTCTCCGGAGGCCATTAGCGACAAGGGGGCGCCAAGCCCCGTATGATTAGGTCCCAGAAGTATGAACGTCTCGGGAAAACTGATTGATGAGTATACCGCGCCGGCCACAGGACCGGAATACATCAGACCGGCATGAGGACAGATAGCGCCGATTACTTTCTGCCTGGCTGTGTCCCTGCTGATATACTGTTCAACCTGGCCCTTCAAGCGCGCAGCCGTTCCATAATAAAACTGACCTGCTACAGCCGGAGGTCTCCTCATCAGTACACTTCTTCTTCAGCCTGATACGATATGCCGGAGTGATCGACAAACTTGGTGCAGTTCGACAGAAACGTAAGATTAATTTCGCCCGTGGGGCCGTTTCGCTGTTTCGCGACATCAATTTTAACGACATTCTTGACTGCAGGGTTGTTTCTGACCTGGTCGCCGTCTTTATAAATAAATATAATCACATCTGCATCCTGCTCGATAGCGCCTGATTCCCGTATATCAGCAAGGGTAGGCTTGTTTCCGCTCCGGGACTCCACGGCCCTGTTAAGCTGGCTCAAAGCGATCACAGGTATTTTCAGTTCCTTGGCAAGCGCCTTCAACGACCGGGATATTTCCGAGATCTCCTGTTCACGGCGTTCGAAAGTGCCCCTGCTCCGCATGAGCTGGAGGTAATCAACCACTACAAGGCTCAGCCCACGGTGCTCTAACTTGAGTCTCCTTGATTTCGCCCTTATCTCGAGCACGGTAAGGGCAGAAGAATCGTCTATAAAAATTGGCGCTTCCGACAGCCTCCCAGCCGCGCTGGTCAGCTTCGGCCAATCCTGTCTATTGATAAAGCCCTTCCTCACTTGTGAAGAATCGACCATACTCTCGGCACAGAGCATTCTCATCGCCAGTTGTTCCTTGGACATTTCGAGACTGAATACAGCAACCGGCTCCTTCATTTCGATTCCGACATGCTGGGCGACATTGAGCGCAAACGCGGTTTTGCCCATGCCCGGTCTGCCCCCGATGATAATCAGTTCGCCGGGCTGGAAGCCTGCTGTCAGCTCATCGAGGTCCTTAAAACCGGTCGGCACTCCGGTAATCGCCTCCTTTTTGTCATAAAGCTGCTCGATCATTTTAAAGGTATCTTTGACCACGTCCTTCATGGTAGTAAAGGAGGCCTTCGTCCTTTTGTCAGCTATATCGAATATGACCTTTTCCGCGTAGTCAACCATGTCATCCGCTTCCAGGTCATCTTCATACACCTTTGTATTGATATGGGTTGCAGTCTGTATCAGCGCTCTCAACAGCGCCTTCTCACGAACTATTTTCGCATGATACCGTATGTTGGCGGATGTGGGAATACTGTTTGCGAGGTTCGAGAGGTATGAAAGGCCTCCGACAGCGTCCAGGCCATTTGTTTTCCTGAGATGATCAGTGAGCGTGATAATGTCGATAGGCTCGCTCTTGTTGAAGAGATCGAGCATTGCGTTGTACAAACGCCTGTGTGATTCTCTGTAGAAATCATCGGCGACCAGCATTTCGAGGGCCCTGGGCAATGCTTCGTTGTCAAAAATTATGGCGCCAAGAACAGACTGTTCCGCCTCAATATTCTGGGGAGGCAATTTGTCTATGCTTACTCCGGTATCCTGCACTACTACCTCCTTACTGACAGGCAAAGACCGGCTATAGGCTATGGGTATAAAAATCTTTTCATGATCTTTTGCCGCTGTGATCTTTATCTTTGTTTTGCCTATTGCCCATACCCTATCGCCTATTGCCCGACTTTTATTCGCTCACCACCTGGACGGTAAACTGGGCCGAGACTTCCGAGTGGACCTTAACTCTCACCGTGTAATTGCCAAGCCGCTTGATCGGTTCATCAAGCAAGATCTTCTTACGGTCTATATCAAGCCCTTCCAACTTTAACGCGTCAGCAATATCCATAACAGTAACAGAACCGAAAAGCTTATCTTCCTCCCCGGCCTTTGCCTTAATGGTAATCGTGACAGCCGCTATTTTTGAAGACAGTTCTTCAGCTCCTGATTTTGCCTTTCTCACGGTTTCCTGTATCTTTCTCTTCTCATGCTCCAAAGCCTTGACATTCTTTAGATTGGCCTCAGCCGCCAGTCCCTTCGGCAGCAGAAAATTGCGCGCGTACCCGTCCTTAACGGTAAGCACTTCCCCAATATGACCCAAGTCTTTAACATCCTCCCTGAGAATAACCTTCATGTGAAAAGTCTCCTTTCAATCGCGGTTTTTATCAATTAGTATAACCAATTATAACCAAAAATAGAAAACGGCATGATTTTCATATGAGGCTATTTATGAAGAGGAGTACTAAGCATTATTCGTTAAGGTCTCGCTGTCGTACCGCTTCATATAAACTGATAGATGCAGCCATGGCAACATTGAGGCTTTCGGCCCTGCCTATAACAGGAATTCTGAACCGCAGGCCGGCTTTAGTGAGAAGTTCAATGCCGATACCGTGCGCCTCATTGCCGAAAGCAATAGCAGCCGGCGCCCTGAAGTCAGCTTCATAGAGAGAATGTGAGGCATGGACATCAGCTGCATACAACCTCATCCGCCGCTCCTCCAGAAAGCCCACAAGTTCTCCGACAGCGGAGGAGAGCACGGGTATAGTGAAAACACTTCCTGCCGATGCCCTGATTGCTTTCGGCATAAAGGCATCGCATGTGCCCGGTGTCAGCAGGACCGCATCTGCGCCTGCTGCGTCAGCTGCCCGGATAATAGTTCCGATATTGCCGGGGTCACGGATACCGTCGCAAATGACGAGCAAGGGCATTGTTTTAAAGGGTACCGCTTCCAGGACAACCGTCTTAAGCGCCAGCGCAGCCGCTATCCCCTGAGGTGTTTCGGTATCGGTCAGTTTTTCCATGACCCGTTTCGAGGTTTCGACCGGATTGACTGATGTTTCTTCCCCGATCCGCTTTAAGAGTCGCCGCCCCTCCCTTGCAGAAGAGAAGTCTTCGGTGAAAAAAACCTGTTTCATAGAGACCTGCGGGGACGACAGCGCCATTTCTATAAGATGGGGTCCCTCGATAAGGAACTCAGCACCTCTATGCCTGCCGCGCCTTTCTTTTATTTCCAGGGCGCGCTTGATCAGCGGGTTTGCCGGGCTGGTAATTGCCCGCGGACTCATAGAGATACTTTGAACGGTTCGGGGATGAACGTGACAATAAATATTACAAGGGTCAGTAATGCTATTGTTCTTCTGTTACGATCAAGAGGCGATTCCCAGTGCAATACCGGCGGGTGCTTGACGCCGAGAATCAGCATCAGCACTGCCCACACAAGCCAGCCATCCCAACCGGAAAAGCCAAGCAATGACGATATGCCGAGAAGAGCAAGCAACCCGACAAGGAACTGAGAGACATGGCGGTGCCGCTCGCCAAGGATTGCATAGCAGACATGGCCCCCGTCAAGCTGGCCGATAGGTATGAGGTTGAGCGACGTCACAAAAAGCCCTATCCAGCCTGCAAACGCGACAGGATGCAGCAAGACATCATAATTCTCAGGGGTGGCGCCGAGAATCGCACGGGAAAGAAATGAAAACAGAAGCGAATCACCGAGAGAGAGTGTGTTTCCGCCCTGCGGCAGCGGTATTACCTTTGATAGGTGGAGGCCTATCATGCAGGCTGCTACGGAAATAATAAAACCGGCTATCGGTCCCGAAGCGCCGATTTCGATAAGCGCCTTCCGCGTAAGGATCGGCGACTTCATTTTTATAAACGCCCCAAAGGTGCCGAATATTGAGGGCGCCGGAATAAAATACGGCAGTGTCGCCGCAGTGTGGTTCTTCCTGGACGCAATATAATGGGACAGTTCATGACAAAGCAGTATGGTCATCAGCGTTCCGGCAAAGGGCAGCCCTTCGACAATTCTACCGGGTGATTTAAAAATATTTATGCCTTGCTGAAGCGCACCCGCGGACAGCGTCGAGAGAAAAGTCAAAATGAAAAGAACTATATGAACATATGGAACCTTTCTCCAGTCGCCCATTGCCTATCGCCCCTCTCCCTTTACCAGTTTGCCTTTCACATCATAATCATATGCGCCGGTAATTTCAACTGTAACGATATCCCCGACTTTAAGTTTATCCCCGCGTCCAATAGTCTCCGCCCTATCAATAATGACCATCCCGTCTATTTCAGGGGCATGTGAATAGAGCCTGGCCAGAGTAACGTCTTCAGCCGCCTCGTCAATAATCGCCCTGAAACGTCTGCCAACGATCTCCCTGTTTATCTCAAGTGATATTAGGGCCTGGCGCTTCATGAGCTCTTCAAATCTTCTGCGCTTCACCTTATCAGGCACCTGTCCTTTATATGCAGCCGACGGGGTGCCTTCTTCCCTTGAGAACATAAAGGCGCCGAGCCTGTCAAACCGCATCTCTTCGATAAAATCAATAAGTCCGTTAAATTCCTCTTCGGTCTCCGCAGGAAAACCCACAATAAAAGTTGTCCTGAGGGCAATTCCTGGTATCCGCCGGCGCAGTGTCCTGATGAGCTTGCGGTATTCAGTGCGTATCCCGCGGCGTCCCATGAGCCTCAATATTTTGTCCTCGGAATGCTGAAGAGGAATGTCGAGGTATTTCTGTATTTTATCCTCGGCAGCAATGCATTCGATCAAGGCCTCGCTGATTGCAGTAGGATACAGATATAAAAGCCGGATATAAAAATCGCCGGGTAGCGAGGCGAGCTCGCGCAATAACGCGACCAGGTCATACCCGTCAAGATCTTTCCCGTAATTTGTAATGTCCTGGGCCACCAGGATCAATTCTCTCACTCCGGCCTTTATGTATTCGCCCGCTTCAGCAATTATCAATTCAGGGCGGACACTCCTGAACACCCCGCGTATCGAGGGGATCACGCAGAATGTGCATTTCTTGTCACAACCTTCTGCGATCTTAAGATATGCATAAGAAGAGACTATAGGCGATGGGCTATGGGCTATAGGTATTTTCCTTTTGCCTATGGCCTCTTGCCTATCGCCCATAGCCATATTTTTTTTGCAGTACTCAATAATCCTGGTTTCTTCCCCCACCCCCCATATGCTGTCAATTTCGGGGATTTCTTTCAAAAGCTCATTTCTGTAACGGGCGGCAAGACATCCGAACACTACCAGTTTTCTGCCGTCTTCTTTGATCCGGGCAAGTCTGAGGACTTCCTCTATCGACTCTTCTTTTGCGTCCTTAATAAAGCCGCATGTGTTCACAATAAGGATATCAGCATCATCCGTATTATCCACGCTGATGAAGCCTTCGGCTGTGAATGCTCCGGCCAGGCGCCCGGAATCAACGCTGTTCTTGGGACAACCAAGAGTGGTGATGTGTATTTTTGTAGGTGAGGGAATTATTTTGGACATGGACTATATGGACTATTATATCAAAGGTGCGTCCCAATTTGCTCCTTTACCCGGCTCAAATTTACGCACTGTCTGCAAGAACTACGCACTCAAATGATCTTATAGAGCTTAAGATTTATTTTGAGAGCTGTGGGCAATTTGTCTGCAATGTTTTTGTTCAAGTTCTGCCAGTTAGGGAGAAAAAACTTCTTGCCGGTGGTCTTGTTCCTGATAAGGTAGCCCATTATTCCATGGTAGGCGCGCCTTTCCAGTAATTCAATTTCTTCTTTCTGCGGTTTTTCATCGGGTTTGTCCATTTTGCCTCTCCAGAATTCCGGCAGCTGCATTACCTCATCAAGGTAATCGATGATAAGCTGTTGTTTTGCGCCTTCCGTCAGCTCCTCTTGAGGCATGTTTGGCTGAACGACTCTTCTTAATTCTTCAGCTTCAACAACTCCCGGAGTTTTGCGGCCCCTTCCTTCATCCTGCAACCTTTGCTGGACAAGAATCCTTGGCCTGTTGGGTGTTCAGAAATTTCCTTTTGTATTCCTTTTCTATTTTCTTCTGGATTTCTTCTTTGCCGGCCTCAATTGTTTTCCTCGCATCCAAAGACCCGCTTGCTCTGTGCCCGGTAGTTTGAATTTTATCTATCGCATTCTGCTTCTCAAGGGCTTCTTTTATCCCTTCTTGCACCGTGTCTGGAATTTTGACACCTTTGACTATCCTTTGTATCCTCTCTGCCATCGGTCTTATCCTGATATTAAGGATTTGTATTTCCTATACTCTGCCTCTGTTTGACCACTGCATGATATACAATTATATACCCGATCGCAGCCGACACAAACGCTACGACCGTCGAGCCGAAAACAAAAGGCCAAAAAAGAAAACTCACTTCATGGAACAGATATGAAAAACTCAGGCAGTGCCATTTCAGTGGAGGAATAATTTTATCAACGCCGAGAAGTTTCGTGCCTAACCAGGTTGAAAAGGTGTAAATCGGCACAACGGTCCAGGGGTTTGAAACGTAAACAGCAACAATCGTAACAAATTTGTTCATCCTGAACAACCATGCAGCCCCTATGCCGAGCGCGGTATGCAGCCCCAGCAGCGGAGACATGCCGATGAAGACCCCCATAGCAAAAGAAGCGGCAATCTTCTTTGGGGAATCGTTGGTTCTTATAACTTCCCTAAGCTTGTCCCGCAGTGCCAAAGTGCTGGTATCCCTCTGTTTTCAAGGTAGCTTCTCTGCCTAAGTTGTCTACGGTCACCCTTTCTTTGTCTGTGATCTCGCCTATCCGGAACGGATGCATGGAGTCGAGCTTCTCAGCTGCTTCCGGTGAGATCGTGAACAAAAGCTCATAATCCTCGCCGCCTGAAACCGCAAACTCCAGGGGAGACGACCCCATGGTGCCGGCGGCAAATCTCATGCTATCCGATATCGGGATTTTTTCGAGATATACCCGGGCCCCCACGCGACTTTCATCACATATTCTGCATAAATCCATGAACAAGCCGTCGCTTACGTCGATCATTGAAGTTATATACGGCAACAACTCACGCACCTCCCTCGCTACAGGCATCAAATGTCTTGCTAACAGCGGCCTTATTCTGTTGCCGTCAAGTTTAACAAAACCCTCCCCGTGTGCCAGCGTCATGTCAGGCAAAGGGTCTGCGAAGTTCTTCCACATTTTGACCGCTTCTTTTGATTCGGGAACAAGTCTTTTCAGCACCCCCAGCCCACATGCCGCATCACCGGTTGCTGAAGTCACGTAAATTTTGTCTCCGGGAACAGCGCCGCCCCTCGTAATGGGCTTACCAACGGACCCCAGTACCGTGGCAGAAAAAACCATGTCATTTCTGGCGGAAGATAAATCTCCGCCGATCAGCGCAAGCCCGTACTCCTGCAAAGCACGAGAAACTCCCTCATAAAACTCCCAGAAAAAAGTTTCATCCGTATCGCCTTTCAGGGAAGCGGTAAGCAGAAGGAAGCGGGGAGTACCGCCCATTGCCATTATGTCGCTGACATTGACCGAGACCAACTTAAACCCCAGATGGAACGGGGCTGTATAACTTAAATCAAAATGGACCCCTTCATGCATCAGATCGGTGGTAACAAGCACTTTCCCAATTTTTTCAACAGGCGGTGCAATTGCAGCGGCATCATCTCCGATACCTATAATAATGCCGCTATCCCCTTTCTGAGCAGGAACGTTAAACCTTCTTCTTATTTCTTCGAGAAGTCTTAACTCTCCTAGCAGGCGCAGTTGCATTAGTGACCCTTGAACGCTTTGTGTTGTGAAGCGTCTTCACCTTTTTTATTGCCTTACGGGTATTTTTGAGCAAGGCATGTTTCAATACATCGTCCATAGTCTGAACAACAACAAATGTCATTCCGTCTTTAACATACTTGGGAAGGTCATCAAGGTCTTTCTTGTTTCTGTTAGGGATTAAAACGGTTTTTATCCCCATCCTTTTGGCTGCAAGGGTCTTTTCCTTAAGTCCTCCGATAGGAAGCACCCTGCCCCTGAGCGTAACTTCGCCGGTCATTGCAACATCCTTTCTTACGGGTCTTCCTGTCAAGGCAGATGCAATTGAAGTAGCCATAGTAATTCCGGCTGACGGACCGTCCTTTGGGATAGCGCCGGCAGGGACATGAATGTGCATGTCGACATTGGAGAATAAATCATCACTCAGACCAAGGCCGGAGGCCCGGGACTTTATGTAGCTTAAGGCAGCCTGGGCCGACTCCTTCATAACGTCCCCCAGTTGGCCGGTGAGCGTAAGGTTCCCCTTTCCCTTCATCATGGTCGCTTCGATATAAATAACATCCCCGCCGGCTTCTGTCCAGGCAAGACCTGTTGAGACACCGACTTCATTCACCTTCATCTCCTCTTCGGGCAGATACTTCGGAACGCCGAGATATTTATGGACGTTCTTCGCCACCATAGTGAAGCTATCAGCTTTGCCCTCGGCAACCTGCTTGGCCACCTTACGGCACAGATGGGCTATCTCACGCTCAAGATTCCTGACCCCCGCTTCCCGTGTGTAGTGAGATATTATCTGCTGGACAGCGGAGTCGGTTATCTGGAGTATCTTTGTGGTTATCCCATGCTCGTCAAGCTGCTTAGGTATCAGGTACTTTTTCGCTATCTGGAGCTTTTCCTCCTCAGTGTATCCTGACAGATACAATATTTCCATCCTGTCTCTCAACGGCCCTGGAATCGTGTCGGTGAGATTCCCGGTGGTAATGAACATCACGTTGGACAGATCAAAAGGCACCGCCAGATAATGGTCTGCAAAAGAATTATTCTGTTCGGGGTCCAGCACCTCAAGCAGCGCGGAGGACGGATCGCCCCTGAAATCCGTGCCGATCTTATCAATCTCATCAAGCATGAATACCGGATTATTTGTGCCCGCCTGTTTGATACCCTGAATTATTCGCCCAGGGAGTGCGCCGACATATGTTCTCCGGTGGCCTCTTATCTCCGCTTCGTCACGCACACCGCCGAGAGAAACCCTGATAAACTCCCTTCCAAGAGCGCGGGCTATCGAACGGCCGAGCGATGTCTTGCCGACACCCGGGGGGCCTATAAAGCAGAGTATCGGCCCCTTCATCTTCTCTTTCAGTTTCCGCACGCTAAGATATTCGAGGATCCTTTCTTTTACTTTCTCAAGATCATAATGATCATCATTAAGCACTTTTTCCGCTTTGCCTATATCCAACAGGTCTTTCGTGCTCTTTGACCATGGTATTTCGGTAAGCCATTCAAGATATGTCCTTATGGTGCCTGCTTCCGCACTGTCGGGATGCATCTTTTCAATGCGCCTGAGCTGTTTCTCCGCTTCTTTCATGACTTTTTCAGGCATCTTTGCATCATCTATTTTTTTCTTGAATTCCCTTACCTCCTCCGCGCGCTCATCGATATCGCCAAGTTCCCGCTGTATGGCTTTCAACTGCTCTCTAAGGAAGTACTCTCTCTGAGTCTTGTCTATTTCACCCCTGGCTTCAGTCTGGATTTTTTGCTGAATGGTGAGCAGTTGTACCTCCCTGCCGAGTATTTCACTTACCCTCGTCAAGCGCATAACAGGGTCTGACATTTCCAGAATTTCCTGCGCCTGGTCCGTCTTCAGCCCCAGGTTTGCAGATATAAGGTCCGCAAGCCTTCCCGGATCTTCTATATTCTCGATTACAACCATGACGTCCGGCAAGACCGTTTTCCCCAGGTTCACTACTTTGTCCATCTGCTCCTTGACGTTCCGGATCAACGCCTCGTTTTCAATGGATGGTTCGGCAGGCTTTTCCTCGGTGACCTTTACAATACCGGCCACAAAAAACGGCTCCTGCTGTGTAAATGCGCTCACCCTCGCCTTGCTCAACCCCTGGACAAGTATTTTGACCCGTCCGTCAGGGAGCTTGAGCATCCTCATGATCATGCAGACCGTTCCCATCAGGTAGAGGTCATCAGTCGTCGGCGCTTCGACATTTAAATCCTTTTGGGCCAGCAGGAGTACCATCCTGTTGGTGTTCAGAGCGTGGTCAATAGCTTTTATAGAGATGTCCCTGCCCACAAATAAGGGTAGAATCATATAAGGGAAAATTACTATGTCCCTTACCGGCAGCACCGGCACCGTATCGGGGATTTCTACTTCTTTCGTCTCTTCTTTATCATTAGCTTCAGCCATCTTCGGTTCCTCCATGCCTAATAAATACCCTCCAAAAAAAGTATATGAGTATATGAGTAAAACCCAAAGTCAGTCTATGGGAATATGAGCAAAACCGCCCTATTTATTCTTCCACTCATACACTGTTTTTTTACTCATCTACTCGTTTAACGGCAATAGTTATAGCCTTCCGCTCCCGCTTCGGAAACCTTATGCTTATGACGCCGCGGGTGTAGAACGCTTCTGCAGAAGAAGCATTCACCGGGACCGGAAATTTCATGACCCGCCTGAACCCTCTAATGCCGCGCTCCATGCATATATAGTGCAAATCGGGTTCCCTGCCGCTATCTTTTCTTATCCCTTCAATTATCAGCATATCCCCATATACCCTTATGGATACATCATCAGGTTCTATGCCCGGCAAATCAATCTCAAAGACAAGCTCATCTTCTGTTTCATAAATGTCCATCAACGGCCATACAGACGATTCAACGTGATACAGACAAAGCCCTCTATGAATAGTTTTCATACTACGGCTTCAACTTCTGGATCAGGTACTTCCTGAAACCCTCAGATAATTCCTTGTTTTTAAGAGCAAAGTCAACGATTGCTTTCAAATATCCCATTTTATCGCCTGCGTCATACCTGTTGCCTTTTATCTTATACCCATAAATTACCCGTCTGTTCAACAGTTCCCTAAGCGCGTCGGTAAGTTGTATTTCTCCTCCGGCACCGGGTTTCTGTTTTTCAAGAATATCAAAAATATCCGGAGTAAGAATATATCTGCCTATTATAGCCAAATTTGACGGGGCTTCTTCGGGTTTAGGCTTTTCTACAAGGTTCCTTATTCTATATACCTCTCCATCAAGCGATCCGTCAATAACACCGTACCTGGACACCTCGGATAGGGGGACCTCTTCAAGAGCGACCACCGGGCATTTCAATTCATCATATACCCGGATCATTTCCTGAAGCAAAGGGTAATCGGGATCCACAACATCGTCGCTCAGTATAACAACAAAAGGCTCATCTTTGACAAAAGGTTTGGCACAGAGAATCGCGTGCCCCAGGCCGAGCGCAACCCGCTGCCGGATATAAGCGAAGTTGATATGGCTGAGCTTGTTGATCTCCTCCAGCAGCTTCTTTTTGCCTGAGTTCCTGAGTTTCTCTTCCAGCTCGTAAGCGGAATCGAAATGGTCTTCTATGGCACGTTTATATTTACCTGTGATAACAACAAACTCCTCTATACCGCAGGACATGGCCTCTTCAACCGCATACTGGATCAAAGGCTTATCAATAATAGGCATCATCTCCTTGGGTGATGCCTTGGTGGCCGGCAAAAAACGTGTGCCGAGCCCGGCAGCGGGCAATATCGCCTTTGATATACTTCGTTTCATTGCAGTTCTCTTCCTTTCGTGCTGCGCCTTAGTGCCGGAGACGAGACTTGAACTCGTACGAAACCAGGTTTCGAGGGATTTTAAGTCCCTTGCGTCTGCCAATTCCGCCACTCCGGCATATATGATGCACGGCAAGAGCAAAAAATATTATGTTACTTTAATAAGATACTAAAAAAACAAGGAAAGTGCAACTTTATAATAAAAAAAACAGGTTATAGGTTATAGGTCATAGGTTATAGTAATAAGGAGTTGTTTATTTTTTTTATAACCTATTACCCATAACCCATGACCTGTTTTATGCTGTTGATTTTTTTTCCTGCAGCCTATAACCTATAATGAATTACCCGTCTTTTTATTTTGGAGGGTTAGAGCATGATAGAAGACAGCTTCTTGCAGGAGCTATTAAAAAAGGTCCTTTTAAATGGCGGCGAATATGCAGACATCTTTGTCGAGCACAGGGAGACTACTTCGATACAGCTTGAGGACAACAGGATTGAAAAAGTGGTCACGGGATCTACCTCAGGCATAGGCATCCGTCTTATTTACAAAGGTAAGACAGCATACGCCTTCAGCAATGATTTTTCAAAAGGCATACTGTCGGACCTTGCTGTTACGGTCAGCAAGGCTGCATCCGGTACAGGCCCGGACGTAATCATAGATATGAAACAACAGCGTCCCGAAACCGTTTCTTCAATTAAAATACCTCCAGGTTCAGTGACTCTCGATAAAAAAATTGCGCTGGTCAGACAGGGTAACAAGGCCGCCCGGTCTCTGGACACCAGGGTAAGACAGGCAACCATCATATACAGGGACTCGCTCCAAAAAGTAAAAATCGCCACATCGGGTGGAATAACGACGGAGGATGAACGTGTCTACACCACCGGCGCAGCTCATGTTATTGCGGCAGATGGCGCTTCCGTACAAACAGGACAGGAGTCGGCAGGGGGGCTTTCCGGATACGAGCTGTTTGAAACCAATCCCATAGACGCACTCGCTGAAACAGCGGTCAGGAGGGCAGTAATGCTGCTCGGAGCACGAAAGGCTCCAGGAGGCAGAATGCCTGTCATCATATCTTCTTCTGCCGGCGGGACCATGATCCATGAGGCCATAGGACATGGTCTGGAGGCCGATCTTGCGCGGCAGGGTTTATCCGTCTACTCAAAAAAGCTCGGTTCACGCGTTGCCTCGCCGCTTGTTACAGTAATCGACGATGCGACGATCCCAAATAAGCGCGGCTCATTTTCGGTGGATGATGAGGGTACCGCTGCGAGAAAGAATGTATTGGTAAGTGAGGGCGTTCTTGTTAGTTACATGTACGATAAATATAATGCCTTTATCGACAAAACCGATTCGACCGGCAACGGACGGAGAGAATCTTATGCGAATAAACCGATACCGCGCATGACAAATACCCTGATCGCTCCGGGAAAACTTTCTCCGGACGAGGTGCTCGGGTCGGTTTCAAGCGGCTTGTTAGTAAAAAAAATGGGCGGAGGACAGGTCAATACAGTAACAGGAGATTTTGTATTCGAAGTTCAGGAGGGTTATATAATCGAAAACGGCAGTGCGACTGATCCTGTAAAGGGCGCCACCCTGACCGGGAATGGACCGTCAATCTTAATGTCAATAGATATGGTTGCCTCGGACCTAGGTTTTTCTATCGGCACCTGCGGCAAAGACTCCCAGGGGGTCCCGGTATCAGATGCAATGCCGACACTGAGGATACCTGAAATGGTAGTGGGAGGAGAAATAAAGGCAAGGCAAAGGTAAAGGTAAAACCAGGCAAAGCAAACAATAAAATCTTTACCTCTACCTCTACCTTCACCTTTACCTTGCTTTTGCTGTGGCAAGTATTACACAACATCTCAATTTATCAACACTTTTCTGAAACGTACCGTTGTTTTATATTACTTTATTTTGTGGCACATTACTTGCTGACATAAATATCTTGATGAGATTACAAAGAACAATAAAGACCGAGGCCGCTTTTCACGGTATAGGACTTCATACAGGCCGGCATGCGTCGGTTCGGCTGAAGCCTGCTTCACGGGACACAGGTATTGTCTTTTACAGGACTGACAAGGGGACAATAATAAGGGCAAATATGGCCTCTGTGATCGACACCTCGTTTGCTACAACATTAGGCTATGACGGCACAAAAATAAAAACAGTTGAACATCTTCTGGCGGCAGCTACAGGGCTCGGGATTGATAACCTTTTAATAGAGGTAGACGGCCCTGAAATTCCCATCCTCGATGGGAGTTCAACACAGCTTACAGGGCTTATACTTGAGGCGGGCATAGCGAAGCAGGGCAAGAAAAGGTCCTATATAAAGATCACCAGGCCCATTGTTTATGAGGATTCTCACGCTCATGTAATGGCTCTTCCTTTTGACGGCGCCCGTATATCATACTCTATAAACTTCAACCATCATATTGTGGGTCATCAGGAACTTACAGTCGACCTTACCGAAGAGAGCTTCGTTAAAGAGATCGCCCCTGCGAGGACATTCGGTTTCCTTAGGGATGTGGAGGCTCTTCAGGCAAATGGGCTTGCAAAAGGCGGATCACTCGACAATGCCATAGTGGTGGGAGATGATGGAATAATGAATGCTTCCGGGCTCAGGTTTTCCGATGAGTTTGTACGGCACAAAATACTTGATACTATTGGAGATATTTCTCTTTTAGGGTTCCCTGTCCAGGGGCATCTGCTGCTGGAAAAGGCCGGCCATACCGCAAATCTGAGATTCCTGAAGAAGCTCCTCGCCTCGCCTGACTGCTTCCGCTTCATTTCCGAAGTTGACCAATCAAGCCAACAAGTTTTACACTATAGGTAGAAAAAAAGAGGGAATACCCGATTTTCAGTCACTCTACCAAGTAAGAAAATCATCCGGGTATTCCCTAATTTTTTCTACATCCCGACAAAATTATTGTTATTTCTTTTTTGCTGTCTTCTTCGCTGTTGTCTTTGCAGCTGCCTTTTTTGCAGGAGCCTTTTTTGTTGCGGCCATTTTATTCACCCCCTTTCAGTCCCGGTACGCCTGTTGCAAAGCATCTTACCGGGTCTTCTTTGTTATTTAAGCCCTTCCTAACAAAGTAATCCTCTTCTCCGACAGAATACGCTTTAAGCTGATATCTTTCTTCTTCCGCACCTTATAATCAGATTCCTCAATAACGGAGCAGTTAATTTGTTTGCCGAATTTCTTCTCGATGTCCTTTAATCCAAACCAGAGTGAAGGCGTAGATGAACCAACAACAATTAAATCCACTGTCGGGGCATCTTCTCCCTCGGCATAGGCTCCGTAAATAAATGCCATCGTCACATTGTTGGCACGTAAAAGACTTTTCAATGCTCCAGGGAGTCCGAGAGATTTTGCGATAAGGTTTTTCAGCTCGGAATAAAGGGGGGACTTGCTGTTGGCCTGGAAATATTTCAGGTTTGCAACTTTCTCGCTGAACACTATACCCATCTCTTCCAGTTTGTCCAGCTCTCTTTTCACTCCAGACGGGTTCTTCCTCAATAATCTCGAAATCTCCCGCACGTAAAATTTCTCGCCCGGGCTATTCAGCAACAACGAAAGCAGGTCGGCCCGTATTGATGATGAAAATAAGCTTTTAAGCATCATTTCCTCTCATTGGTATAGATTATAAACAAGCTCATATTTTTTGTCAACAAAAAAATTGCATTTGAATACGATAGTTGTTTTTTGTAGAACATTCACTTTTGTAGAACAATCGTTCATTAATTGAAATCTTCTGTTCCAGTCTGTCTGTGAATAGAGGTAAGGTGGAAATCTATTTAGCTTTGAGCTTTCACCTTTAATGATTTGCACTGAACACCAGCCCGCATTAATTATGCGTTGTCGAGCAGTCAGCGCATAGTGCCTCTGCTAAATCGAACAAGGCGTCCAGCCTTGTTCGAAGGCGACGCCAGCCAGTTCTGCCATCCCTGGCGTCACTGTCTGCCGACGCCCGCTTCAGCACCATGCACTGGTCTGGGCTGCAATTTGCCATGATGCAATCGAAAGCTGCTTACTGCTTAATTATTTCGTATAGCATCAATTACACAGGCGCATAGATACTGCGCATTGAGAAATCCAGTGGTAAGGATGAGTTTCAGGGAGCGAATCTCGGAGCTTTGGCAACGATTCCTGGCGAAATGAGCGTTAAACAAACGCTATGTCTGAGCCCGCCCACCCTGCAAAGCGGGCCAATGGGCGAGTTTAGCGGCTGTAGCGAATGAGCCTTTGGAATCGTCAAAGCGGAGGGCCTGAGCGGAAGAAACTCGTCCTTATCACTGGATTTCGGTTTGTGTTATCGTTAGGTCGGAATTGTGTTTGCAGATATTGTAAATGCAAATAGTGTCTACGGCACGTAAATATCGACTACTCCTTGCCGCAGTACCGTTAGTTCCGGGCCCGTGGCATCAACAATGGTTGACGGCAGCACACTCTCTAATTCACCGCCGTCCACGATCAAGTCAACAGCATCATTAAAGTAATTCATTACCATCGGTATATTTTTCCCCGGGGGCATGCCTGAAATATTGGCGCTCGTAGCTGTAACCGGAAAGCCCGAGGCCCTTGCAAGACTGAGGGCAAACGATTCACCCGGCATTCTCACGGCCACCTTGTTATCCATGACGATAAAATCAGAAAGGCCGCTGCGCGCCTCAAACAGCAGCGTAAGCGGACCCGGCCAGAATCTTCTGATCAGTGCGCCTGCCTTCTCAGGGACTTCTTCAGTCAGCATGGCAAGCTGCTCCACATCGCCGATAATCACCGGCATCGCCATCTTTCCCGGCCGCTTTTTTATATCGTATAGCCTCTGCAGGGCAGGCTCGATATCATACTTTGCTCCGAGTCCGTAAAAGGTTTCAGTGGGATAGACGATTATACCCCCCTGTCTGAGTATGCGCACTGCATCGTCCAGCGCCGCTTCAACGGCCCTTATCAGCGTAACAGTTCCCCTTGACCTGCGGCAGTCCTCTTGACTATCGATACCGCTTCATCCCTGATCAAAGGGTCCGACTCATTATCGGCGGACCACTTTAATAAAGACAGCGACTGTTGGTCACCAATTCTTTCCAGTGCCATCACCGCCTTCAGTCTTATTGCGAAATGGCTGTCACGGAGAGCACGGCCCAGGTAAGGAACGGCTTTAGATGCACGTATCTTACCCAGTGATTCTATCGCCGCCTCGCGTATAAACATTGTTGAATCACCCAGTGCTGCGATAAGCGCATCAGCCACCCTCGCGTCGCCATTGTATCCGCCAAGCCCGACAGCCGCATGCCATTTGATCGCAGGGCAGGCATTGGTCAGGGCATCCATCAAAACATCTGCAACCTTGGGGGCTCCGCTTGCGGCCACCACGTCCATCGCCTTCAACCGTATTTTCCAGTCTTCACTTATTGCTTGAGACTCATCTATAAGCGCTGCCAGTGAACGACTGTCATTAATTTTGCCGAGTTCTTCTATAGCTGCTAACCTTGCTGCGTCATCACCGCTTTGCAGGTCGCGCATCAGCCTGTCTTCAGCTGCAGCCTGCCGGGGCAAAATAAACAGAACTAAAAATATAAATATTGTGCCGGCAATGATTTTAGAACAGTTATATCTCATAATATAAAGGATATCACAAATCCGATCTTAACCCTAAGCTCGCAGCTTCTTTCTTAGGGTCAAGCGGTTTATGCCAAGGATGCGGGCGGCCTCAGACTGATTTTCACGCGTGCGGGACAAAACATAATCAAAAATCGGTTTGTCCACCTCGCTGTGGATCTTTTCGTAGATGTTCTTTTCCTTTTGTTCAATGGCCTGGATTAAAATCGGCAGGACCGCAGAGCCGAGTGTTTCAGCAGGAAACCCCTTTTTATGTGATGAGTGCATGCTGTCCCCGAGTTCTTTGATCTCCTGCGCGGTAAGGAAATATGTCTTGCTCAGGGCGATGGCGGAACGTATGGTATTCTCAAGCTCCCGGATATTACCCGGCCACTCATAAGCGCGCATCTTCTTCAGAAAGGCCTTTGTGATACCCTTAATGGGCCTCGGCCCCGTATGCCGGTACCGGTCGACAAAAAAGCTGACCAGGGCAGGAATATCTTCCCTGCGTTCGCGCAGCGGCGGGATATGAATGCTTGCAACACGAAGCCGGTGAAGCAGCTCCTCTCTAAAGGCGCCTTCTCTCACCATTGCCGACAGGTCCCTGTTGGTTGCAGAGATTACGCGCACATTCACCTGCACTTCCCTGATACTCCCTATCGGATAAAATGTCTGCGTCTGCAGAAAGCGCAGCAATTTACCCTGCAAAGGAAGCGGCAGTTCTGCAATCTCGTCAAAAAATACCGTCCCTTCATCAGCGATCTTAAGCATTCCCTCTTTCCCCGCAAGGGCGCCTGTAAACGCACCCCTTTCAAAGCCGAAAAGTTCAGACTCTAGAAGCGTGTCCGGAACAGCAGCGCAATTAACGACAACGAAAGGTTTCCCGAAGCGTGAGGAAAGCTGGGCGATTGATTCGGCAATAAGCTCCTTTCCCGTCCCCGTTTCGCCGGTTATAAGTACCGGCACCTCTGCCTGGGACAACCGGGCCAGTTTTTTGCAAACATCCATGATTATCGGCGAATTCCCCACTATCGCACAGGTCGGCGCAGGGGGTAATTTCCTGATCGGAATGGGCTGCTCAAGCTCCTCCCCGAGATCATGGAGGCCTTGCAGCAATTTAAAGATTATTTCCTCCTGCAGGGGACGGTGGATTATCTCATATACGCCGAAGGTAACCGCCTCCATCACAGGCTCTGTAAGCTTCTGTTTTGTGATCGCAACAACGATGTTATCCTGGCTCAGCTCTTTAATAAGCCCTGCCTTCATCGTATCGATATCGAAGAAGATAAATGAGTTGTTGAGTGCGGGGTCATGTGTGACTACGGAGCAACCCGTCGGAAGTACGGCCAGCAGTTCATCTTCCAATGTGGTATCGCCGGTGAACAAAACTATTTTAATCGCCCTCTTCATGTTTAAATAATATACACCATGATTAAATTATATTCAATAACGATTTTCAGGACCATATATGTTTCTTTAAAATTCAGCAAGTTGCGGCTGGCATCGCTATTGCTTTAATAGGAATAACACAATTTATTAAAAGGAAGGTAAATACTCATGGAAACACTAAGCATATGCGGGCTTTGCCTGGCACGGTTAAAGTCCCAGATCAGCAACGCAAAAAAAAGAGCGGCAAACAACGGAGGACAAACCTTTGCCGGGAAAATTATTCTTGAGAGTTATAATACGGGCGACCCGGATGAAATCGTAGACATTCTTGAAATTTATCACGTCAAAGACCGGACTCTTGAGGGAGTACAGGAGACATTGGCCGAACTGGCGTACTCAGCATCGGTGCTTACCAGGGAATCATTGCATTTCGATTTTAATGAGGAAGGACATTTCGGTCTGTTTCTCTCCGTTAATGCGAATTAGAGCCTGGTTGTCATATTCTCGACCCAAGGGTTTGCCAATAAATAACTTTCAGATTTGGCTCAGGTTTGGCTGATCCGACCGAGCAAAACCGCAGGAGTAGCACAGCTACGTTGAGGATCTTGCGACTGAGGATCGGGCAAATATGGCGCGGGGTCCCCGAAAAGTCGGAGACTTTTTGGGGTGCCAATAAATCTGAGATGCATCAATGTGCAAGTTATTTATTGGCAGAGCCTAAAGAGACCGGTGCTCAGGTATCTGTCGCCTCTGTCAGGGAATATCACAACCACCTTTTTCCCCTTGCCAAGTCTCATAGCGACCTTCATCGCAGCCCACATGGCTGCGCCGGATGACGTGCCGGCAAGTATGCCCTCTTTCAAGGCCAGTTCTCTCGTGGTTTTCTCCGCATCGCTGTCTGTGACAGGAATGACCTCATTGTAAATCTTTGTATTCAGGATACTCGTTAAGAATCCTGCGCCGATGCCTGCAATTCGATGCACCCCGGGCTCACCGCCGGAAAGAACAGGTGAACCGGCGGGCTCAACAGCGATGATCTGCACATCGGGTTTTTTTTCTCTGAATACTTCCCCATTTCCTGTTATAGTACCGCCAGTTCCGACTCCGGCAACAAAGGCATCCGGGACCCTGCCCAGGTCCTTTATTATCTCAACTGCGGTTGTTTTCCTGTGTGCCTCAGGGTTTGCACTATTTTCGAACTGTAAAGGCAAAAAAAAGTCGGGGTTGCCTTTGAGTATCCCTTCTGCCTTGTCCCATGCGCCCATCATGCCCTCATCTCCTGGGGTTAAAACAAGTTCAGCGCCGTATGCCTGTAGCAGCTGCCTTCTTTCCATCAACATGGTCTCTGGCATAGTGAGTATAAGCCGGTATCCCTTCACGGCAGCAACCAGTGCAAGACCGATGCCGGTATTGCCGCTTGTAGGTTCAACGATGGTCCCTCCGGGTTTCAAAGTCCCGTCTCTTTCAGCAGCCTCGATCATGGAGATCGCAATCCTGTCCTTGACGGAACCTCCGGGATTGAACCCCTCCAGCTTGGCCCAAATTTCAGCGCAATCGTCCGGAACCAGCCGCATAATTCTTATCAGCGGTGTATGTCCGATCCGTCCCAAAATATCACTATGCGCCATTTTTATTGCCTGTGAAAGTCATCGTTTTAATGTTACATGGAACCGAAAGCTTGCGCCGAAACGGTCAAGCATGTAATATAGTATGATAACAAATGACAAGGGCTTTTCAACAGGAAATTTCCAGAGTGAAAACAAATAGACTCACTACCAGACACGGAGGTTTTTATGCCCAGGATTTTTGATGACATCACAAAAACAACAGGGAATACCCCCCTTGTAAGGCTGAACAGCGTTGCCTCGGGTATGCAGGCAACCATTGTTGCGAAGCTCGAATCGTTCAACCCCCTTTCGAGCGTCAAAGACCGCATCGGCGTTGCCATGATCGAAGACGCTGAACGAAAAGGACTGCTGAAAAAAGGCGGGACGATTATTGAGCCTACAAGCGGCAATACCGGGATTGCACTTGCGTTTGCCTGCGCGGCAAAGGGATACAAATTAATACTCACAATGCCTGATACTATGAGCGTGGAAAGAAGGCAGTTGCTGCAGGTCTTCGGAGCTGAACTCCACCTCACTCCCGGTGCTGAGGGCATGAAAGGCGCAGTCGGAAAGGCCGAAGAACTCCTGAAGGGCATGCCGGGTGCGTTCATGCCCCAGCAGTTCAAAAACCCCTCCAACCCTGAAATACATCGGCTGACAACAGCTGAAGAAATATGGAATGACACCGGCGGCGCGGTCGATATCCTGGTAGCAGGTGTCGGCACAGGGGGGACGTTAACCGGTGTTGCCGATGTCATCAAGAAAAGGAAGAAAGAGTTTAAGGCTGTGGCGGTAGAGCCGGAAACTTCTCCTGTCCTGTCGGGCGGTCAGGCGGGACCGCACAAAATACAGGGGATTGGGGCCGGGTTCATCCCTGACGTGCTGAACATGGATATGATAGACGAGATAATAAAGGTTTCCGACAAAAATTCCGGCATCTGCGCACGAAGGCTTGCAAAAGAAGAAGGGATACTTGCAGGCATCTCCGGCGGGGCCGCGTTATGGGCAGCGCTGGAGATTGCGGCCAGAGAACATAGTAAGGGAAAGCTTATAGTTGTAGTGCTTCCGGACACCGGCGAGCGCTACCTTTCGACATGGCTGTTTAAGGAAGAATAAGGCTCTCTTTGTTCGGGAGCCCTGAGGGGATGGGACAGCATTTGCCGGCAATAAAAAAACTTTTCAGGACAGTGGTCCTTTGCTCCCTTTTATCCATAACTCTTACTTCCTGCAATAAGGGGAAGCAATGGGTGCAGTACTATAGAGACAGTGCAAACGCACTCCACTATTATGACACTGCGAGCATCCGCCATCTCTCTAACAATATGATCAGAGTGCGCGTCTGGATCGCATATCCAGGAAATAATCTTCTCGAAAGAGAATCGGTCAATATAATGGAAATCGACTGCTTTCGACACATGCAGCACGCCGTTGAACTCAGGACCCTCCTCAGGGATGGCCGGTCAATTCAGACCCTAGGCACATCATGGAGGAATATCCGCCCGGGGACAGCGGGAGAAGCCCTCCAAAAAAACATTTGCTACAAACATTAGAGGTTGAGGGTCAGCTTGGAAGCACAATTAAGCGACGACTTCATCATTTCCTTAACTAACGCCGTTGTCAGGATTCAGGGGCGCACGCTTTTGTCAGGTATTACCTGGCAGCTCAGGCAAGGCGAGCACTGGGCGCTCATCGGCGGCAATGGCACCGGCAAATCCACTCTTCTGAGGCTTATCAGGGGTGAATTATGGCCGGACCCCGGGAGCCCTGGTAAGAGGCTATACAATTTTGACGGCGCCGTGCAGGAAAGCCCGATAGGCATAAAAAAACGCATTGGGCTCGTTTCGGCGGAACTGCATGACGCCTACCACCACAACCAGTTGAACATGAGCGGCCTTGAGGTGGTGTACACCGGTTTTTTTGACAGTGCCTGGCTGCATCAGGAGCCGACAGAGGAACAGAAAACCGCGGCAGCAAAATTGCTCCGCACAATGAAACTGGACAATCTCGGCAGTAAGGATTTCCTCGAAATGTCACAGGGCGAGGCGCGGAAAATCCTGATCGCACGAGCCCTGGTTGCACGCCCTGCCGTACTGGCGCTTGACGAGCCTTGCAACGGCCTTGATTTCTCGTCCAGGAGAAAGCTGCTGCATATGGTCGAGGAAATAGCGGCAGCCGGCACTCCTGTACTCTATGCGACGCACCGTATCGAAGAACTCATTCCCTCCATCACCAATGTCCTCATAATGGACCACGGTAAAATAATTGAACAGGGCGAAAAAGATCGTGTACTTGCCGGTGAGCGCGTGCACTATACTTCCGGGCCGGACATGACCGAACTCCCGCCGCCTTCAGGCCGCCGGAGCAGAAGAGGAAACTTCTTGATAAAAATAAGGCATGCGGAGGTCTGTATAAAGCAAAAAAAAATATTGCACGATATTTCCTGGGTCATGCATAAGGCAGAGCATTGGGCGATCGTCGGCAGAAACGGGGCTGGCAAATCTACTCTGCTTAAACTGATATGCGGCGATGTATACCCTGCCCTCGGAGGAGAAGTGCAGCGGTTCGGGGGGACGGACAACGCGGGCATCTGGGATCTCAGGAAAAGGATCGGAATAGTTTCTCCTGAATTGCAGCGGGATTACGCTTACGATGTCAAAGGATTCGATGCGGTTGTGTCGGGTTTCTTTTCAAGCGTCGGCCTGTATTGCGCAGCAACCTCCGGCCAGAGAGATGCAGCCCGGCACTGGATAGACTTTTTTCAGTTGCAGCATCTAAGCGAGAAGTTCTTATCGGAAATGTCATATGGGGAACAGAGAAAAATCCTTATCGCACGGGCTATGGCCAATAGTCCCGACATACTCATTGTCGACGAGCCCTGCAGCGGTCTGGATAGAGCCGGGCGCGCCGGTTTCCATTCGTTGATCGAGCAGGTTTCGCGCTCAGGAACGGCCCTCATTATGGCGACCCATCATCTTGATGAAATAATTTCCTTAATTACCCATATAATGGTTGTAGAAAAAGGGAGAATTATTGCTCAGGGGGGAAAAGAAGAAATAATAAAATCCCATCAGGAACTGCTATAAAAGTGTCAGAGTATCACAGCAAAGGATTAAAAAAAACAGTGTCAAAGCCGTCATTCCCGCAAAAGCGGGAATCCATTCTTTTCAAAGGCCCATGGATACCCGCCTCCGCGGGTATGACGAAATGAGCTTAACTCGTATTGCTTTGACACTCTGATACTTTGACACTATCACCCGTCAGCCGGTGCCGCGCGGCTTCCCGTAAATGTTTTTAACAAAGGCAAGCTCTTCCTCTCTGGTTGCAAGCCGGCCCATCAGCTTCTCATCGACAATCTTCCGGAACACTTCCGAATATACCGGACCTGGGGGAATACCGATTTTTTTCAGATCACCGCCTTTAACAAGGGGCTTCACATCCCTCAGCTCCAGCAGGAAGCGCGATATGGCCTTTTTGTTATCACTGTCATGTGCCAGCGCCATACTGAAAAGAATCGCCTCAATGTCACAGTCTTTCAGCGTATGGTATATATCAACCGGATTATCAGCTTTAAGCTTCCTCAAAATGCCCTGGGCTGTATTCAGCGTTTTGATGATATGCTCCCTTGGCTTCAGAGGGACGGCAAGCCTGTCAAGGGCGGATTCACGGTCCTCCTTGTCCAGTTTGTAAAGCAGTGCTGCCAGATAAAGCATCTCCTTCTCATAGCGCTCCTCCAGAAAAAGCAGGTCAAACCACGAAATCGAATCATGAACAGCCTGTAGGAATTCTTCAAGCCCGGAGGAAAAAGCCAGACTGTTATGAATGACCTTAAGCAGCCCGTAATCGCTCAGCCGCTTCAGCGCCTTTATGGGATAGGTCTCCATAAAGGTAAGCATAAGCTCATCATAAAGCCTGGACCCCGAAAGTTTCCCGAAGATGTTCATCCTCAGTGCCAGCTTGATGAGATTCTCGGTATGCTTTGTCAGCTTGAAGCCAAAACGCTCTGAGAAGCGTATGGCCCTGAAAGCCCTTGTGGGGTCTTCGACAAAACTGAGATTATGGAGCACCCTTATGACCTTCTCTTTCAAATCGCGCTGCCCCCCGAAGAAATCGAGCAAGAGGCCGAAATTCTTTTTGTTCAGCTTTACTGCAAGAGTATTGATAGTAAAGTCGCGACGGTACAGGTCCTTTTTTATCGACGAGGTCTCCACTTTCGGCAGTGCGGCGGGAGACTCGTAATATTCAGTCCGCGCCGTAGCGACATCGATCTTCAGCGGCGCCAGCAACACCTGAGCAGTGCCGAACTTTTGGTGCACCCTGACCTTTAACCCCATTTCCTTTGCCAGTGTCCTGGCAAAAGAAATACCGTCTCCCTCGACAACAATATCAATATCAGGGCTTTCCACACCCCTCAACAGGTCGCGTACACAGCCGCCCACAAGATAAACGCCAAAGCCGAGTTCGTCTCCGGCTTCACCTGCCCGCAAAAGGAATTCATAAATACGCGCCGATAACTTTTCCTTGAGAACCCTTGAGATGGTCCTGCCGAAACCGCTGTACGCATCACTGGTCCCGGGTTCCCTCGCCGCCACCCTGCTCTTTCTCAAAAAATCCTCATACATCAACCTGAGTATATCCGTCCTTGTCACCGCCCCCGTAATCTTATCTTCAAACAACACCGTGACAAACCTCTGATTATGCTCTATCATCGCCTTTTCGATTTCTGAAATTGGCGCATCAGGCCACGTTGTCAAGGCATCGCTTGTTGCAAAGTCAGCGCACCTGTTCCTCCCAAGCCCGTGGAAGATCCCCTTTTCGACCACTCCCCTGGTTATGACTCCCTTGTAACGGTCGTCTTTCACCACGGGGAGCGCATTGACCCCGTAACGGGTCATCATGCGCTCGACCTCGCTTATGCTGCTGTCCCACTGAACAACAATCACGGGCGTCGTCATAACATCACGCACCAGCTTCGCCGGGCGTACATGTTTGCTGAGAACCTTAGAGAGCTTCTCTTCCACAATCTCAAAGGGCACATCTTTTATGGTTGCCGATGCGGCAGTCTCATGACCGCCTCCGCCAAACTCGGCCATTATCCGGGACGCGTCCAGTTCGGGGGCCCTGCTCCGCGCCACCATCAAAATCTTATCAGCCATTCCTATAAGTAGTATGACCGCATCAGCTTCTTCCATATTCATTACCTGATGTGCCAGGTGCGCCACATCGCCAAACCCCTCCATTGTGCCTTTTCCGATCTTGATCCTTACCCCTTGAACAACTACCTCTTCAAGTGACTTTACAAGGTCATTCAAAAGCGCGAACTCCTCCCTGCTTATCTCCTCTTTAAGGAAATCTGAAACAATATTGAGATTGGCGCCCTTCCTTATAAGATACGCCGCTGCAATAAGATCGCGGGGAGTAGTCGAGGGGAACATCAACGAACCCGTTTCCTGGTAGATCCCGAGGCACAGGATAGTAGCTTCAAGGGTAGTCAAAGGGATCTTCCTGGCCTGGATTATTTCGGCAAAAACGGTTGAAACGGCGCCTGTTGTATCTATGACCTCTACCTTGCCTCTGATATCCTCTTTTGTAGCAGGATGATGATCATAAACATGCACCTCGACCCCTGGCCGGGAAAGGAGTTCTTTAAAAGCGCCTATCCGGTCGGGATGCTTGGTATCGACAATAATCAACCGACCGACCTCATCCAGCGAAATATCCTTCAGCTTTTTTATCTCTACCGGCTGAAAGGCGTCGATGAAGTCCCGCACTTTTTTCTCCATTGAACCCGGGAATACAATGACGGCATCGGGATAAAGTTTTTTTACCGCTATGGCAGAGGCAAGCGAGTCGAAATCCGTGTTGATATGTGAGGTAATTACATCCATAATGCATAGAATACCACAGTTTGCGTTGAGTGGTTTCAGGATGGATGTATCTCTGTTATCAGAGTCCCCGGGACCATTCCGGCCTGAGCAGGCCGGAGGAACTGTCCTTCAATGCCCGGTCGATGAGGCGCAGGACCTGTTCCTTGTCTTCAGGCAGGGTCGTCTTGCTGATGGACAGGTAGTTGGACGCGTGCTCTGTGCCGAACTTGCAGCTCGTGAGCTCGAGGTCCTCCACGAACCACCTGAGCTCCTGCAGGGACTGCTTCATGTCGATGAGCTTGAATCCTCCGCCCATGACCTTCTCCTCGTATTCCTTCTCATCCTGGCACAGCATTAGCGTGAGGGCGGCGAGGAACTGGGGATCAATGCCGTTTACCACATGGGCCGAGTCCTTTGCATGGGCATAGCTCCCTTCCATTCCGCCCAACCCCAGGATGATGAACGTGGACATACGCAGTCCGGCTTCAATAGCCTTCTTGGAGCCCTCGATCATCTGCTTCCCGGTGGCGCCCTTCCTGATCTTCCTGAGAAGTTCTTCGTTGCCTGTCTCTATCCCCATGTAAAGAATATCGAGCTTGCGCTCCCTGAACATCTTCAGCTCATCCAGAGTAAGACTCTTGAGGTTTCTGGGGCTGGCGTACGTACTGATGCGCTGGAGGTCGGGGAACCGCCGGTTAATAAGTTCGAGGGCCTTGAGGATATGATCGACCGGCGCTGCCAGGGCATCACCATCGGCCAGAAAGATCTTCTTCGTTCCCGGATATTGCCGGGACATCTCGACAACGTCCCTCTCCAACTCCCCGAAGGGGCGCACCTGGAACTTCTTGGTCTTGTACATGTCGCAGAACAAACATTTGTTCCACGAGCATCCCAGCGTTACCTGGAAGATCAGCGATCCCGCCTCGGACGGAGGTCTGAAAAGGGGCATATCATATTCCATAAATGTCTCCCCGCATTCTTTCAAATCTATTCAGTGTCAAGATCAGCCTCCACATCTATAAAAAGATGGACATCTCTGCCGACCATGATGTCATCGCCCCCCATAGGCTGATTCCACATAATCCCATAGTCTTCGCGGTTTATTGTGGCTGATACTGCAAAGCCCATGCTCAGTCCGTCACCAAAGGGGTCTTTTACCGGACCCGAAAACTCAACCGGGACAATTATCTGACGTGTTATACCACGGATAGTTAAGTTACCAATCGCCTTTCCATTGTTGCCGTTGACTGAATTTATCTCAATAGATTTGAACGCAATGGCGGGATATTTCTCAATATCGAAAAAATCAGGGCTTCTCAGATGGTCGTCACGTTTCTGTATTCCTGTAAAAATACTTGAGACATCGATGGTCAGCTCTACTGAAGAGTTCTCAATGTTAAGAGGATCGAAATATATACTCCCGGCGATTTTGTTGAACTGGCCCCTAACATCGGCAATCATCATGTGGCGGACCGAAAATGCTGCTACTGAGTGATCAGGGTCAACAATCCATCGTGCCATTTCATACCTCCTTTTTCACTTGTATCAGTCTGACAGAAAGCACTGCGGATCCTCTGCCAGATAATTCGTTATTCCCTGAGAACATGAAAATTCATAAGCTATTGCCCTGCACCCTCTGCACGCCGACCATTTCTTGCATTTGCCGCATCTGCCGGCGTACCCGGACCTGTCTCTCAGCGCATTTAAAACCCCTGATGTTGACCATATTTCCCTCAGGGAATCGGTTCTCACATTTCCAATAGGAACAGGAAGTCTCCTGCATGGAGTTACTGTTCCATCGGGAAGGATCGTCAACCCCGAGACGCCTGCCGCGCATCCACCGGTTGGGAAGGAGCTATTATCATCTTCCCCTGCCGGTGTTTTGAAATATGATGCTATGGGGTCGCCCGTGACAATTTTCAGGCCGCCGGTATCCAGGGAGAATATTTCGCTGTACAAAGCCTTCAGGTCTTCTTTCTTAAGCATTTTATTTAATAAATTTCTCCCGTTTCCGGACGGCACCAACCTCGAAAATCCCAGTTTGTGAACGCCGGTTGAAGATGCAAGGGCTATCACATCCGAAAAATACGGGGCATTTATATCAGAAAGCGTTGTATTCATGGCCACTTCTATTCCAGCGTCAAGGAGATGTTTTATTCCGGTAAGAGACCTGTTCAGACTCCCCTTGCCTCTTATTGCGTCATGAATATTCTCAGGGCCTTCAATGCTAACCTGGACCCCTTTCACTCCCAACCAGGCAAGTTCTTCAGCGTTGTCCCGATTTATGAGTGTCCCGTTGGAAAGCAAATAGGCATCGATTCTTTGTCCCGCGAGTTCCTCCAACACCTCGAAAATATCCTGTCTGAGAAACGGTTCACCGCCAGTGATATTAAAACTGGAAGAAAAAGTAACATCATAGGCCGCTGACCATTCCCCAAGCATATCAGAAACTTCACCTATTACGCTTCGTATCTCGGCTAAAGACATTTCATACGGACTCTCTCCTGATTGGTAGCAGTGCGTGCATTTAAGGTTGCATCTCTCCGTAAGATGCAACTGAATGAAAAATTCCATAGGATTGTTTATTGACATTGGCTTCCGTGCGGTTTCAGGTTTTAAACATAAATTATTATTTTAAGTCATTAGTGTCCGGTTAAAATGATGTTAATAGTATATAACAGCATGAATACGAAAACCTTTTTACATTATTTTTGTGGTGACGACTTGAATTCGAATCCACATATAGGCAATCCTTCGGAAACCAAGATTTCCGGAGGTACCCATGTATACGGGCAAAACCCTGTTCGCACAAGTAATGGATTTTCTGCCATGGAGCACTTTTCATCGTATTGTGGAGCGCTACAACGGCGACTATCGCGTTCGCACATTGCGTTGTGCCGAGCAGTTTCGGGTAATGGCCTTTGCTCAACTGACCTATCGAGAGAGCCTTCGGGATATCGAAGCGTGCCTGTCTGCTCAAACATCCAAACTTTATCATATGGGAATCAAAGAACCAATTTCTCGCTCTACGCTGGCCGATGCCAACGAATCCCGCGACTGGCGTATCTACGCCGATTTCGCCCAACGGTTGATCTCTCAGGCAAGAAAGCTTTATGCCAACGAGAGTCTTGGAGTCGAGTTGTCCAACACTGTCTATGCACTGGACTCCACCACTATCGACCTTTGCCTGTCGATGTTTCCGTGGGCTCCATTTCGTTCTTCCAAAGCAGCGGTAAAGGTTCATACTCTACTGGACCTCAGAGGCGCTATCCCAAGCTTTATTCATATTTCCGATGGGAAATTGCACGACATGAATATTCTGGATTTGCTTATTCCGGAGCCTGGAGCTTTTTACATAATGGATCGAGCGTATATGGATTTCTCCCGTCTTTACACACTGCATCAAGCCGGCAGTTTCTTCGTGACACGTGCCAAATCCAACCTCGACGCTCGCCGTCTCTATTCGGCTCCAACAGATCGCTCCACAGGAGTCATCTGCGATCAGAGCATCGTCCTGAACGGATTCTACAGTCATCGGCAATATCCGGCTCACATACGGCGTATCCGCTTCAAAGATGCAGAAACAGGAAAAAAGCTGGTGTTCCTTACCAATCAACATTCACTCCCTGCTTTAACAATTTGCTCTCTCTACAAAGCACGGTGGCAAGTAGAGATATTCTTCAAATGGATCAAACAGCACCTTCGCATAAAAAGATTTTACGGCACCTCTCAAAACGCGGTGAAAACTCAGATATGGATTGCCGTCATCACCTACATCCTTATAGCCATCATAAAGAAACGTCTCAGTCTCGAAGCATCGCTCTACACTTTGCTACAGATTCTCTCGGTGACTATTTTCGAGAAAATGCCCTTGCAGCAAGCGCTTCAGGGCGACGACTACTTACAAAATTTAAACAAAATCCAAAACCAATTGGATTTATACAGTTCTTAACCGGACACTAATGATTTTAAGTATAAAAGAAGATGCAGACAGATATGATGATCGTACCGATATCACAGGGATTTATCATTCATATCTGCCTGTTTTTCGTTGCCGACCGGCAACTTCAACTCTTTCAACTCTTTCACTTGTGACATGTCTTCCCAGGATTTTCTCTGGTTACTTTTTTAAGCATATCCCAAAAAGCAGCCTCTTGAATCAGGGCTTTTTCCGTCAGCGCCTTTTTCATCCTAACCACCTCCTTCCTTTCCATAAGTTTGCCCGTACACACCGTACAAATAGATTATATCAATTTTATAACGTTAGGCCAATACGTGGTCTATTACTAATAAGATCATAAGTTAAGGCGCGCATATCGTAATCTGTCATGCCCGAAGTTCTTAATCGGGCATCCACCCTTCGGGAAGATAGTTTTTATTCCATCTTAAGTGGTATATTTTATCGAGATGGATTTTTTTTGGCATCATATGGATGTTGTCTTTTTCGCCTATGGTCTCTCTTTTGTAGTAATGGGAGTTGCCCTTCTGGTCCAGCTCCGTAAAGAGAGTAAATATCCGCTCGCAGGTATCCTGTGGTTGCTGGCCGCATTTGGGATCACTCACGGTATCAACGAATTCCTGGACATGTGGGGAATAATTAAAGGGAAAACTCCTGCGTTGCAATTTATTGGTTTGTTTTGTCTTATCACTTCCTTCATTTTCCTTTTTGAGTTCGGGTTACGACTTCTAAGAATTGCTGTCACCAAACATCCCCTGTTGCAAAGGAAGGTTGCTTTTTTTTTGGATTGGGTCTTGCTTTCCGCTGTCGTACTGTTTATGTTTATTCACAGTCTGGAATCCGTAGCTTTTATTGAGACCAGCGGCGTTTTGATCAGATATCTTCTTGGGTTTCCCGGCGCTGTTCTCACGGGCCTGGGATTTCTTTTTTATTATAAGCTGGAAAAAAAGAGACTTCGACGCTTTAAAGGTAAAACGATATTTTATTTCAGGCGGCGTATTGTTTCTTGCATATGGTGTTTTCGGCGGGCTGATAGTCGACAAAGTAAATTTATTTCCGTCTTCATATTTAAATGCAGATTCATTTTTATCTGTTGCGCGGATTCCTGTCCAGTTTTTTCGTGCCGCATGCGCGCTGCTTATCGCGGTTTCGATAATAAAAATCATAAGAATTTTTGATGCTGAGGTTGCAAATAAGCTCAACCGCACTTATGAATTTACCAGGGCCATTCTTGACAACATGACCGATTGCATCTCTATCATTAATGTCAGTGATTTTACTATAGTGGATGTTAACAATGCCTTTATGCTGGAGTACGGGATTAAAGAAAAATCACAGGTCATAGGCAGGACCTGTTACGAAGTGACGCATAAGAGGCAGGATGTGTGCTCTCCTCCCGACGATAGATGCCCTCTCACAGGCGCCGTAGAAAAGGGCGTGCCTATTGCAACAGAACACACGCATTATGCCGCAACCGGTGAGAAAAGATATGTCGAGGTTACTGCATCCCCGATAAGGAACGCAAAGGGCGAGATTGTGCAGGTTGTCCATTCATCCCGGGACTTCGCCGATCGCAAGCGACTGGAAGAAAAATTATACAGCATGTCGATTACCGATGAACTCACGGGACTTTTGAATCGTCGGGGATTCTATACCCTTTGTGAACAGCAGCTAAAATTATCCAAACGAGAGGGCAAGGGGATTTACATGCTTTATGCCGACCTCGACAATCTGAAACAATTTAATGACTTATACGGTCACCAGGAAGGTGATAAGGCCATAAGAAGATGCGCTTCTGTCATGAAGGAATGTTTTCGTGATTCCGATGTTGTTGCCCGCATAGGGGGTGATGAGTTTGTTGTTGTCCCGATAGGAACTTCGGAAGACCAGGTCGGGAAAATTATTGAGCGTTTCATGAAAGATGTTGAGAGCTATAATGGCGGGGTTAACCCCGCCTGCAAGCTTTCAGTAAGTGTCGGGACAGCATACTACGATCCGTCGAATCCATGTTCAATGGACGAGCTTTTGACGCGGGCTGATAAATCCATGTATGAGAATAAAAGAAATAAATTGAAGCCATAGCGCCAGGCGGCGGACAGCGATAAACGCATTTAATGCCATCCGCTGCCGGTTTTGGTTATAATGTCGTTATGAACAAAACCGCGATCATAGACATAGACAATACTTTGTGGCAGTTTTGTGATGCCTTTTACGGGGAGCTGAGAAAGATCAACGAGAAATTTCCGCCTCCTGAAAGCTGGACTAACTGGGAAATTTGGGAGGGATATTGTACCGAGCAGGAGTTCTACAAGGCGGTAAATGCTATTCATCTAAACCAGGACAGCGACAAGTTTCAGCCTTATCCCGAAGCCAGGGGCTTCCTCTCTGCGCTGAAACAACATGGCTACCATATCACTATAGCGAGTCATCGTTCTCCTGAGTATATGAGCCCGACAGAGAGATGGCTTGATAAGCACGGCCTGGTTTATGACGACATACACCTGTCCTATCATAAGACCAGTTTATTCATTAATGGCACTGATGTGGTGGTGGACGATTCCCCACGGGTATTGGAAAAAGCCGTAGAGAGCGGAGCTTTAGCCACCGGGCTGTTGTTCCCATGGAACCTTGCTTATCGTGATAGTGGTTTCAGACTGTGCAGCAACCTCAATGAGATCCTGGATGGTATCCTGAAACGGTAATTTATACCTTTGCCGATACCCCCAGTCTCACTCCTACAAGCCTCACCCTTTTGCCTTTCAAGTCAAAATTGCCCAGGCAATAAAAAACGGCCTTCCGTATAAGTTCCAGATTATCGGTCGGCGCGGCAAGTGTTGTTGCCCGCGTGTGGGTTTTGAAATCGCTGAACCGTATCTTCACGGTAACATTCCTGCAGCTGTGCTCCCCTTCCATTAATTCCCTGACAGTCTCCCGCGTCAGTTCGGCCAGGTTCCTGGCGATGGTCTGCCACTGGTCGGTATCATTTTGGAATGTCGTTTCTCTGCTTATGGTTTTAGGCTCCCAATGCGTCACAAGGGGACTTTCATCTATGCCCCGGGAGGCATCGTAAAGATACCTGCCATAGGACTTACCGAGGTGCTCAATCAGTTTTTCCAGGGGGACGGCGGCAAGCTCACCTATGGTATGGATCGCAATCCCCTTCAGGTAAGCCTCGGTCTTGGGACCGACTCCCCACAGTTTCCTTACAGGCAAGGTCCATATGCGGCTCTCTATGTCCTCCCCGGTGATGATGGTCAGTCCATCAGGCTTCTCCATGTCCGAGGCTATTTTGGCAAGAAGCTTGTTCTGAGCAATACCAACAGAACAGGTCAGTCCTGTTGCCTCCTTGACACCTTCCTTAATTTCCCTCGCAATCTCCTCAGAGGGCTTATCACTTTCCGTCAGGTCAAGGAATGCTTCGTCTATCCCGACATCTTCCATAACAGCGCTAAAGTGACGGAGGACATTTTTAAAGATTGCGGAAACCCTGCTATATTCCTCCATGTCCACGGGCAGGAACACAGCCTGGGGACAGAGCTTATAAGCGGTCCTTAGAGGTAAGGCAGAGTGGATGCCATACTTTCTTGCGGCATAGTTGGCGGTCGAGACCACTCCCCTCTGCGTGGGGTCTCCGGATCCCCCGATAACTACCGGCTTGTCCTTCAGCTCCGGATGCCTCTGCTGTTCTACAGCGGCAAAAAAAGCATCCATGTCCATATGGAGAATACGCCTCACAGGACAGACCGGCAATCACGAAAACTTTTTCCCACAACAACCCCGATTATTGTTCCGATAATGGCGCCTGCCATAAAATCTGAAAACCAATGAATGGTCATAGATACTCCGAATCCAATATAGAGCGCGTAAAGAATTGCGAGGGATCTTACAATCTTATTTTTCGGATACAGCATCAGCAGCGTTACAGCCATTGCAAAAGCAATGGTGGTGTGAGAGGACGGCCAGCCCCAAAAAACTCCGCCGCGCAGGAATCCAAACCGAAATTCGCGGCTGATATCGATAGTATCCGGCGCAAGCAGCCTTGGCGGATGCACTCTCCCTGTAAACGCTTTGTAAAAGGCGGCAATGAGCAAACCAATGAGAACTGATTGGCCTAAAGCGAAGGCTGCATTCACGGATTTCAAATTCTTGCTCACTTTGCCCGAAACATAAAGGGTGAGCGGTAAGATAATCGGCAGCCGGCTGCCAAGCCTGACAGCCGGAAAAAGCAGTGATCTTAAAAGAGGGCTTCTGGAGGATTCGAACCAGAGCCAGTCAAAGCCCGAGGTCACGCATATGCATGTAAGAATAGACGCCAGGAGATGCCAAAGGAGATTATGGCCTTCAAAGCATTTCATGATATTTCGGGGAAGATTGAAGAAACAGGCTCGCATAAAATAAATTAGGGTGAGTTGCCCCGCTTATTCCGTTTTATCTATGAAAAGTCTATCTCAGTCCTGCGGCCGCTGTCAATCGCGATTTTCGTGCGGAAAGGAACTTTAATGTCGCTTCTGCTGCTAAGTTGCCCGTCACGGTCCAAATTGACTTATCACCGGCCAAAATTTTAAAATGTGAAGACGGGCTTTAAATATCAAACATTTAAGCCACATTTAGATTAAAGAGGATTGAAAAGATATGTGCAGACTGGCCGCTATTACATCAAATGAGTACATCTCGCCGATGGAGCCTATTCTTGCCCTTGAAACAATGAAAGAAGGTCATGACGGCTCCGGCCTCGGCCTCATGCTCAAAGACCTCGGCGGGGCGTTCGGGAAGCTGAAGAAATTTCCGGTAATGTCAGGCATCTGCTCCATTGCCGGCAAAAAGACTCTTGACGAGTTCATGAAAAAGAAGGGCTTTGCCCTCAAGTATGAATGGAATCCTAAAATAACACCTGTTAAAGGGATTACCCCGCGCGATTATTATTTTGCCCGCGCCTATGACTATCCTGCTGCCTTCAGAAACAAACAGGTCCGGGAAAAAGAGGACCTTCTCATGGACACTCGCCTGGCACTCCGGAAAATCGGCGAGCCCGATGAGTCGATATTCGTCTTTTCGTTTTATCCGGATGTTCTTACATTAAAAGAGGTGGGTGACCCGCTCCAGGTGGCCGCCTTTTGGGGGCTTGACGACGACAGGCTTAAAGCCAAAATTATTCTTGCCCAGGGAAGACAGAACACCAACTACGCAATTTATCTTTATGCCTGCCATCCTTTTTTCATACAGGGTTTTTCTTCCATGACAAACGGCGAAAATACCGCTTTTGTACCCATAAGAGAATTCCTTTCGAGCAGGGGCTTCCCCGGTTACATGGGATATAATAGCGACAGCGAGGTGTTTACCCATATACTGCATTACGCGGTAAGGCAGCTGCATCTGCCGGTGCCTTATTATAAGGATATTATAACCCCCCTCAAAGCCGCCGATATTGAGCAGCGGCACGACAGGGATGCCCTGAGACTCATGAAGCAATCCATGCGTTCACTCTGCATAGACGGGCCGAACGTTATCATAGGCTTCACCCCTGACGGCGCCTGCTTCATGGTGCACGACTCAAAAAAGCTGAGGCCCGGCACAGTGGGCGGCACTAAAGGAAGATATGCATTAATGTCCGAAGAATGCGGAGTAGACAGTGCGGTGCCCAAACGGGACAAGAGCAAAGACATATTCCCGATGAAATACGATATGGTAATCGTTTCACCGCAGGCTGAGGAGGTAAAGGTATGGAACCAGCTGCAGGGTCAATATTAGACCATAATCATCAGCTCTCACTGAGAGAGCTCCCTTATATAATCCGGTGGCGTGACGACCGCTGCAAACGGTGCGGCAGGTGTACTGCGGTATGCCCGGTCAAGGCTATAGTCCCCTCGGTGAAAGTTCAGAGAGTTGTCAGGTCCGAAGGACCGACGCCGGCTCCGGTAACAGCAAGGATGACCACTCAGGTAGTGGAGCAGGTAACCGACATGGAGCGATACTGCACCGGCTGCGGGACCTGCACGCTGGTCTGCCCCAATGAAGCAATTGAACCGGAGTTGAACCCTCAAAACAAATTACTCCACTATAAGAACAAAGGCGGCGATGCCTATAAGCGCGGCGGCAGGAGAAACGACCCTTCCGTTTCTACGCTCGACCGGCTGAAGTTCACCAGGATTTCGATGCTTACCGACCCCGCTCTCGACGCCGGAAGACATGAATTCCGCATAAGGTCTCTGCTGGGCAGAATACTGCCGCCCGAAGAAATGCCGCTCTCCGTGCATGACGGCACGCTCGAAATCGATAAAAGCAGCGGCAAGTTCATTCCGCCTGTGCGCGAGATATTCCCTATCATGATAGGCAGCATGTCCATCGGGGCCCTTTCCCCGCCTATGTGGGAAGGACTCGCCATGGGTGTTGCCTATTTGAACGAGATTGAAGGACTGCCTGTAGTGATGGCATCCGGTGAAGGGGGCATGCCTGCCCGGCTGTTGAGGTCAAAATACCTCAAGTATTTCATTATACAGATCGCTTCGGGTTATTTCGGATGGGATGAAATCATACATGCCCTGCCCGACATGGTCGAAGACCCTGCTGCAATTGAAATCAAATACGGCCAGGGCGCAAAACCCGGAGACGGGGGCCTGCTTATGGCGCAGAAGGTTTTGAAGCTTATCTCGAAGATACGCGGTGTCCCACAGTTTGTCGATCTCGCTTCACCTCCCACACACCAGACAAAGTACTCTATCGAAGAAGCGGTGGCAAAGATGATCCAGTCGATGTCGATGGCGTGGGGCTTCAGAGTGCCTGTGTATCCGAAGATCTCGGGGACAAAGACTGCAAAGGCGGTCCTGAACAATCTCGCACGGAACCCATTTGCAGCGGCCCTCTCGATCGATGGTGAGGATGGCGGCACAGGCGCCGCATATAATGTATCAATGGACAAAATGGGCCACCCTATTGCCTCCAATATACGCGAGTGTTATCTGGACCTTGTTAAACAGGGCAAACAGAATGAACTCCCGCTGATAGCGGCAGGCGGCGTGGGCAAGAAAGGCAACCTGGCGGCAAATGCGGCCGCGCTAATTATGCTCGGCGCATCTGCGGTTTCTGTCGGCAAATACATAATGCAGGCGGCGGCAGACTGCTTCGGCGACGAATACAACCGCTGCAATCTCTGCAATACGGGAAAATGTCCTCGTGGCATAACCACCCAGGACCCGAAGCTCTACCGCAGGCTTGATTCTGATAAAGTTGCGGAACGCGTGGTGGAGGTCTTTAAGTCTGCCGACGTTGAACTGCGGAAGATCTTTGCTCCTATGGGCAGGAGCACCGAGCTTCCTATCGGCATGTCCGACGGATTGAGCGTCGACGATAAAGCAATGGCAGAGAGGTTGGGGATAAGTTATGCCTGCTAAGAAACAGAAGTCAGATGGCAGAGGGGCAAGGGGCATAAGCCAAAAGACAAATAATAAGATTGTCATTATAAAAGGCATTGTGAACGGTAATAGGCTATCGTCACGCATACTCGAAGAACAGATGCAGCAGGCGGTGCAGGACGGTACACGTGAATTTCGCATCATAGCTGATGGACAGCACGGCATAGGCGGCAGGATCTGGCCGAAAAGCTATAAGGTCATTATTACTGTGGAAGGCACATCCGGACAGCGGCTCGGCAGCATGGGGATGCCCGGAACAGAGATTCTCTTAAAGGGGAGCGCCTCCGATGATGCAGGATGGCTCAACTGCGGCGCAAAGATAACAGTGTTGGGTGACGTCACTAACGGCGCCTTCAATGCTGCCGCCCAGGGCATATTGTATGTGCAGGGCAGCGGCGGCGCACGGTGCGACACCATGACAAAGCACAATCCCCGCCTTGATCCCCCCCAATCGTGGTACTTCAGGAATGTGGGGGACTCGTTTGCCGAGTTCAAAGCCGGCGGCATTGCAGTAGTGTGCGGTGTCAATTCCAGGAACCCTGAAAATATCCTCGGTTATCGCCCATGCGTAGGAATGGTGGGCGGCACTATCTATTTCCGCGGTCCGATACAGGGGTACAGCGAAAAAGACGTAAAACTGCTCGACCTCGCACCGCAGGATTGGGAATGGCTCAAGACCAATATGAAGCCCTATCTCGAAGCCATTGACCGGCTGTCCTACTACAAAGAGTTGACGCACACAGCCGGAGACTGGAAAAAACTCATGGCCTATACACCACAGGAGAAACGCTCCAGGAAATGGCTGAAGATATCGACCACCGATTTCAGGAAGAGCATGTGGGAAAAGGAGACAGGACAGGGCGGCATCTTTGCGGAATATCTCGACCATGAACTCACCCTGCTCCCCTATATCACTACCGGAACAGACAGGCGCAATAAACCGGTTTGGACAAATGAAAAATACAATCCACCCTGTGTGTATGCTTGCCCGACCCGTATTCCATCTCATAAAAGGGCAACACTGATACGGCAGGGCCTGCTCCAGGAGGCCCTCGAACTGGTGCTGCGTTACAGTCCTCTCCCTGCAACTGTGTGCGGCCAGATATGTCCCAACCTCTGCATGCAAAGCTGTACGAGGGGCCAGATTGACAAGCCTTTGCAGATCGATAAGCTGGGCAGTCTTGCCCTGGATCTGCCCGTTCCCCAAAAAGAGAAACCGACGAACCACACCGTGGCAGTCATTGGCGGTGGTCCCGCGGGTCTTAGTGCGGCCTGGCAGCTCGCCCTCAAAGGCCATACGGTTGACCTGTACGAATCAACCGGCAAACTGGGCGGCAAAGTCGAACTCTGCATTCCGAGAGAACGCCTGCCTCATACCATCCTCGAAAAGGAGCTTTCCCGTTTCAATGAGCTTGGGGTAAACGTCCGGTTGAACACACAGGTAGACCTGAATAAATTTGATGAAATTTATAAAAGCCACGAACTGGTTGTGATTGCAGTCGGCGCCAACAAACCCAGGGTCATTGCCTTTCCAGGTTCTGAGCACACCGTATCCGCATATGACTTTCTCAGGGACATTAACAGCGGGAAGTTCCCTGACCTGAAAGGGCGTAAAGTCGTGGTAATCGGTGCAGGCAATGTCGGCATGGATGCCGCTTCCGAGGCATATAATTATGGCGCCGATTCTGTAATAGCAGTAGACATCCAAAAGCCCGCGGCCTTCGGCAAGGAAATGGAAACTGCAATTGCCAAGGGGACGCAGGTCCTATGGCCCAAGTTCACCGACCGGTACAGCGATGAGGAAAAGATGCTCTATTTCAAGGACGGCTCGTCACTCGAAGCAGACCTTGTGGTAATTTCTGTCGGTGACACACCCATACTCGACTTTCTGCCGCAGGGCATCCATACTGAGAGAGGCTGGGTTGCGGTCAATGAGATCGGACAGACCTCTGATGTCAAAGTATTTGCGATAGGTGATGCAACAGCTCTCGGGCTTGTAACTCATGCCATCGGCCAGGGGAGACTTGCTGCGGAAACCATACACTATCAATTGATGCACGCGCCGCGCCAGCCGGAGATCAAACAGGTCATTCCTTACGATCGCATCAAGAAGGAATACTATGATGTTTGCACGGGAGATTTCCAGCCTGAAAAAGAGGCCAACAAATGCATGTCATGCGCCACATGCCGCGATTGCCATATGTGCGAGGCCACCTGTTACTGGGGGGCCATAAGCAGAATCGAGCATGAAGGCGGGGCATATGAATATGCGGTCGATGAAGATAAGTGCATCGGCTGCGGCTTCTGCGCAGGTATCTGTCCCTGCGGAGTATGGGAGATGGTGGAAAACGTATAGAAACAGGTAATAGGTCATAGGTCATGGGTAATAGGAAAAAGCAGTTTCCTTACCTATGACCTATCACCTATAACCTATAACCTGCTTTTAAGACGGGGCGTAGCGCAGCCTGGTAGCGCACACGGTTCGGGACCGTGGAGTCGGAGGTTCAAATCCTCTCGCCCCGATTATTTATCTTCCATGATTTATGACGAAGAACACCTTCAGGACTGGGTAAACGCTGCCGAAGGCATAGAGGAACGCTTCGGGATAGCTAAGGCGATAAAACAATTATAAGATATTTCCAATAAAATATGACGAGTGCAACACAGCATTGTCGGTTCCGGTTTTCCAATAAGCTTGAATTATCCAAAAACGGACAATGGGAATGCCATGCCCGAATGTCCGATCAGGTTGTATCAGTTTTCAAAAGAAATCTTCTATCGTGAATGATCGCTGTCCGGCGAGGATTACTGAGCTCTCGAGCTATTTCAGGGCCATTAATATCAATCAGGAGCGATTATTCCGGATAAATGATCCCATATCTTCCGGTAGGGGCGCATCGAATGCAAGCAACTCGCCGGATATCGGATGATTTATGATCAGCCGTGAGGCATGCAGAAGGTGCCGCGGGGTTTCCTGCCATGGAAGCAGATCGTAACAGCCACTCTTGACATTTTTTACAAACGCAAGGAATTCATCGTCAGTTCTTCCATATAACTTATCACCCACCAAGGGATGACCGGCATATGCCAGATGAACCCTGATCTGGTTTGTTCTGCCGGTGACCGGCCTGCACCTGACCATCGTGGAAGATGCAAAACGTTCCATTACATCAAAAGTAGTGGCGGAATATTTGGCGCCCGGGCAATCATCGAATACGACTTTATTTCTTATCGAGATGCAACTGTCACTATCAGGCACTAAAAAACCTTTGACCTCAAAGGAATCGTCATTGATTACTCCACGGGCTACAGCAATATACTCCTTTCCCACTGTTCCGGCTTCAAATTGCTGCAAGAGCGACCGGTGTGCTATTTCTGCTTTTGCCGCAACGATTATACCGCTTGTTTCCCGATCCAGGCGATGCGCAAGATGAATGACGCCATGAAAGCCCTTGCCTGCCATTCTTTCTCGCAATAGAAAAATTAAAGTATTCTTGATGTAGGCACCATCGGAATGCGACGGCAGGTTGCCAGGTTTATTTGCAACAAGAAAGGTTTCTTCTTCATGCATAATTTGTATATTTATATCAACAGGGGGTTCGCTACGAACATCCGAATACGCCACAATATCGTTTTTTTCCAGGAGATGATCGGATGCTGTTGCCTTCCCGTTGACCGTCACTTTACCTCGTCCAATTATCAACTTCCATTCTTCGCGGGTCTGATACTTGAAGCGCCGGGTGAGGAAATCCATGAGACTCTTGCCGGCAAACTTTGATGAGATCCTGGATGAAAGTGTAGTTTCTTCCTTCATGCAATATGAGCCTCAGTCAGCTTTTTTTGAGTCTTCCGGCTTGCGTGGAACTTCTGTCTTTGATTGCGCGCTTTTCATTGAGAGAGAAATGCGCTTTCTCTGAAGGTCCACATCAATTACGTTTACAGTTACCTTCTGATTGACCTTCACCACTTCGGCAGGGTTTTTCACAAATCTGTCGGAAAGTTCACTGATGTGGACGAGTCCGTCCTGGTGAACGCCGACATCCACAAAAACCCCAAAAGCCGTGATATTGGTTACAACGCCTGGCAGTTTCATTCCCGGTCTGACATCTTCGATCTTTGTTATCCCGGGGGCAAACTCGAAGGCCTCGAATTGCTGTCGCGGGTCCCGTCCAGGCTTTGCGAGCTCGGACATTATGTCGTTAAGGGTGGGGATTCCTGCCTTATCTGTCACATAGAGCGAGAGATCGATCTTCCTTCTGAGGTCACCGTCACGCATCAGGTCGTCTGACCCGCAGCCGATGTCCCGCGCCATAGCATGAATTATATGATAGCTTTCCGGGTGCACCGCACTCCTGTCCAGCGGGTTTTCCCCGTCTCGAATGCGAAGGAATCCGGCCGCCTGCTCAAATGCCTTAGGCCCCAGGCGCGGAATCTTTTTTAGTTCCTCGCGGGACATGAAGGGGCCGTGTTCGTCCCTGTAATTCACAATACCCTTTGCAAGCTGCGGCCCCAGTCCGGAAACATATGTGAGAAGCTGCCTGCTTGCGGTATTGACCTCAACCCCCACGCCGTTGACACAACTAATTACGACATCGTCAAGGCTTTTCTTCAAGGCAGCCTGATCCACGTCATGCTGGTATTGGCCCACGCCGATCGATTTGGCATCTATCTTCACCAGCTCGGCGAGTGGATCCATAAGCCGGCGTCCTATCGAAACCGAACCTCTCACGGTCACGTCATGGTCCGGAAATTCCTCCCGGGCAGCATCAGAGGCCGAATAGATCGACGCCCCGCTTTCATTTACCATTACAACCTTGATCTCCACGGGAAGGCCTATGCCCTTAATGAAAGCCTCTGTTTCCCTGCCTGCAGTCCCATTGCCTATCGCAATCGCCTCTATGCCGAATCGTACGCACAGTTCCCTCACTTTCCCGGCCGCCTCAGAAGCGCCCTTGTTGCCGAAATGGGGGAAGATGGTGTCGTTATGGAGCAGTTTCCCCTGCCGGTCGAGACATGCCACCTTGCAGCCTGTCCTGAAACCGGGGTCAACGGCAATGACGTTCTTTCTGCCCAAAGGCGGGGCAAGCAGTAGCTGTCTGAGGTTTTCGACAAAGACCCTTATAGCTTCTTCATCCGCTCGCTTCTTGACGGCAAGACGAATCTCGCCCTCGATGGAGAAACACAACAGTCTTTTGTAGCTGTCATGAACAGCCATCTTGACCTGCTCCGATGCTTTGCCGTTACCTTTTACGAATAAAGACTCCATCAGGGAGAGCGCCTCGTCTTCGGGCGGCAATACGCGGTGAATGAGAAACTTTTCGCTCTCACCCCGGCGTATCGCAAGGATTCTATGTGCAGGGGCTTTTGATATAGGCTCCTCCCATTCGTAATAGTCCCTGTACTTGATCGCTTCTTCCTCTTTACCGCTGATGATCTTCGACCGTATAACGCCTTTAGCCCAATAGAGCTCCCTCATCCTTTCCCTTGCCCTTTGGTCCTCGCTCACCCATTCGGCTATGACGTCCCGCGCGCCGGCCAGTGCTTCTTCCACGGAGGCGACACCTTTTTCGGTGTCTATAAACGAGGCCGCCGCGCCTTCTATGCCCAGCTCTTCCTGTTCAAATATAATTGCAGCAAGGGGTTCGAGACCCTTCTCCTTTGCTATCGTTGCTCTTGTGCGGCGCTTCGGACGGAGGGGGAGATAGACGTCTTCAAGGACTGTGACAGACCCCGCCTGATCGATCTTCTCTTTCAACTCCTCTGTAAGCAGTCCCCGTTCTTCCAGCGATTTCAAAATGGCGTAACGCCTCTTGTCCAGTTCGTCCAGTTGTTCAAGCCTATCCCTGATGGCGGCGACAGCGACCTCGTCGAGGCTGCCCGTGGCTTCTTTTCTGTATCTTGAAATGAAAGGCACCGTTGCCCCATCCTCAAGCAAAGAGGCTGTGGCCTTGACCTGCAGGGTCTGTATCTCAAGTTCTTTCGCGATAATCAAAATATTGGGCTCTTTCATGTCCTTCAATCTCCCAGCATGTTCTTAATGTTTGAGAAGAATGACTTCGCCGCCTCTTGTTCATCTATTACATCGCTTTCATCCTCTCCATCGATTCTCCTGATCGCATCTTCCGGTAGTTCGTCGAGGAAACGCGAGGCGTTGCAGGGTGTGCTTTTGCCATAGCGTATTCGATGGCCCGCATAGCAGACGTATAATTCCTTCATGGCGCGCGTTATGCCTACGTAGAAGAGCCGGCGCTCTTCCTCCAGACCTGAAGGCTCATAGATGGACTTTTTGTGTGGAAGGATATCGTCTTCCACGCCGACAATAAATACCACCGGGAACTCCAGTCCTTTTGCAGAGTGGAAGGAAATGAGAGTAACACCGTTTCCGTTTCGCTCCTCCTTGTCTTTAAGGAGATCTGTGAGCGCCAGCGTTTCGAGGAACGCCTGGAGTGTCGGGGAGTCCTCCTTTTTTCGAAATGCGCAAGGGTTTCGATGAAATCTTCGACATTCTGAAGGCGCTGTGAGACCGCATTGGGAGTTTTGTAGAGTCCCTGGATATGGTCGCGATAGTTTATCTCCGAGGTAAGCTCTCTCAGAGTTGCGGCCATCTCCTTGTTCGTTTCAAACAAACTCCTGTGCTTCTCTACTATTTTTGCAAAGCCCTGCGCCGCTTCGGCAGGCTTGCCGGTGAGTCCGTCTATTTCATCGGCCCTGACAAAAGCCTCAAGGAGCGTGATGTTTTGCTGCCGCGCAAAGTCCGAGAGACTGCCGAGGGTGGTTGGCCCCAGCCCTCGTTTGGGTGTGTTTGCTATCCGGAGAAGGCTCAGTTCGTCGCGCGGATTGGCGATAATTCTCAGATAGGCGGCAATATCCTTTACCTCCCTATACTCGAAATAGCTCATGCCGCCCACCACCGAATAGGGTATATACAGTTTCCGCATAGCCTGCTCAAACTGCCTCGAAAAGACATTGGCTCTGTAAATCACTGCGAAATCCTCGAAAGAAAGTTTTTGTTCATACTTTATCTGTTGGATGCGGCTTGCCACCCATTCAGCCTCTTCGTCACCGCCGGATGCCTTGTACAGCATCACTTCCGGGCCGTCTGCCTGATTTGTCCACAGGGACTTCTCCATCCTCCGTTGGTTGCTCCTGATGACGCCGTTGGCAGCTTTTAGGATGTTCCCATATGAGCGATAGTTTTGCTCAAGTCGCACCACAGTCGTTCCAGGAAAGTCCTGCTCGAAATCGAGGATATTGCTCAGGCTGGCGCCCCGCCAGGCATAGATGGACTGGTCGTCGTCGCCCACTACGCAGAGGTTTTTCCTCTCGCCTGCGAGAAGGCCGACGAAATCATACTGCGCACGGTTGGTGTCCTGGTATTCGTCCACCATGATATACCTGAACCTGTCCTGATATTTCTTTAGTACTTCGGGATGTTCCCTGAATAGTCTGAGGGTGAACAGGATAAGATCATCAAAATCCAGGGCATTGAAGGATTTCAGAGCCTCAAGGTATTTGGGATAGAGGTACTCCGAGATGTTGTCTATATCATCTTCTTTCGCCTTTTTTGATGCATGCTTATCTATTGTTACCGGCACGTCGTTCTTGGATTTGCTGATACGTTCCATGACATCCTCCACCTTAAAGCTCCTGTCGGCAAACTTCACCTCTGTCAGGATGCCTCTCAAAAGAGATAGCTGGTCCGACGTATCGTAGATCGTAAAGTCCTTGCGGTAGCCGAGGCGCTCGATCTCCCGGCGCAGAATGGCAAGGCAGAGCGAATGAAACGTCGAGATCACCGGACCTTTGCTGCGGGTAATAGCAGTTTGATCCGCTACTCTTTTGAGAATGGACGAGACCCGCTCCTTCATTTCGCGGGAGGCTTTATTCGTAAAGGTCACTGCCAGTACATGGTTAGCCGGGATGCCTTTGTGGATGAGATAGGCGGTCCTGATAGTGAGCACTCTTGTTTTCCCTGATCCTGCGCCGGCAAGGATCAGGAGCGGACCCTCCGTATGAAGCACCGCCTCCCGCTGCTGCGCGTTAAGGCGATTCAATTCCTGCGTGATATACATGTATATTAAACCACTACTGTCCCAACGTTAATCCAGTAAATACAGCTGATTATAATGAGCTTCATCTTCTGCTTTATAATCTACGTTCGACAAAGCCTGATAAATAGCCGTTTTCTCAAAAAGTGTCACACTCAAAATCTGTAGAATTGAGTAGAGACTTTGTTGTAGTTTCAACCGCTTTTTTACGATGGCAACAAGCACATAGACTGAAATTGCAATCCAGATTTGTGTCTTTACCGCATTCTCTGACGTGCCATAAAATGCCTTTATTCTCAAATGCTGCTTGATCCACTTAAAAAACAGTTCGACCTGCCAGCGATAGCGATAAAGTTCTGCAATAGTAATTGCCGGTAGTGTAAAATTGTTTGTTAAAAAAACCAGGCGCTTATTGTTATCAGCGTCATAGTAACGAATGCGCCGCAATTTCTCGGGATAGTCTTTTTTTGCATAGAGACCATTCGTTAGCACAATTTGGTCACATTGCACTCCGGTTGTTTTATCAACCTGCCGGGAATAAAGCCTTCTGAAATCAAAATTGCGTCTTGCTCGTGTGATAAAAAACGCTGATGACTGATGGATTGCATAAAATCGAGCAAAATCCAAATAGCCACGGTCCATGATGTAGGTAGCTCCGGCCTCTATAAGAAATTTATCGAGGATAGTTACCTCTTGCACCTTCCCCTCAGTAACAATTACTGCGGTAGGAATGTTGCCCTGCAAGTCCAGAAGTGTGTGCAACTTTATTGCCCCTTTGTGTTTTTTATACTTTGCCCAAGGAAATAGTGAGAGACAAAGATCGATAGTTGTAGCATCCAATGCGTATACTGTTTGATCCAGTTGCAAACCAAAGTCGTCGTTTCTGTAGAGATCGCGGGCCGACTTAATAAGCACTTGTGCGAAATCAGCATATATTCTCCAATCTCGCACCTGATTGGCATTTGCCAGAGTATTGCGTGAAACCTTGCCACGGATGCCCATGTGATAGAGCTTTTGTTGAGCCGCTCGTAAACACACCTGTATATCTCTGAGGCTCTCCCGATACGTGAGTTGTGCAAAGGCCATACACAAATATTGGTCCCAACAGGAAAAGGTCTTTACCTTGTAATTGCCGTTGTATTGCTCCACGCATTTCTGAAATTCGTAGGCTGGAATAAACTCCATAAGCTGAGAGAAAATGGTCTTGCCAATATTCATGTGCCGTCTCCTTCCACTTTATTGCGGAAGTATGGCGATCAGTTGGTTCCATTTTCAAATCGAAAAATCCTCCGGTGCTCCTTAGTGTCACTATTTTCAAGCTCTTGCGCCGCTCTTTCTGTTCAACGTTGGGACAGTAGTGATATTAAACCTTATTCAGTCTTGTTGACCCTGTGCTGAAAAAAGACAGTTTTTTTATAGGGGATATTCAGATTCCATTGTGATACAAGTCAAAGCTGAAAATCTAATTTATATAATACCTTTTTACGAAAGATCTGGGCAATGGAAAATCACTGACCTATAGGGCCCATAATGTATCCCTTTCCCTTCTCGCCAAGTATGCATAGCATCAAATGGTTCAACACACATTATCTGACTTCTCGCGCACGAGAAAGTTAACAGACTCCTCCAGATGGTATAAGGGAGCGCAAATCGTTACGACCAATCGGCGAGATTATTTTCTGCAGAACTATCATGATAAAATCCATATCGTTGGGATCATCTTCGACCAGGCATGGTCATGCCTCTTTATACTTTGGGAGAGAAAAGTAAAACGTAGCGCCCTGTCCCATAACACTTTCGGCCCAGACTCTCCCGCCATGGCGGGCAATGATGCGCTGCACATTTGCAAGACCGATACCGGTGCCTTCAAATTCGTTTTGGGTATGCAGCCGTTGGAATACTCCGAAGAGCTTATCCACATATTTCATGTCAAATCCTACTCCATTGTCCGACACGGAGCAGGCGAAGCTATCTTCCTCGTCTTTGCATCCCATCTTGATTTCAGCCTGCGGGCGAGTGCTTGTGAACTTGACTGCATTAGAGACGAGATTGACAAGCACAAGTCTTAATAGTGACTTATCGCCCATAACGTCGGGCAGTTCATCTATCTCCCATCTGATCTCCCGTCCCTTCAGCTCTTCCTGAATCTCGCGGATAACTTCACGCACAAGGGTATTTAAATTAACTTTTCTGTTCTTCATAGGCGCACTGCCAAGGTGAGAAAAATTCAGGAGGTCATCGATAAGCATACTCATTTTTTTTGAGGACTCGGATATGGTGTCTATATAATTGCTGGTTTTGGCATTAGGGGTTTCACCCAGACTTTGTTGCAATAACAGGAGGAGCAGGACATTATCGAAGGGTATAAGCTGGGCACAAATGGCTATGTTGTAAAGCCTCTGGACTATCACAAGTTTGTCGAGACAGTCAAGCAAACAGGCATTTGGTGGGGTAACATTAATGTGCCGCCTTGTCAAGGAAAAGGGTAAAAAAAGGGACCGATTGCCGGCTGATCTAACGTGGTCACAACGTCGCTGTCGCCAGGGTCAGCATGATTCGGGACGTATTACCCAGTTATGAAATTATTTTATATCCTCCAACTCCTTCCCCGCCTTAATCAGTGCAAGCTCCAGAAGATCCAGAAGTTCATATGCTCGCATAAGTCTTCCTCTGTCCTCTACAGGCACCTTACTCATCTCTGCCTTTAGCGCGGCACAACGTTCCATCGCGTCCTCTAAAGCTTTGAAAGCTGCGTTACTACTCACGACTGCTCCTCCTATCCCAACATTCAATAAGCAGAACAAGAAAAAGTTTTGCCTGAAGCACCTATTACTGCGAACTACTCTCCGGTGCTTGTTTTGTCATGATAAGCATATAGAGGTGGACCCCATTGATTGGACAGTTTGATAGCTGATTTAAGGTGGAAGCCACCTGTCATCATGCTACCAGTTTTACTGGATAACCTGCGCGTGGCAGTTTCCAGTATGCTTCATGCGGTGTTTTGTCGTCAAGGCTGGAATGAGGCCGCTCCTCATTGTACAGTCTGATCCACTTGCCGATGCCATTTCTTGCTTCGCTGCCAGTTTCAAATGCATTCAGATAGACACACTCATATTTCAGTGAGCGCCACAACCTCTCGACCATTACGTTATCTCGCCATCTGCCCTTGCCGTCCATAGAGATTTTTACTTCAGCGTCCTTGAGTACCTGAGTAAAGTCATCGCTCGTAAATTGACTTCCCTGATCCGTATTGAATATTGCAGGCCTGCCGTATTTGGCCAATGCCTCCTGCAATGCAGCTATACAAAACTCAGTATCAAGAGAGTTGCTGAGCCTCCAGCTCAAAACTTTTCGGCTGCTCCAGTCCATTACTGCCACCAAGTATAGGAAGCCTTTCCTCATCGGAATATAACAAATATCAGCACACCAGACTTGGTTCGGCTCTGCTATGTCCAGGCCTCTCAGCAGATAAGGATAAACTTTATGTTCAGGACTCGGCTTGCTGGTATTGGGCTTCTGGTAAATCGCCATAAGGCCCATTTTCTGCATCAGCCGATGGGCTCTCTTCCGGTTGACTTTATACCCCTGCCTGCGCAGATACCGGGCCATCTGCCGGGCTCCGTAATACGGCGTCTCCAGAAACTGCTCGTCTATCAGCCGCATGAGCGTCAAGTTCAATTCGCTCTCCCCAAGTCCTTCGTAATACCATGAGGAGCGGCTGATCTCAAGCAAACTGCATTGTCTTGTAATGCTGAGCCCAGGATGCTCCGGTTCAATCATACTTTTCCTCCGTTCGCGGCTCATCGACCGAAGGCTTTCGCTAAAAAATCCTTCTCCACCGTTAATTGCCCAATCTTGGCATGCAGCTCTTTGACCTCCGACTCATGCGCGGCATCATTGCGATCCGCCTTGCCAGCAAACACATTCGTAAGCCCCTCAATCGCCTGTTTCTTCCACTCGCTTACCTGATTGGGATGGATGTTAAACCGTGCAGCAATCTCCGCAATGGTTGTATCTTCCTTGAGCGCTGCACGAGCCACCTTTGCCTTGAATTCCGCTGCATACCGTTTCCTCTTCGTCTTGCTCATCTCTGTGACTCCCCCTTCGTTCATCGTATATTTTACACCTTATACGACTGTCCGAATTCCGGGGGCCACCTCTTATTATCATAGTTCGCTGCTATTGAAAAGTATAGAACAAAATCACAACGGATTGATGTTCCTGTAGACAAACAGCGTAAAATCATACGCAATCCTGTCATGCCTGAGCGAGATAATGGGGGAGAGATTTTCTGCTGCAAAGGCAACCATTTCTTCAGGCGAAGTGTAATGCAACTCAAAGTCTTTTTTAGGATTATGCGCGGAGAGGGCATTGAAAGCAAGCGCGCCGCGGCACCGTTTAAAAAGTTTAAGCAGGGTATTCCTGATCGTATCATCAAGTCCCTGGACATTCAGATTAAACACGCCGCACAGGAATACATAATCAAAATTCTGATCAAGCGAATCCTTTTCTATATCGAAAACTCTGAAATCTGCCCCCGGGAACTTTTTCTTTGCCAGAGCAATAAGCGTCTCGTTAATATCAAAACCTGAATATTCAGCGTTAATACCCTTGTCTTGCAGGAACTGGTAGAAATCCCCTTTCCCGCATCCGTAATCGAGAATCCTGCTGCCTTTGATATTTCCTATATCAAGAATACTTTCATAATGCAGACGCTGCCCTGCCTGCGACCACCTGAGGGCCTCGGGCCTGTCGCCGTGCATACCCAGTTGTCTATTGAAAAAAGAAACAACGAATTCCTTCGCGAGGTCATCCATAACTAATTATAAACTAAAATCAAAGGCGGGGTAGCGTAATGAATTTACATGGGGCTTACTTGTCTCGCATGTCATCAATAATTACACAGGAGCCTAATAACAGCGCAATTAGAAATCCAGTGGTAAGGATGAGTTTCAGGGAGCGAATCTCGGAGCTTTGGTAACGATTCCTGGCGAAATGAGCGTTAAACAGACGCTATGTCTGAGCCCGCCCACCCGCCAGGCGGGCCAATGGGCGAGTTTAGCGGCTGTAGCAAATGAGCCTTTGGAATCGTCAAAGCGGAGAGCCTGAGCGGAAGAAACTCGTCCTTACCACTGGATTTCGGTCTGTGTCATAGGATGAGTTTCAGGGAGCGAATCTCGGAGCCCTGGCAACCCAAAGTTATCGAAGCGGGCGGGTATTGCCTTTTTAGTGTTGAACATGTCATCATTTGCGGGAAGTTTCAGAAGTTTTTGCGCGAGGCCACAAAGACTTTTAGCTTTGTGGCTTTTTTAATGCGTCTGCTGAGATTTTAGTTTATATGTAAGGAGGTTGAGAAGATGCCAAAAGGAACAGTGAAATGGTTTAATGATGCCAAGGGGTATGGCTTTATTACCAGCGAAGATGGCACTGATGTCTTTGTCCACCACACGTCCATTCAGGGCAACGGTTTTAAATCGCTGGCTGAAGGTGAATCAGTCAGCTTCGATATTGAAAAAGGCCCCAAAGGTCCTAAAGCAGTGAATGTAGTAAAAGCATAATATCCGGTCACACACCTGCTTCTCAAACAAAGGCGGACATAACCATGTCCGCCTTTGTTTTACGGAACGCATGCAGCGCTGTTATTATTTCTTCTGCTTCATCTGTTCCCCGCAGCATATAATATCGCAGAAATCGGTGCACCCGCAGGGATTGTCCACGGTCATCGAGAGCCCGCAGGAATCACATACGTAACGCGCACCGGCTTTAAGCTCTTTCTGTTTTTTCGGGGCGGTCTTCTTAACAGCTTTTTTTGTTCTGGACAACACCGAAGCCTTCGTAGCCTTCTTAGGCTTTGCAACTTTCTTTAGTGCCATAGATCCTCCTTATGATTAAGTTGTTTTTTAAGTATACCAAAATTATCACCGTTTGTCCCGCAAGCCGAAAAAAATGAAGTTGAGAGGTCATGGGTCAAAGAAATAGAAAGTGACTTTTTGTTTTACCCATAACCAATGACCTATCACCTATAACCAGTATTTATATTTTTTGTTTGGATATTTGCATGCGGGAATGAGTATAATACCAACGATTGGTTGCAGTAATTTTTTAATTGGGTCTGCTGCCGGCAAGGATGCGCAGGCGGCATAATGGTTTAGCTGGTCAGAGTGAGAAAAAGTTTTCTGCTTTTATTGATGAGTGTCCTTCTGTTAGGGCTGCCGCCGGCGGAAGGGGCCGAAAAAGATACCTCCCGGGCTGCAGGGGTGTCTATTCTCCTTTATCACCGCTTTGGTCCGACCGTTGCCGACAGCATGACTGTTACGACCGCTGTTTTCGAGTCAAATCTCAGGTACCTGAAAGATAATGGCTATACAGTCATCCCGCTTAGCCGGCTCGTTGATTACCGCCGGGGAAAGTCGACAGCTCCGCTGCCCTCAAAAGCAGTGGTGATTGTTTCGGATGACGGCCATAAATCAGTCTACACCTATATGTTCCCCCTGATCAAAAAGTATCATATTCCCGTAACGCTGTTCCTCTACCCTTCGGCAATATCCAATGCATCATATGCTATGACATGGGACCAAATAAGGGAACTGAAGAGGACCGGACTGTTCGATATGCAGGGGCATACCTACTGGCACCCCAATTTCAAAATAGAGAAAAAAAGGCTTTCTCCCCCCGAATATAACAAATTTGTCGACATGCAGCTCGGGAAATCGAAAGCAAAACTCGAAAAAGAACTGGGCGGTACGATCGACATGCTTGCCTGGCCCTTCGGTATTTATGATGACCAGCTGGATAAGAAAGCCGCGGCGGCAGGCTACGTGGCTGCCTTCACTATAGAGCGCCGGCCGGTAAGGCCTTCGGACAACATAATGGAGCTTCCACGTTATTTGATGAAAAATACAGATAGCGGCAAGGCGTTTGCCGCAATTGTTGAGGGGGTGTCTCGATGAATTACTTTATTAAAGTTTTAGGCGGATTTGCCGATGCTAATAATTACACAATCAATAATAACGAGGTGATATAAATAATGAAAAAAAGAAACGGAAGGCCGGCCGCCTTCCTGATGGCAGTGCTTTTTGCATTAATCCCCTCCTACGCGATGGGATATACTGCAGGATGGGTTGCCGATGCCTACACTCAGAAGCCGGTTAGCGGCGCTATCATAACTATGAATTCTGAAGTTGTTCGGAGTGATGAAAACGGAAAGTTTACCCTGAAAGGGTCCGGAACTGCAATAGCCGTCAGGGCCTGCGGATACCTTAGGGCCTATCAGCCGGTCGTCCCGTCACTCCTTACCGCTCCGGTTGAAATAAGGTTGAGGCCTTTTGCGCCAAAGGCCCTATATCTCACTTATTACGGCATAGGCGACAGGACGCTGCGTGGGGCGGCGCTTAAACTTATAGAGCAGACCGAGATTAATGCACTGGTAATTGATGTTAAGGGAGACAGGGGAATTATTACTTATAAAAGTGACATCCCCCTTGTCTCACAAGTCGGCGCTCAGAAACAGGTTATCGTAAAAGATATAAAGAGCCTGCTTTCATCTCTTAAAGAGAAAGGTATTTATACTATAGCGCGTATTGTTGTGTTTAAAGACAATATTCTGGGCACGGCCCGGCCCGAACTTGCTATCAGGACCCAGGACGGCGGAATATGGCGGGACAGGGAGAACCTCATCTGGATGGACCCTTCGAAGCGCGCGGTATGGGATTACAATATAGATATTGCCGTTGAAGCGGCCCGGAACGGTTTTGATGAGATACAATTTGACTATGTAAGGTTCCCTGACAGGAAAGGCCTCAAGTTCGGCGTGCCTAACGACGAGGAGAACCGGGTAAAATACATATCCGGGTTTCTTATGGAAGCCCGCCGGAGGCTTGCGCCCTACAATGTTTTTGTTGCCGCGGATATTTTCGGCTACGTATCCTGGAACCTTAATGATACACAAATAGGACAGCGCCTTGACACGATCGCGCCCTGTGTTGATTATATTTCACTTATGCTTTATCCTTCCGGTTTCCAGTTCGGGATACCGGGCTACAGGAACCCTGTTGCTCACCCATATGAAATAGTCTACCTTTCGCTCAAAAAATCCCGCGAACGGACACAAATTCCCTCAGTCCGATTCAGGCCGTGGCTGCAGGCATTCAAGGATTATGCTTTCGACAAGAGGCATTTCAACGGCCCGGAAATCCGGTGCCAGATTAAAGCTGCGGATGAATTCGGAGCCGACGGCTGGATGCTCTGGAACCCCCGGAATGTCTATAATGCCGACGGACTGAAAAAGCAGTCTGCAATTTCCAAGGTGCGAGCTAACCACAATGGTCCGGGGTAAGTCGCTGCTTTTAATGTTGTTGGCGGTCATCGGCGCCGTCGTTATGCCGGTTGCCGCTGAGGAGCATGCACCGGGCCCGCAACTGCTGGAAACAAAACATCAGCCCAAAATTCTCTCAGAACAATTCGCAGATCGACTGGGACCTCTACAGGATATTGTCGAAAGGGAACTGCGCCAACACGAGCTCCCCGGCGCGGTTGTAGTTGCGGGAACACCTGAAGGAGTTGTTTACCGCCGCGCCTTCGGATACCGTTCCCTTGAGCCCAGACAGTTGCCTATGACCGTTGATACCATTTTTGATCTTGCATCCCTTACCAAGGTTGTCGCAACCACAACTGCGATAATGCAGTTGGCTGAAAAAGGTAAGCTGCGTCTCGATGCTCCGGCTGCCAGGTATTGGCCGGGATTAAAGGCAAATGGCAAAAAAGACATTACTGTTCGTCAGTTGCTGACCCATTATTCCGGACTCAGACCCGACCTGGACCTGAAGCCGGGGTGGTCCGGCTACAAGGCCGCTATGCGCATGATTGTTCGGGAGAAGCCGGTTTGCCGTCCGGGTACATGTTTTATTTATAGTGACATCAATTTCGAAATTCTGGGTGACATCGTGCGGAGGGTTTCGGGAAAGCCGCTTAATGTATATTGTTCAAAAAATATTTTTAAACCTCTCGGCATGTCCGATACGCTCTTTAACCCGTCACGGCGCTTGCGTGACCGAATAGCTCCGACCCAGTATTATGAGGGGAATATGCGCTGCGGTACGGTCCATGACCCTGCGTGCCTGAAGATGGGCGGCATGGCGGGCCATGCCGGACTTTTCTCCACTGCTGATGACCTGTCCCGTTTTGCCCTGATGCTCCTTAATGGGGGCAGAATTGGCCATGTGCGAATTCTGAAAGCTGCTACGGTTGAGACAATGACAACCCCTCAGTCACCGCCGGGCAAGGGGTCGCTGAGGGGCTTGGGATGGGATATCGGGCCTCCCCTCGCATCGAACCGCGATGAACTGCCTCCGGTAGGATCTTATGGGCACCTGGGCTATACGGGGACCGCGCTCTGGATCGATCCTGTTTCAAAAGTATATGTAATCGTGCTTACCAACCGGGTACACCCTGACGGCAATGGAGACGTAAAGGCGTTGAGGGCCGATATTAAGGCCCTTGTTGCCGATGCTATAGGGACCGTTTCCCCGGAGCAGATCATGACCGGGCAGCCGTTGCTGACCCGCTACTTTAATTTGCCGGATACTATTGCCTCGTTGAGCGAAGGCAGGGTATTGACAGGAATAGACGTGCTTGGCGAAGAAAATTTTTCATCCCTCCTGGGAAAGCGTGTGGGACTTATCACCAATCATACGGGCCTGGATGCGGGGGGGAGGAGCACTCTCGACCTTTTTTACAGAGCTCCCGGAGTGCGGCTCGCTGCCGTGTTCAGCCCTGAACACGGGCTATCCGGCAAAGTTGATGAGAAAGTCGGTTCTTTCAGGGAGCCGAGAACAGGACTGCCTGTTTACAGTCTTTACGGTGAGGTAAGAAGGCCGACCGACCGCATGCTCAATGGGTTGGATGCTCTGGTGTTTGATATCCAGGATGCCGGCGTCCGCTTTTATACCTACATCAGTACTATGGGATATGCTATGGAGGCCGCTGCGCAAAAAGGGATCGATTTTTATGTCCTTGACCGTCCTGACCCGATCAATAGCTCACTGGTGCAGGGGCCGGTTATGGACAGTAACCTGGCATGTTTCACCGGCTACTTCCCGATGCCGGTGCGGTACGGTATGACTGTCGGCGAACTGGCAGAAATGTTTAACAATGAATATAAGATCGGCGCGAAGCTGCACGTCATAAAGATGCAGGGGTATCGGCGCACCGATTGGTACGATGAGACCGGACTCAAATGGGTCAATCCATCCCCTAACATACGCAGTCTTACTGAAGCCATCCTATATCCGGGCGTGGCAATGGTCGAGGGTGCCAACGTAAGCGTGGGCAGAGGGACCAGGACGCCTTTTGAGCTTCTCGGGGCCCCGTGGATAGATGCCGGCAGGTTAGTCCAATATTTAAACAACCGTAGAATTGCCGGTGTTCGATTCACGCCTGTCGATTTTATACCGGACAACGATATATATAAGAACAAAATATGCCATGGAATGAAGATTATGCTTATAGACCGCCGTGTACTTGACCCGGCTGTCATGGGAGTGGAGATCGTAGGCGCACTCTACCGGCTCTATCCGCGGGATTTCCAGCTTGATAACACATTGGGACTTATCGGCGCCCGGAATGTGCTGCAGGCCATAAAGCAAGGCAAGGACCCCCAATCCGTTGCGCTGCTTTGGCAGAGTCCGCTGGAACAATTCCTTAAACTGAGAGCCAAATACCTGCTGTATTAATAATTACTCAGCAATTATTGTCCTGTTTTTAATTACCGCCCATTTAACATCAACGGACAGTTTGTTCGCCAAATGCTCCGCCAATACTCTTTCCGGCGTCTTTACCGTGTCAGGAATATTTACATCGAAAACCAGCTTGACCGTCACCGTGACTTCTTTCCCCTCGCCCATTCCTGCCTCCCATGTATCATTGAATAACAGAAATATAAAACACCTGGGATATTCACCGCAAGAGCCGAGCACTCAACTCTAATTAACCCTCAAACCACAGAGGACACAGAGAAACTCATGGATTTAAGAAGACATAACATCAGATAAGGCCTTCATCTCTGTGCACTCTCCAGTGAAAGTTAAGTTTTGTCTCTTTTTCTCCGAGGCCTTGAGAGCACAGAGAAAACTCTGTGGTCTCTGTGGTTCGCTGTTTTAGGTGGTGGATTCTGCTTGAGCGCTTGGTTGTCAAACCGGGCAGGTTTGAATTAGAATTACGAGTGCTCATATGCGGCAGAAAAGGGAGGCGCTGAATGTCCAAGATCAAATTTGAAACCATTACATCTGATTTCAGGATACTGAACCCGTTTAAGAATTTTGCCGAAGAATCTCATCTGGTTGAAGTGAGAAGGGACCCCCTCCTCGGCGATACGAGTGTTTATAATCCCGTTTTCAAAAATAAGGCGAAATCTTTTTTTGGCGAGTGCGATGCCGAGCTCGTAAGAACATTGGCTGAGGCAAGCGCAAAGGGCTGCATATTTTGCGGTGAAAATGTCGGTAAGGTAACGGCGAAATACCCGCCTGACCTGGTCCCGGATGGACGTATACGAGTGGGCGAGGCGGTGCTGTTTGCAAATCTCTATGCCTCCGGACAATACCATCCTGTTATTTCTCTAAGCAGCGCCCATTTTCTGAAGCTTTCCGAATTCACTCCTGAACTGATCGGGAATGGTCTCATGGCGGCGCAGAAATTCCTGGACCTGGTATACGTCAAGGACCCGTCGGCAGCATACTCGGTAGTCAGCGCAAATTATCTGTTTCCAGCAGGGGCCTCTTTAGTCCATCCCCACCTCCAGATGCTAGTTACGCCCGTCGCCTATTCATATCACGAAAGGCTTATCGATTCAAGCCTCGATTATTATCAGAAAAATACTTCGTCGTATTATTCTGATTTAATCGAAGAAGAAAAGAAAAACTGCTCGCGATACATAGAACAAAGAGGGGCATGGCACTGGCTTACACCCTTCTCCCCGATGGGCAGTAATGAGGTTATGGCCGTGCATGAAAGAGAGTGCGATTTCAGGATGCTTTCAGAAGCGGACTTACGTGATCTTTCCGGTGGTATTTCCAGGGTGCTCGCATTTTACGAAAGCCTGGGCCATCTGAGCTTCAACTTTTCACTGTTTGCCGCAGCTGAATCTTCAAAGCAGGGTTTCCATTGCCTGCTAAAAATGATCACCAGGCAGAACCTTTATCCCAATTACAGGAATGATGATTATTTTCTCCAAAAAATGCTCCATTCTGAATTGATCATAAATACGCCTGAGGATTTGGCCCTGAAGATAAGGTCTCTCGAATAAATTCTCATTGCATTTTCCTGATTTTTCCGCCTTTTAAAATCAGGTAGCGACCACCTCTCCAAAGCACTGCCGATCCTAAAAGACTCCAGATCCAGATGCCGAAGCCCAGTATATCTTTGACCGGCAGGAGGATAAGCCACCGGAGCCATTTTTTAGAACGTATGACGTTCTTACAGATCACAAGGGCGAGGCACACTCTCAGACCTATAGCAGCGCAAAGAGCAGTTAATGAAACGATGTCAGGCCCTTGCAGGATAAATAGCAGGCAGGAAATGGGGAATACGTAGGTAATGCCGTACCCAATGAAGCCCTTCGGCCTGCAGGCCCTATAGGTGCGGGCCCATCGCATCTGATGCTTCAGGTGCCCGGCTATGCTCATTGCACCCGCCCTGTCCTCGAGTACATACCTGGAAAGGATGATCTTATATCCTTTCTGCCATAGCCTGTTGCCGATCTGGTAATCGTCAGCCAGGTAATCGGCAATAGCTTCAAATCCGCCTATTGCCTTAAGCGCCTCCCGCGAAAAAAGCATCGAAGCGCCTAATCCGAAAGTGACTCCCTCAAGCCGCCTTGCCACCAGCACAGAGGGGATGAGATCGAGGCCTATCGTAAGGGATTCAAAGGCAGCTCCCGCAGATGCCGGATCGGAAATTTTGTAAAGTGAGGTTACGAGGCCGGTATTTTCCCCGCTGAAGTACTCCCCGGCAATGTGCTTTAAATAGGAACCGTCCACTCTCATGTCGCTGTCGCTCACGGCAAACAGAGGATAGCGCGCAGCTTCCGCCAGCCCATAGAGATTTGACACTTTGCGGTTCGTGCCAAGGCTTCTTTCGCTCACTATAATTTTTACGGCAGATTGTCGTTGCAATTTCTCAGTTACGCTGAGCGCTTCATCCTTCGGATCGGTAACTCCCAGAAGAACTTCATATTCAGGATAGTCCTGCTCGCAGAAGCTCTGAATGTTTTCATATAATTCAGGGTCCTTGCCGCTCAGCGGCTTAAGGATCGAAATCGGAGCTATCGGAGCCGGGGGAATATCTTTCAGCGCCGGCTTCCCCGCCCGGAAGAACTCAATGACGCAAAAAAGGGCAAACAGACTATAGATGCCGGATGAGATGACCAGTAACAGCGGTATAACAGTGATATTTTGAGTCATCCGGAATCCACCGCCAAACCACAGAGATCACAGAGGAATTCATTAGTTTGATAAATAAAACCATCTAAATACTTCTTGAACTCTGTGCACTCTCTGATAAAAAAAAATTTTGTTGGTTCTTGCTTTAATGCTTTGAGTACACAGAGAAAAACCTCCGTGTACTCCGTGGTTGCCATCTTTTGATGGTGAGTTGCAGTCATGGTATACTTGATAACATTAATTTGATTGATTTATAAGCCTTTTATAGCAAAAATCCTATCAGCAAAGTATCAGCGATCGTCGCCTTGTGATTCTTTTTCCAGCGGCACAACTTTTCCAACTTCACGCCTTAAGTAATCAACTATTTTCAGTTTTGCGTATTTTCGTGTCATCTTGCTATCTGCGTGTCCCCACCACTGCTGCATCACCTCAACAGGTAATCCTTTGTTGACAAGTTGAGTGCCGAAAGAGTGTTTAACAAATTCGTACATAGTTATTTTCAGGCTGTTGTTAGTGGCCTTATTGAAACGCGCTAATCCTCTAGCAAAAGCACGTGAAAGCGTACAGTAGTTGTAAGGGGCACTGTTAAACTTAAAAACATAATCCAAATCAAAAGACCTCGCAGGCAGCACCGCGAGGGTTTCAGGCAATAAAGGGTTGTGAATTATCTCTCCCGTTTTTGTGCGCTCACTAAAGGTGTTAAGAGAAAAGCAACTTCGGTAGGTCACCATCATATTTATCAGGTCTACACATTCCCACTTTAAAGCCCTGGCCTCACACGGACGGCAACCCTGATAAACCATGTACAAGAATATGGGCTGATGTTCCTTTTCAATATATAGTAGTATGGACTCTTGCACATCCCTTGAGACAGTAACAGGTTCACGCTCAGGAATAACCTCAAGCTTCGGGAAAACAGGTCCGGGTGGAAGAAGTATTCTTTCGTCTTCAATTAGCCATTTAAAAAAACCACCGAGGTATACCATTTTGACATTCTTTGTAGATGTAGCTCCTCGAAGTGACTGATAGAAGTCCTTTGTATTATGAATTTCCCTAACGTCCTTATTACCATAGAATGCAACAAACTGACGGCACTTACTAGCAAGCCCTGTTTTGGTAAATGTCTTTAATCGTGGCTGTTTCTCTTGTTCCCATCTTGCTATTAATCGGTCAAACTCAAATTCAATTGCTTTTTTGGCTACCCAAACATCAATGTTAAACTTGCCAGGTACGCTCTTCTGTGCCATGGCAAGGTCATAAAGCGACTGTGCCATATAGTGATTAGTGATCTTCTTACCCTCAAGTGTGGTGGTACGGGCAACTCGTTTACCCTCATCATTAAAATAAACAGTGAACCGATCAGGTATCCGATTGAAGTGATTAGGACAGTGATAATACTTATTTTCAGCGTCCCATTTAAAACGCGAGCCACAGTCTTTGCACTTCCCGTCCGCTTGTATCCCCTTTGACACGGGTGTATACCCTCCACTACAGAATGGAGGAATTATAACCCGTTCAGTTATTCCAGTCAAATCCCCAGTCTCAACGAGTCGACCTGCTATATTTTTCGGCAGGTGATTGCCTGGACGGGAAGTATTATGTTTGTTTTCCACAATATATATTAGATTTTGATCGACTTGTTTCGTTGCGTCGTACCGTATTAGGGGAAATTTCATTTAATCGTATTTTACTGATTGGCTTTGTTAGATTTCTTTCCGATTGTATATTGTGTCGATCCTCAGGGGCGAGCAATTATCCCTCTACGTAAGCGCTCCACGGAATATGTCAATGACTTTGAGACACCCCTCGTCCACATTTAGTGTATTTCCTCTTCAGGAACTGGTGCTGCCTTTGGCTTGTTAATCCATACGGCCTCAGGAAGTATCGGCGGCACAGGGATTTTTTTAACAAATCTCTCAGGATGTGCTTCATATGCAACGCGCAGAACTTCACCCCTGGCTATCTGTATTTCTTGTGCAAGGCCGTAATGTACAGCTTCCGGCGTATGCAGGCCGATGCCGGTATGTCGATGCTCTTTGTTGTACCAAGGAAAGAAATCCTGGCAGAAGCTCCGAGAGTCTTCGATGCTACCAAACCGCTCAGGAAAGTCCGGCCGATATTTAAGTGTCTTAAACTGGGACTCTGAATAGGGGTTGTCATCGCTCGTATGCGGTCTGCTGTGGGTCTTCGTGATCCCAAGGTCGGCCAGGAGTAATGCTACAGGTTTGGATTTCATTGATGAACCCCTGTCGGCATGAATCGTGAGCTGATCTCTCCCGATATTCTGCTTTGAACAGGTTTCTCCAATGAGCCTCTCTGCCAATACCGCCGATTCTGCAGGGGCTATCATCCAGCCGACAATATAGCGGCTGAAGATGTCCATGATCACATACAGGTAAAAGTATGTCCACTTTACCGGACCGAGAAGTTTCGTGATATCCCAGGACCAAACTTGGTTCGGGGCTGTAGCCAAAAGCTCTGGCTTGCTATACACCGGGTGACGCAACTGGTTTCTGCGCTCCTTGACCTCCTTGTTCTTATCGAGGATGCGATACATTGTCCGTATCGAGCAATGGTATTGGCCCTCGTCCAAAAGAGTTGCATAAACCTCATAGGGTGCCTTGTCCACAAATCTGTCGGTGTGGAGGATATCAAGTACTCCCTGCCGTTCCTCGGAAGACAGTGAACGAGGCGAGTTCCGATCCTGCACAGGCTCAACAAAGTGGGCATCTTTGCGTGCCTGTGTGCGGTAAAACCCGGCACGCGCAACATCAAGCGCTTCACATGCATGCTTGATCCCAACTTCAGAGGAAAGGGTCACTGCAGCTTCCATCAGTCGGTCTCTCCTCCTTCGGGGATCGCAAGCGGGATTCCCAGTATCTCGGATACTTTTTTTTGGATATCTATTATGATCTCTGCCTGTCTAAGACGTTTGATAATCAGTTCATTGTCCCTGCGGAGCTTCTCATTTTCCGCAATAAGTGGATTGCGAACTGCTTCCTTGCGGCCTCGCTTCTTGGGCTTCAGGGCTGACAGGACTCCACGCTCTCTTTGGGTGCGCCACGCATTGAGGTTCGAGGCATACAGTCCCTCACGGCGTAGCAGCGTTCCCATACTTCCGCGTCCCGTGCATGCATCGGCAAGGGTGAGGATACGCAGTTTGTATTCGGCAGTGAACCTCCGCCTGACTGCCTTATCCGGCACCTCTGGGTTCGGATGGGCTACCGTCAACTTGGCTCCCTCCATTGTCTGTGTTTTATTGACCTTTGCAGCTATCATTATGATTTTTCCTCCCCGGCCTTCTACTCTAATTTAGCATAAGGGAGGTGTCTCACTTATATTGACACAGAGGGCCATCTGCAAAGTCTACTTTCACGGTTAGAGAAAGTTTCGATCCTGTAAAAAAAATGTGAAATTTTGGATAGACAGTTTTGTCGTCTCCATTTCTTGACCCTAGTAAAAGAACCGACCATCTACATATAAGATAGCCGGTTCTCTGACCCCAAATATTATTTCTAATTTTTAAATATTGGACCCGTCGGACGGTAGCGCCTCGATTGCTACCAGCCTGTCACTTATAAGCAGCTCTGTTGCATCAAGTTCTTTGAGTATGGCAGACCTCGCTTTATCCAAGGAGTCCTTCATTATAAGCAAGTGTTCTTTTACTGGCGCCTTGCATTCAAGGGCCGCTACATCATCGTTGATAAGGCCAGCCGTATTTTTTACGTCTTTCGATAAGCGATGAATGAGCATAAATACATGGGTAGCCTGCTCTTGTAGGACATTATGAACCTTGTCAGCCATTTCCTGTAACGATTCGCGATTCTTCCTTTCAAGTTCAGCAATTAGTTTCTCCTTTGCCTTGATATCATTTTTTAAAACCTTCTCGTTGTGTTCATGGACATCTTGCAGTCGCTTAACCTCTGCATTATTATCGCCGTGCTGCGCCAGAACATCCCTTAATCTATCCTGATTGATTTTAAGTTCCGTGGACATCTGTTCGGAGGCAATGAGCTTCTTTTTCAAGCTATCGACTTCTGACTGTAGGGTGGCAATATTATTGTCACGGTCCTGTATTTGTTGTTGCAGTTCAGGATCTTTTATGATGTCCCTGATCACATTCTTGTGCTCAGTAATGGTTACTTTTGAGTTATTGACCCCGGCAGCTATTGCTTGTTGGATTTCTATCGGCAGGGCGGTGAAGGCCGTGATAAGATCCGCATCTGACCGCATTTGGAAAACATTTTTTTCTATGAGATACTGAAGCTCGGGAACACATTTTTGGCTTGCCCTTACTCGATAAGCTGTTCTTTTTGACCATATCTGATGTATTTTTTCTGTCTCATTTATCTGCTGCAATAAGGAATACTGGGCTCGAACAAAGTTCTCGGTTTTCCATGCATCAATAATATCCTCGTCGCTTGAAAAATGCCGTATATAACAAGGGATTGACGTCCCCAGTTTCTTGGCAGTTTCCGTTCTGCGCCTTCCAATTATTCGGTGATACGTGCCGTCTGAGTTGGGCGTCACCACGATAGGCTGCAAAAATCCTCTATCTACAACTGACTCTGCCATTTTGTCCATGTCTGCAGATCCAATTGGAAATATCCCATGTTCTTCGAGATACGCAATAGCGGGATGAGGGTTAATACAGTTTGGGTCGAGATGAATTAGTTGCCCCTCCTGCAGTTCAACTGGTGTTTCGGACTTAGTTGTTTTTTCCATAATTTTCTCCTTTTTGAGTGTTATGGCAGAATGATATTCTGTATCTTCGGCTAATTGCTTCTAGTTTATTTTTTATGGCATTTTCGTTTAGGTGTTGTAATTCGATGCAGCTAATGTTGATGAATTTGAGAAAATTACCATCCAGGCATAGGAAGAATTTTATGTATTCTAACTTTTGCATATTGAGAAGATCCTGAATTGTAAGCGATGAAAAATGATATTCAAGCGGTATTGAGCAAGTACTGAAGGCGTTAAGAACAATCCTTAAATTCTCCTCCTCATTGGTACCCAATAATTTGGCTAGGACATATTTTTTCTGTAAAGATGTGAATTTTGTTATTCGCAGTCCAGTTGCTTTTGCGATTTTACGGGCGGAAATCGATACTAATCCGCGCCCAATCAAATAAAACGCCTCATAAATTTGTTGTTCTGAAGCTAATTTCATGGGTGCCCGGAATGCCTCTTTTGGAGTGAGCGTGTCACCCTCTGTTGTGTCCATTTTGTTTTTGGGCACACTTTGGGTGAGCGTGTCACTCTCATTTTGTACCATTTCGCTATCTGTGATTTTGTTCATTTTTTCACTCCTTTCCTTTGTCTCTCTATCGTTTTCCATGTCATCCTTTTCCCTTGGTTTGTTATGACCTGCTATTAGATATTGGTTTTTTAGTCTCCTGTTTAGTTCCAGTTCTCTGGCCCTACTGGCATAACACGTTGTAAAACAAACACAATATACTTATTGACAATAAATAGCATATACAGCGACACTATATTATATAGAGAAAAAGATAAGAAAAAACAAATATCAGTTGACAATAAATATTGTGTAGAGCGACAATATGCTATGGGAAGAAAAAGAAAATACGAAACCAACGCCGAGCGGCATGCAGCCTACCGAAAGCGTAATAAAGAGAAAGGGAAATTTGCTTATCTTTTTATTCCCAATAAAATCGCCAAAATAAAAGATTTCAAGCCGAGTCTGCTTGTTGAAAGATTCGATGAGATTGAAACTGCCTTGAAAAATGAAAGGGAAATAATGGATCATAATGTTAAACTCTTGCAAACCGATATTAAGAACAAAGATAAACAAATTTTTGACCTCGAACAGAAAAACCGCGAGGCGGGACAGGAAATAGCGGACAAGGTTCATAATATCCTGCAAGAGCAGGCTAACCATGTATTTATTCTCATTCATCGCTTAGCAAAAGAGGTAAAAACTACGGCAGGCCTTATCAACGATACTGTATCGGCCCTCGAATGCAAACCGGCAGTAAAGGAACACCTACTGGTAATGAAGGACTCTCTGGACAAAGCGAGAACTGCGGTAGTTAAAGAGCTTGATGTAACAGAGTTGCTTATAAGTGACAGGCTGGTAGCAATAGAGGTGTTCGATTCCCACACGCTCCCGCCAAATTTTCTTGTTAAATCAATCGAACCATCGCCTTAAACATCATGTACATTTTATGTACGTATGAACAACAAGCAGAGGAGGTGATATTCGAACTCACCCTCACCCGCGCCAGTATTGGGTTTGCGGGAGCGTACTGAACGAGTTCTGAACGAGTAACCCTTTTTATTTAAAAACTGACCCATAGGTCAACGTAAGATCGATTGTCGGTTTCTGCTTATACGTCGTATAGTTTTTACCAGGGAGAATATTTTCCCTTTCTTCCTGTAATAAACATGACGATGATCTTGAGTAGTAGTGCATGTTTTAAGTGCAACTCAACACCAAAAGACAAACGTGCCTTGCTATGACAAGTTGGCTTTTGCTGGTAATTTCCGATCATATGCCAACTCCAGGCAGGTATTTATTTTATCTTTGCTTGATTTTAAAGAATTTTTATTGACCCTGTATACGACAGTGTGGTAGATTTCGGCAGAAAGGACAAGTTGGTATAGTAATATGTTCGACGATATAAATAATGGGAAAACATAAATTAAAGAAAGGCCTTGATATTATTGACGCTTTGCTCAGTCTCGGCAAAGCACTCCATTACGCCGCGATTCCAGAGATGCCACTCGAAAAGAATCGGAAAAATGCAGAGGCTGTTGACGTAGCTTGGATGCTTGAAGCTGATCAGGAATTCCCCCTTATGGTCTTCGAAGTAGAAAGTAGAACTGGGAATACAATTGCAAATAATCCAACCAAAATATATGGAAAAACGACCGTCAAATTTGAGAAACCTTTATTCTTCTTTCACATCTTGATAGATTCCACGAGTGAGGCATCTAAGGTAGACGTGCTGAAAACTCTTTTTGGAACCCATAACTATCGTATCTATGAACTAGCGCACGATGGTGAAATTAATGCTCTGATGAAGGATATTCTTTCGCAGCATCGCAGAATTACTAGCAAGTTCGACCTGCGAGAGTTCTATTCTGAATTAAATTCGAGCCACTGGACAGGGATAGATCAATCTGACATTTTGAAACATATCGAAACCATCGGCTTTGAAAAAAACAGGGGGCAAATACTCCCGGCGTATGCTGCAATAACAGCAGATGATTCATCATGTACAAAGCATTTTATTAGATATTTAGCATTTCGCGACCAACAAACGCCATCCTATACAGAAGCAGACCAATATCCTACATATATAGGTGGTACTTGGCATTATCCTCTTCATCTCGCAATTCTCGGCCATATTTCACCGGATAAAGAAGCAACAAAATATCTGGCCCGTCTTATCAATTGGCAGGAGAAGTCTTATTCTTTCACTCAAATCGGTCCACATTTTAAGCTGTCAATGGACTATGATTGTTTTATTGTAGGCCAGGCTGGATTTCTCTGGGCCGTCATGGCTACCTTGTTCGCAGCAAATTCGGAGGCAGTCCAATATATTTCTAAGCAATGTCTCGAAATATTTGAGAGCATTAAAGACAAACACAAGATATTTTCATTTTACACAGCATTATGGCTTCTTCATATCTCGACCTTGACGCCCAAGACAACGCAGACCTATGAGCTCGCACGCGATCATATCAACAGCAACGGTGGCATTTCGGCCAGTGTGCTTTATTATCCGCCGGGCATTATATACGTTGAGCAACCCGGTAACTGGTTGAGGGAAGAAGTCGATTTAATTGATGTGCCGGAATATGATCAATTTATCATGTCAAAAGAATTTATTAAGACTACGACCGATGACATATTGACACTAACGATTAAGGTATTAACAGATATACTTGGCCCTGAATCATATTCTGCTGATCTTGTCCGCAATATGAATAAGGAAGCCCGAAAACATCTGCATGAACTGCATTGATTTATCAAATACAAACTCGAAATTTAAAAATGTCGGCTTTTGGCCAGCGTTCGACTGAATAGGGAGAGAAAATGACATCAGATTGGATATCTGCAATTAGCGCATTTGCCCAAGTATTAATTGGCATAGGCACCTTTGTATTATCATATGTTCTTTGGAAGAGCGCGGATCAAAGGTCAAAACTGGATTATATGCGGGGGATTCAACAAGACTGGATTGGATTAAATTCATTAATTCTGTCCAATCCTGAACTTGCCGAAATATCTGATAGCGTGTTTTTCGGTAACAAACTTCCGACCCAAAATAAGGATGAAAGACTCAAACGTTATATGCAGTACAAAATACTTAATATTATTGAATCTGAATATATGGGGAGATGCGCCGGTTTAGTCTCTGATGATTACCATAATGCAATTAGTAACGTTATATTACAGTCAATGCTAACCGACAAAGATTTGATTGAAATAATAAAAACTTCTGGATTTCATAATGAGTTTATTGCTCACTGTGAGCAATTGGTAAAGTCAGCAATAAAAGAGGTCGAACAATGTCATCCAGCCGACCCGGAATAACCGCTTTTCGTTTTCAGTTTGGCGTAAACGTATACATGACTTATCAGGAGTTCAAAGATATCATTGTTAAAGGTTGTATTAATGCAATCAATGATAAATTTGCACAAGGAAAAGAAAAGGTTAATCATGGGCTTGTTTAATTTCCTTAAAAAAGACAAAGACAACGATTATAAGCATCACCTGCTTGATTACTCGGCTAAAATATTTGCTGACGTTTGGGCTACTGCTGAGCTTCTTCGTAAAGAATTGGAATTAGATCAGTTGCAGTGGTTCAAAGTCCTTTTTGAGTATTTAAATTTAGTTTTGAATCTCACAGACAGAGCAGCTTTCAACAAAATGAGCAATGAAAAAAGGAATAAGCTTATGTCCGAACTTGTAAATGTAAGCATTCCATCTGCGGTGGACGCTATTTGTAATAAATGGTCGGCAGACGAGATTAAACAAACGAAAGAAGATTGTCTTTATAACTACAAAGTTTCGCTTTGGCATTGGGGTAAATATGAAATATTGTATGCCGAGAATGACAAGAAAATGGGCGAAACTGTTTTTTGGGAGTTTAGCAAATACGTCGCAAATTTGATTGGCCATACAGATGATATTGCATTTATAATGAAGGCTTTGATTGCTGCCATGCGTGTTTACAAAGATTTGGATGCGTCATCATTCATAGAGAAAATAAATAACAGCAGGCCATAACACCAGCATCCAGCCGACCGCGAATAAGCGTGGTGTGTTTTCAGATTTGAGTCTGTGGCGCGTCGGCTGATGCATCTCGTTATAGTTTCTCTTGAAAATCTTCACTGCAGACTCTTCTAATAGACTGTTGGTTAGGAGGTGAAATATCGCGTTTCTCGGCCACGCGCATTCATGCGTGTTGCAGGAAGAAGAACTAAACCGCTAGCGCGGTAGCCCTTCGGTTTGCCGCATTTTATTTGCTCAAGACGAAATTAATTTCCAACCCCAAATAGCCTCTGTAAGCTTGTTACTGAATCTCGTTACAATCTCCTTTGTCGTACCGTCGGCATGCGCTGACGGAGATCAGTAGCAAGGGAGATTTTGTTATGACAAAGCTCAGGGATCAAATGATTCAAGACCTTCAGTTGAAAGGCGCCACACAGCAAACTCAGAATATATATCTGAGAGAGGTAAGTAATTTTGCAAAGTACTTCAGCAAGTCCCCTGATGAGATAACCGAGGATGAGATCAAAGAGTATCTGCTTCATCTCAAGAAGGACAGGGATTTAGCGGATGGCACCTTTCGATTCTATGTGGCGGGCATTAAGTTTTTATACAGGACGACACTGCAAAAGGAATGGATGGTGGATAAGATCAAGTTTGGCAAACGTAAAAAGAAGCTGCCTGTAGTTCTGGATTTGTCCGAAGTGCAGGCTCTTTTTTCAGTCACAGAGAATATCAAACATAAGGCCATTTTGATACTCACGTATTCTTCGGGATTGAGAATAAGTGAAACATCACGTCTGAAAATAACCGATATCGACAGTAAACGCATGATGGTGTATATACGCCAGGGCAAAGGTGGTAAAGACCGTTACTCCATTCTGTCTCAGACCGCCCTGGAGTGTTTACGCCAATACTGGAGGGACTATCGTCCTAAGGAATGGTTATTTGAGGGACAGACCCAGGATAAGCATATATGCTTAACATCGATACGGAATATCTTTGTTGATGCCAAGAAGCGCGCCGGCATAACGAAACAAGTCTGTCCTCACACGCTCAGACACAGCTTTGCAACCCATTTGATTGAGGCAGGCACCAGCCTACATCATGTTCAGTTGCTTCTGGGACATAGATCTCCTACTACGACAACCGTCTACCTTCATGTCAGCAAGGTGAATCTTGCTCAGGTAGCAAGTCCCCTGGATAAAGCTTCCCAACAAACTGCATAGGGCCGTAATTCACGCTCTCTACAGATGCGCACCTCCAACGGCACCGAGGTGGCGGATATATTCCGCCAGTACGGTCATGATTACAGAGTATCCCATAATATGCCACTCAAGCATTTGCGGGCCATGGGTGCTATTGAGGCATGCAGGACATCACGTCTTGGCGGGCATAAGGATAAGTGTGATAACGACGAATGCGGCCACATCGATATATCCTATAACTCCTGTCGTAACCGTCACTGCCCCAAATGCCAGTTCCTGAAGAAAGAGCAGTGGATAGAGGCACGGTCTGATGATCTCCTCCCCATACAATACTTTCATGTGGTTTTTACTATCCCTTCTGAACTGAACACCGTAGCCTTAAGGAATCCCAAGATTATGTATGATCTTCTTTTCCGCTCTGCTTCAGAAACACTAATAGAACTCGGCAATGACCGTCTCGGTGCCCGTATCGGATTCATCGGCATCCTCCATACCTGGGGCCAGAACCTTATGGATCATCCGCATATACACTGTGTTGTTACCGGCGGGGGGCTGTCCAGTGACGAGCAACACTGGGTGGCCTGCCGGAAAAAATACCTCTTCCCTGTGAAGGTTATGTCAGACCTGTTCAAGGGCAAGTTCCTCGATTACTTCAAAGAAAGCTATACTGCCCAAAAGCTTGAGCTGACAGGCAGTATCAGTCATCTGATGAAGCCCCATGTTTTCGAACTATTTATAGGAAAGCTCTACAATAAAAAATGGGTAGCATATTGCAAACCTCCGTTTAACGGCATTGACGGAGTTCTTCAGTACTTGAGCCGGTATACCCACAGGATAGCCATCAGTAATAACCGTATTCTGAAGGTTCAGGACGGCCAAGTAACTTTCCAGTGGCGTGACTACGCCGACAATGACCGTTTAAAAGTCATGACACTGGATGCTGATGAGTTCATCAGAAGGTTCCTTATGCATGTACTTCCTGATCGCTATGTAAAAATCAGACATTTCGGCCTGATGGCAAACAGAAAACGCAAACATAATATCGAGTTATGCCGTCTGCTTCTCGGCAGTGACAAAACAGAAACGATCAAATCTGAGCCTAAGACCTGGCAGGAACTTATGCTTGAAGTCTCAGGCGTCGATGTCACCAGATGTCCGGTTTGCCGGAAAGGCAGGATGGTGGCGATTGAGGTCCTGCATTACTTCAGATGCAACAGCCCACCGGGTCAATACTGATATGAACGTTGAGCTGAACATAAATCTGTACCTATGCGAAAACTTGATCGTTGGTCGCGATATCGGCTTATTGTCAAAAATCTCACATTCCCCGGCGATCAAATCACACTGCGGCCCCTCTGGCCTACCTATATCACTTCCAATCCAAAAGAATCATCCAATTAAGTCCACAACAAATAAAAAAATAACAGATTCTTATCCAGCTTGGTAAGAACGGGCGATATTGAATCGCCATAACCCGCGGCATAGTTCTTCACACGTCATTCCGCAACTTCGCAGCGGAATGACGCTTAACCGTACCAAAGACCTACCGGTACGATATATGGTGTGAGCAGGTATATCATAACGTCTCATCAGATTGATCTCTAAGTGTCTCTTATATTAATTATTAATTATCTTCAACCCAGAGCATATGTTTTCTTAATGAGGTTCCTTTGAGTGCATTATAAAGTTTGAGGTCGGCGGTCACCATCTGGCAATCGGTTTTTACAGCAAGAGCAACGTAGAGGCTGTCGTAAAAAGACCTTTTTGTCCGGCAAGCAATATCAAAGGCTTCATCCGAAAGAATGAAGCCTTCCCATATCTGCAGAAAATTCGACTGAAGCTCTCTCAGGATTGCAAATGCTATATTCCTGGAACATGCACTCGCTGTGACGCGCTTCCATAAAATATTTCCGATTTCTGAAAAGAGAAGGTCCGGGGCAAATAATTCATTCCCGGATTTAAGAAGCCGTTCAGCCTCTTCGGTATAGTTTTCAGGAAAATACCACTTGATTGCAACGCTTGCGTCGACAACAAACCTGTTCAACGCTCACGATCCTCACGGATAAGTTCAGCGCTATCAGAGAATTTTCTCTTGCCGAAGCTTGCACGAATTCTTGATGCCCGTTCCCTGACCTCTTCCATAGTCATCTTTTGTGCTGCCTCTTGCAGAATAAGTTTTGCTTCGCCCTGTAGAGAACGATGATGATTTTTTGCCCTAAGCTTGAGGCGATTGATAATATCGGTTTCAAGGTCTCTCACAAGTAATTGAGCCATCTCTTACCTCCTTGCATACACTATGATAGCATTATGTTAGCAAATTGGATTAGCTATTGCAACCTTGTTTCGCACGAATGTCAGATTTCTAACTGATCCACTACCGATCAATCGTCGAGGCTGTCGCAGAGGCGCCGTATCATTGCCTGTCTCAAAAACACCTGATTATGAGACTCGTAAATCAGACCAGAGAAACGGCTTAAAATAAGGCTTCCAGTAAGTCATCTTTGAGGGGGATTTTGAGACAGCCTTCAGAGATTGGAAATTAACGGTGTCAGAAAATCAACGCCGAAGTTAACTTTGTCCCGTACCTGCGACCATAGCGGAGTGTCTAAATAAATTTGATGCACCTGAAAACCCGCAAAAAGCTTCCACTCCGAAAAAATCCAGATCATCAAAAGTACCTGACACAATCCATTCATAGGTACTTCTTTTGTAACTGAACGTGGCAATCTGTTAAAATGGTGCGTGGTACAACCAAAACCAATGTTTAACAATATCCGAAGGACACTATGTAATTCTGATGCGCATAGGCCTCCATCTCTTTTTTTTATGATATTGGTTGCGGTCTTTTTCGCCGCTAAGGAATAAGGGATAAAAGACGTGAAAATTAAGTTTGTAGAAATTCAGAATTTCCGAAAGCTGAAATCGGTCAGGATTGAATTTGCTGACGAAACAACAGTATTTGTGGGAGCAAACAACAGTGGAAAAACATCTGCCATGGACGCGCTAGATCGTTTTTTGGTTAACAAACGTGTTGATACTAATGATTTTACCCTGTCGAATTGGAGGCAGATCAACAATATTGGAAATGCCTGGGAGAAGCAATCAACACAGCCCGGCACAAAAATACCCACTCTGGATGAACTGGATAAAGTTTTACCAATCATGGACCTCTGGTTACAAGTTAAGGAAACTGAAATTTATCATGTCATTAACCTTCTGCCAACATTAGATTGGAAAGGCGACTTAATGGGTGTCAGACTGAGGTTTGAGCCGAAAAACATCGAGGATTTTTACAAAGAATATCTCATCGCCCGGAAAGAAGCTGCAGAGACTATTGCGGAGATAAAGAAGAAGACCGCTGAATTTTCTATTGAGCTGTGGCCAAAAACCATGCGCGAATTTCTCGATAGACGATTGAACAGCTTATTTGCTGTCAGGGCTTACATATTAGACCCAACTAAGTGCGCTGAACCAAAAAAAGGCATAGCTTATCCCCAACCTTTACCCGGAGGCAGTGAATATTTGGATGGCGACCCCCTGCGGGGGTTAATCCGTGTTGACGGGATTACTGCTCAACGAGGGCTTTCAGATGTTGGCGACGAAAGAAGCCAATCTGAGAGCGATGGACAGCAACATCGTGAACGCGTCGATCGACGTAAGCTATCAGTTCAACTACGCGACTACTACGCGAAACACCTCGATCCCTCTGAGTTACCTGATCCTTCTGATGTGGAAGCGTTGCGAGCCATCGATTCAGCACAGACATCATTTGATGGAAAGCTGAAAGCGGCTTTTAAAAAGGCCTTGAATGAATTAGAGAGCTTGGGATATCCGGGTATAACTGATCCTAAACTGACTATTTCAACTAAATTCCAACCCTTGGATGGTCTCAATCATTCATCGGCGGTCCAGTTCGAGGTGATTGATCAGTGTGGTGAAAAGCAAGAAATTCCTTTGCGTCTGCCTGAGCAATATAATGGTTTGGGTTATCAAAATCTGATCTCCATGGTTTTCAAGCTGATGAGTTTTCGAGATGGGTGGATGCAGGTTGGCAAAGCAGCCAAAAAAGCATTAACGAAACCAGAAGCATACATTCCACCGCTGCACTTGGTTTTGGTCGAAGAGCCGGAGGCACACTTGCATGCGCAGGTGCAACAAGTTTTTATCCGCAAGGCTTATGATATCCTACGCAACCACGATGATCTAGGAAAAAAAAGTAACTTTGGAACCCAACTAGTTGTCAGTACCCATTCGAGCCATATTGCACACGAAAGCGACTTTTCTTGCCTTCGCTATTTCAGGCGGTTACCAGCGCAAAAAAACGTAATGGATATTCCGACGTCGACAGTTGTTAATTTATCTGAAGTCTTCGGAAAGGGAAACGAAACTCAGCGCTTTGTAACCCGCTATTTGAAGACAACACACTGTGATCTATTTTTCGCCGATGCAGCAGTTTTGGTAGAAGGCCCTGCAGAACGAATATTAATTCCATATTTTATACGTCAACACTTTGAGGAGCTTAACCAGAGTTACGTGACGGTTTTAGAGATTGGCGGCAGTCATGCTCACAGGCTACGCTCCCTTATTGATCATTTAGGACTTATAACACTGGTTATTTCAGACCTGGATGCAGCGGAGTCAGCAAGTGACAAGTCTGTGCAGCCTGTCCGAGGCAAGAATCAAATCACACGAAATAGTACTTTGAAAACATGGTGTCCTCAAAAAGAACTTATAGATGAACTACTAGACTTATCTTTCGAAGAAAAGGTCACAATAGACGACCCGTTGTTTTCGGTTCGCGTCGCTTATCAGCGTCCAGTTAATATCATGCTTAACCCTGAGAGTGTTGCTGAGGAAGCACTTTCCAATACCTTTGAAGACGCTCTTGTTTTTGATAATATATCAATTTTTAGAGATTTAAAAGGGTCTGGCCTCATAAAGAAATTTAAGGATGCAATAAAGAATGCCAAGTCTTGCGCTGATTTGGGGCAGGCGATGTTTGCTGATTTAAAGACAGGTAAAAAGGCCGAATTTGCGCTGGACATGCTTGATTTGCCAGAGCCTAATAAACTCAAAATTCCTACATACATTAACGAGGGTTTGTCATGGTTGCAGGAACAAGTGAGAATAAGACAGAAAGAAGTTATGGTACCGAGCGAAACTTGCGCTTTGGGGAGCAGCGGAACTCCTAGCTGATGGAAAACTTTACCATCGTTGATGACAATCATTTTGATGATCATGTAGACGACGAAATCAACGATTACCTTTCTCTAGATAAACCAATCAGTTTTTTCTTATTTGCCGGAGCAGGTTCAGGGAAGACCATGTCACTTGTAAATGCGCTAAATCATCTGCGAAGGGTAAGCGCAAAAAGACTGCGCTTGCACGATCAAAGGGTGGGCGTAATCACCTATACCAATGCCGCCTGCGATGAGATTAAACGGCGGCTTGACTTTGATCCCTTGATCGAAGTTTCAACAATTCACAGTTTTATCTGGTCATTGATCGCGGGTCTAAATCCTAATATCAAAGAGTGGTTGAGGGCTAATCTGGAAAGCGAAATTGCCGATTTGATGGAAAAACAGAGGAAAGGAAAAGCCGGAACAAAGGCAGCGCTGGATCGCGAAAAAAGCATCGAGATAAAACAGAAGCGCCTTTCCGGTTTGGATGACATCAAGTGTTTCACATATAACCCCAACGGGGACAATCGAGGTCGGGACTCATTAAACCACAGTGAAGTTATCAAAATAGGAGCTTATTTCCTCAGGGAAAAACGACTCATGCAAAGCATATTTGTGAACAAGTACCCTATACTGCTGATTGATGAAAGTCAGGATACAAATAAACTCCTTATGGAAGCCTTCTTGGAAATCCAGCTGAAGCATAATAGCCGCTTTACACTTGGTTTGTTTGGCGATGTCATGCAGCGCATTTATGGGGACGGAAAGATTGATCTCGGCCAAAACCTACCCAGCGACTGGGCAAAACCAGCCAAGAAAATGAACCACCGCTGCCCACGGCGGATAATCAAGCTGATTAATAAGATTCGCTCCGCAGTAGACAACCATGATCAAAAGGCAAGAACTGACAGGGACGAGGGTTTTGTTCGCTTATTTATTTTACCTGGTCTTACAACAGACAAATCTAACATCGAGCGTAAGGTCGCTGAACGGATGGCGATTATCACTGGTGATTCACTCTGGAGCGGCACCAATGCAGACATTAAAACTTTGACCATCGAACATCATATGGCTGCTCGGCGAATGGGTTTCTCAGAGATGTTCGAGCCACTGTACAAAGAGGATAGCCTTAAAACTGGATTATTGGATGGCACGCTTCCCGGTCTGCGTTTGTTCTCACAATTCGCCTTGCCAGTAGTAAAAGCAAAACAGAACGGCGATGATTTTACTGCAACAGCTATTTTGCGCAAAAATTCCCCGTTGCTTACCAAGTCGGCCATTAAAATCAGAGGGAAAGATCAACGTCTGCAGATCAAAAAAGCTCAGGAGGCTGTCACTAAACTGTTAGCCCTTTGGAACAAAGGGGGCCAGCCACGCTTTCTGGACGTTTTGCATTGTATCGCTGAAACGGATTTATTTGAAATTCCCGAAAGTCTGCGACCAATTACATACAGAACCAAAATCGAGCAAGAAACCGTCGAAAAGAGCAGTGAAGAGCCTTTGTCAGAAGAGGATTATCCAGATTTTGTTTTGGATGCCTGGGACAAGTTTTTGTTGACACCTTTCTCCCAAATTGCGCAATACGCTGCTTACGTGAGTGGACAGGCCCAATTTGAAACTCACCAGGGCGTTAAAGGTCTTGAATTCCCCCGTGTGATGATAATAATCGACGATAACGAGGCGCGAGGCTTTTTATTTAGCTATGACAAGTTATTTGGAGCTAAGGATAGAACAGCGACTGATGCAAAAAACGAAAGCGAGGGAAGCGATACAAGCATTGATCGCACTAGGCGACTGTTTTATGTGACTTGCAGCCGAACGGAAAAGAGCCTGGCAATCGTTGTCTATTCCACTACTCCTGAGAAAGTTCTCAACCATGTCTTGTCTGAGGGCTGGTTTGAAAATAACGAAGTCGAAACCTTAACTTAATAATGAATGCTAAAGAGATTCTCAATCGGTCATTTCTATTTCCTGAAATAGACATGTTCATGAATTGGTCAAATAGAGCAAATTTCACTGTAAGAAAGTTGGCGGATTGATGAGTTATGAATAAGGGGGGGGAAACACCCTGTCGTCAGGTGAAAGTTGTATCGCGGTAATATACTCAGCCACTGGAGACAATGACTTCTACTCTTTGTATCCCTATGTTGTTAAAGTGCCTTTGTCATTAATCCAATATTCCTTGCCCATATTCATATATCCAGGGGGTATCGGATTTTTGGTGACACGGCGTTATAAATGGTAATAAAATCATGCCCAAGACCGATGCCCCCCGCTCAATGCGTATTCCGGACCATGCCGACCAGTCATTCCGGAGCAAGCCGACCACCTATTCCGGAGTATCCCGACCACTGAATCCGGTGTGAAGTCGACCACTTTTGGGCGATAACCGGAAAAAGCTGTTGGAAATGCTGTAGAGAGTATTTGCCGAAGCTGGATAATCAGAAAACAAAGATGTCATTGTTTTCCCTTACACCAAAGGAGGAACAATGGCATCAGAGAGGTTATCCATGCGGAAGGTTAAATAAGTATTACGGCTTCATTTTGGTTTGGAGCTGGGCAAAAGACAAATTGCCAGATCGTGCAGTATATCGCACAGCACGGTTTTGGATTATATCAACCGTGCCAAAAAAGCTGGGCTGAGTTGGCCTCTTCCCAGTGCAGTTGATGATACGGCACTTGAGGCACGTTTATTTCCTTCAGACATCTGCCATAACAATACATCAAGCCGTCCCGTTCCAGACTATCAAGCCATGCACAGCGATCTCAGTAAAAAAGGAGTGACGCTGCAGCTTCTGTGGTACGAGTATAAGCAGCAGTATCCTGAGGGCTATCAGCATACCCAATTCAGTGAGTTGTATAGACGCTGGGCAAAGACTCTTGACGTTAGCTTACGTCAGGAGCATGTGGCCGGGGAAAAAATGTTTGTGGACTTTGCTGGTAAAAACATACCCATAATCGATGCCCATACAGGGGAGATAAGCGAAGCGGAAATCTTTGTAGCTGTACTGGGGGCATCTAATTACACCTATGCAGCAGCAGTCTTGTCTCAGGACCTGCCGTCCTGGATAGAGTGCCATATCAGGACATTTGAGTACTATGGCGGTGTTACCGAGATCATCGTTCCCGATAATCTTAAGTCAGGGGTAACGAAAGCATGCCGGTATGAACCGGATCTGAATCCGACGTATCGGGATCTCTGCCAGCATTACGGCACAGTTGTGATTCCAGCACGAGCTGGAAAACCAAAAGACAAGGCAAAAGTGGAAGCCGCAGTGCTCCTGGTGACCCGCTGGATTATAGCAGCGCTGAGACATCATACCTTCTTCAGCCTTACGGAACTGAATGTCGCCATAGAGGAACTGCTTGAAAGACTCAACACCCGCAAATTCCATAAGCTGGACTGTAGCCGGAAAGACCTCTTTGAACGGCTCGACAAACCAGCCCTGAAACCTCTCGTGGTTGAGAGGTACGAGTACGCCGAGTGGAAGAAATCTACAGTGAACATCGACTACCACATAGAGATAGCGGGGCAATATTACAGCGTTCCCTATCAGCTTATCAGGCGGCAAGTTGAAGCACGCTTCACCAGCAGCGTTGTGGAGATACTGTACAAAGGCAAGCGTGTTGCTCTTCATCAAAGGAGTTATCAGAAGGGAAAGTTCACAACATGCGATGAGCACAGACCCAAAGCTCACCAAAAATATCTTGAGTGGACCCCGTCACGGATAATCGCCTGGTCGGCTCAAGCCGGGCCGCAGACGGCGGAACTCGTCGAAAGAATAACCGCCTCACGACATCATCCGGAACAGGCCTTCCGTTCCTGTCTGGGGGTAATAAGTCTGGGCAAGAAGTACGGCAATGACCGGCTTGAGGCAGCATGCGCACGGGCTCTGACCATAAAGTCCTATTCCTACAAGAGCGTCAAGTCCATACTTGAGAGCGGCTTTGACCGGCTCTCTTTACCCAAACAGGAGGTGATGCCTATAGTTGAGCACGACAATATCAGAGGCGGCAGCTACTATAACTAAAACAGTAAGGAGAAAGAATGAACAATCAGACAATGGAGAAACTCTACCAGATGCGCCTGGGCACCATGGCCGAGGCGTTCAAAGAACAACTAAATGCCCCCTCACAGAGCAGCTTGAGCTTTGAGGAACGTTTCGGGATGATCATTGATGGTGAGTGGACAGCCAGGGAAAACAGAAAACTGCAAAGCCGCCTGAAAGCGGCACGGCTCAAACTCAATGCCAGTATCGAGGACATCGATTACCGCCATCCCCGGGGGCTGGATAAATCCGTTGTGTTGTCGCTGGCATCGTGCCAATGGGTAAAGGGCCACCACAACATCATAATCACAGGTCCCACCGGCATCGGCAAGACCTACATAGCCGAGGCATTTGCAAATAAGGCTTGCCGGGAAGGCTACAGTGCAACACGCTACAGAAGCACCCGGCTTCTTCGTGAGCTGGCGGTGGCACGAGGCGATGGCAGCTATATTAAGCTCCTCGCCCGACTGTCAAAAGTAGACCTGATGATCATCGATGATTGGGGATTAACGCCACTGACTGAGGATGAGCGAAAAGACTTCCTGGAGGTAATGGAGGATCGGCACGGGCTGAGGTCTACCATCATCACCAGCCAGTATCCGGTATCAAAATGGCATGATCTCATAGGGGAGCCGACCCTTGCCGATGCCATCTTAGATCGCATCGTGCATAATGCTCATAAGTTTACTTTGAAAGGAGAATCCTTGAGAAAGACAAAGGCAAAGTTGACTCATCCCGACCACCAAAAGTAAGATAAGAGCGTCCAGCTTCGCTATACTCCTCAAGTGGTCGCGATGCTCCGGAACAGATGGTCGCCATCACCGGAATACGCACTCAATGCGTCAACAACTGAAAACAGAAGTGCACTTATGAAAAAGGTGACAAAGGGGATAGGCTACTTGTTTGGAGATAACTGAGGTAGAAGAGAAAAAGTAGCCTGTCCCTCTTTTCTTCTTCACACGAGTTCCAACATTATTCTCCAGTCTCCAGGTTTATTCCTCACCTTTTTCAGTGACTGCTTTTAGAAGTCGACGGGCAATTTTGTACATACTACTTTCGGGCTATATCCAAGCAAATACAGGATATGTTATAACACAGTGTTTATAGAGTTCGTCTATCATGAGGGTGATACGTACGAGATGAGCGGTATTACATTAGTTAAAACATTGAGATAACGCCGTGAGCAAGAAAAGGCCCTATAGTTCTTATTGTAAACGGATTCCTTATGTTGGCCGTTGGCCAAAGCGCGCTTGTTCTCGGCCTCCTTTTTCTAGCGGGCGCTATCACACATAACGAGTAAAAAGACATACCACGATGGAAAAAGAAAACTTTATCAAATGTCCCAAATGTGGAGCAGATGTTAGCGTACCCCCCCCCAAAGACCGCCCAATAGACGAAAATAGTCAGCCCGGAAAAGAAATAAACGTGGAAAATTATTCCGGTTTTTGCGAAGGCGATATTGAGCCATCTCTGAGAAAAAAAATCCGGGAGCTATCGACGAGCGAGGATAACTTCATTGTATTCTTGGACGAAAATCTAACTATTCAATACTCGGTTAATGACGCGTATGGAGATATCAATAAAGAATTTGGTGAAGATTTCGGTTCAATTATGAATCAAGTAGTCCATTTAGAGGCTTTGTCTCAGGGCCACTTAGAGGAAAAAGAGCTGTTGACTTTCAAAAGAATACTAATAGAAAGCGTATCGCGCTTACTTGAGGAAAGGTCTGCAAAAAACGCCGCTTCAAATTTAAAGAAAGCCGAAGAATATTTAATAAAAAGAACACGCGAGAAGGCTAGACTATGGTTTTTGTCGTCGTCGATTATTACAACCTCTTTCATAATATTTGTATTTTCTATTCTGTGGACGTTCAGGGACGTATTGCTTTCTTATATCGGTTCAATCGGCTTTCAAACAATAATAGCGTCGCTGGTAGGATCAATTGGGGCGTTGATATCGGTTTTAAACCGTTCTGATACCATTACCACGGATTTTTTTGCGGGCAGACCGATTCATTTTTTTGAGGGCGCTGTTAGGATTATCTTCGGAATTATGGGAGCGTTTATCGTGGCTCTTGGGATAGAGTCGAACTTCGTCCTCGGAATAGCGAATCGTACAGATTATTCATTAGTTTTTCTTCTCTTTATTTGTGCGGCTGCCGGAGCATCAGAAAGAATCGTACCTAATCTTATTAAACAAGTTGAGGACAGTTTTTTTAAGGCGACGAATAAGGATAACTAGACTATATTTGAGGTCTGAAATCATGACGGATGCGTCAGTTTTTTAGTCTTTTCAAGAGACGGAAGTAATTTTTTAAACAAAAGAGCACGGAGGTGACCGAGCATGGCTGGAGCCTATACTCACTGGATGGTCGTAGAAAATGCAATAACAAATTTGCCGGACGGAGACGATGCTACCGTCTTAGGTGAAAAAACAAATTTTGTCCGAATAGGCGCCGTGGGCCCGGACTATCCTTATCTGAGCGAGCTCGAGGGCAAGTGGTTTAAGATACATAGCTGGGCTGACAGGATGCATTATGAAAAATCACTGGAGTTTGTGCAAAACGGGTTGTCGGGACTTCTGACAATGGATCCCGCAAGCGAGAAGTTCAAGATTTGTCTGTCATGGCTTTGTGGGTATGTATCTCACCTTTTAACCGATGCGATCATTCATCCTGTCGTCAACGCAAATGTAGGGGGCACCTACATTTTCACCGCGCACGACCATATAATATGCGAGATGACTCAGGATGCTAAGATTTTCTTCGCGACAAAAAGCATCGATCTCTCAAACGCTGCATATATGAAGATTCTTTCGGATTGTTCGGACCCCACGGATGGTAACCGTATTAATGAGGCAATAAGAGACTTTTGGCCTGACATCTTGAAAAAGACACATCTCGGGGCCGAGAAATATTTCGATAAGATAGACCCAGATAAATGGCACAAGTCATACCTGTCAAAGTTAGCCATGGCGTCAGACCCGATCCCTCTTTTCAGGCATGTCTGTGAAGAGGAAAGTCTTGCCTACAGAACAAATGATGAATTGAATGGAACCGAAGAGGAGAAGAAATATTTTTCTGAGATTAAACTGCCCCAGAGAAAAGCTACGGGGAACTTCAAGGATGATGCGTTTAATAAGGCCATCGATAAAGTGGTTGAAGTCTGGCAAGAAATATTCGCCGACTTAAAGGACAAAGACATTTCACATTGCTCAAACTATTTGAGGAACTGGAACCTGGATACGGGCTTGGACGAAGATGCAATTTATTTCTGGTGACAGACATTCCACGGGAGGATAAATGAGACAAAAAATCATAGTAGTAATAATATCGCTCTTGTTGCTTTCAAGTTGTACCTGTCTGTTTAAGAAGCCGGAGGCATGCAATGATGAAAAGTACGGCCCGGTAGCAATCAGGCTTTCAGATTTTTCTAGTCAAATTATTTATTACTATCGCGACAAAAAAGAAAGTGTTCCCCCGGATTTCGACGGAGGTAAATTTATACAGATATTGAAACAGTTGCCTCCAGATCAGGTAAACCAAAAGGATGTCGATTCTATAACATCCCAATTTAGGGTGGAGGCTCATTCCGTTAACAGCGGTTTTTCGGTAATGTTGTGCGAACATGGTAAGAAAATAATGGAGGACTTTGCCAGTTCTCGTGATTCAGAATGCAGGTTCGATCTGAAGAGGGTGGAAATAACATCCTGGAATACAAGTGTGCCTTGTTCATTCGAGGTTAATTGGCAACAGTATTGCATAGAACCATAATCGAATAGTGGATAGGGCCGAAAAACCGGAATTAGAATAAGACTATTAACACTCGTATCCTTTAGGGGTGTTAACCGGCTTTGAGTTTTGACCTGTTATCGGAGTCCAATCATGACCCGTCCAGCTTGCGACATAACTACTAAATAACAACGTGTTGCGATATCCAAAGCCGGGTCAATTTTGACTGCCGATAACGGTCAAAGGTGAGTCAAATTGCCACGCCCTGTTAACAGAGCTTGCAAGGAGCAAGAAATAATGGGCCAAGAAGATCTCTCCAAAAACGCGGAACAATCCTTTGAAAGGGCCTATTACGTTTACCGTACAAGTGACTTGAAGAATGCGTTACAAGAATTGGCCGTGGCAGAACGTCTATCTCTGGCTACGGGTAATAACAGTTTGCTTGTACACATCCTAATGCAACGCGCCGGCTGGCTGCGCGAAGCGGGACTCCTTGATGAACGTGAAGTAGTGTTGGATCGTATCGATAAGCTTTTGCCTAAATTGCGCGAAGAGGACAGGAGCTATGTGCTTTCATCTATTCTCATGGAACGAGGCATTGAGGCAAAACGAGCAACTAATTTTGTCTTAGCTGAAAAAATGCTGCGCGAGGCTGAATCTGAAGCGCGACGCCATGCGTGGGGAATGACTGTCCTCTCCGATATTCTGGCGAATCTCAGTGCAGTTTATCATGAACTCGGACAGCTGGGACTGGCGCAAGGCATTTTAATAGAAGCTGTGGAAATTGACCGCAAAGTTATCGACCATCGCAAATTATCAAGTGACCTTAATATGCTCGGTTTGCTGTACGATGCCACTGGTGATCATTCTACCGCCGAACTTCATCTGGGAGAAGCTCAACAGATTGCCCTAGACAATGGATACGTCAAAGAGGCTGCTGATGCTGTTGGTAACTTAGCCACAATCAAGGAAAAGGCAGGTAACCTTGAGGCGGCAGAGGATGCATATAAAAAAGTGTTAGAGTTTTACGAGCAAATAGGGTATAAAGTCGAGATAGTCAATACAAAAAGCAACCTCGCTGGCATTGCTTCACGAAAAGGTGATTATCAGGAAGCACGGCGGCTATTGATCGAATGTGTCGATCAACATCTGCAGTTGGGGAACAAAGTTCATGCTATTTACGACCTGCTTAACCTCGCGACAGTCGAATCAGCGCTCGGCGAAGTGCAAAATGCCTATAATCACGCGAGCAGCGCTCGTGACCAGGCCAAGTCTATGGGCATGCTAAATGTGTTATGGAAGGCACACTGGCTTGTGGCTCAAACGGGGGCTGCTGTTCTAAAAGCAACGACTGCCTATCAAGAACTATTCGAAGGAGTAATGAGCGTTTTAAAGAGTTATAGTGATGCTGCAGAAGTAATTGAGATGTTGCGGATTGGGGTTGGTCGGCCAGAGGAGCGCGAGCTGTTGTTTGGAGATAAAGAGGATTTATATGGCGAAGCCATGCTTTTGGCAGGTAGTCTGGCTGGGAACGCTAGAAAAACGGACATCGCATTCATGTTTAGCGAACGATCACGAGCACGGGCTTTCCTTGATGTAATGGGAAGTCAACGTATACAACGAAGAGCTGTTGACAATCCCTTAGTAACTCGTCGCGAGTTGTTGATAAAGCAGATTATGAATTTGGAAGAAGGGGACGAGAACACTGCCAGCAAACTATATGATGATCTTCGTCTTGTGCGCACTCAAATTTCTGCCGAACAGCCGTCTATCGCGGCCATAACGGATACCGCTATGCCATCATACCAAGACATTATAGAAGCGATACCAGAAAATGCGGCACTTATCGAATTTTTTATCGGCCCAGGACAAAAGTTGACTATTTTTCTACGCTCATCTAAGAGTAAGATGGCCATGAAAACTTTTGATTTGGGAAAATACGATTTAGTGGCAAAAATTGAGCAGTTCCTCAACGAGGTGAAAAATGGGGTGGAAGGAGTGCCGACGGGCAGAGAACTTTGGTATATTCTTTTTCATCCGATATGGCATCTTCTTGAATCGGTGGAACTGTTGTTAATAGTGCCTCACCACGAATTGCACTACCTTCCTTTCAGCGCTCTGTGGTTCAACGCTGATAGTCCGGATGGCCCGGAGCGACTTTATCTTCACCAGTGTTTTGGGCATTCAATACTACCTTCAGCAGCATTCCTACCGATGTGCATGAAATTACAGCGTCCCGAGATTAAGAGAGGCAATTCGCTTGTGCTTGCCAATCCTTCAGGAGATTTGCCTTATGCAGAAAAAGAGGGAGAGGTTGTAGCAAAGCTTTTGGGAGTGGATCCTCTAATACATAAGAAAGCGACCCGTGAAGCGCTGATAGGTGAATATAGAGAATTAGCGGTGGTCCACGTGGCTTCGCATGGCACGTATAATGAACATGATCCGTTACTTTCAGGCGTTGAAATGAGTGACGGATTAGTGACTGTAGAAAATATAATGGAGAGCAACTTATCTTCAAGTCTTTTAGTTCTAAGTGGATGTGTTACAGGATTGGCCAAACGGCAGCCGGGAGATGAACTTATCGGCCTTTCACGTGCCGCAGCTTTTGCTGGTGTTCTAAGCGTAATTACTTCACTTTTCGATGTTTGGGATGAATCGAGTTGTGAATTTTTCGAATACTTTTACCAGGCCCTCTTGCAAGGAGGCTCTAAATATACGGCTATCTCATACTCCCAACAAATGCTATTGAGGCAGAAAAAATTCGAGCACCCTGTGCATTGGGCACCTTTTAGCCTGCTTGGCGATTGGAATTGACCCACGGTTTGAGAAGATAGACAGGTGACCGGTGTAAAATGGGACATTTAGGAGGATAGAGTTTGTACAAATTATTTTATTTCTTCCAACTCCTTCACCGCCTTAATCAGTGCAAGCTCCAGAAGATCCAGAAGTTCATATGCCCGCATAAGTCTTCCTCTGTCCTCTGCAGGCACTTTGCTCATCTCTGTCTGTAGCGCGGCACAGCGTTCCATCGCGTTCTCTAAAGCTTTCAAAGCTGCCTCACGACTCACGACTGCACCTCCTGTCTCAACATTCCATAAGCAGCACAAGAAAAGAAATAGTTTTGCCTGAAGCACCTATTCGTGCGAACTAAGAACCTGACTCCGACTTCATAGCATTTGCCTGAAGAATCGAATCTCTCTTTAACTGTCCGGCTATTATTTCCTCGTGTTTAGCATATTATCATAGTTCGCTGCTATTGAAAAGTATAACAAAATAGCGAACTGCCAATTTGCCTTCCGGGCATAGTGTGGCAGTATGTATAAAAAGGCGGCCCGCTGTTAATCTGCTCTGACCTAGTACATGTGCCATTCAATGAATACCCACCAGAGGTCCATTATGCCTACACCCCTCAGCATCAAGTAACCCGGCCCTGTAGTCACTCAATATTCTGGCCGTAGTAGCCGGTGATGTTTTTGCGAGCTTTGCGACGATACGCACTGACCGGCTGGTATCCTGATCGTATATGGAAATAACCCGACTTATCTCGATAGGAGCCAGCCCCTTTCTACCGATTTTCTTCCCTTTCGCCCTTGCATGGGCGACGCCGGCACAGACGCGCTCGCGGATCAGTTCACGCTCGAATTCAGCCATGGCTGCTATCATGTGAAACATAAGACGCCCTGACGGTGTGGAGAGATCTATGTTCTCCTGATACGATATAAAGGACACATCAAGGCCGTTAAATTCATCAAGAGTGGTTACCAGGTGCTTAAGAGACCTTCCGAATCGGTCCAGCTTCCAGACCATAATGCAGTCTATGAGGCGCTTCCTGGTATCGTCCATAAGTCTGTCGAGCTGAGGCCTACGATCTTTTTTACCGCTTTGTCCCACATCAACGTATTCGCTAAAGACAGCTAACCCACGGGCACTGCAATACTCTCGCAAGGGCTTAAGTTGTACTTCCGGGTTCTGCCCCTTATCTACGGTGCTTACTCTGGCATAGATGGCAACCCGCAGCGAAGCTCTATTTTTATCCGTCATTACTTGCACGTTGGTTCTTTTCATTTTGATGCTCCTCTGAGTTCCTTAAGATCGTTCAAAAAGGAAGGAGGCTATGCCCTCCCCTTCCTATCTGTATTTTTGTCATTCGTCGCTTTTCTGCGCCTTTTTCTTCTTCCCAGGGAAATCATACTTGGCCAGAGGGTTCTCACTTTGAAATATTCTCTTTCGTCTTTTCCGGGCCGGTACGTCATATTGTGACATCCTCCTTGATATTATGTGGATAGTTAATCTTATCAAATCAAAAAATCACATTTTCCAGGGATTAATCCTTAGAAGAGGCTCAAGGGCCCTGCTAACTCAGCCATCTCCCTGACCTGATCCATTGCCTCTTTTAAAGGTTTCCTCTGATACATCTCGGTGGCAAAATACTTGTCGTATGAACTCCATGCCTGTTCAGGGTCTGAGTCCTTGAGAAGGCCGTGGAGGTGGTTCATCTTTGCATCGGTGTTCTCAATGTGGTGAAGCGCCAGCGCTTCAGGAGTGGCCGGCTTTACGGGGCTGCCGAATTCGAGGCTGCCATGGTGAGCTAGTATCATGTGCTTAAGCAACAGCCCGGTTTCAGCCGGCAGTTCTTTAATATCGCGAAGCTTCTCTTCCAGCATGATGAGGCCTATTGCTATATGGCCCATAAGCTTCCCTTCCGTGGTATAAGCTCTTGTTATGCTGCCGGTTATTGCCCTGACCTTTCCAATATCATGGAGCAGTGAGCCGGTCAGCAGCAGGTCCCTGTCGAGGAGTCCGGGGTAATGTTCCACCATATGAACGGCATGCGACATCGTATTGACGGAATGCTCCAGTAGTCCGCCTGTGTAGTTGTGGTGCACCGTCAGGCCGGCTGGCGATAGTTTGAACGATTCGAAGAACTGAACGTCAGAAATAAATGAACATATGAGCGTATCGCAATTGCTGTCCCTGACAAGTCCAATATGGTCATACAAGCGCTCCTCCCAAAGTTCGATCCCACCGGGAACGACCTGCAGGAAGTCGTTAACATCGATTTCTTTGTCGGCGGCTGGTTTGACGGATTCAATCTGTATGTTCAGGGTGCCATTATATCCCTTTGCAGTGCCCTTCACATGTACGTAGGTGATGCCGTTCAGGCGGGCCTTTGTCTCTTCAGGATTGTTCCAGACATAGCCGTTGATCTGGCCGGTTTTGTCGCTTAGAGTAACGGTAAGATAAACTTTTTGGTTTTTGGCATTCCTGAGTTCTGCTGAGCCGAGCGCAAAAAAGGTATCAACCCTATCTGATGCTTTAAGGTCTGATTTCAGCTGTTTCATTATTAGTCCTCTCCGGCACTACTCGGCATTTTGTCAGGGTCGGCATTGTTAGCTGGCCTCCTTGGCTTCCTTATACGCCTTCTTGATCATCGTCCTTGTTATGAACTCCCCGGGTTCGATGCCCCGCTCGTCAAAGATGCTGTCGTCCACCACATTGATCTTCCCTACTTCCTCTCCGATCTTCTTGCTTCCGGCTTTTCTGAGGATGGTTAGAAGCTTGCTCTTCTTTTCCTCATCGAGACTTTTACACAAACCTTGCAGATAGTCAAAGTCCTCTTGTTTGATGTACATGTTGCCCTCCCTATTGTTCAATCTATTTATATCCTCGCAGCATCATCTGCTGGTCCCATGGCAGCCTTTTCCTTTGAGCCTCGGATAAATGTTGGGGATGCTGTGGCCCCGCAGTTTCGGGGGCCGGGTGGATAACAAATTCACTTCCCTTACCGAATGTTGACGTTGAATGATAAATAAATTCACTGGCAAGGTCTTGCCAGAAGGTCTTACGCAACCAAACCGAGGAACATGATGCGGATTTGCTGGGGATTATTTCGTGGCGATTTATACCATCCCTTGCGGGAAGACCAAACAGCTTTCTATAAGGCAGTTTTTTGCCTGCTTGAATTTCAATGCTGTCGGATAGGCCAATTCCAAGCCCGTGGCGGAGCAGTACAAATTTCGCAACAGTCGGCGAAACGTCTATCCTCCTAAAAGGGATTGACATTCCAACAGATCCCGAATCCCGATATCTGAAATCCACAACATCTATAAGCACACCCGGTCTCTTTGCCCTGACAGTTACAGTCCACTGGTCAGTCTTAGGGTTGTACGACGGAGGGGGATCAAAAATTGCGCAGAAATCACGATATCCAAAATCCACTCCTCCTATCCAGCGGCCATGAAGCCCCCCACAATAACCGTATTGGGAATCCTCGTCCCTTTTCCATATTGAAGTGCCTGTTTTACGGGAAGTAACGACAGCCATAACAAGAGAAACCAAAATTACTGCCACGAATATCCAAAGCAATATTTTACAGCCACTGGGCCTTGCCGGTATCGTGTCTTTGACATGGGTAGCATCTTTTGTTGGTTCCCCTGCATCTTTCGGAAAATCGCCAAATCTGCCCCTTGATGACTTCTTTGTTTTCTCCTCCGCTTCGTACTTGTCAAGCGCACTCATCGCCCAAGTGATAGCAAAGGGCCACCCTATTCGGGTTAGCTGCAGCAAGAGGCAGGCAATTCCCGCAAACGGTCTGCCAATGGTGAAAAATAAAAGCCATGGAATCCTAACTGACAGATATGAACGACTTGACATCAATAACCACCCCTCATTACGAGCTGCATATCATAAATGTAACATAAGGGTTTCTTGACATTTTTTTGTGATTACAACGGCAGCAAAACAGATAAAAAGGCAGGATGGCCTTAAATATTGACTTCCTCATGACGCGCCTGATTATATCGGCGCTGCAAAATGAGCCAACTATCCAACCAGAGAAACGACGATTTTAAAGGGCCTCTGCCTTAGAAAGTTGGTAAAACAACGATTTTTCTGATCGTAACAGAGTTTCATGGGAAATATTAAATGTATCTCGGAAATTGGAAACTGGGGTATATGAGAAGGCAGATTAAGAAGCGTCTACCTTCTCATATAATTGATGAGTTGACAGGCTTACCTGTTGACTATTCTGGCTAACTCCTGGTTAACACTCTTAATTTTTTCCCCCACGTCAATCGTGTTCTCACCATTCACCGATGCTAATGGCAGGGACACCCTTATGACAGCCTTTGAGCCATTTTTATAAGGATAAGTTGCCACATATAATTTAGCAACACCCTTTTCTCCAAAACCAGTCTGAAGCATAAAAACGTCAGCAAATATTTTGCCGGTTACCGGATCTCTGTAACCATTAGCAAAGGATTCACTTTTTAGTGACCGTTTAAAATTTGAATAAATCGATTCCGTATTGTATGGTGAATCAATCTCCGTTGTATAATCTATACTGGGTTCAGACAAATAACGCAAGAGATCACTTGTTGAAGCATCAGGAATCGGAAAAGAGTTGCCATATGACCCGATTCCCTTTATTACTTGTTTTTCAATAGGCTGCAATGTTACGAGGAAATTATGATTGTTTTCGGATATGTTTACGGTGACAGTATAAACAACAGAAGAGGCAACCATACGCTGAATGTTTTGAGCGTCAACATATATCTCACCGTTATAAAAAGTGTATATCATTTTTTCGGGTGAGTTGCCCTCTGCTGCTGATATGCCGCTTATTGGCACTGGATTTCCCGGTAAGGCCGGCTGACCCCCCAGAACCTTGTCAGTATACCTCAGCCCTTTCAGGTTATCACCCGCATCAGTAATATTGGCATTTTTGGGCACAATAAAAGTAACTTTACCTGCCTTAATTGGTTCTTTTGATAATTGAGTAACACCGGCGCACCCCTGAAGAATCAGGGCAAGCATGCAATATAAGATGACACGACTTGAAATATTTTTCATAAAACCCTCCTAGCAATTATTGGTAATTACGCCCTGTGGCGTAACAGACTACCGTCAATAAATATAACAGACCGGTTTTCAGTAATTCTTGCGAATTGAATCTACGTAAGCATGAATTATAAAAAAGACCACTCTAAATTGGATGTTCAAAATGTCACGGACAACAAAAGCTGGGTAAAGTAACAATTTGATAGGGGTTACAAGGAAAATCAAAATCCCTTTGCCTCTCGAGCTCTCTTTTCTCTCCTGAGCCTTTCTTCCTCAACCTTGTGAGCCGCCAGTTTATTTTTCTCTGCTGTATATTCTTCTGTGATTGACGTAGATTTGAACCAAAGAGCAAAAAAGATTGACACGCCTTCTCGTGCCAAGGTTATAGTTGTTGTTTTACCTTGCCAGTAAGCAGGAGGAGTACCCGGCATATCTGTATCTGCAGTTTGGGGAGTCCCGAATTTGCCGATAAGGATTTCAGCTAATTTATTAAAGTTTCCCTTTTTATCAACTAATTCGATACCAACACAAGCCAATTTTCCCTTCCAGAAATAATATGTTATAGACTTCAATTTTGCATCGCCGATAGCTAAGTCATCGCCAACTTTAATAAATCTTTCCATGCCATCAAACGGCCAGACAGCATTTTTCATTGCCTTCATATCTTTCAATGTTGAGATATCAGTGCCCCATTTAACACCTCTGAAGCCATCAGGTTCATTCTTGTAAGTAACATTTCCTCCGTTGTTATTATTATGAACCGATAACGTCTTACCGTCAGATACTTTTGCATTTTCCGTATTCTTGCTCCGACTGCAGCCGACAAGAATAAAACAGATTATTGTGAGTACCACCGTTGCAGTAAAACACTTCCTGATGTGTTCCATGTCTACCCTCCTGCAATTATGGGTATCTACCTTACGTAAACTTGTCAAAATCCGGATAAATATAACATATATACCCTAATTAATAAAACAATATTACATTTAAAGGGTTTATAGCATTCCCCTGAGAAAATATAATTCCAGTACCCAGGGGGAATGCATGAACAAAAATATTCCAATAGATTTAGGCAAAAGAATAAGAACTCTGCGAAGATTAAGAAAATTAACGATTGAAGAGTTAGGAGAAAAAACAGGCATCAGTTACAAATTTATTGGCGAAGTCGAGCGAGGTGTGGCAAATCCGAGTCTGGATACATTAGCCAAAATAGCTGACGCCCTTGGAACAACAATAAATGCATTGTTCCCCGGGACAAACGATGTCAACTATCAACTGTCGTCGGAGGATATCAAGCTTATAAAGAAGACTTTGCGGCTCCTGAACAAGAGTTTCTCGAAATTTTAAGAAGGAGGAAGCCATGATTACTCGCCGCCTGAACAAGAGGACATCTCTTTTTCAATAATTATAAGCTCCTCTACTATATGCTCCAAGATCAACGTAAGTCCGTAATCGCCGCCAAGGGTGGAGAATTCAAAATGGTCGGACTGAGAAAAGCTGTCATGAAGAAAGGCCAGTTTCGCCCTCGCATGTTTCAGCCTCTCTACGTTATCCATCAGGCGCTCTTCATTCATACATTCCCCTCCATATGTTATCCTGCATTCTTAAAAGATCAAACTCTTTCCCTGGCCGGATGTTATAAGGAAAGGGCAAGGGGTTACACGTTCTCCCCTTCGCTTTGCTCCCTGCCACTTTCCGCCTTCTCCTTATATAGATAGTTTTGGGCCATACGGGTCCATGCCCCCACTTAATCCTTTGCATCCCCGGTGGGTACGCAAGCCATTTCCTGTCCTCCTTTGATATCACATCCTGAAGCCGTGGAGTCGCCTGTTTTCGTCCTCAAGTGGCTTATTGCCCGTTAGTATCTGCTGTTTGAGTACGTCAAGCGCTGCATAGAGGTCATTGTTTATGATTTCCTCCGTGCCCCTGTCAACGCTAATCATTGCCGAAAGCAGATAGAGCTCCTTAAGGTAAGCCATCGAAAACCCCTCGGTCTTGGCGACAAGATCCATCAATACCCCGTCCTCTATCGAGTCATTGAGGTACTTTTTCAGCATTCTGTGCCGGCAGTCCTCATCAGGGCTGTTAATGCGGAATACGCTATCGAACCTGCTGGGGCGGTTGCTCAAGGCGGCATCTATATCCTCGGGCTTGTTAGTTGTAGCAAGCACCATGATGCCATCCAGGGCCTCAAAGCCGTCTATCTTGTTGAGGAAATAGCTCAGCGAAATGTGGGACTTGTTTATTGAATCAAGGTCCTCAAAGCACAGTATCGCGGGAGCGAGATCTTGTGCCAGTTCAAAGGCACGGTCTATGTCATGGTCCGATGCGGAATCCGTCAGCGGAAACAGGACAAAGGGCAGATTGCATTGCCACGCTATGGCCCTGCATAGAAGAGTCTTGCCGTTCCCCGGTGATCCGGCAAGGAGAATGCCTCTCTTATAGGGAATGGAGAGACGCTCATAGATGTGCCTGCTTTTAAGGAAGCTTTCAATGCTGAGCCGTATTTTTCTATACATACTCTGAGGTAGAATGACATCCTCCCACCTGACCTCGTCCATGGTCTTTTCTTCACCATCGAAAATGATCTGTTTCTCCCGCTTTATTCTGGCGGCATAATTGAGCTTTACGCCCCTGATAAGTTCATTCACCGATTCAATGTTCCTGTATGCCACAAAAGTAAGGCGTTTTGACATTCTTTCAAAGGGGCCGTAAATATAGATAAAAATTTCGCCGGTGTTATCAGGGTTCAGGTGGAATATTCCGAAGTTAGTGACATTGTTGGCCTGACAACCTTCCACCACCAGGAATCCCCTTACCGGCAGTTCGCTGCAGTCAGGGGCGCTGAATCCCTTGACAGTGTAGGGGATGCCCTTGTCCCTCAGATAGTGCTCAAAATTATCGATGACGTTATCATTTTCGTTCAGTGTGGCAAAGCTGTAGTCATGCCAGTCTTTGCCATAGAGGAATCCCAGGGCATTTATAAAATATCTGAATACCAGCTCATGCATTGACGAAGTCCCGACAGATGCGGACGCCTCGGCCAGAAGAGTTTCTAAAAGCTTTACGATCACTATATCCTCCTGTTGGTAGATTGTTGTTGAAGCCGATAATAGGAAATGTTAAAGCTCAGGGCTTTCTGATGGCTTTAATGCCGGCTATAATATCCGGTTCCCGCATAAACATCTCGGAAGTCACAATAATATTCTGTTTAATGGCATGCACAAACGGATATAACCCCCAAACTATTGATCCAATAGCTCCCAGCGCATAAACCAGAATTGTTAGCCTATTGGTTGCAACGCCGTATTTCATGTCATCATACGTGTTGAGAACGGCGCTTATTTTCCGTATTGAGTCCACTTTCTCGGTTTTGGTCGTAAACTTCTGGTCAACCAGCATATCCATCACAAAGCCTTCCTTCAGCCACTTTACGGCTAAACGTGGACCTTCGGCTACAGCAATTAAAAACCACTTGGTTACTGATGCCGGGATATCCGCAGAGTCATCCAGTTGGTACTTAGACGCATGCCAAACATACTTCCATGTAATCCATATGCTGACGATCACAAACAATAACAGGTTAGCCAGAAGCCAGAATGCTAACCCCTTCAGCATTTCCTCGGAAGAAAAACTCAGTATAACCGTCCAGGCGTCTTCAAGAAATCCGGCAATCCTGTCCCGCATATGAGCGCTTCCCAAAATCAGGGCCAAGATCAGAGCCGTGTACCCTTTAATCGTAATCGATAAAAGCATCTGCAACACCGAGGGGTCTGCCTCTGCAGCTTCCGATGACCTCTCAGCCAATTCTTCAAATGCCCTTATAACACTCACCTGTGTCGTCCCCCTTTTTATCATAAACTGCTCCTATTTTTAGCTTACAATATTGGTCCTGAGGCATTTTTTGAGGATTACCTTTTCATCACGGACAATATGGTTTTTTTGGGTGATAGGACTCAACCATCGTTATGTCCTCACAAACTTTACCGAACATCCTGATTACTTTGCTGGGTGAAAGTTGAAATGCTCAGCTATACGCGGAAAAACAAGTCTGAACATCCAGCCCTGTATCCAATGTGCGTAGATTCAAAGCGGTATATTGCTTTTTCGACATGCTTTATATATATTCAGTCTATGTGGCTAGTTCCGGTAATAAAATTATTTTTAATATTCGTAATTGTCATAGCGGTGTTCATGATGTTCTTTGTTTTTTCAAAAAAAAGAGAACCGGAAGAACAAAAAACTATTCAACAAGGAAACGAAAACAAAAAAACGAAGGAGCGGGACGAATGGGAATTCCTTCACTCTCCAGGAGCTGAGGAAATAAACGACCCGGCACTTGCGCCAACAAATGAGGATACACCATATAAGAAGGCGGCCTCACTTCTGACAACGACAGAGGGAAAATTTCATTATGTGTTAGGTCTCGTGATTCAAGACAAGTATGTAATACAGTCAAAAGTGGGACTAAAAGATATTGTCAAGCTAAAGAACAAGGACGACATGACTAATTTCAACAGAATAGCCAAGAAGCACCTTGACTTCGTTATATGCAACAAGCGTTATTTAGAGCCACTATGTGCAATAGAATTGGACGATCGTACTCACAGATGGGCGAGCTCAAAGAAAAGAGACGCAGTGAAGGACGAGGTCATGCAGATGGCAGGCATTCCCCTCTATCGTTTCAAGGTGCAACCATATTATGATCAAGGGATGATAAAGGAACGCCTCAGGAAATCGTTAAGCGATATTTAAAGATGCGCTTGCCACTTTTCTGGCGTTTGCCTTCGGCTCCCTACTTAGCAGACGTTCATCACAGAATGATTTGCTCACAGAAGCCAATAGATTCAGATTGCCGCAACTGTGTGCAGAGTATTATCGGAAATGATTACCCTAGGTTGCGAAGTTAATAAGAAACAGATTTTATAAGTCGCTTCGGTTAAGCTGTACTCCCCATAATCGTGAACGAATCTCTTCGCACAAAAGTGTTCCTTTCAACCGAAGTCAACACCTCGGCCAGCTCACCAAAAATGTTAACTTTGGAACTGTCAAAATCGGATTCTCGGGTATTTATAGGTCGCAAAAAAACATTCTTTCGAAAAATGCTGCATACTGCCCCTTTAAAACTAGCAGAATCAACATAAAACGTTATTTTCGATCTACAAAGCTGTTTTAATGATTCCCCTGGCTATGTATGGTTAGCTTGCCCAACCGAACCTCTATTCAGTATTCTTTTCTTTGATCCAAGAATCGGGGATTAGAAACTCCTCGTGACCCTTACGCCAGTTCCCTACGAGATGAACGTGGGGAATCCCTTCCCAAGTGATAGAACCTGCATGTTCGGTCACAATCACCTGAAATTGATGCGCAACCACATCCATAAAATGAGATAGAGCACTGAAGATACGGCGCACACCCTCAATATCCGGTGAACCATCAACTGTATCTCGTCCACTTGGAGTTTGTTCCATTGAAGGCCATGCCTCTGGGAAATAGACTTGGCTTGGTTGATCGATGACAAGAAAGCGTGGCACCGGATTAAGACTGGACGTGAAGAAATACTCATGAAGGGCCAGCAAACCAGCGACGTGATATCCGACCCAGTTCTGCCCACTGCCAACTTCCCAAAGAAAATCGGTCCGGCCAGAAAGTCGGCCAAATTGTAGGCTCAGTTCACGAATGTTGAGGCGTACGTTTTCAGTCGCATGCTCGAGCTGTAGGAGTTTTGCATAATCCGAAATTTTAGCAGATACGGTGTCGACTGCGGCGTTCAACCGTTCGCGATGCGTACGAGGATCAAGCTCCCGCTTTAGTTCGGCAATTTTGCGTGCTAACGTTTGCACCTTGGAGCGAAGTTCATCAACGTTGCGGCTAGCGCTTACATTCTCCAAAGCTTGCTCCACACGACCAACGAAAAGATAAATTTGTCTGACGTGTTGTCGCTGCGCAGACAACTCTGCCGAACGTCCCTCTAGAAATTTACGCTTTTTTGTGGCCTTGGAGATAGCGCCTTCACGCTCCCGGAGTTCCTGACGTAACACCGCAAGCTCCTGATCAAGCTTAGCGGGGGCTTGCTGCACGGACACAGTTAGCGACTTCAATTGTCGAGCCAACATTTGTAGCTCTGCAAGACGAGGATTGCCATCGGGGTGCACCGCAGCGCAAACTGGACACTCATGAGTGTTTTGCAGTTTTTCCTCAAACCAGCCAACGCTTTGCATCCGGTCTTCCTGGCTTGTGAGTGCCAAGCTGTATTCATCAACAGAAGACGAAAGCTGATCCAGCTTGCTCAGGCGGCGACGAATGGAGCCAATTTCCTGTGCCAGTCGATCCTCTTCGTTGATTAGAATGGTCAACTCAGTGACCGCAGCCTCGCTGGTCCCTTCCTGAATATCAGGTATGTCCATAGTACGGATAGTCTCAGGGACTTTTTGTAATTCCATAATGTATTTGTCTAAAGACCAGCCGGGTTCGGGTGTTTGTGAATTTGGTAGAAGTCCGAGAGTTCGCGCCTGCATGTAATAGCTTTCAATCTCCGCTTCCCACACGCGAGCTGCATTAAGACGGGCTTCTAATTCACGCCGAAGTTGATCATGCTCCCGCTCAGTGTCTTTTAACTCACGTTGTTTGGCAAGTGTGCTTGCATCAATGGCCCCGAGCACAAGAGGAAAAATTATGCGCAGTTTTTCACGATGCTCGGTGGTATCAGCTTTGTAGAAGAAAGTGTAGGGATTTGCCACAATATGTTGAGGCTGAAAGGTAAACGCTGCCATGTCACGAAAGCTTGGTCGCGCGCCAAACCCGACATACTCATCCGAAGAAAAATCAAGAGAAGGAAGATGAGATATTTGATTGAATCGATTTTTTAGGTCGTCTACGCGAGCATTTTTTTCGACGATTATCGGGACAGATAACTTCAATCCCTCTGCCCAATAAAGATCACTCGTGGCTTGCTGATCCTCCGGATTGCGCCGAGCTACAATCATTTCGGTGTTGGCCAGTTGAAGGTGGAGACCAAACCAACCTGTCACATCACGAATCAAGCCGACTGGGATAGAGCATTTTCCACTGCCGAGACAATAGTCTATAATTGAGATCAAGGTAGACTTGCCTGTTGCACTCTCTCCAGTAATAACATTGATCTTCCTAGGACTAAAAGGTATCACACGTGGGTTGTGTTTGACATCTTTCGGCCAAAGAATAATTTTTAGAATTGCGATTTTCATTAGAATTTAATCTCCAAGTGCTTGACAAGTTGAACAATTGAAAGTTCAGCAAAAGTTTGTCCGACCCGCTTTGCGGCTTTTAAAATAATTTTGACATCATCAGTGGTATGTGTGACTGGCGGTGCTTTCTTACCAGGGATCAACTGGCGCTGTTCGTCCTGATCTAACCTTAGAAGCCCGGTCGAGAAGCCGATAGAAAGTGCGTGAAAAGTGCGTTCTGATAACGCCTGCATCCGCATCTGGAGGCCAACAGTAATTTCACGATCATCAGCAAGTGCCTTGTAGATCGCTCCTGGTTGACTTTTGGCAGCCAATGCTGTCGCGGTGCGCTGGTGGAAGGTAAGCGGCAGGACAAGAAACACCAAAGGAAAGGGCACGCCCTCCGTTCGACCTTTACTTTCGTAAGCTTCATAAACTGCCTGCCAAATCGCTTCGGCTGCCAGGCCAGTGTTCTGGATTATCCGCTGTTCAAAAAGGACGTCGATCATGACATATCCTTAAGTTCTCGCATAAGGTCCTCGAATCTAGGATGCCACCCGACCCGAAGCATATTTGCCAACTGATGATAGGTCCCTGAGGTCAGATATACCTGTTCGGTGTCAGTTCCAGCGAGTTTTTCACGGTGGTCTTCTGTAGTATCTGTAAAGATTTCAAAACCAACATCTTCTTCTGTTGTTGACTGAGACATTCGTATGACTCGCGCGCGTATTTTTTCCCACCGGGTCTTCAATGTGGTTTCAAAAGCCTTCCAATCGTCATCGGTGACATTCCCCTCCTTGGATAGGCGCATTTTTTCTATATTGCAGCGAAGAAATTCACGAATTGAGTTGTCTACGACGCTGTCATCGTCGGTCACTAAATAGATCTGCTTCACAAAAGGGCTCCCTTTCTCCTGCCCAATTTTTTCGTCCGGGACTGGTATGAGGTTCTCTGCCCGTTCACGTATAATTTGTCTTTTACGACGATAGATTGCGGCGTGAAGCTGGTTAACAAAATGATCCCGCTGAATCCAAGCTGGTTTGTTTTGCTGCCAAGCAGTTAAGGCCTCCCTATGTAACCATCCCAAAAGTTCATCGACAATTGAATCAGAATCTGCTGAGCACCATTCGGGTAGTTGTAAGAAACCGATGGTCTTCTTTCGTAGTTCCAGTCCAGCCGAATGATCCGATGCATCTACCAATTCGCTTCGCTCAATGAGTTTTTTCAGGCTTGAGCGTGAAGTCGAGTTCAGAACACGTTGCATCAGCATGGAAATTTGTCTCGGTGGTGATTTGGCCGCCGCTTCCAACTCTGCAATGCAGGCCATAACCTGCGCATCGGATTCAGCCAAGCCGATATTCCGAGCGATACATTGTGGCAACACCTTGTTCGTTACCATTAAGAATCTGGTTGTTTCGGCTTTAACTTCTCCGGTGTCCAATGCCTCAATCCAAATCGACAATGTGTTCCACAGATCCTTGGAACGGTCACCGAACGGCTTTACATTACCCTGAATAGAGTGCTTATCCTGTTCTAATAGCTGCGAACCGTCAGCACCTCGTCTGGCGACATCATCTTCGGTCTCAATTCCGATTGCAAAGCCCGCCGGGCTCTTCGCCAACCAGAACAAGGCTCGTTCAAACTGGTATATGAAAGCTGCATTTGATCCGGGGGCTGAATGTTGTTGTAGTGTCATATTACGCTTCTAACCTTATAGATGCATGATGGATCGCCTCCATCGACAGTGTTGGTACCGCGCTTCTTGCTTGTGAGCAGGTTTTGCATCAGGGACATTTTAAGGTGTTTTGTTTTGGCCAATTGTTATCCGTCCCCTTCGAGTCAAAAAACTGATTAATAATAATATGTTATGACGGTTAAAAACAAGACCTATTTGCAGATATGTCGGAACCTAAGGCGTTCCTGCCGTGTTGAGAGATTATGAGGGAGTTTTTCGTTGGAGAACTTTTCACGGACACTCTCAGTTAGCATCGCAAATCCGCAGCCCTGGGATGATCGTTTCAGTGAGGGTTAGCAGGGTGGAGCAAATTTAATCAGGCTCTCCGCTGTGGTCGCAGGTTCGGGACAAAGTTAACAGTAAACGTCGGCCTTGATTTTCTGACACCGTTTATTTCCGATCTCTGAACACTGTCTCAAAATCCCCCTAAAAAATGACTTCCTGGAAGCCTTATTTTTAGCCGTTCCAACTGGTCTGTTTAAGTGTCTCAAAATCAGATGATTTTGAAACGATTTCTCTCGCTCAAGCCGACTTGTGATAGAGGATGAGTCGTAACCACTATCGACAACAGACGAGGCTCCGCCATTCAAAATATTAGAAGCAAGAACGCGGCTTCCACCCTGAAAAACCGCACTGTGAATATCGGGCCGAATGCGCTTATTTCCGGGAAGAACTCCTCATTATGGACTCGGCGACGGACTATGGTGTTAGTGCTCACTAATAACCTCTAATGCCGATGATGGATTATTGACAACAGTATATCGAAGACCTTCTCCTGTATATCTTCGTCAGATGTCCGTTGTTCGATGAGTTCCCTGAGCCGTTCGTCACGTTCGTGGACAAAATGTGAATACTCTTCGAGCAGATGATGAGCATCCTCCCCCTTATGCGGTACCCGGGTGAGCCCGCGTATTCCGGCATTGGAAAGAAAAACGATTAACTCATCCTGACCAGCATTCTTGGTCAGCACAAAGGCCAATTCCTTCTTTCCTTTCTTAAAGCGCACGCCATGTGTAGTGAACATATCTGCGACTATGGCCTCAGGAGTCCCAGCCGCAGGAATGTCGAAAGTGTCAAAAGGAGCACTTGCATCGAGGAAATCGGATTGGTAGGACTTCAGCAGATATCCCGCGTTGATCTCAATTTCTTTCAATATCTGATCAGCAAGCTCAGTTGGCGTCACCTTCTCTCGCCTTTTCGCTCTATTCTTGTTGGCGATTGCCTTTTCTTCCTTCCGGCGGACGAGTTCGAAGAATTGCCGTAAGTATGCATGGAGCTCATCTATTAGTTTATCTCTTTGCTTATTTGATTCTATACCGAGCAGTTCCAGTACCGCGTCGTCAAGTTCACGGCGATCCGGCATGTCGAGCTCGCATTCATCCGAAAGAGAGTCAAGTTCGGCTTCTTTGCCGGCTTGACGGTATGCCATTTCTCTGAGACGGTGCTCTGATAGGTAATAAAGAGCAGTTCTTTCCTTCATCTTACTGAATACTTTAACCACATTCTGAATTGTTTTCTTATTTGCCTTTCGCGGATCCGGAACAAGCATCATATTGACGTCAACTACCATCGTACTCCAGTTACCCTCGTTTCCCACTGGTCGCCCATACTGGTGGCTCGACAGAAGCACCCATGATGAATTGAGTATTCCTCCCCAAAGATCGGGGTCGTCAAGATTCTCAGGCGGGTAAATTTCGTATAATCGGCAGTTAGCAATAAGCCTCTCAGCATTTGCAGGAGCTATATGTCGATACTGTTTCTCCTTTGGCCAAAGGGCCGGTGCACGTCTATGACCAGTGAGGTCGTACCATTCCCTATCGCTGCCAACTCTTGAGGCACAAGAGACATTCCTATGGAAGTTATTCTTTTCTCCCCACCTGATATATTCGAAAACATGTGTGCCCTTGAGCTTCTCCTTGTTCCCGGATACAAGCAGAATTAGCTTCCCGCAGTCCGTTGAGTCGACGGAATACTTCTTTATCTCCATAAGGCTGTGAACTTCTGGCTCAAGATATTTCGATTCGATTGCGTGTAGCTCGCTGCCTTCCTTCCCCGATAAAACCAGCTTGATCTTCCCCGATTGAAATGTCTTTCGCTCGTAGCCAGTCTCCTTTTCGAAGGCCTCCGAATCTTTGAACTTTTCAATATAGTCTTGAGTGACATCCTTCACATAAAAGAAATCGTCGCAGCCGGACTTCACTCCGTATTTCGTCTCAGCTATCTCCCCTAAGTGCGCCCATCTATAGCCCGTCGTGCTCTGCAAGTCAAACCAGAAATCCGGGGCGCGAAGATGAATGCCCCATTTGCCTCCGTAGTATCTATCACCTTCGCCCATTATTGCGCTGAGTTTGATGCCATCAGCATATAGTTCCGACTGCCTGACCAACCGAACGCGATAATCGCTCATTGTCATAGTTGCTGTAAGGCTAAGAATTTTATCCCGGAAGGCGTTTGCAGCTTCAATCGCACCGGCTGTAGTCCCATCGTGCCCCAGGATCTCACTGATTGGTTGGCGAAGCTGAACGAAGCGGACGATATTTCCCGCACGTTTCTTTTCGTCCCGCTGGCGGCGAAGAATCGTCACCGTAGTAACAACTCGCGCTCCAACAAACCATGGCTCGTCTATACTCTCAAGGATGGCGACAATCTCGAAGTTCTTGAGTATCCACTCCTGCAGCGGAAACCCGTATTCTACATCCAGCCATTGGCTGGACGTCAAGAAGCACAGGTAGCCATCATCCTTGAGAAACGTTGCAGCGTGTGTCCAAAAATAACAATGGATATCGCTTCGCCCGCTCAACTCAATGCCCGCTTCCTTTTTTGCCAGATCGAGGTAATACTCCTTAGTGCCGTGCTGTACCCCCCCTTTGGTTTTTTTGCTCGAAGCCTTGGGAATGTCTTCCTGGCGGATATACGGGGGATTACCAACAACAGCATCGAGAGAAGGGACCAGGATATCTCGGTGCTGTATCGCCCCAAGCCCTTTTGCCGCAATCTTGCTCGGGAGGCTAAGCAGCCGCTTGTGAGTCATGACCTCGAAGAAGTCGTTGCGAGCTATCTGTGGATAGTTCTCATCATCGATCAGGTCGCGGGTTGCAAGGTTTATCGTTGTCAGGTGTGTTGCGAAATGTGAGACATCGACTCCGTACAAATCAGTCAGAATCTCACCGTGCCTTCGCTCAGGTGCAAGTTCGCGTTTCCTAGCGTATGCCCTGACGAGGAATGTGCCACCGCCACAGGCTGGGTCCATGACTTTCTCACGACCATTCACGATACAGAAGCTATTGATCAGATCCACAACCTCCGGACGGGTATAGAACTGACCGTACTTGTGCCGTTCTTCTGGAGAGATAAGCCGTTCAAAGATACTGCCGATAATCTCGTAGTCGAGCTTCGAGAAGTCAAAATCGTGGATTTGGTCTATAAGTGCACGCCAGTGTGGCACAGCGCTATCAGCATAAAAAGGAATTCTATTTCCGATACTCGTATGTTCTTCGCCGAAAACGGTTTCGTAGTCCCTGGTGACTTGCTTCGCTTCAGCGAAAAAGCCCTCAAGGTGGGTTCTAAGGGCTTCAGCTGTATCTATGTGCTCAGGTACCGTAATTTTGTGCATCTTAGCACCGTACCTCTTCAGAAGTGCTTCATGGAATACCAGCTTATTGACGAGAGAGTAACAAGAAAATTGTGATACACGTTCCAGGTTTTCCCTGATTCCTTCCGGATCGTCGTAAATAATCCATCCCTGCTCATCACGCATCCATTTATCAATATCTATTTTGAATTTTGACTTCTGGTATGCAGTCTCCAGATATTCGAGGGTCATAATGATGGGCATTTTTAGGGCAGACTCGAGAGCTGAGATGAATTTTTCATCAGGTGGCTGTATACCTATACTGAAGGTACCCTTAAGGACAGAAGCGAATTCATGAAGAAACTGAGCAAGCCACAACTGAATGGCACGAACTGTATGAGGGTTCTCAATATGACTGGCCTTGTGAATAGGAGGTTCAGCTACATTCCAAGCTGTAAATTTCCTTTCGGTCCGGGCTGTCTTTGCTTCGAAGGATTCCCAAAGCACAAACTCATTCACGTTCCAGGTAAAGAAATGCTTTGCCCCAGCCCTCTCCGCTTTCTTCCTGGCATCCTGAACTACTACCTCGTTGAATGGTGTGCTGCCGTCCTTGGCAAATGGGAGCTTTACCTCTCCGGTCAGGATGATTACCTTGTTCTTGTCATAAAGGGTGAGGTCACGACGCTTATTGCTGCCAGAGCCCCGCTGCTCGCATTTCGCCCGGAAGAAAGGCAAAGAGGGATTTTTTGCTAGGATCTCGTTGATCCAGCTGGCGACATCAGCGGTGAATTCCCATTCCGTGATAGGCTCCGTCATATGGTATTGATCTGATCGTTTCGGCTTAACATTGCTCTTCATTCTATCAAAAACCCCCCTAAATATGTAAGAAACGTCCAACTTGTCCAACTCAAGGAAAGTAGTTTGGTAATGTTACCCCAAAATTACTCATTGATTATGAATCGCTAAAGCGACATTCCGCTTATTCGAGGATACTTAGGAGACAGAATTTATTGTTGGCTTTTGCCACCTGGCTGGACACATTGCGCCGGTGTTTCTTTAACAATTTCCGCTTGACTTCTCATAATCCTCATGTAGCCTGGCGGTATCGGTTTTCTGTGAGGATGTCGGAAAAGCAGATTGCCGGCCGGAACAATGCTCATTATCGATAAGATCGCAGAAATACTAACAAATATCCGTCTAACAACCTGTCAACAGATAGTTTTTATCGATCCCACTATGAAAATCTTAATATTTTATCGAAAGGCGGTATAGCGGTATCAACAACACTTTTCCCACCCCTATCATCGGCATAATATGCCGTTATGGTATTGTCCGGCTGTTTTTCAATGATGATTTTATGCATGCGGCATTGCTGTTGAAAAGAATATCCGTTATGCGTATGCTCAAGGATGACCCGAAGTTTTTCAATTATGGATGCGGTCAAATCAATGTCCCTTTTTCAGTCTCTTCAATATTCTGAGGAGGTGTCTTATTTTTGATTTTCCCTTTACTTCGTGGAGTGAAGGGTAAACTCGCAGCCAGCCGGACTTATCGGATTCTACAGATTTCTTTGTCTGTCTCATCTAAAAATCAGTCCCGCCTATTCATCAAATCCCCGAGCAATCCCATGTCGGTAGATATAGAGAATATTTCGTCAGTGACCTTCTCAAGTGCCTGTAGACATTGGGGGCATAAGTCACTAAAACTCGATTCCTTAAAGCCCTTACACTTCCCGCCACATTGTCCGACTTAGCTCTCATGAAGGATAGCGTCGATAGTATCTTTATTTTGGGCGACTTCTTCAGCCAGTTTCTCATTAAAAACGTGTTCTCTTTGTTCCCTGTTCATAGGCATATTTGTTTACCTCCCCTTAACCCACTCTGCTATTTTGAAAGCAACCCCTATTACTTTTTCAGATTCCATATGCCTGGCCACCTGCACGTCAACACTGTCAATCACCAGATTGCTAAATTCAGGTTTTCACTCTTCTGATGGCAGTATATTTTCATCAGAATCAAATTTCGGCGAATTGACAACAGTAGACACACGGTACATATCCATTTCTTCTGAAGGATACGGACATAGGATAGCTTTCAATGCCTCATAATCCTGACACCCCGGATCTAGCCAGATGTCCATCTTTTGTTCCGGAACAATCACCGGCATGCGGTTGTGAATAGACGAAACTAAATCATTAGACTCTGTTGTTATGATTGCACAGCCGCAGATTTTCTCCCCATCAGTAGATGACGAATAATGATATAGCCCTGCAAAACCCATAGGTCTGCCGGATTTTAACCTTATATAAAAAGGGATCTTCTTCTGTTTCTCTCTCTTCCATTCGTAAAATCCGTCGGCAATGACTAAACATCGCTGCTTCTTAAATGCTTCTTTGAAGTATGGTCTTTGATCAATAGTTTCAGCCCTCGCATTAATCACGGGGCTTCCCTCTGACAGGTCTTTAATCCATGACGGCAAAAAACCCCAACAACACTTTATCAATTCCCGCTTGCCTGTATCATTGATAATGATAATGTCCTGTGAAGGGGCTATGTTATAGCTCTTAGTTAGTTCAAATGACGCAGGGGAGGCATGGAATATCTCGACAACTGATGATACCGGACTGTTTCTGACAAATCTGCCGCACACTTAAGAATTAGCCGAGTAAAGAAAGAATAAGACCGAGAGAATAGCCGCAATAATGGCAAATCCTACAATCTTCCAGTTGAACTTATAACGCTTTTTCCCCGTACGAATTAGTCCGCCGTTGTCATAATCAATCCTGCTTTCTCGATACCAATCACGATCATACATTGACATAAATTTAATATAGATTAAGTATGAGGAAAAATTCAATTACAGGTGTTGACAGGCGTCGAATTTAGACCCAGTATCGGCGTCCAATTCGACTTACTTAAACTTGCTGCATCAATGTAAATCAAAATGTTATAGATTAAGTGGGTCAATCTTCGATGCCAATACTGGATCAAAATTGAAAGCCGATATACACTTTACACAGGCTATGCTTTTTATAGTAGAGTATCGCTATGGGGAAGTCCGAGCCAAAAACAATCAGTCAATGGATATGGTCATGGAGCGTGGTGGGGGGTATCGTTCTATTCCTTTTGGGAACAGGGGTGGCATTCATGACTTCTTCCCATCCCTATATCGCAGATTTATTTTTTTTAGCGGGTGCTGGCTTATTTTTAGTTAAATTTCTCTCCTGGGATTTATCTAAACAGCATCAGCAAAAAAAATCAATTCAAGGAATTGCAATTATTATTACATTGATTATTACTGCTGGTGTAATAGTTGGTAATCACTATATAAACCATATTTCGCCTTCATCTGCCGAAGTGCCAGAATTTGATTTTAAATTTGGTGCCATTTATTCAGGACATATAAATAGACAGCCCCTCATTACAATTGGTGGTTTGGCGATAAACCGAACAGGGCCTCAAAGTGCGTTAACCGACTGGAAAATGATTGTCGAATTTCCAAGTGGCAAAAAAATTGTGGGGGAGATACCTATGATTAATGCAAAGGATATCACGATACCAATGTCATCAATATCTTCAATCCCAGACCTACAATTTACTTTTCGCGCTGATGCATACTTACCAAGGGCAAGTCATAATCCTATTATAGCTGGCGGCACTTTGGAGGGATGGTTACTGTCCATCTTTCCAAACTTAGACTTTCAAGAAGCCCGAGAACAACGTGCGTCCATAGTTATAGAATTTCAGGATGTAGTCAGCCGAACGATACATAGATTTTCATTTACACCGAGCCGATGGGCAGGGGATCCGTCAGGTTCCAGCCAATTTGCTAATTGAGCCACCAGCACTCAAACAGCAAGCACCGACCTATTGGATAGTGTTAGCCATCTTCGGAGCAGTTATTTTTTGCTGGTGGCTATTTGGAATGAGCATAACTATTAAAGAGTTTAATGAAGCGGCAAAACTATTCAGAGACTCTTTCAAAGAAGAAATCGCTTATATTAAAACCCGTTCTAAAGGTGATACCCCAGACGCTGACCAAATCCTTGAAGAGTCCTTCCAGAAGCATCTCGCAGCGGTGAACGAGTTTCGTAATTTTCTATCAAAAAAGGAACTTCCAGCTTTCAATAAAGCTTGGGACGACTTTCATATAGTAGATGATGGATTTGGCGATATAGAAGAAAAATACCTAAAACAATATGCTGACGATTTTACGGGTTTCCATGATAAATATCCCCGCGATCCGCATTTGATGGCGATTGAAAGAATTGATGCACTATTAAAGTTTGCAGCACCTAAGAGGCTTTTTCCATGAGTTCCTTATATTCCTTAGGAGAAAATTTACCTTGTGTCAAGTATATAATCACGCAAGTTTTCGCTTGACAAAGACAGAAAGAAGTGTGAGAGCGCGGACAAGGAGTAGATAAGGCGTATATAAAGCTTGCGCAGAAAATGGTTGAAGGATTGAATGCTAAATGGGGTTAGCCCTTGACATGGATGCCTCAATTTTTTAATAGAAACTATCACACTTCACGAAAGTCCACCGAGGCAAGAGTGCTGTGAGGATCTGAAATCATGAAGGGTGGCTGAATAAACTGCAGTTTAAAAGTTCCGCAACTATTGTGGAATTGCGAGAATAACTGTCAGAGTTTCTTGCAATGTTAAGCATAGCCTTTTCTTGCTTGGTCACGGACATGGCACTCATGATGAAGGAGTCGAACGTTGCCGTCAGTATAACCGAGAAAAGCTTCGATGCGATCAAGCTCTGAGTTCTTTTGCTCCACGGGTTTGCCACAAAGAGAGCATAGGCCTTGCTGAGCCTTCCATTTTAGTGCTTTCAGCTTGTTCCGCTCTGCAGTTGATGGGATTTCATATTTTAGTATGGAACTGATGAGCAACCCGTGAGAGTCGCCGTATACTTCACTAGTCAAACAGTTTAGAGAGTTGACTACAAAGTCAATTTTATTATTTGTAACAGCACATAGGCCTCTGTTATCGGCCATTCTATCAGCCAAGCACGACATAATTATGTCCCCTGCTCGCCTATTCACAATGGAAAAATTGTCCTGCCCTAAAGAACGCGCTATGTCATCTCCATATTTCTTGATAAGCTTATGTTTCCTAAGAAGTGACGCTATTTCTTTTGTTATTTTGTCATTATGAAGAAAAACATTATTAGCAATTTCGATGTCGTTTGTCTTCTTATCTATTTTGAAAACAATTTCCGCATGCTTATCGTCTCCGTAACATTTTCTTATGCTCTTGAAAGCCTTATTGTTGTTTTTCGGATTAATCCGGCCTAAGTTTTCTGATTATGCTGACCCTTTCGAATTAGACTGGCCTGTTGAGAAGGGGGCATCTCTGCCCCCGGCAGTGAATCAGATGATTTCAGTTGAAGCAACCCTGACATGATCCGCCGACACCGTCATGCATTTCTCTGCGGCTGCTGCAATCAGGGCACCGCGGGCAAGATTGTTGGCTCTTCTGAGTAGTCCTCCTGACCCCTGATGTATTGCTGTGACAGCCTGTTCTGAGAACAGATTCTTCTTGCATCCGGCGATATTTTGATGGTGCTGCAGATAAGCGGCCATATCATCAGCATTAAGAGACTCCATATGCCCTCGTGCGACGACCCGTGACGCCAGCGGCCTGGATTGACGAAACATCAAACTGTCCATAAGATTGTTCTGTCCGGCAAGAACTATTGGCAGGATAGATTTGGAATCTCCTTCAAACTGAACCAGTGTATGGAGCTCCGAAAAGACATCGAGCCGTATCAGTGATGCCTCATCAACAATAAGTACGGGTTTCTCTTTCTTGCTTACCATTTCCGCTATACAGCTTTTTATTGTCCTCATAAGAACGGCTTTGGAACTGCCCTTTATTTCTATGCTAAGTGCATGACATATCTGCTTATAGAGTTCTGCAATCCCCTCTGTGTCAATATAAGTGAGACACCTCCCTTATGCTAAATTAGAGTAGAAGGCCGGGGAGGAAAAATCATAATGATAGCTGCAAAGGTCAATAAAACACAGACAATGGAGGGAGCCAAGTTGACGGTAGCCCATCCGAACCCAGAGGTGCCGGATAAGGCAGTCAGGCGGAGGTTCACTGCCGAATACAAACTGCGTATCCTCACCCTTGCCGATGCATGCACGGGACGCGGAAGTATGGGAACGCTGCTACGCCGTGAGGGACTGTATGCCTCGAACCTCAATGCGTGGCGCACCCAAAGAGAGCGTGGAGTCCTGTCAGCCCTGAAGCCCAAGAAGCGAGGCCGCAAGGAAGCAGTTCGCAATCCACTTATTGCGGAAAATGAGAAGCTCCGCAGGGACAATGAACTGATTATCAAACGTCTTAGACAGGCAGAGATCATAATAGATATCCAAAAAAAAGTATCCGAGATACTGGGAATCCCGCTTGCGATCCCCGAAGGAGGAGAGACCGACTGATGGAAGCTGCAGTGACCCTTTCCTCTGAAGTTGGGATCAAGCATGCATGTGAAGCGCTTGATGTTGCGCGTGCCGGGTTTTACCGCACACAGGCACGCAAAGATGCCCACTTTGTTGAGCCTGTGCAGGATCGGAACTCGCCTCGTTCACTGTCTTCCGAGGAACGGCAGGGAGTACTTGATATCCTCCACACCGACAGATTTGTGGACAAGGCACCCTATGAGGTTTATGCAACTCTTTTGGACGAGGGCCAATACCATTGCTCGATACGGACAATGTATCGCATCCTCGATAAGAACAAGGAGGTCAAGGAGCGCAGAAACCAGTTGCGTCACCCGGTGTATAGCAAGCCAGAGCTTTTGGCTACAGCCCCGAACCAAGTTTGGTCCTGGGATATCACGAAACTTCTCGGTCCGGTAAAGTGGACATACTTTTACCTGTATGTGATCATGGACATCTTCAGCCGCTATATTGTCGGCTCGATGATAGCCCCTGCAGAATCGGCGGTATTGGCAGAGAGGCTCATTGGAGAAACCTGTTCAAAGCAGAATATCGGGAGAGATCAGCTCACGATTCATGCCGACAGGGGTTCATCAATGAAATCCAAACCTGTAGCATTACTCCTGGCCGACCTTGGGATCACGAAGACCCACAGCAGACCGCATACGAGCGATGACAACCCCTATTCAGAGTCCCAGTTTAAGACACTTAAATATCGGCCGGACTTTCCTGAGCGGTTTGGTAGCATCGAAGACTCTCGGAGCTTCTGCCAGGATTTCTTTCCTTGGTACAACAAAGAGCATCAACATACCGGCATCGGCCTGCATACGCCGGAAGCTGTACATTACGGCCTTGCACAAGAAATACAGATAGCCAGGGGTGAAGTTCTGCGCGTTGCATATGAAGCACATCCTGAGAGATTTGTTAAAAAAATCCCTGTGCCGCCGATACTTCCTGAGGCCGTATGGATTAACAAGCCAAAGGCAGCACCAGTTCCTGAAGAGGAAATACACTAAATGTGGACGAGGGGTGTCTCAAAGTCATTGACATATTCCGATCGTTCCGGAGGTTGCTGTAATGTACAGCACTCGATATTCCGAAGGATGCAGCGTTGAGGATGCAAACCGCAATGCCGAGGATTTGCCGCTGCCTACATCGCCGGTGATTACTGCTATGGCGCCAAGATTCACAGCATACAATAAGCGTTCTTTTACGCCTATCAGTCCGGCATGTTTCATCATGTCTTCTACTCGTATGTCCGGGGAGAAGGGTTCTTTCTTGAATCCGAAGAACACCCTATATTGCTCTCTCATTGTCTTCCTCCCCTGAAACTTTGCCGAACAGTTTTCCTCCATCGTACTGCCTGTCTGGGTTATCACCGATCTCAAAGGTGTCTCTACCCTTGGTGCCTTTATCTCTTCTGACCCGGTAGTTGACGTTTACATCGAGCATGACGGCGAATCCATGTGTTTTACCATCAAGAGTGATTTCCATCCTCGCAGGATCGTGCTTATGGTATAAGAGGGTTACCCGTTTGCCGACAAGCCCTACCGGCACTTCATACAAACGCCCCTCTATCGCAACTGTTCTGTCTTTTGCTACTGTCCTTTTTGCCGCCTTTCTGAAATGATCTTCAAGGTCTTTCGGTGCAGGCCGCACACACTCGATATTGCGGGTAAACCTTCTTATGGGTTCTTCCTTTGTAATGCTGTGAACTCTGTTGTTATAGGAATCAACCCACTGTTTGAAAGATTCATTGAGCGCAGATAGTGTTGTTGCCTTGTGTATGCTTAAGAACTGTTCGCGCACTGTGCGAAAGATTCGCTCGCATTTGCCTCGACCTTCAGGCTGATAAGGTTTGCTATGGATAAGCACTATGCCCAGGGAGGCGCAAGTATGCTCAAGATGATGGCTCCTGAAGGCTGAACCGTTATCGACATATAGTTTCCTTGGAACCCCTCTTTTCAGGAGCGCCTTTCTGAAACTGTCCAGAAAACACTCCAACTTCTCATGCAGGTAGAACTCCGCATGCAAGACCAGCCTGCTCATGTCATCCACGAAACACAGCAGGTACGCTTTGCGCTGTTTGTCCTCCGCTGTTACATATGGGCCATGCATTATATCGGACTGCCATAGATCATTTGGATTATCCGCCTCGAATCTCCGGCGATCCTGTGGGTCACCTTCAGCAGGGACTTTTTGCAGAACTCCTTCGGCCAACAACAGCCGATAAAGCGCCGAATAGGTTACCGTCACTCCCGGCAATATGATCTTCCGTACATATGCCTCTTGCAGAAGTGTCGGCAGTAAGACCGACGACATCTCTTTCCGTAACGCAATAAGCCCTTGCGCCGTCTCCGGGTCTATCGCCCGTGGTTTGCCGCGATCACAGCGCTCCTGCGGATATAGTGCTTCAAGCTTGTTGCCTGCAAATTTGTACCTGGCTATCCATTCCTTGATCGTAGATTCCCCGATCCGTGTCCTCATACTGCCCGGTATTACCCACCTCCGGGCGCACTTCTCCTGTATAAGGCGCTCAGTCTCTCCCCGTTCCAACTGCCTGCCGCCCACAAAGTCGGCAATTACCCCAAATCTGAACACTGCCACCCGCTGCTTCATCTCTTCAGTCATCGAAATCCTCCTTCGTTATTGATGATGAAGATTTATCACAACAAGTGTCCCTATATCGCCGCAAATATTGGGTGGGGTCGTAATAACCTGAAATCTTTTCCGTTTTATCCTGCCCGCGCTACCGGTATCCGGCCCCGATGCAGCAATTCATAGAATCCTTCCAGATAATCACCTTCAAAATCCATCCCTACGTAGGCTTTAATGTTTCTTGCCAGAGCACGGAACCAATGCTGCCGACGCTGACGGCTTAACAGAGTGTCCATCTTCCATGCCCCCTCTCGTATTCGCCGGCAAATGCTGCCCAGTATCACAGTTGCAGCAACATGGTGACGGGGCCAGTATCCAAAGGGGCGAAGGGTATAAACACATTGACAGTCTGCACAGATGTATCGCTTTTGGGACAATGCCGAGTCGTACCCATCATAATATGAGTCCTTGAAACCATGGCCCCATATCCTTGGGCTTCCACATCGCAAACAAGTCGGAGGCCGGGGGAACGGATACTTCTTACCAAGCGCAAATAACCTATTGATACAAACCATCAGAAAAAGTGACAATAAAGCGTATCTTCCCGAAGCGGTGGAGATTCTCCGTCGCCAAACGTAAGTAGCTCCCCGCTTTGGGTCCTTTCTTAGTTGTGAATCCGGTTATTTTAATATGAAAAGCTGAAAAGATGGGTTGGACTATTTCGATTAAAACGTGGCTAATTGAACTGCTTTAATTCGGAAGACAACACTTATCCATTCTCTTAAAATTAAAATCGCTATATGCATAATTTTTATCATCAGCGGTGGGCGACACCGTATCAAAGGCATCCGGAAGCAACTTCCGAATGGCATCAAATCCCCTTGAAAATTTGTAATCAACAGTCTCAGGAACAATAGTGCTAATCCGATCAAAAACTAAAAGATATCTGAGCAACCATCTTTCGGAGGGCTCAAAAGATGGATAATAAAGGGCTTCAAATTTCGGCATAGTCGATTTTCTCGGTCATTATTTAACACCTTGTTGAATCTTATCTAAAGTTTTTATGAAGTCAAGTATTTCCTCTGGGCCAGCAAGTTGTGTATAAACAGACAGCAAATGAGAGGTTACAAGCTTCAACTCTCTGCCGTTGGAAAATCTGGCTTTTACCCCGTATGCTTCCGGGTTTTTCAATATGTGTAACAATTTACCACGTTTATCTTCCACCGTTTTTTTCCCAGTGAAGAGAGATAGCTGAATGTTGGCGTCAGTAGCCATTTGAAAAAAGACATCGAGATCGAATTGAGCAAGAACAAGTATTCTCCCCATTACCACGTCCAGTACTAGGTCCTTCGGGTACCATATTAGCGGGGACCGACTCATCACACAATTCATATTGTGGGAAGCAAGGTTGATTAATGGGTACTCTTTCTTTAAGGACTCAATCTCTTCACGTCTACACTCGAGACCGGGATATTTAATATGATATAGCCAGTGAGGTAATTGCTTTATATCACCTAACATCTTCATCCCTTTCTCTGAGACGCCCACAAGAAAAAGACAACCATCAACGCCGATAACAGAAATGCCGTTTTCTCTTGCATCAGCTACGAGGTCCGGCAACAGTGTCAGGTAAGTTGCCATTCCAGGCGGTTCTCCCGCCTCCACCAAGGCCTGCAAGACTTTGTCCCCCCGATGGCTTTCCGGCAATACGTAGCGCTGACCTATTTTGTCTATCTGCTTGAACCTTTCTCTTTGTTTAATCATTCTAGTTTCCTGCTCCTTGGCGTAGGGTCCAACCTCGATTTCCAGTTGATCGAGGTCGGCCGGTGATAAAATTCCCTTTCGAGTTGAAATCAAGTCCTCGATTTTATCGTTTACCTGACCCGTCTTGATTTCCTGCACTCGCACATACGAACCGTCCTCATCCCAGCGAATTCTTATTATGTCTCCCAGTTGCACAAGATTGGTGAGATCTGTAACGATATGGAGTTCTTTTGTGCTTTCCTGATTTTGCTTCGTTGCGATAGCAACAACCTTCATTAACTCGTCTGGATCGCTCGTGCCAGAATGCGACTGAAAGACGAGATGCTTGAATATCCAGGATCCGGGCATCAGAGTCCAAAGGATTCCATCCGTCAGGCGCCTCAAGATTGCCAATCTATTCTGTACGGCCTCAGCCTGGTCCTCAATATCGGTGCGTGCATCGCTCTTTTCGCTTCGAAAACGTCTAATCTCTTCGGACAATTGCTTTTCTTTCCTCATGAGCTCTGCGCAGGTCACTCCGATCGCTGTCTGAACCTGAGCAAAAGATCGGAAAAGCCCATTCTTGAAACATTCATTAGCCTTGTCGTCAACCAGATCATCCCCTAACTTGTAGCCAGCTGCTTCTAAGGCCCTGATTCCACCATCGAATCCCCATTCAAGAATCTCCTTAAGTAAAGGTTCGAAGGGCTCTAATGCCTGGTGCTCTATAACGGGGATTATTCTATTTCTCATTTTCAGTATTTTCTGTCCGTCTCATCCTCTACGAATCGATTAATGGCCATTCTATTGTCCTTAATGTCCGACATCTATAGAATAGGCAATTATATAACAAGATGCCTTGCAATCCAAAGTACCTTCCGGCTCGATGCGCTGGGACAGCTGCAGGTGTCCTTGGCAAAAAGGTTTTTTGTATTGGAAAATCATTTCTGTCAAATTTCCGAAGTTGGCTGTAAATTTGTTCACTTTTGCCTTCAAAAGTTCTAACAGGTATGCTATTATTCGCTCGGAGGCGTCAAAAAAGGCCTGAGGGTTATAGTAATTGTTGGCAACGCATTTTGTTAGAGACATCTTCGGGAGAACACAGTGGAAGTTCATAATGGTTACATAGGCCTCACAGATCCAGATTGGTATGCCTACTTGTCGAATCATCCCCGCGTTGATGAGGTAAACTTCTGGCAGCCACACGGCAATCGTGTCTTCCGAGCTATCAACCCTGGCGAAATCTTTTTCTTCAAACTTAGGGCTCCGCTCAAAGGGATAGCAGGGTTTGGTTTCTTCGAGCGTTATGAGGCGCTTCCTGCTTGGCTTGCCTGGGAGTGCTTTGGCGAGATGAACGGTGCTCCCGACTTCGAGTCTATGATTGATCGAATAATTCGTCTACGAGATGACAAGGGCTCGCGTTCTGGTGATTTCCGGATCGGCTGCATCATGGTTACAGCTCCTGTCTTCTTTACCAAAGATGATTGGGTAGCCCCGCCATCTGACTGGGCTAACACGGGTATCCAACAGGGCAAGAGATACGATTTGCTATCGGGAGAAGGTCATCGTGTCTTTCGCGAGTGTATGGAGCGAGCAAATCGTAGCGATCGCTACTGGAATGTTGACCGTGTTTCAGAAGACGCACCAAGGTACGGCGAACCGTCATTCGTTCGTCCGCGACTTGGGCAGGGGCTTTTCAGTTTGGAGGTGCGTGATGCCTACCGTGGTGCATGTGCAGTCACCGGCGAACATTCCGCCCCAGTGTTAGAAGCATCTCACATCATCCCATATGGTCGCGGTGGAAAGCATAGCATAGACAATGGTTTGCTGCTTCGTAGCGATCTACATCGTTTATTCGACCGAGGGTATGTTACCGTAACACCGGAGTACAAGTTTCAGGTTGGTGAAAGATTGCGCCAAGAATTCAACAATGGGAGAAGTTATTATGGCTTTAATGGTTCACTGATTTTTCTCCCAGACCGAGAAGTTTGGCGGCCAAAGCGCGAGCACCTTGAATGGCATCAGAAAGAGTTATTCAAACATTGATTTGCTCAGATCCTTGCTAACAATAGCCTACACCGGAACCCGCTCTTAGTCGGTCTTAGTCGGCAGCAACGGGTGTTTAATGCAAGAAGAAACTGTCACAGCAGGCACGGACGTGTCGACGCAAGGTTACTGAGAAACCAATCTCCAAGAATATCATCCCTAAAACGCTTATTTATATTGCCTCCTGTTGTAACTATTTCGGAATAAGGTGCCCGAAGTATTCTGGAACGTGTGTCCGAACTATCCGGGATTTTCCACCAATGTCTTGTCCTGGGTTATCATATCCAGAGCTACCCTATCCAACTGCCTCTTAAGGTCAGATATTTCTTTATTAAGAACAGCAATTTCTTGGTCCAAAGGTGAAATCTTCTCAATGAGATCGTAGATCGGTTCTTTCAACTCTAGGACCTGACTAAGGCTTATACTCTGAAAGAGTTGATCTATAAATTCCTTAAGCTCATACGGTTGCCGGCCTAATTCACGATACAGGATATCCAGTTTGGCCTGTTTTTCCATAATTGATGGAATTGCTATTTCAGCTTTTTCGTTATCAAGCCAGAATGGCCAAAATTGTTGGCGTGTCTCCATAGGGGACTCAGGGGATATTGAATATTCAACAACAGGGATCCCTACCTGAAGTCCTACGATTGTGCAATAACGAGGTCTATTGGGCCAATCGAAATACAGTACCGGTAGTGGGGTAGTAGGATTTATTCTGATAAAGTTATAGATAAAATCCTCAACGCATGAAAGCTCGCTGTTTTGGTAAATAACACCACTGTGATGTTCAAAAATCCATACATCACCGTCAAAAACAATCGTATGCCCCTGATACCTCTTCCTCTTGATACTCATAAGCAGCCTCCTTAAATATTAAAAATTCAGGTACTAACAGATGCACAAAATAAAAAAACCGGGTGGGGAGTTGCCTCCCTACCCGGTTCACAGTCTTTATTCGTATACTTTATAGGACTTCATTTTCGTATATATACGCATGTCCTTTTTCGAGAGCTTTTTTTGATGGTGGCGCGCCTCCTTCACTGTAAAATCCCGTAGTAGGAATTTCTGCTCATTAATTCCGTGATAAGGCAGTAGACCATTTAACCGGTTGAAATCCCTAATTATTACGGGTGGATTTTTTTGGGCGCAAGTCTTCTGCAGTTCGAGCTTGATCGCCATAAAGCATTCGCGAGCAAGTCGAACATCAACGTGGCCATTGACTATTGATATCCTAAATATCACTTTCTCAGATATTTTAAGCATGAGCGATTCATTCCTAATATCTGAGAATTTATCCATATCTTCCATATCAGGCATGATGCCCTCGGTGTGCAGAATAAGACAGAGATTATTCCAGCGTATTATCTTTATCTTTGCAAGACCCTTCTTATTCCTGCGATATGCACGGAAGCGGTCTAAATTAGCTCCGTATTTTTGCTTAAGTTTATTGTCAATTTGCTCCCATCTGTCGATTTTCTTCAATGGATACTGAGTTATGTTGAAAAATACATATCCGCGACTGACCAAACGGACTACCTGCTGTAACATTGCCTGCCATTTTTCAATCATCTCTGCCTCCCAGCATGTGATTGGTTGCGTCCTCCGACGCTATCGACTGCCCAAACTATCTATTTATATTAAGATTGAGTGGGATTGTCGCTAAAAGAAAGGGAATTCGAGGTAAAGCCTTTTGCCTTGCCGTTCATTGATAGGTGCTACCCTATCAGGCAATCATAACGCCACTGCCCAGCAGCGTTACTATCCTTGAGGAGGCTGATCAGCTTTGCTCTCGTGCCTCGCTCATCACTCGCGTGATGCCGTTCGGCACTTGCCTGTTTAAGATCATGCATTAAATGGCACGGTCTGGCTGTCTCCATCGCAAAAGTGCGTGAGGGTAGAATGTGGAAGACCCCTTTACTCACCCCCGTTAGGGCTTTCAATCCTTAATTGCGATTTCACTGCGGTTAGGCCTGACCACTCCGTGCCTTTTTACCCAGTTGCATCCTTATCTGGATACTTGACGAGTTGAGCTTTTCACCTTCACCGTTACCGGTTGCGGCTCCCCCGCTGGGTATGGTTGCAAGATTTTACTCTTACCCCCACAATGGGATTCACACCCATTTAGCATGATTTTCACAGTCGCCCATATTCAGAAGATTCATTGAGTAGAAGCCGACGAGTTTCACGACAGCAGCCCTCATCCCCACATGACGAGCACCTCTCGATGCATCATGCGAGACCCTCATCACCTGCTTGCCGGTTAGCATTGCCGACAGTGGCGGTGATGAACCCCACCATTTGAAATGCATCAGATGGCAGAGACGAATCCCCTTTCTTTTAATTAATGGCTGGCTTTGTTAATAGACACATAATAGTCTATAAGAAAGTTCTGACCGGGACAGGCAGCTACTTTGTGAAGCCTGTCCGAATAGGGATGAGGCTGCAACATGTCTAAATTTAGGCATATTATTTTAAAAAGATTTTATGTGCCGCGCTCTGCATATCCTTCTTAAGCGACCCCCCAGAGAGTAAACGCCCTGTGATGTCGCCTGCAGTATAACGTATCTTTGCTTTTAGAGTTTCATTTACCGATAGTTGCTAAGATTCTTACTATGAGCTTACTATTTTACCTGGGACGTGACTTCGTCACGTCCCACATTCTGAATGTATGTAGCACCATGAGCTTTTTCATCTTGCTTATTAAAGCATAAATATCATCCCAGAAATTCCCCCCTGCCACGATGTGCAGTCCTGGCCGCATGGCCTATGGATTTATGCTATATATTAGATTTGACGCAGTCTTATAACCTCCGTCCTCTTAAGCATTGAACCTTCTTACCGGGTTTCCACCGGTTAAACTTACCTTTGGTCAAGGTTCGCTGGTTTAAAGCGGCCACCTGCGGAGTAGTGTGTGAGCATAGAGAGGCGAAAGGGGGCATACGCGTTCATTTTGGCACTTCTCGTTTTAAAAATCTGTACACCGTCGCCCTTGAAAGTCCGGTCATACCGGCAATTGCATCGGGCTTCAAGCCCTGCTTTTTGAGGTTTAAAACGTTATCGACTGTTCCGGCCGCTGTTTCATCAATGCCAGTTTCGAGCTTTTCGATACCTCCGTTATTTCCGTTCCGACGAATCTCATGATCTTGTCTCACAGTCTCAACCGTCTCAAGTGAGACAGGCTGAGTCTCAGTCCCTTGAGACAATGAGTCAGGGATGTGAGAAAATCCATTCTTTAAATACATGGCCGTGTAGACGCTTACCCATTGGAGTACCAGTACCAGCACCAAGAAGAGCAACGAATTGAAGAGGGTAAGGTGGCCGTCCGGCCCCTTTGCCGCTAAGACCTGTTCAAGGCGATCCTCGATTTGCCTTTCCCTTTGCAGGGTCTTGGTCGTGTACCTGTCGTCTAACTCAAGCTCTTTTTGCGTCTGCACGAGGTTACGGTTAAGCAGTTCAACTGCTTGCCGATTCTTAGCCTCCGCTTCTCGGTTTTGGATAAACTGCTCAAGTACAACCTCGTTCTTCACAACAAAGCTTGCCGATGCCGCCATGACTGAAATGAAAAACAGTGGTACCAGCGAGACACGGCTTCCCCATGTTTTCATCAAAGCAAGCGATATAATCATAGCCTCGATCAGTACAGATGCTAACCAAGCAAACGTTCTATTAGGTTCAATCCTTGATATAAATATCTGGGTATGATAAGCCATAAACGCAGCTGTTGCCACAACTATAATTATGCGAAAAATTAAAAGCAGTCTTGCCATAGTTTTATCTTTTTTCATATTAGATATTAAATTTTTCTTCCCGGCTGTGGGGGATTTCGGGTATTTCTAATATTGTGTCTAGAAATTTACGGTATGCGGTCATTGCTACGAAAAGGGGGCTTGCGGTTTTTTATTTTGCCATAATAAAAGAATGTGACACAACAGGGTATCAGCAAACTATCAGCAAATAGCGAAGACTTGAGAAATAGATACGATAAAACAGTTAGTTGCAAACTGTATATGTTATACTTGAAAGCATATCATGAAATTGGCACTTTTTTCAGCGTTTCCCCATGAACTGAAGCACATAATAAAAAACCTCAGGGCAGAAAGAGTCAGGACTTCCCCATTTATAATATGGTCTGCCCGCGCCGCTGCCAAAGAGATTATTATTGTCCTGAGCGGGATGGGCGCCATTAACTCGGAAGCCGCATGGAACTATGTAACCGGGGAATACAGTCCCGATTACATCATCTCTGCCGGATTTGGCGGAGCGTTATATAACGGAGCCCGCATCGGAGACCTCGTTGCAGCCTCAGGTGTTCTGCTGTACCCCGAAACCGCTGAAGAAAACGCCCACGGTAATCGGAATTACCTGGCGGTTCCGGGCGCAAAGGATGTTATGAGAAAGATGGCATGCGCTGATGGAGTAGAGGAGGGAAGCATTTTGACGCTGCGGCACAGGTTGAACAAAGCTAAAATTGATAAGGAATTGCTTCAGCGGCTGTCCTTCCCGGTATGCGATATGGAAACATTTCCTCTGGCGAAACTCTCGCTGCAGGGAGGATTGCCTTTTTTTGCAATCCGGGCCGTGACAGACAGGGCCCATGAGGAGATACCACACGAGCTTTTCGACGTGACCGACGCTAACGGCAACTATAGTCTTTCGCGCGCCATGAGAATAATATTGTCCCATCCGGCACTAATCCCTTCCAGCATCAGAATGGGAAATAATGCACGGCTCGCTTCACAAAAACTTTGCCGGGCAGTAAAAGAACTGATACGCATTTTATAAGTCACACAGAGGCAGAGGTAAAGGTAGAGGTAAAGACAGAGTATCGAGAGGTGTAGAACATACCCAATTAAGGCTATTTTCGTTTTTGCTTTTTTTTGTTTTTACTCAACCTCTACCTTTACCTGCTTTATATCTACCTGTTTCTATGTCTTAAGTGACTTTGGCCGCAACCTGCAATTTAAGATCATTCATTTGAGAGGCCATTTTTTTGTGTTTCTTCTCGTCTTCCAGAATAAGTTTCAGCATTTGCGTAACTATGGGGACATGACTTAACTCAATTGCCTCAGTGGCTGTTTCAATCGATTTCTGCTCAAAGGCAATATGCTTGTTTAACAGGGACGCCACACCTGCGAGATCATCAGGGGAAAGCACAAAACCTTTTTTAGTCATACCGTCAATTACCATCTCAAGAATTGATTTGTGTTTTTCCGAATCGTTCCTGATTGCGCCGGTTAAAGTCCCGATAATAGGATTTTTCGCCTTGCTGATGATTGCCGCACAACTCTTGATCGTCTGGTCCTCAATGGTCACCCATTTCCTGAGCAATTTAAGCAATTCTCTGTCGAGCTGAGCTCTTTTTTCCGGGCTTACTCTTTGCAAAGCCATGATGCCTCCTTTTGGGCTCGCGAATAAATAACTTGCGAGCCCTTTAAAAAGAATTTTAGAGCATTCTGAATAAAGTATATCACGTAATTCTTATATGCCCTAATGGCTCTCGAATAAATAACCTGTGAATTTTCAGGCGCTCAGATTTGCGGTAAGATTTGGCTGACACGACTGAGGAACTTGGCCGGGCACTCAATTGCCTGTGCTTCGGCATGTTGAGTGCACGGTTGAGGATTTTCTACCAATATTTTGCTGCGGCCTTTTTCGCCGGGCTGGTTTTTGGGCGGAAGGAATAATTCCTGGATCCGGCATTCTTTGCTGCCACGAAAGGCTTGCGGGATGTTGAGGGTTGCTGTGCCGGGCGGCTGAACTCGCTGTCCCTCCGCGGCGCGGCTACACTGTAATCAAACCCATCAAGAGTGCGGCGTTCTACCGGACCACCGAGTACCCGCTCTATTGCTTGCACCATGTCACTGTCATCACGAGCCACCAGGGTGTATGCATCGCCGTTGCAGGCAGCACGGCCTGTCCGTCCAATACGGTGGATATAAGCATCGGCCGTGCCCGGGATGTCGTAATTGACAACGTGGGAGACCCGGGTCACATCGATTCCGCGGGCGGCTATATCAGTCGCCACCAGTATCTGGAACGTCCCGTTGCGAAACCCGTTCATCGCTTCCTGCCTTCGTGCCTGCGACAGATTTCCCTGGAGTGATGCAGCACGGTAGCCGGTTTTGACCAGTTGTTCACCGAGGCGTTTTGCACGGTGTTTGGTGCGGGTGAATATGAGCACGGATTTGGCGTCGGTACGGCGCAAAAGTTCAAAAAGAAGCGGCGTTTTCAGGTGCTGGGGGACTGGATAGAGCGCATGGCTGACGGTTTCTGCAGCCGAATTATGGCCTACCTTGACTGTCACCGGATCATTTAGAATCTCGCCGGCAAGACTCCGGATATCCTCGGGCATGGTTGCTGAAAAAAGAAGGGTCTGCCGCCGCGAAGTCAGGTGCTTCAAAATTCTCCTGATGTCGGGGAGAAAACCCATGTCGAACATATGGTCGGCCTCGTCAAGAACAAGCACTTCCAGGCGGGAGAGGTCGATAGTGCCTTGTCCGATATGGTCAAGGAGACGCCCCGGGCACGCTACGACAATTTGTGCACCGCGTCTTAGATTGGACACTTGAGGGTTGAAGCTCACACCGCCATAGACAGTCGCACTGCGCAGACCTGTCCGTTTTCCGAGGACGCCGATGGCCTCATTGATCTGTTCCGCAAGTTCCCGGGTTGGTGCGATGACAAGAGCACGAACATGCCGGCCTTCCCTCTCCATCAGACGATGCAGGATGGGAAGCACGAAGGCAGCAGTCTTGCCCGTGCCGGTCTGGGCCAGGCCCATTACATCGCGCCCTTGCATTACCAGAGGGATTGCCTGCTCCTGGATCGGCGTTGACGAGATGTAGCCCGCATCCGTAACTCCTGCCTCGACACGCGGGTGAAGATTAAATTTGTTAAATTCCATAAACTCCTTTTTTTTCTGCGTTCGGGAATCGAAAAAAAGCCCCGGTGTATTCCGGGGCCCGCTATTGATGTAGCTTATATCCGGGTACAGCAGTTTGATTAGATTGTCTATTTTAACAGTAATGGCGATGCCCTGTAAAGCTTTCATTACATCGGGTCGGAGAAAAAACGTGAAACGTGAAACGTGAATAGTGAACAGTGAAATAAAAAAAAACGATTCTTTAACACTTTTTGTTTGCTTTACTATTTGCTTTCTATATTCACGTCTCACGTTTTCTTAATTTGACCTGGTTTAATTTTTATGGTATATAGTTATCGTTATGCAAGCGCGCGGAGCTCTCATGATTGAACACCGCCTCATTGAACGGATGCTCTCCGTAATTCAGGATACGCTGGCGGAGGTCGAAAAAAACAGGAAAATCGACCCATCCTTTGTGGACACGGCCGTTGACTTCATGCGGATCTATGCTGATCGGACTCACCACGGGAAAGAAGAGGATATTTTGTTCAGGGCCTTGAACAGCAAAGACTTGTCGGATGCTGACCGGAGGATCATGAACGAACTGCTTGAAGAACACGTTTCCGGTCGTAGTACCACCAGGACTTTGGTCGAGGCAAATACACGCTATAAAAATGGCGACACCCCGGCCCTTGGAGACGTTGTGAGTTGTCTGCACACTTTGGTGGATTTCTACCCAAGACATATCGAAAAAGAGGACAAGGTCTTCTTTCCCGCCTCTCGTTTGTACTTTTCCGAAGCCGAGGACCGGGCGATGCTTGACGAGTTCCTGGATTTCGACCGGAAGATGATACACGAGAAGTATAAGTCTGTAGTAGATAATCTAAAAAAATAATGCGGCCAATGGATTTACAATGAGAATGTTAAGCGCCGGGAAGCAATGCTCCTTTTAGGAAAATGGACGCGCGGCTCATTGGAGGACGTCCTGCGGAAATCATCTTCATACAATACTCCCGGAGAACGCATACATTACCTTTCCTCCCTTTTACTCGACACTGCTTACAAAGAATCGACCCTGCGCGGAAACGCCGCTGCCCCGGAGGTCTTTGTAATAAACCTTCAGGAAGTCGACTGCTTTACCTTCATCGACTATATCGAAGCCATGCGGCTGTCAGGCTCGTTTCATGAGTTTAAAAAAAATCTCAAGAAAATAAGATACCGCTCAGGGAAGGTCTCCTTTACCGGAAGAAAGCACTTTTTTACCGACTGGAGCGAGTTCAATAAGGATTTTGTCGACGATGTCACCAAAGATATAGGAGGGTCGGCAACAACACTGGTCCGCAAGCAATTGAACACCAGGGAGGATGGAACATCCTTTATATACGGTATTCATCAGTTCAGTCGCGACATTGAATATATTCCTTCCGACGTACTGTCCGATAAACTTGTTGACAAACTGGAACCCGGTGATTACATCGGTATTTACTCGGCTGCTCCGGGTCTTGATGTTTCACACGTCGGAATTTTTATCAAAACCGGGGGGAAAGCGTTTATAAGACACGCCACATCTGCAAAAAACCAGATGAAAGTAATCGACGAGGATTTTAAAGAATATATCAGACCCAAACCGGGCATTATCGTATTGAGGCCGAAATAGCCGGGTGCTTCATACCAAAATAAAGCGCAAAAATGACCCTGTACTGAACTGCAGGGTGTTGAATTGTATCATGGATTTTGGTACAGTTGTTCTATATCGGGCATAAATTACAGCGGGTGGAGGCAGGAACATGAAAAAACTACTTTTGGCGGCAGCTCTGGTGACATTTTTTGCAGTTCAGGCATTTGCAGCAGACACGATTAAAATAGCCATTACCGGCCCTTTTAGCGGAGGCTCAGCGCCTATGGGCGTATCCATGCGTGACGGCGCCAAACTGGCCATAGCCGAAATTAACGCCGCCGGCGGGGTCCAGGTGGGCAATCGGAAAATGAAGTTCTCGGTCATTGAACGGGACGACGAGGCCAAAAATGAACGCGGTGCCCTTATTGCCCAGGAACTCGCGTCCATGAGCGATCTTTCCGGCGTTATCGGCACTGTGAATACAGGCGTTTGCATGGCGGGTGACAGGTATTTGCAGGAAAACGGTATCACCAAGATCATCACCCCTGCCGCCGGTTCCGCCTCCATGACGCAGTGGAGCAAGGCGGGTGTGAAGGACCTGTCTATGTTCAGGTTTGCAGCAGGTGACGGCATTCAGTCGGCAATGGTGGTGGAAGAGGCCATCAACAGGAAATTAACGAAGGTCGCTCTTCTATATGATTCTACAAACTACGGCGTCTCGGGAGACCAGGACATGCTGTCACAGATCAGGGCGCAGGGGAACAAACTCCAGGTCGTTTCGAGCGATAAGTTTAACATCGGCGACAAGGATATGACCGCCCAGCTCTTACGGGCCAGGGCAGCCGGCGCGCAGGCTATCCTTATATGGGGTATCGGTCCCGAGTTGGCAGCAGTGGCAAATGACAAGGCAATCCTCGGCATGAAGGCCCCTCTGATAGGGGGGTGGCCTCTCTCGATGTCCAACTTCATCAACAACGCCGCCAAGAACGGAAACGGCACTTTGATGCCTCAGACTTTTATCGAAGAACCTATTACGCCGCGCGCCAGGAAATTTATCGAGGCATACCACAAGAGATATAACGTGACGCAGATGCCTTCCCCTGTTTCGGCGGCACAAGGCTACGACGCGGTCTTGATCTTTGCGGCAGCTGTCAAGCAGGCGCAGAGTACAGACACTCACAAGATCAAGAAGGCCCTCGAAGACCTGCGCGATCCCATTCCGGGCGTGATCGCAGTCTGGAAAAAACCCTACAGCAAGTGGAACCCTGCCGACGAGAATACTCACGAGGCTTTCCGGCGCGCCCAGGTCGTCATGGGTATGGTGAAAGACGGTCGTGTTGTCTTTGCAAACGATGCCGACAGGCAGAGACTTGTGAAAGAGGCCGCGATGCCGATGAGCAAATAAGAGCAGGATAGCATGACAGAGTCTGTAGTCCCTCAGCTGGTTGTCAGCGGCGCCTTTATGGGCCTTGTCTATGCGCTTGTGGCATATGGATTCCAGCTGACGTATGCGACCAGCAAGAGCATCAACTTCGGACAGGGCGAACTGGTGATGGTTTCTTCATTCATCACCCTTACTATTGCCAATCTCGGGTTGCCATACTGGTTAGTGGTTATCGGGGGTTTGCTGTTCGGTGTCCTCCTGGGACTGTTCGTGGAACGTGCCGCAGTGCGTCTTGCTCTGGAGCAAAAAAACGAGGGCTGGATTCTCCTGACAATAATTCTGGGGTTGTTCTTTTTCTCAGCCGCGGAGAACATCTGGGGACGGGACGACCACCCGTTCCCGACCCCGATCTCTTCTGAACCGATGCAGGTTTTTGGAATCAGCGTCACACCGCTGGAGATATCCGTTGCAGTCGGAGTCTTTGCTATAATGGGGCTGATTGAGATGTTCAAGCGCCGGACCCTTCTCGGCAAGGCCTTTGAGGCCGTCTCTTTTGACCGGGATGCGGCTGAGCTTATGGGAGTTTCTTCAACACGGACTGTGATGCTGTCTTACGGACTCTCCGGCCTTTCCGCTGCTGTGGCAGGCATACTCGTTTCCCCTATCACTACAGTGGGGCCTACGATGGCATCTGTTCTTGTGCTCAAGGCATTCTCTGTCGCAGTCGTGGCCGGACTCAATTCCGGATTCGGCGTGGTCCTGGTCGGTCTTGTTCTGGGCTCCATCGAAAGCCTGACAAGCTTCTATATAGGAAGCGGCTGGCGCGAAGCCCCGGGACTTGTTCTTTTGATTCTGGCGCTTGCTGTTCGTCCCGCGGGGGTGTTTGGCAAGGTAGCGATCCGGAAGGTCTGATGGTTAAGAGACTTTTTCTCATTCACGGGGCGGAGGCGCTTGTTTTTCTGATGCTTGCAACAATTCCGCTGGCTGTTAAAAACCCCTTCGTCCTTGCTCTGCTCACGCTTCTGGCTATTTACGGAATTTTGCTGATCGGGCTGGAATGTGACCGTCGGCTATCTGGGACAGGTCAACCTCGCTCAGGCGGCCTTTCTCGGTCTTGGGGCTTATACCGCCGGCCTGGCCGTGACTCATTTTGGCATAGGCATGCAGAGCGCGCTCTTCGCCAGCCTGCTGGTTGGTCTTGTCTTTGGAACGCTGCTTGCATTTCCCGCCCTCCGGCTGGAAGGTCCGCAGTTTGCCCTGGCTACTCTAAGTTTTTCCGCTCTTTCGTCAACCACGCTTAATGAATGGGAATCCCTCACTAACGGGGCACAGGGACTCCAGGTCCCGCGACCGGCCCTGTTTGGTCTGGACCTTGAGGCGCAAGGTTTTTTCTGGTTCTGTCTTATCCTCCTCGCAATGGTCTGGATCGGGATGCGCAATCTTCTCACCTCCCAATGGGGAAGGACCTTCGAGGCGTTGCGGGACAGTCCTATAGCCACTGATGCAATGGGGGTTGGCACTTACCGGCACAAAATAGCTGCGTTCGCCCTCGGTTCAGCTCTCGGAGGCCTTGCCGGCGGGCTTTATGCTTTCAACTTTCGATATCTTCAACCACAGATTTTCGTCTGGGACCTGATGGTGCTCCTGCTTCTGGGCGTAGTGCTGGGAGGCAGGAAGAACCTCTGGGGCGCTCTTGTGGGCGCTGCTTTAATCGTGCTTCTGCCCAACCTCCTCTCCAGCAGACTTTTGTTCCGCTCAATCTCTTTTGCCGGCCTGATTATAGCCGTTGCAGCAGGAGGACGAAGCTATTACCGGAAAAACACGCGGCCGTTCCAGGCGCTTGCGCCTGTAATTGCCATGATCCTGCTTGTGCTTGCGGCGCTTTTTGTCAGGAACATCGAAGACATCCGGAGAGCTGTGTTCGCTTTGATGCTGTTTGCGGTAGTTGTGGGACTTCCCGAGGGTATAATGGGCTTCGCCGCCAGGTTCTTTTCGAAGGTCCTTAAAATCGCTCCTGCTCCGCTGTCCGAAGCAGCTCCTATTGATTTGGTGCTCGAAAAAAAGGACCCCGACGGCAGTCCTCTGCTTGAGATCAGGGAACTTAAACGATATTTCGGCGGCATTCGGGCTCTTGACGGAGTTTCACTGGTAGTGCGCTCAGGCAGGATTCATGGCCTCATCGGTCCCAACGGCTCCGGCAAGAGTACGCTCGTGAATGTCATTTCCGGGCTTTACGCGCCGAGCGGAGGGACCATGCTGCTCAGGGGAAAACAACTGCCGTCAGGCAGCCTGTACAAGGCCGCCAGAATGGGGATATCGAGGACCTTCCAGAACCTGCAGATCTTTTCGGAGCTTACTGCTGTTGACAACGTCATGGTGGCTATGAAGGGTGTCTACAACAAGTCGCTGCTGATGGTGCTTCTGGGTCTCTCGCGCGGAGAGGAACGCTGTGCCCAGTCGGGAGCGTTGGCATTGCTCGATATGGTCGGTCTTCACGACGAGGCGCGCACGGTTGCGAGGGACCTTCCATATGGGGCCCAGCGATTTCTCGAGATCGCCCGCGCCCTTGCATGCCGGCCGGACCTTCTGATTTTGGACGAGCCGGCCGCAGGTCTTGCGCATCCCGATGTTAAGAAACTGGTGGAGATAATACGTAATATACACAAGATCGGCATCTCAATTATCCTTATTGAGCATCATATGGAAGTGGTGAGCGACCTTTGTGACATGATTACAGTGCTTGACGGGGGACTTGTTATAGCGGAAGGCAAACCGGAAGATGTGAAACGTAATCCCGCCGTCATAGCAGCCTATCTTGGGGCGAGTGCGTGAATAAGTATATGGGTGTATGGGTGTATGAGTCTATGAGTATACGAGTAAAAGAGCTTGGAAGATTATTACGCATATACCCATGCACTAATCTACTAATAACAATTTAACGGACGGTTATAACTGCCTATGCTGATCGTAGACAATCTTTATGCGGGATACGGTGCTAGTGAGGTGCTGACAGGTATATCTCTTGAAGTAAAGACAGGGACCCTGGTCGCTTTAATCGGCCCGAACGGGGCCGGAAAGACCACAACCATGCGCGCCATCTCCGGGATCGTCAGGCCGACAGGGGGGCGAGTCCTGTTTGACGGGGTGCCGGTGCAGGGTATGGATGCTTCTCATATTGCCGGACTCGGACTGGCCCATGTGCCTGAAGGACGGCGAGTGTTCGGGACACTGTCTGTTGAAGACAACCTGCTGCTGGGAGGATATCGCCGGCTGCCGCTTTTTTTCGGGTTCCAAAAGAAGGCGGCCGGAGATCTGGACAGGGTATATGATATGTTTCCCATGCTGAGGGAACGGCGCCGCCAGGCATCCGGAACCCTTTCCGGAGGAGAACAACAGATGCTTGCCATCGGCCGCGCCCTGATGGCTGATCCCAAAGTGATACTCATGGATGAGCCCTCCATGGGGCTGGCGCCTGTCATTGCAGAGGAGGTGCTCGCAACTATCACACGACTGAAGAAGACCGGGATGCCGTTGCTGCTGGTCGAGCAAATGGTAAGAAAGGCATTTGAAGTGGCGGATTATGTCTATGTCATGGAGCGGGGAAAGATTGTCATCCGGGGAACGCCGGATGAACTGCGCAAGGACGAGCGCGTTATAACCGCATATCTCGGCTGACAGGAGACCGCCGTGCAAGCGGTGGATTTACCGATTGATCGCTGCTTCTATCCACGCCTGCATCTCAGGCTCCGGGTAAGCCCCGTAGAGTTCATCGATCAGCTTTCCGTTACGGTACACGAGGATAGAAGGCGTAGCCCTGATTTGAAAACGGTTGGATAGAGAAGGTTCTCTTTCTATGTTGACCTTAACAATTTTAACGAGCCCGGCTTTCGCATACGCAAGCCTTTCCAAAAGCGGCTGAATCGAAGCGCACGCGCCGCAAGTGGAAGACCAGAACTCGACAATGGCGATTCCCGGCCATTCAAACACTTCCCTCCCGAAACTTTCTTCACTGGCATCAACAGGCCTCTTGGGAAATTCAAGAAGACTTCTGCACTTTCCACAATGCGGCCGCTCCATTAACCTTCGCGAAGGGACACGGTTGAGAGTTCGACAAGACCTGCATCTGAGATATACTGAATCAGCCGCCATTGTTTATAAAAAAATTATACCATAGAACATTTATTAGGCGGGAGTTTCCGCTTCATGGCCCAATGCGGTTATATCCCGTCGCACCCACCATAAGAGCGCAAGTCCCGGAATCGCCGACAGCGTGGCAAGAAGAAAAAACCGGGGCCAGCCCACCAGCTCTACAACGTATCCGGATGAAGGCGCCACAAAGATCCTCCCTAATGCTGCGAGAGAAGATAGCAAGGCATATTGGGTCGCACTATAGCGTTGGTTGCACAATGCCATAAGAAGAGAGACAAACGCCGCCGTTCCCATACCGCCGCACAGGTTTTCAAAGGCAACGGCAATAATCATCATAAGATAGCTTTTGCCCGCCAGGGCAAGTGCCATAAACAACAGGATAGATGACGCCTGCAGAATGCCGAATAGCATCAGTGATTTGTACAGTCCTAGCCGCACCATGAGAGTTCCGCCGAACAATGCGCCGATTATCAGTGAGACGAGACCCAGACTTTTATTGATCGTGCCCACATCGGTCAGCGTAAATCCCAATCCCCTTATCAGAAATGCTGTCGTAAGAGTCCCGGCATAGGCATCACCGAGTTTATAAAGCACAATTACAAGCACAAGCGCAAAAGCCGATCTCCGGGAGAAGAAATCTTTAAGCGGTCCCCACGCCGCCTCCTGAATGGTCTTCGGGGGAGCTATTTTCCCCTCAGGCTCCGGACCCATTGCAGTTGCGGCCATGCCGGCAGCCATTATAACCGACATAAGAAGATATGTATCGCGCCATCCTATCCTGTCGGCAAGAATCAGCGCCGCAGCACTCGAAACGATCATCGCGATGCGGTAGCCCATGACAGAAACCGCAGCGCCTGCGCCGCGCTCCTTCTCATGCAGAACATCGGTCCGATAAGCGTCAACAACGATGTCCTGGGATGCCGACGCAAAAGCTACAAGCAGAGCAAGCGCACCCATGACAAGAGGGTAGTGCCTGGGAGAGCCAAATGCCATCGCAGCTATGCCCCCGACAAGACATATCTGCGAGATAAGTATCCACCCTCTTCTCCTGCCAAGCCACGGCGGTATGAAACGGTCCATAAGAGGCGACCAGATGAACTTCAATGTGTACGGCAGACCGGCTAGTGCGAACACTCCGATAGTGCGCAGATCCACTCCCGCAACCGCCATCCACGCCTGCAATGTTCCGCCGGTCAGGGCGAGGGGCAGTCCCGAAGAGAATCCGAGCAACATGACCGTTGCAATGCGGCGGCTGTGAAATACCTGAAGATAATTTTTAAACATGGTAATGGGTTATAGGTAATAGGTAATAGGTCATTGAATAAATTTTTTATAAGTATTCATGTGACCCATTACCTATTACCTATAACCCATTACCTATTTATGATTTATCTCATTAAACAGCTCTTTTAAAACCAATTCTATTTCCTGAAAAGTAATCCATCCCTTATCAAAAAATATGCTACCTATGACCCTGTGAGAATTTTTGAGCAGGTCGTCATCGACCTGTTCAGACAGGGCCGATTTGAGCTGTTCAGGAGTTATAAAGCCCTTATCGACTGCTATCTGGCCGAACCGGGGAGAATATTTTTTTGAAATTCCCGCATCAAAAAGCTCCGTCATTGCCGAATCCCCCTAAATACAAGGTCAAGGCTAAGGTTAAGGCTGAGATGGGCAGCCTCGATGTTTTTTTTCTAAACCTTAACCTAAACCTAAACCTAGTTTTACCGGAAGCCGTCCCATAAAATCCATTTCCCCTTTAAGACACTTTATCACTGCCTCTTGCGCCTGGCCCGTCGGCTCGAACGCCGCGATTAGTATATCAGCTTCGCCAAAATAGCGCAAAACGTACGGGCTGCCGAAAGAGATTACAATAGCTTTTCTTGCCCGCTTTATCAGGCCCGCTATTTTTTCTCTGTCCTTTCCTGCAATGCCGGAACTGCCCTTCCAGGCGGCTACAGTGGTAAATAGAGCAAAGAGCGCTGTAAAATTTCCCGCATCATCTATATCGTCGAGTGCGGAAGACAGCGGCAGATAGAGCTTAAGCGGCGATACCGACCCGGGCGGGAAATCTCCCGCAACTATAAGGCGGACCTCTTTTGTTTCTTTGAACGGCAGCAGCCCCGGCGTATGCTTCACAAGAGTAATCGACTTTTCAGCAATGCGTGCGGGCAGTCTCAAGCTCGCTTCGCAGTTAGCTGCTCCCGGCACTATAATCCCCAGGCGCTTTTTTGCCTTCACAATACGGCCGGAGGCAGCGTTTATAGTCCTCTCATCAATTTCTCCGGATGCGACAGCCGACTTCAACTGGGTCACGGCATCATCTGCGTCACTCGGATGGAGCAGCAGGTCCGCTCCTGCATTAATGCATTTGACAGGCAGATTACCCGTGTTGCTCAGGGCATGCATATCAAGAGCGTCGGTCAAAATAAGACCCTTAAACCCGAATTCCTCTCGCAACAGGCCCCGCATGATCTTTGCTGAAAAACTAGCAGGAACATTATCAAGGGCTTGGACTGCCAGATGCCCGACCATGATGCTGCTTACTCCTGTTTCGATAGCCTTGATAAAAGGCACGAGGTCCATGGCCTTTAATTCCTCTATCGACTTTTTAATGACAGGCAGCGCAATATGTGAATCAACAGCCGTATCTCCATGACCGGGGAAATGCTTTGCGCAACTGATGAGACCTTCATTCTCCAAGATCCTGATATATTCCGAACCGAACCAGGATACCGTCTCAGGGTCATCAGAAAAAGCCCTTGTGCAGATAATGGGGTTATCAGGGTCCTGATTGACATCCATGACAGGCATTAGCGGCATATTTATTCCGTTGTCAAGCGCCTCATGCGCAACACCTTTCAGTATATTTTCAAGAAGCAGCGCATCTTCGGGATTGCGGAGGTCCAGCGCCGCAGCCATGGCCATCTGGCAAGGAACGGATGCAGCCCCTTTTATTTGCTGTCCTACGCCCCTTTCAATGTCCGCCGCGATGAACAAAGGAATGTCGCCCAAAGACTGCAGCTCCCGGATAAAATCACTTATTTCCCCCTTCAGAGCGCCGAAGATAATAAACCCTCCGATGCCTTTTTTTACAAGGTCAAAAAGTGACCGCCTATAAGAGGCGTTGTGGATCCCGTCTCCGTTAAGTCTGCTGATGACAAGCTGGTAGAGGCGTTTTTCAAGATCTTCATTCGTCCTTGCCATGCCCTGCGGCCCCCCCAAGACTCCTGTCATAGAGTTCATTTTTGCTGAGACTGTAATCCTCTGAAACAAGCCTGACCGCCTCTTTTCGGCCTCTGCCCTTTTTCATCAGGGCTTTAATTTCGCTCAAGGCCTCTTCCATTCGCTCCCCAAAAAGTCTTTGGCTTTCCGGGGTCCCGGTCTTTGTCACGTCCTCTTTCCGGGCCCCATCCAAAAGCACAACATATTCACCTGCTATTGTAAGGTGATCAAGCGCTTCACGTAGTGCGGGAAGCGCACCCCTCACCGTCGCCTCATGCAGTTTTGTTATTTCCTTTATTACTGCTGCCTCACGAGGCCCGAAAATGGCTTCCATGTCCAGCAGCGCGGCAAGGAGACGGTGAGGGGCCTCATAAAAAATCAGCGTCCGTGGTTCGTGCCTGAGTTCGACCAATTTTTTTTGCCGCTGGACCTCCTTTGACGGGAGGAACCCTATAAAAGTGAATTCTTCGTGAGGGAGGCTGCAAATGGAGAGAGCGGCAATGAGCGCCGACGGTCCGGGGATGGGAACGACAGCAAACCCTTCCTCAATGGCCCGCCTTATAGCAACAGCGCCAGGGTCTGAAATGCCGGGCGTTCCCGCATCTGAAATAACCGCAACAGAAAAACCTTCGCGCAGCTTTGCGACGATTTCTTCAGCCTTTACTTTTTCCCGCGCGGACCAGTAGCTGATCAGCGGTTTCACTATACCGTAATAATTGAGGAGTTTCAGCGAATGCCTGGTGTCTTCAGCAGCTATATAATCAACCTCTTTAAGTATCCTCAAGGCCCGTAGCGTTATATCCTCAAGGTTGCCGATAGGCGTAGCAACAATATATAGCGTTCCATCCGCCAATGGTCAGTGCTCCGGTTCATGAATTGTGAATTGGAGCACTTACGGTTTCACCAGGACATCTTTAAAGGCTTTGAGCCACATTATATGGCTCCTTTCTTCGTTGATAATCTCATCCACAAGCTCTTTTTCACGCACCACGTCCCTTACGCCGTAAAAATACAGGAGCGTCTCTTTCTCGAATTCAAAAGCATAATTAACAGCAGCGTTTACGGTCTTTATCCCGTCCATTGAGGTGAGTGATTTATTCTTACCCATGAAAAATTCCGATTCCACAATCGCCCTCAGATACTGCGACATTTCCTCCCAGCCGTCAGGCTCCTCATCGCCGACCATGTCCCTCATCTCGGCATATGTCTTTTCATGTCTCAATTCCTTTTCGGCAAGCGTGCTAAAAAGCTTTACCAATTTCTCATTATCCTTAAAACGGCCCGCCATGGCGGTGTAGAACTGATAGCCTAATTTCTCGGTTTGGACAGCCTGCTCAAGCGCCTCGCGAACACTAAATTTCTCCATGTTATTCCTCCCCTTCCAAACAATGTTGAATTTTGAATGTTGAATTTTGAATTGTGGAGTTTAAAATATAAACAATGATTTTTTCATTAATTCAACATTCAAAATTCAACATTCAAAATTCAAAATTTTATTCAGTCTCTATCAGCTTTCTCAAGCGCCTGTCCGCCTTGACTATATCATCGGCGTTGTCTCCTGTGATGTCCCACTGGTATTCCCCTTTGGCACTACGGTGCAGTTTTATTCTTACCGGTTTCCGGGGTTTTACCTGTGAGATATCCTGGCTCTTTCTGAATTGCATGGGCTGGACAGCCGTATGGGATGCCTGGTCCTTGTCAGCGCTAAAGACAGCGCCGGAGTCAAAACACGGGAGCACTACAAGCGCCAGACTAATAACTGCCGCAATTTTTAGTGAAGATTTTCTTGTCATTACCAGACCAGCCTTTCAAGTTTTTTTCACTATTCACTGCTTACTACTTACTACTCACTGCCTCAAAACTCCCGGTACCTGTTCGTTATGGGAAATCTCCTGTCCCTGCCAAAGGCCCTGGGGGTAATCTTTATTCCGGGAGGAGACTGCCTCCTCTTATACTCGCTGAAATCAACCATGCGTATGATCCTTTTTGTGTCCTCAACCGGGCAATCCGGGCATAGAGCCGCAATTTCTTCAAAACTTTTGTCTTCCTCGATGTAGAGCTTCAGGATAGGGTCCAGCACATCATAAGGAGGCAGCGTATCAGTGTCTTTCTGGTCAGGCCTCAATTCCGCGGTAGGGGGCCTGGCAAGTATGCTTCCGGGGATAACCATCCTGCCTTCTTTGACATTTTTCCACCTGCACAAGCGGTAGACCAGCGTTTTAGGCACATCTTTTATCACTGCAAAGCCTCCCGCCATGTCGCCGTAGAGTGTGGCATATCCCACGCTCATTTCAGACTTGTTTCCGGTGGTCAGCACAAGCCACCCGAACTTATTTGACAAGGCCATGAGCAAGTTTCCCCTGATTCTCGCCTGGAGGTTCTCTTCAGTTATATCAGCCGGCATTTTTTCAAAAGACTGCTTAAGGGTCTCCCTGTAGGCCTCGAATATTGAGCTTATCGGGATTTCAATCAACTTTATGCCGAGATTCCCGACGAGTTCCCGCGTATCAGCCGTGCTCTTCTGCGAGGTGTACTGCGACGGCATGGACACTCCCGTAACATTGTGGGCGCCGACAGCATCGGCTGCAATAGCGGCGACCATAGCGGAATCGATTCCGCCGCTCAGACCTATACAAACATTGACAAATCCATTCTTCTGAACATAATCCCTTGTTCCGACGACAAGCGCCTTGTACACTTCCTCTTCCTCTGCAACAGGGACACGGAGACACGGAGACACGGAGACGCGGGGACACGGGGACACGGGGACACTAAATTTCTTGCGAATTATGGATATCTTTTCGATACTCTCTCTTTTCAGTGTGGAGACCTGCTGCCTCCTTCTCGGGTCATGAAGGCGCTTGGTGAAAACCGCATCCAGGTCCAGGTCTGTAATTATCACGTCTTCTTCAAACTGTTTGCCTTCCGCGATTATGTCGCCGTTCTGGTCCACTATGAAGCTCTGGCCGTCGAACACCAGTTCATCCTGGCCTCCCACGGTATTGAGATAGGCAATAATAACGCTGTTGTCGTATGCCCGGGTAGCCACCATTTTCTTTCTGAATCCTGTCTTGCCGATATTATAAGGTGACGCATTGATGTTGATAATAAATTCGGCGCCCCCCAGCGCCTGGACAGTGCTCGGTCCGCCCTCATACCAGATGTCCTCGCAGATAGTAACACCGAACACGACATCTTCCATTTCATATACCGTATATCTGTTCCCTGCCTGAAAATATCTGCACTCGTCGAAAACGCTGTAATTCGGCAGATGCATCTTTTGATAGACATCTATAAGCTGCCCGTTATAAATGACCGCAGCGGCGTTGTATATGTCATCCCTCCTGTCCACAAAGCCGGTTATCACTACCGCATCACCGCTGCTTACCTGAATTTCCTTAAGGGCGGCATGAGTATCCTTGATAAACTGTGGCTTTAAGAGAAGATCTTCAGGAGGATAGCCTGTGATCGCCAGTTCAGGAAAGGCAATTATATCGGGATAATATTCCCCGGCCTTTTCAATAAAGCCGGTAATCTTCTTTACGTTGCCCTCCAGATCGCCCACTGACGGGTTGATCTGGCACAAGGCAATGCGGACCGTTTTCATCGAAAATCCCTACTCCTTCAAAAAAGAGTAATAGCGTTCGGCGTTGTGCAAATGCCCCAACGTATCAATAGTACAGTTTTTTAACATTTATATAAAGCAAAACACAACCCCGCTGCCACATATCACTTTTCATTTTTTTCACTATTCACTATTCACGTTTCACTATTCACGTCTCACGTGATACAATCCATGCATGTGGAATATGCGCGTTAGGTAAAGGCAAAGGTAGAGCAAAGACAAAAACTAAGACAGGCTTAGTGGGCCTTTTCTTAACCTTAACCTTTGCCTTTACCTTACTTTGGGGGGCAGAGAATTGGCTGAGAAAATCGTTCTTATCGGGAACCCTGTCGCCGGAGGCGGGGCAGCGTTCAAAATTAAAAAGGCCTCGGACTTCCTGATAAGCAAGGGCTATGACGTGAAACTGATGTTCACCGGCAGAAAAGGTGATGCCGAAGCGTTTGCGGGAGCTGCTGCAAGCCAGCCCGCGAGGCTGGTCATAGCAGCAGGGGGCGACGGCACATATAACGAAGTGGCCAATGGCCTTGTCCGCACAAGTATCCCCATGGCAATACTCCCCCTCGGCACCACCTCTGTGCTCGCGCGGGAACTCCATATTCCCCAGGCGCTAAAAAAGGCCCTGGCTATTGCCCTGAACGGTACTATTCAGACAGTGCATCTGGGCAAGATCACTTTTACCGGGGATGATTCATTGTCTCGTCAAACATCACGCGCGACGCGTTATTTTCTGCTGATGGCGGGTATCGGTTTCGACGCGGAAGCGACACTGGGCGTTAATGAACTGATAAAAAAATTCACAGGCAAGGGGGCCTACTTCCTCAGCGGCATTAAAGTACTCATGCACAACAGCCCCGCACCCATCACTCTTTCCATCAGGCAGGCGCCCGGAGACCCCGCTCCTGCCGGTAATATAACAGGATACAGCGCCATTATAGGGAAGGCGTCATGCTATGGCGGCGCGTTCAAGGCAACGCCCGACGCCAGGCTGACTGAGCCTTATTTTTATGTTTTTGTAACACATAAAAAAAACAGAATGTCGCTTTTCCGTTACATCATTGGAGTCATAACCGGCAAGCATATCACTTTCAGAGATATCAGCTATTTCAAGGCCTGGGAGATCGTCGTCGGGGGTGAATCCCCTGTGCAGATTGATGGCGATTATGAAGGTACCACCCCGGCAAAGTTAGAAATTGAGAGAGATGCGCTCAGGCTGGTAACACCTGAGGCAGTTAAAGAAATGTCTTTTGCCCTTCCCTATGCGGTGAACGCCTCTGCTCTTAAAAGCCTTCCCCAGTAGGCATCAAAGGGAGACATTCGAAAATACCATGAAATCCCATCCCCAGGAAGAAAAATTCATCATTTTTGTAAAATTTCCATTTTCCTCAATAATACTCCCATAGACGGCATTACGGTAAATAATCAAAATCTCCCTGTTTCGCCTTTGAAGGGATGCCGTAATATTATTTAAAGCCTGCGTTAATACATACTCATCAAACGGATTGAACAGATAAAAAACATCCTCATCGTCATTAAACCCATAATCAATGACATCAGACCTGATGATGACAAAATCGGCGCCGGTTCCTGTTTTTCCCCTGTAAATAGAACAGTTATTATCAGCGATATCGCATAGTACGGGCGAAAGCTCGATCCCCCTCGCCTCTTTAAAGCCGAATTCAGAAGCTACCAACAGGACAATACCTTTGCCGCAGCCCAAGTCAACAAAAACCTTGCCTGGCGGAATATTTAATTCCCTTAACAGCTTCCGTAATGGAAGTGTGCAGGTCGGCTGATACATTTTGGCTCTTTTCTTCCTGGCGCTGTCGATTTTCAAGTCATCCAGGTCCACCCAGGAAAATGTATCTATCCCGTATTTAAGATCAAATAAATAGTCAGAAAAGGAAGACAGGGTACGTTTAATTGTGTTTGTTAAGCTATCAGTCCTCAATATGCTGAAACGTCTCATTATCCCGTTTCTGCTACTCCGCTTCCGCCGGGGGTTCCTTATCTTCATGAGGTTCCTTATTTACCACTTCCAGAGAATATTGGCCGCCGGAAAGTTTTACGTCGGCAAATAAGCTTATTGTAATATGAAACAACTTCTCAAGATCGAAAATGCTCTTGCGTTTCGTGTTCATAAGGTAATTTAAACTATCGACAGGAAGCCGGCAGCTTATGCTTTTTACATTCCCGGATGAGGCCCTGGTGTGCATCTCTCTGAGGGCCGCAATCGCAACAGCCACTTCCGACCTTACGATGCCCGCGCCACAGCACAGGGCGCAAGCTGAATGCATAGTGTCGAGGTATGCAGAACGAAGCCGTTCCCTTGTCATTTCCACAATGCCGAAGCGTGATATTCCGGTTATATCAAAATGCGCCTTATCGGAGTTTAAGGCGTCTTGTAATTTCTGCTCCACTTCCCTCCTGTTTTTAGCCGATGCCATATCAATAAAATCGATAACAACCAACCCCCCGATATCACGCAGACGAAGCTGCCGGGCAATTTCCTGGGCCGCCTCAAGATTCGTCTTCAATGCCGTTGCTTCTATATTATCCTCTTTCCTGCTCCTGCCTGAATTGACATCGATCGCCGTGAGCGCCTCGGTTTTATCAAATACGATGTATCCATGAGAGGGAAGTTTTACAAACCGGTCATTGATTTTTGCAATCTGCTCCTCGATCATGTGGTTGGCAAAGATAGGCCGTTTTTCCCTATAGAATTTAATATTGATTTTACGCCACGGCACCGTCCTTCTCAAAAAATCTTTTGTCTTACGGTGTGCCTCTGCATCATCGATGAGCACTTCGGCAACATCGGAAGTCAAATAGTCCCTGACCGTCCGCACAGCGATGTCCTGCTCTTTATATATAAGCGCAGGCGCAGAAGCCTGTTCTGATTCGGTCTTGATCCTGTCCCACAGCCTGGTAAGGTATTTCAGGTCATTGGAAAGCTCATCGCTTGATATATCGCTGCAGGCGGTCCTTAGTATAAAACCCATGTCCGCCGGGAGCTTAAGAGAACTGAACATTTCCTTAAGCCGGTCCCTGTCCTCTCTGTCTTCTATTTTCCTCGATATGCCGACCCTTTTCTGCCCCGGCATCATCACAATGTACCTGCCCGGAATTGATATAAAGGTAGTCAAACTGGCCCCTTTAGTGTCCCGTTCGTCTTTCTCCACTTGCACCACAATTTCCTGCCCCTTTGATAAAACGTCCTGCACACGCACCCGCTTTCCTTCTTTTTTGTTCTGGAAGTATTCAGACTGTATCTCCCGCAGTTGCAGGAAGCCTTGTTTTTTAGAGCCGAAGTCCACAAAGGCCGCCTGAAGGCCGGGTTCTACGCGTACGACAACTCCCTTATAGATATTGCCTTTAAGGTGCTCTTTGGAAGAAAATTCAACGTAAAAATCCACAAGGGTATCGCCCTCGACAATTGCGACCCTTTTCTCTTCAGGATGAAGTGCGTTTATCAATATTTTCTTTTTCATCATTGTTCGGAGATCTCCTTTCTTTCATTATCTGCCGGTTCATGTTCAACAACGCCGCGTTCGTTATATACCAGTCGCAGCCCTTCGCTCAAGAGGATCTCAGGGAATCTCACGGTCGCCTCTATGACATCCTCCAGCGGGTAATCAACATAATGCCTGTCAGGGTACACAATCCTGATAAACGGCCTTTTCAAAATATAACAGCGTTTAAGACGGCCGCCTTGACCGGTAAAGGTAATAATTACGTTCTCAGAGTCCTCCACGAGACCGTAGCGGGCGATAAGCTCTTTAATAGCTTCTCTCCATTCGGGATTAATAGCTGTTGATAGCATCGATAAACTTTCTTAGCCTGCCAAAATCTTTTCGGTTAAAATCAACAACAAGCCTGGGCAGATCGGCAAGCTGCTTATCGTCAGCTTCGTCAGGGAGAGAGCATGAGGCGCATATATCGCCCCCGCATGTCAATATATCGGAAAAACTCTCCTTCAGTTCTTCAACCGCCTGAGGAGTGAGTTCCGAGGTCAGCCTGATTACCAATTTTTTATCCACATACCGCTGACTATGATAGCGGCGGTAAAACCTCTTTATGCATTCGACCGCATCATCAACGGAATTTACCCGTTCAAAAAGATAAAAATCAGACGGGCTCAGATACCCTTGCGCCAGCAGTTCATCTTCAAAAAACTTCTGCCACTGAGACCAATAAGTGCCTTCAGGCTCATCAATGAGAACAAGCGGCATGGGATTACGCTTTCCAGTCTGAATAAGCGTAAGCGTTTCCATTGCCTCATCGAGGGTCCCAAACCCGCCGGGGAAGAGTGCAACTGCGTCGGATTCCTTCAGAAATGCCACCTTCCGGTTAAAGAAATACTTATACGTAATAAGCCGGGGGTTGCGGTCAAATGTAGGATTGGCTTTTTGTTCGAAAGGAAGGCGTATATTTACTCCGAACGAATTGTCAGGACCGGCCCCCTCGTTGACTGCCTGCATTATGCCGCCGCCCCCTCCGGTGATTACCATATATCCGGCTTCGGCGAGCTTTTTCCCGAAATGCTGCGCCAAGAGGTAAACCGCCTCGACCGGCCTGGTCCGCGCCGACCCGAATACCGTCACCTTTCTAACGCCGCGATAAGGGCAGAATACCTTCGAGGTAAAACGCATCTCTTTGAGCGTGGTATTCATCAGCTTCAGGTTTGCCCTTGTATCGTCTTCCTGTCCGGCTTTAAGCGCAGCGATGATCATCTCTCTCACCAGTTCCGGATGGTTCACAGGCGACAGCTCCAGCAGTTGGCCGATGGCGGTATCCACAGGACCGTTAGTCATCGAAAAATGCAGGCTCATTCGCCTCCCGTCAAAAAAATTAAAGCTGCGCCCTTATACTAACAAAACGGGGCCGTGGCTATCTACTGTAGTTCGTCATAAATCTCTTGTCATTGCGAGCCCGGTTTTATCGGGCGCGGCAATCTCGTCTTTCACTGCGAGATTGCTTCGCTTCGCTCGCAATGACAAATGTTAAGAATCGTTCGGCGCACTACACTACATGCTGTTATACGGTTAATACGCCGGTTGCCACGTAACGGCCCGCAACATGAAGCTTAAGACTGTTATTCAAAATATCGCGGTGCGTCTGCAAGGCCAGTTGCGGACTATTGTTATGTTCCGAAAGATGAGCCAGGCAGGCCCATTTCAGACGCCCGCCTGATTTGAGCAGGTGAGCGGCATCATGGTTTGACAGGTGCCCTCCAGGGCCCAGTATCCGGCGCTTTAAAAATTCAGGGTATGGACCTCGGGCCAGCATACCTGGATCATAATTGCTTTCGATAAACACAGCATCGAGAGATGAGATAACGGCGTAAAGTTCTTCAAACGCATACCCGAGATCGGTCAGTATCCCCATGCGTGTCTGGCCGCATTCCACCACAAAGACAGAACCGTCAGCGCCGTCATGGGGGGTGGATATTGTCCGGACGGATACCCCGCCGAATTTGAGGGCGCCACCTGAAAGAAAAAGATGCACATTGTCAAGCCGTCCAAGCCGGTGTCTCTCCCGCGATACGTCCAGCGTCAGCGGGGTCATATAAACAGGCAGCTTGTATTTTCTCTGATAGACGCCGGCGAAACGGACATGGTCGGCGTGGTCGTGTGATATGATCACCGCATCGATTTCCCTGATATTGCGGCCGTACAGTGCGAGTCTGCGTTCTGCATCAGCGCCGCAGATCCCGGCGTCAAACAAAAGCCTCACCCCGCCCGCCTCCACATAAATGCAATTGCCGTTGCTGCCGGATTGCAGAGAGATTGCGATCATATGCTAAAACCAACCACAGAGATCACAGAGAAAAAATAAGACGCGGGGACGCGGCGATACGGCGACGCGGGGAAAAAGACTTATTCCGTTTTGCAGTTTCCCCGTGTCCCCGCATCTCCGAGTCCCCGTGTCATTCATATTTTCAGTGTCTCTGTGGTTTCTGTTGTTTCATTTGTTTACGCTAAAACTTGAAAAGGTGAACGGTCTTGGCCTTGTCCACTCTTTTCAACTTTATCCCGTCCTCTTTGATCTCCACAAGTTCTTTCTTGTAAAGGCCGCCTACGGCTTTTTTAAATGTTTTTTTGCTCATATGCACGATCTCACGTATGTGCTCCGGCGCAGAATGATCTCCCAACGGAAGGAAGCCCTTGTGTTCCTTCAGTGCCTTCATAATTACGACTTTGGCCTCCTCGATGTCTGCCGGCCCGGCTTTGCCGAGCATGACATCTATTTTACCGTCCGGCCGTATCCTCTTTACATATCCTTCAGCCTTATCGCCGATATGCAGCTTTTCGAACACCTCGTTTTTATAAAGCATGCCGAAGTATCTGTTGTTAACAATTACCTTTGCTCCCAGGTCGGCGATCCTGTATACAAGGACCCCAACGTTTTCACCTTCCTGAAGGTCGACATTTTCGTTTTCTATAAATCTGCTGATCTTTGTCGTTGCTGTTATTCTCTGAGTCCGCTCGTCGAGGAAGATCCTTACAACATATTTCCCTCCGACTTCCATCTTTCCGGATTGCTCACTGTACGGCACGAGCAGATCTTTTTGGATCCCCCAGTCCATAAACGCTCCGGCCCTGGTTATTGCCACTACCTTCAGGCAGGCGAATTCACCCACAACGGCGGCCGGCGACAGTGTCGTTGCAATCAGCCTGTCTTCGGAATCCCTGTAGACGAACACCCTGATGCTGTCGCCTGAACGGGCTTCCTGGGGAACATACTTGCGGGGCATAAGGATCTCGCCTGCATCGGAATCGAGATAAACCCCGACAGTTGTCTCTTTTTTTATTTTCAACTCATTGAATGCGCCTATTTCCAGATGAGTCTGCATACCTTCTATACTCCCATACCGAAAAAGATATTACAAGTGCTATAATTTCTACATGGGAAAATATAATTCCCGTCTGAAAAAAGCTTCAGCGTGAAGATCCCGCAAGAAGATATGGTTGTCGGGACAGACTATAAAGGAGGCTTCTATGAGTACCCAGCTGCAGTCTGAACAGACTATTATAGTGCGTGAAGATCGCGAGGGCATTGCGTTTCTGACCATGAACCGTCCTCTGCAGATGAACCTGCTGACCAGCGATATGCTGGACGCCCTGCAGTCGGCGTTAGACACAATCTCGAATGACTCCACCGTCAGGGTCGTCGTGCTGTCAGGGGCCGGCAAGGCCTTTTGCGCCGGGCACGACCTGAAGGAAATCAGGGAACTCTCCGGGCAGCCGAAGATCGAGCAGCTCTTCCTCAAGTGCAGCCGCATGATGATGTCGATTGTGCGCCTGCCGCAGCCGGTGATTGCGCGCGTGCAGGGCGCCGCGGCGGCTGCGGGCTGCCAGCTCGTCGCCCAATGTGACCTCGCCGTGGCGTCCGAGGCCGCAAAGTTCACGACGCCAGGCGTGACCTGGGGCTTCTTCTGCTCAACTCCAGGAGTGGCGGTCGGCAGGAACCTGCACCGCAAGCATGCGATGGAAATGCTGCTGACCGGCGATCTGATTGACGCGAAACGGGCGCTGGAATGGGGCCTCGTCAACCGGGTTGTGTCCGCCGAACAGCTTGACTCCGAAGTGGAAAGGCTCGCCCGCCGGATCGTGGAGAAGCCGCCCGCTACCGTGGCTGCGGGGAAACAGGCGTTCTACCAGCAGATGGACCTCGGCCTCGAGCGCGCCTACGAGCTTGCGGCGAACGTCATTGCCTGCAGCTTCGTTCATGATGAAGGCCGCGAAGGCATGGACGCCTTCATCGGGAAGCGTAAGCCGAACTGGAAGACCTAATTCCCGAGTATTACCTTTACGCGCCCCACTTCTCCGCTTTCCAATCGGACTTTAATACCGAACGGATGCGCAGGTGACTTCGTTAAAATATCTTTGACAGTTCCTTCTGTCAACTTTCCGGTCTGCTGGTCTTTTTTCAATACTATTGAAACACGCAGTCCTGATCTTATATTGGAACGCCTGGTCCCATCCATAGATTTTATTATACACCGGAATAGCCTGTGACCGAGGAGCTGACTCCTGCGGTTCATACGGACTTCTTTTCCATCTCGCGCATGTGATGGTGTTATTCGTTTATAATAAATGAGACCGGAAAAGATGCACATGATACTCTTCTATTCGAGGTGAAATTTGGCATTGTTAAGTTTGCAAGAGGTGAAACTCGCGTTCGGCGCCCCTGAACTGCTCGACGGAGTGACCCTGCAGATCGATCGCGGCGAACGGGTCTGCCTGGTTGGCAGAAACGGGGCCGGCAAGTCCACTCTTTTAAAAGTTATAACCGGCGCTATTCCCCCTGATGCAGGCAAGGCCATACGGCAGTGTGATGCAAGTATCGGATTTCTGGAGCAGGAAGTCCCGCTGGACCTCTCCGGAACTGTCTTCGATATCGTCTCAGGCGAACTCGGCATGTCCGAGTTGTTCTCTGAATATCACGCCTTCAGCAATCGCCTCGGCCACGGTGATGACACGGGGAATATCGCGGAGTTAGAGCGTATACATCACTCCATCGAGTCATCAGGCGGCTGGCATACGGAGCACAGGGTCGAGAATGTCCTTTCCCGGTTGAGATTGGATCCCGATGCATCTTTTGCCGATCTCTCGGGCGGATACAAAAGAAGAGTACTGCTGGCGAGGGCGCTCGTGAGCGAGCCCGACCTGCTGCTCCTGGATGAGCCGACAAACCATCTGGATATCGAATCTATTGAATGGCTTGAGGAATTCCTCCTTAATTTCCGTGGCGCCATGCTATTTATAACCCACGACCGGCGGTTTCTCCAGACACTTGCGACCCGCATAATCGAACTCGACCGGGGGCGGGTCACCAGCTGGACGGGTGATTACGCAACCTACCTGGACAGAAGACAGACCGAGCTCGATGCCGAGGCTTCGCACAACGTGCTTTTTGAGAAGAAACTTGGTAAGGAGGAGGCGTGGATACGACAGGGTATCAAGGCCCGGCGCACACGCAATGAGGGCCGGGTCAGGGCATTGAAGGAGTTGAGGAGGGAGCGCCTGGAGAGACGTGAACAGACCGGCAGCGCTGTGATGAGACTGAACGAGGCCGAAAGATCAGGCAAGCTGGTCCTTGAGGCAAAGGGGATAGGCCATTGCTACGACGGTCATTCCCTGATCCGCGATTTCTCCACCGTCGTAATGCGCGGGGACAAGATCGGCATTATCGGTCCAAACGGCGCTGGAAAGACCACGTTGCTGAATATTCTCCTTGGCGTGATACAGCCTTCAGACGGCTTAGTGAGAATGGGGACTAATCTTGAGGTAGCCTACTTCGACCAGCATCGGGCACAACTGGACGATAATAAATCGGTCGTTGAAAACGTGGGTGACGGATGCGACACTGTTACGGTTAACGGCAGGACAAGGCACATAATCGGCTATCTCGATGAATTCCTCTTTCCGCCGGACCGTGTCCGTTTGCCGATAAAGGTATTATCGGGCGGCGAGCGAAACCGTGCCCTTCTGGCAAAGCTCTTCACAAAACCTTCAAATGTGCTGGTGATGGACGAACCGACCAATGACCTCGATACCGATACGCTGGAACTCCTTGAGGATATGCTGACAGCATACAAAGGCACTGTTTTTCTTGTGAGTCATGACCGCGAGTTCCTTAACAACATAGTGACGAGCACCATAGTATTTGAAGGCGACGGAAGGCTCTCGGAATATATTGGAGGATACGACGACTGGCTCTGGCAGCGCGGTCCCACAATACCGAAGACCGTGAAGGTGAAAGAAACCGCAAAGCCGGAAAGGCCCCGGTCAAAGCAGGCGGCGCGCCCGCGAATCCCGACATTCAGGGAGAAAAAAGAACTCGAAGCTCTGCCCGGGATGATCGAATCCCTGGAATCGGAGCGCGCCCGGCTCTATGAGGTCCTTGCTGACCCTGACTTCTATCGGCAGGACGGAAGCAGGATACCGGCGGCAAAGGCGACAATCCAGGAACTCGAAAAAGAAATCACTGCCGGGTATCAAAGATGGGAGCTTTTGGAGTCCCTCGTGAATGGGACATAGCGAGACATAAAGACATCAAAACAGCGTCAGCTGTTGGAATAAAAATAAAGGAGATGGATACGTATATGGCAAAGTATACTGCGCCGATTGACGAAGATACACGTCAGAAGATTCTTGCATTACCGGGCAGAGTAAAGTTCTCTGCCTTCATGCGAAAGGCAATCGATGTATTTGTTGAGGAGCTTGAGAAGGACCCCGACCTGAAGCCCGAGAATTTTGTCATAACTGTCACAGCCGCGAAAGATGCCTCCTATAAAAAAAGAAAATGACGGCATGAAAAAAAGCATGATCCTTATTACCTGTGCAAAGGGGATTCCGCCGTATTTGAGGGAGGAACTCCTTGCAATGGGGTTCCCTGTAGTCCACGAAACCATTGCCGGCATAGGGACAGAGGGGACTATGGACGATACCCTCCGGCTCAATCTTCTGCTCCGCACTGCGCACCGTGTCCTCTTTCTCATCAGGGAATTCGCTGCTCCTGATGCCGATGCCCTTTATCGGGAAGTGTCGGAAATTGCATGGGAGGAATATATAGCCCCGGACGGATATGTCTGTGTTACCTCCAGAGTGGACAACCCGACCATAAGGGATTCACGCTTTGCAAATGTAAAGTGCAAGGACGCCATTGTCGACAGGATCAAGGAAAAGTGCGGGCAGCGTCCTGACTCAGGGCCCGAACAAGACAGAACAGTGGTAAATCTTTACTGGAAGGACGAGCAATGCTCCCTGTATATAGACACCTCGGGAGAACCCCTCTCCCGGCGCGGGTATAGAAAGATCCCCTTGACGGCGCCAATGCAGGAGACCCTCGCGGCTGCCGTTATACAGGCAACAGGCTGGACGTCTGCGCAGGCATACGGCCAAAAAAGCAGCGGCCATTTCATCAATCCCATGTGCGGCAGCGGCACCCTTGCCATTGAGGCTGCCCTGATAGGACTGAACAGGGCTCCCGGACTGTTGCGGGACAATTTCGGGTTCATGCATATCAGGGGCTTTAATGAATCTCTGTGGGAAGAGCTGCGTTTACAAGCAAAAAAAGCAGCGAGAAAGGCGCTGGATTGCAGGATTATTGCCACCGATATCAGTATAGAGGCTGTTGAGGCGGCAAAGAAAAATGCCGCCACAGCCGGTGTGGGGCATCTGATTGAATTCGCTGTATGCGACTATTCCGAGACCCCAATCCCTGATGGACGGTCCTGTGGAAAGGGAATTGTAATGATCAACCCGGAATATGGAGCAAGAATGGGAAAGATCAGGGAGCTTGAAAGTGTTTACAAGGGGATCGGTGATTTCTTTAAGCAGAAGTGCAGAGGACATAGCGGTTATCTTTTTACGGGAAATCTTGCCCTGGCAAAGAAGGTAGGACTGAGAGCAAAGCGAAGGGTCCCATTTTTTAACGGCGGGATAGAATGCAGGCTGCTTGAGTATGAATTGTACGAGGGCAGCAGGAATTAATTCACTTGATACGATAAAACACAATTGCATAGTCTTCAGTTTTTCTTTGCGTGCTTTGCGGCTTGACGTGAGATAAGTTTCCGCTTATAACAAATCCATATATATATATATATATATGCCGGCGGCGACAGAGAGCTGAAGATAGCCCAATTATTAGATGCTATTGTATATAATATAAATTATATACAAGCTTTAAATCGACGGATAAGTTTAATTTGGATAAGAGCGATCGTTACACACTTTCAAAGCATCACCTCCTGGTCCAATGGGGAATTCTCGGTCTGGCGCTGCTGATCATCGGCTTGCTGATCGGCTACTCGCTTGTTAAGGAGCATTACAGTACCGGAGCCCGGGAAAGGGACCGTCTCAGTACTCAGGTCCGGGTAATAAACCATACTATAGAGCAGCACCTTGAGGCTGTCAGCCGGGGGCTGCAACTGGTAAGGGAAGAATTACCCGAATGGCGTTCCCTTGGATGGCGGGAAGTAAATCACCGGCTTAGAGCTCTCGACGATGCTATGCCCGGTATCCGCACAATCTATATTACTGATGCGCGTGGCACTGTTTTGGCTGCAGATCGTGAGTCTCTCCTCGGCGTGAATTATAGTTATAGAGACTATTTTGATACGCCCCGCCGCGGGCATGACCCGAAAACACTTTACCTGTCTCCTCCATTCAGGACAGTCCCGTCCGGTGTTTTTGTTATGAATGTTACGTTGACTGTTCCAGGGCCTCACGGTGAGTTCAACGGCATAATCACGGCCTCTCTGGATCCCTTTTATTTCAACAACATTTTAAGCTCGGTACTATATGCTCCGGATATGAGGAGCGCCATCGTGCATGGCGACGGCCTCCAATTTCTGACGATTCCGGAACTGAAGGACCCGTCAGGCATAAATAGGGCTGTGCCCGGTTCCTTTTTTACGAGGCATCTTAAGAGCGGTAAAACCGGGAATGTATTGACCGGCATCTCCGCTTCTACCGGCCAAAATGTTATGATGGCCCTTAGCACTGTAAACCCTGCCGGAGTAGCAATAGACAAGCCCTTGATTGTTACTGTCAGCCGCACCATTGATTCGCTCTATTCGGAGTGGCGGCGTGATGTTAAGGTGCAAGGTGCGCTGTTCGGCCTAATGGGTATATCGGGCGTACTCGGTTTGTTTTTTTATCAGAGGCGTCAGGAAGCTTTTTACCGGCTTGAAGCGGAGTCAATAATCGCTTTGAGAGACAGTGAGCTGAGATATCGCAGAATCGTCGACACGGCCAATGAAGGCATATGGATGCTTGACGAGGATACCAAGACCTCCTTTGTCAACAATAGGATGGCTGACATGCTCGGTTACCGGGCCGAGGAGATGATCGGAAAGCCGGTGACCGCCTTCATGTTCGAAGAGGATGCCGCCGACCACCATAATAGAATGGAAAACCGTCGCCGTGAACAGTCTGATCATCACGAACGCAGGTTCCGTCATAAGAACGGACAGACGGTGTGGACTATGGCTTCTGCCGTGCCTATATCCGATGCCGGACATAATTTCGAGGGCGCCGTTGCAATGTTCACCGACATCACCGAACGTAAAAAGCTCGAAGAACAACTCCAGCAGTCCCAGAAGCTTGAGGCTATCGGGACGCTGGCGGGCGGCATCGCCCACGATTTTAATAATCTGCTTCAGGGTTTGTTTGGTTATATATCCATAGCGAAACTGAATGCAACCAATAAGGATAAAAGCATTGCCGCACTGGAGCAGGCGGAAAAAGCGTTGCATATGTCAGTAAACCTGACCGGCCAGCTTTTGACATTCTCCAAGGGTGGAAAACCGGTCAAAAAGAATATCCCTCTCCAATCAATTATCGAGAACTCAGTGAAGTTCGCGTTGAGCGGTTCAAACGCCGATTACCGAATCAAACTCGACTCAGACCTCTGGCATGTGGAGGCTGATGAAGGACAGATAGGGCAGGTAATTCAGAACATCGTGCTCAATGCCGACCAGGCGATGCCCATGGGAGGCGCGATAGTGATCACTGCCGGGAATCTGCCTGCGCTGAGAAAGAGAATCCCCCATCTGCCGGAAGAAGGGAAGTATGTCGAGATCTCTGTTAAGGACAATGGAACCGGTATTTCCGCTGAGCACCTGTCGAAAATATTCGATCCTTATTTTACGACTAAGGCGCAGGGAAGCGGGCTTGGACTGGCAACGTGCTATGCCATCATCAAAAATCACGGCGGTGTAATTCATGTCGCATCAAAACCGGGCAAGGGCACGACGCTTTATATTTATCTTCCCGCAGTTGAGCAGGAAAGAGAGGCCGTTCAGACAGCTGAACATTCCCCCTTTGTCCGCAAGGGGAGGGTCCTGCTCATGGATGACGAGGAACTGGTAAGGGAAATCGCAGGAAAAATGATGGAGGTCTTTGGGCATGAAGTCGCATTCGCCGAACACGGAGAAGCAGCCATCGGGAAATACAAAGCAGCTATAGAGTCCGGCAACCCTTTTGATATTGTAATTCTGGATCTGACTATCCGGGGCGGCATGGGGGGGAAAGAGACTATCGAGCGGCTGCTCGCAGTGGACCCCGGGATTAAGGCTATTGTATCGAGCGGTTACTCGGATGATGCCGTTATGTCTGATTATCAAAAATATGGCTTTAGTGCTTGCCTGACAAAGCCATATAAGCTTCAGGAACTGGGCGATACGCTGAATAACCTGCTGGCAGATGAATAAATCGAATACAATAGAATCCTATCTTATCAGGAAAGCATGAGTCGCAGCGTTAAGATCGGCATCAGCTCATGCCTGCTCGGCGAAAAGGTGCGTTATGACGGGGGACACAAACTGGACAGCTTCCTGACCGATACCTTCGGAAAATTCGTGGAATGGGCGCCGGTGTGTCCCGAGGTGGAATGCGGCCTGCCCGTGCCCAGGGAGGCCATGCGCCTCGTGGGGCTGCCGGATGCGCCTAGCCTTGTTGCGCATCTTAGCGGGACCGATCATACGGAACGCATGGTCAAGTGGGCGCAGGAAAAAATCGAATACCTCAGAAGTGCCGGGCTTTGCGGGTTCATTTTCAAGAGCAAATCCCCGAGTTGCGGAATGCAGGGGTTCGAAGTTTGCACGCCTTCCGAAAGCCCTAAGTGCAGCGTCGTCGGCATATTTGCGCGAATCTTCATTGACTCCTTTACCCTCCTGCCCGTAGAAGACGACAGCCGGCTCCATGACCCCGTTCTCAGGGAGAGTTTTATAAAAAGAGTATTTGCCGCCGGCGCCCTGATATATCCAAAAACATAAGCTCGATAAGGTATTATAGAAAGGCAAAGCAAAACATTTTATGAAAAACCCAATGACACTTTTTTTCGCGCAAAGACGCAAGGTCTTTAGTTTTTCTTTGCGTGCTTTGCGGCTTGGCGTGAGATAAGGGAGGTATAATTATGAGAGCGACCATTTGTATCCTGACAGTGATTTTCTTCATAGCCTCTGGTGCGGAGGTCTTCGGGAACATGGATTCTAAACAAAATTGCATTCAAAGCGCCGATTATCTTGCAGACGGGCTTAAATACCGGGGGGAAGGAAATTGCGGGGAGTCGGTAAAAAGCTATCAAATGGCCCGACAGCTTAAGCAGTTTAAAGAGGACTGGATCTATAATCTCGCTGTCGCCGATTGTTTAGTCGCACTGAAGCGGCTTGATGATGCGATAGATTCATACACAAGAGTAATTGATGGGACCACCAACCCTACCCTTCAGGCGGAGATGTACAGGGGAAGAGCGAGGGCCTATTACATAAAGTCAGCAAGACCTGACGGCATAGACTTGAAAATAGCCGACCTTGCAAAAAAGGATCTTGGAAGCGCTGCAGCTCTCGGCGCCGATGTCGCAGACATGCAGAAAAATATGACCGAAGAAATGGGAATGAAAACTGTCAGGACAGCCACAGGGGGAAAAGAGGAAATTGTCATCAGTGCCAGGCCGGTAACTGTGATTGAAAGTCCGGACAAAATGATTATCGGCAACGGCGAATATGTAATCTACCCCTACGGAGACACCATAATAAAAGACCAACAGGGGACGTCCATTTTAGCTTCTGATATCAAACCGGGCGACCTTATTGATTTTTCATACACAATGTCTTACCGGAACAAGGCTGATGGGATGCTTCATATTACGGCAAAAACAATCACCCTGCACCGTGATGTAGCGCCAAAACCTGCGGCCGTCGCTGCCGTCCCTGAAAAAGTACCGGATACCGTCGAGATGCTTATTTTCTCTAAATTGAACATGCTTGACAGCGAAATAAAAGACCTGAACGAGAAACTGCAAGTTGCGGCAAAAGAACCGAAAAAACCAAAGGCGAAAAAGAAGGCACGCAGAAAGAGCGTTGCGACAGAAAAGAAAACACCTAAGAAATCCGAACTGCAAGAAGGAGAGATTAAATAATTATGTCCGCAGAGAAAATGGAATTTAAAACAGAAGTCAAACAACTCCTCGATTTGATGATTCATTCGCTGTACTCCCACAAGGAAATATTCCTTAGAGAGCTTATTTCCAATGCTTCCGACGCCATAGACAAGGCGCGGTATGAGTCCCTCACCAACAGCGCCGTCCTTGAGGGCCGGGGGGATTGGAAAATCAAGATCACCGCCGACAAAGGCGCCGGCACTTTAACGGTGAGCGATAATGGTATCGGAATGACAAAGGATGAGGCGGTCAAGGCCCTGGGGACCATTGCCCATTCAGGGACAAAGGAATTCCTCAATATGCTGCAACAAAAAAAAGAGATTAAGGACAATCCGGAGCTGATCGGCCAATTCGGAGTCGGCTTTTATTCCTCTTTCATGGTGGCAGATAAAGTGGTCCTTATCACGCGAAAGGCCGGCGATAAAAGCGATATGGGGGTAAAGTGGGAGTCAACGGCTGACGGCTCTTTTACCGTCGAAGATATTGAAAAAGAGCAAAGGGGCACCGATGTCATTCTGCACCTGAAAGAAGATGAGAAGAAGTATCTCGAGACGTGGGAGATCAAAAATATTATCAGAAAGTATTCCGACTACATAGAGCATGCCGTCGTCATGGATGTCGAACGCGAAGTGGACTCAACTATTGAAAAAGGCAAAAAAGTAAAAACAACCGAAGAAGAAACTCTGAATTCCAGAAAAGCAATCTGGCTCAAAAACAAGTCGGAGATATCTCAGGACGAGTACAACGAGTTTTACAGGCACATTTCTCACGATCTTGCCGACCCGTTGAAAACAATCCACTACAAGGCCGAAGGCACCTCTGAATTTACGGCCCTGCTTTATGTACCTTCAAAAGCCCCTTTTAATATGTTTTACAAGGATTTCAAGATAGGCCCCACCCTATATGTAAAAAGGGTCCAAATAATGGACCATTGCGAAGAACTGATCCCTGTCTATTTGAGGTTCGTGAAGGGAGTGGTAGATTCATCAGACCTCCCGCTGAATATTTCGAGAGAGATACTCCAGTCGAACAGGCAGGTGGAAATAATAAGAAAAAGCATCACCAAGCAGGTGCTCGATACAATAAGTGACCTTAAAGAGCACGAATACGATGCCTATCTCAACTTTTATCGTGAGTTTGGAAAGGTACTGAAAGAAGGAGTGCATTTCGATTTCGCCAGAAAAGAACAGATCGCCGACCTGCTCCTTTTCCCGTCGACCAGGACAGAGAGCGGCTCGCTCACGACGTTTCAGAAATATGTGGACTCCATGAAGGAAGGCCAGGAAGACATTTACTACATTACAGGCAGTTCCCTTGAAGAGACCCTTTCTTCCCCCTATCTGGAAGCCTTCAAGGAAAAAGATTACGAGGTGCTCATCATGCTTGATGAGGTGGACGAGTTCATCATGGGAGGCCTTGAGTACAAGGGGAAACATCTGAAGTCTGTTACCAGGGGCGACATAAAGCTGGACAAAACAGATGAGTCAGACAGTAAAAAGGCGGCAAAAAGGTACGAAAAAATCCTGGAGTTCATAAAAGACAGCCTGAAGGAAGATGTAAAGGACGTGCGCATGTCCTCCAGGCTGAAAGGTTCAGCTTGTTGTCTTGTCGGCGACGAAGGAGATCTGGACCCTCAGATGGAAAAGATCTTTAAGGCCATGGGACAGGAGGTCCCCGTACATAAGCGGATTCTTGAGATCAATCCGTCACATCCTGTCATTGAAGCCATGCAGGCTATCCTTGAGAAGGACGCCAGGAATCCTGTCCTCAGCGAGTATGCGCGACTGCTGTATGATCAGGCAGTATTGCTCGAAGGCTCCAAGCCAAAAGACCCCTCTGCATTCGCCAGGTCAATTGCAAAATTAATGGCTGAGAACGCAAGTCGGTACTCATAAGGAAGGGATCGGCAGGGGCAGTCAGGCCATAGTGCTTCGCTCATTCTCGCAAGGCATCCAGCCTTGCTCCGAGGCTATGACAGCCTGTGTCACCATCCTTGGCGCCACTTAGGCTGTCAAAGTCCGCTCAGCACCATGCCCCGCCTGCCCCTGCCGATCCGATATAATTTTATTCTATAAAATAAAAACAGGAGAAGGGGAGCACTTGTTTTTTGACGCGATGCACGGGTCTACTGGAGCAGGGGCGAGTAACGCCGAGCCCCAACTTAGAACTGATTCGGATATCGCTGACTGGAAAAAAATTTGGAATTACCTTCAAAGGTAGTTTCAGCGCGTCGAAAAACAAGTGCTCCCCTTCTCCTGTCTTCCTTAATTATGTGCAGAGAAATTATTTGGTAAAATATGTAAAATACTATGACTGCCTTTTTAAAAAGAAACACTGGAGGAGAAAGCAATGATAAATATCTTTTATGACAAAGATGCGAAACCTGAGGTGCTGAAAGGGAAAAAGATCGTAATTATGGGCTACGGCAGCCAGGGGCATGCCCATGCAAACAACTTGAGAGACAGCGGAATGGACGTGACCATTGGGATCAGGAAAGGCAGCAGCTGGGACAAGGCCGCTGCAGCCGGATTTACCGTAATGACGCCGGCAGCCGCAGCGAAAATAGCCGATGCTATAATGATCCTGCTGCCTGACGAATTTCAGGCGGATGTCTACAAAGAAGAGATTGCGCCGAACATGAAAAAGGGAGTCTATCTCGCCTTTGCCCATGGCTTTAATATCCATTTCGGCCAGATAATCCCCCCCGCTGATGCCAACGTATTTATGGCGGCCCCAAAGGGGCCGGGACATCTGGTAAGGTCTGAGTATACAAAAGGCAGCGGCGTACCCTGTCTTATTGCCGTGCATCAGGACCCATCCGGCAATACAAAGGATGTTGCGCTTGCTTACGCATCAGGAGTGGGCGGCGGAAGAGCGGGGGTCATCGAGACCTCATTCAGGGAAGAGACGGAGACCGACCTCTTCGGGGAACAGGTCGTCCTCTGCGGCGGCGTCACTGCTCTTATCCAGGCCGGGTTTGAGACCCTTGTTGAAGCCGGGTATGCTCCGGAAATGGCTTATTTTGAGTGCCTGCACGAGGTAAAACTCATTGTTGATCTTATCTACGAAGGCGGCATTACGAATATGAGATACTCCATCAGCAATACTGCCCAGTACGGTGATCTGACCAGGGGTCCCCGTGTTGTCACGGGCGAGACAAAAAAAGAAATGAAAAAGATTCTCGGCGAAATACAGGATGGCGCATTTGCCCGCGAGTGGCTGCTCGAATGCAGGGTCAACAAACCGGTATTCAATGCCCTGACACGCAAAGGCGAAGAACATCAGGTCGAGAAAGTGGGAGCAAAACTGAGGTCGATGATGCCCTGGCTCAAAAAAGGCAAGTTGGTGGACAGGTCTAAAGCTTAAAAAACAGGTAAAGGCAGAGGTATAGGTATAGAATGAGACAGGTTAAGATAAAACAGCGGGAACTTAAATCTTTACCTATCCCTTTACCTCGACCTGCCTTATCTGTCCTTTGAGGGAATAATGCTCAAATTTGCGCCTGAAGGTTATCCGTTTATTTCTCTTACTGCAGTTGCAACTATCGCCTCTTTTATTTTTTTGGGGGGATTGGCTGCTGCCCTTCCTTTGGTCCTTACCCTTTTTGTGGCCTACTTCTTCAGGGACCCTGAACGTCAGGCGCCTGAGGGCGACAACATCTTCGTGTCGCCTGCGGACGGGCGGATCTTGCAGATACAGACTGTCCTCGAAGAGAAATTCCTGAAAAACAAAGCGGTAGAGATAAGTATCTTCATGTCGCCTCTCAATGTGCATGTCAACAGGGCGCCCTGCGCCGGAGTGGTGGAATCTGTTGTATACACGCCTGGCGCGTTTATATCCGCATTCAAACCGGAGGCGTCCATCAGCAACGAAAATATTGCGATGCATCTAAAGGGAAGCAGCGGAAGCATACTCGTTCGCCAGGTTGCGGGTGCCGTCGCACGGCGTGTAGTCTGCCGGGCCAGGAAGGGAGATGCCCTGAAGAAAGGCGAGCGCTATGGAATTATAAAATTCAGCTCCCGGCTCGATGTATATCTTCCAGAAAACACGGAAATAAAAGTAAAGACCGGAGATCCCGTCAGAGCAGGCGAAACTATTATAGGACAGCTGAACATATGATTGTCACCTATCCTGAAATCCATGACAGAAAGCCCAAGAAAGGTGTTTATCTGCTGCCGAATACGCTGACACTTTGCGGCATGTTCAGCGGTTTTTTTGCTATCATGTCAGCAATAAACGGAAATTATCTTTACGCTGCGTGGGCCATAGTGATCGCGAACATATTTGACGGCCTTGACGGCTGGATCGCCCGTCTCACCAATACCTCAACGCGCTTCGGCATAGAGCTTGATTCACTTTCCGACCTTGTGGCGTTCGGGGTAGCCCCTTCCATAATGATGTACAAGTGGGCACTCGGGCCTTTCGGCAGGTTCGGATGGGCCGCGGCCTTTTTGTTTGTCGCTTGCGGGGCCTTGAGGCTGGCCCGTTTTAATGTGCAGACAGGGGCCCCGGGCTCAAAGGCTTTCAAAGGGATGCCGATACCGGCCGCTGCCACTATCCTGGCATCGATTATAATAGTCTACTATGAGTTCTGGGAGGGTCCTCCTCCAAAGAATGTCTTTTTTCCGGTGATAACGATTATTCTTTCTTTGCTGATGGTAAGCACCCTCAAGTATCACGGGCTCAAGGAAATAGACTTCAGGGAAAAAAAGCCTTTCAGGTTCCTGGTAATTTTTGTTTTGATACTTTTCGTCCTGCTTATTCATCCGCCGACGGCTATATTTGTTTTTGCAATGTCATACCTTGTTTGGGGTATAATTGAAAATACCTATATACTTTTAAGACGGAGACGGATGAAGCTGGCGGGCCAGCACGAAATTCATTCCGAACAACCCGACAATACACAGGAAAATACACATGAGAACCATTAAAATATTCGATACTACATTAAGAGACGGTGAACAGTCACCCGGCGCTTCCATGAACGTTGAAGAAAAGCTGCAGGTGGCGCGGCAGCTGGTAAAACTTGGCGTAGACACGATCGAAGCCGGCTTTCCGATAGCATCCCCCGGTGATTTTGAGGCAGTGCAGAGAATTGCGGCAGAAGTACACGGGGCAACTATTGCCGGCCTGGCAAGGGCCAAAGAACAGGACATAAAAAGGGCGTGGGAGGCTTTAAAAGACGCTCCTCAACGGCGTATTCACACCTTCCATTCCACCTCCGATATACATTTGAAATACCAGTTCAGGGTAAGCCGCGAAGAGGCGCTAAAAAGGTCTGTCGAGATGGTCCAGCTTGCAAAAAGCCTTGTTGATGACGTGGAATTCTCTCCAATGGATGCAACGAGGACCGATCGCTCCTACCTGCTTGAGGTAATAGCGGCGGTTGTCGGGGCAGGGGCCTCCACGGTCAACATACCGGATACAGTGGGGTATACCACGCCTGATGAATTCGGTTCCCTGATTAAATCAATTAAGGAAGGAATAGGCGACAAGGCGGTAATCTCGGTCCACTGTCATAACGATCTGGGTCTCGCTGTCGCAAACTCGCTGGCTGCAATTATAAACGGGGCGGGACAGGTCGAGTGCACGATAAACGGCATAGGAGAGCGTGCCGGCAACTGCTCCATGGAAGAGGTTGTTATGACCCTTGCAACCAGGAAAGACTTCTATCAGGCTGCGACCGCCATAAATACAACGGAGATAATCCGCACCAGCAGGCTGGTTACAAGGATCACCGGGATACAGGTGCAGCCGAACAAGGCAATCGTGGGCGCAAATGCATTCGCTCATGAATCGGGCATTCATCAGGACGGACTTCTTAAAGAAAAAATGACCTACGAAATTATTCGGCCCGAAGATATAGGCCTGACCCGCACTGAACTGGTCCTCGGGAAACACTCGGGAAGGCATGCATTTAAATCAAGGCTTAACGAACTCGGATACTCACTCACCGACGAAGAGGTGGAAACCGCCTTCGGGAAATTCAAGCATCTCGCCGACCAGAAAAAAAATATTTTCGATGAGGACCTCGAGGCCCTTATCTCGGAAGAGGTATCCAGAATCCCCGAAATTTACAGCCTGGTGGACCTCTCAATATCGAGCGGAACGAATGTCAGTCCGACAGCATCGCTGAAAATGAAGATCAACGGCGCTGTTGTCGGGACAGTGGAACACGGTGACGGTCCAGTGGATGCTGCCTATAAGGCGATTGCCTCTCTGACACAGACCAGAAGCAGTTTGTTGAAATTCGAGGTCAAGGGCATCAAAGGCGGGACAGATGCGCTTGGCGAAGTCACTGTATCGCTCGAAGAGGACGGCAGGACAGTCCGTGGAAACGGCGCCGACACCGATATTATCGTTGCTGCCGCCAGGGCCTACATCATGGCGTTGAACAAGCTTGCAGCAGGAAAAAAACGTTTCACTTAAAAAAGACGAAAGCAAGTCCTGTTGCCCCGCCTGTCAATACCAGCCATGCAGAGTTTATTTTGAATCGAAAAAGGGCCAGGGCTGAAAGCATTGCCAGCGAAAATGTGAACCAGTCTGTTAGTGCTGCCTTGCCAAGCTGTATTGTCACGCCGGCCATGAGACCGAGCGCCCCGCAATTGACCCCGTCAAGGAATGCACCGGCCAATTGCGAGCGGCGCAGAATGCCGACGAGGGGGAAGACCGCTGCGACAAACAAAAAAGAGGGCAGGAAGATCCCCGCAGTTGCCAGTAAAGCTCCGTGAAAGCCGCCTAAAATAAAGCCGATGAAAGTGGCGGTGGTGAAAACAGGACCTGGTGTGAATTGGCCTATGGCAACGGCATCGAGCACCTGCTGATCGGTAAGCCAACCCAGCCTATGGACAAAGTCATTTCGCAAAAAAGCCAGGAGCACATATCCCGAGCCGAAGACTGCAGAGCCGATTTTCAGGAAGATAAAAAACAGGCTTGTGAGGCTGAATTGTACCGGAATTCCTGCAGCCTCGCTCACAGGCAATCCAAGCGCAGGGAGAAACGCAATGCCGATATTCGGTCCCCTTCCCCGCCCGATGCGCCACAGGTTCTTGGCGCACATAACTATGAGGCCGCTTCCGAAAATGAGAGCTGCCGCACTCGACCCGCCAAGGTACAGTGTCAGGGTCAGCAGCCCTACGGCCGCAAACATGGGACCTTTGATCGCATTCTTGAGCAGTCCCCACAGGGCCTGAACAATGATAGCGACGACAACCGGTTTGATTCCATAGAGAAGCCCGACTGCTTGTGGTTTTGATCCGAACCGGACATAAAACCATGAGAGCATCAGCACAATAAGCATTGCCGGCAGAATGAAGCAGACCCCGCCGGCAACGAGCCCCTTCCACCCGGCCCTCTCATATCCGAGGTAAATAGCCATTTCCGTAGAACTGGGTCCGGGGATCAGGTTGGCAGCCCCGAGGAGGTCCAGAAAACGCTGCTCGCTTACCCATCCCCGCCTGCGGCATACCTCATCGTGCATCATGGCAATATGCGCCGCAGGGCCGCCAAAGGCAATCGTGCCGAGCTTCAGAAAAAGACCGGCCACTTCACTAACTCTCGTGTCAGTTTTCTGAATTTTCATAAACTCTTTGCCTCCGGGAGCGGCCTAATGTCCACTGGTAAGCAAGGTACGAAAAAAAGGTGTTTGGCCCCTTTAGGTCGCGACCTGCGGAGAAAAGAATATGGTGTTTTTCACTCAGGTTAAGATATCCTCCGACGTTAAACCCTGTTTCGTCGCTCCGGCCTTTAGCCTTGGGCGAGTTATTGAAGATTTCAGCTCCCAATGTCAGCATTTTGGAAAGGTCCCGCTGCAGCAGCCATCCTGCAAACCAGTAGTTCTTGTTGTCATCGCCGGGATGATACTCATAGCCGCCCCCGCCATACGTTGTCCAGGGCCCCCAGCTCTTTTGAACCCATATAGGCAAAAATATATTTATATGCCCTGCGCCCAGCCCTCTTGAGCTATCGCCTGAAGGGAAGTCCGCGAGAGGAAAGACGCCGACCTGCGGTCCCCACCCTTCTTTGTCTTCATGAATAAAGCGATATTTGATGCCTGTTTCTATGTCGCCCGGCCCATACCGGGTTGAGGAATCGTGAGGAGCCGAATAGGCCATCGGCGCTATTAGATGAAGCTGCACATCCGGAACAACACCGTAATTAACCTCAATATGGGGCAGCGTGCCTGATGTCCCCGCGTCCTTTTCATGCGCCCACTGCGAGGCCATGTAGACTTCCCAATGCAGGTGCTCTACCGGTTCCGGGTCATCTGTAAAGAAGGGAGGCCCCGCCCATGCCGGACTATTAAAAAAAAGCACTCCAACCACAATGAGAACAGCTTCTACTCTGACCGTCTTCAACCTGCCTCGCATTGCACCACAAAATATTCGAGATTTTCGAATGCCGGTTACTATTCATCTTCTAACATGAATCTCCTGATGTTGCAACGTCGGCCGGCGGGTAATTCCTTCCATTTCCTGCGCTGATATGTAACAATAACAGCAGCCGGATGGAGGGAAAGTGATGCACCAGGTCAGCGTAAAGGTCTATTATGAAGATACCGATGCCGGAGGTGTGGTATATTATGGCAACTATCTTCGCTTTCTTGAGAGGGCGCGGACCGAGTTTCTTCTGGACCACGGCATCAGTGTTGCAGAGCTTCACAACCAGGGGCTTTTTTTTGCGGTCACCCATGTCGATATCTCTTACAGAAGGCCTGCCAGGTTGGGCGAGACTATCAATATTACTACGGAGATATTTGAGATGAAAAAAGCTTCTACTGTTTTTAAAAGCCTGATTTTGAGAAACGACACCCTTTTAGTGGAGGCTTATGTGACCTTTGCCTGCATTGATAAAGAGGGAAAGGCGAGAAGGCTGCCTGCGGAGTTGAGGAGACTTAGTGCTTCAGTTGACACCACGGGAGATTCTTAATAATCTACAACATCGAACAAAAATGTTGTATAGTAAGGCAGACTATGAAGGTCCTGATTGCAGACACATCTGCTGAGACAAAAAAAGTTCTGGGGCATATACTTCAGAATCAGGGATACGAGTGCTGCTTCATGGAAACCAATGACCACATCATCGAAACGGTCTACCACGAATTGCCTGATGTTGTTTTTCTCACCGTGTGTCTCAATCCCCGCCGCAACCTCAAGATCTTGGAGAAGCTGAAGTCGGCTCCATCAACACGGGAGATTCCGGTAATTATTATCGGCACAAACAGGATGAGGAAGACAATTACAAAGGGCTACCAACTCGGAGCATATGATTATATATCGGTGCCGTATTTCAAAGAGGAAGTGCTGGCAAGGCTCCGGAATATCATATATGTAAGCAACAAGACAAAAGAGCTCGAGTACATGATGGACCGGGATTTTCTGACAGGGCTTTATAACCGCAACTTTTTCATGGCAAGGCTGATTGAGGAGCTGTCATGGTCGATGAGCTATAATGAGCCCCTCTCGCTAATGATGATCGACATAGACTTCTTCAAAAGCATCAACGACTCTTACGGGCACCGCTGCGGAGATGAAGTTTTAAAAAAATTGGGCGCCCTCATGTTGTCGACTGCAAGGAGAGAGGATGTTGTAGGCAGGTTCGGCGGTGAAGAATTCATTGTGATGATGTCAAACACTTCCAGCGAAGCTGCTGCAGAGTTCGGAGAGACATTGCGGAAAGCAATACATGACGAGATATTTGCTTGTGCTGAAACAGATACACTCCGCCTTACAATAAGCGCAGGGATAACAACGTTCAACAATATGACCGAGCCGTCTCCCGATTTGCTTATCGGCAATGCGGACTGCGCCCTCTACGTGGCAAAAAAAACCGGCAGAAACAAAGTCTGTGTCTACAAGGGATAAACCGTGAAACATGAGACGTGAAGCGTGAGGCGTGAGACGTAAATAGTAAGAGCAAACTATCACTTCACTTTCATTTAATGCTTTTTTCACGACTTACTGCTTCTTCTTACTTTTTTCTATTCACGTCTCACGCCTCACGGTCTATCAGCCCTTGTCAACGTTCCTGATATAAATATATAATAGTTGTTTAAGATATACGATTTCGGGAGGGCTCATGACCATTACAGAAAAGATCCTTGCGGTCCATGCCGGAAAAAAGGCTGTTTCGGCAGGGGAATTGATAAATGCGAAGGTTGACCTCATCCTTGCCAATGACATTACTGCTCCTATTGCCATACAGGAATTCAGGAAGACGGGGGCTAAGCATGTCTTTGACAAAGAGCGCATAGCATTAATACCCGACCACTTCACCCCTCAGAAGGACATCAAGGCTGCTGAGCAATGCAAGCTGCTGAAAGAATTTTCAAAGGAGGAGGGTATCAGTCTCTATTTCGAAGTCGGCAGAATGGGTATCGAGCATGCGTTCCTCCCTGAGCAGGGATATGTCGGGCCGGGTGATTTGGTGATCGGCGCCGACAGCCACACATGCACATACGGAGCCCTGGGAGCTTTCGCCACCGGCGTCGGCTCAACAGATGTCGCCGCTGCGATGGCAACGGGAGAATGCTGGTTCAAGGTCCCTGAATCCATAAGATTCGTCTACTTCGGGAAACTCAATAAGTGGGTGAGCGGAAAGGACCTGATACTGCACACCATAGGAGATATAGGCGTAGACGGCGCCTTATACAAGGCCATGGAGTTCGAAGGAGAAGCAATCAGGGCACTTCCCATGTCGGGAAGGCTCACCATGTGCAACATGGCAATAGAGGCGGGGGCGAAAAACGGCATCATTGTCCCCGATGCGATAACAAAGCAGTACGTGAAAGAAAGGGCCAGGCGGCCTTATACACTCTATGCTGACGATAGCGACGCTTATTATACGGAGATAAAGGAATACGACTGTTCTAGCATCCCGTTGACTGTCGCGTGTCCTCACCTGCCCTCAAATACAAAACCTGCTGCGGAACTCTCTCACATTACCATTGATCAGGTGGTGGTCGGCTCATGTACCAATGGAAGGATTGAAGACCTTCGCGAGGCTGCGCAGATCTTGGCGGGCAGAAAGGTGAATCCTAATGTCAGGATGATCATATTTCCCGCTACACAGCAGATTTATAAGCAGGCCATGAGAGAGGGCCTTCTGGATATTTTTATTGATGCTGAAGCCGTTGTTTCAACGCCGACCTGCGGGCCATGCCTTGGCGGGCATATGGGCGTCCTTGCGAAAGGCGAAAGGGCGCTGGCAACTACCAATAGAAATTTTGTCGGCAGAATGGGCCACCCGGAGAGCGAAGTCTATCTCTCAAACCCCGCTGTTGCGGCTGCGACAGCAGTGCTCGGGAAAATCGGTACACCTCAGGAATTGGGGCTATAACAGCGTCGAGCGTCATGCTTAAAGCGGCAAGAGAAAAAAAAGAAATAACTTTGCAGCGTACAACACATGAAACTTCACTTCTTCTTGCACTCGACGCACTACTCTCGACGCTTGACGCTTAAGTGTTGGCAGGTTTTGTCATCATCGCGCTGTATCGATGAATCCTGGCTATCATTCAACTTCAATACGCAGAAATCGAGAGACTTTACTACCCATATTCAGTAAATCGAAACAACTTTCGGAACTCCGGTATCTACATACATTTACACATACATTTATTTGCATTGTATTATGGAAGAGTATTATTATAGGCTACTTTATAATCTTGAGCGGCAAAAACGGTCAGGGCAGGCATGGCGAAAAGAATGGATCCGTTCATTTCGGTTGCATTCAAGGCCAGCATTGAATTACAGAAAGAGTTTGTTTGGGAGTTAAAACAAACTAGCACAATGCCCTTAAAATGTCTATGCTGGAACTCATAAATAGCTTGCTTTTTCTGTTTGGGGCCGCTCTTATGGCTTCCGCCATTTTGCGGGGCAGAAAGATCAAGGATATTGTTCCCTCAGAGTTGCTGTCCCGATGGCAAACAATGATTGTTTTTATGCTTATTTTCCTTGTCGGCAATCTCTTCCTCTTTATTATTCTTATCAAACACCTGATGTTTTCAATCGAACTGCTCACCGGGCCCGTGTTTATCGGTGGAGCAATCTTCTTTTTTATTGTTATCAGTCTCACGCGTGATACAATCAGCAGGACAAAGTCAGCTGAGGAAAAGCTCCAATCAACAAATGAGTCTCTTAAACTTATTCTGGAGTCTGTGTGGGAAGGCATCTTCGGTTTGGATTTAAAAGGGAATTTAACATTTGTCAATCCCGCCGCAGCAAAGATGCTCGGTTATGAAGAGGAAGAGCTTATCGGTACGCATGGCCACTCAAGCTGGCATCACACAAAAACAGACGGCCCTCTGTGTCAATATAAGTGAGACACCTCCCTTATGCTAAATTAGAGTAGAAGGCCGGGGAGGAAAAATCATAATGATAGCTGCAAAGGTCAATAAAACACAGACAATGGAGGGAGCCAAGTTGACGGTAGCCCATCCGAACCCAGAGGTGCCGGATAAGGCAGTCAGGCGGAGGTTCACTGCCGAATACAAACTGCGTATCCTCACCCTTGCCGATGCATGCACGGGACGCGGAAGTATGGGAACGCTGCTACGCCGTGAGGGACTGTATGCCTCGAACCTCAATGCGTGGCGCACCCAAAGAGAGCGTGGAGTCCTGTCAGCCCTGAAGCCCAAGAAGCGAGGCCGCAAGGAAGCAGTTCGCAATCCACTTATTGCGGAAAATGAGAAGCTCCGCAGGGACAATGAACTGATTATCAAACGTCTTAGACAGGCAGAGATCATAATAGATATCCAAAAAAAAGTATCCGAGATACTGGGAATCCCGCTTGCGATCCCCGAAGGAGGAGAGACCGACTGATGGAAGCTGCAGTGACCCTTTCCTCTGAAGTTGGGATCAAGCATGCATGTGAAGCGCTTGATGTTGCGCGTGCCGGGTTTTACCGCACACAGGCACGCAAAGATGCCCACTTTGTTGAGCCTGTGCAGGATCGGAACTCGCCTCGTTCACTGTCTTCCGAGGAACGGCAGGGAGTACTTGATATCCTCCACACCGACAGATTTGTGGACAAGGCACCCTATGAGGTTTATGCAACTCTTTTGGACGAGGGCCAATACCATTGCTCGATACGGACAATGTATCGCATCCTCGATAAGAACAAGGAGGTCAAGGAGCGCAGAAACCAGTTGCGTCACCCGGTGTATAGCAAGCCAGAGCTTTTGGCTACAGCCCCGAACCAAGTTTGGTCCTGGGATATCACGAAACTTCTCGGTCCGGTAAAGTGGACATACTTTTACCTGTATGTGATCATGGACATCTTCAGCCGCTATATTGTCGGCTGGATGATAGCCCCTGCAGAATCGGCGGTATTGGCAGAGAGGCTCATTGGAGAAACCTGTTCAAAGCAGAATATCGGGAGAGATCAGCTCACGATTCATGCCGACAGGGGTTCATCAATGAAATCCAAACCTGTAGCATTACTCCTGGCCGACCTTGGGATCACGAAGACCCACAGCAGACCGCATACGAGCGATGACAACCCCTATTCAGAGTCCCAGTTTAAGACACTTAAATATCGGCCGGACTTTCCTGAGCGGTTTGGTAGCATCGAAGACTCTCGGAGCTTCTGCCAGGATTTCTTTCCTTGGTACAACAAAGAGCATCAACATACCGGCATCGGCCTGCATACGCCGGAAGCTGTACATTACGGCCTTGCACAAGAAATACAGATAGCCAGGGGTGAAGTTCTGCGCGTTGCATATGAAGCACATCCTGAGAGATTTGTTAAAAAAATCCCTGTGCCGCCGATACTTCCTGAGGCCGTATGGATTAACAAGCCAAAGGCAGCACCAGTTCCTGAAGAGGAAATACACTAAATGTGGACGAGGGGTGTCTCAAAGTCATTGACATATTCCGCGGCACGCCTTATCCAGAAAAAGAATGCCCCATATATTGGGCTTTGAAAGACGGCAAAGTTCATCATATAAAAGACGAGGTCTTCTGGAAAAAAGACAATACCAGTTTTAATGTGACATACACAAGCACACCTATTATAGATAATGGGAAGATTGCTGGAGCAGTTCTGACTTTCACGGACACCACCGATCGGAAGAAGTTCGAAGAGAGGATTGAACAGTATTCTAAGAAGTTGGAGCAAAGCAACAGAGAGCTGGACAATTTTGCTTTGATAGCCGCGCATGATTTACGTGCTCCGCTCCGCGCGGTTTCGGGATTTATAGACCTGCTTAAGAAACATTGCAAAGAGAAACTCGATGCTGAGGCTGATCGGTACATTTCAAATATCCTCGAAGGGACCGTACGCATGAACCACCTGATCGATGACCTCCTTTTGTATGCACGGGCAGGAACGCGCGAAAAGCCCCTTGTTCCTGTGGACGTCAACACCGTTCTTAAGAAGACCTTGGATAATCTCTCGTTTGAGATCAAAGAAAGCGGGGCTGTAATTACTGTCGATCCTCTTACCACCGTATCTGCAGATAGCACGCAGCTCATTCAGCTATTCCAAAATCTTATGGGGAACGCTATCAAGTATAGCAGCAGTACGCCGCGTATTCATATTTCTGCCGAGAGAAAAGGTGAGGAGTGGCTTTTCCGGATCAGTGACAACGGCATCGGCATTGAACCACGACAATTTGAAAGAATATTTCAAATATTCCAGCGCCTGCATACCAGTGATGAATACTCTGGCACCGGTATCGGTCTGGCAACATGCAAAAAAATTGCGGAGAGGCTTGGAGGCCGTATCTGGGTAGAATCGAAGCCTGGCGAGGGATCGACTTTCTTTTTTACGCTCCCGGTAATAACCAAGACTTGAGAGTATTCAACGTAGTGCCGGGTAGTACCGGCAAGAGCAGCCGGACCATAGTGCCTCGGCTAAATTTCGCAAGGCGTCCAGCCTTGCTCAAAGGCGACGACAACCCGTTCAGCCATCCCTGGCATCACGGGCTGTCGACGCCCGCTACGGCACCATGTCCCGTCTGCTCTTGCCTCAAATTGCAGGTTGCTCTATAAATCACTATGTTTGCTTTTTGCCGATCATAGTAGTTAAATAGGCTTATTCTAAAGCGTGCTTATCTGCCTTTTAGCTCTTGATAGGTGAGAAAGCCAGGATAAGGTGTAGCTCTGCAGCGAATCGCGGAGCTTTGGCAACAAGTTCTTAGGCGAAGTGAGCGTTAAGCAGACGGTATGTCTGAGCCCGCCCCATCCCGTCAGGCGGGCTGATGGGCGAGTTTACCGTCTGTAGCGAATGAGCCTTAGACTTGTCCAAAGCGGAGAGCTTGAGCGGAAGGGCTGCACCTTATCCTGGATTTCGGCATGCTTAGGCGTAGGCAAGAATTCGATCGGAACTCAACGTTTTGGGAGCGACGTCCGCTGCGTTTGTTTTTAGATGACATCCTCGCTGCAGCCCAATTGTCAAAGCGTGAAGGACAGGAAGTATTTCTTCGTGAGTGTTTCGGGGAGAAAGAGCCTCATCACGGCCTGCCATCAGCGGCCTTGTTCAAGATGAACATGGCTTTCCACGTCCAGGCAATTTGTACGACACCGTATTTATGAAAATGATTACCTAGTCACTTCAGCATTTCTTCAATAGTAATGCAGACGGAATTCTCGAGTGCGGCAAGGTCATAACCGCCTTCGAGGGCAAAGATGATGGGGATCTGCTCCGGATCAGACGGGGATGAAAGGATGCCGGAAACTATGGCGCGAATTCCTTTGTCGCTTACCCGCAAACCTGCAAGCGGGTCATGTGCATGCATGTCGTAGCCGGCAGAGACCAGGATGATATCGGGTACAAAGCCCCTCACCAATCCGGAAAGAACTTCGCTGTAAACAGAGAAAAACTCCTTGTCGCCGGAACCAGCCTGCATGGGGACATTATATGTATATCCCTTCCCCTTGCCTATCCCTTGCTCTGCGCTGCTGCCGGTGCCGGGATAGTGCGGGTACTGATGGGTGCTGAAATAAAAGACAGTATCATCCTCGTAAAATGCTTGCTGAGTGCCATTGCCGTGGTGGACATCGAAATCGATAATAAATACCTTCCCATAGCCTGCTTCCTGCGCATACCGCGCGCCGATTGCGACATTGTTGAAAATACAAAACCCCATTGCCCGATCTGCCTCAGCATGATGGCCGGGAGGCCTGACAGCGCAGAACGCCCGCAGCACCTTTCCGGCTTTGCATTGCTCCACTGCCTCCATGAGAGCGCCCGCGGCATGGCGCGCCGCTTCAAGACTGTGCTCTGATACATAAGTATCGGGGTCGAGGTGTCCCGTCCCGAAATTCCTGACTTCCTCGACGTAGCTCCCGGTGTGCACCAGCTCAATGTCGCGATACCCGGCCTTGCAAGGGGTCATCAGGACAAGGTCCTTCCAGAAAGGAGCGCGCTCAAGTTTGCCGGTTATGGCTATCAGGCGCTCTTTCGATTCAGGATGTCCCAAAGGGGTTTCATGCTCCAAAAAAACCGGACTGTATACAAAGCCGACCTTGTGCATAAATTAATTATAACAAAATAATGATGATAGGTAATAGGTTATGGGTAATGGGTAATAAGACTGCAACTTTTTCCTATGACCTAATTACCAATTACTGTTTTTTTAGGTATAATTGACAGATATGGAAGATAAATCCCCCGAAATGCTGCCGGATGAAACCAAGAAGGTCCTGACCGATACGTTCAGGCAACTGAAAGATGTTGTTGAGATCGAGGTCTACCTGAGCAAAGAGCATAACCAGTACAACGAGGCGACTTCGGTGCTCCTGACGGGGATATCGGAACTTACCGATAAGATAAAGGTGCGCTTTTTTACTCTCGACAGTGATGAGGCAAGACATAAAGATATTACCCGGTCACCAACGATTCTAATAAGCCCGGACAAGTTCAAGATCAGTTATGTCGGCGCTCCGGTCGGAGAAGAAGGGCGTACCCTAATAATGGCCATTATTCTCACGTCGAACAACGGGACGCTTCTTTCAGAACCGTCATTGAGGAGGCTATTTGAACTCAAGGAGCCGAGACATATCCAGGTCTTTGTCTCCCCCACCTGTCCCTACTGTCCTCAGCATGCCCTTGTTGCCATATCTGCCGCGATTGCATTGCCTGAGCTCATTACAGTTGAAATAATTGAAATGTATGAGAACAAGGACTATATGGACAAATACCATATAATCACGGTCCCGTTTACGGTAATAAATGAAGTAATGATCGGATCGGGCGTCCGTCCACCGGAATCGTTTGTAGAGGAAATTCTCAGCCTCTCATCTGTGGAAATTATGTCCGCTGCTTTTTCAGGGGATACCGTGGATCTGGATATCGCAATTATCGGCGGAGGACCGGCAGGGCTTGCCGCCGGCATTTATTCAGGGCGCAGCGGCTTGAAAACCGCGGTTATCGAAAAGGCCAATGTCGGCGGGCAGGTGCTTATAACGCCGGTTGTGGAAAATTATCCCGGTTACAGCCAGATAGCCGGGAAGAACCTTGTAGATATAATGTATCAGCAGGCATTGTTGTATACTTATATTTTTGAGAGCGAAGATGTTACAGAAGTCAATAAGACAGATGCCGGGTTCGAGTTGAAAACAACCAAAAGATTATTCAGGGCAAAGGGCATTATAATTGCGACCGGGGCCGAACACAAGAAGCTCGACGCTCCCGGAGAAAAGGCATTGTACGGCAGAGGTGTGAGTTATTGCGCTACCTGTGACGGCTATTTTTTCAAGGACGGCGGCAAGGTAGTTATTGTGGGAGGAGGAAACACTGCGGCAGGGGATGCCCTATACCTGAACAGCCTCGGCGCTAATGTGTCACTGGTCCACCGGGGACCGGCTTTAAGGGCGGAGGCCTTTTTGCAAAAGAGCCTTGCTGAGAGGAAAGTCCCTGTTCTACTCGACTCGGTGATCGACAGGATTTATGGAAAGGACCGCGTGGATGCTGTGAAGCTTAAAAACCTCAAGGACGGGGCTTTCAAAGAGATGCGTGTTGACGGGGTGTTTGTTTCAATCGGCTACATCCCGAATAATAAAATAGCGAAGATACTAAGCCTTGAAATGGACCATGAAGGTTACGTCAAGACCGACAGCACACAGAGGACCGCTATGCATATGATCTATGCGGCAGGCGATGTGACCGGGGGGATAAAGCAGATAGCAACCGCTGTGGGACAAGGTTCCGTCGCCGCAATCTCTGCATTTGAAGATTTATCGAGTCCCTACTGGATGAAGAAGTAAACCTTTAAACCCCCTGCAGCCGAAACCGCTGTTTTCACTTTCAAATCAAACATATGGTTGATTTATTCCAGCCAATCCGCTATCATTAGGCAATTGGAAATCAGCATAGCGCATAGGGCAAAGAGAAAAAAAGTTTTTTTTGAATGCGTTTTGCCTTACATGGAGGTGCGATGATCACAAAAGAAAGGGTCGAGGAAGTTTTGGCTAAAATCAGTGCCGGGCTAAAATCAGAGGGCGGAGATATTGAATTAATTGAAGTAAAGAACGATATAGTATATGTGAAACTGACTGGAGCATGCGGAACGTGTCCCATGTCCTCTCTTACATTGAAGAACTGGGTTGAAGCGACATTGAGAAATGAGATCCCGGAGGTTAAAGCTGTTCAGGCGATATGATTGACCCGGACCATAAAAAACATGGCCGCGCATACATGGACTCAGGAGCAAAACTCCGCATCCACGTCGGGATTTACGTTCTTTTTATCTTGTTGTCCACTTTTTCCTTACCCTTTCCCTGTGCTGCCGGAGACCCTGTCGAGGTCAAGGGACTTAGATATCATATAACATCGGAATACTTGCGGGTGGTCATTGAACTTTCAGGCACCGCGGAATTCTCAAAGGCGCAGCTCTCCAACCCCGACCGTATGTTCCTCGACATCAAGAACGCAAAACTCACAAAAGACTTGCAAAAAAATTATACGATAAATGATAGCCTGGTCAAGGGCATCAGGTTGGGCCAATTCAATGCCGATACAGCAAGGGTCGTTTTCGATCTCGTGTCGGCGGATTATGACTTCAAGATCTTCAGCCTTGAGGACCCATCCCGTCTTATCATCGATATTTTCTCTAAAGGGTCCAATGAAAAGAAACCTGCCCCGGGGAATATCGAAAAGCCTGCGGAGCCGCCCAAACCGGATGCAAACCGAGAGGCAAGCGTCATGCGGAGGAAAATTGTTATCGATCCCGGCCACGGAGGCCATGACACCGGCGCAATCGGGCCGACAGGACTGTATGAAAAAGACGTGGTCCTGGATATCGCCCTTAGAATCAGAAACATCATAAAAAAAGAATACCCTGCATATGAGGTAATTCTTACCCGAAACAGCGATGTGTTCATACCGCTGCCCGAACGGGCACAGATTGCAAATAAAAGCGGCGCGGACTTCTTCCTGTCCGTTCACGCCAATGCAAGTCCGAACAGAAAGGCAAGGGGGATTGAGACCTATCTGCTTAACTGGACGAATGACGAGGAAGCCTTGAAGGTTGCCGCGCGGGAAAACGCCATTTCGCTGAAAAAAATGAAAGAGGTGCAGAGTGAATTGGGAGTCATACTCGCTTCTCTGGAAAGGGACAGGAAGCGGGACGGATCGCTCAATCTTGCAGGTAATGTGCAGCGCGCCCTCGTATCGTCAATAAAGTCCAGGTACCCTAAAGTTTCCGATCTTGGTGTGAAGCAGGCTTTATTTTACGTTCTCGTTGACGCCCAGATGCCCTCCGCTCTTGCCGAGGTATCTTTTATAAGCAACCCGGAGGAGGAAGCGCTGCTGTCTGATGGAGCATACAAGCAGAAGATCGCCGGAGCTATTGTCGATGGGATTAATGCTTATTTTGCTTCAGAGCCGCGACAGCGGCAGGTGGCCTCGGGCGGTTCAGAACAAAAAACAGATTTTAGTCCCGACAACCCGGATGCCAAAGAATATAAAGCCGTTAAAATAAAATATACCGGCACATTCAGGTAAAGCATTGTCTTCCGGTATTCTTCTCATACTCTACTCCTGCTTCGCCGCTATCGTATTTCTTGCAGGAGGCATCCGGCTGCATGCCATAATAGCGGCATGTGTCGTTTTAGCCCTTTTTTCGATCCCGTTTAAAAAAATAAAGGGCGGCGCCGTCCCCATATTCTTTTTCCTCGGTTTTACTTTTATCAGTAATCTGTTTTATCAATCAGGAATGGTTGTCGCTGTCGTTGGGCCTGTCACTATAACTGAAGATGGTCTCAGGATTGCTTCGATTCGCGCACTCAGGGTCTTCGATATGGTGTATGCGGCGAAAATTCTAACTCACATTACACCCCTTGAGGCAATGGTCGGCTCCCTTAAGAAAGTATTGCACCCTCTCCAGCGGGTGGGGGTTCCTGTGCACGAGTTCTTCTCCATCATGGTACTCACCCTTCAATGCTTTCCTGTTCTGAAGCGAAAGCTTTATGACAGATACAGTGAAAAGGCGAAACAGCTGTCAGGGAGATCAACCGGCGGCAAGGGAATAAAAAGTTTCATATCCGGTTTCAGGATAGGTGTAGACCTCCTGGCCTCTTTTATGATCCCGCTTTTCGTTGAGAGCATGGCCGATCCTGAAAAGTTCTTCATGACTGCAAAGTCAAAAGGTGGAAGTTGCGAGGTTGAGAAATAAAATGGAAGTTGAGAAGGTGAGAAGGTGTGAAGGTGCGCAACAAAAAAATAAACTTCCATTCTATTTCTCAACTTCTCAACTTCTCAACTTCTCAACTTCTCAACTTCGCGTTTTATGGTGTAAGACAGATGGTCCGGTATTTGATTGAGAACGGCACAGTGTTCGACGGCAGCGGCGCAGGGCCGCGCGAAATTAATATCGGGATCCACGACGACAGGATTGTCTATGCCGGCAGCGAAAGGATTGATGCTGAAAGGACCATTAATGCACGGGGATTAGTCGTCGCTCCGGGGTTTATAGATACCCATGCCCATTCGGAGTTCACGTTACTTGCCGACGGCAGAGCTGAAGGAAAACTTTCTCAGGGCGTTACAACAGAGATAAACGGCAACTGCGGCCTCTCAGCAGCCCCCCTGTATGGTGAGGCTCTCATGCGACGAGAGGCTGATATGGACGAGTTGGGGATAAAGGCACGGTGGTCGACATTCGGTGAATATTTCACCCTTCTAAGAAAAAATGGGATAGCGATCAATTTTGCTACGTTATGCGGTCACGGCAATATCAGGGCATCGGTGATCGGCTATAAGGATTCGGCGGCGGGCAGCGCCGATATGGCGGAGATGAAAAGGCTTTTGTATGACGCTGTCCGGGCAGGAGCAAAAGGCCTTTCGACAGGGCTTATTTACCCTCCCGGCATTTATTCCGTTACCTCCGAACTGACTTCTCTTGCGGGGAGTTTGCCGTTACCTGGTGTTTATGCTTCTCATATGAGGAGTGAGGGGGACGCTCTTATCGAGTCCATCCTGGAGATGCTTGAAATAGGAAGGGGAGCCGGCGTGCCTTTACATATTTCTCATCTGAAAACCGCAGGCGAACAGAACTGGTGGAAAATAGATGACGCCATCCGCGTTATTGAGACAGCGAGGATAAGCGGCATGAACGTAACATGCGACCGGTACCCTTATATAGCCGCCGCCACAGATCTCGACACCGTACTGCCTTCGTGGGTCTACGAAGGCGGTATTGAAGAGGAGCTGGAACGTCTCAGAGACCCTGGAACAGCTGCGCGCATCAAGGCTGACCTCAGCCGGAAAGACGATAATTACTGGAAAGGTATTTATATCTCTTCAGTCTCAAAACCCGAAAACAGGTGGATGGAAGGAGAAAACATCTTTGATGTTGCTTTAAAAACCGTCCGAGATTCCGTTGATGCTCTTCTGGATCTGATCATACGTGAGAAGGCAAGAACAGGGGCCATCTTTTTTTCGATGAACGAGGATAACCTCAGGCGCTTCCTGTCTCTTCCGTACCTCATGATAGGCTCTGACAGCTCCGTCCGGTCTTTTTCAGGCCCTACGTGCTACGGCAAACCTCACCCAAGGGGGTTCGGCAGCTTCCCGAGATTTATCGGAAGATACGTTCGGGACGAAGCCCTCTTAACGCTGCCGGAAGCAATAAGGAGAACGACCGCCCTCCCTGCGGCAACCTTCGGGCTTGCAGACAGGGGAATCATAAGAGACGGCGCTTATGCGGATGTTGTAATATTCGATTACGAACGGATCGCCGATACGGCAACATTCAGAGAACCATTCAGCAGGCCTGAAGGCATTGAATATGTATTTGTAAACGGCAGGATGGCTGTCGATGGCGGAGAGCTTACGGGAACGCTTTCAGGGAGGGTCCTTTCATGAGACCTTTGATAGGCATAACGGCTGACAGTGACGGACCTTTTTTCAGGTTAAGACGGGACTACCCTTCTGCGGTGACAGCCGCCGGAGGTATTCCGCTCGTCCTTGTGCCGGTTTACGATGCTATTTCCCATATTGCGGAAGTCATTGACGGACTTCTGATCTCAGGAGGAGACGATCTCTTGCCGGAATATTGCAATGAAGTCATTGAGGGCCGCGCTGAAATGAAATTTGTTGAAAAAGAAAGGACCGATTTTGAGACCGCGCTGTTACGCGAAATAATTAAGAGGGAAAAACCTGTTCTCGGCATATGCTATGGTTTGCAGCTCATTAATGTCGCGTTCGGGGGGACCATTTATCAGGACATAGGCTGTGAGCGACGAGAGGCGCTGGACCATAAGAAGATCCGTCACGTCATAACAGCCTCCGGCCCGTTTATCGAATTCTTAGGCCTGCTGCCTCAGAAATTCGAGACAAATTCCAACCATCATCAGGCTGTCAAAAAGTTGGGCTCCGGACTGGAAGTGTTTGCAGAAGCTGAGGATGGTATCATTGAAGGAATTTACTGCCCGCACTATCCTTTCCTGGCCGGTGTCCAGTGGCATCCCGAGAGAGAGTGCGATACACTTTCATTAAAGATCCTAACATCGTTCATAAAAAGGGCAAAAACGAACAGAGAACAGAGCGCCTCTGTTCCTGTAATTTTATAAGGTGTCATGAAAGCAAACAGGTTTTATTTCATAGTCATGCTGGCCATCACGGGAGGTCTTGGATACCTGACTTTCAGGATCCTGAGCCCGTTTATTGCGCCGATAATGTGGGGCATTGTCCTGTCTATAGTTTTCTATCCTGTATATAATTACCTGGGAAAATACCTGAGATGGAAATCATTGAATGCCTTTATCGTCCTTGTGATTATCATTGGGATTATTATCGGTCCTTTTTCGTATTTCTCATACCTCCTGATAAACGAATTGCAGGATATTTCACGCCATATCCAAACCGGAAAAACAGAATTGCTGCACGATATCATAAGTTATCCTACAGTGCAATATTCGCTGAACTGGATAAGCACTATCTTCCATCTTCCATTTAGCGAACCAGAGATGGAACAGACCCTTAGTGATAATGCCTTACTGATGGGGAAGGATTTAATCGGCAGGATCCCCAGTGGTCTGGGCAGCGTCGTCACTGTCGTCGTAAACTTTATCTTTATGGCATCGGCGATCTTTTTCATGCTCAGGGATGGAGCTGCCTTTCTCCGGAAGAGCCGTGATTATATGCCGTTTTCAGAGCAGCAGAAAGAAAGACTCGCCTCACAGATCAGGGACATTGTCATTTCAACGATTTACGGCGGCGTGCTCGTTGCTGTCCTGGAGGGAATAATCGGAGGCATTGTCTATTCCGCACTGGGGCTGAGGTCTCCGGTCTTGTGGGGCGCCGCTACTGCTATTTCATCGTTCATCCCGATGGTGGGATCATTTGCCGTATGGGGGGGTATTGCGTTATATTTGTTCGTCCAGGTGTCCGTCATGAAGGGAATCATACTCGTGCTGATCGGCATATTCGGCATCAGCCTTATCGACTACGGCCTCCGGCCGGTGCTTATCGGCAGCAGGACCAGAATGCCTGTTATAGTTATTTTCTTCAGTGTGCTCGGCGGCATCAAGTTTTTCGGCCTGTTAGGACTCATCATGGGACCTCTTGTGGTGGCCCTATTTGTGTCTGTCATGGATATTTTCAGAAATATTGAAACAGACCGAATTACCCTGAGCTGATTCTACTAATCGAAAAAATTTAGCTTGGCAACACCAACTACGTCATTCCCGTGCTTAAGAGCACGGGAATGACGTAAGCTTATTATAGATTTGTTCGAATACTTCTTTACGTAATGCAACACGTTATGCAGCAGTCAGGAGTCGCTTTCGAGTTCGCTTGACAGAAGTCTCTTACCTGTTATACTCGTGATTAGATCCAACCTTAAGGAGGCTTTCCATGACAACAAAAGCGATCCCTGAAGAATTTCACAGCGTCACACCGATTTTCATGTTCAAGGATGTCCGCAAGGCCATCGAATTCTACAAACTGGCCTTTGGCGCCCAGGAGCGGTTCGCCATGCCTGGGCCGGACGGCAAAGGGATAATGCACGCCGAGCTCCGGATCGGCGACTCGATCATCATGATGGGAGAGGAAAACCCGCAGCAGCCCAGTAAAAGCGCAGAAACCGCCGGCGGCTCTCCGGTCAGTTTTTACCTTTATGTCGAAAATGTTGGCGAGGCGTTCAGGAAAGCCCTTGCCGCAGGCGCCGAGGTCCGGATGCCTGTACAGGAAATGTTCTGGGGGGACCGCGTCGGTACTCTTCAAGACCCCTTCGGTTACAGCTGGATGCTTGCCACCCACAGCAAGGACCTGACGCCGCAGGAAATCCAGCAGGGCGCTGAAGCCGCTTTTGCCGAAATGGCAAATAAATGAACCTGTAAGGAGAGGACGACGTACCAGTGGACGATTTAAAAGGTAAAACGGCGCTTGTGACCGGGGCGAGCCGAGGCATCGGGCGGGCGATCGCGCTTGCGTTTGCCGAGGCCGGCGCCAATATAGCGATCAACTACCGGAATCGTGATGAGGAAGCGAACGAGGTGCTTTTGCAGGCCAGGAGATTCGGTCGCCTCGCTGTTGCAGTAAAAGCAGATGTGTCTGTCCCGGCTGACATTGTCCGAATGATCGGCACTATAGAAAGAGAACTTGGCCCGCCGTCCATCCTGGTGAACAATGCCGGCATCGGGACAATGCATAACATCGACGATATAACTGAAAAAGACTGGAATGAGACAATTGCCGTGAATCTCACATCGGCGTTCCTGATGATACAGGCGGTGCTTCCCGGCATGCGGGCCCTGAAATGGGGTCGTATAATCAGCCTTTCATCGGTCGCCGCACAGATAGGCGGAGTTGTCGGTCCTCATTATGCCGCATCGAAAGCCGGCATTCTAGGATTGACCCATTATTACGCTGTTCACCTGCTAAAAGAAGGAGTCACGGCAAATGCTATCGCTCCCGGCCCGGTCGGGACTGATATGGCCGCCGGGATTCCACGGCTGAAGCCCGACCGTGAGCCCATGGGCCGTTTCGGCACTGTTGAGGAGATAGCCGACGCAGCCCTGATGCTTGTTCGCAACGGTTATATTACGGGTCAGACAATTAATATAAATGGCGGAAGATACCTTGGCTGATAGGTATTCAGACGGAGCGCAGATCCAATTCGGACTCCAGGGCAGCCAGCAGCGAACCGTAATCCGGAGAGCCGTCGTAGCGTGGTCCGTTGATAAAAAAGGTCGGCGTTCCGTTAACGCCGCTGCGAATGCCGCTCCGGCGGTCTTCCGTAATACGCTTTGCAACAATGTCCCGCTTGATATCGTTCCCGAATTTTTCGAGATCCAACCCGATCCTTTCAGCCCACGAGGGAATGATGTCAGGATCGAGGAAAGCCTGCTGTTCAAAAAGCAGGTCATGCATCTCCCAAAACTTACCCTGGAGCGCCGCGGCTTCCGCCGCTTCGGCAGCGATTAGGGCATATGGATGCGACTGGGTCAAAGGGAAGTTCCTGAACACAAAGCGCAGCTTCTTCCCCAACGTCTTTTGCAAGCGCTTCACGACCGGATAGGCAGCCCCGCAGTAAGGACATTGATAGTCGCCGTATTCCACTAAAGTCAACGGCGCGCCGGCGGGTCCTTCAGAGTGGTCATCCGCTGAAACAGGCCGGATGAGCGCAGCAGTTTTGTCCACGGTGCCTCCTGACCCCGGCATCAAACTAATCTCCGGCGCTGACTGCTTTTTCGCCTTTGACAATAGACTCCAGGGCTTTCAGAATGCCGTCGGCGCCCGGGTTGACGCGCGGCGGCGACACATAACTCCAACGAATAACGCCCTCGGCATCTATGACAAACAACGCCCGCTCAGACCTGCCGTCTTTCTCACTGTAAACGCCATACTGACGGGCCACCGCGCCTTTGGGCTCAAAATCCGCCAGGAGCGGAAAGTGCAGTTTGCGGTCTTTGCCGAAGGCGAGATGGCACCAGACGCCGTCGACCGAGATACCGATGACCTTCGCTCTAAACTCCTCGAATTCGGGCTCCAACTCGTTATAGAGCGCCAACTGGTCACTGCAGACCGGGCTCCAATCGGCGGGATAGAAGACCAGGACTACGGGCTGTCCACGAAAATCGGAAAGGGACACTTTTTGATCCGGGATGCTTGAAAGGGAAAAATCAGGTGCTTTTACGCCGGGGCTAAGAGCTGTCATCGAATCCTCCTGTCATGGTGAGATGTTTCCAAAAAAAATACCTCAATCAAAACATACCACATGATGATACGTTGTCAAGTGACCCTGTCCACGTTAAGGCCGTAGAGACTTGTCGCGCTCATTATCTGCACTGAACGGCAATTATGCTTTCCAGAAATTGCAAATTTGATTTGTGACTAACGCGTCAGGATGAGCAGGCTATTCTCCATCGCACCAGCCCGCATTTATTATGCGTTGTCGAGCAGTCAGCACATAGTGCTTCTGCAAATCTCACGAGGCGTCCAGCCTCGCTCGAAGGCGACGCCAGCCCGTTCAGCCATCCCTGGCGGCACTGTCTGCCGACGGCCCGCTTCAGCACCATGCACTGCCTGCTCTGGGCTGAAATTTGCCATAATGCAATCTCAAGCTGCTTACGTAGCAGGCTTAATTGTTTCGTATATCACCAATTACACAGGAGCCAGATATGTAAAGATAAGCCCTGACCTGTCGGTCAATGTCAGATCAAGTGTTAGTTAGTGATTGTACAACGAATGTTTTTTGCCACCGAGAATATTTTCTTCTTCTTCCTGAAAGCCGAAGTTTCATATCGCCGCAATTATATGCAGAGTAGGAGCAAAAACGTTTGCCGTTCAGTCGCGAAGTATACACAGTGGTCCGGTCGCCAGGTAAAAGTATTCGCAAATATTTGCTTATTTGCATTCAATAGTGGTGACGCCAGGAGCAGGAGAGCCACAGCGCCTCGGCTAAACCTCACAAGGCATCCATCCTTGCTCGGAGGCGACGCCAGCCTGTACAGCCATCCATGGCGTCTCAGGCTGCCGACGCCCGCTACGGCGCAATGTCTCTCCTGCTCCTGGCGCAATTATTCCCAGGCTACAAATTATTTCTTTGCTTTTGCCGATGATGATAGTTTAATGAGCTTGTTCTGATGTTTGCTTATCTGACTTCTTAATTCTGCTATATAAGCAAAGAATAAATGCCCCATGTTGGTAAAAAGTGCAACGAAAGTGTAATGAAGGATATGTCTCAGGGAGCGAATTGCGGAGCTTTGTAACGATTCTTGGCGAAATGAGCGTTAAACAGCCGCAAGTGTCTGAGCCCGCAGGGCGAGTTTTGCGGCTGTAGCGAATGAGCCTTTAGAATCGTCAAAGCGCAGCACCTGAGCGGAAGAGACATATCCTTCATTACACGGCCCACTACAAAGGAACGGGAAAATTAAAAAATAGTCGCAAGCAAGGGCAAGCAATTCGTGTAGTATTCGTTCACGCAGTTTCTTGAATCTTAAACTGTGGTTTTCAGAGAAGGAAGATTGTGCCGGACAGCCTTTTCACGGAAAAGCACACTTCGTCACGTACTATGGTCAAAAAAGGATCCGGCAGAGATGTCGAATAATTTTTTAATTCTTCCTGTAACAAACGCGAGTTTCAATATTCTGAATATATTTGTTGCGGGAAAAACCTATCAAAATCTGGATTCTCCAATGCTACTTAAATTAAAGAGTTTAGGATTGACGCAACTGTATGAAGGTTACCTCCGTAAATAGAGCCCCCGTGGATGCGGGTTCTTCCAGAAACAATTGTTCTCATTTCGGTTGGTGGATAGACTCTGTCACAGGGAGTGTAAAAAAGAAGGTCGCCCCCTCGCCAAGCTTCGATTCCACCCAGATGCGTCCTCCCCGCCTCTCCAGAATCTTTTTGCATAGTGCCAGACCGATACCGGTACGCACGCTTATGTGTCCTCAATTTTCGGAAGTGTAAAGTAAAATATCGCTCCTTGCCCCATAGCACCTTCGGCCCAGACAGTCCCGCCATGGCGGCTGATAATGCGTTTAACATTCGCAAGTCCAACACCTGTGCCTTTAAATTCGTTCTGGCTATGGAGACGCTGGAATACACCGAAGAGTTTACCCGCATATTTCATATCAAATCCTACTCCGTTGTCCCTGATGGAACAAGTGAATTTATCTATATCATCTTTGCATCCGATTTTGATTTTAGCTTGCGGACGAGTACTTGTGAACTTGACTGCATTGGAGATGAGATTAACCATAACAAGCCGTAGTAAGGCCTGGTCACCAAGGACGTCAGGCAGTTCATCTATCTCCCATCCAATCTCCCGTTCCTTCAGTTCCTCCCGAGTCTCGCGGACAATTTCGTTTACAAGGGCATTTAAATTTACTTTTCTCATCTGCATCTCAGAACGCCCAAGACGCGAAAAATCCAAGAGATTATCTATAAGACTACTCATTTTTTTTGAGACCTCGTTTATCGTCTCCATATAATCGCCGGTGTCGACATCGGGGTAGTCCCCCATCTTTTTTTGCAACAGTTCAATAAAGCCTGACATGTGTCGCAGAGGAGCTCGAAGATCGTGCGCGACTGAATAAGCAAAGGCGTTCAGTTCAGCGACTTGGTGATTCAATTGCACGTTAAGTGTCCTTATCCGTTCCGCATTCTTGTGCTCGGTTATGTCACTCACTATAGAGCGGATAACTAAGCCTCCATCGCTCAAATCCGTCCGAACACTTTCAAGCCGAGCATAGAAACCAGAGCCGTCCTCCAGCTTGAGTAATAATTCACAGTTTTGCTTCTCCCTATTTTGCTTTACGTCTATCAGATGGCGGTCCCAGCTCGGAAGGTCCTTTTCATCTACAAAACGTCCAAAACCGCGTTCGAGGAGTTTCTGACGCTCAATACCCAAAAGAGATGCTCCGGTGAGATTCACCTCTTCGATGATGCCCTTGTGGCTGAAGGTAAAATAGCCGAGCGGCGCAAAGTCGTAGAGATCAGCGTACCTGTCCCTGGATTCCTCCAGGTCAAGCTGGGCCTTTCTGAGCGCCTCGTTCTGCATCTCGAGCTCGATCTGGTGTACGTTTAGCTCATGGATAATATCCTCACAAGGTTTCTCTTCTTCGGCAGGCTTTACGCCCGAAGATCGGGCGAGTCTCTTTTCCGCTTCAGCCCTCAGAGAGGCTGCGCTCTCTTTCTCTTCTTCCTGTCTCTTTTGGTCTTCCATTATTTGACTTCTTTTTCTGTGTCTGCCTGTTGCCTGTCCTGTAGGAGGTCGGTGACATCCTCTATTGCCAAAAGTACCGATTGCGTTTTGCCCATGTTATTAAGGATGCACCTGGCATTCAGCAGCATCTTCTTGCGCCCTATGGCAGGGAATTCATGCTCTACATCAAAATTATTAAAACTTGTTTTCTCAGGCAAAATAGTCTCCAGCAGTTCCCGCAGGCGGGGAATGTCCCACTGATGATTGCCGAGGTCATAGAGATAATAGCCGATAGTTTCCTCCGGTTTCACAAGAAAACGGTCATAAAAGGAGCGGTTGGCAGAGGTTACCTTCATCTCCGCATCCAGCACGAGCAGAGGCTCGCGCACTGTATCCACGACATTTTCGGCATAGTCACGCGCCATTTGCATTTCCGATTCAATCTTTTTGCGCTCGGTGATGTCGGTAAAAGTGAGCACCACTCCATCTATGACATTATCAAGCGTGCGGTATGGCAGAATTCTCACTATGTACCACTCATCGCTCGTTGCCTGCACTGCCTTCTCCCTCGGTACGAGCGTATCAAGCACTTCACGAGCATCACTAAGGAGTTCGTCTCCGACAAGGTTTGACGTGATGTCACCAAGGGGACGGCCCACGTCAGAGGCCAGCAGGTGAAATACCTTCGCTGCCTTGGCGGTAAACCGTCTTATGATGAACCGTTCGTCAAGAAAGATGGTACCGATATCCATGTTGTCAAGGAGATTTTTCATATCGTTTTGCATTACTGCAAGCTGTTCAATCTTTGACTGCAACTCGGAATTCAAAGTTTGAAGTTCTTCATTTATCGACTGAAGTTCCTCTTTTGATGTCTCAAGTTCTTCATTAGTAGACTGGAGTTCTTCATTCGTGGATTGCAGTTCCTCGTTTGTGGACTTCAACTCTTCATTTGAGGCTTGCGATTCCTCAATGGTGGCCTGCAGGGTCTCCTTGGTATAGGAGAGTTCCTGTTCCAGTTCTTCTACGAGCCCCTTCTCTTTTTTTACGGCACGATGCCCCTTCCGGGCCGGTTTTTCCTGCTCCTCCATATCCTGAAACGATATTATCAGCAGCGGCTGGGCTGCCTGCTGGTCGGATAACGATCTCACTATGAGGACCACCCCTTGCCTGCCGCCATTTGTCTTGACATTCACGACCTTGCGGACCACTTGAGTTTTCTGTGCGGCGGCATTATTAATGGCTGTTCGCAGTTCTGTCTGCAGACCTTCACGCGCCATTTCTATGATATTCAGGCTCGGCTGGCCCGGAGAGGGCCGCAGGTATTTGCCGGTGTCGCCATGGACGTAGAGAAGGTTCCCTCCCTCATCAGTTATCACTGATGCAGGGGCAAAGGACTGGATAAGCGCCCTTTTGGTGAGTTCTGCAAAGTTGGGCTCCTTCATTCTCGGAACTGCCTCATCCGCTCCCCTGCCGGGGTGGGTTGCGTTCCATGGAAGGCCGCGAGTCATAACAGTGCGGCTTGCGGAAGCAGATGTCTTTGCCTTATAGATCTTCCATTTCTTGCTGACTGGGGCAAAGAGTTCAGCATGGCTCCCGATGCTTTCCGAGGAGCTGAGGAATAGCGCTCCGCCGGGTTTTAATGCATAGTGAAAGGCCGGGATTATACGGTTCTGGAGTTCAGGTTCCAGGTATATGAGGAGATTCCTGCAGCTGACCAGATCAAGTTTGGTAAAGGGAGGGTCTTTGATTATATCCTGGACGGCAAAGACTATCATTTCCCTGATGTCTTTCTTGATGCGGTAGCCGGTTTCCTCTTTGATGAAAAAACGCCGCAGTCTCTCCTCTGAGACATCCATGGCTATATTGGCCGGGTATGAGCCTGCACGGGCCAGGGCAATAGCATCCGTGTCAATGTCCGTACTATATATCTGAGCTTTAAATTCCTGTTTGGTTTCCTCCATGTATTCCGTAAGAAGGATGGCAATGGAAAAAGCCTCTTCGCCGGTCGCACACCCAACTACCCATGCTCTGAATGTATGACTTTCCGGTTTGTCCGCTAACAGTTGGGGCAGAAGGTCCTTTTTCAGGACGGCGAACGACTCGGGGTCACGGAAAAAGCTGGTCACATTGATTAGGAGTTCCTTAAAAAGGAGTGCAACTTCTTCCGGATGCTCTTTTAGATAGCGGGCGTAAATTTCGGTATCCGCTATGTTGTGGACTATCATTCTACGCTCTATTCTGCGGCTGACAGTTTTCTGCTTGTATAATGAAAAGTCATGGCCGGTTTTAGATCGGATGACCTGCATTATCTTATTGAGCGAACTCGTAGGGGCAGGAACAGGAGCGGGTGGTTTTATTTTCAGGTCGAATAGGTTTTTTACATAGGTCGTTAACTGTTCCGGCATCTTGTCAACTGGCAGGATATAAGTAGCAAGGCCGCTTTGGATTACGCTGGAGGGCATACCGTCATATTTCGCAGTGGCCGGGTCCTGGACAATGGAAATGCCGCCAGCCCCCTGAATGGCCCTCAGCCCGAGGGTCCCGTCGGTACCTGTGCCGGAAAGGATCACGCCTATGGCCTTTTCGCCCTGTTCCTCAGCCAATGAACGTAGAAAGTAATCTACCGGCATCCGCTGCCCTCTCTGACTTTCAGGCACAGTCAGCTGAAGCAGCCCCTTGAAGATTGACATTTCGCGGTTCGGGGGGATCACATATACATGATTAGGTGCAACAGGCATCTGGTCTTGGGCCTCATGCACCGGCATGGCGGTACTCCGCTGCAATATCTCGGTCAATATACTCTCATGACCCGGATCAAGGTGCGTCACCAGCACAAAGGACATGCCGATATCAGGCGCAACATTGCGGAAGAACTGCTCAAAGGCCTCAAGTCCGCCCGCGGATGCGCCCATCCCAATAATAGGGAAGTCCGCAGGCCGTTTGTCGGCAGTATTAGCGCCGGAATCCACAGCCTGCTTTGTTGTATCTTTATCCTCAGCCATTATTATCTCCTGCAAGAATGCAGATACAAAAAAGACGTGCCGATTGACACGCCGCTTTTGTGTAAATGATTATTCTCCCGGAAAGGACTTTGTCTGTCTGTCTGTCTGTCTGTCTGTCTGTCTGTCTGTCTGTCTGTCTGTCTGTCTGTCTGTCTGTCTGTCTGTCTGTCTGTGCAACATTCGTTCCATGGTTAGCCCCGTTCAAAAAAAATAATGAGAGTAAAAACCCTTTTAACCTGATTACCGATGTTGCAATTCGGCAAACACTAAATCATTGAATAAAAGCATAACATTATGAAGTAACTATAGCAAATTACGACCAACGCACTGGATCAGACATTGTCTTACTATTTAATCAGACCATATCCTATATCATTGTTTACCCGAATTAAGTTATCCTTACACCAAGTATATCGCAATAAGCACAAGGAATAGTGGATTCTCAGATTTCCGAAATTACCCGTTGTGCGGCATAATATGATAGAGAGAATGATTCTTATTGTTGATGACAGTGCGACCGATATAGAGCTTACTGCACTAGCGCTGGAAGCGACAGGGCGGGAAATAAGGGTTCACTCCGCTCCCGACGGCCAGTCTGCGCTTGCAATGCTCAGGACTAGACATGAGTTGCCGGCCCTAATATTGCTCGATATGAAGATGCCGTGCATGGGCGGCATCGAAGTGCTCCGTGAAATACGTGCAGACAATCGTCTTAGAGAACTCCCTGTTGTGATGGTCACGTCTTCCTCACTCGAATCGGACAGGGTAGACTCAATTGCTACCGGTGCCAACGATTATTTTCAGAAGCCTTTGTCTTTGGATCGGTTCAGCAAAGATTTAGAGTCTATCCTGCATCGCTGGCTGCCGAATTAGCGCTTGATACACTGCTGAAAGTTTCCGTATCCACATAGTTAAAAAGATCCCTATCTCTGCGATACTTAATGGAATGAGGACTTTTGTCCGTACCCTGGAAAGTTTTGAAGAAAGCGTCCAGGGTAGCGTATAGGTATAGGTAGAAGTAGAGAGTGTGGGTTTGAGATTTTCTAACGGTTATGCGCATTCTTCGTGGTCATTAGTTTATGCGGACTTCTTGGTGAAGATGTCGTCGACATGGCTTTCAACAGCGTTCATTTCCGGTCGTATTGTTGAGTAAGTTGCGCCTTCCTGAAACTACGGAGTCGTCGGTGAATCAAATGACGGGTGGATCATTGCTGTTAAGCAAAATACCAAATGAAACTTGCAGGGATAGAAACGAGACCTTTGTCGTACACTGTCCGTCAGGCCAAAAGGCTTAATTGTTTCGTATATCATCAATGACAGGGGAGCCTAATAACAGCGCAATGAGAAATCCAGTGGTAAGGATGAGTTTCAGGGAGCGAATCTCGGAGCTTTGGTAACGATTCCTGGCGAAATGAGCGTTAAGCAGACGCTATGTCTGAGCCCGCCCACACTGCAAAGCGGGCCAATGGGCGAGTTTAGCGGCTGTAACGAATGAGCCTTTGGAATTGTCAAAGCGGAGAGCCTGAGCGGAAGAAACTCGTCCTTACCACTTGATTTCGGTCTGAGTTATTGCTGAGTTGTACAAAGTGCTGGTCCGGAATCGTGTTTGCAGCTATTGTAAATGCAAATGGTGTCTACAGCTCATTACCAACTTGACAGTTCATCTAAAAGTGTTACATTAAAGTATCAGGGCATTGTGATACATCCGTGTTATAGAAGGAGGACTTGAACATGTCAGATGCCACAGCTACTAAGCCTAAGATAATTATCCGCGAGCCCGAAAGTATTTACCAGATACAGGGAGAGATAGTGAATGGCTCCTTTCATGGCCGCTGGCATTTCTCCTTTGGCGACAACTACGACCCCGAACACATGCAATTTGGTATGCTGCGGGTCTTCAACGACGATACTCTCGCTCCCGGCGCTGTCTGGCCGCTCCATCCCCATCATGACATTGAGGTCGTCACCTATTGCGCGGCAGGTGAATTCCGCCACGCCGATCAGCGCGGCAAAGGCAGCGTTCTTAAGAAAGGATGGGTGCAGCATACCACAGTGGGAAGCGGTATGCTGCATTCGGAGATCAACAACAGTTCCGACATGCCGATGCGGTTCATCCAGATGTGGTTCGTCCCCTCTGAAAGAAACCTGACCCCTTCTGTAGAGCAAAAGGCGGTAGAGAAAGAAGAGAGGACAAACAGGCTCCTCCCGCTTGTCTCGAATGAGCACAAGGATGCTCTCCGCATCCATTCCGATGCGCTGGTGTACTCCTGTTTTCTTCAAAAAAGCCACGTCTTGGAGCATTCTGTCAAAGAAGGCCGCGGAGCATATTTATATGTGCTGGAAGGAGATGCCCTGGCAGTAAACGGCAACAGGGTCCCTGTCCTCGGAGCTGCCGTTGTCACAGGAGCAATGAATATAAATATTTCAACTGCCGGCGAGGCCGAACTGCTTCTCGTTGATGTTTCGTTTTTATGAACTGAAGCGCCTGCCATGTTATTATGATTAATGCACGTTTGGCGCATACTGCGTTTTGGTTTATCAGTTGGAATGGTCCTTCTTTTTTGCCTCCTGCTGCTTTTGGCCGGCTGCAGTTCTTCAAACCGTATCGACGGCTTTTTCTATTACCGTTTGAATGCCAATCCTTCAACGCTCGATCCTGCTTTGATAACCGATGTCGCGGGCGCCTCAGTCGCGGCAAAGCTCTTTAACGGCCTTGTCAGGCTGGACGACAACATGTCTGTCGCACCCGATATTGCAGAGCGGTGGCAAATATCGCGGGACGGGCTAAGATACATTTTTTTCCTTAAACGGGAAGTGCGGTTCTCCAATACCCGGGAGGTCAAGGCCAGTGATTTCAAGGCGTCATTTCAGAGAGTCCTGAATCCCCGGACAAAGTCGCCTGACGGTTGGGTCTTCGACAAAGTTGAAGGGGCAGAGGCTTACAGAAAAGGCCGGGCCGGAGATGTGGCCGGATTCCGGGTCATCGATGATTATACCTTCGAGATAAAACTTAAAAGGCCGTTTTCTCCGTTTCTCAGCATGTTGACCACAACCCCGGCCTATGTTGTGTCGGCAGATGAGCTCAGCCGCCAGGGAAACGATTTCAACCGTGCAGTCCGGGCCTGCGGCACCGGACCTTTCAGACTGAAAACATGGATGCCTGACAGGGAACTGGTACTGGAGAGGAAAGAAAACTACTTTGACGGGCGCGCGAAAATCGCGGGCATTGTTTATAAGATGATACCGGAGGATTTAACAGCGGTCACTGAATTCGAACTCGGTAATCTTGATGTCATTTCCCTTCCGGCCCAGGCGTACTCCAAATTCAGGAACGACAAAAAATGGAGCAGCCGGATCATTTCAATAAAAGGGCTTAATACCTATTATCTCGGCATGAATACCTCACGACCTCCCTTTGACAATGTAAAAATAAGGAAGGCAGTTGCGTGCGCCATCGACGTAAGAAAAATCCTGAGGACGTTTTACCAGAGCAGGGGAAGACCGGCTGAGGGACCTGTTCCCGACCTGCTCAGGACATGGCAGATCAATGCCGCACTGAATGAAATATCCACGTACAATTCTCAGAAGTCGAGAGACATAATAAAAAAAGAGGGGCTCCCTGCAATGCGCGTGAGCCTCTATATAACTGCGGACCAGGACGTTGTTGACCTCGCGGAGATTATTCAGTCATATCTTTCGGCCGCCGGGATTGAAGTTGTAATCAGACAGCTTGAGTGGAACGCCTTCAAAGAGGCGGTAAACAAGGGAGAGCCCGATCTGTTCTGGCTCAGCTGGTGGGCCGATTATCCCGATCCTGAGAACTTCCTTTTTCCGCTGTTCCATTCCTCAAACATCGGCCCCGCCGGAAACAAGACCCGGTATCGCAATCAGGCAGTGGATAATCTAATCGAACTGGGACAATTTTCTCTTAATAAAAACGACAGGAATCATTATTACAAGCAGGCCGAAGAATTGATAATAAAGGATGTCCCTTTGGTCTCCTTTTGGCACAGGACGGATTTTCTGATAACACAACCATGGGTGAAAGGATACAAAGTCTACCCCATTTATACAATGGACAAAGGCATGGGAATCGAGACATCGTGTGAAATTGTTCCCCGGGGCTGAATACTTCGCAAACTTGAGCAGTGCTGTAAACACTATTTGCATTTGCAATATCTGTAAACACTTGTCCTACCCGGCGATAACACAAACCGAAATCCAGTGATAAGACTATTTCTCTATCGCACCAGCCCGTATTAATTATGGTTTGTCGAGCAGTCAGCGCATAGTGCCTCTGCTAAATCTCGCGAGGCGTCCAGCCTCGCTCGAAGGCGACGCCAGCCCGTTCAGCCATCCCTGGCATCTCGGGCTGCCGACGCCCGCTTCAGCACCATGCACTGGCTGCTCTGGGCTGCAATTTGCCATAATGCAATCGCAAGCTGCTTACGCACAAGGCTTATATTGTTTCGTATAGCATCAATTACACTGGAGCCTAATAGAAGCGCAATGAGAAATCCAGTGGAAAGGATGAGTTTCAGGGAGCGAATCTCGGAGCTTTGGCAACGATTCCTGGCGAAATGAGCGTTAAACAGACGCTATGTCTGAGCCCGCCCACCCTGCAAAGCGGGCCAATGGGCGAGTTTAGCGGCTGTAGCGAATGAGCCTTTGGAATCGTCAAAGCGGAGGGCCTGAGCGGAAGAAACTCGTCCTTATCACTGGATTTCGGTCTGTGTTATCGCTGGGTGCTGGTCCGGAATTGTGTTTACAGCATATTGTAAATGCTAACAGCGTATACAACAGTGCATTACTTCCACGCCGCTATCTTCTTCCGCTTCATTATCACTATCACGACAAAAAAGACTATGCCGGTTATGAACCCGCCGAGTGCGAAAGTAAACGGTGTTTTGGCATAGTGGGCAACAGACCCCGCGAAGATGCTGCCGAAGGGCGTGAGTCCGCCGAAGGTGAAGGTGTAAATGCTCATCACGCGTCCGCGCAGCCGGTCTTCGGTGTTCAATTGGACCGTGGAGTTGGCCATGCCGAAGAAGGTGACCATCGACCAGCCGGCCAGGACCAGCAGCAGTGCTGTCAGGCCGTATGAATTCTGGGCGCCTATAAGTACGAGGATCAGTGAAAGTGCCATGCCTCCGCCCAGGAGAAATGACTGCCTTGGGCCCCGCCTGCTCAGCGCGGCCAGTGATACTGCGCCGATGAGCGCTCCTGTTCCAAAGGCCGACATGAGAAATCCGAAGGCCGCAGCGTCGCGATGCAGTTCCTGGCGGGCGAACACAGGCACCAGGACGTTGAAGTTAGTTCCGAAAATGCTGACCACTGCCAGGAGCAGGATGGTGACCCTGACGACAGGGGTCTTCCTGATGTATGTCATCGCCTCGCGGATATCGGTAATAATGTGATAATCCCCCTGCCTCGTTGTCCGCGGCTCATCGAAACTGATAAGCCGGAGACCCCAGATGACCGCCAGATAGCTCACGCCGTTTGCAAAGAAACACGCGCCGGTACCGAGGGCCCCTATTAAAAGCCCTGCAATGGCCGGCCCTACGGCCCTGGCAGCGTTGAAGATAGAGGAATTGAGGGCGATGGCATTCATCAGGTCCTCTTTCCCGACCATTTCAATAATAAAAGCCTGGCGCGCAGGCATGTCGACAGTGTTCGCCACTCCGAGGATAGAGGCAAGAACCAGCACGTGCCAGTACTGGACCACACCGGTCCACTGGAGGGCCGCCAGCGTAAAGGCGAGGACCATCATTACGGTTTGAGTCGCGATGATGATCATCCGTTTCGGGAAATAGTCGATTAACACACCGGCAGGAAAAGACAAGAAAAGCATCGGCAAAAACTGCAGGGCCGATACAACGCCGAGTTTCAGGGGCGAGTGGGTCAACTCCAGGACGAGCCATGCCTGACCCAGGTTTTGCATCCAGGTGCCGATGAGTGAGATGAGCTGGCCTGACCAGAAAAGCCGGAAGTTCCGGTGGCGCAGGGAGCTAAACAGCGTTTTTATCACAGATGGATATTGCATAATGCGGTCAATTGGTCTATAAATAGTATATCATGGGGGAAAGGCCGGACAAGCCGGAGGAAGTGGTCACTTGTTGCAGGCTTCAGCTATAATTGTAGAATATTTAATGATTGCTAATTGCGCACTGGAGTAAATTATGGGAGTTCTGGATTGCATCGGCAAGACGCCGCTCATAAAACTGGATGCCTTAAATCCAAATCCTGATGTCGAGATATTTGCAAAACTCGAGGGCCACAATCCGGCAGGCTCGATAAAAGACCGTCCCGCCTTCTACATGATCGAGGCTGCAGAGAGGTGTGGAGAGCTGACAAGGGATAAAATAATCCTCGAGGCGACCTCCGGCAATACCGGGATCGGGCTGGCCATGGTCGCTGCCGCAAAAAAATACAGAGTTAAGCTGACCATGCCTGCCTGCGTAAGCGTCGAAAGAAGGAAGGTGCTGGAGGCTTTCGGGGCGGAGCTTATACTCAGCCCTGCTGAAGAGGGCACAGATGGGGCGATCCGGCTTGCTCATAAGATAATGTCGGAAAACCCTCACGTCTATTATATGCCGAACCAGTTTGACAACCCCGCCAACGTAACAGCACATTATGAGACAACCGGCAAAGAGCTTATAGAGCAGACAGGCGGCAGAATAACGCATTTTGTTGCCGGCATAGGGACGTCCGGCACTCTCATGGGAGCCGGGAGGCGGCTCAAGGAATTCAATCCCGCCATTACGGTCATCGGTGTCGAGCCTGTCATGGGCCACAGGATACAGGGTCTCAAAAATATGTCTGAGTCGATTGTGCCCAGGATTTTTGACCCGGCCCGTCTTGATGAGCGATATATTGTCAATGACGAAGAGGCCTTCGATACAACAAGGATGCTTACGGTGAAGGAAGGCATTTTTGCGGGGATGTCGAGCGGCGCTGCAATGCACATCGCCATCAAAAAGTCGAGCGAACTAAAGAGCGGGGTGATCGTTGTGCCGTTTCCGGACAGGGGCGATCGCTACCTTTCAACCGCTCTTTTCACATCCGTTTGCGGAAAATGCCCGCCTTAGGAATGCACAGTGGTTGAAGATCGCAAAGAAACCGACACCCTCGGCGAAGTGTCTGTTCCTGCCGACAAGCTTTGGGGCGCGCAGACCCAGCGCTCGCTTGAACACTTCAGCATAGGCAAAGATATGATCCCGGGCGAGTTGATCACCTCCTACGCCATGCTGAAGAAAGCCGCCGCCATCGCCAACCATGCCGGCGGGCGGCTTGCCGGGGGACCCTTCAGGCTGATCGTACAGGTTTGTGACGAGATCCTTGCCGGCCGGCATCACGACATGTTTCCCCTGCATGTGTGGATGTCAGGCAGCGGCACCCAGTTCAACATGAACGTGAACGAAGTGATTTCCAATCGCTGCTGCCAGCTTGCCGGTACGCCGCTTGGAAGCAAGACGCCGGTCCACCCCAACGATCACGTCAATATGGCACAGTCTGCCAACGACACATTTCCAACCGCCATGTACATGGCGGCAGCTATCAACGTGAAGCAGAAACTCATCCCTTCGCTGCTTGCGCTGCATGATGCGATCGCGACGAAGGCGGAGGAGTGGAAAGGCATCATCAAGATCGGCCGGACCCATATGCAGGACGCAACGCCGTTGACGCTCGGCCAGGAGTGGTCCGGTTATGCGGGGATGCTCACGGATAATATGGAGCGGATCGAGGATGCCCTGAAAGGTGTATACCGCCTCGCGCTCGGCGGCACGGCGGTGGGCACCGGCATCAATTCAGCGCCCGGTTTTACAGAGGCGGCTGCTGCCGAAATAGCCACGCTTACGGGTCTGCCGTTCGTAAGCGCGCCGAACAAGTTCACGGTGCAGGGCGCCCACGACGCTTTGGTGCAGCTCTCCGGCACACTTCGCACGCTCGCCGTGTCACTCTATAAGATCGCCAACGATATCCGGCTGATGTCCTGCGGCCCGCGAGCCGGCTTCTCCGAGTTAGTGATCCCGGAGAACGAGCCGGGCTCGTCGATCATGCCCGGCAAGGCCAACCCGACCCAGGTCGAGGCGCTTACGATGATCGCCGTGCAGGTGATGGCAAATGACGTGGCAGTCGGCTTTGGCGGCGCCGGCGGTTATCTCGAAATGAATGTCTACAAGCCTCTGATTATCTTCAACATCACTCAATCGATCACGATCATGGCAGACGGCTGTGCGAACTTCCGTAAATTTCTTGTAGAGGGGACCAAGCCGAATCTAAAGAAGATCAAGGAGTATGTCGACCACTCCCTGATGCTCGTGACAGCGCTCTCGCCGGTCATCGGCTACGACAAAGCGTCAAAAATTGCGCACTACGCGATGGACAATGACCTCACACTGAAGGCCGCCGCATTGAAACTCGGTTTTGTAAGTGAGCAAGAGTTTGACCGCATTGTCGATCCCGCAAAGATGGTCAAGCCTTATGTAGCCGGGAGCGATGAACGTCCTTGAATTTACATCTCTCGTCTGGATCGGTTCCTTTCTGGCCGGTCTTTTGGGATCATTGACAGGACTTGGCGGGGGCGTTGTTATCGTGCCCTTACTGACCCTGGTGTTTGGTGTTGATATACGTTATGCCATCGGCGCATCACTTGTCTCAGTGATAGCGACTTCTTCCGGCGCTGCCTCCGCATATGTCAAAGAAGGCTTTACCAATATCCGCATCGGGATGTTTCTTGAAATAGCAGCCACTATCGGCGCTCTGTGCGGCGCTTTCCTTGCATCGCGCTTACATACCTCCTGGCTTTCCGTGATCTTTGGCGTCGTACTTATGTATTCTGCATATCTCTCCCTGAAACCAGTGCGCGAAGGGGCAGGGCCTGATCGGCCTGACATGCTGGCGGTCCGCTTAAGACTCGATGGAAGCTTCCCAACTGCTGGAGGGCGGCGAACTTATCATGTTCATGCGGTACCAACAGGTTTCGGCCTGCTGTATTCTGCTGGCGCTCTCTCGGGCCTTCTCGGCATCGGCTCAGGAGCGGTAAAGGTCCTCGCGATGGACCATTTCATGCGGATCCCCTTTAAGGTCTCCACAACCACAAGCAACTTCATGATCGGGGTGACTGCAGCTGCGAGTGGGGGGATATATCTGAATCGGGGCTACATTGATCCTGGACTCTGCATGCCCGTGATGCTCGGAGTGCTAATGGGATCTATGTTCGGGGCCCGCATACTGGTCAAAATGAGGACCCGCCCCTTGCGGATTATTTTCAGCATAGTCATGCTTATTATTGCGGTCGAAATGATTCATAACGGACTGTCGGGGAGAATCTGAATGGCGCACAGGAACGATAGATGGACCGACGAGCGCGTTGATTTGATTGTAGGTCGTTTTTTGCTGTTCGGGGTCATCGTCGCCTCATTTTTTGTGTTTATCGGAGGCATTTTTTATCTGACTGAATATGGAACAGGCTTTCCCGAATACAAAATCTTTTCAGGCGAGCCTGCGGATTTGCGAAGTGTTCATGGAATAGCAGCGGACGCTTTCTCCATGCGTAGTCGCGGGATAATTCAGTTCGGGCTCCTCCTGCTGATGTTTACCCCGGTTGCCTGGGTTTCGTTTCTCCTGTTTGCTTTCGCAAAAGAAAAGGACCGCACATATGTTATCGTTACCGCGATCGTTCTGGCAGCGCTTCTGTTCAGTCTTGCCGGAAGATACCTGTACAGTTGACCCTAATTCACCGTCACACCACAGAGGACACAGAGAAACTCATGGATCTAAGAAGACATAACATCAGACAGGGCCTTCATCTCTGTGCACTCGGGGTGAAGTTCAGTTTTGTCTCCTTTTCTCCAAGCCTTGAGAGCACAGAGAAAAACTCTGTGTTCTCGCTTAGAAGCGCCTACTTTTGGCTGTGGTTCGCTGTTTCAGGTGGTGGATTCTGGTTAGCCCAACAGGCATCAGACTTTTACTAAACACGAATATATTATAATAATACGTTAACGTTCTCAGCAGAAAGGCACTATGAAAAACAAATTAAAACTCGGCGACTTCGAATTAATCTGGCTCAGCGGCGGAACGTTTGAATTGGACGGCGGATCAATGTTCGGCGTCGTGCCTAAGATAATGTGGTCGAAAAAATATCCATCCGATCGTGATAATTACATCCCCATGAATGCTTCGCCAATCCTTGTGAAAACGCCGCACGCTCTTATAGTTATTGAATCAGGGCTGGGAAATAAGCTTACGGACAAGCAAAAGCGGATCTTCAGACTGAAAGAGGAATGGAATATCAACGCCGACCTGAAAGCCCTCGGCATCCATAGAGAAGACATAGACTTCGTGGTACTGACTCATTATGATTGGGACCATTCAGGCGGTGTTGTAATGACAGATGAGAATGGTCAATCAGCCCTCACCTTTCCCTCTGCAAAACACGTGATCCAGAAAAGTGAATGGGAAGACGTATCAGGACCGAACATAAGGTCCATCAATACATATTGGCCCATAAACTCCGAATTGCTGAAAGGCTGCAGAAACCTTGAGCTGATTGAGGGTGAGGTCGAAATCGTGAGCGGGGTAAGAGCCGTTCACACAGGCGGCCACAACAGGGGGCACCAGATCGTGAAGATGGAATCCCGCGGCCAATTTGCAGTGCATTTGGGAGACCTCCTTCCCACTCACGCCCACTTCAAGCCCCTCTGGGTCATGGCATACGATAATTTTCCTCTCGAATGCATAAAACTCAAGGAGGAACTGGAGAAGAAATACGTCGAAGAAAAGGCCTGGTTCACTTTCTACCACGACCCCTTTGTGCTCGCCTGCAAGTTCGATGAAAAGGGGAATATTATCGAGAAATGGCCTGAAAGCGCCGTTGACCCCAAATAATGCATTTGAAATATTTTTTCGGCATCATCTTCCTCCATAGTCTTTGTCTGTGATATGATACAACCGGAAAAGGGTTTAAAGCTTCTAGTGTGGTGTAACATAAACAGCTTGTCATTACGAGCCCGGCCGTATCGGGCGCGGCAATCTCATTTAACTGCGAGATTGCTTCGCTTCGCTCGCAAAGACAAATGTAAAGAACTGTTAGGGACACCACACTAGAGTAATTATCAGGAAGTTCTTTTTTTGGAAAAAACAGTGAGGAATATTGGATAGTGCGCTTGGGGGTGTTGCACCAATTCGTGGACGGCGGCATGAGAATCTGATGAAAATTTCGGCCAATGGAGGAAAAATATGGAAGCATATATAGTTGGCGGCGTAAGAACAGCCTTGGGAAGATTCAACGGCGCCCTTGCATCGTTGAACACGATCGACATCGGGTCCGAGGTGATCAGGGAAGTCATCAGAAGAACTTCAATAAGCGGCAAGGAAATTGATGAAGTGATCATGGGGAATGTCCTCCAGGCCGGACTGGGTCAGAATCCTGCGAGACAGGCGGCCATACGCGCCGGTCTTCCCGACAATATCCCTGCCTTTACCGTTAATAAGGTCTGCGGCTCCGGATTGAAGTCCGTTGCCATTGCCGCGCAGTCCATTGCCTCCGGAGATGGAAATGTCGTGGTTGCGGGTGGAATGGAGCATATGACCAGCGCGCCCTACGTGCTGAAGTCGGCGCGGTGGGGACAGCGCCTGGGGAACGCTGAGATGATCGATACGCTTATCAACGACGCCCTTTGGGATGCGTTCTATGGCTACCACATGGGGATTACCGCCGAGAACGTCGCGGAGAAATACGGGATCAGCAGAAAAGAGCAGGATGAGTTCGCCGCTGCTTCCCAAAAGAAGACGGAGCAGGCTATCAAGGAAGGCAAGTTCAGGGACGAGATCGTCCCTATCAAAATAAAACAGCAGAAGGGCGGGGACAAGCTTTTCGACACTGACGAGCATCCGCGCTTCGGCACCACAGTTGAGAGTCTTTCAAAACTGCAACCCGCTTTCAGGGAGGAGGGGTCGGTGACGGCCGGGAACGCTTCGGGAATCAATGATGGGGCTGCAGCAGTTGTCGTCGTTTCCGGGGAAAAGATGAAACAGCTCAACCCTGCTTGGGCGTTCAAGATTGTGGGCACTTCTTCTGCCGCCCTGGACCCGGCGTACATGGGGCTTGGCCCTATAAAAGCATGCAAGCAGCTCGTGGCAAAAGTGGATTGCACGTTAAACGACCTTGACCTCATAGAGATCAACGAGGCCTTTGCATCCCAGTCGATCCAGGTACACCGGGAAATGGGATGGGACATGAATAAGGTGAATGTTCTTGGCGGCGCCATAGCCCTGGGACACCCGGTTGGAGCGAGCGGCACCAGGATACTTGTTACACTCCTTTTTGAGATGCTGCGCAGGGATGCGACGTTGGGTCTCGCCTCCCTCTGCATCGGCGGCGGACAAGGAATAGCAATTATCGTGGAAAGAACACGATGAGTTAATTTTGTGATCACACGGTACGTTATCAAAAGACTTATACTTTTGGTCCCTCTGCTGCTGGGGATAACGTTTGTTTCCTTCTCTCTTCTCCAGGCCCTCCCCGGCGACATAGCGCTGAGTCTCGCGGGGGAACGCGCCAGTCAGGAAACCATAGAGAGTATAAGGAAAGAGCTCGGCGCTGACAAGGGCGCCCTGCATCAATATGCAGGCTATCTTAAGATGCTTGTGCACGGCGACTTTGGCAGGTCCTATTATACCAACAGAGCTGTCCTGACAGATATTGTCCAGAAATTCCCGAATACCATGAAACTTGCCTTTGCCGCTATGGCGATAGCAATACCTCTCGGTATCCTAATGGGTTATGCAGCGGCATACAAAATCGGGGGGCCGGCTGAAAAAATCATCGATGGGCTGTCACTCGCCGGTCTGAGCATCCCTGTTTTCTGGAGCGCCATTATTATTATGCTCATATTCAGCCTTGGGTTGAAGCTGTTCCCCCCCTCAGGCACAGGGAATATAAGGTTTCTCATACTCCCCGCGTGCACACTCTCAATACCGGCTGCGGCAACCCTGGTGAGAGTGACAAGGACAGCCGTTGCCGAGGTGCTCGGAATGCCTTACATCACAACGGCACTGGCAAAAGGGTTGCCCTTGAGGAGGATACATATACACCATGTCCTGAAAAATGCGATCATCCCGATCGTCACTATAATAGGCCTCGATTTCGGAAGCTATCTGAACGGCGCTGTGGTTACCGAGACAATTTTCGGGTGGGACGGCATCGGAAGATTTACGATGGAAGGGATAATCAAGAGGGACTACCCTGTTATAATGGGATGTATCATAGCCGGTACGGTGGTTTTTGTCATGGTCAATCTCTTTACCGACGTGCTCTATCACTATCTCGATCCAAGGATAAGGCTGCATGGAAAAGAGAGGTAACAGGGCCGTGCTTCCGCTGTTCTTCGTGGTGTTCCTTTTTACTCTTTCCCTGCTCTTTCCACTGCTTCCCTTCCATGATCCCTATAAGATAAATCTGGATGCTTTAAGCCGGCCACCCGGCATGGAGCATCCCTTCGGGACAGACAGCAAAGGCAGAGATATCTTTGCGCGGGTCATCTACGGAAGCAAGATCTCAATAGGCGTTGCTGTTGCCGCGGCTTTTGTTTCTGCCGTCATCGGCTTTGCAGTGGGCCTGACCGCCGGTTATTTCGGCGGAGTTTTTGACACGATAGTGATGTCGCTCGTCGACTTTTTCATGTCTTTCCCTTCGCTGCTGCTCGCTATCGCCATAACGGTGGTGCTTCCTCCCGGTATTTATACAGTCATGATTGCTTTGGCAGCAGTAGGCTGGACATCCTTTGCGAGGCTGATACGGGGCCGGATCCTGACTTTAAAAGACATGGCCTTTGTGGATGCTGCACGGGCGGTAGGATGCAGCGATATAAGGATTATGTTCTTGCACCTGGCGCCGCTTTGCCTGCAACTGGCGCTCGTTTTAACAGGAATTAAGCTTGGAGGATTCCTGATTACCGAGGCCACCCTGAGTTTTCTTGGCCTTGGCGCCCAGCCTCCAACTGCGACCTGGGGTTCGATGATCAGTGCAAACAGGACCTACGTTCTCAGTGCGCCATGGATGGTTTTGTATCCGGGAATTGCGCTGTCGTTGACAGCGTTTTGCTTTAATCTGCTTGGGGAGTCTTTGAAAAAAAGATACGGGGAAGAAACAGGCTATAGGCCATAGGCTATAAAAAAAGCAGACCCCTGCGTGTCTGCCCATGTTTCTTGTTCTCTTTTACCTATTGCCCATTGCCTATAGCCTGCATTTATTTATCTTTCTCTGAGCTTTTCCTCTTCTTCCTGTTCAGTTTTGCATTCGATGCACATGCTGGTTACAGGCCTGGCCTCAAGACGCTTGATGTTTATCTCCTCTCCGCAAGACTCGCAAATGCCATAGGTCCCGTTGTCGATTTTCTCTATTGCCTCATCGATTTTCGCAAGGAGTTTTCTTTCCCTGCCTTTCAGTTTGAGCATAAAATTCCTGTCTATTTCAGCCGACGCCTGATCACCCAATTCAGGGAATATGGTCTCATCCGGCAATGCAGTGAGCGCAATCCCGGCCTCCGATATCAGATCTTCACGCTGCCGGTTCAGCTTCTTTCGTATCTCCTTAAGCTTCTTTTCACGCTGAGATATATCTCTTGGCGTCTTTATCTTCGCTTTCTCTTTCATGCTCCATCCTCTTTGTCTAAAAAAGTATCCACGATACAAAATGGATTTAGTAGGATAACAGAAATATCAAAGTGGAGTCAACGACCGAACGCGGTTAACTTTACCCAATCATTTGAAAATACTTGACAATTAGGGAACGGTGTAATATACAATTATAAATCGGAGCGGCCTTCTCGGGAAGAAGACGGTATCCATCTCAGCAGTCAATCTGGAAATGTGAGGGAAAGACAATGACAAAAGCCGACATTGTAAATTTTGTATTTGAAAAGGTAGGACTTCCGAGAAACGAGGCGCAAAATATAGTGGAAGTTGTTTTTGACTCAATTAAGCAGACGCTTATAGCAGGGGAATCCATTAAGGTTTCAGGCTTCGGGACATTTAATGTTCGAAAGAAAAACTCTCGCATAGGGAGAAATCCTAAAACAAAGGAAGAGGTGGAAATCACCCCGCGCAAGGTCGTAACTTTTAAATCGAGCGATCAGCTAAAAGAGGCTATTGAAAAACAGTAGCCGGATTTCAGAGGATGTTGTTGAAAGAACTCTCAGTGGGCTGATAATGCAAGAAACATATAAGTCGCCCCAGCCGCTCAAGCTTTTTCCGGAAAAACTATTTTATAAAATAGGAGAGGTCAGCAGGGTTGTGGGTGTTGAGTCTTATGTGCTGCGTTACTGGGAGACAGAATTTTCTTTTCTTAATCCGAGAAAGAGCAAGTCGGGCCAAAGGGTCTATGCGAAAAACGATGTCGATCTTATACTGCAGATTAAACACCTGCTGTATGAGGAAAAATATACTATCGACGGTGTCAGGCGCAAGCTCGGAAGTAATCCGGAACAGCAAAGTCCGGTGACCCGCCCTGCAGCCTCCGGAATGACCGCTGTAGATGGTTCAGACGTTAAGAATATTCTCATTATGGTAAAATCGAGGCTTAAAGAAATACTCCATCATCATTTCGGGGCGTAGCGCAGCCTGGATAGCGCACTCGCTTGGGGTGCGAGAGGTCGGCCGTTCGAATCGGCTCGCCCCGATTGTTTTATCCCTTTTAAATCAATACGTTTAAAACTCGACAACCCAAAAAAGGGGTGGCGTGAGGGTGGCGTGGAATACATGCCGCCCTTTTTTATCGATAAACCGTTTGGATTCTTCGGTGTGGATTTCATCAATACTCAGGCTTTGCCCGTTCATATAAGCCTTTTGGGAAAGCCTTGCCAGCTCCGCATGGTATAATAATACATGAAAGATAATGAGGTGACAAATGTTTACATTGGATAATCTATATAATGCCTTGACTAAAAAGGCGCAGACGGCAAACAAGGATATTACAAGGGAAATAGTGGAAGATTGGGTGGGCAATGCTGGTCCTGTTGATAAACAAATTGCCTTCATGTATGTGGCTCTTATTGAACTCCAAAGCAAAAAATATACCGCTAAAGAAATGGTGGAGGATATTCTTCAGGTAAAGTATTCGGATAACTAATGAAAAAGAAATCATCGCACTTCTCGGTTGAGGACATAATCAGGAATGAGTTCAGGAAACCTGTCAGCCGGGGAACTATCGGCAAGGACGCTAACGGTTTACTGTGGGCTTACGGCGTTGTTATGAAGGACTCCCGCTACTGCATTGAAGTTATCACGATAGATTTTGAGACTCATAAGGTAGAACGCATAAAGAACAAAGAAAGGTCATATGAACAAAGGGCAGATGTAACAGCATACATAACAGGACTGATAAAGGAAATCCTTCCAACAAAAATTCTGGCGGCTCAATAACGCAGGACTAGACTAGGCCCGAAAAGTAAAGGAGCATGCATCAAGTTTGAATCTACTTCTAGACACCTGGGACGACTCAGTAGTTTTACGACGACTTTACAGCGCGGTGAGCAAGCACTTTTCAACTGGCGGCGTTTCGGACACCTTCGTCCAGTAAAGCCCTAAAACCTTGATAGTTTCAAAAAGTTCACTTGCGGAAAACGGCTTTAGCACATAACTGTTGGCGCCATAGGCGTAAGTTTTTACAATATCCTGTTCCGCCTTGGAAGCGCTGAACACCACAACAGGAATACAATTGATCTTCTCTGTTTGTTTTAAGTGTCTCAGCAGTTCGCGACCGTCCATTCCGGGAAGTTTTAAGGCAAGCAGGATAACAATAGGATAACCGCCCACCCTATCTCTAAATTTCCCCTTCTTATAGAGGTAATCAAGTGCCTCCTTGGCATCATGAACAACATCAGCGCTATTTACAAATCCGGCCTTTGCAAGACCTATAGTAATTAGTTCCTCCTCAGCAAGCTCACTTTCAACCACCAAAATGCGATTCTTCTCCGGCATCTTTAATCACCTCAAACAGCCTATATGAAATTATAGCACCTGAAAGCAATATACGGAAATACCTTTATTTGAGGACCTAAAGGTTCCAGGACATTTTCGAATCGGCTCGCCCCGACATTTCCCCCCGTATTCCCCCGCAAACAGTAATGTGATATGATTGAGTCATGAAGCCAAAAAAGTTTGCGTTGATCTTGTTATACGTGTTCTTTAATGACGGTCATGTATAACAAACAAGCAAAAAAAAGGAGGACTGGTAAGAATGAAGACGCGTAATTTTTACAGAGTTGTGGTAACGGCCTTATGTTTCACTCTTTCGCTTTTTTTGGTCTCAGGCATGTCATATGCGGGCACGAAGGGAGAAATAAACGCTAAGGCACGAGCGGCCATGGAGCGTTTCGAGAAGCACGTAAAGGGAGGCACCGCATATCTCAGGGGCGCCAAGGGGGTGCTCGTCATGCCCGGGATAACCAAGGCCGGGTTCGTAGTCGGAGGGAAATACGGCCAGGGCGCGCTTATGGTCGGCGGCAAGACCGTTGACTACTACAGTCTAGCCGAGGGGTCGGTGGGTTGGCAAATTGGGGCCGAGAAGTACGATATGGTCATACTGTTCATGACCGATAAGGTATTGCAAAACTTCCGCAAAAGCGAGAACTGGGAGGCCGGCGTAGACGCGGAGATCACGCTTATAGATACGGGCGCGACTGCCTCTGTCGAGACACTGCGGAGCCAGCACCCGATTGCAGGCTTTATTTTCAACCAGAAGGGCCTGATGGGAGGCGTGTCTCTGAAAGGCGCTAAATTTACGAGGATACATCCCGATTGAAGTGAGGTCCACGGTGGGGTGACCGCATGTGCTCCACCGAAAAGACCCCGGCAGCAGATATTTTTATGTCTGTTTTTATCTTTGGCTTTTACTCTTCACGTCTCACTATTCACGATTCACTGCCTTAGAATTGTACTGCCGTCTATATTTCCGTTCAGGTTTCCCTCGGCGAGCCAGGAACCGTTCACCAGAACAAAGTTCATGACTTGAGTTTGAGTTGGTTCCTTGTTAGTCGTAAATTTGACGGCAGCAGTACCGGCAACGGGATTAAGGGCGAGTATGGACAGACCATTAAGCGTCAGGCCGACATTAGCGGTATTTGATGTCAGGGCTGTAAGGAATGCGGTCAGATCCTGACCGTTATTAATGAAAGTGGCTCCATTAAAAAGATTGAGCAATTGTGAATTTGTTGCTGAAGGAAGGCTCGTGGAAAACAGCGTGGATAGAGTGTTAAAAAAATTGACTATGGACGTTAAAGAAGAGACCGACGCTGCAGTGGTAGTTGCGTTGGAGAAGGTATTGATGTAGGTTTGGGTGGCAAAATTTACCGTAACAGTCTGCTGGGTCGTTACGTTGGTGATGACAGCTGAATTCGTGGTTGAGTTATAGGTAACAGTTAATAAATCTATTACTGCGTCTTCTCCGGTATTGTTCGTTAAAAAGAATGTACGTAAGAGGTCCGTGCTTGAGGAAACGCCGGGGGTATTGGATAGAAGCGGCTGCAGGATTGCTTCCAGTTTGGCATCCTGGGCGTTCAGGTTATCTGCCGTCAGATTGGAGAAATTACCGGCGTTATAATAGCTCGAAGATATTTCGCCGCCGACATTGGAAATGATCAAGTCGGTGAACGGAGTAATATTAATTTTACCCCCGATATCCGCTTGAGTGGCGCCTGAGAATATTTGGATTGATACTCCGGCAATCGTGCCGTCGGCCATAAGAACGAACGGAGCTGTCATTCCGGTTACGTCGACGCTGTATGCGCCGCTAACATCGGATGTCGTGCTTTTTTGAACTCCCCTGCTGTCTTTAACAGTAATAGTGCCGGTCAGCGGCCATCCGGCAGCAGCCACACCTGAAATGAGTTGCGTTTGCGCCTGAGTTGAACTGCTGCTCGAATGGCCTCCTCCACCGCCGCAACCTGCGACAATAATAAATGCAGGCAACAACATCGCCACCTTGTAGAAGATTTCTATTTTCCCGGTCTTCATTTCTATCTTTCTTTCACAGCGCTGTCCTCTGATTTCTATTTAGCAGAAACTCTCAGAATAGTCAATCGAACTAACCCAACCGGGAATCAGGGTTATAAGATATTTCATCCCCTGTTTGAGCAATCCCTGCCAAACTTGACTCATAACCGACTATTTCCTCGCCTTCTTCAACGCCAAGAAACGAATAGTTTTCAGCCAGCCCTTTAATCAGAAAGCGCTTCTCGTTGCGTGGTAACGTTACGTATAACGGCGATTCCCTCAGCACAGAGACAATATTTCTTAAAATAGCATGCTTCATATCCATCACTCCTTTCAGTTAATTTATTCCCAAATGTATAGCGCAGAGGCAAAAGGAACAATCAGGAAAAATGTGATATTTTCGTAGGGAAGCGCCCAAAAGAATGTGAGAGTTTGTCTTATCTGACTGCTCTCCGGCCTCCAAGTAGAGTCTGTCCATAAACTCAATTTTTCCGTCATTCCCGCCCCCGATAACAGCGTTCGAGGGCAGGCTACGGCGGGAATCCGGAAAAATCAGAGGCCTGGATTCCGGGTCAAGCCCTGAATGACGGCAAAATATGAAAAAAACTGTTAGGGACAGGACACTAAGTTCTGACCTAGGCTCATGATCCTGTCATTTTGATAGTATTTGGTGTATGATTTCAACATGTGTAATATTTGGTTAGTGCACTGATCAATACATTATGATAAAAAAGACCGATAAACAACGCAGTAAACAGAGTAAGCCGGCCGGAAGCCCTGGGCAGCCAGGAGCGTCAAAAGGCAAAGCTAAGTCTCAAGCACCAAAAGGCGCTGAAAAGGAAGGCTATAAAGCAGCCGAAAGTCCGACAGGCATCCCTGTAGTCGGCATGGGCGGGTCGGCCGGTTCCTTTGAGCCTTTCAAGACTTTCTTAACAGACATGCCCGCGGACAGTGGGGCCGCCTTCGTGGTTATCCAACACCTCTTCCCGACTCACGAAAGCCTGCTGCCCGAACTCCTGGCCCAGCACACGCTGATGAAGGTTGCCCAGGCCCGGGATGCCTCTGCTCTTGAACCTAACTGCGTATATGTCATTCCGCCCAATCAGTTCCTGGCGGTACGTGATGGAGTTCTGTACCTCGTAGCGCCGATCAAACAGGGAGGCATCCGGATGCCGATTGATTTCTTCTTCCGCTCACTGGCCGAGGACCGGCAGGAACTGGCTATCTGCATCCTTTTCTCCGGCGCCGGCTCTGACGGTACCCTGGGCGTACGCGCGGTACGCGGCGCAGGCGGGCTTTCCATCGCGCAGGACCCGCAGACTGCCCAATTCAGCGACATGCCTCGCAGCGCGATCGCCACGGGGATGGTGGATTTCGTTCTTTCTCCGGACCACATGCCGGAAGTCCTGTTGAACTATCTCCGGCACCCTTATGTCAGAGGGACAGTACAGGCTGACCTCCTTGTGGCAGAAGGAATACCGCGCAGCCTTCAGGGCATTCTGGCGCTCTTGCTTGCTAAAAGGGGACATGATTTTCGACCCTACAAGCAAGGCACCATCTTGCGACGGATTGAACGCCGCATGGGTCTGCGCCACATCCCGGACATGGCCCAGTATTACGACATCGTCCGGAACGACGCCGACGAGCTAAGACAGTTATTCAAAGATTTGCTGATCAACGTTACGTCGTTCTTCCGTGACCCCGAGGCTTTTGAAGAACTCCGGCAGAAGGTCGTTTCTCCGCTGGTTAAAGCAAAACAGACCAACGAACCGTTGCGGGTCTGGGTCGCCGGCTGCTCGTCCGGCGAGGAGGCTTTTACCCTGGCCATGCTGCTGACAGAGGAAGTCGCCGCAGGCGGCAAGAATTGCCCTGTGCAGATATACGCTACGGATGCAGACGAGGAGGGGCTTGAATTAGCCCGTAAGGGCATTTATCCTGAGAGCATCGCTGAGGATGTGGAACCGGAACGGATGAGTCGGTTCTTCATCAGGAAGGACCAAAGCTATCAAGTCAGCGAGGCGCTCCGCAAGTTGGTGGTCTTCGCCGTTCAGGACTTGATTACGGACCCTCCCTTTTCCAGGGTGGATATCGTCAGTTGTCGCAATCTCCTGATCTATTTGGATACCGATACGCAGGCGAAACTAATCCCGCTGTTCAACTTCTCTCTCAATCCCGGAGGATATCTGTTCCTGGGCAAGTCAGAGGGGATCAGCGGTCATAACGAGTTGTTCGAGGTTATCTCGAAGAAAGCGAAGCTTTACCGCCGCCTGACTCCGCCCCGCCCCATCGTGCTGGATACACCAATGCTGCCGGGAAGGAAGAGGGCGCCAATGCCTGCCGGGCCGCAAGTTATCAGGCCCCCTGCAGCTGCTTCTACAGATGTAATTCGGCAGGTCTTATTGAGCCATTTTGACGCAAGTGTCGTATTGGTTGACCTGAAGGGACAAATCATACAGTTTTATGGCCAGACCGGCAAGTATCTCAACATGCCGACCGGGGAGCCCGTCCTGAACATACGGCACATCGCCAAGGAAGGGCTTTCCGCAAGACTGTTTGGGGCGATGCATAAGGCGGCCCAGGACGGAAAGACGGTATTGCTGGACAGTATTCCCGTCACACGCGATGAAGGCGGGCCGTTCGTCCGCGTCACCATCGTCCCAACTTCACGGCGAGGCGAAGAAGCACCTCAACTGCTGGCCATAATATTCGAGGATGTCCCGCGCCCCGCTACCCCGACGGGTGAGCAGTTGCAAGGCAGCGAGTACGAAACAGTCGTTAAACAACTCGAAGATGAACTGAGGGCCACGCAACAGGAGCTGCAGTTCAATATCGAGGAACTCCAGGGGTCCAACGAAGAACTGCGGGTCGCTAACGAGGAAGTGGTGTCCTCGAATGAGGAGCTACAGTCCACCGTAGAGGAACTGGAGACCTCCAAGGAGGAATTGCAGTCGGTCAATGAGGAGTTGACCACGGTCAACACCGAGCTTCGGGACAAGGTCGACCAATTGGCTGAAGCCAATAGCAATATGGACAATTTCCTGAAGTCCACGGACATCCCAACGCTTTTTCTGGACAGCGAGCTGCGAATCAGGTTCTTCACTCCGGTGACCACGCGACTCCTGAAGCTGATTCCTGCTGACAAGGGCCGGACGATCAGCGACCTGTCGATGAATTTCATCGGCTATGACCTGACCTCTGATGCGCTCGCCGTGGTTGGGGGAGCGGCCGCTATCGAGCGGGAGATGCAGCATGCAGACGGCTCATACTACCTGGTGCGCGTCATGCCATACCGCTCAATGCAGAAACCGATCGACGGCGTTGTGGTCACCTTCAGCGACGTTACCAGGCTGAAGCGGGCGGAGAAGCAGATCCGCCGGCTGGCCACGGTACTGACGGATTCGAATGATGCTGTCCTTCTGTTCGACAAGGCAGGAAAGATACTGTCCTGGAACCGGGGTGCTCAGAATATGTATGGGTGGAGCGAAGCCGAGGCCCTGGGAATGACCATTCAGGACCTTACGCCTTCCGGCATGGCCGACGAAGCGGCCAGCCTGATCAGGAGAGTGATCGGGGGGGAAGACGCCGCTTCTTTCGAGACTCAGCGCAAAAAGAAGGACGGCAGCATCATAGATATCTGGTTGACCGCAACAGCAGTGTGGGACGAAGCTGGGAAGAAAATGGAAGCTATTGCCACTACGGAGCGCGACATTACCGAGCGCAAGAAGACGGAAGCACAGATACGGGCTCTCAACGAGCAACTGAAGTTCCAGGTCGCAGAACTGTCCGCAGCCAACAAGGAATTGGACGCATTTGCCTATTCAGTCTCTCACGATCTTCGCGCCCCTCTGCGCCATATTTCAGGCTTTGTGGAGTTGTTGCAACAAAGGCTGGGGGACTACCCTGATATCGAAACCCTGGATTATATGAAAACTATATCCGGGGCCGCAAAAAAAATGAGCTCGCTTATCGATGATCTACTGAACTTTTCGCGCCTTGGACGTTCGCATATGAAGATGGGGAGGGTCAATTTAAATGCCGTTGTGAGCGAAGCTATCAGCGAGATGCAGGCCGAACTGAAGGGCCGGGAGGTCAGATGGGAGATAGATGAACTCCCTGAAGTCCTCGGTGACGGGTCGCTGCTGAAGCTTGTAATGGTTAATCTCATCTCCAATGCAGTCAAGTTTACAAGTTCCCGTCCGCAGGCTGAAATCAAGATCCGATGCGGGGACGATGGAGATAGATTCACTTGTTCCATCAAAGACAATGGAGTAGGATTTGACATGAAATATGTAAAAAAACTCTTCGGCGTGTTCCAGCGTCTCCATGGCCGGAACGAATTTGAAGGCATGGGTATCGGGCTTGCGAATGTACAACGCATTATCAGCCGTCATGGCGGGAGAGTCTGGGCCCAAAGCGCCGTGGATCAAGGCGCCACATTTTTCTTTACTCTGCCGAAAATAAAAGATTCTTAGGGCTTCAATCAACCTCTATGCGCTTTGCCACATTGTATCCTAATGGACCTTGCATGACCGACACACCGTTCCGTTCGCTGAAATAGTATGTGTCCTTATCTTCGTATAAATTCAGCGGTGACACCCCTATCGTACCGTCAGGCATTTCCTTGAGGACCGAGACAAGGGCCTCCGCAGCGGCACCGACCTCGGAGACCAGATCATCAGACGTGGGGGGCCAGTGCGGCTTGAGGTAGTGAACCTCTCCCTTTGCAGTAACAAAAACGCCGTTGACTTTGGCAGTAATGTAAATAAAGGCGGAGGATTTCGGGTCAAATGCGCTCACCTTGTTCCTCATATCAATTACTATGTTCGCGTGCCCTGCCTGGTCCACAAAAGCCAGACTGCCGCCAAACTTCCTGGCAAGGGCCGCTTTGATGAATTCCGAGTAATCGACTGTGCGAAATTCCTGCTTTCCATAGCGTTCCTCGCCGACCTTATACGGAGCAACATATGCCTTATATTTCGCGGTCGCCGGATCGCCGGCTTCGAACGGTTTCGGAGCGCCATTCAGATGGTACACATTGCTGTCCCCTTTATGATGCGGGTAATCTATAGTTGAGCAGTTTGCAATAGTCACGGCAAAAAAAGCCGACAGCGCTATGAGCGATAGTCTACTCATTAATTGCCTCCTCAGTTGTGCCAATCCGGATATCGGCTGCAGGCAACTCTGCAGCCGTCAGGCCAATCTTTCAAGCATTATTCTACCACACTCATAGCAGCGCTGCGAAAAATGATGATGTATTGGGGGCTCTAATGTCCTGCACCAAACAGTCCTTTGCATATTTTACCGTCATTAGTAAAGGCACGCATATCGTGTCACGTCCCAAAAGTTCTTTACATATTTTGCCGTCATTCCGGGCGTGACCCGGAATCCAGTCCTCTGATTTTTCTGGATTCCCGCTTACTACCTGCGGGAATCCTCATGAGCCAAGCTCACAAAGGGACATGAAAGTACCCTAACGCCTGTCCCATTCCCGCAGATCCTTTTAGCGGGAATCCATTTTATGTTGTCCCCTGGATCCCCGCTAAAAGATCTCGGGGATGACGACTTTCGAGACAATGACGGAATAATTGGAATGACTGCGCAATATAAAAGACTTTATAAATTCAGTTGTGATTAGTGATTGTGACACAGTCTGTTCGCGGGAATGACAGGACAATAGCAAACGCTTGCAATTCTCTTTATTTAGTGGTACGGTTTTTTTAGGAGTCAGTTATTTCAAATACAAGGAGGAAAAATGAGAAGGACGCTATTTTTGGCTTTTGTAACAGTTCTTATTGCTTTTGGGTGTGCCTCACAGGATTATGTTCAGCAGCAGATGAACCCTCTGGTCGACAGGATCAGCAAGCTTGAGGCCCGGGTCTCGGCTCTGGAGACTAAAGTAGCCGCTCTTGAAAGCTCAGGGGCTGATGTTGATGGGGCAAAAAAACAGGCTGCCGAAGCCAAGGCATTGGCAGAGGAAGCGTTGAAATGCTGCAAAGACACGGGTGCTAAGGCAGAGGCGGCAGCTCAGAGGGCGGAGGATGCAGCCCGGAGGGCTGAGGCAGCTGCAGAAAAGTCGCAAAAGGCTTTTGAGTTAAAACAAAAGAAATAGCTTGTCATACTCCGGGTTCTCCCGCAGGGGATTAGCGTGGTTGAATTCCCTGCGGGGGTGCCGGCTGTCGGGAAACTAAAAAAGGAATCTGCCGTACAGGAGGGACTGATGGATATCTTTGCATATGCCATGCAGATGGAGAAAGATGGAGAAGCATATTACCGGGAGCTCTCAGCCAAAACAGAAAATAAGGGCATAAAAAATATCATGACCAGGCTTGCAGATGCCGAGGTGATCCATTACAATATTTTCCAGGCAATGAAAAGGAATGAACGGACTCCGGAGACTGACTCAAAGAGTCTTGAAGGCATCAAGAACATCTTTGCCCGGCTGAAGGAAGACGGGCCGTCCGGGGTAGATTCAACTCAAGCGGCTCTTTACACCAAAGCCCAGGACCTCGAGAAAAAAACCTGTGATTTTTACGTCGAAAAAGCCGAAGAGTCAAAGGATGATATCCAAAAAACCATTTTCAAGAAAGTGGCGAATGAGGAAAGGAAGCATTACCTCATTCTCGAAAACATTATCGATTTCGTGAACAGACCGGACACGTGGCTCGAAAATCCCGAATGGTATCACCTGGAGGAATACTAAAAAAACAAATGAAGGGGCGCCCCCGGGGCGCCCCTTCAAAATTATTACTGAGCCTTCCAGCTTGCCCTGTGTTTCAGATATTCCCATCTCCTCTTAACATCACTCTCGGCCTGTTTCATGAGTTCAGCAGCCAACTCCGGTTTGCTCGACCTCAATGCCTTGTAACGGTTCTCGTTATACGCGTATTCCTCAAAGGTAATTGTCGGCTCCTTGCTGTCGATGACAAGCGGACCTTTCCCTTGTGCTTCGAGTTCGGGGTTATAACGGTAAAGGGGCCAGTGGCCGCATGCCACGGCTTTTTTCTGCTCTTCGATGCCCTTGCTCATATCAATTCCCTGTGCAATGCAGGTCGAATAAGCGATGATCAACGAAGGGCCATTGTATGCCTCGGCCTCGGTGAATGCCTTCACAGCCTGGGCCGGATTAGCGCCGAATGCAACCTGGGCGATGTATACGTTCCCATAAGTAGCTATGATGAGACCGATGTTCTTTTTCGGCGTCCTCTTTCCGCCGGCTGCAAACTGGGCGGTAGCTGCAAGAGGGGTCGACTTGGACATTTGTCCTCCGGTATTGGAGTAGACCTCGGTGTCGAGAATAAGAATGTTTATGTTATCCCCTGAGGCCATGGCCTGGTCGAGCCCGCCATATCCTATATCATAGGCCCACCCGTCCCCGCCTATCGCCCAGACGGATTTCCTGACGAGGTAATCGGCCATGGACAGCAGGCTCTTCGCTTCCGCTGAATTATCTTTCGAGAGTATCTTTTTGAGCTCACCAATACGGGCCCTCAGCTGTTCGATCTTTTCCAGGTCCGACTGATCTGCATTTTTTATCGAACCAAATAGTTCACGTGTGCCGGCATATGCGGGATTCTGACTCAGCTTCTCGATAAGTTCCAATGCCTGCGCATTGAACTTGTCAACAGTCAGCCTCATACCAAGGCCGAATTCGGCATTATCTTCGAACAGGGAATTCGACCACGCGGGTCCCCTGCCGTCGTTCCGTTTTGTATATGGCGTGGTCGGCAGGTTCCCGCTGTAAATCGATGAACATCCGGTCGCATTGCCTATGAGCAAGCGGTCGCCGAAAAGTTGGGTAAGCAGTTTCAGGTATGGCGTTTCTCCGCACCCTCCGCAAGCGCCGCTGTATTCAAAGAGAGGTTTCACGAATTGGCTTCCCTTGACAGTCGCAACGTTGTACCTGGAAGGCTCAGTTTCAGGCAGACCGAGGAAGAACGAGTAATTCTCCGCCTCCTGGGCCCTTAACGGTTCCTGGGCATTCATGTTGATGGCCTTGAAATCCGGGACCCTCTTGCCCTCAGCATCTTTTTTGAAACCAGGACAGTTAAATACACAGGAGCCGCACCCGGTGCAGTCCTCAGGCGCCACCTGGACGGTGAACTTCAGACCCTCTAATTCCTTTCCCCTTGCATTGACGGATTTGAACCCGGAAGGAGCGGATTTCAGCAGGGCGGCGTCGTAGGCCTTCATCCTTATGGTCCCGTGCGGGCAGACAAAGGAGCACTGGCCGCACTGAATGCAGATCTCCGGCTCCCAGACAGGGATATGAACGCCGATGTTCCGCTTTTCATACTGCGTGGTGCCGGTCGGCCAGGTGCCGTCAGCCGGTATGGCGGAAACAGGCAGGTAGTCGCCCTTGCCCTCGATGATCTTTGCCGTTACATTCCTGACGAACTCAGGAGCATTTTCAGGCACAGGTGGCTTCAGCCGGATCTTGCTCGTGACTTTGGCAGGGATGGGCACTTCAACTATGTTTTGAAGCGCCCTGTCCACGGCTGAATAGTTCATTTCGAGAACCGCATCACCTTTTTTCATATAAGTCTTCTTGATTTCGGTTTTGATGGCCTTAATAGCGTCATCTTTCGGAATTATTCCCGAGATAACGAAGAACGCCGTCTGCATTATCATATTGATCCTACCCCCGAGACCTATTTCCTCGGCGAGCGATATGGCGTCGATAATGAAGAACTTCATGCGCTTTGCAATGAGCTGCTCCTGCACTTCAACCGGCAGGGTGTCCCATATCTTGTCCTTGGGGTGCGCGGTGGTCAGAAGGAAAGTCGCCCCATCCTCCGCGTGTGACAGCATGTCATACTTTTCGAGGAACGTAGGATTGTGGCACGCTATGAAGTCGGCTGACGACACGAGATAGGGATTGAGTATCTTGTCCTTGCCGAAGCGAAGGTGAGAGGTGGTGATGGAACCCGACTTCTTGGAGTCATAGACAAAATAACCCTGAGCAAAGTTGTTTGTAACAGAGCCTATGATCTTTATTGTATTCTTGTTCGCACCGACCGTGCCGTCGGCCCCCAGTCCGTAAAACATCGCCTTGTAAGAGTCTTTACCCTCGACAGTAAAAGACTCGTCATAGTCAAGGCTGGTCCCCGTGACGTCGTCGTTTATGCCCACAGTAAAATGGTTCTTCGGCACAGGAAGTGAAAGGTTATCAAAGACCGCTTTTGCCATAGCCGGCGTGAACTCCTTCGAACCAAGGCCGTAGCGGCCTCCGACGATCCTCGGGTAGGTCTTGAACCGCGAAGTCCCTTTTTCCATCGCCTCGCCAATGGCGGTTCTCACGTCGAGATAGAGGGGCTCGCCGATCGCGCCCGGTTCTTTTGTGCGGTCCAGGACAGCGAGAGTTTTCGCGCTGCCTGGAATGGCCTGGACAAAGGCATCGGTATCAAAGGGCCTGAAGAGCCTGACCTGCACCAGTCCGAGTTTTTCCCCTTTTGCGTTCAGCGCATTGATCGTGCTGAGCACGGTTTCCCCTCCCGAACCCATAATAACGATCACACGCTCGGCTTCAGGGTGGCCGTAGTAATCAAAGAGGTTATATTGTCTGCCTGCTACGCCGGCAAACTTGTTCATGGCCTTCTGCACGATTGAAGGCGTTGCATCATAGAATTTGTTCACTGTCTCCCTTCCCTGGAAATAGACATCCGGGTTCTGGGCTGTGCCTCGCAGGACAGGACGGTCAGGAGTGAGACCCCTCATGCGGTGGGCTATTACAAGGTCATTGTCGATCATCGCTTTCATATCGTCAAAGGTCAGCTCTTCGATCTTCTGTACCTCGTGAGACGTTCTGAAACCGTCAAAGAAGTGAACAAAGGGAATCCTCGACTCAAGGGTTGCGGCCTGAGCAATAAGGGCAAAGTCCATCGCCTCCTGCACATCCTGGGAGCAAAGCATCGCAAAACCCGTGGCTCGCGCAGCCATGACATCGGATTGGTCCCCAAAGATACAGAGCGCCTGCGCGGACAGGGAGCGGGCCGTCACATGAAAGACCGCAGGTATAAGCTCTCCGGCTATCTTGTACATGTTCGGTATAATTAAAAGCAGGCCCTGAGATGCGGAGATCGTCGTGGTCAAGGCCCCTGTAGTCAGGGAACCGTGGACCGAACCGGCAACGCCCGCCTCCGACTGCATCTGGCTCACTCTGGGCACGGAACCCCAGATATTCACCATGCCTGCAGCAGACTTTGCATCGCAGATCTCAGCAATGGGAGATGAAGGGGTGATGGGATAAATCGTAATAATCTCATTCACTGCATGCACAACATGGGCGCATGCGGTACATCCGTCAACAGTTATCATTCTTCTTGCCATACTTTTCACTCCTTTTTTATTTGCTCATAATTAGGGCAGCCAGGTTGTTTTTTAAAAAATACTTTAATGCTGTTAATTATAGCACACATTCGGGGATCAAGTGGCCGGTTTCCAGGGACCAGGAACCAGTAGCCTGGGACCAGGAAAAGGCGATAAGATTCTTTGTATTTTCCCCCTGGTTCCTAGTTCCTGGTTCCTAGTTCCTGGTTCCTAGTTCCTGGTTCCTAGTTCCTGGTTCCTGGTTCCTAGTTCCTAGTTCCTGGTTCCTAGTTCCTAGTTCCTGGTTCCTAGTTCCTAGTTCCTAGTTCCTGGTTCCTGGTTCCTGTCTACTGGTCCCCGGTCCCTGATTTCCTAGAGCCGATGCATACTCCTTCCATAGCTGTTCTTTCGTGGTATCCGAATTTATAAAATCCCAGGGCAGTATTTCCTCGAAATCCCTCTCCCTGAAGAGATAAAAATCAATATCTGTCCCTGTTTCGGAACATGCCTTTTTCATATCATCACCGTTCTTCGACAGGGCCTCGATGAGCTTGAACACCCTGCGGTCTCCTCTGGCAAGGAGGCCCTGCAGGTACGCATATTTCGGCACATCGTGAAAGACTTTTATATTGCCGTCTTCCCTGAGCGCTTTTTTGATCAACTTAAGCTTTTCTTTTATGGCGCCCAGGGGTCCCATGGCATGCCACTGAAACGGCGTGAGCGGCTTTGGCACAAACGTACTGACACTCAATACTAGAGTGCCTCTCTTTGAGGTCCGCCTGATTTTTCTTGCCAGATCCACAATCCCTGAAATATCTTCCTCTGTTTCCGTCGGCAGCCCTATCATGAAATAAAGTCTCAGGTTCTCCACCCCACTTCCGAGAATGCGCGCAGAGGTATCGAGTATATCGTCCTCACTGATTTTTTTATCTATTACCTTGCGCATTCGTTCAGTCCCCGCCTCGGGTGCGATTGAGATACTTTTATGCCCCTTGAGGAGTTCCACCAGTTCCGCACTCTTCGCGCAGGCCCGCAAAGATGTGATCGAGAAATCGACACCCTTGACGCCCAACACCTCTTTTATATGACCGTAATCGGTCAGGGACGGCCCTATCAGTCCTATTTTGCCGGTGTATTGTTTAGCATGCAGGATTTCATCCGTGATAGCGGCAAGCCCTTTCTTTCTCAGCGGACGATACATATGCCCGACAAGACAAAACCTGCAACTCCACGGACATCCGCGCATCGCCTCTATAAGATACATATTGGAAAATTCAGATCCCGCACTGACAATAGCGGTGGTGACGGACGCTGATGAGAGTCCTCCGAAATGCCGCCGCGTCACTGTTGCCGGTGCATCGTGCAGCGGTGTTCTTCCGGCAAGTGTGCCGTCATTATGATATTGCACGGAGTAGTAATCAGGCACGTACACGCCCTCAATGGAAAGCGCCGTTTTTTTTACGGCCTCCTTGACCCTGCCTGAGGACATTGCCGCCTTATATTTTTCGATGAACTCATTTAGAGACTCCTCTGCATCGCCTATAAACATAACATCGAATACCGGCGCAACAGGTTCCGGATTAAATGAAGGGCATACGCCTCCGGCAATAAGCATGGGGTGAAAACGGTCTCGCCGCGCAGACAGTAACGGTATTTTTGCAGCGTCCAGGATCCTGAGTATATTGGGGTAGTCATTTTCAAAGGGGACGGAAAAAGCCGCTATATCAAATGCCGCAACAGGCCTTTTCGATTCAAGGGAAAAAAGCGGAGTTCCGGTCTTTTTATGAAGCGTCAGGTCCTCTTCGTCAGGCAGGAAGGCCCGCTCGCAGACCACATCATCTCTGGCGTTAAGCATGCCGTAAACACCCTGAAAACCGAGATTAGCCATGCCGACCCTGTAAGTGTTAGGGTAGATCAGACAGATGGAGATCCTTCCTCCAGGGTCTTTAAAAACAGTGCCCTGCTCACCGGAAAGCAGCGCATCAGCTTTTTCTATAAGGGCGCGGTTCAATGTAGGTTATGTCTTCTTCCTCAAAAAAGTCGGCACATCGAAAACATCCTCAACAGGGAATATGGAATTATTTATTAATTCAGGATGTTCACTACTGTCCAGCTCCATAGGTCCCTGCCCGGCTGAAGCAGTCTCTTCCTTTGCCAAAGGAGGGTTTGCGGGATTGCCGGCAGGTCCCTTAAGTCCCTGGCCGGTAATTTCCGCGCAGGACACTTCCGGCTCTTTGGGATATTTATATTCCTCTAAATATTCTTTTGAGGTGATGCCGATGTTCTTTGACAGCACTCTCTCGGAGCCTCTCAGGATGACGGGATCTTTTTTCGGCGTCCATTTCCTGATCTGCGGCAATTCGGCCTTTTCGACCCTGTCTTCAAGACCTGTGGCGATTACTGTGACCTGCACCCCATCTTCCATATCGGGATTTATGACCGCGCCGAGAATTATATTCGCATCATCGTGGGACGAATCATGGATAAGGGATGCAGCCTCCTGAACAGAATCGAGCGACATGGTCAGGCCACCCGTAATATTGATCAGAATACCCTTGGCCCCCTCAATTGATGATTCTTCGAGGAGAGGGTTTGAGATTGCCTTTTTGGCCGCCTCGAAGGCCCCTTTTTCACCTTCTCCGTTGCCCATCCCGATTACCGCCCTGCCGGCTTTTTGCATTATAGCCTTTACATCGGCGAAATCAAGATTGATAAGACCGGGGACCAGTATCAAATCGGAAATCCCCTGTATCGCCTGCCTGAGGACATCATTGGCAATTGAGAATGACTTCAGCAGGGGAGTGCCTTTTTCAACTACCAGATGTATCCGGTCGTTGGGAATAACGATAAGCGTATCAACGCACTTCTTAAGCTCTCTTATGCCTTCTTCTCCGTTAATGGCGCGCTTTCTGCCCTCATAGTAAAAAGGCCTGGTCACAACTCCGACGGTAAGAATCCCCAACTCCTGAGCCAGATTGGCTATAACCGGAGCCGCGCCGGTGCCGGTGCCTCCGCCCATGCCTGCGGTAATAAATATCATATCCGCGCCTTCGATCACACTCATAAGGGAATCATTATCATCGAGAGCAGCCTGCCTGCCTACAACAGGGTTGGACCCGGCCCCCAGTCCCTTAGTCAGCGATTCCCCGATCTGAACTTTTACAGGGGCCAGGGACGCTTCAAGGTGCTGTTTGTCCGTATTGACGGCAACGAATTCTATACCGAAGATATCGGCGGAGACCATACTGTTTATGGCATTACCTCCCCCTCCGCCAACACCGATTACCTTTATTTTCGCAACCAGCCTGCTCACTTCATCCAATTGAAACATAACAGCCTCCCTCAAAATTAATTCTATTGATAAACATTAACCACTGAGAACACAGAGACAACCAAACCACAGCCAAAAGTAGGCGCTTCTAAGCGAGCACACAGAGAAATACTCTGTGTGCTCTGTGTACTCTGTGGTATCTTTGCGGTTTCATTCTTTTTTTTCAACATTCAAAATTATTTCTTTATTATTCTCATAAACCAATCGGTCATCCTTGCAACAATCTTATTGAAAACATTAGAAGAGAACGTGGACCCTTCGACAGGCATTAAGGATTCGGCGCCGTATACAACAAGTCCTATACCCGTCGCATATATCGGGGTATTGAATTCTCCCTTCAGCCCCTGGATCCTCGCAGGCTCGCCGTCCTGTCCCTGGTCCTCGTGAGCTGCCCGAACGGGGTACCCGATCCTGACCGGCATGGACAGAATAGCCTCAGCCATCCTGTCAAAGCCTGAAAGCAGAGACGAACCTCCGGTAAGTATGGCCCCTGAAACGGCAACGCCCCCCTCAAATGCCTGCATCTCCTGCCTGATAAGTTCAAGGAGTTCTTTGCTCCTCGGCTGCAGTATTTCAGAAATATATTTCCTGGGAATGGTCCTCACCTGGCCGTCGATGGCAACAATATCCACCCCGGTCATATCGTTCATTTCCGAGGAAAGCCCCACCGCTGCCACGGTCCCGAATTTCTTTTTTATTCGCTCGGCCTCGGGAAAGGGGACTCTCAACCCGACAGAAATATCATTGGTGAAGTGATTGCCCCCGATGCCCAGTACCGCCGTATGCCTGAGCCATCCGTCCTTGTAAAGGGCTATATCAGTAGTGCCTCCTCCGATATCCACAAGCATGACACCCATGTCCCGTTCGTAGGAAGTGAGCGTGGCTTCTGCCGACGCAAGCGGCTGCAGAACTATATCAACAACCTCAAGCCCCGCCCGCTCGCAGCATTTCAGAAGGTTTTGCACTGAAGTGACCGCTCCGGTAATTATGTATACCTTCACCTCAAGTCTGACGCCGGCCATTCCCACAGGGTCTTTTATCCCGTCCTGTCCGTCGAGTATAAAATCCGTTGGAAGCACATGGAGTATTTCCCTGTCGAGGGGGACGTATACCGCGCTGGCTGAATCAATGGCCCTCTCGACGTCATCATGGGTCACTTCTTTTCCCTTAATGCCGACTGCGCCATAGCTGTTGAAACTTTTTATATGGCTCCCGGCAATCCCGACATAAACCTCCCGCACACTTGTTCCGGTCATTTCTTCAATCTCGGCAACTGTCTTCTTTATAGAGTTTGCAGTGACTTCAATATCAATCACAACACCTTTCTTCAGACCGTTCGAAGGATGGCTGCTGACCGCAAGCACCGAAATACCCTCTTCACTAACCTCGCCCATAATAGAACATATCTTTGTCGTTCCCGCATCAAGTCCGACTATGATATTCCCGCTGTTAGTTCTTTTTCTTCTTTCCATTATGCGCCGCCTCTGTCGTCTCGCCGCCCGGGGGTTCCTGAGACACCGGCTTAACAATGATTTTATTGGCAAACCTGAGATCTATACACTCGACAGTGATGTTTCTTTTCTGTATTTCATCTCTCACAAACGCAAGTCTCTCCAGTTTTTTTTCAAAGTCACCCATACCGACCTTGATCACTATGTTGTCAATTTTCAGGGAAAGATCCTCGGGTTTCTGCCCCGTAATTTCGACATCGCCGTTATATGATACCACTCTTTTATCATAAAGGACCCCTGCAAACCTGACGGCCCCGGCGTAGGTTTCCCTGTTCCTGACAGGGTCAATGCCTTTTATGACAGGCAGAAGCAATATAGATCCCTCTTTCATCTGTTCGAGCACGATGCCCTCGTTATCTATCAAAAAAGGTTTATCAGCTATGCTCAGCAATGCGACAGGCAGACGTTCCGTTACCTTAATAAGGACCAAGCCTGATAATTCTTTCCTTACCACGGCGTCCTTGATCCACGGGGACTGCTTAAGGCCCTGGTAAATGTCCCTGCCGGAAACGCCAAACAGCTCACTTTTTTTCCTGATCTTACACAGTGCGCTCAACTCTTCATTTTTAAGATGGTGGTTTCCTATGAAGACTATTTCTGTTACATGCAAAAGATGCCTTATCAGGGAAAAAACAGAGAGGCACAGCACAACGGCGAGAAGAGGAGGTATGACCAGATAATAGAATCGCTTCTTTTCTTTCTTCCTCTGTAAGGTCCTGATATTCCGACTTGACATTTCCCCTGAATCCCCCCTTCCCCTTTTAAAAAAGGGGGACAATCAACCTGTTAACCCGGACATCTATTCATCCCCGTGCAGTGCCAATGCAAGTATCTTCTCAATGAGGTCCGGGAACTCTATTTTGGCAAGCCCGGCTATTTTAGGCAAAAGGCTCGTTGCGGTCATTCCCGGTATTGTATTGACTTCAAGCAGAAAAGGATTATTGAACTCGTCCAAAATAAAATCAACCCGTGTCGCTCCGCTGCACCCGAGTGCATTATGGGCCCGCAAGGCCGCTGCTTTAAGCATATCGTAGGCTGAAGGACCTATTTCAGGAGGCAATATATAGTTTGTAAGACCGGGGGTATATTTTGCCTCGTATGTATAAAACTCTCTTAAGGGTCTCACCTCTACGCCGCCCAGCACCATCTGCCCGAGAATCCCGATCTGGATCTCTTTCCCTTTTATATAGCGTTCGACAAGGACTCTCTCCCCATAAACAAATGCTTCCTCCAATGCCGCTGCCAACTCGCCCCCGCCCTTCACTAAACTGACGCCTATGCTCGATCCTTCTGTTGCAGGCTTGACAACCCACGGCAAAGGGAAATCTGCGGCAGCTGTAACCGCCTCAGAGCCGGTCTTTCCAAGATTCTTCACCTCTTTCCTGCTTACCGCAATGAAAGGAGCGACCGGAATATCACGGGAAAGAAACACCATCTTAGACCTCTCTTTATCCATTGCCAATGCAGAGGCCAGGATGCCGGAGCCTGTATAAGGGACGCCCATGACCTCCAACATGCCCTGAATCGCCCCGTTTTCACCCTGTCCGCCATGGAGCACGACAAAAGCTATCTTCACACCCTCTTCCCTGATGTCCTGACAAATATTGTCCGACACATCAATAAAAACCGCATCATAGCCCAGATCTGTCAGTGCCTTGTAAACAGCATTGCCGCTTTTAAGAGAGACTTCCCTTTCCGCGGACGTGCCGCCGGCAAGGACACCTATGCGCTTATCAGTTATCATTTATTGTTACTCCCTGACATATTGTGTTAACCCATGCAGCGCAATTACTAATAAGATCATAAGTTGAGGCGCGCATATCGTAATCTGTCATGCCCGAAGTTCTTAATCGGGCATCCACCCTTCACAAGCGCAGGGTGACGTGTCATGGTGCGTTTGTCGAACCCTGGATTCCCGCCTTCGCCAACAGTAGGCGCTTCTAAGCGCGGGAATGACGCACAATGTGGTCTTGCTTATGAACTCCTCAGTAATTTTACCGGTCAACTTTTAGTTGTGTCAAACATGACCGATTCACGCCGCATTGCTCATTCCCTTCAGTATTTCCTCTCCCACTTTATAGACATCCCCGGCCCCAAGTGTGAGGAGCACATCGCCGGGCCTTAGTTCGCAGATAATTTCTTCAGCCATTTCCCTGCGTCCGGCTTCATAATGCATTGCGCCGGTGGAGGCTTTTTTGATATTTCTTAAGAGAACATCTGCGGTAATTCCCTCTATCGACTGCTCCCCTGCAGGGTAGATATCCATAAGATAAAGCCTGTCCACAGCCGTGAAACTCGCGGCAAACTCGTCCATCAGGTCCCTGGTCCTCGTGAACCTGTGGGGCTGAAATAAAACAATGAGCCTGTTGTTCGCAAAGCATTCACGGGCGGCTTTAAGCGTAGCAGCTATTTCCGACGGATGGTGCCCGTAATCGTCATAAACTCTTACACCCTTCGCCTCTCCCTTAAACTCGAACCTGCGGTGTATCCCGCTAAATTTACTGAGAGCTTTTGAAATTACGTCTACAGGAATTTGGAGTTCCACGGCGGTAGCTATTGCCGCAAGACTGTTCAAAACATTGTGCAGGCCTGGGATAGGTATGGTGAAGTTTCCCAGAGAGAGCCCGCGCATAACCGGCTCAAAGCTCATCCTGGTCCCTTCGTTCCTGATGTTACTGGCAAATATGTCCGCAGTATCGCTGAGGCCATATGTCAGCGCCTTCCGTTCTATATGAGGGATGATTTCTCTTGTATATCTGTTCTCTGCGCAAACAACGGCAATTCCGTAGAAAGGTATCTTATTGATGAAAGCTAAAAAAGCCGACTTCAAAGTTTCCATATCCTTAAAGAAGTCCATATGTTCCCTGTCAATGTTGGTAATGACCGCTATCGTCGGGTTAAGTTTGAGAAACGATCCGTCACTTTCGTCCGCTTCGGCAACTATATAATCACCTTGTCCAAGCTTCGCATTGCTGCCGATGGCATTAAGCTTCCCGCCTATAACCACTGTAGGGTCCAGCCCTCCCTCGCCGAGCGTTGTAGCAATAAGTGATGTAGTGGTTGTCTTGCCGTGCGCCCCTGCTATCAGTATGCCGTATTTCAGCCTGCCCAGTTCGGCAAGCATTTCAGCGCGGGGAATAACAGGAATAGATCTCTTCTTTGCCTCAACCACCTCAGGATTGGCAGGCGAGACAGCCGAAGATATCACCACTACATGAGCATGGTCTATATTTTCGCCGGCGTGTCCTATGTATACCTTTATCCCCAGGTTTTTCAATCTGTGCGTCGTCTCAGTTTCCCTGAGATCAGAGCCTGTCACCTCATATCCAAGATTGTGCAGCACCTCGGCGATTCCGCTCATACCAACGCCGCCGATGCCGACAAAATGAACGACCCTGTATGTATTAAACATATAATTCCTCCAAAGAACAGGTAATAGGTTATAGGTGATGGGCAATAGGAAAATTTATAAAAGTTTATTCAACAACCTATTACCCATAACCTATTACCCATGACCTTTTTTCTTCTTTATCAGGCTCAGTGCGACATCAACGACTTTTTCCGCTGCGTCGATCCTGCCGAACATCGCAGAGGCATTCTGCATTTCACGACGCGCATGTTCGTCGCCGTAAAGCTCCCTGATACAGTCCGCCAGCACCTCACCGGTCAATGATTTGTCCAGCACTATCCTCGCAGCGCCCATGTCCTCAAGCTTTCTTGCATTGTACTCCTGATGGTTCGAGGCAGCATGAGGATAAGGAATTAAGAGCGCCGGTTTTCCTATGGCCGTTATTTCAGCCAAAGTTGTGGCTCCGGCCCTGCAGATGACCACGTCGGCGACACAGTAAGCTTCTGCCATCTGATATATAAAAGGCGCCACAATGCCCTTAAATCCAAGCCTTCTGTATGCCTCAGTTACCTTCTCATGGTCCTTGTCCCCTGTTTGATGAAGGAACTGAATATTTTGCCTTAAATCCAGCAAGTAATTCAACGCCTCTATAATGGAGTTGTTTATGCTGCTGGCGCCCAGGCTACCGCCCGAAATAAAAACCGTAAACATTTTTTTGTCGAGCGGGAATAATTCATTAGCTCTCAGCTCATCTTTGTGCAGCATATGTTTCCTTACAGGGTTTCCGGTCAAAAAGGTCTTTCCGGCAGGAAAATAGCCGATGCTTTCCTGATAAGTAACGGCAACGGCGTCGACAAATCTCCCCAGGAATTTATTTGCAAAGCCAGGCACCGAATTCTGTTCCAGTATCATGGTCGGTATGCCTTTAATGTGTGCCGACAGCAGCATGCCGACAGATGCGTAACCCCCGACACCGATAACAAGAGCCGGTCTCGCAAGCCTGATGGTACGGAAGGAATCAAAAACCGACAAGACGAAAACAGCAAGCGCTTTTACTTTCCTGAAAAATGATTTGCCGACGAGACCTTCAGCCCTGACAAATTTAATCGCATAGCCTTCCCGTGGAATTACGCGCGCCTCTATTCCATGAACAGTCCCGACAAAGAGTATATCTCCGGCAACACCTCTCCCACTTAGCTCTTCAGCTACTGCGATCCCCGGGAAGAGATGCCCTCCGGTACCGCCGCCGGCAATGACAACTTTCATCGCCGCGGTCCGCCACGGAACCCGATCAGCCTCCGCGTCCCGGAGGTCCGCCTGTTCTCACGGCTGTGCCAGTATCCTCTCTGCCATTGATACCTGCCTGATGACGGAAGCGAATGGCCGTCAGCCCGGCTTCCGCTCAGCGAGGGCACAGTATTCGCATCAGGACTTAAGGACTGCCTGCGCGCGGAGAGCTTGTCACGCTCTGCTTCAGCCCCCTGGCGGTTCTTAGAGACGTTCAGCAGCAAGCCTACGGCAGTCATATTGGTAATGAGAGATGAACCACCATAGCTTATAAACGGCAGCGGCAACCCCTTTGTCGGAAGCATGCCGGTGACCACCGCAAAATTAAAGAGGGCCTGTATGGCGATCATTATGGATAAGCCATAGGCAAGGTAGTAGTGGAAAGGCTCCGCCGCTTTCCGCGCAATTGAAATGCCCTTCAGAAAGAATATGAAAAAAAGGAGAGTCACGAGAGCGGCCCCTATGAAGCCTAATTCTTCTCCGATCATGGAGAAAATAAAATCCGTATGCACCTCGGGCAGAAAAAAAAGCTTTTGTTTGCCTTCGCCAAGTCCGACGCCGCTAAGTCCGCCGCTTCCGAGCGCAATAAATGACTGTACAAGCTGGAACCCGCCGCCCTGCGGGTCTTTCCACGGGTCAAGGAATGCTGTGACCCTCTTCCAGCGATATGGTTCATACAGGAGCTTAGTTACAACAGGTATCAGCAATATCCCGAGAGAAAAAATATAGCGCAATTTTATACCTGAAAGAAAAAGCATTGACATGGTCAGCAGGCACAGGCTCATCGCAGCGCCGAAATCAGGCTGTTTGAGGAAGACAACCTGGAACGCTCCCATAATAAATATCGGGACGAGAAACGAACCGAATTTTTCCTTGCTGTACTGCGCCCTGCTCATGTACCAGGACAAAAACAGCACCATACATAACTTTACAAGTTCAGAGGGCTGAAAAGTGGAAGGCCAGATCCTTATCCACCGCCTGGCCCCGCCTGCGGTGATGCCTAATTTTGTAAAAACCATCAGCAAACAGGCCAGCGATATGACAAGCAGGGGGATCGACATTTTCCGCACCAGACTGAGCGGCATCTTAAAGGCTATAAACATGGCGATCAGCCCCAGTCCCATTGTTAAGAGCTGTTTTCTAATAAAACCGAACTGGCTGACCATTACCCCTTTTTTATGGAACTTCTCGAGCAGGTCAGGGGAAATCACAGATGTGGAACTGTAGACAGCCGTCAAACCGACCAGTAACAGCAGGAGCACGACAAACAGAAGCCACCGGTCATATGACTGTTTCATAGGTTTCCCACGAGTTCCTTGAACTGTCTTCCCCTGTGTTCAAAATCTCTGAACATGTCAAAGCTGGCGCATGCCGGAGAAAGCAGCACGACATCCCCGGGAGCTGCAAGTTCCCTCGCCTTCACAACAGCCTCCCCAAGACTGTTTTCCATAAATATTTCCGTGCTGCCGTCCAAAGCATTTTTTATTTTGTCCCCGGCTTCGCCGATAAGGACAAGCGCTTTCACCTTGTCTCTGATAAAAGGCCTCAACCCGGTAAAATCTCCGTCCTTGTCCCTCCCTCCGGCAATTAGGACAATAGGGGCATCAAAGCTTTCGAGTGATTTTACGACAGCGCCGACATTAGTCCCTTTCGAATCGTTAATGAAAGTAATACCGTGCAGCTCACGCACAATTTCAAGCCTGTGCTCCAGACCGGGGAATTCCTCCAGTGCCCCTGCAACGGCGTCTGCCCCGCATCCAGACAACAGCGCCATTACCGACGCCGCCATGGCATTTTCGATATTATGCACGCCCTTTATCTTAAAGGCGGATGGATGCAGAGTGAAGGAAGATAATCCGGGCAGGCTGAAATAAATGACTCCATTTTTATAATAGGCCCCCGAAATTTCTTTCTGCCGGCTGAAATAAAAAATCCGGGGCCCCATATGAGGCAAATGACTCCCTGTCCTTTTCACTATCTCCCCGGTCATAGGGTCATCCGCATTCAGTACGATAAAGTCCGCCCGGTCCTGATTCAAAAAAATCCTGCACTTCGAGTCTATGTAATCCGACATGGAGCGATAGCGGTCCAGGTGGTCCGGCGTTATATTGAGGATTGCCGCTCCGTGAGGTTTGAAGGCGTGTACTGTATCGAGTTGAAAACTGGAGACTTCCGCCACAATAAAATCGGGGAATTGCATGGCGCCGCCGTTAATTTCAACCAGCGCAGGGGTCAGTGCGTTCCCGATGTTGCCGCCGAGGAGCGTCGAAAAACCTCCCCTTTTCAGCATAGCATCCAGCAGAGAGGTTGTAGTTGATTTGCCATTGGTGCCGGTTACGGCAAGGAACGCTGTTTTATGACCGGAGGCCGCCTGATAGGCAAGCTCCAACTCGCCGATTATCGTGACACCTCTTTCCGAAGCCGCCTTCAATGGAGAAATGGAAAGAGGCACACCGGGGCTGACTACAATAAGGTCTGCTGCCTCGAATAATTCCGCCGGATGGCCGCCCAGGGAATGCCGTATGCCGCTCCGCAGTTCCCGGATATACGGCCCCAGCTCTTCAGGTTTTTTTTTATCGGTAACAGTGACCAACGCGCCTAGCCGATGAAGCAGGTTGGCGGCGCCAACCCCGCTCCTCGCAAGACCGACAACAACAACCTTCCTGCCCTTCACATCCATTGTCGTTCTTCCAAGACCGGCAAGGGGAGATACTATGACAGATTCTTTGCCGATAATCTCTTGCCCCTTTTTGCGATTTTTACCTGGCCGCCTCTTCTCTTCTTATAGATTTTCCCGGCTATTCTTGTCCTGTGCCTGTGCGCAGCCAACCGCGCGCCTCTGCTGGTCCTGTGCCGGGCGATTTTGTGTCGTTTATCGGCCCCGCCTTTATATGCAGCGAGCACTACCGGAGTATCTTCGACATTGCTGAAATAAATCACCGGTTCGGTTTTCTGCGTAATTACATCATAGCCGCGGTTGAGAAGAGTTTGTGAATCACGCCAAAGGTCGTCCCTCACCGATTCTCCCAGGACAGCGCTGATCAGCGTATTGCCTCCCTTTTGCGCAGCGCAGACAAAGCAATGACGTGCCGCACGGGTATAGCCGGTCTTTCCTCCGAGAAGCTCATCGTCTACCCAAAGGAGCTGGTCGGTGCTTTTTACAAAGATGCGCCTTCCCTCAGTGGAATGAATATCCATTGTCCTCGTATTGATAATTTCCTTTATTAAAGGATACTGGAGGGACGCCTTCATCACTTTGGTAAGATCCAAAGCAGTAATGTACTGGCCGGGAGCGGGCAATCCGGTTGCATTAACAAACCGCGTATTCTCGGCCCCCAGGCTGGAGACCTTCTCATTCATTAAAGCGACAAACCGTTCTTCAGACCCGGCTGTCGCTTCGGCCAGGGCAACAGCTGCGCCATTGACGGACCTCATCAGCGCGAGGTACAGGATGTCCCTCACCTTAAAACGCTCGCCGGTCCTCAAATGCGGAGTGACAGAAGGGGTATCGGCCGCAGTCGCCCCTATAGTAATTACGGCATCAGGGCTGATGTTGTCCAGGACGACCATAGCGGTGACAAGCTTTGTTGTGCTGGCTGGAAGAAGTTTCGAGTCAGGATTTTTAGCATACAAAATCTTGTCGGTAGCGCCGTCGATCACCACTGCGGCACGCGCGCCTACTTCAGCGGCATATGCATCATTCCATGCAGGCCTTCCCGCAAACAGCAGAAAAAAAAGAACAAAAAATAGTTGCACAGTTACTAGTCTCCTCATTTCCATCACCTCAATTTTAATGTCGCAAGGCTAAATAAAGCAAGGATTATCCCTGCAATCCAGAATCTAACGATGACCTTCGGTTCCTGCCATCCCTTAAGTTCGAAATGGTGGTGCAGGGGGGCCATTTTAAAAATCCGCCTGCCGGTAAGCTTGAACGACAGAACCTGGATCACGACCGAGATCGTTTCTATGACAAAAATACCGCCGACCACAGCCAGTACGATCTCATTTTTGGTGACCACTGCAACGGTCCCCAGGGCGCCGCCCAGCCCGAGAGAGCCCACATCCCCCATAAAAACCTCCGCCGGGTATGAATTGAACCAGAGGAAGCCGAGGGCCGCCCCTGCCATGGCGCCGCAAAATACAGTCAGCTCCCCGATCCCCGGCAGATACAACACCTGCAGGTACCTGGCAAAGAGCGCATGGCCCGAAACATACACGAGAGCGACGTTTGCAAGCGCGGCAATGGCAACAAGCCCTATTGCAAGACCATCTATGCCATCGGTGAGATTCACGGCATTGGAAGACCCCACAATAACAAATACTGAAAAAGGTATATAAAAGCAGCCAAGATCAAAAAGCCACTTTTTAAAAAAAGGGATGCTGAGGACTGTGTTGTAAGAGTCGCGGGGGTTCATATACAGGAAAATGCCTATGGCAAGGGCGATCAGCACCTGCGCCCCGAATTTATACCAGGCGCGCAATCCCTGCGGGTCCCTCTTTACTGCTTTGAGATAATCATCTATAAAACCGACAGCCCCGAAGCCTAGCAGGGTGATCGACAACACCCACGTATACACATTCCTGAAATTGCCCCACAGTAGAACAGCCGTCATAATGGAGATGACAATGATGATGCCTCCCATTGTCGGCGTCCCCGCCTTGGCAAGATGGGTTTTCGGCCCATTGGACCTTATCTGCTGCGTAACGCTTATTTGTTTAAGCCAGCGGATTATTTTCGGCGCTATTATGAGGGTCATTATAAGTGAGGTCAGCGATGCCAGCGAGGTCCTGAAAGTAATATAGCGGAATACATTGAGCGGACTAAAATAATTATGGAGACTGTAAAGCAGTTCGTAAAGCATTAATTATCTCCCTTTTTATTTTTGCATCCCGGCTGCATCTCCAGCGCCTCTTCCATCTTCATTCCGCGCGATCCTTTTATTAAAACAACGTCCCCCTCCCTGACAAGCTTTTCAAGCTCCCTGGCGGCATCCCTCGCATTTTCTGCGGCGACGCCATCTTTCTTGGAGGCCTCTACCGTCAATGACATCATCGGGCCGACCCCTATAAGGAGATCTAAAGGCAACCCGGAAAGCCACCTCCCCAGCTTTGTATGTGCATCCGCGCTGAAGGTCCCGAGTTCCAGCATATCGCCGAGCACAGCAATGGCCCTCCTGCGCTCATGTCCTTCCTTTGCGCGCCTTACAAGCTCCTTGACCGATTCTTCCATAGATGACGGATTGGCATTATAAGCATCATTGATATATGTCACTCCCCCGCGGACCAGAACTTCCGATCTCATGGGTAAGCCGCTAAAAGATTCCAGGCCCTTTTTGATGTCCTCGAGAGTAAAACCCATTGAATGTGCCGTGGCCGCTGCCGCAAGAGAATTATATATATTAAAGCGTCCGGGAAGCCTGGACTCAATAACGATGCGGCCGCTGCCGGTGCACAGCACAAATCTCGTTGCACTGTCCGCAAGTTCTATCCCCTCCGCCCTTATGTCGGCGGCGCCGGTCTTGATGCCGAAGGTTATGCTCCGGCCCTTAAATCTATTTTCAATGCCTTCCATCAGAAATGCGTCATCGGCATTTATAATCAATTTTCTCACATGGGGCAATATTTCGAGTTCAGAATCGCGCACAGAGGCCAATGAACCGAACCCTTCGAGATGCTCTTGCCCGATGTTGGTAATCACTCCCGTGTCCGGCAGCCCTATAGCGCAAAGCTCTTTGATGTCGCCGGCTTTATTGGTACCCATTTCGAGCACCATGACCTCTGTATACTCCTGCACTTTCGTTATCGAAAGCGGCATGCCTATGTGGTTGTTGAGATTGCCCGACGTCTTAAGCACATTCAGATTTACTCCGAGAACTGACGCTATGAGTTCTTTGGTGGTTGTCTTGCCGTTGCTGCCGACAACGCTGATAACGCTGCCGCCGAATTGTTTTCGAATAGAGTGCGCTATAGCATGCAAAGCAAGTAGAGTATCACCGACAAGTATGGTGCTTTTGCCGGCAGCGTGCCGGACAGCCCTGCCGTGGCTGATTATAGCTCCTGCTCCTGTCTTGAGTGCGTCCTGAACAAAATCATGGCCGTCAAAACGATCGCCTTTTAAGGCCAGAAACAATTCCCCCTCCCTGACGGTCCTTGAGTCGATAGAAATGCCTGAAAAAAGGATGTCCTCCGAAAGCTGCGCCGCTGTCCGGGGCCTTGCTGTATCATCCGTGATAATGGACCCGCAGGTTGCATCAAGTATCCGTCTGGCGCTCAGCATCGTTCAACCTCTCCACTGCCGCTCTTTTTGTGAAAGCAGGCAGTCATATTTTTTGCCTCTTCAGCATGAGCATTCTCTTTTGTCTTGCCGGTTGTTATAAAGACCTGCAAACGTACTTCCACCTCCAAAAGCTGGCCTGGCGATCGTCCTCCTTATGGCATTTTCAAGGGCGGTCCTGTCGCTGAAACTGTGGCGTATGCCCTGTATCTCCTGATACTCTTCATGGCCTTTGCCGGCTACCAGCACAATGTCTCCGGACGAAGCAAGTTCTACTGCCATGCTGATAGCAACGTTCCGGTCGGGTATCACAATATAACTGTCGCCCTTTATCCCTTTTTCAATATCTTTGATGATTGTCTTGGGGTTCTCGTTCCTGGGATTGTCCGAGGTGACAATGACAAAATCGCTCAACCTCGAGGCGATTTCACCCATTTTTGACCGTTTGCCCTTGTCCCTGTTGCCTCCGCACCCGAGGACAGTAATGATCTTGCCTCTTTCTTTCTCCTGCTCTTCTCTCGCGGGCATGGCGAACTGTCGCCTTTTTTCCTTCATGATATTTTCGGTTTTCCCGACAAAGCGATATGCCTCCAGCAACTGACGGGCTGTCATCAAGAGTCGCTCGAGCGCATCTTCGGTGTGCGCATAATCCACTACAGCAAGAAAGTCCTGTCCCATATCAACCTTCTCAAACCTTCCTTTGACCAATCCGGCCATCGCAATTCCCTCCTTTATGACTTTAATTGGCACATTAAGCGCTGACGCCGTGCAGAACGCGGCAAGAACGTTGTACACATTTATTTTGCCGACCATTTGAGACATGATCTCCGTCTCAGTTTCACCCAGGCGCGCTTTGAACGAAGTCCCCTCAAACGACGTCTTTATATCAAAGGCCGTGACATCCGCCTCTTTATTATCGAGCGCATAAGTCATCACCTTGACTGACGGCTTCAGGTCCCTCAAAATCCGGGCAAGCTCTGTCCCGCGGGCATCATCTATATTTATGACCGCAATACCATCCTCTGCCAGCAGTTCGGTGAAGAGACGCTCTTTTGCCTTGAAATATTCTTCCATCGTAGGGTGGAAATCGAGATGGTCTCTGGTAAGGTTCGTGAACACCGCAACCCTGAAGCGGGTGTAATCCGCCCTTTTCAGCGCAAGGGCATGTGATGAGACCTCAGAAATAACAAAGCCGCAGCCGGCCTCCTTCATCGCTCTGAGGAGGCACTGGAAATCAGGAGCTTCGGGCGTGGTATGGGGGGCCTCATAGAGCGCGTCTTTGATCAAATAATTAATAGTCCCAATCAACCCGGCCTCCTGCCCCCACTGTGTCAGTATAGACCTGACAATATATGATGTCGTAGTTTTACCGTTTGTTCCTGTGATTCCGATCACAACTATTTCCCCGGAGGGCTGCCCGTAAAAGCGATCAGCGACACTGGCCAGGGCGTCCCTTATATCGGCAGCGCGGATCCAGGTGATTTCAGGATATTTTTTCTCCATCAAGTGCACGCCGGCATGCAGCGGGTCTTTATGATCGTACATAACGGCAACCGCTCCTTTCCTGATGGCATCCTCTATGAAATTCCCGCCGTCCAATTTTTCACCCCGCACCGCAACAAAAAGTTCTCCTCCCTTGACCATCCTGGAATCATATACAACGCCGGAGATGTCCCTCGATGCATCACCGATTACCTCAAAATCACGATCGATTACGTCACTTAACTTTATTTCCATTTTTTTCATCTGTGTCCTATTGCCTCTTGCCTATTGCCCATTGCCTATGTTTTTTGAGACAAGCAGCAGTCGCTTCTCCGCCGAGTCATCTCTCGGCACGCTTAAATACGAAAGCGCTTGATTGGCGATCTGCTTAAAGACAGGTCCTGCCACCAGGCCTCCGTATATGGCCCCTTTCGGCTCATGGATTACAACTATCATTGCAATCCTCGGGTCGTCGGCCGGCACAAACCCTACGAAAGAGCTTACGTACTTATCTTTCGAATATCTTTTAGTTTTAGGGTCAATCAGTTGTGCCGTGCCGGTTTTACCGGCAACTTCGTTGCCGTCAATTGCGGCGCCTGTCGCGGTCCCTCCCTCCTCCGTAACGGTTTTTAAAATATTTTTAAAAGTCTTGACCGTGCTTTCCGAAATTATTCTTTGCCGCTCACCGGCAGCTCTGTAAATGACGGCCCCCGCAGGAGAACTGATTGCCGAGACAACGTGTGGCCTGACAAGAAATCCTCCGTTTGCGATTACTGAATATGCCCTCAACACCTGCAAGGGTGTAACTGCAACCTCCTGCCCTATTGAGATCGCGCCTATGGAAGTCCCGGACCATCGCTCGGGCGGCCGTATCCACCCTGATGCTTCACCGCCGAGATCAAAGTCTGTTTTTTCGCCGAAACCGTATTTCCTGATATAGCTGTATATCTTCTCCCTGCCCAGATTCAATCCGATCTTGATCGTACCGACATTCGACGATTTCTGAATGATCTCTTTGAACGTAAGGACGCCGTGCCTCTCTGCGTCCTTTATTTTTCTGCCGCCCACTTCCACATACCCGGCGCTGCAGTCAAAGCGCGTTTCAGGCTTGACAAGCCCCTCTTCAAGAGCGGCCGTGCCGACAACTATCTTAAATGTGGAGCCCGGCTCATAGCAGTCCGTGACCGCCCTGTTTCTCCTTTTTGCCGGTGTGACCTCAGCGGCATTATTCAGGTCGTAGGTAGGCCTGCTCGCCATTGCGAGCACTTCACCGGTATTCGGGTCCATCATGATGACCGTGGCCGAAGCCGCCTGCCACTGCGTTACAGCCTCATCGAGATTCTTCTCAACTATATATTGCAAACCCTCATCTATCGTCAGAACGATGTTGTTGCCTTTAATTTCTTTGCTCATGCCCTCAGAAAGCGAATTCCCCCTGGCATCCCTGAGTACCGATACCCGTTCACTGACTGCTGATAGATACCGGTCATATGACTTCTCGATGCCTTCCAGTCCGTTGTTGTCGACTCCGACAAACCCGATGATATGCGAGGCAAGACTGCCTTCCGGATAAAACCTCTTGAGCTCGGGCACGAAACCGATACCTCCCAGTTTCATGTCCCTTATGCGCTGCGTCTCCTGGATGCTGACTTTTCTTTGGATCCAGTTAAACCTGCCGTTTGCCGACAGGCGGGTGAGGATTGCATCAGGTTTATTATTCATTGTCCGCGACAGGGCAACGGCAACCTGGTCAGGCGAAACTACCTCGGCAGGGTCACAAAAGACTGATTCCGTATCAAGGTTGATTGCAAGTTCCCTTCCCTTCCTGTCAAAAATAATACCTCGTCTGACAGGGACAACCTCTTTCTTGATCTGCTGCTCCCTTGCCTTGTCAAGAAACCACTGATGATTCAGGAGCATAATATCGGCAAGCCGGAAAATAACGGCAACGAAGGTGAATGTTATTATGGTGTTTACCATAATGGCCCTTTTCTTCATAGTCCCACGCTGCCGGTCCTCCTATTGCCCCTTATCGGCTACTGTCAACGATGCCTTGTAAATATCGCTCTTCCCCGAGGCCTTCACATAAACCACCCTGACCCTGTCGGGAAATTCAAAACCGGTCCCATTGGTCGCAATGCTCTGCAGCCTTCCTATATAGAGGAGGTTCGCCTGTTCAGCGGCAAGCACCTTCTTTTCCCTCATAAGCAACGACTTCTTCTTTTCGAGATTGCTCAGCGAATACTCAAGCGAAACTACGCTCGACCGAAGCCATACTATCCCGAAAATCATAAAAAGCAGCATCAGCACCGATGCCGGTTTAACCAGGGCTATAAACCAATTTTTTTTCCTGCGTCTCATACTCGTTCCGCCCCTCTTAGTTTTGCGCTTCTCGATGAAGGGTTCCTGCGCACTTCATCGGATAAGGGCCCGACAGGTTTTTTGGTCAAGGTCCTCAGCAGGCCGGCCCGACTGTTGTCCCTGATGAAATTTTTTACGATCCTGTCCTCCAGGGAGTGATACGAGATTATTGCCATTCTGCCGCCGGGCTTAAGAACGGAGAGTGCATCCGACAGCCCCTGCTTAAGCTCATCCAGTTCCTTGTTGACCTCTATCCTCAAGGCCTGAAAGGTCCGGGTAGCGGGATGCATCTTTCCTCTTTTGCCATAGATCCCCGCTATGAAATCCGCGAGTTCAATGCATGTATCAAAGTGTTTTTTCTTCCTTCGGGCCACGATAGCCTTCGCAATTTTTCTTGCAAATGGTTCCTCACCGTATTCCTTCAGGATCCGCTGCAGCTCCTTTTCCTGATACCTGTTGACCACTTCCCATGCCTCAAGGCGCTGCGAGGCATCCATACGCATATCGAGTCTTTCCGGGGACAAGAAACTGAAGCCGCGGGAGTAGTCCTTCAGCTGAAGCATTGAGACGCCGAGATCGAAGAGGAACCCGTCGGCCTCTTTTATATTCAGGTCAGCGAGCATCCGCTTCATTTCAGAAAAGCTTCCCTTGCAAAGGCGGGTACGATCATTGCCGAGCAGTTCACGGGAGTGCTGCAACGCACTGTCATCCCGGTCCGCTCCGACAAGGACACCGCCGGGGCCGATCTTCGACAGTATTTCGCGTGCATGGCCGCCAAGGCCTACGGTGGCGTCCACGTAAATACCATCTTCCCTGACATTCAGTATCTCCATCGTCTCCCTCAACAAAACCGGAATGTGGACCATTCCGTTCAGGCTCTAAAGGCCGTAGCCGGCCAGCACGGTTTCAAAGGCCTTTGCGTCAACCTTCTTCGGATCGGTTACCGCATCCCATCCGGCTTTGTCCCAGATCTCCATTTTGTCCAGTTGTCCCACAATCACAACCTCACCATGTATGCCTGCATCCTCCCTTAGCGAAACAGGTATGAGCACTCTGCCCTGCTTGTCAACCTCACACTCCAGGACAGATGCGATTACCCTTCTCAGAAAATACTTCACTGCATCTTCCATCTTGGGCAATGGCCGTATTCTTTCTTCCAGCCTGTTCCACTCTTCCAGAGGATATATATGGAGACACTTGTCAAAAGCGGCATTGGTGATGTATAGTTTTGAATTATTGTACTTTTTAAAAATAATATCTCGTAGAGGAGCAGGGATGATAATTCTCCCTTTTGGGTCTAATGAGTAGTAATATTTCCCCAGGAATGACGACATCTTCTAATCCCCTCCACTTTCTACCACTATTTACCACCAATAATATGTATAATTTATCGTGATTGTCAAGTAAAAAATTAGTATTTTGAAAGAAATTCTATATTTTGTGTTTTTTTTGTGCAGCAGATACAATATATTGCGTAGGAGGTCCATGTAAAAAGTGCTATTTCCAGAGAAATTGAAGACACTCGAAAAAAATATGCTGTTACGGCAGATTAAAGACAGGGAAGCCGCAATAATGCCGAACATGGTCCTTGATGGTTCCGTGTATGTAAATTTCTCCTCTAATGATTATCTTGGCCTCTCGTGCGCCGTTTCGCTCGGGGATGCCGCTGCGCATGCCATCGCCGAATTCGGCTTCGGCGCAGGCGCGTCGCGGCTCCTGGCCGGCGGAACACAGATTCATGGCACTCTTGAAAAGGCGGTTGCAGCATTCAAGCAAACGGAAAGTGCGTTAGTGTTTGGTTCCGGCTACCTTGCAAATATCAGCGCGCTGCCGTCTATCGCAGGGGAAGGCGATGTCATTTTCAGCGATGAGCTTAATCACGCAAGTCTTATCGACGCCTGCAGGCTGAGCAGGGCGCAAAAGGAAATCTACAGGCACTGTGATACAGCACATTTGAGCGCGCTTATGCAGGCGGCCAGGGGCGGCAGGAAGATAGTCGTTACCGATAGTATATTCAGCATGGATGGCGATATTGCTCCCTTGCCGGAGATAACAGCTCTCTGCAAAGACCACGGTGCGCTTTTATACATCGATGACGCCCACGCTACAGGAGTCCTGGGGAATGGCCGGGGCGCATTGGCCCATTTCGCCATACGACCTGAGCCGTGGATAATACAGATGGGGACGTTTTCCAAGGCGTTGGGTTCTTATGGAGCGTTCATTGCCGCTGAAAAAGACATAATCGACTGGCTCGTCAATACCGGAAGGGGATTGATCTTTTCCACGGCCCTGCCTGCGTGCGTTGCAGCGGCGTCACTAAAAGCGCTGGAGCTTGTTCAGTCAGAGCCGATACTGATAAGCAGGCTGTGGCTGAACCGGGACCGGCTTTTCAAAGGCCTTCACTCATTAGGGTTGAACACACTTTGCAGTGAAACACCCATAATTCCAATAGTAGTCGGCGACGTAAAAAAGACCATGGATATTTCCAGTGCATTGAAGAAAAGCCGCGTTTATTGCCCGGCAATAAGACCGCCGACAGTGAATCAGCCGCGGCTGCGGGCCACAGTTACGGCTGCGCATAGTGAAGAGGACATCGCCGTCCTGCTCGGTGCGCTGAAGGAAGTACTTTAAAAAAGGCTATTCGGTCTATAATAGCTCATTAACCCATAGACGCATATGCATATATTCATTAATGTGTGCTCTATGTGTGCTCTCTGGTTAATTTTTGACGATACGCAATTAACTGTCTGGAGGTTATGGGATGGACAATTCAATAGACATCACCGTTGGGACCGGAGACACCGGCAAGGTTGTTGACCTGGATAAAGGGTTATTGCCAAAGATGGCAAAACCTAAAAAACTTTACGAAAGAAGGCATGACGGCAGCGTCGAATTTATAATTACCAATAAAGACGGGTTTGTCACTAACTCCGGGATAGTGCCGGCTGACAAGTACGATGACTTGATCATTCGATCAGAGCTTATTTCACATGGATATAAGAGAGTCAATTTCGGCGTTAATCCTTTTATCGTAAAAACAGACATGGTGTTTGAGAGAGACCTGCAAATGAAAATGACCCGAAGGTTCAAATGGCTATTCTCTATTGTTATGCTTGCTATTTTCGGCGCTGCTTATGCTTTTCTTTTGATGCAATCTTCTTTTTATGAGGCCGTAGAAAACATACGACACCAGATGATATCAAATATAGGCACTGTAAACAGGTCCGTAACAGCCGGATTTCATACGGTATTCAACAGGCTTAATGACCATGATAATGCCATTGCCGAGTTGAAGGCCCGAATTAATTATCTTGAAAACAAGATTGCGCATGACAAGGAAAGAGTTGTAACAGCGCCGCATGTTATTGCGCCACGTAATGTTTCGGAAACTGCTGCGCGGCAGGACGAGCCGCGATCGCCGACCACAGAAAAGCATAGTGGAAACCCTGGGATTGCGCCGGAACAAAAGCTGATTCAAACTATCAACAGGTTTAGTGACAAATAATATTGCAGTGACCTATTTGGATCTCATTCAAATTCCATAAGTCATTTATCATTATATGGCTATATATGGCTATGCATTTGACACCACTAGATCAAACGGTAAGTGTATTTTGTCATTCCCGTGCTTAAGGCACGGGTATGACGGCTGGTGGTGTCATATGCATAGTCATTTATCATTATTCCTGATATTATTTTGTGGCCTAACGACGGAGTGTCGCTTCCAAACCTGTACCAGTGCAATCCCAGATGAAAATAGGAAGCCTGCTTTGACCTGTGGTACAATATCAGAGAGGAGATGGCATATGGCTAATCAAGACGATTTGTTGGATATTCGCAAAATAATTGATGAAGGACATACACGTCCGTGCGCTTGTCGGCAAATTTTTGGGGACGGTACCTGCGAGTGCAAAATGGGAGTGGTTAGCGCTGTTAGACTCGCGCGTGATATTACGGACATGCAAATGTCCTATGGCAAAGAAGAAGAATCATAATTAGTCAGGAACGCAATAATTGAGATAATGAAAAATATATTCAGCACTATATCCAATGATAATGATGCGACATGGAGTCAGCATACCCATGAGCCGTATTCTGTAGACGATGATGATCTGCTCGACTCGTATTCACGGGCAGTAATCAGCGCTGCTGACAAAGTGAGCCCCTCTGTTGTCCACATAGGTATTCATCGGGGACAAAGCGGTGATAGGCCGCACAATTTCCGGGGGGAGGCTCAGGGTGCCGGATCAGGTTTTGTATTCACTCCAGATGGGTTTATCCTCACAAACAGCCATGTAGTGCACAATGCTGAAAGGATTGAGGTGACTCTTCCTGACGGCAGCCATTATCAGGCATATATTGTGGGTGACGACCCCGATACCGATCTTGCTGTCATCAGGATTCATGCTTCGAATCTTGCCGCGGTGCATCTTGGTGATTCACAGACCGTAAAGACCGGCCAGCTGGCTATTGCCATCGGCAATCCCTTTGGCTTCCAGTGCAGCGTTACTGCAGGCGTGGTCAGTGCTCTGGGTCGTTCACTCAGAGCGCAGTCTGGAAGACTCATAGATAATGTTATTCAGACGGATGCAGCGCTTAATCCCGGCAATTCAGGCGGGCCGCTCGTTAATTCCCGTGGCGAAGTAATAGGAGTTAATACCGCGATGATTTTGTCTGCGCAAGGGATCTGTTTTGCGATCGCGGTAAATACTGCAAAATTCGTAGCAGCAGGCCTCATGAAAGAAGGGACGATACGGCGCAGCTACATAGGTGTGGCAGGGCAGAATATAGTGCTCCACCGGCGCATAGTGCGTTTTCACAAGCTGAAGGTTGAAAGCGGTGTCATGGCAGTTGCAATCGAAATCAACAGCCCCGCACAGAGAGCAGGTTTGTGTGAAGGCGATGTAATTATTAGTTTTGGTGATCAGTCGGTCGCTGGAATCGATGAACTGCACAAACTGTTGACGCAGGAGAAAGTGGGGAAAAGCTTCCCCGTTACTTTCATCAGGGGGACCGAAAAAATAGTCCTCGATATAATCCCGGATGAAAGCAGCTCCCGGTCGTATAATTAACTCAGCACTCCTTTTCACAAATCCCCGTTATTGACGGCACGTCCTGCTATCAGCCGGGGGCTTGCTCTTTATTTAATCTTTAGTATTGCCCCGATCTTCTGACACACGACCTCCGGTGTGAACGGCTTTACGATATAACCCGTTACTTTTTCACTGATGCACTCCTCCACGCTCCCTTTTGCCGTTGTCCCCGTCACCATTATAAACGGAAGTGTTGCGAGCGAAGGCGTGCTACGCACCCATTTCAGAAGGTCAAGGCCGCTCAGTTCAGGCATTTCCCAATCGCAAAGGACCATATCAAAATGCTCGCTCTCGAGCTTCTTTTGCGCCTCCTTCCCGGTAGCGGCTTCGCGCACGATAATGCCAGGAAAGGCCTCGGTAAGGCTGTCCTTGAGAATGTCCCGCATCAGCATAGAGTCATCAGCAATAAGCAGCTTTGTCATGTCCGTCTCTCCTCCACCGTATCATCTTTTTGTTTGCCCATTTCTGTTTTCGTTGGTTTTTCCATGAGTATCTTCCAGTTGTACCCTGCTACGAATCCTCCGATTGAGCCTGCAACAAGGAAAACAAAGAGGAGCAGGTCTCCCTGGTCAGTGTTAATAAGCGGTTTATGCGCTTCCCTTCCATGCTCCTTAGCTATCTTTTGAACTACCGATTCATCTACGCCGGTCCATTTCTCTTCATCAGCAATAGCAATTGAAAGACTGCAAAGAGCAAACAAGATTACAACAAATATACCCGCGGCGGTTAAAGTTTTCATATTGCCGCCTCACCGGGTTTTATGACTCCCATTTTTATAAGAAGGTCGGGTCGTCTCCTGGCAAGGAGGACTACCATACCGGCGGTCATCGCACCTTCCAGAATTCCCAGAGGCAGCTGCGTAGGTATGAAGGAAATGACGATCTTTGTAAAGATAGGAATAAATGGGTCGGCGCCCTTTATGCCTGAAGCCAGCTCGGCAGATGTGGCCAGGTAGGTAGCCCAGTCTGCGAATAACCCTGTAAAGAAGCCTGCAACGCCCATATTGACCCTCAGTGCCCTTAATGCCCTGAACGTCCCATATCCGGCAAATGACCCCATTACTCCCATAGAAACAATATTAGCTCCCCACGTGCTCAAACCGCCATGGGAAAGGAAAAGCGCCTGAATAAGAAGGGCCGCAGCAGTAATCAGGATGCTGATGGGGGGACCGAGCAGTATGGCCGACATTCCAGTTCCGCAGGGGTGAGAACATGTGCCGGCGGTCGGGACAGGAATAGGCATGCAGGAGATAATAAAGACCACGGCAGCCATAAGGCCTACCAGGGGTTTGAAGGAGATATCGGCAGAAGATATTTTCTTTAACCGGTACAGTCCATATGCCGCAAATGGAGCAGCTACAGCAAACCATAATACAGCCCAGTTTAAAGGCAGTATACCTTCTGAGATATGCATGGCATAGGCGTTTCTGGAAGGGAGCACTGATAAGACAGCTCCCCAAAAAACTACCTGATAAAGATGACTTCTTGATGCCGGCCTCTTGTTTTCCATAACATTCTCTCCTGAAAATAAAAAATCCCCAAGGCATAAATGCCCGGAGGATTGCACCCTGATTTACTTTATCCTCTTTCCTTCCAGCCACGGCAAGGAGGGGTGAACATATTACTGATTCTCACAGGCAGGTCTTCTGGCTCCCGGATGTCCCTACTTGCCGGCCTTCCCGGAGTTTTCCTCCAGTGGCTCAGTCAGCTTTCGTCCCCGGTTACAGCGGCGGTCCCGCTCCCGATTCGGCATTTCAGCCCCACGGGATTCCCTATTAGTCCTCACGGCGCCTTGAGATTGTCTTTTATAATACTTGAATGGAACTTTTGTCAACTTGGTATTGGTTTGCCATGCTTCATCTCATCGGAGCAGGCGCCGCTATATTTTGCTTTAATCATTGCCAAATACAAGTGTTTCTGTTATATTTCCTCCTATGACGCCTCCCGCAGGATATGTTTTAGTTGTTGGCGCAGGGAGTTGGGGAACTACCCTTGCTGCCATGCTTGCCGACAAAGGCTTCGATGTTCTGCTTTGGGCGCACGAGGAAAAAATTGTTGAGCAGATCAACAATGACAAGACAAACAATGTGTTCCTCCCCGACATAAAACTGCCTTTCTACCTTAGGGCCACCCATAATCTTGTTGACGCTGTCGCTCACGCCCGCTATATTGTTAATGCTGTGCCGACCCAATATATACGGTCCGTCTTCCTTCCCCTTAAAAAACACCTGGGCGACGAGTCCGTGATTGTGAGCGTATCAAAAGGGATTGAAATCGGAACGCTTCTTACCCCTTCCCAGGTACTGAAAGAGATTCTCGGCAGGCCTGTCTCAGTCCTTTCGGGCCCGAGTTTCGCAAAGGAAGTTATAGCCCGGAAGCCCACCGCGGTCACTCTTGCGGCAGAAGACAAGAAAACAGGACTGCTCCTGCAGGAACTTTTTAATACAGACTATTTCAGGGTGTACACCCATGACGATATCATCGGCGTTGAATTCGGCGGGGCCTTGAAAAACGTGGTCGCCATCGCCGCCGGCATCTGCGACGGCATGGGACTCGGATATAATGCAAGGGCAGCGCTCATAACGAGGGGCCTCTCTGAAATAGCCCGGCTGGGCCACCGTATGAATGCCCAGGAAATGACATTTTCCGGACTCAGCGGCCTGGGGGACCTCGTGCTCACCTGCACCGGCGCTCTCTCAAGGAATCACATGGTCGGCTTCAAACTCGGCCAGGGGATGAAACTGGCTGACATAACCGGGCAGATGCCGCAAATTGCTGAGGGAGTGGCCACTACTCTATCGGCATATGACCTTTCGAAAAAACACGAGGTGGATATGCCTATAACAAAACAGGTGTATTTGACACTTTATGAACACAAACCTCCTTCGGAAGCGCTGGGCGACCTCATGAACCGCGCTCTTAAAATGGAATTCCATGGTTACTGAAAAGTGGACAGTAGAATACTAAAGACGCTTCTTCGTGATGTCAAAACCGGAAGGGTCCCCATCGGCAAGGCCCTTGATACTCTTAAGCACCTCCCTTATGAGGAGCTGGATTTTGCAAAGGTCGATCATCACCGGTCGCTGTGGGGCTCTATCCCTGAGGTCATTTTCGCCCAGAATAAAAAAACCGGTGATGTCGTAGAGATTGCGCATGCTATGATGAAAAAGAGCGGCCGGTTTCTCATCACCAGGGCGCGGCAGGACATTTATGATGCGCTCGATGTGAAAGGATCGAAGTTCTATCCTGCGTCCGGCATAATTTCATGCGGAAAAAACTTGCCTCTGAAAGGCCATGTGCTGATCGTTTCCGCCGGGACATCGGACATCCCTGTTGCAGAAGAAGCAGAGGTGACCGCTTCCTTTCTGGGCAGCAGGACCGGCAGAATTTTTGACGTCGGTGTCGCGGGAATTCACCGTGTCCTGAGTTTCAGGGACCGCATTGCAAAAGCCCGCGTGATCATCGTTGTTGCAGGTATGGAAGGGGCGCTGCCCTCGGTAGTCGGAGGGCTTACAGACAAGCCGGTCGTGGCGGTGCCTACCTCTGTGGGCTATGGAACAAGTCTCGGCGGGCTTACAGCTCTCTTTGCAATGCTCAATTCATGCGTGCCCGGCGTGGCGGTTGTCAATATTGACAATGGCTTCGGCGCAGGCTGCCTCGCGCACAAAATCAACATACTTAGATAAAAAGCCTCTTAGGGACTGCGCACTAATAAGTTGAACATTCATGCATTCCAGCTTCAAGTCATCTTTGACTCATCCTCAATCACAAAATCCCGCTCGGGGTCCCCGCAAAATCGCAGATTTTTGGGGTGCGGAACGTAGCCGCACTACGCCTGCGGTTTTGTTCAATCGGATTAGCCAAAGCTAACCTAAATCTGTGCGCCTTAATGCACAACTTATTAGTGCGCAGTCCCTTATCGCCGCTTTTGAGCTTCCTTTTTTTCAACCACGCAATAGATACCGCCCTCCTTGTATCCCGGCTTGAAGCAGCCATTGCAGGAGATGCAGCGCGCAGGAGAGAGGTCTCCTTCTTTCCACCGCATGATCAGCCGTGGTTCCCTTATGAACGGGCGCGCCATGGCAATGTAATCGATCTCATTTGCGACAACTGCCTCATTGATAACTTCAGGAGACCTGAAACCTCCTACAGACATGACGGGGCATTGGACCGCTTTTTTGATTTCCCGGGCAAGCGCAAGGTTGTAAGCCTCGCGAGCGGGCCCGTCAATCTTGGTCCTTACCGGACCTGTTTCGCCGGAGGCGGCAGTGCCGCCGCTCACTTCAATGGCGTCGATCTTTTCCCGGTCCAGCATACGCGCCGCATGGACGGCATCGCTTATATCAAGTCCGTCCGCAAGATTATCGGAGCCGTTCAGCTTGACGAAGACCGGGAAATCGGGTCCGACCACTGAACGGATGCGGCGGTAAACTTCAAGAAGGAAACGACAGCGGTTCTCCACAGAACCTCCGTAGCCGTCAGTTCGCCGGTTGGTCAGAGGGGAGAGAAACTGGTTGATGAGGTAGCCATGGGCTGCATGGAGCTGGACCGCGTCAAAGCCATACTCCATGGCCCGCCGGGCAGCATCGCCGAAAGCCGCAACAATTTCCTCTATGTCCTCTTTACTCATGGCTTCGGGTTCTTCAGGGAATTGTTCGACCTTCACAGCAGAAGGGGCAAGCGGACGTCTGCCTGCTGTTTTTGCAGTAGTCTGACCTCCCGCATGGACCAGCTGCATGCATATCTTGCCGCCCTCTTCGTGGACAGTCCTGGTAAGGGTCATCATGTCGCCGGCAAAATCGTCCGTATGTATCCCCATCTTTCCGGGCGACTGTTTGCCGTCCAGCCTCACAAACGCATACCCTGTAATGATCAGGCCTGCGCCGCCGGCAGCCAGGTCACGGTAGCAGGAGGCAAGCTTTGATGTGGGGCGTCCATCCTTTTCGCACATGCCTTCCCAGGTCGCGGACCGGACAAACCTGTTGGCGAGGGTCATACCGTTGATCGCAGTTTCTTCGAATAGTTTTTTCACTTGTTGTCCCCTTGAAAAAATTATTTTCTTGTTTCATTTTAGCATGATTTTATTAGAGAGGCTATTACTCTATAGCACCAGCCCGCACTTAATTATGCGTTGTCGAGCAGGCAGCGCATAGTGCCTCTGCTAAATCTCACGAGGCGTTCCAGCCTCGCTCGAAGGCGACGCCAGCCCGTTCAGCCATCCCTGGCATCTCGGGCTGCCGACGCCCGCTTCAGCACCATGCGCTGGTTTATTGTTGTCAAGTATTTTTTTATAACCTTTTTTACGGCACCTCTTTGTTAAGGAGGGTTACTCTTGTATATAGCACCTTGCCCAACCCTGGTAATTAGAGGGTCTCAACAGAGCCCTGACCTTGCTTAATTGGGGCTAAGGTGCAAACGAGGAGTCGTAAGGCTACCATTGCGAAGGTCGACTATGTCGCCTTAATCACATGGTTGATGATCTCCCCGTCTACACACATATAGTTAAGCTGCCATTTTTAATTGCGGGTTGCAAAAATCAGATACATATAAATTATGGTCACGAACAAGTGCAAATATAATCCTCAAAAGCTTACGGGCTATAGCAATCAATGCCTTCAGCTTCGGCTTGCCTCGTGCAAGAAGTCTTTGATAAGCTTCATGCAATATACCACCTTTGCGAACTACATTAATCGCTGCAAAATACAGCAGTTTCCTCATCAGGGAACGACCTCTTTTGGAAATCCGGCGAGCACCTCTGCGTTTGCCGGAGCTGATCTCAAAGAGGTCCAGACCAGCAAGTTTCTCTATCTCGGCAATGGTGCTAAATTTACTGAAGTCTCCAACCTCGCCGATGAGACCGGCTGCTGTAACTTCGCCAATGCCTTTCAAAGAGAGAATGAACAGACTATATGGAATCTGTTTAAGGTTATAGGACATTTCTTTCTCTACATTGCCAATAAATTGCCCACAGGCTTCTATATGGCCCAGCATTGCTCTCATTTCAAGAATAATGCTCTTACGTCCTTCTATAATGCCGACCGAGGTCTTTGCAGCCTCATAAAGAGCTTTCGCCCTTTCCTTCCCAAGCTTTCCATTGCTCACGGCTTTCATGGTCTTGGCCAGTTCTCCAAAATCACATTCCGCAATAGCTTGCGGAGTCGGGAAATGCTTCAAGAGATATTGAGCCGTCTTGGTTGTCATATCCTTCATTATCTGCACAAACTCCGGGAAGAGCAAATAAACCAAATCATAAAGCTGATTCAACATGGCGGTACGCCTGCGCATACTTCTTTCCCTGGCCTGCGTCAATCTGCGAAGCTCGGCTGCTACTCCCTCCGGGACAACTACCGTAAGAGCATGACCAAGTTCTATAATATCGGCTATAACTTTCGGGTCTTTGTGATCCGTCTTATTCGGGGAATTCCCCTGAAGCTCTTTAACTTTCTTCGTATGCATTGGATTTACCTGTACAATTCTTACAGATTGCTTTCGCAAATACTGCAAAAGGGGTTCAGCATAAGGCCCGGTAGATTCAAATCCAACAACGATCTCCTCCAAGTTATGATCTCTCTTCGTTTTGGAAATGCGATCCCAAAATTCATCAAAGCCTCGCCCGTTGTTAAAAAAATCAAAAGGTTTCATTTCAGTTCTATCCGGACATCGGCAATATCCCGTATGCTTATCTTTACTGACATCAACCGTTGCTATAAGTGTTTTGTCATTGACCACTTTAAGTCTCTTTGTTGTACTATTATTCATGGCTTTGCTCCTCCTCTTGTTTTAGTTTTTCAACCAGCATTGAATATTCTAATACAAGAAAGAGCAAAGCCTTTTATAGAGCTAAGACAGCTTTCTTTAATATAGCAAGCTGCCTGCTCTGGGCTGCAATTTGCCTTAATGCAATCGAAAGATGCTTACGCATAAGGCTTAATTGTTTCTTATATCATCAATTACACAGGAGCATAGTAACAGCGCAATGAGAAATCCAGTGGTAAGGATGAGTTTCAGGGAGCGAATCTCGGAGCTTTGGCAACGATTCCTGGCGAAATGAGCGTTAAACAAACGCTATGTCTGAGTCCGCCTAGGCGGACGAGTTTAGCGGCTGTAGCGAATGAGCCTTTGGAATCGTCAAAGCGGAGGGCCTGAGCAGAAGAAACTCGTCCTTATCACTGGATTTCGGTCTGTGTTATCGCTGCGTCGGACAAGCGCTGGTCAGGAATTGTGTTTACAGAAAATGCAAATAGTGTCTGCTGCTGCTTATGAGCATTTTTCTTCCATGCTTTACTTCTCACTTTTTACTTTTAACATTTTACCTTTAGGTGATTTGACAATGCTATCGCTTTTGTGATAAATTCTTATGTTTTACTTCAATCCTATGAAGGTACGATTTGGACATAAGAAAATCTAGGGATTTATATAAAAAAGCCCTCCGTCTGATGCCTGGAGGGGTCAATAGTCCCGTCAGGGCGTTTAAAGCAGTCGGTGGTTCGCCGCTCTTTATCAGGAAGGCAAAAGGCTCCAGGATCTATGATGTAGACGGCAATGAATACATAGACTATGTCCTTTCCTGGGGGCCGATGATACTGGGGCATTCCCATCCGTCCGTTGTAAAAGCTTTAAAATCTGCCATTGAAAAGGGCACCAGTTTCGGCGCTCCTACCCCGCTTGAAGTTGAACTCGCCCAGATGGTGATAAAGGCATATCCGTCGATTGAGAAAGTGAGGATGGTCAATTCCGGTACCGAGGCGACCATGAGCGCAATAAGAGCTGCAAGGGGATTTACCGGAAGAGACAAGATTTTAAAATTTGAAGGCTGCTACCACGGCCATGCCGACGGCCTTCTTGTCAAGGCAGGCTCCGGTGCTGCGACCTTCGGCATTCCGGACAGCGCAGGAGTTCCCGCGTCATATGCAAAAAACACCTTAACTCTTCCCTTTAATAATATAAAGGCCTTCAAGTATCTTATAAGCAGGGAATGGAAATCCATTGCCTGCGTTATTGTAGAGCCTGTGGTTGGCAATATAGGATGTGTACTGCCGGGGTCAGGTTTCCTGGAAGCCTTGAGGAAGGAGACAAAAAAATACGGCGTCATTCTCATATTCGATGAGGTGATGACAGGATTCAGGGTGTCCTACGGAGGCGCCCAGGCATATTATGGTATCAAACCCGATATGACATGCCTCGGAAAGGTTATCGGTGGAGGGCTGCCTGTGGGAGCTTACGGAGGAAGGAAAGAGATCATGTCCACGGTCTCTCCTGACGGTCCTGTTTACCAGGCAGGCACGCTGTCCGGCAACCCCATTGCAATGACAGCAGGCATAGAGACATTGAAAATACTATCACATAAAGATGTATATGAAAAACTTGAGAGGAAAATGCGCCTCCTGGAAAAGGGTTTGCGTGACGCTGCAAAGAGGGCCGGAGCCAGGACAAAATTTTATAGGGCCGGCACAATGTTCTGCACATACTTTACTGATGCGGACGTCGTTGATTACAATACTGCAAAGACCTCCGACACGGAAAAATTTTCAAGATTTTTCAGGGGAATGTTGGACCATGGAATAAATCTCGCTCCTTCACAGTTCGAAGCCGGATTCATTTCCCTCGCCCACACAAATGCCGATATAGAAAAGACCACCGGTGCAGCGTACAAGGTGCTTTCGGGGCTTAAATGAGTAGACGCAATAGAAACCACAGAGGGCACAGAGAAATACTTATATATAAAAAACTCCATAAAGTCTTTCAGAGTGCACAGAGTATTTCTCGGTGTCCTCTGTGGTTAGGTTGTCTCTGTGTTCGCTGTGGTTAATTTTTGACGATACGCTTAAGAATAAAGGGGGGGCTTTTAGATGTTTAATCCATTAAAATTACCTGAAAAAATTTTTACTTGGTTTACCGAGGGCATTTCAGCCAGGGCCAGGATGATTCTCGTGATAATCTCACTCATGTTTGTTGCCGGCATGGGATTTACCGGGTATATGATAAATGACTATTTCGAGAATAATGCCAATTCCTGTATGATGTGCCATGTGCACGATGCCGCTAATAAGGCATGGGCTGTGAGCGTGCACAACAAAGTGGGTTGCCACCAATGCCACATTACAACGAAGAAAGACCAGGTTTTCCAGATTTACAAATTCGCAGTACTCGGGGACAGGACTGTTTCGCCAAGGCACGGCGCAATAATCGTTGCATGGAAGGTCTGTGAGAGGTGCCACTGGGAAAAAAACCCTCAATTTCCGAATGCGCCTCTTGTAAACCAGTCCAGGTTTCACGCGAAACATGTCTTCATGCAGCAGATAGAATGCGTGAAATGTCATGGCTTTGTGACCCATCAGTTTGTTCCCGAAGAACGGTTCTGTCTCAGGTGCCATAAGGACAGACAGGTCCATGGGACAGGCATGGAAAAACTCGCATGTATCAACTGTCATACGGACCGCACTGTGGACCTGAAACCGAGCAGGCAGAAATGTCTCTTTTGCCACGGCGGAGAGGATATCAGGAAGAAGCTTATCGCTGACGGCACCATTGACGTAAAATATTTCCAGCCTGCTGCATCCCTTGTTACAAAAGCTGTTAAGATAGATGTTCCGGCTGATGCACCGATGCAGTTCTACTGCTATGTGTGCCATAAGCCTCACGCAAAGGTCAAGCCTGATATGGGCGATTGTCTGGCATGCCACAAGGTCGAGCCTGGCGTAGGCAGGCACGCTATGCATATCAATATGATGCATTTAAAGTGCATGGACTGCCATAAACCGCATGTGTGGCGGATAACACCGGCCCAGGCGAAAACAACTTGCACAAAATGTCACGAGTACAGGGACCCGAGTAAATTCATTGGTCCTTAATAATAACGTTATAATTGGTGCCTTTTTGCACCGGAGGTAATTATATGGGAAACCATGTGTTTAGGCCGCTCTATGTCGTAATCGGCATTGTCATACTGCTCCTGATCGTAAGGCATTTTTACGTGCCGCGTGATTTCGGCATTCATGAAAGGGGTTTTATGTACGGCTGGTACAGAGAAGGCAACATAGAGGACTGGAAAAAAGTTCAGGTCAAATACCAGGGACGGGATTACTGCAAAGACTGCCATGCGGACAAGTATGAAAGCATAATGAAATCGCCGCATGCGATTATCCAGTGTGAGAACTGCCACGGTCCGGCTGTCGATCATCCGGCTAATCCTCCGAAATTGACGATTGACCGGAGCCGGACTCTATGCCTCAGGTGTCATTACCCCCTGCCCTATCCGACAAGCGGGAGGGCGAATATCAGAGGGATAGACCCTGACACGCATAACAGGGACTTTGAATGCTCTACGTGTCATGACCCGCATAAACCCAATCTCAATATTAAATAGGAGGATTGAAGTGATAACGAGAAGAGATCTTCTGAAATATGCGATAAAAGGTGCTGCCGGACTGGCTCTGCCGTTTGCGGCTTTCGAGATAATCAATCCAAAAAAACTTTTTGCGGACATATCGGGCCCGGGTAAAGTACGCTGGGTGTTCGTCGTTGATACATACAAATGTGTGGGCTGCGGATTGTGTGTGAAGGCGTGCAAAATCGAAAATGAGATACCGTATGATGCCAATGTGACGAGGACCTGGGTTGAAAGATATATTCTTACAAAGGATGGCAAGATCTTCGCCGATAGTCCAAAAGGCGCACGGGACGGCTTTGAGACAAATAAGATCGATCTCGGGTTGGGCAATTATAAGGATATTAAGAAAGAGGACATAAGCAAAGCATACTTTGTACCCAAACTCTGCAACCAGTGCGATAACCCGCCCTGCGTTCAGGTATGCCCGGTAGGGGCCACATATCAGGCGCCTGATGGTGTCGTAATGGTAGACAGGACATGGTGCATCGGCTGCGGGTACTGCATTATGGCATGCCCGTACGGGGTCAGGTTTTTCCACCCCAAGTACCATACTGCCGAGAAATGCAATTTCTGCTATCACAGGATAACAAAGGGGTTAAAAACCGCATGCGTGCAGGCATGTCCCTTCGGGGCCAGGATGATCGGAAACATCCTCGATCCCAATGACCCCGTTTCAAAAATAATTTCGACCGAAAGGGTCAGCATACTGAAGAGCGAATACGGAACCAAACCTCAGGTCTATTACATAGGTCTGGATGAGGAGGTACGATAGCCATGGTACACGGAGAAATCTGGACGTTAAAAGAGTTGTTCTGCCTTCCCAACGAGTATATTTACTGGAGCATTCAGATTGTCATGTATCCTTATATGACAGGGCTCGTTGCCGGCGCCTTTGTCCTTTCGTCACTCTACCATGTTTTCGGAGTTAAGCAGTTGAAGGACATCGCCAGGTTCGCCCTCGTTTTTTCCTTTGCCCTTCTTCCCGTGGCCATGATGCCGCTTCTTCTGCATCTCCAGCAGCCGCTGCGGGGCATCAATGTCATGATGACCCCTCATTTTACATCGGCAATTGCCGCTTTCGGTATTGTGTTCATGACTTACGGGTCCATCGTTGCATCGGAACTCTGGTTCTTATACAGGAGGCATTTTGTAGAGTCGTCAGTTGCCCTCAGGGGGAAACTGAATAAGAGCCTGTATGAATCGCTCATGTACCTGATATTCAGCATACTGACCTTGGGAGTATACGATATAAGCGAAGAATCCCTGAAGAAGGATGAAAAGGCCATTAAGGTGCTCGCGTCGTCGGGCATTCCCGTTGCCTGTTTCCTTCACGGGTATGCCGGATTCATCTTCGGCTCTGTTAAAGCAAACGCCCTGTGGATGACGCCTCTCATGCCTGTCATATTCATCATGTCTGCCATTGTGTCGGGGATTGCGCTTTGCATGCTCACCTATATAGTGACAATGGAGATGAGAAAACTGTTGGTGTCGCGCAAGAAGTCCACGGTTCCCGGGTATCAGACCACGGAGGAGATAAAGAGCGTCGAGATAAATGTGATACGGATGACCGCGAAATACTTGCTGCTTTTCCTGGTATTGGCCATCACGCTCGAACTTCTGGACCTCATCTTCAGGGGATATACCGCCGTCAAATCGTGGGACGTGCTAAGGACCGTTATTTATGGAAAGGACTTTACAAATATATTTGTTCTGCAATACGGGCTCGGGAACCTCGTACCGTTTATTCTCTTGCTGCTGCCCGGGCTGACGCTCAGAAGGACGGTGCTCAGTGTAATACTGGTGCTCTTCGGAGTATTCATGATGAGGTATAATGTTGTCATCGGCGGGCAGGCGTTCTCTTTGACATTTATGGGATTCATGCACTACGAAATTCCGGTAATCCCGCGGAATTGGGAGACCTTTAGGGAGGGCGTTTTCGGAGCTATCAGTGTCGCTATTACGCCCTTCGTGCTTTTCTGGTTATTGAGTCATATATTCCCCATCTTCGGTTACAAGGAGTCTCATTAAGGGCTCGTTAATGCTACTTGGGACCGGGCAAAGATGGGCAGGTTATTTATTCGCGAGGCATGACTACTTGAAATGTCTTTAGCGCATCATATATTATTAAAAGACAGTGGTCACGCGCTAAGATAAGAATGGAAAAGCACAAAACGAGACTACTCATTATTTCCCTTGCAGGCCTGTTCCTTCTAATCCTTTTTCAGCCTTCTTTCGTTGAGTCGGCTGAACAGGAGGTTCCAAAGCGGTTCCTGGTCCCTCCTCCGCCTTTTTCTCCCGGCATCTTCCCGTGCTCACAATGCCATCAGGGTATGCCTGCCAACAAGACACCGAGGAAACTCCAGATGCACCAGGAGATCGTGCTGAATCATATGCCCGGCGGATGGTGTTTTGACTGTCATAATCCTGATAACAGGGATAAGTTAAGGCTCGCAAACGGCAAATTGGTGAGTTTTGATGAATCTTACATACTTTGCGGCCAATGCCACGGTATAGTACTGCGCGACTGGAAGGCAGGACTGCACGGAAAGAGAACAGGCATGTGGAATGGAGAGAAACAGTACAGATTATGCGTCAATTGCCATTGGCCGCATGAGCCGCGGTTTAAACCTATCAGACCCTTACCTCCTCCGGTAAGACCGTCTAACATAAAATAGAGAGACTTAATGGGGCGTCTATGAAAAAGACAACAGGAAAGAAAAGAGAGATGAATATAAACCGGAGGACCTTTTTGAAGGGGGCTGCTGCCGGGCTTGCCGGCTCCATGCTTCCTCTCAATAAAGCCGATGCCTCTTTCTGGGACGTATTTTTCCAGAAGCACTTTATAGAAATGAATGATGCCGAGAAGAAAAAAGTCATTCAGCGCCTGGAAAAAGAATATGAACAGAAATATAAAAAAGAGATCAAAGTCGGCATTGAAAACTCTATGCCGGGGGTTTTATTCGGGTATGGCCTTGATCTTTCACGGTGCATTGGATGCAGAAGATGCGAATATGCCTGTGTTGACGAAAATAATCAGTCCATCGATCCCCAGGTACACTGGATAACGGTGCTTCGCTTTAAAAAGGGTGAAAAATGGATAGACCTTGAGAACTCGGAGAAGTACTATAATCCTGCACTGGTCCCCGAACCGGAATATTTTTATATGCCTGTTCAGTGTCAGCAATGCGAGGACCCTCCCTGTGTACGGTCGTGCCCTACACAGGCGACATGGAAAGAGCCTGACGGCATAGTGGTGGTGGATTATAACTGGTGTATAGGTTGCAGGTATTGCATGGCTGCCTGCCCTTATGGGGCGAGACATTTCAACTGGGCGGAGCCGAACAGAAAGCCTGAAGAGATAAATCCGAAGACACACTATCTCGGAAACCGGCCCCGCTATAAAGGCGTGGTGGAGAAATGCACCTTCTGTATCCAACGGACAAGGAACGGCCGGTATCCTGCGTGCGTAGAGGCATGTCCCGTGGGTGCGCGGAAGTTCGGGAATCTCCTCGATCCCGACAGCGAAATCAGGTATGCCATTGAACACAAGAGAGTATTCAGACTCAAAGAGGACCTGAACACAAACCCCAAGTTTTACTACTTCTTCGCATACGGAGTATAGGAGAAATGGCGCTATGACCTATGTTATAAAAAATTTTTTCATAGCCATGAGGGAAATCTTCATAGGAAGCAAAAAGTATTACTGCTGGATCGGGTTCCTGCTTTTTCTGGTCCTCCTCGGGGCAAGCGCGTACGTCGATCAGTTCAATAGAGGACTTATAACAACAGCCATGAGAGATCAGGTCTCATGGGGATTTTACATCTCGAATTTTACATATCTCGTAGGTGTTGCGGCAGCAGCGGTCCTTCTTGTTATCCCTGCCTATTTGTACCACTTCAAACCGATAAAGGAAATCGTACTTTTCGGGGAACTGCTCGCGATAACCGCTATTATTATGTGCCTGCTTTTTGTCATGGCGGATATGGGACAGCCTCTCAGGGCCTGGCATATATTGCCGATAATCGGGAAAATGCATTTCCCCGCATCCCTCCTGGCCTGGGATGTCGTGGTATTGAACGGGTATCTCGCTATCAACACTATTGTTGCATTTTATGTCCTGTATAGGCTCTCCATAGGGAAAGAATACAAAATGTCTGTTATCGGGCCATTGATCCTGCTCTCTATTCCGTGGGCGGTAAGCATCCACACTGTAACGGCATTTCTCTATAACGGATTGTCTGCAAGGCCTTTTTGGAATGCTTCAATTCTCGCGCCGCGGTTCCTTGCTTCAGCATTCTGTTCGGGCCCCTGCCTCATGATTGTGCTGTTTCAGATCATAAGGAAGTTCCCTGATGTCGAGATAGAAAACCGGGCTATTTTCAAGATTGCAGAGTTGGTGGCTTATGCAATGGGTATAAACCTGTTCTTGCTCGGCGCCGAAGTATTCAAGGAGTTTTATTCAGGCAGTATAGATACCTATTCCATACAGTATCTCTATTTTGGGCTTCACGGAAAGACAGCTCTTGTGCCATGGATATGGACTGCAACTGTGCTGAATATCTCTGCGTTCCTCATGTTCCTTTTCCCAAGGACGCGTGAAAACTTTGTGACTCTGAACATGAGCTGCATTTTTATAATAATCGGCATATATATAGAAAAGGGCCTGGGGCTTGTAATCCCTGGATTCGTTCCGGATACCTTAGGTGAAATTTATGAATACGCGCCGACAAGGCACGAGATCATGGTAGCTATCGGGATCTGGGCTGCCGGAGCGCTGATCTATACCATGCTGCTCAAGTTTGCCATCCCCGTATATACCGGCAGGCTCAGGTTTGGAATAGCAAAAGAGGTAGTCCCTGCCCGCCAAATAATGACCAAAAAACTTGTTACCGTAACCCCGGAAGCCACCATAGAGGAGATCAGCAAGCTGCTCACTTCCAGGAATATAAGCGCTGTCCCCGTTGTGGACAAGGACAACAAAGTGATAGGCGTAGTTTCCGACTCTGATATTATCTCCAACGAGATGAGGCGCGGACCTGAATTCGCAGAAAAGTTGGGAGAGCCCGTCCTGTCGGACACACAAGGTGATAAGCGCCCAGCCGCAGCAGTGGGCACTGCAGCCGATATCATGACCTCTCCTGCGGTCACGGCCCTTGAAGAGTCCTCTTTGCAAGACCTGAACCGGATTCTTATGGAAAAGAAAATAAGACGGGTGATTATCGTAGACAGCGGCGGACACCCGGTCGGCATAATTTCAAGGGGCGACATTATGAAAATATTGGGGAAATATCTGGAAAAATAAAGGTCATCCGCCCCCCCTTCACCTTCAGATTGCTTTCCCTGAACCCATCATTTATCTATTCTGCTGCCGGCAAGTCATAGCATGCAGAACTGAGCAGGTTTGAACTAAAAAGTAAACACCTGTGATTCTGCCGCTAAGGCAATAAGCTTCTTTGCTGTTTCAAACCGTGCCGACTGAACCAGGTCCTCGTCCCCCATATGCCGGGCATTTGCACAGGGAGTACAAACCATGATCGGGACAGCCGCTTTTATAAGATAATCCATCAGACTCTTGAGTTCGTCGCCGGTGCTGTTCCTAATATTGTCGGTCATACCTATCTTGGCAATCATAACGTCGTCATCGAGAAGGAATACATTTACTTCATGCCCCTCATCTTTAGCAACTTTTGCCAGATGAATGCATCTGGTAGCCCGCACCGGATCTTCCATCCCCCGACTCAAAACAAAAAGAAATTTTGCCATGTCAGCCTCCTTTTTCGTTAAAGAATATTATATCACATGGCCCACGCGAGTACGGAGAAAGAAGTTGAGAAATTTCCTGGAAGCACATGCGTTCTAGTGTCCTGTCCCTAACAGTTCTTTACATATTTTACCGTCATTCCGGGCTTGACCCGGAATCCATTCCTTTGATTTTTCTGGATTCCCGCCGGAGCCTGCCCTCGAAAGCCGTTATCGGGGGCGGGAATGACAGGACATGTAAACTTATGTCCGTGACACCACACTAGTCACACGCCGGCAGCGGTCTGTTTGCCGTGTCCGATCGCTTTTTCCAGCGGCTTAAGGAGGGCAAAGAACGCAAGTCCGACTGCGAAAGACAGTGAGAACATCAGCAGGAAGAAATTCTCCTTGGGCATTTTCTCCCAGAAGGTCCCAAGATAGCCCGACAGGTAGTTGCCGAAAAAGCTCGATAGAAACCAGACACCCATCATCATGGAGACTATCCGGGCGGGAGCGATTTTGGTTACCAGGGAGAGGCCGATCGGGGAAAAAAAGATCTCGCCGATTGTCAGCACGAAGGAACACGCAGCCAGCCACCAGAGGCTCGCCCTGGGGTTGATCGACAGTTCGCGAGCCGGCGGAATCATGATCAGGAAGGCTGCGGCAAGCAGGATACAGCCGGTTCCCATTTTGGAGATGCTCGATGGTTCTTTTCCTCTGCGGTCTTGCCGGCCCCATAAAATATTCAGGAGCGGAACTAACATAAAGATCATCAGCGGATTGAAAGATTGGTACCACGAAGCAGGCATTTCCCAGCCAAAAACCATTCGATCCGTATGGGCATCGGCCCAGAGCGCCATTGTGTTGCCTTGCTGCTCGTAAACGCTCCAGAAAACGATGCTCAGAGCCATCATGACGAAAATCGCACCGATCCTGAGCAAGTCCTCACGCGTCATCGGTTCGAAAGAGGTCTGCTGTTTGGATGCCTTTTTCTGCATGATCAGATCGGGAGAGAGGTGTTTCTGACCCCGGAGATAAACGAGCAGCCCTATCACCATGCCGACGCCGGCGGCGCCAAAGCCCCAGTGAAACCCGATTCTCTCCCCCAGGGTCCCGCACACGAGGGGCGAAAAGAACGCCCCGAGGTTTATTCCCATGTAGAAGATGCTGAACGCGCGGTCGCGTCGATGGTCGCCGGGAGGGTACAGCGCACCTACCTGCGTCGAGATATTCGGCTTGAAGGCGCCGTTTCCGAGGATCAGAAAGATCAGCGCAGGGAAGAACATGTTTTCAACTGCCATCAGGAAGTGTCCCATAGCCATTAGCACGGCTCCAAAAATCACGGTCCTGCGCTGTCCGAAGAACCGGTCCGCAAGCATGCCGCCGAAGAAGGGAGTAAAGTAGACAAACCCTGTATAAATCCCGTAAATCTCCGACGATCGTTCCTGCGTGAACTGCAGATGCCTGATCATATAGTAGACCAGCAGAGACCGCATTCCGTAATAGGAGAACCGCTCCCACATCTCCGTAAAAAAAAGGACATATAGCCCTGTGGGATGTCTTGGGCCCTGAGTCCGCATCTGGAAGCTTTTCCAGAAAGTTCTCAGGTTACTTTCCGGCAAATAAATTTTTGTAGGTGTTTCGCATTTCCCTTTTCAATATCTTTCCGGTGGGTGTCTTGGGAAGAGCCTCCACAAATATGATCGCTTTGGGAATTTTAAAGGACGCGAGTTCTTTTTTGCATAGTTCTATGAGTTCGGCCTCCGCTACCTTCTGACCGGCTTTTGTCACTACAATCGCGGTGACCGCTTCGACCCACTCCGGATGAGGCAGTCCGATAACGGCCACTTCCTGGACTCGTTTATCGAGGTATATTGCATCTTCGACTTCACGGGTCGGAACATTTTCCCCGCCGCTTTTTACCATGTCCTTCTTTCTGTCCACTACGGTGATATACCGGTCCTCGTCCATGATCCCGACATCGCCGGAATGGAACCATCCGCCCTTCATTGCCTCTTCCGTTTTTGCGGCATCTTTGAAATACATTATCAGGGCGTGGGGGCCTTTTCCGCATATTTCACCGGGAGTTCCTGGTTGGGTGACAGGTTTGAACTCATCATCTTCCAGTCTCGTCTCCATATTCAGTCCGCCCAACCCTGCAGAACCGATTTTCTTCAGGGCATCCTTCGCCTTCAGGATCGTATGGTAGGGAGCCAGTTCGGTCTGTCCGTAATAATTATAAATTTTGGCTCCTTTAAACTTATCCATAATTTCCTTCAGGACTTCCATGGGCATAATCGACGCGCCGTAGTAACATTTTGTGAGACTTGATAGATCATATTTACTGAAATCGGGATGCCTGAGAATGCCGATCCAGACCGTCGGCGGCGCAAAGAACATCGAAGCTTTAAAGTCATTGATGCTTTTCAGAATCAGTCCAATATCAGGCGATATAAGGATATTGGTCCCGCCCACCCAGAAAATCGGGTTCATAAAAACATCCCGCTGTGCGCAGTGGTAAATGGGAAGAGCATTGATATTGACATCATCCTCATCATACTGGCCATCTATTATGCACCCCATGTATTCAGCCATCAAAGCCTGGTTGCTGATGATAACACCCTTGGGCAGCGATTCCGTTCCGCTGGTATAAGTCATCTGACAGGGGTCTTCGATATGCAGGACCGTATCCGGTTCTGTGGCAGGATATTTCTTGTGCCATGAATCGAAATCCTTAAATTTGCCGCCGATATTCGGCTTCCCCGCCCCCTGGGTCGACCAGAACCAGTCTTTGACCGTAGGCATATCTTCGAGCACGTCTTTCACCAGGTCAAACAGGGCGTCTTCCACAATGAAGGCCCTGCTTTCCGAGTGATTGATGCAATAGGAGATGTCCTTTCCTCTGAGGAGATAGTTGATAGCCAGGTAGATGGCCCCAATCTTTGCGCAACCTATCCATGTGATGACATGGTCAATCGTATTGTGGGCGAGAATTGACACCCGGTCGTATTTTTTTATGCCCAGGTCGAGGAGGGCATTCGCCACTCGATTTGTCTCCGCTTCCAGTTCTGAATAAGTAAGCGTAACATCCTTGAAAATCAGAGCATCTTTATCAGGATAATGATAGGCGCTTCTGCGTATCATGTCGCCGATGACCCAGCGGTTGGCCTTGTTGTAACGATTCATCAGGAATTCAAGATTCTCTTTGTTAATAACGTTGTACTTTTCTGCTTCTGCTTTTGTCAGGGTACTTAAGTGCTCGGACATATTGCGTACCTCCTTTTTTTATTGGAAAAAGACGTCATACGGACCATTATTTAAACGTATCCGGAAAAGTTGTCACTTTTCACGAAATCGCTTCTGGAGCAAATTATTAGCTGTATTCGATTTTGCCTTCCATTATTGCCCCTCTTCTCAAGAACATGGTAAATTTCCAGAACAAGGTGTCAATGATTTTTTGATCAGTATATGTTTCAGGAAGTTGAAAATGTAACCTGAGTCTTGTAATTGCCGACAATAGCATACTGTTATTCAAGATTTTTTTTTGCTCTTGCCGCAGAAAGTCATATGCCCTCAAATATGCAGACAGCTTTTTCTCGTACTTCCAGATCGGTTTTACTTGCGGTAAGAAGTAAAAGTCCGCTATTAGCCTATCGTATACAGGCTGTGTGTTGTCGATGGTGTGAAGCAACTTGGTCGCAAAAGCGAACTGAAGTGTTTTCTTGCCTTTAGAGTTGGATGGAACTTCGTATAATTCCCTAATAATTCCTTTAATATCCTTATCGTCTCTATTTCTGTATTTCTCCATCACTCGAAAATAGTGCTCACAATAATAATCCGATAATTTGGCGGTATTCAATTGCCAGTATTTTCGGTAAGTCGTTTTGTAATTGCCGTTATCTATAATCGAACCGTTCTGAAATAATGATTGTAGCGCGAGATAAGGGTCAATATCTCTCTGACGATTTATACCATTTATGACGGACGCCATGTTGTTGATGATAATTTTGTACATATATTATTCACCAGCTTACCCCGAGTTCAGCGGTGTTCACGCAGGGCGCGGTTTGCCAATTTTAAACATCCCTTGGAACAATTTGTTAGATGGTGCTGCGGTCTGCACATTACACTTGGCACAGAAAACGTCAAAGGTCTTTATTTCGTTTTCTTCATTCATAATTTATTTATTTTCCCATCCATCTAACATTTTTTCTGTGCCGCTTCTGCATTTGCCGCAATTATATTCTTAAAGCCAACCAAGTGTCAATGAACTTTGTGGCATTACTATAAAGATTACCAATTGCTACCTCAGATCTTGATCTCGGGCGGTGAGTGATCTTGTGAGGAGCTGATAAGTATAGCACCGACACCCATTTAGAGGACACCTGTCAAGCAACAATAATTCTTCGTCCGAAGTTTTTTGACTTCTCCTTTCCTGGGAGCTGCCGATAATCATTACCAATGCCGTTTTTTCTTTGAGATTCGGCTCCAGTATTCACTGTGCCAGACACCCATCAGGATCGAGGCTAAACCTGAGATTACTCTCAAAAGAGGAGCCCCTTCCGCTTCTATAGCGTACCAGAAAACCTTCGGTTCCGTTCCGAGTCCAATTCGTTTTTACAATTCCCATGGTTCTTACACCAGTCCTGTATGGCTCCCGGCCCGGGCAGTAAAGATACCGGTAACTTTTATGTTGCTGGGTGAGACAGTGTTCCAATCAAATCGTTGGTTTAGTTCCAGTCGGTGCACAGGTTAGCTGCCCCACCCAGTCCTTCATGCAAACGTTTTCTCAGGGATAAACGGAACTCCATCCCTCATGATGTAAAACGCCGCCCTGGCCAGCTTGTGTGACAGTGCACTGTGCGCAATCGGTGCGTTTGTCTTCCTCATCTTCCGGTCATAATAAGCTCTTGCTTCAGAGTCAAGCCGCCGCGCAAGCTCTCCTGCCTCGGCAAATGCCCAGGACAGATACTTGTTGCCGTTCTTTCTGTTATTTGTCCCTTTCTTTTTGTCATTGCTGAATCTTGCAGCAGGCACCTTCCTGCAGTACGACACATAGTTGCCCACATCTGCAAAACGATTAATAGGACCCGTCTCCATCATGATCGTCAAGGCCAGAACCCTTCCGACCCCTGGCAAAGTTAACAGAAAATCATACGGCTGCTTAAGTTCTATCTTTTTTTCGACGACCACTTCAATTGCGGAGATCTGCCTTGTCAGCGAGTCGATCGCATCCTTACTCACCTTACCGGCAAGGGAGAGATCGTCATTGCCCTTCAGCAGTGGTGTCACATGATCCTTCTTCAATGCTTTTATATCATTCGTCTTCATCTTGGAGCCTATATTCCTGGCGAGAATGTTCTGAAGGCTCAAAATGAGCGATGTCCTCAACCTCACTAGATGCCCGCGCTTCCTTAGAAGATCTCGTAGAGGTCTTTGCTCCTTTGGATAAATGAATCCCTCAGGTAGAATCTTCAGTCTGAGCATCTCAGCAAGCCAGAATGCATCATGTTCGTCATCGCCATGCTTCAGTCCAGCATACTGCTGGACCTTAGAGGGATTGGCAAGATGTACCTGATAACCCTCTTCCATTAGACGATCTACCAACCAGTACCAGTTATAGGTAGACTCCACCACAATCCCCTCAATATCCTTCTTAAACGGTCTAAGCGTTTCTAAAATCAGGCTTGGATCGTTCCTGATTTTCTTCTTCAATAGCCTACCGCCATTCTCATCGATAATCCCCACATACGAATTGTTTGAATGAAGATCGAAACCAGTGTACAATCTCATAAAGCACCTCCTTAAGGATAAGATTGGTTCTCTTACCTCAAGCATACCGCTAACCGATATGCTTGGGGAGGTGCCCTCTATATGATTATCTACTTTTCAGTTTTATTAGATTAAGAGAATTCTTGATTTCTGGAAGAAGTAAATGTACAGGCGCTGCCGTCGCGCCGTGTTGAATTATATCAATTAGGCGATATGACGCAACGAACCGCGCAAAGTTTTACGTAATCGCGATAGCTGCCACAGATCATAGGCAGTTTGCATGTTCATCCACGTTTGGGCTGAAGTGCCAAAAACGATTTCAAGCCTCAACGCCATTTCTGGCGTAATGGCTCCATGCCCATTGGCGATCTTAGAAATAGTCTTACGGGCTACGCCAAGCTGTACGGCAGCGTTGGTAAGAGTCAGACCCAAAGGTTCTAGCCACAGTTCTTTAAGAACTTCCCCCGGATGAACCGGATTGTGCAAACTCATATTAATACCTCCTCAATGGTAATCTTCATAATTGACTATCTCGGCGTTGCCACCTTGGAACCTGAACGTTACACGCCAGTTGGCCTGTACTGTGACAGCCCAGATATCTTTCTTATCTCCTTTTAGCCCATGCAGGCTCAGACCAGGAGCGCCCATGTCTTTGACTACAACAGCCGCATCAAGTAGGGCAAGAATCAGTCGCAATCGTTTAGCGTGTATCGCCTGAATACCCGATGTGGCGCCAGTATGGTAAAACCGCTCAAGCCCCTTGTGTGCAAACGATAGTATCACGTCCAAATGTAACCGACCAGGTTACGCTTTGTCAAGTCTGAGAAGCTGCTATGGCATTCTGCTTAAACGGAAGAAGAGGACACTAAGGTGTGTTTGTGTTGTGTGTTCGGTTTGTTGACAAATCATTTTTTGATGAAACCCGCATAGCCACAAAGCCGGAGGCTTTGCTTCCGGCTATTTTTTTGTTAATTCTATTCCTTAGGCAATTTCGAGTAAACAAATATCACTACTCCCAACCCTGTGAAAAGCAGCGTGAGGAATGCGGAGAAGTTTTTCCTGAACCGGAGTTCGCTAAACATGTCATGCATTTCTTTATCGATAACGTCCAATTTTTTTGTAAACTCGTCTGTCCTTTGTTTGACAAGAGATACATCCACGGTATGGAAAAGGGCCCGGAATTCCGCCTCGGTGCTGAAAAGTGTGCGTTCTTTCTCATCAGCAAAAATGCCCTCTTCCTTCAAAGCATTTATATCCTTCTCCAACTCTCCCATCTTATTTTCAACAACAAAGAGCGCCTGTTTCATGGCCCTGGCCCTATCATAGGAATGGCACTTTGTGCATGTCTGCTCATTGATAATATTTATGCCCGCTTTCCCTATTCTATGGGAGCCGTGGCAGGTAACGCAGTTAGGTCCTTTGCCCGAAGATTTGAGGGCTTTCCCATGGCCGCTATCGAGATAGTTCTTTAAAATGGCTATATGGCATTTTCCGCAGAATTCGGGGACTTCATCGGCTTTTGGCACTCCAACAAAACCCCTCTGGCGCGACATGGACATGGTTGCATCCTTGGAATCCCCGCCATGGCAATCATGACAGGATATGTTGTTCTGAGCATGCACGCTCGCCTTCCAGTCCTCGACAACCATTCTGTATCCCTGCTTCATGGTATCCGAAGAATGACAGCTGATACAGACATCTTCCTCAAGTTGTTCACCCGCCCATGGTTTAGAGAGAAACTCTTTTTCAAAAGTCTCTTTATAATCCGCAGCTGCAACAGACGGAAAAATCAGGACGACAGTTAATAACAATAAAAGGTTTCGCATTAATACTGCCCCCAGAATGTTAAGACAATCCATGCGACCAATAAAAAGAGAAACGCGCCGCGCAGTGCCGGCCTTTTCAGTATGTTCTTTTCCTTCTGATTATCCAGGAAGGGCCAGAAAAGGAATATACAGATAAATATAAGTTGTATGCTTATACCGAGAAATTTATTCGGTATCAGCCTCAGCATCTGATATGGAGCGAGGAAATACCATTCCGGTTTTATATGCGTAGGCGTCCTCAGGGGATCAGCGGGAATATTTGCCTCCACAGGCAGGAAGGTGGTAGGGAAGAAGGTAATAATAAAAAACATCAAAGCGCAATATACCATAACCATAAACATCATTTTCAGGAAAAAGTCCGGGTAAAAAGGATAACCGTCCGGATTGGTCTTTTTCCTGAACTCGGTCAACGGCCTCTTCTCTTCATCTGCCATGCCGAAAGGCGTTGCGGAAATGCCCATCCGTCTGATCAAAAAAATGTGCAGCACTGTAAGACACAGGAACAGCGGAGGCAAGATTGCCACATGAAGCGCAAAAAACCTGCTGAGTGTTATACCGGATACCTGTTCGCCGCCCTTAAGTATCCTTGCTACTGCATCCCCTATTACAGGGAAAGCGGTCGGGATCGAGGTGACGACCGTTGTAGCCCAGTAACTCAACTGAGACCAGGGAAGCAGGTAACCGCTGAGACCGAATATAAAGACTATAATGAGCATCAGGCCTCCCCCGACCCATGTCAACTCTCTCGGCCTCATATAGTTTCCCATTAAAAATACCGTGACCATATGAAGGAAGACGGCTAAAATAAGGAGGTTGCCGCCCACGACATGGATCTGTCTGAACAGCCAGCCGTATGGGACTTTGGTCATTATATCCTGGACGCTGCCGAATGCGTAATCAGGATGAGGAATATAATAAATAAGAAGAAAAACACCCGAAATCACCTGGATTACATAACCGATAATTGCAGCGAACCCGACGGTGTAGAACAGATTGATATTTTTCGGCACCCTGTATCCCGTCAGGTGTGTTCTCGCCAGGTCGTTAAGTCCTATCCTTACTTCAAGCCAATCTTCAATTTTTTTCCACATTCCATTTATCCTATGACAATCGTTTCGCCCTCTATCCTGAAAGGCAGCCTCTGCAAAGGCTTCGGTGGCGGTCCTGATATAACATTTCCATCGAGATCAAACGTCCCGGCATGACATGGACAAAGCATTCTGTCCTTATCCGCCTCGTATTCAACTATACATCCAAGATGAGTACACACTTTGGAAAGCACAATGAAGCCTTTGTGCGGCCGATTAATCACGATGGCCGGTACATTGTTAAAAACAATACTTTCGGCCTTGCCGACCGGCACTTCAGCTTTAGACAGGACCATTTTTTTGATATTCGCCTCGCTGCCAGGCGGGGCAAGAAACCTCAAAAGCGGATAGAAAAAAGATATAAAAGCGGTTGAGCCTAAAAGATACATTAATAACTTAAAGAACTCGCGCCTCTTCATCGTGGCCCCTTCAAAAAACATTTTTTTTCGAGAGAAATGTCAGGAATATGCTTCCTACTTTCATTAAAGTCTACTTCAAGAAACTTTGCAATGTCAAGAAGCATAATACTGCGGAAAAGCAACCCCGCGCTGTCTAAATTGCAAAAGCCATGGACATTTGCAATTTCAAAAGTTGCAAATTCAGGGACGAAATTTATATTATCCAGGTGCGCTGATAGCCGACTGTAAAGGGGGCAGTTTAGTGATAGATAAGAAACCTGAGAAATCGCTTTTCGGCCAGCTTTTGGACGCGAGCAGCGTAGGAATACAGCTTGTTGCCGCTACTTTTGCCGGCCTGGCAATAGGGTACGGGCTTGACCATTTGTTCGGCACCTTCCCCTGGTTGACATTTATTTTTCTAGTTATTGGTATAATCTCAGGGTTCAGGGAACTGCTAAGGGTTGCGAGAAAGGTGGACAAATCGGACAATGACGGGAATAGTAAAGGGAGTTTCTAAGCAAGCATTGATAATACTTGCGCCGCTCTGCCTTATTTCTATTTTTTTTGCAGGGTGGCGTTTTGCTTTCAGCATGGCTGTAGGCGGGCTGGTTGGAGTAGGCAACCTTAGCGGAATTGCCTGGAGCGTAACAGCCCTTATTGGAACTGAAAGGCCGCGAGCCAAGATGGTTTTCCTCAGCACATTCAAACTGTTTCTTATTTTTTCCATTTTACTTATACTGGCTATATTAAGGCTTATCAACCCATGGGGATTGCTTGCAGGTTTCACGGTTGTCATGGCGCTTATTATAAAAGAGGGATTACTTGCTGCCAAGAAAGGTGATTGATTGAGTTGGTATCTGCTCATAGCCGCAGTGCTTGTTCTTCTAATTGCCGTAAAACTGGCCAAGTTTATCGGCATGCTCGCTGTTCTGGGATTGATTGTTATAACCATCGGTCTTAAAAAACGGAGGTAAAGGGCCGGACAGAAGCTTGTTTTGAATACAGGACAAAAAGAATCAGGTTTATGCTATAATGGCTTTGAAGGCTGGTTGTGAACCGGCGACAACAAAAGGGGGTAGTTATGGCATTAATGGAATGGAGTGACAACTTGAGCGTTAACGTGAAGCAAATCGATGAAGAGCATAAGAAGCTGGTGGGGATGCTGAATGACCTGCACGACGCTATGAAACAGGGCAAGGGGAGTGATGTCTCAGGCAAGGTGCTTTCAGGGCTTGTCCAATACGTGGCAACCCATTTTTCGAACGAAGAAAAGCTCATGAAAGAAAACGCATACCCGGAATACCTTAGACATAAGAAGGAGCACGATGATCTGACCAAGCAGGCACTTGATCTCCAGCAACAGTTTCAGACAGGCAAGCCGGTGCTTACCATTGAGCTTATGAAATTCCTGAAAGACTGGCTATCAAATCACATACTCGGCACCGATAAAAAATACAGTCCATACCTTAACAGCAAAGGAATCGTATAAAAAGAGAGGGCTGGAAGGCTGGAAGATCGGAGGGCTGGCAGTTTTGGCTGACCTTCTAATCATGTGACCCTCTACCCCTCAAGAATGGGTGGGATGTGAGGAATATAGTTTTGACTGGTTTTATGGGGACTGGAAAAACAGCGGTGGGCAAAATATTGTCACAAAAACTGGGTTTTATTCTGATCGATGCAGATGCCGAAATAGAGAGGGAGCAAAAGACAACGATAACTGACATTTTCAACCGGCTCGGAGAGACCGCATTCAGGGACATGGAATCCGCTATGATAAGGAAGCTGTCCATCCTGAAAAAAACTGTGCTGTCAACAGGCGGTGGCGCAGTATTGAGAACCGAGAACATGGATGCGCTCAGGAAAAACTGGACTATTGTTTGCCTGGAGGCGAGCCCCGAGACAATACTAAGAAGGACAAGCACAAGCAAGGACAGGCCGCTCCTGCAGGTCGCCGATCCTCTTCAGAAGATACGGGAACTGTATGATTTCAGAAGACCTTATTATGAGAAGGCGGATATAATAGTAAATACCGATAATTTGAGCCCGCTCCAGGTAGCGGAGGAAATTGTAAAAGCCATAAAAGGCAGGTAAAGGCAAAGGTTAAGGTTAAGAGAGAGGCCGTTTTTGTTATTGCTCTTCCTTAACCTTAACCTCAACCTGCCTTTCAAGAGGGGTTATGGAAAAGGTTACTGTTGGCCTTGGAGAAAGAAGCTATGATATTGAGATCGGCAGCGGCACGCTTCCCGGCATAGGTGAAAGAGCGGCCCGGTTCGGGTTCAGCCCCACCATCGGAATTGTGAGCAACCCGACCGTTTTCGGGTTATACGGTGAAGTGGTCATGCGATCATTGAACGATGCCGGTTTCAAATGTTTCAGCACGCTTGTTCCCGACGGGGAGGAATATAAAGACTATTTCTGGAGTTACCATATACTGACAGATCTCCTTAGAAACAGGCTCGACCGCAATTCCTGCGTTATTGCACTTGGCGGAGGGGTGATCGGGGATCTCACCGGCTTTGCCGGCTCTCTATATATGCGCGGCATACATCTCATCCATATCCCCACGACACTGCTTGCGCAGGTCGATAGCGCTGTGGGCGGCAAGACCGGTGTGAATCACGCTGCAGGGAAGAACGTGGTCGGGACATTCCATCAGCCAAGGCTGGTCTGGACCGACATCAGCACACTCCGTTCCCTCCCCGGAAATCAATTATTGTGCGGCATAGCGGAGATAATAAAATACGGCGTGATATGGGATGCGGGGCTGTTCGGCGTCCTGGAAGAGAAGCGGGAGGCTATACTCAATCTCGATATGGACATCATAAGCTATCTTATAAAACGCTCCTGCCAGATAAAGGCCGAAGTAGTGTCAAAAGATGAACGGGAGTCCGGCCTGAGGGCTATCCTGAATTTCGGCCATACCATCGGCCATGCGGTGGAGACCGAAACAGGGTATTCAAAATATCTGCACGGAGAGGCCGTCGCCATGGGCATGTGCCTGGCGGCTCGTCTTTCCGAGGCGCTTGGTTTGATAACGACTGCCTGCGTCGAAAGAATAACGTCAGTTGTGAATGCATACGGCCTGCCCGCTGCATTGCCAAAAGATATGAATGGTGATAAACTAATTTCGCTTATTTCAATGGACAAAAAGGCAACGGCAGGCGAAATGAAATTTATTCTGCCGAAAGAGATAGGGGATGTTGTAATCCATAAGGGTGTCGATTTGAAAATATTGCAAAGGATCTTGAGACCTTGAAAACCATTCTTGTTGTTGATGACGAAAAAGATATTGTCGAACTGGTCTCCTACAATTTGAAGAAGGAGGGTTTCGCGGTAGATGCCGCCTATGACGGTGAGACTGCCCTGAAAAAGATCAGGTCCGGACCTTATGAGCTCATCGTTCTGGATCTCATGCTGCCGGGTGTGCAGGGACTTGAACTATGCAGGATAATACGAAATGATCCTTCTCTGGCCGGCACTCCTATCGTCATGCTTACCGCAAAAGGAGAAGAAGTGGACAAGGTGCTTGGGCTTGAAATAGGCGCTGATGATTATATGACTAAACCATTCAGCCCGAGAGAGCTTGTTGCCAGGGTCAAGGCCATTTTGAGGAGAGCTGACCACCAGAAGCCTGCGACTGATACTGATGAAGAAAAAAGAACGGGACAGCTTCTCAAAATGCGGGATATCACTATCGATAAAGAGAAATACCTCGTTACCGTGGGGAGTAAACAGCTTAAGCTGAGCGCTACCGAATTCAAACTGCTCCTTTATCTCTGCGAGCGGCCCAACAAGATTTACAATAGAGAGCATCTCCTTGATGCTGTATGGGGCGATGATGTCTTTGTTGAACCGAGGACAGTAGATGTCCACATCCGGAGGTTGCGGACAAAGATTGAGGAAGACCCCAACAACCCCAGGTACATAAAGACGATGAGGGGAGTCGGCTACTTTTTCGAAGGGTAAATGGAAACCCCTGTCATTGTTATCCTCTCGCTTATCGTACTGTTTTTTGTCGTCTATGTCATCCGCATGCGCCTGTCTGTCAATGCAATTTCCAACCTGCTCCAGGAGCTCTCCTCAGGCAACCTGAACGCGCGGCTTTTCACAAACAGCTCGGGCAAACTGGATACAATTGCCAGGGACATTATCTCCATTATTGAGAAAACAAGTATACGGCTCGGTTTTGCCGAAGCTGAGATGCAGAGGATGGAGGCCATACTCAGGGGCATGTCGGACGGCGTGCTTATAACCGACTCGCATGATTTGGTAATTCTGGCAAACCGGACCTTCAAGAAGCTCCTTTCGGTGACCGAGAATATTGAGGGCAAACAGATCATGGATGTCGTGCGCAATGCACAACTAATTGAGATTGTGCACAGGGCCCTGGAGTCATGGGAGATTACCTCGGATGAAATTACGGTTGCGCGGGGCAACAGGGAAATATTTCTCATCGCAACATCGGTGCCCATTTATAGTGAGGACTCCGTAAGGGGGATCGTCCTTACGCTCCATGACATTACAAGGTTGAAACAACTCGAAGAAGTGAGGAAGGATTTTGTCGCCAATGTGTCCCATGAAATAAAGACACCGATAACCGCGATAAAGGGGTTTGCCGAAACATTGCTCGATGGCGCACTTGATGATAAGGATAATGCCGTCAGGTTCCTTGCGATGATCAAAAACCACAGCGAGCGCCTTAACAGCCTTGTTGATGACTTGCTTGCACTGTCCGGGATCGAACTCGGCGATGTCAAAATCAACAAAACCGAGGTCAGCCTTGAACAGGTGATCGATACCGTTTTTATGACGCTCAAAGATAAGGCGGACAAAAAAGAACTTTATCTGATAAAAGAATTGCCCCAGAGCGCTCCTGCCTTCGCCGCAGACAAAGATAAGCTTATTCAAATTATAATCAATCTCGTTGACAACGGCATCAAATTTACCGAAAAAGGCGGCGTGACCGTAGGTCTCGACGAAACCGGCGGGAAAGTCTCCCTTTTCGTTCGGGATACCGGCGTCGGAATTCCCCCGCGATACCTGAACAGGCTGGGGGAGCGGTTTTACCGCGTTGACAGCGCACGTTCCAGAGAATTAGGGGGGACCGGTCTCGGGCTCGCCATCGTTAAACACCTGGTAGGCGCTCACGGCTGGAACATGAGGATTGAAAGCGAGTATGGGAAAGGGACAAGGGTGAACGTAATTATCGACCGGTATCTGTAAGGATCGAAGTTCAAATGCCAACAGTACTTAATGTCGGAGCATATCGGTTTTTCTTTTATGCAGGAGATCGTGAAGAGCCTGCACATATACATGTTGCGCGAAATGAAAACATTGCCAAATTCTGGCTTGATCCTGTTATATTACAAAGTAGTGGAGGATTTAACAGACTGGAGATCACCAAGATTCATAAAATAATTAATGATCATCATTCGAAATTATTGGAGGCATGGAATGACTATTTCGGTGATTGAAAAAGAGGCGCCGAGAGCTGAAAAGGTAACATTAACAGAGGATACGTTAAGTGTTGATTTAATCGATGGAAGAACTATTTCAGTTCCCCTGGAGTGGTTTCCCCGCCTTGTTCATGCTGCGCCAAAAGAACGTGATAATTGGAGATTGATCGGCAAAGGTCATGGTATCCACTGGGTGGATATCGATGAAGATATTAGTGTTGAAGGATTATTGGCGGGAAGACCGTCTGGTGAAAGCCGGCAATCGTTCAAAAAATGGATGAATCAAAGACAAGCCGGCCTAAAGATTCATTCCGGTAGTCGGCGCATCCGCCGATGAGTTTCCAGTTCTACTGGTATAAGGTGAACTTGACACTACGTCGACTTACGGTCGGTGTGCGATCAGGGCTTGCCTTTTTTTGTTAGATACTTCGGGAAGATCGCCGAGTTTGATGCTCCTAAGTTACTTCTTTGCACCTTCTAACCGATAGTTTCACAATTCTGCAACTGACGAGGACTTCGTCCCGTAACGCGCGCCGTCAGATAGAAGCCTGATAGCTCGTCGTTTGTCGTACTCAGCGACGATCGAAATAGCTGGCGGTGTAAGTTTCTTTTGGCATTTAACGTTAGAGGGATCAATCTGAACGGAAAGCCACATTTTGTCCCGCATCACGCACAGGGGTATTTATCACGACGAACGAATTTAAGATAGTCCAGAGCGCTCAAGTGAACCAAGTACTGCTCAAAGTGGCAAGCTCTCCGATTGTGCTTGTTTTCGGATAAATGTGTTAAAAATCATTTGCGTGTTACATCCGCAGACATGAAGATTTTCAAAATAACCCGTAGGGCGCAATGATTCTCCTCTTTACTCATCAAATGCAATATGGATAATCCAAATATCAGCAGGGTATCAAGCACTAATTATGCAGCCATCGATCCAGAACGGACTCTAAATCTTTGCTGAATTGGTCCAAAGCCAAAGGCTTCGGAAGATAATCGTTGGCACCGGCAGCAATTGCCTCCGTCCTGTCCGATCCAAGTGATGACGATGTGACCACCACAACAGGGATCTTTCTAAGGCGACCATCGGCACGTATTTCACAGAGCACATCGATGCCGGTCATGCCCGGCATCTTCATATCCAACAATATCAGGACGGGCAACTCATGTCCATTCCTGAGCATTGCAAGCGCGGACCTGCCGTCCGTTGCCGAGCGGACACTTATTTCTCGCCCTGTCGCTTCCAGCGCGATTGCAGTAAGCACTATATCGGTCGGACTGTCATCAATAATAAGAATCATTCTCTTTGTCACACTCTGCTATAGAATTTAACGTATTGAGGGCAAACTTAACTAGATCGTCGCTCTTTTCCCCTCTACGCCCTCAGCCCAGACTGAGAAATATGTTGATTAAAAAGTGAAGCCATTGTCATTAAACACTCGTGTACAAGCATTTGCAACCTTCCGGTCATAAAGCACGTCACTATTTTTTTTCAGTTCGTCAAGCGCCACATCGAGGCCAAGTGCCGGACGATAGGGCCTGTGCGACATTACGGCTTCGCATACATCCGCAACACACAGAATTCTTGAATCCAGTATTATGTTTTCACTCTCAAGACCGAACGGATAACCCGAACCGTTCATCTTTTCATGGTGCTGAAGAACTATTGAAGCAATGGGCCAGGGGAAGTTTATGTTCTTTAATATGTCATATGCCACCACGCAGTGGGTCTTGATCATCGCAAACTCAACTTCGCTGAGCCGTCCCGGTTTCATAAGAATGTCTGATGGAATTCCTATTTTGCCTACATCATGCAAAAGGGCGGCTATGTATAGCCCCTCTATTTCATAATCGCTCAGCCCCATTTCTTTCGCGATAGCTTGAGCCAGCAAGGCCACACGGCACTGATGACCGGCAGTATATTGGTCCCTCACCTCTACTATCGAGCTTATGGCTTGAATAATCCCTTTTTGCGCTATCTTGAGATTATCCAGGCTCTCCTGCAGGTTTTGCTCAAGCTCAGAGCGGCGTTTCATCTCATTTATGAGGTTTGAGTTTAGATAAACCAGTGAATTATTTTTGTCCGTTATTTCCGATGTCCTTCTGTTAACCTCTTCTTCAAGGAAGGCCTTATAACGAGAGTCCTGCCTGAACAACTCAGCCTTTTCAAGACTTTTACTGATGGTACCCTCAAGCATGTCGGTCCCGTGAAGCGGTTTGACCAGATAATCCCAGGCCCCAATCCTTAAAGCGTCAATGGCTTTTTCAATTGAGTTGTTGCCGGATACGATGATAGTTGGAGTTTCCGGGCTTTCCTTTTTTAAGTTCTCAATGACCTGCATCCCATTCATCCCAGGCATCTCGAGATCCACAAGAACAATGTTCGGGTGGTGCTGTCTAAACAGTTTAATTCCCTGTTCACCGCTTCTTGCAGTAATGACCTTATATCCTTTCTGTTCAAGGGAGTCCTCTATCAGTTGCAGGATTACGATGTCGTCATCAATTGACAGGACCTTTATATTCTCTTCTTTTAACGCTTGCATATTCCACCTCATACCAGATCTGACGTTATAGAATGTTTAGAGCAATAAATATGCCATGGAGTATTCCTTGTAAATCCTTTGCAGTATAAGATATTTAGTTAATTGGTGAGCCTGACACTGTCTCAAGTTGATACTATATAGATTGCTTTTTGAGACTTAAAAGAAATTCCGAAACAGGAAAGAAAGACTACATTCTTATTTAGGCAGGTCTTTAAGTTTACGGTAAAGTGTAGCGCGGGAAATGCCGAGTTTTTTTGCAGCACTATTTATGTTGCCGTTGCATTCCTTCATAGCATCAAGCATACACGCTCGTTCGACCTCTTCGATCGTTCGGCCTACTTTAAACGAGACGTTCTGATCACCTTGGACATCAATGTTACGGTTTCTCAAGCTATCGAAATGTTCAGGCATCAACGTCCGGCCTCTTGAAAGCAGCATCGCCCGTTCCAGAATATTTTTCAGTTCCCGAATATTTCCCGGCCATGCATACGCCTTCAGTTTCTCCATTACTTCAGGCACAATGTTGCTCTCCTCCATTCCAAGTGCCTTCATAAGGTGCCTTGTAAGAAGAGGCATATCCTCAATTCGCTCCCGGAGAGGAGGGATATGTATGGTGATCAGATTAATTCTGTACAAAAGATCCTGACGGAATGCTCCATCACTTATAAGTTCATCGATGTCCCTGTTTGTGGCGCATATGAGACGAAAATCGCTCTTGAGCAATTTTACGTCTCCAAGCCGCCTGTAACTTTTATCCTCAAGAACCTTTAAAAAGTGGGACTGGATATCGGAACCCATTTCCGACACCTCATCCAGAAAAAAAGTCCCCCTGTCGGCAACGTCAAGGAGACCCTTCCTGTCCTGGTCCGCAGAAGTAAAAGCCCCTCTCACATTGCCGAATATCTCCCGGCTGAGCAATTCTCCTCTCAATCCCCCGCAGTTAACCTCTACGAAGGTATTCGCCGATCGTTTGCTGTTGCGATGTATCCACTTGGCGATCATTCCTTTTCCTGTCCCTGTTTCACCGGTTATCAGTACAGGGCTGTCGCTCTCCGCTGCAATACGCGACATTTCAACAACTTCCTTCATCTTTCCGCTCTCGCTGGAAAAGAAGTCTTCTTTCTTCTCAAGTCGCTTTCGGCTAATTTGCTCCCTTTTCAACGCACCTACCTCAAGTGTTTTAGTTAGAAAAATAGATAGGCTTTCCATATTTACCGGTTTTGTAAGAAAATTGTCTGCGCCTCTTCTCATTGCCTCAACGGCGACAGGAATATCTCCATCTCCTGTAATGAGAATAATCGGTATATCCGGATATTCGGTCTTTATTTCGCTTACATAATCGAGGCCGTTGCCGTCAGGAAGATTCAGATCGAGAATAATAGCATCAAAACGCTGCTCAGATAAGGCAACACGGGCTTCAGCAAGGTCACCGGCCTCAACGGACTCGTAGCCTTCCTTTAAAAAATATCGTTTAAAGCCGAACCGTGTAGAAATCTCATCGTCTACTATAAGCAGGCGCGTTTTCATATCCTAACATTCTCCACGGCAAGCGGCAGCATTACTTCAAAAGCACATCCGGGCGGAGGGTCATTGTTGCAGACCGATACCGTTCCTTTCATGCTTTCGGCGAAATGTCTCACTAAAGCAAGACCGAGACCCGTCCCACCTTTTCTGGACGTATAAAACGGTTCGAATATTCGATCCATCTTATCAGGCGAAATTCCTGGCCCGGAGTCAGTAATGCATATTTTAACCATATTTTCAGAAGCATCCGCTATACTAATCTTTATTTCGCTGCCGGCCACACTATTCTGGGCAGCATTATCCAGAAGATTCAAAAGTATCTGTTCCAATCTCCCGGTCGCCGCAGCAACAAGAGTGGAGCCTTTGGTCTCTTTCGCGAATCTTACCACATAATTTCCGGAAATGCCCGTGGATTTCCAGACACCTATACACTCTTCACAAAGCTTCGCCAAAGGAACAATTGTCAGACTTGACGGCGAAATAGGCTTACCGAGATCCAGCAAGTCCGTCATTAAGTGTGACAGGCGATTTACCTGAGTGCGTATATGTTGTATATAGGGCTTAAGCTCAGGGTTCTCTCCTATTTCTTTCTCTTTAAATAACGCCTCTGTTATGGAAAGTATGGCGTTCAGAGGGTTGCGGACTTCATGGGCAAATCCACCCGCCAGCTTTCCTATGGTCTCCATCTGCCTTGCCTTATTCAACTGGTCTTCCATAAGTTTTTGCTGACTTATATCTCTGACTATTCCCCTGAATTCTGTTATCATACCGTCAGTCCACACTGTTGTCGCAGTCACAAGACAGCTCAACCTCTGCCCCTCTCTGTGCTTAAAATCTATTGGAAAATCCTTAACAGAGCCAAATTTTTTCAAAGCAGTACGCAGTTGTCCCCGGTCATTAGGATTGTAATAAATGTCGTTTTGAATGTTTAAAGATAGAACCTCCTCTTTTGAAGAATACCCCAAAATCTTGATTCCGGCAGGGTTGATATCCAAAAGGTCCCCCTCAGGCGTGCTTATAAAAACTATGTCTTGAGCATCTTCAAAAAGGGTCTTGTATTTTTCCTCAGATTGTCTTGTCCGCTCCTCAGCAAGCAAGCGCTCTTTCAATTCCAGCTGAACAAGATATTCGAGATGATTCTGATATGCCCTGAGCGCAAGATGGTTGCGAACTCTAGCCTGAATAAGAGCTGGATCAAAAGGCTTGGTTATGTAGTCCACAGCCCCTAGCTCAAGCCCTTTACGCTCATCATTTTCACCCGACATGCCGGTGATAAATATTACCGGAATATCTTTTGTCGCATTATTGGCTTTAAGCCTTGAACAAACCTCATAGCCGCTTATTTCAGGCATCATTATGTCCAGAAGAATAATGTCAGGCATCGGCGCCGTATTTGCCAGTTGCAAAGCTCGCTCACCGTTTTTTGCAACAATAACTTTGTAGTCTGAACTCAGCGTTGCCAGAAGCTGATGGATATTTTCCGGCATATCATCAGCTACCAGGACGATCTGTTTGTCGACGTTCTCATTCATTATCGATATTCGTTCTATTGCCTTAATTTTTGCAACTCGTTTTTTATTATTTCCATACACTGCCGGGCGCCTTCAATATCTATATCTTCCAGCAGTTTCTTCAGTTTCTTAAATTCTTCGGCAAGAGATGTTCCGCTTAATGTGCTGCCTAGCAACTTCTGACGCTTCATTGCCTCGCCGAAGTCCGTATCCAGCAGTCTGGACAGTTCATTAATAAGCGACTCAGCCTTTTCAGGGTCTAGAGGAGCAGCTGTCTCAGAGACCTTATCTTGGGTTCTGCGCTGCGGCCCGCTGAACATGACTATCAATCCTCCGATAACTACCATTAGCTGCTTTTCAAACTCTTCAAGTCTCTCAAAATAATCGCCATTACTCTTACCATTAAACTCACTGAACACCTTCTCCAAAGCTGCCGCTGTTTCAGCAAGTTCTTTTGCCCCCATGATGCCGGCTGTTGATTTCATCGAGTGGGCAATTATTAAGGCTTTTTTAATATCGCCACTCTTTATGGCATCCCTTATGTCGTCGGCTATACCACCGTTGGTATCAAAAAAACGCCTCAAGAGATTCCAATATATTTTTTCTTTGTTCATGCACATCTCCATTCCCCTCTTTATATCAATTCCAGGCAAGGCATGGGGAATAATGACCCCTTCTGTATCATCTGATGTTTTCTGCGTAACAACCAGCGTATTCTCTGTGAAAACAGCGCCATTATTATGGTCCTCTCCGGATTTAATCCATTTGCACAGAACAGTGAACAGAACATTAGGTTCAATAGGTTTTGAAACATAGTCGTTCATTCCTGACGCAAGGCATTTTCCCATGTCTTGTTTCATTGCATGGGCAGTCATGGCTATTATGGGCAATGTTTGCAGCCCGGCAATCTGTCGTATCCTTCTCGTTGCCTCATAGCCGTCCATTACAGGCATCTGGACATCCATCAGCACTATGTCAAAGGTTTCAACCTTCACTTTTTCCAGCGCTTCATTTCCATCCCCGGCAACAGTCACAAGTATACCCAATTCTTCGAGAATTTCCGCTGCTACCTGCTGGTTGATATCATTGTCTTCGACCAGAAGGATTCTGGTTCCGCGAAGGGCATCAAATGATTTGTGGCACGCCTGCTCATGTGCCTCCAAAATATTTCTCGAATCATCTTTTCCCAATGCAGAAATTATAGAATCAAACACCGATGAAACGGTGACTGGTTTGGTCAAATAACCGTCAATTCCCCGTCCCGCTACTGAGTCCCTTAATTCTTCGCTGCCGTAGGCAGTAACGAGGATGATTCTTGGAACAGTTGAAAGGCGGGGGTGATTTTTTATCAACCTTGCTGTCGTCAATCCATCGGTAATGGGCATCTTCCAATCGATAAATGCCAGCTGATAAGGATTGTCCGATGAGGCGCGCTCTAATTCCTCAACCCCTGCCTTTGCGGAAGACACTGCTTTGACCTGCAGTCCAAGTCCCCATAAAATATCTTCAAAGATGTCCCTGGAAGTTTCGCTATCGTCGATTACGAGCACCCGAAGGTCTCTCAAGGTCTGGATAGTTCCTGTTTGCGGCATATACCGGTTCCTTTCAGACCCCACTCCCAGTACAACAGTAAAGATAAAATTGCTTCCCACTCCCAATTCGCTCTCTACGCTGATTTCTCCGCCCATCATATGCACCAGCTTCCTGCATATTGCCAAACCTAATCCGGTGCCGCCGTATTTCCGGGTAGTTGATGAATCAACCTGGGTAAAAGGAGAAAAAAGCCTTTTAATCTCTTCTTCGGCAATTCCTATCCCGGCATCCTTCACCGAAAACCGCAGTTTGACCTGCCCGGCCTCTTTATCTAAAACAGTTGCTGACAGCGCGATCTCTCCTGTCTCGGTAAATTTGACCGCATTATTACAAAGGTTGACCAGCACCTGTCCAAGCCGCATCGGGTCTCCGATCAAATATGTCGGGACCGATGGATCTACATGAATCAAGAATTCCAGTTTCTTTTCCTGAGCTCTGATATTTACAATATGCATAACTCTCTCGAGTGTTTCATCAAGTGAAAACTCTTCGGATTCCATGGAAAGCTTACCGGCCTCTATCTTTGAAAAATCGAGTATGTCATTTATAATTTGAAGCAGGGAATCCGCCGATAACTTTATTTTTGACAGATAATCTTTCTGCTTAGCAGTGAGATTGGTTTTAAGAGCCAGATGTGTCATGCCCAAAACCGCGTTCATCGGAGTCCGTATTTCATGGCTCATGTTGGCGAGAAATTCGGATTTGGCCCTGCTCGACATTTCAGCAGCTTCCTTTGCGGAGTTTGCCTCTAAAGTTCGCTTTTTGACCAACTCCTCAAGATGTTCTCTGTGCATTTGCAGTTCCTTCTCCGAGCGCTTCCGCTCGGTGACGTCCGATAAAAAGGCCATAAATGCAAGCCCGTCTGGAAGCTCTACAGTCTTCACAACAACTTGCACAGGGAATGGGGAGCCGTCTTTACGCTGTCCCATCCCTTCATATTCAGATGATACCGACTCACCCAACTCACGTTTCTTCGACAGATCTCGGACAATTTCTCGTGATTCAGGAGCCCAATGGTCAAAAATGGACTGCCCCACAAGGTCATCGATGCTCTGGAAACCATACAAAGCAAGAAACTTATTGTTTACATAGACAGTTTTTCCATCGCGGCTGATGCTGATGGCAATAGGGGCCATTTCTATAAGTTTCCGAAAGCGCTCTTCGCCTTCTTTCAGTGCTAAAACCCGCGCTTCAAGCAAAGAGAACATCTTTACAAGAGAGCAACGCAGACTCTCCAGTTCTCCATAATAATTGACCTGCTGGGTCATCTCTTCCTTCCTCTCCCCGGAACTTATAGAAGCTGAGTATGCCTCAATTTCCCTGATAGGTCTCACCACCCTGCGCAACATGAGTATATACAGACTCCAAGCCTGTAAGAAAAGAATCGGGGTCAAAACAGAAAAAATTATCAGGGCATTTTTCCGCAAAAATACCTTCGAGAATTTAGTCGTAGTAAATACCTGGAGTTGGGCAATCTCATCATTATGAAAACGAATTGTCCGATTTTCAACGAGCAAGCCTCTTGTATCGAACTCACCCCTAGATTCAACAATATTCCACTTAGAGTCCCGTTGCATTGAAATAATTCTCTGAATCCTTCCATTTGTTTTGACAACAACTCCTGCTATGTTTTGATCTTGCAGTGTGCTCTCGATAATCCTTTTTGATTGGTCAAAATTGTAATTCCATATTGGTAGGGCCAGGCTGTATGCCAGTTCATTTGCTGCAAACGAGTTACGCTCATGTAAGACATTCATCCACCGGTCTGAGGAAATCTTATATATTATAACACCCAATATTCCGTACAAGATAACGGATACTGTCACTACCAATATGAGGATATTTTCAGCAACCGACATCTTTTTGGATAGCGAAAAATACTTCATGAGCCCATTCTCCTTGCCGAACTCTTTCCAGAACTGCAGCCCCTTTATTTGTCTGCTATTATGCCGGATTTAGATTTCCATCTATATGTGATGCGCCGCAAGGTCCCGTTACTCCTGATTATCTCAAACCCCTTGTTGAATTCCCTGCGCGCGAATCCACCTTGAGGGGTTACCTTGCTGAATCCTATGAAAGACCCCATCTTTTTGCTGCGGAATGCAAATTCCACAAGGCCTTTCAACCCGGCCTTGTCTATCATTGCCCGCGCTGGTTTCGTATCGTTTTGGTTTATAATAGCTGCGTCAATTCGACCTTCAGCAAGCTTTCTTAAGTTGGTTTCCTCATCGCGAGCCTCTTGAAAAACTATACCCTTCTCCCTGAGTTTCATAGTCGTTTCGGGATACTCGTAACCGGTGACAATCCCAATAGTGGTACCCTTCGGCAGTTCTCTTTCTCGTTTTACTTTTAATGGTTTCTTAGGGTTTTGAAAGTAGTCTACGTAGACAATAAACAGCGGCCTTTCAGAGAACTTGACTGTTTTATTAAGCCCTTGCTCCCGGGACATGCTGAAACAGGCCGCAACATCCCCGTCAATCAACATTATCTTGCAGCGGGCATAAGGGACCACCTTGAGCTTCACACCAACACCGACTGTCTTGAAGGCCTCTATTACAACGTCATTGGCAAAGCCTGTGCCATCTTTATTAGACCACTGTTCAGCGGCATCCTCAACTGCTATTAATAGCGGAGACGCATAAACAGAATGGGGGACACACAACATTAGGGACAATGCGAACTCCGTCATAACAAGTCTGGCATTCATTTGACGGCTCCTTGCTTTACAATAAAGGTGCTTAATACATTCTACCACACATAAAAAGTGGTCAATGGCCTGCTACAGTAATTGCATTAGCTATCTCCTGTAGTGGGAGCACCTTATCAACCCCGCCCATTTCTATCGCCTTTTTAGGCATCCCGAACACCACGCAGGTCCCCTCGTCCTGTGCAATCGTCAAAGCACCGGCATCCTTCATCTCTTTCAATCCTCGTGCGCCATCCTCCCCCATTCCGGTAAGTATAACGCCTACCGCATTTTTCCCAGCCTGCATCGCTACCGATCTAAAAAGAATATCAACAGCGGGCTTTACGTAATTAACCGGCGGACCGTCGGTGATCTGCACATAGTACATTGCGCCGTTGCGTTTAACGGACATATGCCTGCCGCCCGGAGCAATCAAAGCCGTTCCACGCAAGACCCGGTCGCCGTCTTTCGCCTCTTTTACCTCAAGCCTTGACATCATGTTCAACCGGACGGCGTAGGACCTCGTAAAGACAGGCGGCATGTGCTGAACCACCACAATACCGGGAAGCGATTCGGGCAATGCGGTAATGATATCATTGAGTGCCTGAGTCCCGCCGGTAGACGCTCCGATCGCTATAATTTTGTCAGTGGTGGACATTCGGATTGTATCAAGTGCTGAATGACCGGAGGGGTTGATAGTTTCCCGTAAGTGGACCGCTATATTGGAGGACTTCCTGACATGAGCCTTTGCCGCAATTTTTACTTTTCCAACTATCTCCTCGCTCAGTTCAGTTATCCCTGAGGTGATATCGATTGTAGGTTTTGAAACATAATCCACGGCGCCTAACTCAAGCGCCCTCAAGGTTGTTTCGCATGATTTCTGCGTAAGTGAGCTGACCATCACAACAGGCAAGGGATTTGTCTTCATGAGTCGTTCCAAAAACGTAAGTCCATCCATTTTCGGCATCTCGACATCCAGCGTTATTACGTCAGGCTTTAGGTTGTTAATTTTATTCTCTGCTAAAATCGGATCGGCGGCAGTCCCTACAACCTCAATCCCGTCGCTGTCATTCAGAATCTGCGTAAGGAGCTGTCTTATAACCGCTGAGTCGTCTATAATCAACACCTTTATTTTTCTTCCGGATCTGTCCATATGCTTTATATCATCCTTCCGTTTTCCCTGCAATATAAACGGCCTTCACCTGCATGTTCAATCCGTTATACCGTTGGTCAAATGCCAACAACTCCTTCACAAAAGCCCTGCCTGTGTGAGGGTGAAATATAAGCCGAATCCCATTTTTCGCTCCGGTATACTCGCTGACAATAGGTATGTCATATTCCTTTACTCTATTTATTGCTGCCTCGACATTCAGCACGCCGACATTAAAGCACTGTGACAAATCCTTTATCGCTATCCCGCCTCCAAACACCTTGGCGCTGAGGTTTTTGATCCTGCATCCCAGAGCTTGAAGTTTCTCTACGAGCACGTCAACAGCTCCATGTGCATACATAGAAAGCTTTACATTACCATTATTGTTTTCCGTCGGGAGCATTATATGGTTCATCCCACCCATTCCGCAGGTGCTGTCCCACATGCATACTGACACACAAGAGCCGAGAATTGTCTCTAAACTAGCCGGACCTTGTGCCACAACAACATCTCCCGCGTGTAAGAAAATCTTTTCCATAAGGTTTTTCATAAGACATTTTTAGCACGAACCATGCCAAAAATATACTGCTTGTTAATCAACAAGTTCATGATAAGTTTTTAAATATCTTTTTTCATAATGAGACATATGATCTCATGCTGAGATTCCCTGGAAGATTGACTATCTCTTTCTGTAGGAAGTAATGTGCACAGGGGTGAACCTGTCTTTTTCGAGCATGGTTTCAGAGTGACCCATGAAGAGATATCCACCGGTTGAGAGATGCTGATGAAACCTGGTCAGCACATGGTCTTTCATAGCTTCATCAAAATAGATCATCACGTTTCTGCAAAAGATAATGTCGAATGGGCTACGGAAAGGATACGCCGTTTCCTTGAGGTTAAGACGCTCAAAGCGAATCATGTCCTTTATAAAATCCTTGGCCTTGATCCTGCCTGCGTTTTCATTACTGCCCTTCAGAAAATACCTGGACAGTATCCCGGTCTGAACGTCATCAGGCATCTGTTCGAGTTCGTAGATGCCCGTCTTTGCCTTGTCCAGCACCTTTGTTGATATATCTGTTGCAAGGATTTTTATGTCCCATCCCGAATATGAGCAGTTGCCGGAAAGCTCATTAAAGGCCTCGCAAAGGCTGACCGCCACTGAATAAGGTTCCTCCCCGGTAGAACACCCCGCACTCCATATCCTGATTTTTTTGTCCTGACCGTGCTTTAAATACAGTTCCGGCATAACTACTTTTCTGAGGAAGTCAAAATGATGCATCTCCCTAAAAAACTTTGTGGTGTTGGTGGATATGAAGTTGAGCATCGTTATGCATTCTTCATTATCCCCTCTGACCGTCTTGAAATAATCGTGAAAATTGTCCAGATCCAGAGCGTTCAGCCTTTTTTGGAGGCGCGACACGAGCAGCCCCTTTTTCTGCGACCCCAATCTTATGCCCGCAACTTTATAGATATGGCCGGCAAAGAGCGCAAAGAGTTCATCGGTGATCTCATATTTATTTTCGCTTGCTGTTTTCATTTATCGAGGTGATGTGACTGCGCCCCGCAGCTATAACAGCGGGGCGCAGTCTTTTATTCTAGAACTCCGAGAAACCTCCATTGCCGCCATCTGCCAGGACAGCAGCTTTCTTCTTTGGTGTCCATGAGTGGCCTGCTGTGGCCAATTGCTGTTTGGTCGAACTCTTTGGCTTGACAGCGGCTGCTACAGTCCCGCCGGCTTTCTTGGCCTGTCCGCCGTTGCCGACATCATCCACCTTGAAGAAACTGATAACGTCGAGCAATCCCTTTGCCTGTGCGGCAAGCTCTTCCGCTGCAGCCGAGGTCTCTTCCACCAGCGAAGCGTTCTGCTGGGTCACCTGGTCTACCTGTCCCATGGCCGTATTGACCTGGTTGATGCCTGAGGACTGCTCCTGAGCAGCAGCAGCTACCTCATCCATAAGGTCAGTTACCTTTTTTATGCCGCCGCCTATTTCTTCGAGCTTCTTGCTTAGTTCCTGCGCAAGCATGACACCCCTGCCTGTCTTCTCGGAACTGTCCTCGATAAGATTCGTTATCTCCTTGGCGGACTGCGTAGTCCTTCCGGCGAGGTTCCTTATCTCAGAGGCCACCACTGCAAACCCCTTGCCGTGCTCACCGGCCCTTGCAGCCTCAACCGCTGCATTCAAGGCAAGCAGGTTCGTCTGAAAAGCTATCTCTTCAATCACGTTCGATATATTGGCTATCTTGCTGGATGACTTGTTAATCTCGTCCATCGCCTTTATCGTATCCTGCATCACTGTCGAACCGTCTTCGGCAATGGTCTTTGTGTTTTTAGCGAGCGCGCTAGCCTGTCTTGAATTCTCTGCAGTGCTCTTTATGGATGCGGACATCTCTTCCATGGTAGCCGTAGTCTCCTCAACAGAGGCCGCCTGTTCCGTTATCTTCTGCGAGAAGCTCTGGTTGGCATTGGCTATCTGGTCAGCTGCAACCGCAACCTGATTGGATGCCTCTACCGTCTGATGAACTATCTCCTTGAGGCTCGTGGTCATGTTTTTTACTGAATTAAGCATGCTGGAGTCATCATTTTTCATGGTCTCGACCTTCACCATCAGATTGCCATTGGCCACATGCTCGACTATCTCTGATACATAAGCCGGCTCTCCGCCCAATTGCCGTTTGATGACTCTTACAATAATAACGGTGATGGCAGAGCCGAGCGCAATCGATATTAACGAGAGGGCCACTATAAACTTAATCGTGCGGCTCGCGGCATCTGCAACAATCCCCTCCTGGGCATCCATTCGCTTTTCGCCTTCTTCTGAGAAATCTTTTGCCAGTTTTTCCATTTTATGGATCGTATCCTTATACTCTGAAATAGCTACATTAGCTTCCTGCGGAGTTTTCAGTCTGCCGGCCTGAAGCATGTTGTGCACCTTGTCGAACCCGGCAATATAAGCGGCCAACTCGTTTCCCATATTTTTTATGAAATCTTTATCCTGCTGCAATGTTGTAACCTTATCAAGGTCGGAAAGCCTTGCGGTCAGATGTTCTCGTGCTTCATTCCAAGCTTTGACATACTCAGTTTGTTTTTCTTCTGACCCGATATTCAGAAAGATGTCTTTTTCACCACGTCTCAGCAAAAGAATGTCGGCGCGCGCACGAGCGCTGTTCTGCGCTATTTTCGCATCAGTGGCGAGTGCTTTCTCAGTCGTAGAGGAAAGTGAGCTTGCACCCCAATAGCCGGTGAGCCCGACGCCCAATAACAAGAATAATACTACTCCGAATCCCAATCCCAGTTTTGCACCAATTTTCAGATTATTAAACCAGTTCATAATTTCCTCCATTTCTGTGTTTCTCAGTTGTTTTATTTTTAAAAGACTTTCCCATCTTATTCCGCCACTTCAGCCGGTACAATGGTTGTCGCCCCGGTCACAGTTGTCGCTTCATCTGCAGTCAGCACTTTGTCTACATCGAGCACAAGAACCAGATTGTCATTTACCTTTCCCATGCCCGCGATAAATTCCGTATTTATCTTTTCTCCGAAGGAGGGGGGCTCTGATATGCTTTCTTTCGGCATATTGATGATGTCAGAAACAGCATCCACAATCAGACCCATTACCCCGCCGGAAAACTCGGTCACTATAATGCAGGTATGTTTCTTATACTCATCTGTTACCATGTCGAACTTCGCTTTCAGATCAACAACCGGTATTATAGTCCCCCTCAGATTGATCACCCCCTTTAGATAGTCCGGCAGATGAGGGACCTTTGTAATGTTGCTCAGTTCAATGATCTCCTGCACTCTTAGTGCCTCAAAAGCATAAACTTCTTCGTTGAGATGGAAGGTCACATATTCCTGTCCCGCATTGATTTGTTCAGTCAATACCTTTCTTTTTTCCTCCACTAATGTCGCCTCCGTCATAGAAACCTCCTCTTACTGAAATATTTTAAAAAGTTTTTTCCGATCACGCCCTGTTTACTGATGTTTTGGGAAAAGTTAATTTGTCGCTATTTCGACTAATCCTGCCACATCCAGAACCAGCGCCACTCTTCCGTCGCCCAGGATGGTGCCTCCGGCTATGTCCCTCACTTTTGGAGTGGCCTTGCCCAGGTTCTTCAGCACCACCTGCTGCTCGCCGATGAGACCATCGACCAATATCGCGAACTTCCGGTTGCCTAAATGGGTCACCACCACTATAGCCTCCCAGGGTTCTTTGCCTGACGACTCCTGATTCAGAAGATTATTTAGTCGTATAAGGGGCATGTATTCCCCTCTGACATTGACGACTTCTCCGCTTTCTTCTATAGTCTTTATATCTGTTTTTGCAGGCCTGAGCGATTCCACTACCGAAGTAATGGGAATGATGAATACTTCATTACCAACTCTCACAACAAGTCCGTCTATAATCGCAAGAGTCAGCGGCAACCGTATAGACATTATTGTACCGCTGCCGGGTATTGTTTTTATCCGGACTGAACCGTTGAGCGCAAGGATATTCTTCCTTACCACATCCATTCCGACACCCCTCCCGGAAACATCCGTAACTTGATCCGCCGTGGAGAAACCTGGCAGAAAGACGAAGTTGTAAATCTGGTCGTCCGTGAGCCCGCCACTGTAAGATACGAGCCCCTTTGCAATAGCTTTGGCAAGTATTTTTTCCTTGTTGAGACCTCTTCCGTCGTCTTCCACTTCAATGTAAACCGCATCCCCCATCTGATATGCCCGCAGGAAAATCGTTGCTTTCGGATGTTTGTCCGCTGCAGCCCTCTCTTCCGGTGTCTCAATCCCGTGATCGATCGAATTCCGGATAAGATGCACCAGGGGATCTGCAATCTTTTCAAGCACACCCTTGTCCAGTTCTGTCTCCTCTCCGCTGATCACCAATTCGATATCTTTCCCCTTGGTTGAAGACAATTCCCTGACCAGCCTGCCGAAGCGCTGGAACACCTCGCCGACGGGGAGCATCCTCAAAGACATTGTGCCTTCCTGTATATCACGGCCGATCCTCTGCAACTGGGAGAATATGATATCTAACTTCTCCGCTCCGCCGTGTGACGCCGATTCGGATATGACATTATCCTGCATCAACTGCTGGAACATGGAATGTGTGATTACCATTTCTCCGACAAGATTGACGAGGTTGTCGAGCTTCCCGAGGTCCACTCTGATGCTTGAAGTAACGGAACTCCTGAATGATTCGATTTTTCTTGTGTTCTGTTTGTCCAAAATCTTCTCTATGTCCCCTTCCGCGACCTTGCCGCGCTCGACCAGTATCTCTCCGATCTTCTTCTGGGACTTGAGGGCTTCTTCCACGTCTTCCTTCTTTACGACGCGCTCTTCTATGAGCAAATTGCCCAGCAAGGGAATGTCGTTACCTGAACCCTCAATATTCGTTATGGTTATATCGCTGCCTTCTTCAACAAAGTCGAATATTTTTCTTATGTCGGGTTCATCCTTGTCCGTTTTGATCCTCATGTCCCACCTGAAATAAAGATTCTCAGGGTCTAATTCCGAGAGCCTGGGAACAGCCTCTGAATAAGCCTTAAGATCCAGTACTTGGCCTATTCCTCTGAGGCGCTCGATTATCATTGCCGGATCCAGGCCTCTTTTGAAAACATCACTCGCAGGGCCGAACCTGATAAAGAATGCCTTTTCGTTTGGAACAGGTATACAGGCTGTTCCGGCAGAAAATTCCCTTTTTGATATGGCATGAAATGACTGATCGCCCCTGATGGCCTTCAGGCGGCTCATTGATTCCGAGCATAAAGAAAAATCGAATATTCCTCCTTCAGCGACCGAAGCCACCATTTCCTTTATAATGTCGATGGCCTCAAGGAGAGCAGAGATCATATTTTTATCGGGCGTCAACTCACCGTTTCTGGTAGCATCGAGTATCTCCTCCATGACATGCGTGAAAGTCGATATGTCCTTGAGCCCGAGACTGCCGCTCGATCCCTTTATAGTGTGAGCGGCCCTAAAAATACTGTTGAGCAGTTCAGCGTCGTCAGGTTTTTTTTCAAGTTCTAAAAGGCCTCGCTCCAGATTTTCCAGGTGTTCGGAGGCCTCTTCTACGAATATTTCATATAGTTTTTTGAAATCCATTTTCCCCCTCCCGATTCCTGCTATTTGATGAAGCCCTTGACGATTTCAGTCAGTTGGGCCGGCGTAAAGGGTTTTACAATCCATCCTGAAGCGCCGGCCTGCTTTCCGTCGCTCTTTTTTGATTCCTGGGATTCGGTGGTCAGCATGACTATAGGAGTAAATTTATAACCGGCAGTAGTTCTGAGGTTCTTCATAAAGGTGATCCCGTCCATCTCAGGCATATTAAGATCCGTGATAACCATATCTATCTTAACAGTCGCCAATTTTGCCAAGGCGTCTTTGCCGTTAACGGCCTGAATAACTTCATACCCACTGTCCTTAAGTGTAAAATTCACCAACTGCCTCATTGAAGCTGAATCATCTACTATCAGTATCGTTTTCCCCATGATATGCCCCCAGAATCTTTAGTATTATATTGCTGCTGCTTCTCTTAAAACTTTACGTTCCGACTCCATTGTGTAGATATTTTCAAGCCATAAGTCTTGCCCGGCTTTGCTGCCGCTATCATATATCTCGTGACTATTATCCGATAGTGCCTGCAATTGTTCTCTAAGTGAATTCAATGGCTCTATTACATGCTCGATACGCTGCCGGGTGATGTCCTGGAACTGCATGGAAACTACTATAGCTGCTATATCCGACGACAGTTTCTTGCTGTCTTCGGTCAGATCATTTACCTGTGTTTCCACGTCCTTTAAGACGGAATCCAATGCTTCAAGGGTGGAATTTACTACTGTTTCCGTTTTTTCGGACTGCTGTTTGGATTCTGTGACGTTGAGCTCGGTACGAGCACATATATTCCTTGTTTCGGTATCGACCTTTGTAATAATACGGCGTATTTCCTTTGCGGAGAGATCTGATTTATCGGCCAGTTTCCTCACTTCATCCGCAACTACGGCAAACCCTCGACCATGTTGGCCGGCTCTAGCCGCCTCAATGGCCGCATTAAGGGCCAGAAGGTTAGTCTGATCTGCAAGATATTCAATATCCCCCACCGATTGTTTAATGCTGTCAGCATATGAAATAATGAGTTTCATGTCGTCCACGGTTTTTTTAAGGACCTCGGAAATACTTTTAATGCTGGCAATTTCGTTAATAAGCGCTTTTTTGCTGAGTTTTACGAAGTCTTCCTCTGAAGCATCGCCGCCGGCCGCAAAAGAACAGACGATTGACGCAGACTTTTTTGCCTGATTTCTCGCACGCTCGACGATATCCATGAATTTTTCACCAATCTCGAGAGCGGCGCTCTCAGTTTGATTTACGACCTCTTGCAACTGCTTGTTAAGAACGGGCACAAGACCGGACCACTCTACTGCATTCCTGGCTACTGCCGAACGATAATTATTAAACTGCTCGCAATGTTCTTGATCAAGCAGTTGTCGATCGGTCTTTATACGCTCAAATTGTTTCTGCATGCGATAATTGCACGCCGTTATCCCGGCAAAATACAAAATAACTGCAGCAGCCATTCTCACAACTGCATGCTCTATAGCTGTTGTGAAGATCATCGGTAAAAAAGCCAGCACATAAGGCAATGTATATTTGTAGCCCGCTTTCATAATGAAGCCCCGATGCGCAACATATAACTTTCCACTATATCGACATTCTTAAACGTTATCGAACAATGCAGGGCTTCCGCCTCTTTCTTTGCGGCTATAAGAAGTTGTACTGCCGCAGTATCCACGACCGGAATTCCCTTCAGATTCACAACTATATCCCCGTATTCCGTGAGGGCGAGTTTTATTGTTCGGGCGGCTTCCGATACCTGGTTTATTGTGAGCTCTGTAAACGTCACTGTCTGGCGCATAAATTGCCTCCTTAAGTTATTCACTGGTTTCGATGACGATCAGACTTCTTAAAGCCTCGACCAATATAATTGGACTGATCGGTTTTTCAAAATAGTAATTGGCTCCAAGGTCAAAAGACTTTTTTCTTATTGCGCTGTCTCCAAACCCAGTTATCAAAATCACCTTTGTATCAGGTTTTAGTATCTTGATGTAACGCAGAATCTTTATTCCCGCTTCAGTATCTGTTCCAGAGAGCCTTATGTCGGAAATAACTGTGTCATATATGTTGCTTTTGATTTTCTTGATCGCATTATCGAACGTCTCGCGGACTTCCACCTCAAGCTTATATGCCCTTAGCAGTCTTTTATAAGCGAATAATACGGCTTCTTCATCGTCAATAATAAGAATCTTTTTCATTGCGCCATGATTTTCTTGAGATTCCATCTGCGACCCCCATTGCCCTACTCAGTCTTGGTTTTGTTTCTTATTATTCAAAATACGTGCCAATAGCCTCCACAGAATAAACGCGTTGATATTGAAATCAAATCGGGATTACACCATCCGGCCCTTATCGCAAAATAAAACATGCCAGTCTCAGGATGAGAATAGAATATAAATTGTGAAGTTAGGATAAGGCGATTTTAATGATACTCTTATGACGATTGGCTGAAACCAAGACTTGCAATATCTCGGTTCTTGGCTCTCTGTTTTTGTCCGGCTACTGGCTACCGGCTACGATTTTTAAAATCCCCAGGCGTATCATCCTCACAGCTATGGCGGCAAGCAGTAATGACGCCAGACGCGTAATGCCGCGAGCTCCATTGACCCCGATTATTCTTATGATAACATCAGCCTTGTCAAATAATAACCAGGCCAGCATGAGATTTATAATCAGCGAAAGAATAACCGGAAAATACCCGTAATTCCCCACGAGTAGAAGGCACGTCGTCAGGGTGGCGGGACCGGCCAGCAACGGGGTGCCGAGCGGAACTATCCCCGATGCCGGGCCTGAGGTCGACGAAACAGCCGTTCTTACGTTTCCAGCAGTAAGCAGGTCTGAAATCGAAATGACCATCAATAATATTCCGCCGGCGATCATAAAATCCTCAACCAAAATGCCGAGTATTCCGAATACCGCCCTTCCAAGGCAAACAAACAGCAGCGTAATCAGCAGGGCCGTGAAGACAGATTCACGCGCTATCCTCTTTTTCTCATGCCTCTCTATGCCTTCGGTCATCACCAGATAGAAAGGCAGCACTCCGGGCGCGTCGATGGCGACCATGAGCGGGATGATTGTCAGGAGAAAAGGGTTCAATAGATCCATATAACTCATTTTATTCTGCTCAGGGGAAAGAAGCAACCACCCTTCCCAAGATCCTTCCTGAAATCTGCGCTTTTAAAAAACCTGGAAAAGGTGTAAGTTATTACCAGAACTATGGGGAATGTCGAGCGTTGTCTGACTAATGGTAAAAACTCCTCAGGCCGGCTTCTCATGACCGCCTGCACCATCAGCTTCGTCTGTTTCCTGGGTTCCTACATGCGGATCCCGATAGTTCCTCTTCTCGCCACGTCGCTCGGCGCTGATACGGTTCAGGTGGGGATCATTAACGGCGCCTTCCTGCTGATTGCAGGAGCGCTCTCAATTCCATCCGGGCTCATCTCGGACCGGCTGGGACGCCGACTGCCCCTGCTGGGGGGACTGGCGCTTCTCGCCGGTTCATCGTTTCTACTTTACTGGAGCAGCAGTCCGTTGCAGATAGCCATTATCTATCTTCTGTTTGGCGTGGGGCTGTCGGCGTTTTCGCCGACCCTGATGTCATATGTAGCTGATGTCACCCCTCCTGAGGTGCTGGGACAAGCCTACGGCTGGTATACCATGGCCATCTATGGCGGCATGACCTTCGGCCCGGCCATCGGCGGCTTCCTCGGCGCGGCACTGGGTCTGCGCCTGGTGTTCCTGGTTTCGGGAGGGTTGATCTTCACCATGTTTTTCGTGGCACTGATCTTCATTCCTGCCCATTCAGATCACCATCGCACCCGCGGGAACTTTCCTCCTATACTGCCTGCTTTGAAGAGCCTTAAGCGCAATCGCCCACTCATCGCCTGCCTTGTCGCTACCCTTGGCGGGTGCCTTGGTTTTGGGATGTTTGTTACCTTCATGCCTCTATACATACATAGCCAGGGCATGCATGCCGGGCAGGTAGGGCTAGTATTTGCGGTCCAGGCACTGGCCAACGCCTTGTCGCGTTTACCGTCAGGGCGGCTGAGCGACCGGGTGGCTGACCCGAGTCTCCTCGCGGCCGGCGGGCTGGCGGTTTTTGCGGTGGCAATGGCCGCCTTCGGGATCTGCCACTCTGTAGTGTCGCTTATGGCCACCGCCGCAGTAATGGGGATGAGTATGGGAGTGGCATTCACGGTCATCTCCACTATGATTGCCGACGCGGCGCCGCTGGAAATGAGAGGGCTTGCCACGGGGTGCTACTACACCTGCATCTATGCCGGCATGATGCTGTGCTCGGTCGGCATGGGGCCGGTTATCAAAAGAGAGGGCTTCAGGGCCGGCTTCTTTATAAGCGGGGCAGTGGGAGTGATTGTACTGCACCTGTTCATATCCCTGTATCGCCGCGCAGCTGCGCATGGGCGAGTTTAGCGGCTGTAGCGAATGAGCCTTGGGAATCATCAAAGCGGAGAGCCTGAGCGGAAGAGACTCATCCTTATCACTGGATTTCGGTTTTGCTGGTCCGGAATTGTGTTGATAAACAAAAAGCCTAAATAGGGCAATAATTTACTTGACTCGCCCGATAAGGGGATAGTAGACTATGATTAGTTTAAAAAAAGATGCGCCTATGCCTCTACAATTCAATGGCAAGGGAACTGAGGTAATTGTGCTGAGTGTTTACGGAGATGAAAGCCACGATGGAAAAGAAGAAAAAGTCTATGTTGTGTCTGGGGTTGGTGGTACAGAACAAGATTGGATTGAATTAAGCAGTTCTTGGAATCAAATAACAGGAGGAAAGATTTTTCACGCTGCCGATTGTGATGCAGGCAAAGGTGCATATAAAGACATAGATATTGCTGATCGCCGTCAATTATTTAAAAAACTGGTACAGGCGATTGTATCATCAAGAATAATGGGGTTTGCATTAGTTACTGATCTGATCGCATTCCATGAGTTTAATCAAGGCGTTGTTGAGAAAATACCCTATCACCATTGTTTTCTTAGAGTAGTAGAATACTTTGCTTTTATTGGCCGCATTTTAATTCCACCTGAAATAGTTACCTTTACTTTTGAAATGAATCCAGAGATGACATATAGTTCCGGTGTCTTATACGATTACATGGTAACTACTGATGAATGGGAATATGGATCGCAACTATCACCAAAAATCAGTTTTGCAAATAAAAATTATGTTGGCATTCAAGTGGCTGACATAGTAGCGAGAGAAGCAATGAAGCATTATTTGAATTTTTATTCAGGTCCAAAGAAATATGATATCCCTCGCCTATCATTTGCCGCATTAAATCGAACCAATAGATTCAGTTTTCGTGTCCATGGAAGGGCATACTGGCAATGGTTTCGTGAGCAGTTCGAAGAAATTTCCAAACAATCTGGAATCAGCGTAGAAAAATATAAGGAGTGGCTTATAAAGAATAAACTTCCTGATAATGTTACAAGCAGGAATAGATATATGCTTTTTCTAAATAATGAACAAAAAGAAACCGTCATTTCTACAGATTAACAATGAAAGAAGCTATTAATAAAGAGTTCAAAACATTTGACAAAGCCATGAAGAAAATTCTTTCTGTGTCGCGTGAAGAATTACAACGCCGCGAGAAGGAATGGAAAAAAGAAAAGCGGAAGTCTAAGACCTCCGCTTCGGGCCGCGTTGTTTGCGCAAAGGGTTAATATGCGAACGCCGTTTCTACTTTTCCAGTCAGAGCGGCGAAGGTAAGCCTTTTGCCAATGATTTTTGAAATAGCGAGGCTGAAGCGTCCTGAATCATTAAGGTCTTTACGGTTGTTAAACCGAAATACTTGCTCATCAAGATAACGGAAAAGATGAAAAGGTTCTACACTGACATAGGTTCCAGCGATACCGCGTTTGAGAAGACTCCAAAAGTTTTCAAGGCCGTTGGTATGCACATTGCCGTCTACATATTTTTCGGCATGGTCAATAACTTGATGCGCATAATCCTGGGCAAGCCCGTCATAAGAACGGAGTGCATCGGAGTAAAGAGCAGAACCCGCCTCAACATGGTTTCTTACCTGAGACTGAAGACCTTTTTTCTTTCGGTCGTCAATTACGGCAGTCTTGACCTTACCGCCGCGCTCCAGAGCACCGAAGACAATAGCTTTATCTTTTCCCCCAGTTCCAGTAATGCGGCGTTCCCTCTCATTAAGGTGCATGTTGCGAGCCTTGCCACCGATGAAAGTTTCATCTACTTCTATCTCACCATTCAACTTATTGGAATTTTCATCCTGCAAAGCAAGTCTGATTCGATGGAGCATGAACCATGCAGTTTTTTGAGTGACATTAAGATCGCGGGCAATTTCATAACTGCTTATGCCGTTCTTACAATTACTCAACATCCATATGGCGGTAAGCCATTTATCAAGGCTTATGGGAGAATCTTCAAAAATAGTACCGACCTTAACGGAGAATTCCCGTTTAGAATGGTGAGTAGAACATTTCCAAGTGCGGCGAGTTGGGTTGAAAGCACTAACGTGATGAGAGCCGCATATCGGGCAAGTCACGCCGTTAGGCCAGCGGCGAGCGGCCAAATACTCAATGCAATTGGCGATATTAGAAAAATAAATGATTGCTTCTTGAAGGCTTTTAGGTTCGTTTTTCATTTTATTACCCTCCATCTTGTTAGTCTCTATAATTATAATATCAGAAAAAGATGGGCGAGTCAAGTAAATTATTGCCCTAAATAGCCATCCTGATACATATCTTGCCGAAGTGTGTGCCGCTCTCCATGTGCCGGAGCGCCTGCACGGTCTCCTCAAAGGAGAAGATACGATCCACCACAGGATGCAGGCTGTACAAGTTGATAGCCTGGTTCATCGACTCAAACATCTCACGTGAGCCGACCAATATACCCTCTATCCTAATGTTCTTCATAATAACCGGCAGCAGGTTTATCTCTCCGGCGTTCCCCATCAATATCCCGATCAAGCTGATTCGACCTCCTGCCCGGACCGCTTTAAGGGACCGTGGCAGGGTACCTGCCCCTCCTACCTCTACAACAATATCCACTCCCGCTCCTCCGGTAAGCTCCTTTACCTGCTTGTCCCATTCGGGCGCCTTTTTATAGTTAATGCAGCCCTCAGCCCCGAGTTGCCGTGCCCTCATCAGTTTTTCGTCACTGCCGGAAGTGACGATCACTTTTGCCCCGGCAAGCCGGGCAAACTGGAGCGCAAAGAGAGATACTCCTCCCGTACCGAGGACCAGCACACTTTCTCCCAATTGCAGCCCCGTCTCAATGACAGCATGCCAGGCTGTGACGGCCGCGCAGGGGAGCGTGGCAGCCTCCTCATATGAGAGGTGCCCGGGGATGTGTACGACACCATCTTCGTGAAGGACCACGTACTCAGCCAGCATACCGTCGCTTCCTCCGCCTAAGGCAGACCTCGCTTTGGACTCGGTGAGTTCACCTTCCAACCAGGTTTGCATGAAGATAGCCGCAACACGGTCGCCCACCTTTACCCGTGAGACGCCTTCCCCTATAGCGACAACATCCCCTGCACCGTCCGAGAAAGGGATAAGCGGCAAGGGGAGTTTGGGATTGTAAAGGCCCTTTATGACCAGAAGATCGCGGTAATTCAGAGATACTGCCCGGACCTTCACAAGTATCTGTCCATGGCCGGGCGACGGCTCGGACCGCTCGGCGAGCACAAGGTTATCGACGCCAAAATTGTCCCTGATCTCAAAAACCTTCATAATGTCCCCCTTTCATAAAATAAGTAAGAAGTGAGAAGCTAAACCCGTGAATCGTGAAAAACAAGAAAAAACTTTCTTAAAAGACTTTTACTTTTCGATTCACTATTCACGTTTCACAATTCACGGCCGTTAGCTTTTCACCTTTCACCTTTTACTTGTCTTTTCCCCGATAGTCTTAATCTCTTCCACGGCTTCAGGGTTGAGGAGTGCGCTCAGATCGCCAACGTTCTCCCCGAGATAAGCGCTTCTTATCACTCTCCTCATGATCTTTGCATTTCTCGTTCTTGGCAGGCCGGCAACCGGATAGACTGCTTTTGGCATAAAGGGTTTCCCGATCCTCTCTCCTGTGAGTTTTTTTATTTCATCTTCAAAACTTTTGCTCTTTTCCTCATCCGGTTTCAGGACACAGAATACTACGATCGCCTGGCCTTTAACAGGGTCGGGGACCCCTATCGCTGCAGATTCCATGACATCCGGATGTTCCATGACAACGCTTTCGACTTCAGCAGGTCCAACCCTTTTGCCCGCTATTTTTATGGTATCATCGGACCGTCCAAGGATATACCAGAGGTTATCACTGTCGAGAAGGGCAAAATCACCATGCACCCACACATCGGGAAACCTTGACCAATATGTCTTTATATATCTCTCCGGATCATTGAAGAACCCGCGTGTCATTCCTATCCATGGCTTTCTCACAACAAGTTCTCCTACCGCGTCCCTTATCGAATTACCGTTATCATCAACGACATCAGCCGCCATTCCCGGCGCCGGTCCCGAAAAGGCTGTTGGTTTTAAAGGTGTCAGAACATTCCCCAGGAGGATTCCTCCGCTGATCTCTGTCCCTCCGGAATAATTGATGATCGGGAGTTTTTCTTTTCCCACTTCTTTAAAGAGCCACATCCAGCTTTCTCCGTCCCACGGCTCTCCGGTCGAGCCGAAGGTCCTTAAGGATGACAGGTCGTATCTCAGGACCGGTCCGGTCCCATGCACCATCAGCATCCGTATCAGAGTCGGAGCAATGCCGAGGGAGGTGACATCGTTTTTCTCTATAATAGACCATGTCCGTCCCACGTCCGGATAGTCGGGAGAGCCGTCGAAGAGCATCATGGTGGCGCCGAGGATAAGTGTCCCGAATATCTGCCAGGGCCCCATCATCCAGCCCATATCGGTTATCCAGAACATCGTGTCTGACTCATGGATATCCATACCATGGGCCATGTCCTGTGCGCTCTTCAGAGGGAAACCGCAGTGCGTATGTACCGCCCCTTTGGGCTTGCCTGTCGTGCCGCTCGTGTACATGATCATGAGCGTATCTTCCGCATCGGTGTGCTCCGTTCCGGCAATGTGGGATTGGCCCTTCACGATCTCGTCCCAAAAAACGTCTCTTCCAGTGAGAGGGACATCCTCATTTATATTCTTATATATGATTACCTTTTTAACTGACGGACACTCTTTAATAGCCTCATCGAGTATCGGCTTCATGAGGAACTTCTTGCCCTTTCTGACCGAGCCGTCACAGGCGACCACACCGGCAGCCATGGTATCTTTGATCCTTACCGATATCGCCTCATGCCCGTACCCAGAAAACAGGGGGAGGACAATCCCTCCTATTTTGATGATCGCACAGAAAGCGATGACAACCTGGGGTATCATGGGCATGTAAAGGGCAATGATGTCGCCTTTCTTAAAACCAAGGTCCCTCAACGAATTTGACATCCTGTTGACTTCCATCCAGAGATCCCTGTAAGACATCACTGTTACGGTCCCATCCTCCGCTTCGTACCGCAACGCCGCCCGATTCTGAGTGGGCGTATCCATGTATTTGTCAAGCATGTTATGGATGATATTCATCTTTCCGTTCACGCACCATTTCGGAAACTGGATGCCGCCGGAAACATCGACAACCTTGTCGTAGGGTATATAGAATTCGATTCCGAGATCTTCCAGAACTGCATTCCAGAACCATTCGATATCAGCAGTGGATTTTACGATGAGCTCATTAAAATCCTTTACTCCGTACCTCTCAATAAATCGTTTTAATCTGCTCCTCTTTATATAATCGCCATTAGGATGCCAGACAAACTCCCCCTTCATGCTTTCCTCCTTAAAAGATAAGTTAAAAGTGAGAAGTAAAAAGTTAAAAGTGAAAGACAAAAAGAAATAGACGACGAAAAGTAGTTCTATCCTCTACTTCTTACTTTTAACTTTTAACTTTTCACTTTTCTTTTATAATTACATCTTACCACGGAAAGAATATGTTCGCCCTGTAAATAGAGGGCTGGGAGGTTAGAGGGCCGGAGGGTCAGAGGATTAGTGTTCGGCCAACCTTCTAGCCCTCCAACCTTCCAACCCTCCGGATTTATGGTATCATTATAGCCAACAAAGGGGTCTGCACTGATTTCAGGATAAGCCTGTCGTGGAAGGAGATGGCCATTTAACAACAAAGCTGTAAAGGAGGATAGCCAATGGCGAACGAAAAGAACACTCAAAAAAAACAATCAGGGCAGCGGTTCGGCATGCTCGAACGGTGGGGACTCCGGCTTGCGGATTGGAGCGAAAAGTGGTTCCCTGATGCATTGGTATTCGCGCTTCTGGGGATTGTCATCGTATTTTGCCTGGGCCTCCTGATTGGGGAATCTCCAGCCAAGCTCGCAGTCGAGGGCGGGAAGTCTTTCTGGATACTTATCCCGTTTACAATGCAAATGGCCATGATCATCATCGGCGGTTATGTGGTAGCCTCCTCTCCTCCTGTCTATCGTTTGATTCAGGAGCTTGCTACAGTTCCTAAAACAGGCCGGGGGGCGATCGCATTTGTAGCGGCTTTTTCTATGTTGACTTCTCTGGTCTCCTGGGGATTCAGTCTGATCTTTAGCGGCCTGCTTGTTCGGGAGCTGTCTATGCGTGTAAAAGGCATGGATTACCGGGCGGCTGGAGCGGCAGGATATCTCGGGTTGGGTGCTGTCTGGGCCCTCGGATTGTCTTCTTCGGCCGCTCTCATGATGGCCACAAAAGGCGCCATACCCCCAAAGCTTTATGCGATCAGCGGGCTTATTCCACTTACTCAGACCCTTTTCATATGGCCTACCGTCGTTATGGCCCTTTCATTGATCGTCCTTTCAACAGCGATTGCATACTGGTCAGCGCCGACTCCGGAGAGGGCGAAAACTGCTGAGGATTTCGGTTTGAAATTTGAACCTGTCGATATGCGCATTGAACCCAGGGAAAAACCGGGGGAATGGCTGGAATACAGTCCTATCTTAACTGTTTTGATTGCTGCCGTTCTGGTTTGGTATCTGTCGGATGTATTTAGAAATTCGCCGACGGGCGCCCTGGCTGCTCTCGACCTCAACACGTACAACCTGATCTTCATCACGGTGGGAATGCTCTTTCACTGGCGACCCAGGAGATTCCTCCGTGCGGTTGCCCAATCCGTGCCGGCAACCGGTGGTGTCCTGATACAGTTCCCATTCTACGCCGTCATCTTCGGTATGATCATCGGGACCGGCATAACCAAGTGGTTGGCCGACCTTTTTGTTTCGATCACGACTACAGGCACATATCCGCTTCTCGTGGCGGTTTACTCTGCCGTTCTCGGAGTATTTATTCCTTCAGGCGGAGGCAAATGGGTACTGGAGGCGCCGTACGTTCTCCAGGCTGCTGTTCAGCATCAGGTCCACCTGGGATGGGTCATACAGATATACAACGCTGCCGAGGCTTTGCCGAACCTTCTCAATCCTTTTTGGATGCTGCCGCTTCTCGGAATACTGCACCTGAAAGCACGCGACCTGGTTGGATACTCAGTGCTCCAGATGTTTGCGCACATACCGTTAGTCTTCTTCCTGTGCTGGTTGTTTGCACAGTTTCTTCCTTTCGTACCTCCGATAAAGTGACACAGTTATTGGGGTGGAAGGCTGGCAGACTTGAAGTCGCTTCTGGGGTAGCAGAATAAGGAGACAGCCTTGTTAGAGTCATCCGGGCTGTCTCCTGTTGGAACTATTCTGATTTTTTTGGACCTGATTCCGTAAGGGAATGTATTAGGAAATCCGCGTCTTTTGGAGGCAAGTCAAACTTCAAACAGGCGTCTCCGATCAACTTGAGCAGGTTGGCTTCAGGCTTGTCGAGACGCTCATCCGAGATCCACTTAACAGCTTTCCTCAGTTGCTCACCCTCGGGCAGAATGCTCATTCTATTTTCCTCCAACGCTTACATTGATTATTGGTTGTGCTCTGTATAAGTATATCACGAATAATTCATGCGGGCTTCAAAGATCCGGAGATAATCTCAAAATTGATTTCATGCAGGATCATAGGTCTTGAATAGGTTTGGCTTATGAGATAGTATATCCTGAGCAAGACAAGTAAGCATATAACGCTGAATACTAAGAAATGCTGGAGGAACTATGCCGGAATGCCCTGAAGTTGAGACTGAAAAGCTTGAAGATACGATTAAAGAGGAGCTCGATCGTGAAGGCGGGGCATTCCTCAAGCGGATTGCCATTTCCACTGCAATTCTTGCCGTCCTGGCAGCCATTGTTTCACTCCAGGCCGGAACCACCGTCAATACAGCTCTCGCCCTAAAAACGGATGCCGTGCGTCTCCAGTCTGAGGCATCCGACCAGTGGGCCTATTACCAGGCAAAAGGGATAAAGGCCGCTATCCAGGACGCATCCCGTAACCCATGGCTCGCTATCAGAAAGGCCCCCCCCGCCCGGTACAAGGAAACAATGACGCGTTACAGTGAGGAACAGGCGGCAATTAAGAACAAAGCACTGGAAAAAGAACATGAGAGGGACGAGCGCTTGAAGGAATCGGACCACCTTCTCCACAAACACCATAGTTTTGCGAGTTCAGTCGCCCTTTTGCAGGTTTCGATCGCGTTGGGGGCGGTGGCGGCTCTCACCCGCTTCAGGCTGATTTGGTTTGGCTCGATGTTAGTCGGCGGCGCCGGCGCCGTCATTTTTGCCCTGACCATGGTCCGCTGAACAAATGCTCGCAAATCGTTAACCCTATCGTTGCGTTTCGGGGTCGGAATCGGAATCGGGATCGAAAAGCAAGAGAACGATTCCGATACCGATACCGACCCCGATCAGAAAACGGAATAGCATAAACCGGAATGACAGGACGAAAAGCTTTTAGCAATACTATTTTTATAACACCAGTCGTTTATGAGACACTATCATTAGTGTCCGGTTAAGAACTGTATAAATCCAATTGGTTTTGGATTTTGTTTAAATTTTGTAAGTAGTCGTCGCCCTGAAGCGCTTGCTGCAAGGGCATTTTCTCGAAAATAGTCACCGAGAGAATCTGTAGCAAAGTGTAGAGCGATGCTTCGAGACTGAGACGTTTCTTTATGATGGCTATAAGGATGTAGGTGATGACGGCAATCCATATCTGAGTTTTCACCGCGTTTTGAGAGGTGCCGTAAAATCTTTTTATGCGAAGGTGCTGTTTGATCCATTTGAAGAATATCTCTACTTGCCACCGTGCTTTGTAGAGAGAGCAAATTGTTAAAGCAGGGAGTGAATGTTGATTGGTAAGGAACACCAGCTTTTTTCCTGTTTCTGCATCTTTGAAGCGGATACGCCGTATGTGAGCCGGATATTGCCGATGACTGTAGAATCCGTTCAGGACGATGCTCTGATCGCAGATGACTCCTGTGGAGCGATCTGTTGGAGCCGAATAGAGACGGCGAGCGTCGAGGTTGGATTTGGCACGTGTCACGAAGAAACTGCCGGCTTGATGCAGTGTGTAAAGACGGGAGAAATCCATATACGCTCGATCCATTATGTAAAAAGCTCCAGGCTCCGGAATAAGCAAATCCAGAATATTCATGTCGTGCAATTTCCCATCGGAAATATGAATAAAGCTTGGGATAGCGCCTCTGAGGTCCAGTAGAGTATGAACCTTTACCGCTGCTTTGGAAGAACGAAATGGAGCCCACGGAAACATCGACAGGCAAAGGTCGATAGTGGTGGAGTCCAGTGCATAGACAGTGTTGGACAACTCGACTCCAAGACTCTCGTTGGCATAAAGCTTTCTTGCCTGAGAGATCAACCGTTGGGCGAAATCGGCGTAGATACGCCAGTCGCGGGATTCGTTGGCATCGGCCAGCGTAGAGCGAGAAATTGGTTCTTTGATTCCCATATGATAAAGTTTGGATGTTTGAGCAGACAGGCACGCTTCGATATCCCGAAGGCTCTCTCGATAGGTCAGTTGAGCAAAGGCCATTACCCGAAACTGCTCGGCACAACGCAATGTGCGAACGCGATAGTCGCCGTTGTAGCGCTCCACAATACGATGAAAAGTGCTCCATGGCAGAAAATCCATTACTTGTGCGAACAGGGTTTTGCCCGTATACATGGGTACCTCCGGAAATCTTGGTTTCCGAAGGATTGCCTATATGTGGATTCGAATTCAAGTCGTCACCACAAAAATAATGTAAAAAGGTTTTCGTATTCATGCTGTTATATACTATTAACATCATTTTAACCGGACACTAATGAGACACTATAATAGATTGAAGCACTCATGGCTCTTTGAATGACATATGAAGTTCGTATACCCCGGCTTCAGCTATCCTTTCGACGGTAAAACCCATTTTTTTAAAAACTATGAGCATGGCCTTATTCTCCATAAGCACCTCTGCCGTGAAGCCGTAGAGGCCCCCTTTCTTTGCAAGATAAGTCAGATATGCAAGCAGTTCAGTGGCGATGCCATGGTTCTGATAGTCGTCACGCACTACAAATGCAGACTCGGCGGTATGTCTGATTTCATCTATATGATACTGGCCCATTCCCACTATTATTTCTTCGTTGTCCTTTTGGATTACTGCAAGGATCAACATCTCCTTTGAGTAATCGATAACTACAAATTGCTGCAGGCGCTCATGATGCATATCCTTCCTCGTTGAAATAAACCTTTGATACATAGACGTGTCGGAGAGTGAATAGAAAAAATCTTTCAGGAGATGTTCATCACTTATTTTAACCGGTCTCAAAAACACCCTCAGGCCGCTTTTCGTAGTCCTGTATGTCTCCAGGTTTTCCGGGTAAGCGCCCTTTTCTCCCGGTATAAAGGCCTGGTCCCGATAGATCAGGTTCAGTCTCTTTGCTTCTTCTATAAGCCACGGACGGAACTTGGGATGCGCTATTGAGATAATATCCATGGCCCGCTCCCTGATGTTCTTGCCATGCAGATACGCTATGCCGTACTCTGAAACAACATAATGCACATCGCCCCTGGTCAGCGTTACCCCCGCTCCCTCCTTAAGAAAAGGTACTATTCTCGATACCTTGCCGTCATCGGCCGTGGACTGCAGGGTCAGCACTGCCTTGCCTCCCTGAGACATGATCGCGCCACGCATGAAATCAGCCTGCCCACCTATACCGCTGAAGAAAAACTTGCCTAAAGATTCAGAAGTGGCCTGTCCCGTAAGGTCTATTTCCAGGGCGCTGTTTATAGCGGCAACATTCCTGTTCCTGGATATGGTCAAAGGATTATTCGTATAACTGACAGGCCTGAATTCTATGCCCGGATTATCATCGATATATTCATACGTCTCTTTTTTACCCATACAAAAGGCCGCAACCGTTTTATCGCGGTTGAGTTCTTTTCTTGTATTGTCAATTGCACCCTTTTTCATGAGTTCCACGATGCCGTCCGTAAGAAGCTCGGTATGGACCCCTAAATGTTTCTTATTGCCGAGATGCGACAGGATCGCATTTGGTATGCTCCCATATCCCACCTGGATAGTATCTCCGTCCTGGATGATCCTGGATACATAGGTCCCGATCTTCTGGCCGATTTCATCAGGCACATGGGTCTCGTACTCAAGCAACGGCTCGTCGCAATGCATTATAAAATCAACATCCCTCATGCTCAGGAATGTGTCTCCGTGTGTGCGCGGCATTTGTGAATTGATCTGGGCTATTACCACCGACGCGTTTTCCGCTGCCGCCTTTACTATGTCGACACTGATTCCCAGACTCATGTATCCATGTTTATCCGGCATGGAGGTCTGTATGAGCGCGAGATCGATCGGGATGCGTTTTCTCCTGAACAAATCCGGCACTGCCGACAGGAAAACAGGGGTATAATCGGCAAATCCTTTGTTAACGGAATCCCTGATATTTTCCCCTATAAAAAATGAATTGCATCTGAAATTTTCCCTGAATTTTTCATCAGTGTACGGCGAAACGCCCAGGTTCCATACCTGTAGCAGTTCAGTGTCGAAGAAGGCCTTTGGATTAGACCCTACATAGTTTATAAGTTCCCGCACAAGACACTGTGGTTCACCGCAGCCCGATCCGATAAAGATCCTCTGTCCGGGATGAATGTTGCTGAATATCCTGTCAAGAGTCGGAAATTTTTCAGGATATGATTTCTTCAACTCATCCAGATAAATAAAGCTGTCATCTATAGCCAACTTGACCACACCCCTTTCTATAAACATACGGGTTCGTAAAAAGCGCCGGAGGAAAGGCGCGCAAATCCTGAGGAATGAGGCGCACTTACTGGTATGCTGTAGTGACGAGGGATGCAGCGGAACTCAGCATATGGACTTTTTTACGAGCCCGTCATCAGCATGGCTTCCTTGATGGCTTCCGCCCTCTCCAGTCCTACAAGCCTCTCAACAATAGCAATCCCGAACTCGAGCGCTGTTCCGGGTCCTCTGCTTGTAAGTATCTGTCCATCAGCGACAACATTTTCAGCCTTGTACAGTGCAGTCCCCAGTCTGTCCTTGAATGACGGGTACGCGGTTGCCTGTCTCCCGGCAAGAATGCCCGCGTTTGCCAGCACATATGGCGCTGCGCATATGGCTCCTGTAAGCTTTCCCTTATCGTAGAATTCCCTGATCAGGTCTTTGACACGCTCATCCGCATTGAGGTTGTCGGCGCCCGGCTGACCGCCGGGGAGGACAAGCATGTCAAAATTATCGGCGCGTATCGTATCGATGGAAGTATCAGGAATGACCTTGACATGCCGAGCGCTTTCAATATGCCCTGTATGCAAGCCGGCAATAACCACGGTTATATCGGCCCTCCGTAAAACATCGACAATTGCCATTGCCTCCACTTCCTCAAATCCATCTGCAAGCAGCAACGCGACTTCAGGCATCTTTTCCTCCTGATAAAACAGGTTATGGGTAATAGGTAATTGGTTATAGGTAAAAGATTCTCAATCCATCACCCATGACCCATGACCCATGACCCATGACCTATGACCTATGACCTATGACCTATGACCTATCACCTATCACCTATCACCTATCACCTATCACCTATCACCTATCACCTATCGCCTCTTTTTTACACCACCTTCGATACCGTTTTCTCGGAACAGGAACTTACAGCGAAATAAAGATAGCCGGTCGCCAGCAAGAGGGAGATGACTCCGCTATACGGGAATTCTATATCCAGCAGGGCATGCGCTGTCTGAAGCACAAGCGGAGGAGTGAAAGCTACGACTGAGAGACGGATCAAGGCACGGGCTTTCAGTTCGATATTAAACATTTTAGCAAAAAACATTCCTATAGAGGCGCAGAGCAAGGCCTGAATAAAATAATACAGGAAGGCGAAAAAAAGGGCAAAAGGATAGACCGCAAAAATAAAATAATCTTTAAATGCCTCCATCCAGAGATTGATCGCGTCCTTGTCAATTACGGCATGATGTATCCGTGAAAAGTCGAACGCGTGTATCTCGGATTCGTCTCCTCTCACCGTGAGTTTTGTCCGTGTCAGCATAATAGTCGCCTTTAAGCCTGAAGCGGCAGCGGCCCCATCAGAGGTATCGATAACAGCAAATGGCAACTTGCTCCACGGCGCATTTATAATGTACGGGACAGGCACATTTACAGACGCATTCCCTTCGGAAATAGTGATAGTCGGGACTTGATGAACAACTTTGGGGACTTCGACAGCAACGAAATCAGCTACGCGTTCATGCAGCCTGACCATATCAGGAATAAGATTCAGGGTGAGCACTATAAGCAGATAGGTCAGGCACAGTCCCCTCCAGTTGACGGCGACATCCCGGTACAAAGATTTCGAGAAAAAAGACATGTATAAGGGATGAATAATCGAATAGTGCTTCATAGTCCCGTTTTGCATTCAGGCGCCCATGCGGGCGCTTAAAATACTGTCTTTTTCACCCTTTCCGCGTAACCGGAGGCCTGCTCTGAAAGGTCCTCGGCAATCTCTCTTATCTGTCTCCTTGTCTTCTTGCCGGATTGGGGGGCCAAAAGAAGCGCAAGTCCCGCGCCTACCGCGCCGCCTACCAAAAAGGAAAAAATAGTAATCATGCCCAAGTTCCTGTCTTCTCTGTCCATAACAACCTCCTGTGCGATATAGTGTGATTAAAACTTACCATGCCGCGAAGAAGTAGTCAAGCGCAAAGGGCATAGTGTGATTTGCAGTTAGCCTTTTATCTTTTGCTCTTTGCCTTTTGCGCTTGAAAAAAGCCGGAACAGGGTTCGGATGCTCTTAAACCCAACGGCTAGATCGTGCGGGGTCCTTATTTCGAGCAGTTTTCTGATAATAAACGACGGCCTGCCGTAGAATTTCCTGAACGCTGTGCTGCGCAGCTTTATAATCTCCTCTCTTGTCATTGTATACGGCACAAATGCCGCGCCCTGATACGTGAAGTCCGAGAGTTCATCAGAGAGGCGCCCGAATTTTTCCAGGTTATCATAAAGGTAGGTGCCGGGGAAGGGAGTGATGGCGTGAAAGTTTGCGATGTCAGGGTCAAGGTCCACTGCAAAATCTATCGTCTGCAGACCTTCCTCGTAAGTTTCTCCCGGGATACCGAACATAAAGGGCGTACTTACCTTAAGTCCAACCTCTTTGGCCGTCTTAACCGCCGTGCGTATCTGCGCGAGCGTTGTACCTTTCCTGATTGTGTTGAGGTTCTTCTGAACACCGCTCTCCGCGCCAAACAGTATCGCCCAGCAGCCGGCATCTTTAAAGGCCTGGAGCAGCGGTTTATCGACCTGGTTCACGCATGCTGAAGCAAACCAGGTGAAGTCGAATTTTCTGGCCTTTATCTCGCCGGCAAGACGCATGGCCCGGCTGTAATCGGCTGCAAGAGTATCATCGATAAATTTAATCTCCCGGAACCCCTCGTTAAGACAGTGCTCGATTTCTTTCAACACGTTTTCAACGCTGCGATAGCGAATGCCGGTCTCTCTTGTTTTATCAATCTGAAAACAATATATGCAGTTCCTGTTGCATCCCCTGGCAGTAATGATTACGGCAACGGGCTTTCTGCGGTAGGTGGCAGGCGGCGGGATATACTGCCCTGCATCGCCCAGCAGTTCTCTTGCCGGAAAAGGAAGGGCATCAATGTCGGAGATTAACGGCCTCGGCTGATTCTTTATAAGCCTGCCGTCTTCACGGTAAACAACGCCTTCAACACCATGAAGTCCACTGCCGGTTTCCAGCCGCTGTATGAGTTCGAGGGAGGCGTATTCACCCTCCCCTGTGATTATTGCATCCATCGAGGTCCCGGCATCTGCCAGACACTTCTCCTGCATGGCAATAGGATAGGGGCCTCCGGCACAGATAAAAACCTGTCTGCCGAGCAATACCCTGAAATCTTCCGCCGCCTTTTTGGCCTTTTCCCAGCCGAAAGTTGTGGAATAGAGACCAATAAAGCCCGGGTCAAATGCCTTTAGCTCCGCGCAAATAGCATCGTGAGTAAGAAATGCCCCGTTCAAGAAACGGACTTCGTGACCAGCATCCCGCAAAACAGCAGCCACGTATAGTGTGCCCAGCGGCTGCCAGTAATTGATTTGAGAGCTTGCAGTTTTGGAAGAAAAGATGTCCTCAGGCACCCACGCCGGTATAACAAGTGCGCATTTCATAATATTAAAACAAGGTCATAGGTCATAGGTAATGGGTCATGGGAAAGAAAAAATTCCAGATCTGTTTTTTTACCCATTACCTATAACCCCTTACCTATGACCTATGACTATATTATGCGACCTTTCCTATGGCCCATTGCCTATCGCCCATTGCCTCTTGTATTGCCCAGTCCGCAGCGCGCAGGCCGGATTTTATGGCAAGGTCCATATTATAATATCTGAACATGCCGCTCCTCCCCGCAAGTTTAAGGTTCCTGAAGGCACCCAGGTAATCGTAAATAACCTCACACTGTTCTGCATAGCCGATTTGAAAAAGCGGGTATGCATGCCTTACCCGCACAACAGTACTGCCCAAAACCTCGCTTCTCCTGATAAACCCGATTTGCTCAAGCCCCCGGAACGTAATATCGGCAAGTTGCTCGTCCGAGGAATTCCAGATGCGGTCTCCCTGAAAGCTGAAGTATTCTGCTACGAGAACAGTCTTTCCCTCAGGAGACATCTTCCCGCTCCAGTTCGTCGGCTCGTGAATTCTGCCGAACGGTATCTTCTTTTCGGGAACATAAATCCAGGTCTGGTCGGTTGCCCGCTTTCTATCGACCATAACGGCAACAACGACAAGATCCCTGAACATAAGTTTAGAAGCGGCCATCAGGACAGGGGCGGGAGCGGGAGGATCCAGCAGACGCACCAGCGCAGTAACCGGAATACTCGATATGAATATATCTCCCGATGCATAATGAGCGCCCGGACCGCCGCGTGTTTCGATGCTTTCGATTACAGAGCGGGTGTGTTTGATCTTTACTATGGGGAAACCGGCATATACGGCATTATCCTTTTCTATTTCTTCCCTGAGCCTTTCGGCAATCCTGCCTATGCCAAGCTGGGGGTAAATGAAGCTGTCAACAAGCGAGGGGATCTCCCTACCGCTGAACTTGAAAAAAGCGTTCCTGATTGCGCCGCCCAACGAAAGCCCGCTGATTCGCTGCGCCACCCAATCAGCACTGATAAGCTTGCAGTCTATGCCCCACACCTTTTCGCTGTATTCCCTGAAGTAAATGTCGAACATGGTGCGTCCGAAATTCACGACCACCCAATCCTCGAGCGAAAGCGGCGGCGGCGCCCGCCGCAGACCCCTCAATTTTTCGGTTATATAGTCTTCGACTATCTTGACCGTGGTCGGGATCCCCATTCCGAAGAGTGCATTCAGCGGTCTTAACGGGTAATCAAAATAGCTATTGCGCAGATAGATTGTGCTGTTACGGGGTACGGAAATCAGTTCAGCGCCCATCAGCTTTCTGACGAAAGCATCGATTTCAGGCTCTTTTGTAAAAAAGCGGTGGCCTCCCAGGTCAAAACGGAATCCGTTGCTGCTGATTGTCCTGGAAAGGCCTCCTACAGCAGAATCTTGTTCGTAAATCTCTGTACAGGCCCCTGCTTTTGTTAATGCGTATCCCGCGGCAAGGCCCGTAAGCCCGCCTCCGAGAATAATAGTTGAGAGAGATCTCATAGCCCTCGATATTAGTTTACAGGTTACGTTACATAATTTTCCAGTTCAATAATAAAGCCCGGGGGTATAATTTCGCCATTCCACCGGGCCAGGTACTCGCGATGCAAAATGCAGGCTATCAGTCCTGCATCGGTTTAATAAACCTGAAATACACCATTGTCCAGTTCCCGAGGATCATGCCGATAAGGGCACTTATGCTTCCAATTGCAAGGGTGGTGCAACCGGTCAATCCCTGACCGATATTACAACCGCCGGCGGTAATACCTGAAAAGCCCATGAGAAGACTTCCCAGAAAAACGGTTACCAGCTCCTGAGCGGAAGGGACCTTCCATGAAAATTCTTTCAGCATCTTAGCGCTGACAAACGCACCCAATGGCACGCCGATCACAGCTATTTCAGCCCACGTAACCGTGAAATGTCCGATACTTGACATTGGGAAGAATTTCGAATGAGCATCGCTAGTTATCAGGGTCGAAATTAGTTCAGCGGACGGAGAGGTAAAATTCATCCCCCTTGCGAATCCTCCGCCCCAGTGCTGAGAGGCCCAAAACGTGAATATGCCGACAAAACCGAGCAGCAGGCCTGACACCGACCAGTAAAAACCTTTTTGTTTCCCCATGGAAAACGGCTTGTCTTTAAGGCTGAAAATGAAGATCGCTGCAGCAATGACGGCTATAACAATCCATTTTGTAGTCATCCCGTCGCCGAAAAGCTCCCATAGCATTGTATTCGACTTTCCCGCAATTTCGACTTTAACGCTTCTCAAAGCTGTATAAAGAGGATTTAAGACCCCGAAAAGTGTTGCGCCTGCGCTGATCAAAAAGCCCAATATGGCGGCGACCGCTGCAATTTGACCTTCGCCGGCCTTGAAATAGATGCCGCTGCCGCAGCCGCTCGCCAACACCATCCCAAGTCCGAAGAGATAACCGCCAATGATATTGGCCAAAGGATAGAATGTCTGCGGCATCAGTTTAATGTACCCCAAGTCATTTAAAAGATTGGAGCCTACGATCATAACACCCAGAGCAATAAGGAAGCCTCGGAATAGAGTAATGTCCTGAATGAATACGACATCCCTAAACGCAGAATTCATGCAGAATCTGCCGCGCTGGAGCACGAAACCGAGCACGCCTCCGCATAACAGCGCAGAGAGAATATACCCGATGCTTGCACTCTGTATCACACTTTCTTCCATTGACGACTACCTCCCCATGAATGTGTTTTGTTTGATAGTATAGAAACACGGGGTTTTTTGTCAATCCCATATATATCAATAACTTATATAATCATAAATATTAATAATAGACGGTGACAAACGTCTGGTGGGTAAATATGTCATCGGCCAGAATAAAAGATTTTGAGTGCTCAAGATCTATCAGTTTTTTAGAGACCGTTTCGGTAAGCATGCCCTGAGGCTCTCCGCTGATTACTGCAACCGGCGCACCGCGAGCGAAATCACCCCCATAGTATCCGGGGTTTTTATATGTCCAGGTGAAACGGAGTGGTGATGCCGCAATTTCTTCAGGGGATGGCGCGTCCTGGAGTTTATAGGTGTAATGGATCGTCTTATTTGTGAAGAGGTCAAGAATCGGGACGGAGACAGCAATGTTGACGACGTCGCCTTTCCGGGGCAGCGTCACCACATCAACATTTTTTCCATAAAGGGTATTCAGGAAGGCTCCTGCACGCTGCAAATTCTGCGCGCTCGTCTGTTGCAGAAAAGGAAGATAGGCAAATATTGCAATGGTGAGTGAACAGGCTGCAACCGCAAAAACAACCTGTCTCTTCAAACCCACGTCCCTGATAGCAGTGGTCCCGTAAGCGGCCATAAGGGCAAACATTGGAAATGCGATCAGCTCATAGCGCATCCGTTTGATCTGGAGCAAAACGATCAGCACCATGCACCAGCTGATAATCAAATACTTCGGGTCCTTTTTTTTCCACGCACTATGAACTGAGAAAGCTGCGGCAGCAGAGATAAATGGATGCGTCTGGAAAAGGTATGTGGAGATGAAACTTTCTCCCCACCTTCTGAGACCCGGCTTTTGATAAGAGAGCAGGAGACCTATCTGCGAAGAGAAGACTTCATGCTTTAAAAGCATTACAACTCCGGCTGCAAGTGCTGCGGACAGGATGGGAATAATTATACGCAAGCCGTACCTCCTGACCGGCATTTCTCCCGGCGAACGGCGGGCCTGAAGCAGGCGCACCGCGGCAATAATAATAAGTATCGACAACATCAGCCATGCTGAATATTTGGAAAATATGGCAAGGAACAGGGCTGCGGAAGCAATGAGCAACCAGATACCCCCGCGGTCCAACGCTGTAATAAACGCAAATACGGCAAACGTGAAGAAAAACATTGCAGGTATATCCACAAGCATAAGCGGCGCCTGGGTAAAGATATACGGGATGCCGAGCAGGAACATGCCTCCGAAAAAGCCCGTTTCCTTGTCCCAGAGCATTTTTCCGATCATATACGTAAGCACAACAGTGAATGAGAAAAACAGTGTCGTAACCAACTGGACATAAATTCTCGCCTCACCGAGGTATCTGAATACAATCCCGTAGATAAAGGACATCAACGGCAGGTCTGTCCAGACCTCGATAGTCTTTCCCCATTCTCTCAGGAAATATCCGGTGCCGTAGAGTTCGAGGTGCTTGGCCTGAATAAAATACCTTGACGCATCGACTATCATCTCCGGCTCTCTCCAGAGCAATGCGGCTGCGGCAAAGGACAGGACAAAAAGAAAAAGTGCGGGCCGGCGGTCCGGCGCCGGACTCTTTGAAATCATATAGGCCGCAATGCAGCCTGGAACGAGGAGCATGAGTATATGGAAAAAGCTGACCGTGCCGAATACCCACTCCCAGCTCGTTAACCGGTTGTCATCGAGAGTGCGGAAAGCATAGAGCACAGAAACGGTCAGCACTGTACCCGCAAGTATAACAACGAACTGTAAACTTTTTTTCATTATAGGGATACAGTGATGAGAGGTGGGAATGGTGTGACAGGAATACCAAGTTTCATAAGTAATTGTCAACAAAAGCAAGTAAAATGTCAACGAGACAGCAGCGTCCAGCAGATCTTTACGGACAAAAGAGGGCTACTTGCAATATGACAAAAATGTGCCTAATATTGAATATGACACTGGGAGCTTTGGGGCAGTCCCGTTTTTGAATAAATATCCGAAACACAAAAGATCGTTGCGGATAAACAAGGGTTACTTGGTGAGATTGGGCCGACAATGACTTCAGTATGGCGCTCGACCAGTCGTTGCCGCTCTCGCATGAAGAGCAATCGCGATGGGTAGAAACAGGGCTGACCAACGCAACAAAGATTCCCAAGCATCTCAACTTTATCTGCCTGGACGGTCAGGAATCAGTCAAGCGAAAAGCGGAAAGAATAATAGGGTAAGGCGAAAACATGCAGATTAGCCGAAGGTTGAAAGTAAACGCTATTGTTTCAGCAATAACCGCTTTTATCATTCTCCTCATTCTTTCCCTTGCGCTGTACCGTCTCAAGAACGAGAATGATAAAGGGAAAATCGCCGGAGATATAATAACCGGAACATTTGAGGTGATTGAGATCAAAAATGATTATATATGGAATAGAAACAAGAGGGCAAAAGAACAGTGGATTACAAAGCATGAGCAGTTAGGCAGACTTCTGAATTCGGCATCCAAAAAGTTCCGAAAGCCCGAAGATATTAAGACCTTGACCGTTATGATCAAGGATTATGAGTCGATCGGGGAAATCTTTTCCGGCATCATTAACAATCGGGAAAAGGCAGAGCTGCACGCTTACAGTGCCGACCGCTCCCGGGCGATCGAAAGCAGGCTGCTCAGCCTGCTAACCATGAGGAGTAATGAATTTGCCATAAATGTGCGACATCTTGTGGAGTTGAACCGGGAATCCCGCGATTCAGCCCTCAGACTGGCGGGAGTTGGTATTGTCTTTATTATCGTGATCCTGGCGGCCGCAACACTGATCAATTCATTGATGGTGGGCCGGACGATCACGGATCGCATGCGACGTCTTCGCGACGGCGCCTTACTGATTGGAGGCGGTAACCTTGATCACAAGGTTGATATCAAGGGCGATGATGAGTTCACTGAACTCGCAAAAGCATTTAATACCATGACCACAAAACTTAAGCAAGCTCAAGATAAGATTGCCAGGTTGGCGGCAATTGTAGATTCTTCTACTGATGCCATTATCAGTGCAACACTGGAAAGCATTATTGTTAGCTGGAACCCTGGAGCGGAGAAACTATATGGCTATTCCGACAAGGAAGCGATCGGGCGCTCCATAAATTTATTGATTCCGCCTGATCGTCCCGATGACATATCGACAATTCTTGATAAAATCAGAAGTGGAGAAACCATAACTGCCTATGATACCTCGCACATGAGGAAAGACGGCACGCTGGTGGATATCTCTCTGACGGTATCCCCTGTCAAAGATTCTACGGATAAAATTATCGGGGCCTCCGGTATTTCCCGTAACATCTCTGACCGGAAGAAACTCGAAGAAAGGTTGAGACGGTATTCCAGGGAACTGGAGCAAAGCAACAGAGAACTGGACAAATTTGCGTCGATTGCCGCACACGATTTAGGTGCTCCGATCCGTGCGGTTTCGGGATTTGCAGGTCTGCTTCAGAAACGTTACAAGGAGAAGCTCGGTGCAGACGCTGATCAGTATATTGCAAATATCGTCGAGGGTACCGCACGCATGCAAAATTTGATCAATGACCTCCTTGGCTATGCACGGGCAGGATCACGAGAAACGCCCCGTGTCCCGGTGGACGTCAACGCCGTTATTGAAAAAACCCTGCCTAATCTCGCGTTTGAGATCAAAGAGAGCAAGGCTATAATTACTGTTGATCCTCTTCCTACGGTATCTGCAGATAGTACGCAGCTTATTCAGCTATTCCAAAATCTTGTTGGGAACGCTATCAAGTATTGCAACAGTTCGCCACGTATTCATATTTCTGCTGAGCAAAAGGATGGAGAGTGGCTTTTCCGGGTCAGTGACAACGGTATCGGCATTGACCGACAACAATTTGATAGAATATTTCAAATATTTCAGCGGCTGCACGGTGCGGATGAATACTCCGGGACCGGTATCGGACTGGCTACATGCAAAAAGATTGTGGAGAGGCTTGGAGGACGTATATGGGTGGAATCGAAGCCTGGTGAGGGATCGACCTTCTTTTTTACACTTCCTGTGACAGAGTCTCTCCTCCAGCGGATTGAATAGCTGGGTGGATGCTTATAGTTATTTTGCCGATGCCTGCAAATCTCTGCTGAAAATAATATTACGGACAAAACCTTCAGCAGTGTCTCTTGTATACTGCGTATTGGATTGTATTCTCACTCCCTTGACGCGTGGGGGCGGCTCATTAAAAAATCTTCTGTAATCCTCATAAATATTCCTCGTATGAGTAATCCATCTGCCGGTATCAGCGGCGCCGGACTTCACTACTATTACTCTTATTGCAAGATTAACAGGCCATCCGATGGATTCATCGACAAACGTCCCTTCCGGGGCATTCGAATCCCAGACATAGCTAAGTATCTTGCCGTTTTCAAATGCAACAAGAAGTTGCAGTGCCTGGTCGTTACGTTCTCTTCTGCGAACATCTCCGGAAAGCGGCAGGCTCACAGCCTTCCAGGTCCAGCTCATATAATGGAAATCATCCGTGGTGATCATAAATTCACGCTCCAGGGAAAATGAAGATTCTACACATTTCATGTGCAGAATTTGCCCGCCGCTCTCCTGGACAGCAGCCGCGTCCGCCCTCCCGCTCCTGGTCGAGAGTCTCCACGCCCCGGGGACACCGTTTTTTCCAGGCGCACCCTCAAAACCGAGCACGAGAAAGGAGGAATCATATGCCCTTGCAGCGCCTGAAAGCATGAGGACTATCATGAGCGCACATATTAAAAAAAGAGTGGTGGAGTCGGTGAATCGGCGAATCGGTGCGAACGGCAAACCTGAGAAAGGGTGAATCGGGGAATCCGGGAAAAGTCTCTTGCTCCGATTCACCGATTCACCGATTCACCGATTCGTCTTTTCCCCTGGGCAAATGCGGACATCTTTTTATAATCAGGCGCAGTCCTTCCACTGAAGAAATCACATGCGGCAAAGTACCTGAGATCCTCCAGCCATAGTTTCATATATCCAGTATCTTTGACAACACGTTCAATGAAAAATGCCGGATTGCGGAAAAGCGCCAGGAGCGGCCCGGACAGCTCAGACGGGTCCCTGAAACATTCCCAGTCACATCTTCTGCACTCAGCTTTCTTGTCGAGTTTCTTGAAATCAAGCTCCCAGAATTTGCCGAGATTGTCTGTCCCCCTGTAGCCGCAGGGATAAGTATTGCCGTCACTTGCATTGACAAAAAAGAATTCAATGCCGCCCCTGCAGGAAAAGCAGTAGCTTTCATCGAGAGTATACTGTCTCATGAGAGAGTAAAGAGACGTCCTCGGCGAGAAGATCCGTATTTTCGACCGGTATTCGGGGATGGTATCGAAAAGCGCCTTGAACACCAGGGCACGCTCCTGCCTGTTGAACTGAATAAGTGACGCCCCGGATGTGGCCCCATATACCGCATCAAGTCCCTCCGCATCGGCTGCATCAACGCTCATGGGATAACAGGCGTTCACAATAGTAAATCCGAGATCGATCACTTTACGGTAAAATTTTTCAAAGGCCGCTTTAAATGATTCGTAGAGTTGAAGGGAACTCGTCTCGTCCGGGCCATGAAACACTCCTCCGGTATTCCTGTTTATGCCAAGGTTCGCAGAAGGATAGATTCCGTATTCCTTGAATATTGGCAGGGCCTTTTCTATGCCTTCAACAACTCCCGGCAGTCCCCTCATGCTTTCATGCAAAATGGGGTCGGCAGAATCGATGCTTATCCAGAAAGTATAAAGACCGGAAGCCGCAATACCCTCGGCAATCCTCCTGATACGGGAGTAAAAGTCAGGTTTATCTGAATGCATGAATATAAACCCGTTAGTGCCGGTCCTTGTGTATTTGATCCCGGCTTCACCGGCATACGTGACAAGCTTGATGACATCATCAAAGAAAAGGAACGGCTCTCCTCCGGTGAAGGAAACAGCATCCACGCCGTTTTCTGCGGCGTGGTCGATCATTCTCTTGACCGTGTCGGGTTGGAGTGTTGAGCGGCTGAACGGTTCAGTGACTCTCATCCCGCACTGGGGGCACCGCGCATTGCATTTATCGGTATATTGGATGATAAGTTGCCCGGGAACCCTGTTGCTGAGAAGCGGAAAAAGAATATGCCTTATGCCTGAGCCGGGTTTCCCTGCGCGGGACATAGTTCTCCACTGATTGAATTGCTCCGGAGTATGGTACAGTATGCTTCGTTAGCATGAATTCCGCTGTTTTCGGTAAAATAACGCGCTTCCATCCCCATCCGGGAAATGCGGCCTTTGTCGTTCAGGAAGAAGCTCATGGCCTCGATCAGTGCCGGGCTGCTGTGGGCCTTTACGACAATGCCGGTTCTGCCGTCAAGAATCAGCTCCTTCGGTCCCCCTTCGTCGGAGACAATAACCGGAAGACCGGAGGCCTGCGCCTCAAGCACGACATTGCCGAATGTATCGGTAGTGCTCGGAAAAACAAAAACATCCGCTGACGCATAGGTCGTATGCAGTTCCTGACCTGACAGGAAGCCGGTAAACAGCACCGGATACCCTTGCAGCACCTGTTCAAGCTCCTTCCTGTAGGGGCCGTCTCCCGCGATAATTAAATCGCATGTGCTGCCGGCTTCGATAATAGCCATAAAAGATACGGCAAGGATCTCGAGGTTCTTCTCTTTTGAAACCCTTCCGACATAAAGGAATTTGACTGAGTCATCCAACCCGTATCTGCGCCACAGGAAAGGGTCTTTCTTTACAGGAGAGAACATGTCCGTATCCACCCATCTGGGCAGCGGTTTCGCCTTCCCGGCTGCGAGCCCTCTCTGAATGAGCTGCCCCCTGGTGCTTGATGAAGGGACCATCACCTCTTCCATCAGGTTGTAAAACCATATCATATAATTCCAGGCGACATTCTCCAGAAAGGTATCATTGGTGAGGCTTTTCACGTACTGGGGGATATCCGTGTGATAAGTCCCTGATATCGGTATATACATCAGCTTGGCAATGAAAAGGGCGAGGAGACCGAGTGTCCCCGGCGTGCTCACATGTATTCTGCTGAATTCTTCCTTTTCGAAGTAATCTATGATATCGAGGATCGGCGGGAAATGAAGCTTGAGGTCCGGGTACTCGGGAAGAGCGAAGTCGCCGATGGATTTGAAGTTCATTACTCCATCTTTATGCCCCGTTTCTTCATGGGTTGAAGTGATGACCGTTAACTCTATCCCCTGCTTTCTCGCTGTCTCGATGAGTCTTTTTATTGTTATGGCCACCCCGTTGATTTCATGGAGCGTATCGGTAAAAAGTGCAATCTTTTGTTTGCCTTCCGCTTTGCTGTCCGGCAGGAACTCCTCTTCAAGGGACTTGATAAGCTGCTTGCTCCTGTGCTGGTGATGGAACGAGATATAATAAGGAGATGCGAGGAGATGAACGAAGCCTATGGTGCTCAATGAGTTTGCAATATTCAGGATACCGGTCGATAGGCGCATTCGGGTCAACCGCTCGGTATAGATGTATATAAGTCTGTTTGCGAGATAGCTCGTTACCGCAAACACCTTCCTGTTTATACCGGCGGTGTTGATGGTTTCGAGGAATTTGGCATCGTTCAACAATAGCCTGGCCTCCCGGTCCAGGATTTCTTCGAACGTTCTTCCGTCATAACCGCTGTACATCTCAGGGATGTTTTTTCTGATAAGGAGATTAATCTTATCAAAGAGAGAGGACTTCTCCTGGCCCGCGTTGAGCACCCTGTTCAGCAATGCGTTGATGAAAGGAAAAGAATTGCCTTTCCCTGTGTCGAAACGCTCCTTGAAAAAACGGTAGCCTATCCCGTAAATGCTGTGAGCGAGGGTCAACGCATCACCGTCGTCTCCGCCGGCCCATGTCTTTTGCTCCTTAATCGACCTGAGAAAATCCTCAAGGGTCTCTCCGCTTTTTGACGCTGTGTAGGCCCTCCCGATAAAAAAGCCGCTGTGGTCGTCAGAGCCTGCAACTACCGACTTTATCCAGGGACGTTCGCCCGAAGGGACAATGCCGTGCTTACCGGCAAGTTGCTCCATCTTTTCCCGGGTGAGCGAGGAGATCATGTTCGCAATCAGCCTGCTGTAGCGCTTGGCCCGCGAGCCGTTTTTCGTCTCAAACACATCGAAAAGGAGGAGCAGTTTCTCTATAGTCACAACAGACAGCCGCTCGTTCATGTCATAAAGAGGGTGGGCGATATAGTGCATGATATTGTGCTGCCGGAGGTATCCGGTGAGGTCATAAATATTGGTCCTCAAATGCATCAGATCATTAAAAATATCTTCATTGATGTCGAGGGCGACCGTATGCAGCTTGCTCCCGTCATCCGGGAGGTAGGTTGTCATTTCGGCGCTTATGAAGGCTCCGGGGAGATGGGCTATTTCAAGAGCTCCGCTGATAGAGTTATGGTCAGTTATGGTCACATAATCCATCTCCTTCTTTTTGGCGGTATCATAAATGTACATCGGAGATGTGTAGCTTTCGGGACAATTAAACTTTCTCAGCGCCCATACCGAAGGCTTGTTGGAATGGCTTGAATGCACATGCAGGTCAGCCTTGTAGAACTTAGCCATGGATTATTATGGCTAAGTTGCGTTACCGGCATATTACAGGAATGTTATCTTTCAGTTAACAATAATACCTAACTCTTTTTTGAGCCAGGCCTCAACCCGGCTGTTAATAGGGTACATTCTGAAATATGCCCTGTCTTTGTTCTCTTCGATCGCCCCCAGCAGCAACTCCTCCGGGATTTCGTCTATTTTCGCCAATGTTTCGGCATAATCCATAGCAGTGTGGCGCATCAGAAAAAGCTGCGGTCTCGCCTCCATTGTGTCGATATAAAATACATAACCCTTAATTTCGTCCCTCAACTTTATCCCCTCGTCCGTCACTTTGCTCCGCGGCTCCATCAAATCCCTGGGCTCGAGGTCCCACAGAATGTGGTCAATAATGTACGGCTCTTTTCTTATCCGGTCCAAAGATAACATCTCTTCCCACATGATGAAAACTGCCTCCTTTTACTGCGGGTTATAGGTTATGGGTGATGGGTCATAGGTCACGGATTTTTTTTCCTATCGCCTATAACCTATTACCAATGACCTATTCTTATTTATGCATGGCCTATAGGGCCATCCGGATTGTTTTCCCGGTAAATCGCGGCTGCAGTCGTCCCTATATCCTCAAGCATCTCCCTGACCGCTGTTTCTAATCTCTTTAAAGATACCTTCAAAGTGTCCGCTACCTGCGGCAGCGCAACACCTTTCTCGAAATGCATCTCGGCAATAAGCACCTTAAGAGCATCATCTTCAATAAAGTGCTTCAACTCCGGGTCCTGCACATCCACCATGCTGAATGCCTCGCTGAAGGTCAACCCGTTTTCCATGCCCTTTCTGATTTTTATCATGGCATCATCATAAATCATGCCCTCTTTCTGCGTATATTCCTTGTATTTCAAATCAGCCATAAAATCTCCTCTTCAGTTATTGATGAATCCGTAAAATGACGCTATTCATGTCATCGGGGCAATGGCAAACGTTCTTAAAGATACCATAGGTGCACTGTTTTTGGCCATTAAGGGAAAAACTGGGTAGTGCATCAGTTTGAATCTTGGTCCATTAAATGTACAATATCTTCCATTGACCACAATTTATCTGTCACTCCTGCTTCCATTGCGGGTGTCGATCTAAGCGTTTTATGAATCCTGACGAAATTATAGTACATGAAGTAAAGGGCGAGTGCATGGCAGTGGTTTTCGAGCTTCTTCGAGAAAGCATTTGTTAGTCTAGTAAATCTTCTCATGCTCATTCTCATTGTAAGGTTCTGCCGTTCCACGTAGCTTGTAGATACATACTTTTCGTCGGGGTTTCCTTGTATGGTCTGCTTAATTTCACCTGTGCAGACCGCAGGGCTGTATTTCGCCTTGCTGTCTCTATCAACTTCATTCCCGAAAAGCTTTATCAGCATGGCATAGTCAACATTTGAGCCAAAAGCATCCTCTACAGCGTCCGCATAGACGCGATGCCCGTCTGTGGTAAGCTGTACCCTGTGAAGCAATCTACCGGCAAGATCGTTTATAAAATCCTTTGCAGTCTCAAGGTCACGACTCCCGACTTTCCAAGTAGGAATGAGCTTTGAATCGGCGCAAATAGCCGTCCAAGTCCACACGTCCCCGAAGCCAGGAACACCTTTTAATTCTTCCGGTACGTTCTTCTCTTTAGCATGGCAGAATGACCAAATTTCATCACACTGTATGCGTCTGCATGATAAGTCTTTCAGGTGCTTATCCTGATACTCGCTGCAAACTGTTCCGGCATCGATTAACAGCTTTGATACCGTGTTGAAGGATATATCCATAACCCGCGATATGGAACGCATAGACGACCCTTCACAGAGCATCTGCAAAATCTGAATGCGCTTATCTGTTGATAATTTATTCATGTTCTTAGTATATAAAATCCCGAAATAAATGTCAAGCATTATTTTCAGTTTGCGAAATTTCGCAACTTTCTCTTGACAAGGCAACGGAGACTATTATATTATTTTGCTATGGATATTGAAAATTTTAAAACACCCGGTCAACTTATTGAAGCGATGCTACACGAGCGAGGCTGGAACCCAACGCCTGCTGTCTACAATTTTAGGTGCAGATGAAACCGGCATAAATAAACTTATTACGGGGAAAAAATCAATCGATGCTCATATGGCTATTATTTTAGGGGAAGTTTTCGGGGTACCGGCTGAAGATTTTTTATCACTTCAAAAGCAATATGATCTTGCTCAAGCTAGAATTACAGCCCGACCGGATGCTGGTAGAGTAGCGCGCGCGCTACTTTTTGGCGATCTTCCTATTAAAGAAATGATTAAGCGGGGATGGATAGAGTCTGATGATATTCGCGATATACAAAAGATTGAAGCTTCTCTCATGAAATTTTTTAAGGTTTCATCCATCAATGAAATTGAAATACTCCCCCATGCCGCAAAAAAGACAAGCACTTTTAGTGAAGTTACTCCCGCTCAAATGGCTTGGATTTATAGAGTTAAGCAAATAGCTGAAGGCATAATCGTTGAAAAGAGATATTCTCCTTCCAATGTCCGTAACGCTGTAACGCTATTAAATAATCTACTTTTATATCCAGAAGAAACGCAAAAAGTACCTCGTATAATGTCAGAATGTGGGATTAGGTTCGTGATTGTAGAAACATTGTCTTCAGCTAAAATTGACGGCGTTTGTTTTTGGTTAAATGACTTTGCTCCCGTAATAGGCATGACTTTGCGTTATGACCGTATTGATAATTTTTGGTTTGTTCTCCGGCATGAAATAGAGCATGTCTTACGAGGCCATGGTCGAGATTCTATTATGCTTGACGCTGAACTGGAGGGGGAACGCGCTGGCACTGGAGAAAGCATTTCAAAAGAAGAGAGAATAGCTAATGAGGCTGCTGCTAATTTTTGTGCATCTCAAAAAAGACTTGATAGTTTTATTGCTCGAAAATCACCTATTTTCCACGATAGAGACATTATTGGCTTGGCTAACACTCTACACATACATCCTGGTTTAGTTGTTGGCCAGTTACAGCGAAAAACTGGCAAATTTAATCTTTTCCGTCAATACTTGGTAAATATCCGTAACAACGTTAAGCTGAATGCTATGGTTGATGGGTGGGGTGATATTGCCCCTATTTTATAACTGGAGGGTTACATGAATAAGCATGAGCAAAGGCGAAGGGTAGTTAGGTATTACAAGGACGAAACAAAAATCACAGATGTGGACATGAAAGAAGTCGTTAAATGGGCATCAGCAAGAGGATTAATAAAACTACCACCTCCTCCCGATCCGGTTGATATCGAGGCAAAGCGATTTGTCGATGCAGCCCACGAAGAAACTCGATACGACAAAAAGACAGGGTTCCCTTACTGTGCAAATGTTTCCTACAAAAACGTTCAAGGTGGTCAACAGACTACACTTTGGGCGGATATTGATGAACCGACTACAACTAGAGATAAGGTAGTCGCAAACGCCATTATGCGACGTGATGGAATGGTTAATGACGGCTTAAAATTAACTTTTACCCTTGACCATTGGAACAGCATCCATCCAGAAGAAAAACCAGTCACAGTGGTAATGGATCTAACCGAGGATATTGAGGAGCGTAAAAACATACCGCCAGAGGAAATGCAAAAGGCCAGTTAATTTTCCGCCTTCTTCCATCTTGCAGAAGCAGCTAGTGCTGCAATTTCATGTCGCTGCTCAGGCGTAAGCTTCTTTGCGCGGGCTACCCCACCTTTTAAGCCACCTTTTCGCATAGATGGCTTGCTCGCGTCTTCTTGAACTTCCCCTGTGGCGATCTTAGCAACCTTAACAGCGCAGCCAATCACGTCAGCGGGTCTCTTTTGTCCTTGTGGGCCTTTCATGATTTATTATGACATATCAGGCAAGCCTTATCTACAGTCTAAATTTTCAAACTGATGCACTACCAAAAACTGGCAGCCCACTACGAGATTTCTATCCGTCCAGCACTTCCCTGATTTTTCTAAGGAGCCTGTCAGGTGTGACCGGCTTGGTAATTAACTCAGTACCTGCTTCAAGCAGTCCCTTCCCCACAATAATGTCGTCAGTGTATCCGCTCATGAATATTACCTTTGTATGTGGGTTGAGACCCTTTATCTCCTCATATGCCTCCCTCCCATTTTTTACCGGCATTATCACATCGAGGAGGACAAGGGACACCTTCCCCATATTGTCCTTGTATAGTTTCACCGCAGCCTCTCCGTTTTCAGCCCCTATCACCTTGTAGCCGTGTTCTTCAAGGCTTATCCTGAAAACCTCCCTTACCGCAGGGTCGTCTTCGGCTACCAGTATTGTCTCACCCTTACCCAGGGCAAAGGGCTGAATCAACTCCGGTGTCGCTTCAGACTCCATGGTTGCCAGCGGCAGGTATATTTTGAAGGTCGTGCCAAGCCCGGGCTCGCTGTAGACATTAATGTATCCGTCATGCCCTTTGACAATACCATAGACTACCGCCATCCCAAGTCCGGTGCCTTTCCCCATTTCCCTTGTGGTAAAAAAAGGCTCGAAGATCCTCTGCAGGGTCGTTTCATCCATACCCTTGCCTGTGTCGGAAACGCTTATCAGAGCGTACATGCCCGGCTGTCCGTATCCATGTGTTGCTATGAATTCCTTATCAAGCCTGATTTGTTCCGTTGCCACACTGAAGACACCCCCCTTCGGCATGGCATCCCTGGCGTTTGTTGCAAGGTTCATCATGACCTGCTCAAGCTGGTGTGCATCAGCCAGGACCGGCATAGCTCGGGGATGTAATATTGTTTTGAACGAGATGTCCTCCCCTATTATCCTCGCCAGGAACTTTTCCATCTTCTTAATGATCTCGTTCAGGTCCACGTACTTCCTTTCGCTGATCTGTTTCCTGCTGAAAAGTAGCAGGTCCTTTGTAAGATGCGCCGCCCTTTCCGCGCCGTCAAGCATATGCCCGATATTTATACGCTGGGGGTCGTCTTTTGCCATGTTCATCAGGGCGAGGCTTCCATAACCCATAATGGCTGTAAGGATGTTGTTGAAATCATGGGCCACGCCGCCCGCAAGCTGTCCAATCGCCTCCATCTTCAGGGACTGGCGAAGCTGCTCTTCGAGCTTTCTTTTCTCAGTAAGATCTTCTACAAGAGAGATCAAGTGTATCGGACTCCCTTTGTCGTCGCGGACCACAGATGCACTTACGGAAACCCAAATCTCATGTCCACGCTTGTGAATGTATCTCTTTTGGAACTGCACTCCCGGAACTTTTCCCGATAATACCCTGCGGATTTGATCCATATTGAAATCAAGGTCATCCTGATGAGTAATGTCTTTAAATGTCCTGGTCTTGAGCTCTTCTTCAGAATAGCCCACTATGTTGCACATAGCCTGGTTAACGCGCAAAAAACGGCCGTCCGGAGCATAAATTGTGAATCCTATCGCAGCTTGTTCAAAGGCGTTTCTAAATCGTTCCTCGCTTTCTCTCAGGTCTTTTTCGAGACTTTTCCTTTCTTTGACGTCGCGCACAATGGCCCACATACCGACAGGCTGACCGGCGGAATTACGCATCAAAAAAGTACGCAGCTCAACAGGGAAAACAGTACCGTCTTTTTTTCGATATTCCTTCTCATAAACCTCTGAAAAACCCTTGACCATTACTTGTTCATCAACAATGCGGGTTTCAAGTTCATACCATTTGAAAGGTGAAAGGTCTAAATAAGTAAGACCGCGCAGTTCCCGTTCCGTGTAACCGAGCATGTCCCTGAAAGCCTGATTGAAATCCTGCAAATGACCGGTCATATCCACACTCACAAAGGCGTCCATCATACTGTCATACAAGCGACGGTACTTTTCCTCGCTGAGGCGCAGGGCGTCCTCCGCCTGCTTGTGCTCGGTGACATCCAATAACATGCCTATAACAGCCGGACCCCCGTAATAAACGGTCCTCGCGGCGTATATCTCGACGAAGATTATCCCTCCTTGTTTCGTGATTCCCCTGAAACCATAATGACGCGACACCACTTCTCCTGCCAGACGCTTCAGGATGTTTTGTTCCACTAAAGGCCAATCTTCCTCGTACACAACGTCCTTTGGCCCTTTCTTATTTAATAATTCTTCGACCGCATAACCAAGCACCTCAGCGAAGTGTGGGTTGACATATCTGAATAATCCGTCCTGTATGAGATACAGCCCCACTATTGAGCTCTCTGCCAGGTATCCGAATATGTCCTCTGATTCCATCATGGCCGCTGACTATTTGTGCCCTGCGAGGTCTGTAAAAGTTTCGGCAGGCTTTGGATCTTCCCGGAGAATTTCATTATCATGCTTGCGTTTAGTCATGATATGCTTACCTCATTACCTATGCTTGACTTAGTACTCCTCTTCATAAATACGGTTGCATTCGCGCGCCGCCGCATCCGCTCCAGCTTCGTTGCACTCCCTCGCCGTACACAACGGTACGCCTCAGTCGTGCGCCTCGCCGGCACGGCGCATCAACGCTCTCGATGCGACACCGTATTTATGAAAAGGAGTACTTAGCGCAATATTATAACATGCTTTCTAAGGTTGTCAGAAAAAACCTGATGCTCGTCAAGGTCTGCGGCGCTGTCCTTCACCATAATGCGCGAGGGCAGTATTTTCTCTCCAAAAACAATTCGCACCGGCACCGGACGAATAAAAAAGGCCCCTCTCGGGAACGCCCTGAAAGTACCGTAAATGCGTGCCGGCACAACCGGCACGTTCATTTCAAGCGCCAATACCCCGATCCCCTTTTTAAACGGCATAACACTGCCGTCAAAAGAGCGGCCGCCCTCAGGGAATATGCAAAGAGATCTCCCGCTTCTCAGGACATATGAGGACAACTGAAGCGCCTTGTTCAGATAGAGTTCAGCGTCGATAGGAATGACATGGCCGATGCGCGCAACCCATGACTTGATCCCTCCGGTAAAAAACTCCTGCATCCCCAGATAATGAAGCTTCCTGAATGTGCTGAAAGGCACTGATGCCGCAACAATAAAACCGTCCAGATAACTGGCATGATTGGGAGTTATAACAAAGGGGCCTTCAGCGGGTATGTGCTCCAGTCCCTCTGCTTTGAGACGGAACAGGAGCTTGCACAAAAGCTTCAGTCCCATAACAAACACATAAAGAAGGGCAAGCTCCGCAGGACGCTGCACATAACCGATTTTGTCTGCATCTGCCGGAGAAGGCTCTTTGTCAAGAATAGCCTTCCACCGGGCGCTCAACACGCTGCTCATGGCACTTTGAGTGCCCGGCGTCTTGTCCGATGTGCCGGGACCCTGATACGCTTTAAGTGCTGCAATTATATCGTCCACCGTATGAACTTCTGAAATAAAGGTTTCGGGAAGATCAGCGGCAAACGAGCGCTCCAGAGATGCCATAAGTTCTATTTTTCTTAAGGAGTCAAAGCCGAGGTCCAGCTCAAGATTATCCCAGGCATGGATCATTACGCCTTCGTCGACCAGCGGCATTATACAGTCAGCGATCTTCCTGCCCACCGGGTCTTCCATAAGCTTTCTGTCCTCTCCCGGCGTGGTCTGCGACGGATGCCCCCTTTCATGAATAAAGTCCCGCACCATAAATCGCCTCAACTTTCCAAGCGGCGTGCGGGGCAGCGGCTCGGAGGAAAGGGTATACCCCCTGATCCTCATATACTCAGGCAATCCCGCGGAAACCTCGCTTATCTTCCAGCTGAGTTCATCATTTACATTCCCTATCGAGTGCTGTCTTGCATACTCAAAATCAGGCACGATTACTGCTTGAACTGCGTCAACTGCCCCGTTCCGCTCGCTGCCCGCAACACAGATCTCTTTTATCAGGGATATCGCACTATACGCACTCTCAACGTCCTCAGGGTATATGTTTTTCCCGGAACTCAGCACTATAACTTCCTTCTTCCTTCCCGTAATAAAAAGATAGCCGTCTTCATCAACATGGCCGAGATCCCCGGTAAAGAGCCAGCCTTCCTTTAGCGCCTCTCGGGTCTCATCTTCTTTTTTATAATATCCCTTCATAACCATAGGGCCTTTAGCAAGAATTTCACCGTCGTCCAGTATCTTCACTTCTACGCCGGGCAATGGTTTGCCTGCCGAACCCGGCTTCCTTTTCTCAATCGGGTTAAAAGTTATCACTGGAGCTGTTTCAGTCAACCCATAACCTTCAAGCACTGTAAAGCCCATGGCCTCGAGGCTGCTCATTACCTGGGGAGCAAGCCGGGCGCCGCCGCTTGCAAAAAATCTTATCCCCCGAAAACTTTTGTGAACAGAGGCGAAAACAATACGCCCGATATTAAGACCGAATCTCCTCCTGAGAACGCCGCACAGCCTGAGCATCCCTAATAACACTCCCGATAACCCCCTTCCCCTCTCACTGATCCTGGACAGTATGCCCCTGCTGACCATATCGAACAGTCGCGGCACGCCGACAAGCACCGTAACGCCGTTTTCCTTTATTGCAGATAACAGATCAGGGGCCTTCAGACCTGGGCCGAAAGTAATAGTCGCTCCCAGAAAGAGCGGGAGCAGAAAGGCGCACATGAACGGATAAGTGTGATGCAGAGGGAGGACAGCCAATATATTGTCGTTCTGCGTCGCTAAATCCGCCCGGATCAATGCTTCGGCGTCAGAACAAAAATTGCTGTGAGTGAGCATCACTCCTTTTGGTTTTCCGGTCGTCCCCGAGGTATAGATTATTGACGCAATATCGCCTGGAGCGACCTGGTGATGGGACAACGGAGAGACGGCGCTATGAAGCGGCAAAATTGGTTTAGCGTCATAATTAATTTCCCGTATCCCGGTCCCTTCTATCGCCCTCAAAAGATTGCTCTCGGTTTTATTACTGCAGAATGCCGCCTTAGTTCCGGAATCTCTGAGAAGATTTCTGATCTCCTCACTGCCCAGTTGGATATCTATAGGAACCACGATACAACCGCACCCCACTGCGGCAATATAGGATGCGCACCACTCCGGCCTGTTTTCCGAGACAATCGCGACCCTGTCGCCCTTGCCGACATCATACTCACCCAGCAAAGCCGTGAAACTCCCGGTGAGCGAAAAAAAATCACCGTAGCTCATTGTTTTCCATGAGCCGTCAAAAAAGCGAAACAGGCACTTGTCCCGATATTTTGTCGCGGCGGATATGAAAACGAAGGGTATGGTTTCAGCCATTTAAAAGCTTGAGTGCCCTTTCGTGCAGCGCCTTGCTGCCCGAGGCCAGGAGAGGAGTGATCCTGTCAAGCCCGGCGACCAGGTCTGCAATTGAGTTTCCCTCCATATCAGTGAACTCGCCGCCGGCCTCGGTCACCATAAGCCAGCCGGCGGCAAAATCAAAGCTCCTCGACGGCGAAGGGCAGACAAAGACGCTTATGGCCCCGTAAGCGAGATATGCCAGGTCCAGGGCAGTTGCACCCAGGCAGCGCGTCCTGCCGGCCTCGCCGAGCAGATTCATTATCCTCGGTATATCACGTACCGGACTCTGCGCCTCATAGGCAACCAGATAGAGGAAGTCTTCCTGCTGTGTGGAAATCTTCTCAGCGTTGAAAAAAGCCCCGCGCCCCTTCTCTGCCCAGAACTCATCTCCTGAAAGGAGGTTTATAATGTAGGCTGTCGAGATGCTCCCTATGGTATCTCCTTCAGCAACGGCAATTGATGAGCAATAAAACGGGACACCGTTTATTGCATTTTTGCTGCCGTCGATCGGATCGATCAAAATCCTTTTGCCGCCCGCCATAATTCGCCTTGTCCCGGCCTCTTCGGAAATAATATCCAGGGGTTCATGAAGATTTTCAAGAGCTCCAATGATAATATCCTCGGCCTGCTTGTCTATGGGATAGGTCTTGTCGCCTCCGGCGCCTTTGCCTATGGCCGCAGAAGCAAAGGGCTTCAACCGCGTTTCCCCGATCTCAAAAAACAGCTCTTTGCCGATCTTTCTCAGGCTATCTATGTCCACAACCCGCTCCTTTTTCCAAATCATACCACAAAAGTCCGACGCCTGTAAGAAAGGGCCAGGCTGTGTTCACGTTTTGCAGCGTTGACATACTTCACCTCATTCAGCTATTGTACAAACAGCGGGGTGGAGCAGCCTGGTAGCTCGTCGGGCTCATAACCCGAAGGTCAGTGGTTCAAATCCACTCCCCGCCACCAAATAGAAAGGATTGAATATCAAGGCTATCCGGCGAAAGCCGCGATAGCCTTACTGTTTTCTGGACAGGTATTATTCCTTTCTAAAGGCCCAAGATCATGCGCAAGAGCTTATCCTTTGGCTGGACAGCAAAAAGTGAGAAGTCTTTTCCTATGATCCGGGGATCGGCATAGGTCCCAAACATCCTGTCCCAGATCGTGATAATGAAGCCGAGGTTCTTTCTGGTGAATCCTTTGGATCCATGATGGACGCGGTGAAAATTGGGCGTAATCAATATCCACTCCAAATGACCGAGATCCACCCATATGTTCGTATGTATCCATATGTTAACTGCCACCCCGATAGAAAAGGCCACCCCTGCCTCAGCAGGAGAGAATCGAAGGATATAATAACTCAGAAGGAGTTGGGGGACAGCGAAAAGGAAAAGATGTGTTACGCTTGTCCTCGCCCCGGAGAGCCACCAGAGCTCAGGGATTGAGTGGTGAAAGGCATGAGTGCGCCACAGACGAGGCTGGTGCATGGCCCAATGGACCCAGTAAAGACAGAAATCGGCAGCGATGAGCCCCACGATTATTTTGACTATGCCGGGGAGTGCGATCAGACTGGTAATAGAAAGTAGTTTGTCCAGCCTCAGGTCATGAAATGCGCTTAGTATGACCGGCTTCCATATCTCACCTGCGGCAACAGTAATGAGCAGGGCAATAGTATTTAGTGTCAGGTTGCGTTTCCTGTTTACTGCAAAACCTGGACGCGTGCGCTCCAGGAAATCGAAAAACAAAACGACCAGGATGAGTGTAATGGTCTCGTATGTCTGTTCTTTCATGGATAAAGTATATTACAAACCGGATTGTTTGGGAATGCCATCTGTCCGTAGCGCTCTTGGTGATCCTGCCGTTGCAAAGCCGCTATGCATATGCTATCAATTAACTATAGCGGCAGGCTTTATCAACTTCTGCCTGATTTCCCGAGCGGAGGATAGTGCTTTATGGACCATCTGCTTTCAGCGCGTGCCCTTATGGGCATCAGTCTGGGATTCCACATAATATATGTGGCCTTTGGAATAGGTTTTCCCTTGCTACTCCTGATTTCAGAGTGTCTGGCGCTGAAGACAGGAAACGAACTCTACCACCAGTTAGCCCGAAGCTGGGCGCGTCCAATGACCGTGCTGTTCGCAATTGGCGCGGTCTCCGGGACGATCCTCTCCTTTGAGTTGGGATTGCTTTGGCCCATATTCATGGGCTTTGGGGGGTCTATGATCGGCCTTCCTTTCTGGCTGGAAGGGTTTGCTTTTTTCATTGAAGCAATTTTTCTGGCACTCTATGTTTATGGCGAGAAACGGTTATCACGTCGTGCTTTGGTCTTGACTACAATCCCGATCGCAATATCCTCCGCAGCATCAGCCGTCTTTGTTATCAGCGCTAACAGCTGGATGAATACACCCGCCGGTTTCGATCTCCTGAATGGAAATCCATTCAATGTCCGACCTTGGCAGGCGATGACTAACGGGTCCTGGCTCAGTGAGGCCGTCCATGGCACGTTGGCAACTTATGTCGCATCCAGTTTTGCTATAGCCGGAATATATGCCTATCATCTTCTCAAGAAAAGGCTGACGGCTGAAAACAAGCTCGGTTTGTCACTGGCCTTTGCCGTTGGGGGAATGCTGCTTCCGCTTATGCTGGTTTCCGGTGATTTCGCCGCAACCAGAGCAGCCAGGAACCAGCCGGCAAAATTGGCGGCCATGGAAGCAGTTCCTGAAACCATCCGGGGGGCGCCGTTGGCAATCGGCGGATGGCTGGATCAAAGCACAAATCAGCTGCGATATTGCATCCGCATCCCCAAGGTGTTGAGTCTTCTCGCCTTTCATGATCCGAACGCAACAGTATTGGGGCTGAACGCTTTTCCACGTGAACTCAGACCCAACCCTAATATAGTCCACCCATTTTTTGATCTTATGGTCACAAGTTTTTTTATAATGCTTGCCCCGGCAGCCTTATTCTGGATTGCGCGCTGGAAAGGAAAAGAGGTCTTCACAAACCGTCCGCTCCTCATATCGATCGTTATTTCCTCTCCCTTCGGGCTTCTGGCCCAGGAATTTGGCTGGTTTGTTACAGAATTTGGGCGGCAGCCCTGGATTGCGAGGGGCGTAATGCTCGTAGCGAAAGGAGTAACGCCCAGACCCATTGGATGGGTGCTGATCACCTTTGTAATAGTTTATATCGCCCTGACTATCGGGCTTTTAAAATTTCTTTTTGCTCCCTCTGCAACTAGGTCCGGCATTCCGGAGAAAGAGGAGAATTACAGATGACTTTGCTCGAAAATCTTTGTGCGCTCCTGGTACTGATCGGGACGATAATGTATGCTGCCTTCGCCGGAGCCGATTTTGGCGGCGGCCTGTGGACCGCTCTGGCTTTCGGCCCGCGTGCGCGTGAACAACGGGAAGGATTATTTCATGCGATAGGTCCCGTATGGGAAACAAACCATGTATGGCTGATCTTTGTAGTAGTTGTGCTTTTTACCTGCTTCCCCGGGGGATTCCAGGTCCTCTTCATCGCACTGACTGTCCCTCTGGTGTTTGCGCTGGTGGGGATTAATTTTAGGGGGGCCGCCTTTGTCTTCCGGCATTCGGGTAAGTATAAACGTGAAGAGTTGCCTGTTATTGAGGCCATCTTTTCAATTTCGAGCATCCTCACTCCATTTTTCCTCGGGATGGCGATTTCCTCTACAGGCGCCGGCCAGATCCGGATCGTGAATGGGCAAGTCCAGGGAGAATTGTGGTCCGCCTGGGTTACGCCTTTCACAGTTGTCGGCGGCCTGATAGGGTTGGCGATCTGTGCCTATATCACACCTTTTTACATGACTGTGCGCACGAGCGAAGAGCTTCGGGAGGATTTCCGCAAACACGCACTTGCCGGCGCTCTAACTTTGGGGATTCTAACTTCCATAGAGATCCCTGTCGCAATGCTCAATGCCCCTCTTTTCTTTGAACGCCTGATCCGCCCGTTTCCGCTTTTATTTGCAGGTCTCGCAGTCATCTGCGGAACCACTACTCTGATATTGTTATGGAGAAGGGTTTACCGCGTAGCGCAATTCCTTGCCAATGTTACCATCGCCTTTACAATAACCGGATTTGCTGCTGCCCTTTATCCGGATATGCTTGTTGGACAACTAACCTATGCCGGGGCTGCAGCCCCGGCATCCACACTTTTTGCTGTTATAGTTACGCTTAAGATCGGGATGGTGCTATTGGTTCCCTCTCTCTATTTTTTATACAAGACCTTTCGGGGAAACCCGGATCCTGACCTTCCGGTTTAAGTACTCCCGATTGTCCTGATACATTAGTGTCCTGTCACGAACTGTTGTTTACATATTTTTTTTGCCGTCATTCCGGGCGTGACCCGGAATCCAGTCCTTTGATTTTTATCGGGGGCGGGAACGACACACGTCGCGCAAACTTATATCCGAGACAGGACATTAGTTTAATATATTCATTTGAATTTTGAGGCAGCCTTGTCGAAAGCGATCTTGAGGTCCGTCCAGGCTTGTTCCGCGCCTGCCTTCAGTTCTTCCCACACCTCATCGCTGGAAGACTTCAACTCTTTCAGCTTGATCCTCATTTGGCCTTGCTTCTGCTGCAGCGCCTCGATTATCTTATCGTATTCAAATTCCCCCTCAGTCCTGGCCTTTTCCGCCTTGGATATGAACAAGGCGATCTGCGCGTTCCATTCTTCCAACTGCTCCTCGAGCTTTTCCTGGTACGCTTTGCGTTTTTCTATCATCGCAGCCCTCCTTGAAGGCGCTGCAAGTCCCATAATACCGATTACGATAAGGTAGACAGCAACGATATAACTCAAAAGGCCCGGCATGATAAGAATTAAGATGCCCGCAATTAAGGCCAGTACATATTGCAGAGGATGCGCACTTATGGCCATATTGCTCCCATTTCCATATTCTCACCTTTTTGCCGAATTTCGGGATTTTGAATTTATCACTATAATTGTCTAAAGCGTATCATGAACGGAAGATTTGTCAATCAGCTGTACGAGTTGCTTGCCGCTTTCGGGTGTTTGACATCTTCAGAATTAATGGTAGTCTTGAAATAGATAACGCTAAACAGACTTGGACAATAGCGCCCGGGGTACTTATGCTGCAAAATGGACTATTGAGAAAGAGTGTCATGATACTTTTCTGTTTTCTTGTGTTTCCAGTAATCGCCTGTGACAAACTCCCATTCGGTTATACACAAATCGGCGAAGTCGTGAAAAACCCCGCTGCCTTTGACGGCAAGGAAATAAAGATTCGGGGGAAGGTGACAAACGTGACAAAGCTGCCGTTTATCGAAAAGAAATTTTACAATCTCGACGACGGCACCGGACAGATAGTCGTAACAACCGAACAGAATATTCCCGGGATGGGAGAGAACGTGGCGGCAATAGTTAGGATTGAATCTATGGCCATCGGCGACAATGAGAGTATCGGACTTCATGCAACAGAGGTCAAACGTTTATAGGTTGCGATCGATAAAACTATTTCTCTGTGATAGTATTCGCCAATTGGCAAGTCACCGGCTATTTTCCCCTGCAAGCTTCAAGGACCGCGTTACACATCAAAGAGCCTATTATCACCGGCCTTCATTATTTTATTTATCCGTCGAATTATTGTTATACTGCTGATAATGCCATTTGAAAAGGATTAGTAATGAAAGAGTTGGCGCTGGTGGCACTATTCTTCCTTGTTACGCTCTGTTTGGCATGGCCGCTCTACCGCTACCTGATCGCCCGCAAGCTATCTGATCAAAAAACGGTAGAGAGTGAGAAAAGGCTGCGGGATATCACGTCTTCTTTGGGTGAAGGCATTTATGTTATGGACAAACAGGGGGATATTACCTTCATGAATCCTGAGGCGGAACGTCTTTTGGGATGGACAATAACGGAATTATCCGGTAAAAACGTCCATGACATTGTCCATTTCAGGAAAGCAGATGGTTCCCCCTTGTCTTTGGCAGAATGCTGCATTCTCAAGGTAATAGATAGCGGCATTCCGTACATTTCCAGAGATGAGGTTTTTGTGCGAAAAGATGGAACGGTCTTTCCCATAGCTGTCATTTCCAGTCCTATAATGGAAAAAGGTAATATTGTTGCCGCCGTCGCCGCATTTAGAGATATCACCGAAGGGAACAAACTGGAAGCGGCACTGCGGCAGAGCGAAGAGCGCTTCCGGCTTGCTATGCTGGGCGCCACAGACGGACTATGGGACCGTAATTTGCAAACTGATGAAATATATTATTCTCCCCGATGGAAATCGATGCTGGGCTACGCCGATGAGGAGTTGGAAAACCATATAGATACCTGGAAGCGCCTGCTCCATCCCGACGACAAGGAGTCCACCTTGTCTCTTGTGCGCGACTTCATTGAGGGACGCGCCGATAAATACGAAGTGGAATTCCGGCTGCGTCATAAAGACGGCCGTTATATTGATATCCTTTCGCGTGGCTCACTTATTCGCAGTGCCGGTGGTAAAGCGTTGCGCCTGATAGGCACTCACGTTGATCTCACTGAGCTTAAAAAAGCAGAGAAGGAAATCAGGGACCTGAACAGGGAACTTGAAAAGCGCGTTATTGAACGCACCTCGGAATTGAACAAATCTAATGAACAACTGCGAAATCTCGCTGCTCATCTTCAGTCTGTCAGGGAAGAAGAGAGAACGAAAATTGCCCGTGAGATACATGATGAACTCGGCCAGGCACTAAGTGCCCAGAAGATGGAATTAAGCTGGTTTCGGGAGAAATACGGAGACCATACTCCCATATTCGACAAGGCCGGAGCCATGTTGGAGGCCCTTAATGCGACGATCCGCTCTGTGAGGCGTATCTGTACTGCATTGAGGCCTTCGATATTGGATGATTTTGGTCTTATCGAAGCGATGAAATGGCAGGCGAATGAATTCCAGGCAAGGACACGTATTGAATGCGTTGTCGACTCTGTGCCCGAGGAGTTTGAGGTGGACAAAGACCGGAGCACTGCGCTTTTCAGAATTTTCCAGGAGGCCCTCACAAACGTCCTCAAACACGCGAGGGCAACAAAGGTGACGGCAATACTGACAAAAGGCGCTGATAATATAACGTTGGAAGTTATCGATAACGGCAGGGGCATAACAGATGAACAGCTTTCCAAGCCTCAATCCTTCGGCCTTATGGGGATGCGTGAACGTGTTTATCCCAGGGGAGGAAAGGTAGAGATAAACGGTTATACAAACAGAGGCACTTCGGTGAAGGTCAGCATTCCACACTCGGTCTAACCACGGGGAACCAAAGGGATTCGACAGCTGCTTACAGGGCAGTCAGGGTGTTTACAGAGATAGTAGGCTCAAACTAATATATTATAATGAAGAAAAGGGTCCTCGAAAGTTCGATTCTGTTTATAAGTGTCAGCAAATGGATTTTGCTTGCTTCTGCTACCGGTATTATTGTCGGCTTTTCAACTGCGTTATTTCTTAAGTTGCTCGGGCTGAGCATGGACTTTGCGAAGGGATACAAATATTATTTTATCCTGCTTCCTGCTGCGATGTTCTTCAGCGTCATTATCGTGAAATACCTGGCCCCCGAGGCCGAAGGCCATGGCACAGAGAAAGTGATAGAAGCTGTGCACAAACGTGCGGGCAAGATAAACCCGCTCGTGGTCCCAGTGAAACTGCTTGCGACGATCATAACGATCGCCGCTGGAGGATCTGCCGGGAAAGAAGGCCCGTGTGCCCAGATAGGAGCAGGGCTTTCGTCTCTCATGTCGGATATGCTCAGATTCGGTGACATGGACCGCAGACGATTAGTCATATGCGGCATAAGCGCCGGGTTTGCCACTGTTTTCGGCACACCCATAGCAGGCGCAATCTTCGGCGTCGAGGTTTTATTTGTCGGCGGACTTCTTTATGATGTGCTTCTTCCCTCATTTGTCGCCGGAATCGTCGGCTACCACGTCTCATCTTCTCTGGGTATTACCTATTTCCACCACTCACTGAATTTTGTGCCTGTCTTCAGCAGCTTCTTCTTCATCAAGGTATGCTTAGGAGGCGCGTTTTTCGGCCTCTGCTCTTTTTTGTTTATCGAATTACTGAATTACCTTAAAAATCTAAGCCGAAGGATTAAGATGCCTATGCCTTTTAAGGGAATTCTCGGCGGCCTGGTCCTGATGGGGTTGGCCTTCCTGGTTTCTGCGCGTTACCTGGGGCTCGGCCTGGAGACCATCCAGACCGCCCTTGAAGGCGGAAAGATTCCCTGGTCGGCCTCGGTGATGAAGATGATTTTTACTTCAATCACTTTGAATTTCGGCGGCAGCGGGGGTATCGTAACCCCCATATTTTTTATCGGGGCAACAGCAGGCAACGTCTTTGGTCAAGTGTTAGGATTGGACCCCGGAGTTTTTGCCGCCATCGGCATGGTCAGCCTTTTGGCCGGAGCCGCTAATACCCCCATCGCGGCGAGCATTATGGCGGTAGAGATTTTCGGTCCTGTAGTCGCTCCCTATGCTGCTGTTGCATGCGTCATCAGTTTCATGATGACCGGACACAGGAGTGTATACCCGAGCCAGGTGCTATCGATGTCAAAATCATCTTCTATCGCTGTAAAGAAAGGACAAGTGATGTCTGAAATAGAAAGCGTCGAAGTGGCACTAAGGGAAAAAAGCATTATTGGATTGATAGTAAAAGGGCTGGATAAAATCAGGAAAAATAAATCATGATGGCGAATAGTGAATGGTTAATTATGTTGTGCTAAAATATAACAGTATCTAGTGTGGTGTCCCAAACAGTTTTTTGCATATTTTGCCGTCATTCCGGGCGTGACCCGGAATCCAGTCCTTCGATTTTTCTGGATTCCCGCCGGAGCCTGCCCTCGAAAGCCGTTATCGGGGGCGGGAATGACAGGACGTGTAAACTTATATCCGAGACAGGATACTAGTAAGGAAAACTCCAAAAGGGCTGTCAAAAAATATCTAACGCTTAACCAGCAGAGGAGGTTTCATTATGAACAGAAGGGATTTTCTCAAGGCGGCGGCTATCGCAACTGCTACTGCAGCGGCACGGCCTCTCGGCGCGGAAACAGTTCAAAACACACCGTCAGTAAAAAGCTATCGTGAAATCGGTAAAACCGGACTGAAGATGAGTGATATCTCTTTCGGCGCCGGGAAACTCTCGGCTGCATCAATGGTCCTCAGGGCGGTAGACAGCGGTATTAATTATTTTGACACCTCTCCCGATTACGGCCTGTCAGAGAAAACCATAGGGGAAGCTATGGGAAAGATCAAGAGGGACAAGATTATTCTTACTTCAAAATTCTGCAAGCCCTTGCCTTACCCGGGACATCTCCCCGAAGGCGCAATGAAAAAGGATTACCTAGCCGCTGTCGAGGGGAGCCTTTCGAGGATGAATACCGATTACCTCGATTTCGTTTTTGTGCATGCCATCGGTGAGATGAACAAGGAACTCGAACCGGAGAAAAAAAGGCTTCTCAGCGACGAGATGTTCGGCGCCGCGGCCGAGCTTAAGCAGGCCGGGAAAATCCGTTTTCTGGGCACTTCGTCTCATGGCCCCAATAACATGGAAGAACTCCTTATGACTGCGGTCAAGTCGGGCCATTTCGATGTGATCCAGCCATCCTTCAACTTCATGAAATTTCCGCAGTTGCCTGAGGTGATGAAAGAGGCCCACAAGCGGGGCGTCGGCGTCATTGCAATGAAGACACTCGCTGGAGCAAAAGACATGAAGATAGAAGCCAGTGAAGAGGAGTTTCCCCAGGCTGCCTTCAAGTGGGTACTGAAGCACCCGGAGGTGAGCGGCCTCATTATCACGATGAAAACGGTTTCTGACATGCAAAGTTATCTGAAGGCGTCCGGTGCAGAATTCACCTCGGCGGACCAAAAGGTCCTTGATCGTTATGCCCGGTTGTACGGCAAAGAATACTGCAGGACAGGCTGCGGCGAGTGTGAAACATCGTGTCCTGCAGGCGTGGAGATTGCATCGGTCATGAGATATCATATGTATTTCAAAGACTACGGAATGGAGAAAAGGGCGATACAGTCTTATGCGTCCCTGACAAGAAACGCAGCAGCCTGTTCAGAATGCAATGAGCCGTCCTGCGCCGGGAAATGCCCTTACGGACTTCGCATAAAGGAACTGCTCTGCGATGCGCATGAGTCCATGTCGCTTATCTCATAATGCGTTCCGTTCCTCTCATATATCGCATTATCCTGCTGGGGCTGCTTCCCTGCATAGCAGCAGTCCTTTACGTCAGAGGTCAATACTATGATTCTGCGCTGATAGATTTCAAGAAGGCGGAGGGTACCCTGCCTCAGTCAGCCGGTGCATCCTCTCAGCCCTTGGATAAGACCATCTCTGCAGCAGCTGAGAAAGAGATTGCCGCTCCGGAAAATCCGGGCTTCCCCGGAGCCTCCGGGATAACAGGTTTCCGGCTGTTGGGCGGGGAGCACCGCTACACCAGGGAGAATCTTTACGAACACGTTGACGGCCACGCAGAGTATTTTATCGGAGCAGGATTTGTAGGGCTAACAGTAACTGAGTATGTCGTTGCAGTATCCAGGACTGAACAGCCTGATATACAGGTCGAGGTCTATGACATGGGGAAAGGCATACAGGCTTTTGGTGTTCTTGTGGATGAGTCAGGGGAAAATCCGCGGGCGGTTTCTGTGGGCACTATGGGATTTTCGACTTCGGGGGGCGTGAACTTCATTAAGGGCCGCTATTACGTGAAGATCAACGCATACAATTCAAAGGCCCCTGCTCTTAAATTTGCGGAGGAGTTCAGCGACACGCTCTCGACAGGACAGGATTCCTTTAGCAAGGTCTTCTCCAGATTCCCGGACCTTGGGAAAGTTGAAAAAACAAGGTTTGTGAAGGAGGGCTACCGGGGGCTCGATTTCCTCCACAACGTGATAGAACGCGGGTACTCTACAGGTGAAAAAAAGATCACGGTCGCGCTTATGACAGGCAGCCAGGAAGAAATGAAATCTCTTTTGGCGTCTTTTATGGACTACTTCAAGAAATCCGGCATAAGTTATGAGAAGACCGAAAGGGATGGAATTGAAGCGTATAGGGTGAAAGACAAATATGAGGGCAACTGGTTTCTGATTCCCGGTAAAAGTGCGGTTTTCGGTCTGTTTGGGACCGATGATGAAGGGACATTAAAATTCTTTGCAAAAGGGACCCGTTGACCCGAAAATGCATTTGGAAACCACAGAGTGCACAGAGAGTTTTAATTAATAAAAAAATACCTTTATTTCCGGTATTCCTCTGTGTCCTCCAGGAAAATTTACGAGGAGTTTATGAAGCTGTGATGCATAAAAGAGTGCACAGAGATAAACACAAGCGTAAGCTTATTTTCTTTTATGACCAGAAAGTTTCTCGGGGACCTCTGTGGTTTAATGCATTATTTGGGTCGAGGTGGTGCTATGGCGTCGAAATATAACAAGAAAGAAGAGGGGTTAAGCAGAAGGCAGTTTCTGTTGAGGACTGCTGCCGCCTGCGGACTATCGGCAGTTGCCGGCGTATGGGGATATGTTTTTTATAGTAAAGAGCCTGTGCGAAGGAGCGATTCCAAAATATATACCTTCAGGGACTACCGCGTTGAAAAGAAAAAGATTTATCCTCAGCTGGCTGTCGCACGGGGCAAAGATGCCGACAAGATGGTCAGGGCTGCAATAGAAAGGATCGGCGGCATGGGCCGCTTTGTAAGCCCCGGAGAAAAGGTTTTGCTGAAGCCTAACGCTGCCTGGGACAGGCAGCCGGAACAGGCGGCAAACACCAATCCTGCTGTGGTGGCATCTGTGGTGAAGCTCTGCCTTGAGGCCAGGGCCTCCGAGGTATGGGTGACTGATGTTTCGGTGAATGATCCGTACCGGTGTTTTGCCCGTTCCGGTATAGAGGATGCCGTGAAAAGAGCGGGCGGGAAGATCAGGCTGGCGTCCGAGAACGACTTTGTGCCGACAGATCTTAAAGGCGAATCCCTGAAAGTCTGGCCTGTCAGCCGCTTCTATCACGAGGCTGACAAGGTCATCAACATGCCGATAGTTAAACACCACTCTTTAAGCAAATGCACAATGGCCATGAAAAACCTTTACGGTTCTCTCGGCGGCCAGAGGAACCGCCTGCACCAGGATATCAACACCGCGATCGCTGATCTCGCCTCCGCTATCAGACCAACGCTGACCATCATGGATGCCACACGGGTGCTCATGAGAAACGGCCCCACCGGCGGCAACCTGTCAGACGTGTCCATCCAGAATACAGTCATCGCGGGGATTGATATTGTGGCAGTGGAAGCGTACGGTCTCACATTCCTCGACCTGAAGGCGGAGGATGTTCCTTTTATCGGGATGGCTGAAAAAAGAGGCATAGGGATTTCTGGATGGAAATCCCTCAACGTTGCTGAAATAAACGTATGAAAACCGGACTTCTTTCTCTTAGAAATATCAGAAGAATCTACGCGGTTTTTTTCATACTGCTCTTTGTGCTCCTGCTCTGGCTTACGGGCTTCAGGCGCATGAAAGGCTATGAGACGCCGCTGTTTCTTGAACTGGATCCCCTCGTTGCAGTGGCATCTTTTTTGACGAGCTGGACCATCTACAAGGGGCTCGTCCTTTCGATCTTTATTATCATCGGCACTCTTTTCTTCGGCCGTTTCTTCTGTTCCTGGATATGCCCTCTGGGGATTATCAACCAGGTTGCCGGAAGTATTTTCAATAAATTAAGGGCGGTGGATACTGTAGCGCTGAATACCTACCGCCCCCTTTACCGGCTGAAATATTACATTCTGGCGGTCCTGGTAGTCCTTGCGGCCTTCGGTTCCCTCCAGATAGGGCTGTTTGATCCCATTCCGTTCATCACGAGGTCTTTTGCCGTATCAGTATTCCCCGGACTCAATTACAACAGCGGCTGGCTCTATCTCAAACAGCCTCTTTTCCATGGCGGAACATTTCTTGGAATTATATTTCTCGCGGTACTCTTTGCAAACAGGTTCCTGCCCCGTTTCTGGTGCCGCGCTATATGCCCTCTTGGCGCGCTGTTAGGGCTGCTCTCCGTCAGGCCCATCTTCAGCATATGGCGCGATGTGGACCGCTGCACCGATTGCAAGAAATGTCTTGCACACTGTCACGGCGGGTGTGATCCGGATACGGCAGTACGGACCACTGAATGCCATCTATGCATGAACTGTATTGAGGACTGTCCCGAAGACGCAATCCATTACGGTTTCTCAAGGGTCTCAAGTTCCGTTCACATGCCACTCGACGTGAGCCGGCGCAGACTGATAGAAAGTGCCGTGGCGGGAGCGCTTGTTTTCCCTGTAATGCGGAGCACCATAACTTCAAAAACTTCTCCCCAATATAGGGTGATAAGACCTCCCGGTTCTATCATGGAAACGGATTTTCTGCGGAGGTGCATTAAGTGCGGCGAGTGTATGAAAGTATGTCCCACCAATGCAATCCACCCTGCGCTGCTGGAGGCGGGATTTGAGGGAATCTGGACTCCGGTACTCATCAACACCATAGGGTATTGTGAATATAACTGTGTGCTGTGCAGTCATGTGTGTCCTACGGGTGCTATCACACCGCTTACGATCGAAAAAAAACTGGGAAAGGCCGCGGGACAGAAACCGCTGAAAATAGGCACTGCATTTTACGACAGGGGCAGGTGCCTTCCCTGGGCCATGAACATAGACTGCATTGTTTGCGAAGAGGTCTGTCCCACATCGCCAAAGGCGATTTGGTTTCAAAGCGTTGAGGTGCAACTTAGAGACGGCGGAAAGAAAATATTGAAGCTGCCCCGCGTGGATCCGAATCTTTGCATCGGTTGCGGAATCTGCGAGAACAAGTGCCCCATCCATGATTATCCCGCAGTTCGCGTTTCTTCCATAGGAGAAACACGTTCGTCGACAAACCAGATGATACTGAAATCCTGAAAATTAGCTTTCCTGTCTTGTCTCATAAGTGCCTGAATTTACAAACAAACAATAGTTGCTGATGAAGGCCTTGACAACTTTTCCGGGATATGGTAAATATAATTATTGGCACTCTCCATAGGTGAGTGCCAATGAAGCAGTTCAGGTATATGAAGAGACCTGATTAAGACCCAGACAAAAAGGAGGTTTAATACGATGGAACTGAAAAATATTATACCTCGAAGCAGGAGTTTGCTGGCGAAGCGTGAGGAGACTGACCCTTTTTCCATTATGAGAAGGCGTATGGACCAGGTGTTTGAGGGTTTCCTGCACGGATTCGATCTCCATCCCTTTGAACCACAGTTCGGCGGTTTCAGCCCTAATATTGATGTCGTTGAAAGCGACAAAGAGATCAGAATTTCGGCTGAATTGCCCGGTATGGAAGAAAAGGACATAGAGGTATCTATTAACAAAGAGAGCCTGTCTATCAAGGGCGAGAAAAAAGAAGAGAAAGAGGACAAAGGCAAAGGATATTACCGCATGGAACGTTCCTACGGGTCTTTCAGCAGGACCATTCCGCTTCCCATTGAAGTAGAAACCGATAAAATCGAAGCCAAATTCAAGAAGGGAGTGCTCAGCATAGTACTTCCAAAAACGGCGAGGGCCGTATCGGAAACAAAGAAGATCGCTGTCAAAGCTGAATAAGCAGTATTATGGCCGGCTTGGAGATTGCTTGAGACATTTCTCCATGCCGGCTTTCATTGCTTAACGTCAAGCCTTACCACTACCAACCATCCCTGAGCATTCTTCCATTTGCAGGTAAAATGTTAATATATAATGATGGCGAACCTTGATTTGATAATTGAAGGCGCTCGACAGAATAACCTTAAGGATATAACCCTCAGGCTTCCCCATAATCGGATTATTGCCGTCACGGGAGTTTCAGGTTCGGGAAAGTCCTCTTTGGCGTTCGACACTGTTTTTGCAGAAGGTCAATGGAGATTTATCGAGTCGCTCTCAACCTATGCCCGGCTGTTCCTTGAGAAACTCGACAGGCCCGATGTCGATGCAATCCACAATATAAGGCCTGCTGTAGCGCTTGAACAGAAGAACCCTGTCAGGGGGTCCCGCTCCACAGTGGGCACTCTTACAGAACTGTACGACCTGTTCAGGGTCTTATATTCCAGGATCGCTGTTCCGTACTGCCCGAAATGCGGTAAAGAAATACGGAGGTGGGACACATCGCAAATCACTGCCGAACTCCTCGAGAAATATCCGAATGGGAGGGCGCTTATTATTTTTGAAACCTCCGAGCCGCCGGAGACCCTTCGGCAAAGGGGGTTCCACAGAGTCTGGCACAATGGAGAGGCTGTTGATATAACAGACCTCCCGAATGATACCTCCGGGACCATTGACGTTGTCCTGGACCGGCTTGCCCTGAGAGATGAGCCCAGGCTGTCTGATTCAATCGAAATGGCATGGAAAGAAGGCAGAGAAAAGGTCAAGGTGATCGTATTAAGGGCGCATGATACCGCAAGCGAAATAATGTTACGGTTTTCTTCCAACAATACCTGCGACGATTGTTCTGTTTCCCTTCCCGAACCGACTCCGATATTGTTTTCGTTCAATCACCCCGTCTGCGCATGTCCCGAGTGCAAGGGGTTCGGCAACATCCTGATTTACGACGAAGACTTGATTATCCCGGACAATACGCTTTCACTATCCCGGGGAGCAATAGCTCTATGGGAGAAACCCGGATACAAATGGTGGAGGGACCAGATGCTCAAGGGCGCGAAGAAGACCGGTATCCCTACAACCAAGCCTTTCAATGACCTGACAAAGCAGGAGAAAAGCGTTGTCTTCAAGGGCAATGAGCATTTTTACGGTTTAAACAATTTCTTTGAGGAAATGGAAGGCAAGCGCTACAAACTCCATGTAAGAGTGCTGTTGAGCAGGTACAGAAGCCCCGTCATCTGTCCAAAATGCGGCGGGCGGCGGCTTTGCGAAGTCGCCCTTGCCTACAAGATAGAGGGTATGGACATTGCCGGCCTGTCAGAGATGCCTATATCGAAAGCGATGCTCTGGTTTGAGTCGCTCCACCTTTCGCCGATGCAGGAGGACATTGCGAAAGAGGCGGTGCGGCAGATTCTGATGAAGTTAAGGTTCCTCGCGCGGGTGGGGCTTGAATATCTGACCCTGAACAGGCAGGCAAAAACACTTTCAGGCGGCGAGTACCAGCGGGTAAACCTATCCAATCAATTAGCGTCAGCGCTTACCGGTACTCTGTATGTCCTCGATGAGCCTACGATCGGCCTGCACCCGAGGGACACGAGAAGGATCGCTGAAATAATGAAAGAACTCGCTTCACTGGGAAACACCATTATAGTTGTCGAGCATGACAAAGATATAATTTCGTCGAGTGACTGGGTGGTGGAACTCGGTCCTTACGGCGGCCATATGGGCGGCGAGGTGGTATTTTCAGGCCCGATGAATGAATTTTTAAAGGCGGACACACTGACTTCACGGTATATAAGAGGCCTGGATAAGCCTTACATTGGAGTGCCTCGCAAGAAAGAAAAAGACTACCAACTGCGCACCAGGGATTATTCCCTTACGCTTTACGGGGCTTCCGGAAACAATCTCAAGAACGTGACGCTCAGGATTCCGCTGGAATCCCTGACTGTTGTTTCCGGAGTTTCAGGATCGGGAAAGAGCAGCCTCATTGTTGAAACGCTGCACCATGCTGTGGCGCGCCATTTCAGAGTCGGACCTGAACAGCCGCTTCAATATAAAAAAATTAAAGGCCTTGAGGAAATAAATGGAGTCCGGCTTATCGATCAAAGCCCCATCGGGAAGACTCCGCGCTCAAATCCATTGACATATCTCAAGATGTTCGACCAGGTGAGAAAAATATTTTCTCAGCAGATGGAAGCGCGTGCACATGGATATTCACCGGGATACTTCTCATTCAATGTGCCGGGAGGAAGATGCGAATCCTGCAAGGGGGAAGGCTACCAGAAGATGGAAATGTACTTCTTCGAGGATATTTTCGTGACCTGCGAGGAGTGCAAGGGAAGGAGGTACCAGAGCGAGGCGCTGCGCGTATATTACAGGGGGAAGAACATAAATGATATTTTGAAAATGACCGTGGACGATGCCATAGAGTTCTTTTCAGAGACTCAGGAAATCAAATCCAAACTCGTGCTGATGAAAGATATCGGGCTAGGTTACTTACGGCTGGGCCAATCGGCCACAACGCTTTCCGGGGGAGAGGCGCAACGCCTGAAAATATGCGCAGAACTATCGCTGACCTCAAGACCTCATTCAAGGGGAGTGCTTTATATACTTGATGAACCGACTGTAGGGCTGCACCACAGTGATGTGATAATGCTGATGAAAATAATCAGAAAACTGGTGAACAACGGCAACTCCGTGGTTATAATAGAACATAATCTTGATGTTATAGCACAGGCCGATTGGGTCATCGACCTCGGACCCGAGGGCGGTGACAAAGGCGGCACCATTCTCTTTGAGGGTACCCCTGAAGAGCTGAAAAACGTGGAGAGCTCATATACCGGAAAATATTTAAAAAAACAAGGCTAAGGGCGAAGGGCTAAAGGCTAATGGCAAAACATAAAACAAAAAAAATCGAACCTATCTTTTTTCTCCGCCCTTAGCCTTTCGCCTTTCGCCCTGTTTTTATCGCCTTTTGTCTATTCTTTTATTATCTTTACTTTCATCTCAATGCGCTCCTTAGGGTTGTCGTTCACGTCCCGGGGCTGGCTCACGATCTTGTTTACGACATCCATTCCCGATACGACTTCACCAAAGACGGTATACTGCCTGTCGAGAAAAGAAGAATCAGCGACGCATATAAAGAACTGCGAACCGGCGCTGTCAGGACTGGCGGCACGCGCCATTGAAAGTGTCCCGGCCTTATGGGGCTTGTCGTTGAATTCCGCTTTGAGCGTGTATCCAGGCCCTCCGATGCCGTGTGTCGCCTTATCATGGTTTTTTGAATTGGGATCGCCGCCCTGGATCATAAAGCCCGGTATGACGCGGTGAAAGGTGGAGCCGTCATAAAAGCCTTTCTTGGCGAGTTCGATAAAGTTGTCGACGTGATTGGGCGCAACATCCGGGAAAAACTTGAGTTCAATGTTCCCGAATTTTGTTTCGATAATCGCTTTGGTCTCGGCCATTTTTTTAATCTCCTCTTTCGTAAATTTCTTATTTCTGATTCCGGCGAAGGCAGAAACGGCAACGGCCAGCACCAACAACATTATAAAAAGGACCTTCATTGATTTCACGCGAACCTCCTTAAGAATTTCATGGGAAGTTTATTATGGCATATTGGGGGTGCTTTGACAACACCCGCACCTGAAAGCATACCGGTGGTTGTGCTACAATTAAGGGGTAATAAATAAATTCTTCAGAGGGCCAGAAATGACGGAGCCGACGACATGAAGGATCTATCCCTTAATCCCCAGCAACAGATACTCCTGATCAGCAAGCTCCTTTCCAAAGGCGCACAGGCCGCCGGAAGCAATTCTTTTGACGCACTGCTTGAGGCATCTCTGGGCCAGGTTGAGAATCAACTATCCCCCCAGGCCCTTCCTGCCTCCAATCCTGCGTTGGTCAACGAAGGGGACAACAGCAGGTTCAAAGAGATACTTGCTACTGTCCTTAAGCACGAGGGGAGCGCCTATGTGCATAACGATGGCGGGGCTGAGTCGTCAAAGTTCGGCATACTTCAGTCCACGGCAAGGGAACACGGGTATAAAGGCAACATTAAGAATATCACCATGGCAGACGCCGAAGCTATCTACAAGAAAATTTGGGACAAATCAGGGGCTGCATCATTGCCCTATCCGCTGAGTCTCGTGCATTTTGATACCTATGTGAATAGTCCTGCTGCAGCAGTAAAACTCTTGAAGAAGTCGGCCGGCAGCACTGATGCATATCTGGCAATGAGGGCACATCGTTATACGCGCCTTGCTGAACTCAGACCGGCCAGATACGGCAAGTACCTGAAAGGATGGATAAACAGGGTTGCCGATCTCAGGAATATTACTGCCGGGCATGAGTTGCTCAGGAATTTCGCTCTTAACGGTATCAGTCCTGCCGACAAAACTGAAAATAAAATCATAAAAACCTGATAAAAAACCTGATAATTGCTTTAACTTTTAAACTGTGGTACTGTTGAAATAGTAATACTATCTTTGGAGGGATCATCATGAAACTTGATGAGGAAATTGCCAAAACCGCACATGAACTTTACGAGAAAAGTGGATGGATACCGGGCCGCGATCTTGAGAACTGGATTGAGGCTGAAAAAATCGTAAAGAGCCGCCTCAACGGAGGGCTTAAAAAGCACTCTGATGAGATGATTGAAAAGCCGGTCAAGAAGGCTGCCCCTGCAGAAGCAAAAAAGTCTGTCGAGCCCCAGAAGGCTGCGGAGACTAAAAAGGCGCCCGCGAAAAGGACTCCTCAAACCAAGAAACCAAAATGATTCATGTATGAGGCCAGGCTTTACGAAAAGCTTGATGAGAGTAAGATAAAATGCTTCCTCTGTCCTCAGTACTGCACCATTTCACCGGGAAGGCGAGGCATTTGCGGGGTCAGGGAAAATAGCGGGGGCACGCTTTATTCTCTTGTATATGGCAAAGTTGCTGCAAAACATGTAGATCCCATAGAGAAAAAACCTTTTTTTCATTTTTATCCCGGGTCTCATTCCTTTTCGATTGCTGCCGTAGGATGTAATTTCAGGTGCCTGCATTGCCAGAATTACGATATATCGCAATACCCTAAACAGAACAAGGACATTCCAGGCGAAGAGATGTCTCCTGAAGATGTTGTCGAAGAGGCCGCCCGCTCAGGATGCGAAAGCATAGCATACACCTACACAGAGCCCACGATATTTTTTGAGTTTGCCTATGACTGCGCGCGCCTTGCCCATAAGAAGGGAATACGAAATGTTTTTGTGAGCAACGGCTATACAAGCCCTGATGCGATTCGGCTGATTGCACCCTACCTTGATGCCAACAATATTGACTTAAAGGGAGATGACGCCTTTTATAAGAAGGTTGTGGGCGCTAAACTGCAACCGGTGCTTGACACCATCAGGCTTATGAAGGAGTTGGGAGTCTGGGTTGAAGTGACTACACTTATAATCCCTGATTATAATGACTCAGATGAGTTTCTCACCTTCGCCGCTGAGTTCATAAAGTCTGTTGATGCATCTATCCCGTGGCACGTGAGCCAATTCTATCCAACCTATAAACTCTTCGACAAGCCCAGGACACCGCTGAGCACATTGAGCAGGGCGCGCGAAATCGGGTTGAAAACCGGCCTGAAGTACGTCTATGAAGGCAATGTCCCAGGCGGCGGCGGCGAAAACACCCTGTGTCCTTCCTGCGGAGCGTTGCTCATAGAGCGTATCGGTTTTTCGCTGACCCATATCAGCATGAAAGATTCAAAATGCGAAAAATGCGGGGCGAGAGTTGACGGCATGGGGATGCCGTAAACAAATTTAATTTAATGCCGTGACAGCCCTGTTTTCCTAGCTGCCTCAGCGACTGCATGAGCGACCGCAGGCACTACTTTCCTGTTGAAGATGCTTGGTATTATGTAGTCCTCATGCAATTCATCATCTGCTACCATATAGGCGATGGCCTTTGCAGCTGCAAATTTTACTTCCTCATTCACTCCCCTGGACCTTACGTTCAGCAGACCCCTGAAAATTCCGGGAAAACATAGCATATTATTTATCTGGTTGGGATAATCCGACCGTCCGGTTGCGAGTATCCTTACCAGCGGCAACGCCTCTTCAGGCGCTATCTCCGGTTCGGGATTTGCCAGGGCAAACACCACCGGCTCTCTAGCCATTTTGCGTATGTCATCGCCTGATATGACGTTGGGAGCGGAAACTCCCAGGAAGACGTTCGCTGTCTTAAGGGCATCGCTAATACTGCCCCTGACCTTTCTCGGGTTTGTTGTTCGGGCAAGGGCCTTCTTATAGGGGTTCATATCATTCTTTCTGCCTTCGTAAATCGCACCCGCCCTGTCGCACACAATGATGTCTTTTACACCATAAGCCGACAACATCCATGCATTGGCCATCCCTGCCGCCCCGGCGCCGGAAATTACTATCCTTAATTTCTTTATGTCTTTTTTCAGCAATCGTCCGACGTTAATAAGAGAGGCAAGCACAACAACCGCTGTCCCATGCTGGTCATCGTGGAATACAGGTATATCGCAAATCTCCCTGAGCCGCCGTTCTATCTCGAAACACCTCGGCGCGGATATATCCTCGAGATTAATACCTCCAAAGGGTGTCGAGATTATTCTGACAGTAGCGATAATCTCTTCGGGATCCGTGGTCTTAAGTGGAATGGGGAATGCATCAATCCCGGCAAATTCCTTGAAAATCATCGCCTTGCCTTCCATAACAGGCATGGCCGCTTCCGGGCCTATATTTCCAAGACCGAGCACGGCGGTCCCGTCGGTGATTACAGCAACAGAATTCCCTTTTATCGTGTAGCGATAAGCGTGTTCAGTACAATCATGAATGTCACCGCATACCCTTGCAACGCCAGGCGTATAGACCTTGGAAAGATCGTCTCTGTTCCTGACAGAGATTTTCGAGCAGATCTCTATCTTTCCCCCTTCATGAGCAGAAAAGGTGCGGTCCATTACCCTGAGCACTTTTACCCCGCTGATGTTCTTTATTGACCTGACGATCTTTTTTTCATGCTCTACGTCCCGTGCATTTGCAGTTATGTCTCTTATGACTTTTCCCTTTTCAATGCGGACTATATCAATAGATCCCAGATCGCCGCCGGCGTTACTTATAGCGGTGGCAAGTTGGGCGAACATGCCTATGCGGTTTTCGAGTTCCGCCCTTATGGTGATGCTGTAACTCGGACTTGGAATACGCGCCATAAGAGGATTATAGTTTTAATAAGGTTTTTAGTCAACAGGGAAGGCTGATGAGATTTCATAATTCTGCTATAATATACGAAACCGAAGTGAAAGGATTGCCACATAGACAGTAAAACAAAAGCGATAAAGGCGGCGCAGGCCTCTTTAGATAAAAAGGCAAAGGATGTCATGGTCCTCGAACTGAAGGACCTTACGGTCATTGCAGACTATTTTGTCATCTGTTCCGGTGCAAGCACCACCCAGGTCAGGACGATCGCTGAACATATCAGAGAAAATCTGATGAAGGCCGGGATAACGCCCTCTCGCATCGAGGGTTCCCAATATGCCAGATGGATATTAATAGACTACGGGGATATGATAATCCATGTCTTTGAGGAAGAGACCAGGCTGTATTACGAGCTCGAAAAACTATGGCTTGATGCCCCGAGGATCCCGCTCGCCGATAACAATAAGGGTAATATGGATAGGGAAAACGAAAGAACAGTATCTGAACGAAGGGATAGAGCGGTACATTAAACTGTTGAGCCCTATGGCCCGGGTTTCCATTATTGAAATACAAGAGCATAAAAACAAAAACACATCAGATTCCCTTTCAGAAGAAGGAAGAAAGATATTGAGACAGACACAATCATTCACCCTGCTTGACCAGACCGGGAGGGAGTTCACGTCGCCGGGCTTCGCCGGTTTTTTGCAGGAAAGAGGCGGCGGAGACTTTCTCATCGGCGGCCCTTACGGCGTTTCCGGCGAGATAAAAGACAAAGCGAAAGAGACCATTGCGCTGTCGAGGATGACCTTTACTCACGAGATGGCAAGGGTATTTTTCTTTGAGCAGCTCTTCAGGGCCATGACGATTATTCATGGCAAGGAGTATCACCATTAATGAGTAAGATAGCAATGCTTTTGTTTCTGGCTGTCCTTGCGGCACTCGGATTTTTTGCAATAGATAATAAGGACATGGTCGTGCTTAAGGTCCCCTTCGGCAGTCTTTACGAGATGCCCAAAATAGCTCTTGTGCTCATGTCGACCATTACAGGCGCGCTCGTTGTACTGGCCGCCTTTTTTGTGCGCGATACTAAGCGCATGATCGATAATATGCAGTCTCAGAAACGGCAGAAAAAAGAGGCGCGGATACACACAAACTATTCCAGGGCATTGAATGCAATACTGGGAGACAAGGTAGAGGAGGCCAAAGAGGCGCTGGGCGAGATCTTGAAAGAGGACCCGGAACACATCGATGCGCTTTTAAGGCTCGGCGATATTGCGCTGGGGGATGAGGACTTCGGGGAGGCCTTTGATTACTATAAAAAAGCCAGGGACATCAACCACTCAGACCTTCAGGTGCTCCTTTCCATGGAAACGGTCATGGAAAAAATGAGGCGGTTTGACGACTCAATGAAATATATTGACGAGATTCTGGATATTGATGGCGGGAACCTTACCGCTCTTTGCAGGAAGCGGGCTATACTCGAAATGCAGGAGAAGTGGGATGACCTTCTTCTACTGCAAAAATCGATTATCAAACTCGAACAGAACGAGAAAGATAAGGGGGAGGACCACAGGCTCCTCGGATATAAATACGAGTACGCGCGCGCAAGCCTTGAAAATGGAGAACTGGAAAAAGCTGAGAAGGCGTTCAGGACCCTAATGAGGATGGACAGCGGCTTTCTCCCCGCTTACCTTGGAACTGCCGAAGTTATCATGACAAAGGGCGAAGTTGAGGAGGCGATAAACCTCCTCGAAAAAGGGTTCGAGCAGTTGAACTCGGTCATACTTCTCGCTCGTCTTGAAGACCTGCTTCTCAGTGTCGGAGAGCCCGGCAGGCTCATACGGTTTTATAAAAATGCCCTGACGCGAAGCCCCCAGGACAACGGTTTAAAATTTCTGCTCGGCAAGCTTTACTACAGGCTGGAGATGGTTGATGACGCCCTTGAGATCCTGAATTCAATAGACACAAGCACGTTTGCCCCCCCCGAACTGTATGGTTTGCGGGGTGAGTTGTATATGAAGAGGAAACAGATATCCAAAGCGTTAGAGGAATTCAGACGTTCATGCGGCATCCAGAGTGTTGTGAATGTCCCGTACTGCTGTTCCCTGTGCGGCTTTAAATCCGCGGACTGGTCAGGCAGATGTCTGTCCTGCAAAGAGTGGAATACCTATAAACTTGATCTCTATGGCACCTGCAAGGCCTGAAAATATTGACTTCGCGATGGAAGAATCCGGGACCGAAGTTGCCGGTAACGATTCGGCATCACTTTCAGCGTCTGCTGCGGCGCGCGAAAATCTAAATGAACAGTTTCTCAAAAAAAACCGGCGCAGGCTGAAGAAAGTCGTTCTTGATACGAGCCTGTTTGTAAATCCCGACGTCAGAGCAAGCCTTGGCGCCACCCCCATAGAAGCCCTTGAGACTTTTCTTTGTCTGGCAGCGCAGATAGGCGATCTTGAATTCTATATGCCGCCATCGATTTTCGATGAACTGCTTCACTTTGTCGAAAGAGACAAGATTCCGGGCGATCTGCTGGTCATTCTTCATCAGAAGCCTCCCAAAAAGCATGAGCTGAAATGCCCGGCGTTCCTCTTATATGAGCTTATTGAAGACATAAGGGAGCGGGTCAACAAAGGGCTCAGGCTCGCTGAAAAAGCAGTGAGAAGCGCCGAGCTTAAGAAGCCGGATGAAATTGTGCAGGATTTGAGGAAGAAGTATAGGGAGGCTTTGAGGGAAGGGATTATTGACAGCAAAGAGGATGTCGACCTTATGCTCCTTGCAATGGAGCTTGACGCCCTCCTGATTACTGCCGATCAGGGGTTGATTAAGTGGGCTGAAAAACTTGGCATAAAGTGGCTGTTCCCTGAAAGGTTCAAGGATTACCTTACAGCAGCAGTAAAAAAAACAAAGACGCGCGAAGGAAAGACAACTCGACGTGAGAAAGTAAAATGACATGGGGCATTTCATGAAGGCACTACTCATATATCCTCAGTTCCCGGATACCTTCTGGAGTTTCAGGTACGCCCTGAAATTCATTCACAAAAAAGCGAGCAGTCCGCCCCTTGGATTGTTGACTATATCAGCGATGCTTCCCGAAGCGTGGGAGAAAAGGCTGGTCGACATGAACGTGGAAAACCTGGATGACGAGGCTGTGAGGTGGGCTGATATCGTCTTTGTTAGCGCTATGTCTGTACAGAAGGAATCGGTTAAAGGAGTAATTGAAAGATGCAGGGCAGCCGGTGTCAGGATTGTTGCCGGAGGTCCTCTTTTCACGACCGAATATGAGACGTTCGGGGATGTGGACCACCTGGTGCTGAACGAGGCCGAAATCACCCTGCCCCGTTTTCTGGAAGATTTCCGGAATGGTGTTGCAGGCCGTTTCTATACTACTGATCAGTGGGCGGAAATACGGACGACGCCCATTCCGCTCTGGGGGCTTATCAAAATGAAGTACTATGCCTCGATCAATATCCAGTATTCCCGGGGATGCCCCTTCAACTGCGAGTTCTGCGACATTACCCTGCTCTGCGGACGTGTACCGCGGACCAAGGACAAAGACCAGATCATAACGGAACTCGAAAGTGTTTACGCGGCGGGGTTCAGAGGCCAGGTTTTCTTTGTTGACGACAATTTTATCGGGAACAAGAAAAAGCTGAAAGAGGAGATACTTCCTGCCATCATCGAATGGATGGAAAAGAGAAGGCATCCCTTCTCTTTTAATACGCAGGCATCCATAGAGCTGTCAGACCATAAGGATCTCATGGAGATGATGGTGAGGGCCGGATTCGATGTCGTATTCATCGGCATCGAGACCCCCCATGAGCAGAGCCTGGCGGAATGCAGCAAATTCCAGAACAAAAACCGCGATCTCCTGGCCAGTATCAGGAAGATCCAGAAGTCCGGCCTCGAGGTGCAGGGAGGATTCATCGTCGGTTTCGATAACGACCCACTTACGATTTTCGACACCCAGATCAGGTTCATCCAGAAAAGCGGGGTCGTCACGGCCATGGTCGGCATCCTCATTGCCCTGCCGCGCACGCAGCTCTACGAAAGACTCAAAAAGGAGCACCGGCTGCTGAAAGAGACTTCAGGGGACAATACCGATTTCTCGACAAATTTTATTCCCAGGATGGACTATGACCTGCTCATCAAGGGCTACAAAAAAGTCCTTGGCACTCTATATTCTCCAAATCACTACTATAAAAGGGTCAGGACCTTCCTGAAGGAATACATCCCCCCGGAGAAAAAATTCTCTCACTTCCGGCTCAACGACATTTCAGCATTCATCAGGTCTATTGTTATTCTGGGGCTCATCGGGAAAGAGAGATTCCATTATTGGAGACTTCTGCTCTGGACAATATTCAGCCGTCCCCGCCTCCTTCCACAGGCCGTTACCCTCTCGATCTACGGTTTCCATTTCCGCAAGGTATTTGAGAAACGCCTTAGTTGAAAGCGGCAGGAGAAAAACCAAAATATATGCTCGGATCGATCAAAGACAAAGTCCTTTCAGGTGCCCGGCTGAACAGGGCCGATGCACTCGCACTATTTGAGAGCGATGACCTTTTCACTATAGGCAGTCTGGCCTCCGTAAGTGCAGGGGCGAGGAATGGCAGGAACGCATATTTTATCATCAACCGCCACATCAACCCGACGAATATCTGCGTCAACAGATGCAAGTTTTGTGCTTTCAGCCGCACAAAAGGCGAGGAAGGCGCTTTTGAATTAACAACCGACGATATAATCTCAAGGCTTGAAGCATCTTTCGGCGCTGCTGATGACATGATGGGGAATATAACAGAGGTCCATATTGTAGGCGGCCTTCATCCTGAGTGGCCTTTTGACCACTATTGGGGGATCCTTTCAGCGATCAAGGGGAGATTCCCCTCCCTTGCAATCAAGGCTTTTACTGCCGTTGAGATTGATTATATGTCGCGGATCAGCGGGTTGACGCTTGATGCAGTCTTTAAAGCCCTGAAGCAGAGCGGCCTCGATCTGATGCCCGGGGGTGGCGCTGAAATATTCGCAGAAGATACAAGGAATAAGCTCTGCCCTGAAAAAATATCCGGCGACCGCTGGCTTGAGATTATGGAAACGGCGCATAACGCAGGAATCAAAACGAACGCTACCATGCTGTACAGCCATCTGGAAAGTCTCGAAGACAGGGTCGATCATTTGCTTAAGTTGAGGGCGCTGCAGGACGGCACCGGCGGATTCCAGGCATTTGTCCCTCTGGCCTATCATCCCGTTAATACCGAAATCGGCGGTTTCCATTCTTCCGGGATCGATGACCTGAAGACCATTGCGATAAGCAGGCTTGTGCTCGACAATTTTGAGCACATCAAGGCGTACTGGATAATGCTCGGCGAGAAAATTTCACAGGTCGCACTGCTCTTCGGAGCTGACGATCTCGACGGCACCATCATAGAGGAAAAAATAGCCCACATGGCAGGGGGGAGGACCGGAGAGCGCATGACACGGGATGAGATGGTCTATCTCATCAGGAAAGCGGGAAAGATTCCGGTCGAGCGGGATGCATTCTATAATCACCTAAAAGAGTATAGGTAATATAAAAAGTTTTAAAAAAAAGAGAAAAAAATGAAACCGCAGAGGGCACAGAGGAAACCTTATATATAAAACTCCATAAAATCTTTCAGAGTGCACAGAGTATATCTCAGTATTCTCTTTGTTAGGTTTTCTCTGTGTTCTCTGCGGTTAATTTTACAATACGGGTATATAAATGAACAGAATCGATAAAGCGGCCGCGCTGGAGCTTTTAAAGACCTCTGACCTGCTTGAACTTGGGGGAATGGCGGATGTTATAAGGAAAGAGCTGCATCCCGGGGATGCGGTCACGTTCGTTGTAGACAGAAACATCAACTACACAAACGTCTGCATCAATAAGTGCACCTTCTGTGCTTTTTACCGTGAGGCCGGCAGTCCCGACGCATATGTTTTATCAAGAGAGGCCTTATTCCGGAAGATCGACGAGACGATCGCTCTCGGGGGCACACAGATACTGCTTCAGGGCGGCCTTCATCCGGATTTGGACATGGAATACTATATAGAACTTCTTCAGTCCATCAAAGATCGATATGTAATAAATGTCCACGGTTTTTCGCCTCCGGAGATAACTTATCTCGCTGAAAAACATGATCTCACTATCAGAGAAACTCTGATGACCCTGAAGCTGGCCGGTCTGGATTCTATCCCCGGCGGCGGCGCAGAGCTGCTGTCGGACAGAGTGAGAGAAGTATTGAGCCCTAAGAAGATCAAGTCCTCCCAATGGCTGAAAGTCATGGAAGAGGCCCATAGAATAGGCATGAGGACTACGGCGACTATGATGTTCGGCAGCATAGAGGGACCTGAAGACATAATCGAACACCTTGATTTAATAAGAAGCCTTCAGGACAAGACAGGAGGATTCACCGCTTTTATACCCTGGTCCTTCCAGCCCGGGAATACGGAGTTGCTCCGCAATAACAAGACAATCCGACCCGCCACTGCTGTAGATTATCTGAGAGTTCTGGCCCTTTCACGGATGTACCTGGACAATGTTAATAATATCCAGGCATCCTGGGTCACCCAGGGCTTAAAGCTTGCGCAGGTGGCGCTCAGATTCGGCGCCAATGACTTTGGCTCAACCATGATTGAAGAGAATGTGGTCAAGGCGGCCGGGGTGAGCTACAGAGTATCGAAAGAAGACATTATCCAGGCGATACAGCGTGCCGGGTTCAAAGCTGCACAGCGGAATACCTATTACGAACTTGTCAGGAATTTCTAAACAAAAGGATGTGCTTGTAAAAGCCTTAACCGCAGATTTTTTCGGCACTCTGTTCTCTGCGATTACTAATAAGATCATAAGTTAAGGCACGTATATCGTAATCTGTCATGCCCGTCCGCCTAGGCGGATTAATCGGGCATCCACCCTTCGACAAGCTCAGTTTTTGTTTTCAAGGGATTTAATATATGCTACGATATCCTGCATGGCATCAGATCCAGGGTCCAGAGGTTTGCCCTGAATAGCATATTCGATGCAGGCATTTACCGCCTCCTCAAGACTTTTCTGGGTCTTACCCGCAATATGAAACTCTTTTTTGCTGCCGGCATGCTCCAAACCGGTTCCTCCAGGATGGCATGAATTGCAGCTATTGCCGGATGTTGCGCCTGCAAACTTCGGGTCATTAAACAAAGCCTTCCCTTTTGACACACTTCCTGCTGCAAGCGCAACGGATACCGCGAAAGCCAGGATAATCAATGTCAACAATACTGTCTTGACTGTCTTGACCATCATAATCCTCCTATGTTTCGCAAACCCTTATAATCACTATAGCACCATTGCGGTCCATCATCAAATATGCCCATGGGTCGCGAATATTCGCGACCCCTTACACCTTCATCCTTAATACCGGCAACCCCAGTCTCTGCCTGCTGTTTTCCCCTCTAAATAACTCCTTCGTCCTCTCCGGCGTATCTCCCCTTTCCCCCTCATGCCTCGCCTGCAGTTTCGCAGGCAACCCGGCCCCATGAGAGACTGCGTATTTGCCGAACCTGGCTGAGAGTTCATCAACTGCCGCATAAACCCGTGCCATTTTCTCTATCCGGGCGGTATCATCAAAAAGAGTAAACTGGATGTCCCCTTCCGGCTTCAGTCCCGCAAGCACCACCCCTGTTTGACGATAAAAAATTCCACTCTGAAATATTGTTTTGAAACCTTCCTTGAGAGGGCCGAACAGATCCGAAGGGAAGGCGCTTGGGCGGTCCAGACTCAACTCCACCCCTTCGCTCCTGAAGTCCTGTGTGCGGAGAAAGAGGATCAGCCTGCAGGCCGCAAGCTTATACCGCCTGGCCTTGATACATGCCGCCTCAAGGTTTTTCGAAAGCTGCGCAAAAACGAACGCCTCGGCCTGTGAAGGAGGGGTGAACGTTTTTGCCTTACTGATCGACTGATAGCTGCTTTTGGTTTCGGTAACAACAGGGTAAACACTGTGGCCGTTCAACTCCCGCCATATTTCCCTATACGGTTTGGAGAGCCTTTCTTTTACAAACTCCTCTCCCTTACTGACGTACTCAAGTGCAGTGCTTATTCCAAACTTGCCCAGGTAGGCCGAAGTATTGGGGCCGATTCCCCAGACTTTCCCGATGGGCAGTTTCTGCAGATAAAGGTGGATGTCCCTGCCGGGGATCAGTGTTAGTCCATGCGGTTTCTTCCACTTTGATGCTATCTTTGCCAGCACCTTTGAAAGACTCACTCCTATGGACACGGTAAATCCCAGTTCCTTGCCCATGGTCTCCTGGATTTGACCGGCGATCATGCCATAGGAGCCGTGGAAAGAACGGCGCAGACCCGTGAGGTCTGCAAAGGCCTCGTCAATTGAATATTCCTCAACATCAGGTGTAAACCGCCTCAGTATATCGAACATGCGAACTGAAAACAGACTATAGGTCTCATAATCTGATGGAAGTATAACGGCATCAGGACAGACCTTTTTCACTTCAAAGAGCCTCATACCTCTTTCCACTCCACGGGCCTTCGCCTCATAGCTTGCCGCGGCAACGATTCCCCGCTCTTTTCCGGTAATAACAGGTTTGCCACGGAGTTCAGGATGGACCGCCTGCTCACAGGACGCAAAAAAAGCGTCTGCGTCCACATGCAGGATCGCCCGGGGCCAATTTACAGAAAGGTTATAGGTCATAGGTTATAGGTTATGGACAATCTTATTTTCTTCAATAACCTATAACCCATTACCTATGACCTATGACCTGTAGTTATCTATATTTTCTGACAACGGCCGTCACCACGCCGGCTATCTTGAGTTCGCTCTTAGGTATAATTGGCTTAAAGCTGGAGTTGGCAGGCATCAGGGCGACCGTCTGCCCCCGCTTCTTTAAATACTTCATAGTCCAGGAGCCGTCCACTTCGGCGATAACGATATCGCCGCTCCGGGCGGTGCGGCTTCTGTCCACCAACACCATGTCGCCGGGCATGATACCGGCCTCTGTCATGGACTCTCCCGATACTTTCAGCAAGAAGGTGGCCGCAGGATTATCGATCAGGTACTTGTCCAGGGAAAGAGTGTCGAGCAGTTCTTCTTCGGCCGGGCTGGGGAATCCGGCCTCCACCATTCCCAGGACTTTGACCGGCGAGGCAATAGACCGGGGAATGAGGCGGCCCCGCTCGTCTTTGGACAGGACCTTCAGCCCCTCCAGCTTTGCAACAAGTTTATAGACCGTACGTTTAGAGCGAAGACCAACCAGTTCTCCCAGTTCGGAGAAAGAAGGCATGCGGCCTCTTTCGCGGTAAAAACGGGAAATTTCCGCGATCCGTGTCTTTAATATCTCCTTATTAAAGGTATGCGGCATCTATCAAATTATATGGCAAACGATCGTTTGCCGTCAAGGCAACGAATTGTACCATGCAAAATGCACCTACCGTTATAAAGAAGTTAGGAAGGGTAAAATCCCTTGCGAGTTGGTTCGTAATTATCTTCCCGGTATTTACAAAGGCAAAGCTGCCGGAATATAATTCATTTTAACGCACTCTCGTTGTATTTGATCCTGCCGCCAAGGGTCGCCACGGGAAAGTTGGGATATCCCGATCCGGCATAGACGATGTCGCCGAGGAGTGTGTTTGACATCTTCACCAACATATCAGACATCAGCGAAGCGTTTCCGGCTAGTTCTTCGAAAGTGACACCATAATGATGGGAGCTCCACCGTGTGGATACGACCCATATATTCCATCGTGTCACATATGTCAAAAGGAAACTTAAGATAAAAGCCGGGGGAAAGACCAAAACGTTTCAGTGCGAAGTGAAACTCATCTGAGACCCGGCGAAACCGTTATCCATGGATATAGAACACGATTTCCTGGTAGACATCCATGGCCTTATGAAAAAGCAGATGAAATGCCATATCTCGCTCAGTGACCTGCGCACCATGATCGAGTCGATGTTGCGGGAGACGCGTGATATTACGATTACACTTTAGTGTGCGACTATATGAGCACCTACTCAAAAATGGTCTCTTTGACCCTGCCTCTTACTCTCGACCCTTCGAAAACTTGCGCCCTGCTGCTCCCATGCGCTTACCTGCCAGTTATCCAGTTTGCCTTCATCTGCAATCCATGGCGGCAGTTTAATGAGAAAGAAGGATGCCAGCCCGTTGGCGTATGGTTCGTACATTGCCCGCATTTCGGCCAATTGCTGGTCGGAGGCTTCTCCCTCATTAAACTTCAGGCCTGCATCCGTTAAAATTGTGCGCAATCGGGCAAGCATGTCCGGAGGCAGCCGGTCATTCGTTGGCTTTATGGGCGGTCTGTTGAATATAAGAGCAAGGTCGACGACAGCGTGGCGGGCAATAGCAAACGTCCGCTCAGCCTGCCGCATGCAACTTCCTTCCACACCGACCATTACGAGCGAGCAGGTGTCGAGGACAGCAGTGAGGGCGCCTAGCCACGACTGATTATCGTGCTGAGATCTGAAATAGGCCAGCACCGGGTAAGAGATATGGCCTTCGAGAAGCTCAGCAGACCATCTCTCCCACTCCAGTAGCAGTTGCCTTAGCGCCTCCATGCCATGCGCGTCAGCGTGGCGGCGTAGAATTTCTCCGGCACAAGGCGGGGAACCAGCCCTGGCGTCAAGAAGTGAGATACTCACTTCCCGCCGTGCAATGGACTGGTTTAGGGCCGGGAGGTAACTGATAACAAGCGCCAGAAATCCAAACCCCATCCCTGATTCAAGCACCGTAAGAAGGCGCGCCACCCCGACGCTGGGAAACACATCTCCCAACCCAAGGGTGAAAAAAGTTGTGCCACTCATGTACAGATCAGTTAAGAAGCCCCTGTCCCCCACAGCTGCATGGACCTGCGAGCCGGTAGCCCAGTGGAGCAATGCAAAACCGACGATCAGCCAGATGACCCAAAATCCTATCATCAGAAGATTGCAAAGGGGGCCGAAGAAACTTAAACAGGTTTCCCGAAATTTTGCTGGAACGAAGCTGCTGACCGCCCCCCTCCAGGAACGCCAGCAGAACCGGAAAAAGTATCTGCTGAGGCGGAACCGACGGGTCACCCGGCGCGGAAGGACAATGGTCTCGAATCCTTCCCACAGGATGACCATGACCAGAAACACCCCCGCTATCGCCGCCACCACTTGCATAGCATAATTGTACCACTTCACAAGTTAAAATGAGTGACGCAGTCTTTATGCAGGCGGACGGTATTTATTACTATTGTGAATTCGTTAGCTTGACAGAACGCATGGCACAGCCGGACTGTTTCTTTCTGGCCGCAACTTGTTATTTTAAGGTGGGGCCCGTCGGCTCATTCATTATTACGTAAGTTCTCTTCATGGACCGCCGCCTTTTTCCATACACTCTATCAGCTTCATGAACCGGTCGAGAGAGATATGCCTTTTCTCAACAGGAAGAGACGTGTAATCGCTCATCTTCCTGACCTTCTCCTCGTTTATGGGGATGACGCCGGAGTCGAAGAGCACTATCCGTTTGTAAGCCGAAAACATTGGCCTGAAATCGAAACCGAAATCCTTGGCTCCACTGTTGAACATCTTTTCCCAGTTGTTCACCCACCCGGCAGTAAGGAAGAACGTTTTGGCCTCGGCGTCAAGCCTTCGTATCTCGTCCCGACCTGCCAGAGCCTCAAGGCAATTGCCTGCCTCAATCCTCCTGGCGCCGTAACTCGCCGCGATTTCATCCATCTCGGGATGGCAGTGGCCGTACAGGATCGCCGGTGCTTCCCCTCTCATCAGGCATTCATCGAGAGCTTCAATCAGGCGCGACCTGAGCTTGTCGAAATTCACATGGAGGGCTGCATCTAGAAAATACACTTTCAGATCAGCGCTTTTTTTTCAGCGGCCAGGTACTCCAATTCCGCCCTGAATATCCCGCAGCTTATCAGCACCACAATAGTCTCCTATATGCTTTTAACATGACACAAAACATTTCTTACAATCAAGTCATCCGGAAAGCCTTTTTAATTACGGCATATTAGCTTCGCAGGGCGAGAGGTATGCCGTAAATAGAAACCTGCTTCCATCTTTCGAAAATACTATTTTTGGTGAGACAGTCGAGATGTTGACTACGATAGAAAGAAACACTTTAATTCCCATACTACTTGCTACCGGCTGCTTTTTTGTAGTTCCCTGGCTACTTACTACCCGTGTATTTCAGTCGTATCTCGACTCTTCTGTTCAGGGCCCTCTCTTCCGGGGAATCGTTGGAAACGAGCGGTTTCCAGTCGGCATTGCCTCTGATATAAAACCTTGACGGATCAGCACCATATTTATCCACAAAGCATTTCAGTACGCTTGCTGCGCGTGCCACCGACAGCTCAAAGTTTGAAGGATAGCGGGAAGTGTGTATTGGAACGTTGTCGGTATTGCCATCGATTTCGACAGTATATGAAGGGTTCTTCCGGAGGCTGCCCGAAATCCGCCCGATGAGCGAGTCCGCCCCGTCGAATATTTGGGCCTGCCCCGGCATGAATGTTATGTTCTCTCTCAGGTTGATAACGACATCTTTGTTTACAGTATAAACTTCAGCATCTTTTTCCATGCCGAGGTTCCTGATGCCCAGGGCAATGTCTTCTTTAATCCCGCCTTCGGCATTACTGTCCGGAACGGGTGCGTTATTCGCAGACAGCTTGACAGCAGCCGAATTGTCCGGAACCGGCCTGATCCCGATTTCAGTCTGCCGGGCTATCAGGAACATTACAAAAAAAACCATCAGCAGGGTCATAACATCGGCCATGGTAATAAGCCAATTGCTGTCGGCGTCGACCGTTGATCTGGATTGATCAATAAGCTTCCTGTAAGCGGAATCCATTTTAGTTCAAACTCCTGAGGGTCCGCAGCGCATCCGGACCCTTTACTGCACGCGCATCACCGGCCCCATCAACGCATCCCAGGAGCTTTTCCTCGATTTTTAATGGATATTCTCCCCTGTTTATTTCAATAATGCCTTCTATTGTCATCTGCATCAGTCCCTCGCAGAGTATGGTCTTTTCCCTGATTTTCGCGGAAAGAGGCAATAGGATCAGGTTAGACAGGAACACGCCGTAAAAAGTCGACATCAGGGCCATAGCCATAATAGGAACAACTGTTTCAAATGACTGGAAGTTCCTGAAGATTTTTATTAAGCTTATGACTGTTCCTGCAAGACCGAACGATGGTGTAAGCCGGGCCATTGTCATAAGCACATTCTGGCTTAAATTAAGGTCGATTATCCTGGTCGCCATTTCCCGTTCCATGGTATTTCTTATCTCTTCACTTTTATAGCGGTTTATAAGCAGGTTAATCCCGAGCTTCAGAAAATCATCCTTTGTTCTATCGACACCGGCTTCCAGTTTCTTAAAATCATTTCTTCTATATATCCTTGCAATTTCAACTATCTCATGGGAGATATCTTCCCTCTTTCTCTCGCTCCTGAAGGTATCGGCAATATCATTGATTGTGGCCGCTATTCGCCTGGGAGAAAATCCGATGAGAAGAGCAGCAACACTACCCCCTATTACGATTAAAAAAGCATTCATGTTGAAAAGAACACTCATTCCGATACCATTGAACGCCCTGGAGATCGCTGCCAATAAACATAAGGAAACTATACCGCTAAGTAAAAAACCCATTTTGCCCTCCCCTGCTTCAACTTCATCTTGTCAAGAATTAACCACAGCCAAAAGTACCAACAGTAGGTGCCTTAGGCAGGCGCTTCCAAGCGAGAACACAGAGACACAGCGAAAAATAAAACTCAAAAATCCCAAGTTCCGGAAACAAATTCCCAAGCAATAAAATCAAATTCCAAAGTGCAAACTGTTTGGAATTTTCAACTTTGTTGATTAGAATTTATTTGATATTCGGATTTTGTGATTTGGCATTTTGTTTCTGTGCACTGGTGGTTTCATTTTTTATCCTTTCTCTATGCGTTCATTTCGATGCAATTGACGTGCCCGCTGGTCATACAATTGAAATTATGCGGAAATTGATGCTTTGTGGATACCGGTCAGATAACGAAACAGTATTAATTGCCGGGAAAACTTTTCCCAAAGCTACACTTGACGCAGTCGTAAAAAGTTGTCAAACAGACTAAAACAGACGGTTTCGTAAAAAGTTCATAGGCAAGGCGCGCAAATCCTGAGGAATGAGGTCCTTTTGAGACTGTACAAATTGCGTAGTGCGGTTAGAAAGCATATATTTTCCTATATTATAATGCCAGAGGCCCTAACCTGCGGGCTTTAATTATGTTGGGGTTCGTTTGCACTCCAAAATCTTTTCTTTTATTATAAAAGTTGTAATGCGTATTGATGACCATATCAGACAAACAGGCGGCGCCGGTAAGGAGATTCACCAATTTTTAGATCAGTATTATGGCACATTGGGCCATGATCATCGGATTATTTTGCACCATAAGCTAGCGCTTAAACTGATCGCGAGCAAGTTTGGGCCTCAAGCTGTGCCAATAGCCGAGCGGCACATCCGGGATGATTGGCATGGCGAATTACCTGAGAGTTATGCTGACAGGAACTTCTACAGACTGGAATGGTCTTACGACTCCAATCATTTTGCAGAGGTATTACAAAAGGCAAAGGAGTTGTGTGATAGGTACCAAACTGGATCGGAATGTCCGGAATGAACGTCGAGGCCTACTCCGAACCCATTTTTGTAGGCGGTCCGGCACGCCGCCCGCTGGAAATACTTGTTGTGCAAAATCTGTTCGAAAACGAATCCTCGCATGAAACCGTTATCAACTTGGATTAGACACTCTCAAATGTTATAATCGTGCCCAATGGATATGAAAATGACAATGAAGACGACCTCGCCATCTTCCGCATCGGAGAGGATTTTTTTCCTGGTCATACTTCTGGGAGCCCTTCTGTTTTATTATGCCGGCTTGTCTCTGAAGCCGCCCCACGCCGATGAAGGAGTCAACGGTTTTTTTGTGAACCAGATCTGGCAGAACGGTTTTTTCGTCTACGATCCAACAAATTATCACGGTCCGCTTCTTTTTTATCTATTCCAGGTATCGGAAAAGATTTTCGGCTTCGGGGTGAGTTCCTTCCGTATTGTGACCGCAACATTTTCACTTTTAACAGTCGGGGTGATTTTAAAGTGCAGGGAAGAGTTGGGGAGGCATGCGGTTTTTTTTACTGCCTTGGCCCTTGCTTTCAGTCCAGGCATGATCTTTTTCGGTCGTTCCGCAATCCATGAATCGGTTTTTGTCTTTTTTCAGGTCTTATGGATAATGGGGTTCCTGAGATTAAGGGAACGGATGGACAGGAAGGGATTCCTTTGTTTTTCTCTCGGCCTTCTTGGGTGTTTGCTGCTTAAGGAAACTTTTGCCTTATTGGGCATCTCCTTTCTCCTTGCCTGGAGCTGGATGGAGATCTCTCCAAAGATCCTGTCCCTGATCAATAAAAAAATTGAAAGTCCCGGTCCTAAGTCTTCAGAGCCAGACAAAATTTACCTTCTGAAGCTTTGTCTTGTTGTCGTATTTGCCTGGTTATTCGTGTACACGGGATTCTTCCATAACTGGAAGGGGGCGTCGGATTTTTTTATTGCCTTTATGCCGTGGATGAAGACTGGTGTGGGCGGTTCGGGTCACGAGAAACCTTATTATTACTGGCTGGATCTGATCATGCGTTATGAATGGGTCGGGGTTGTCGGAATTGCGGCCGCGTTGCCCGGCGTTATCAGCAGTTCATGGAAGGTCCGTTTCTTCTCCTCACTTGCTCTCATAAACGGATTTATCTATTCCGTAATCCCCTACAAGACCCCGTGGTGTATCATCAGCATCCTGTGGCCTTTTTTTGTGCTTGCCGGGCTGTATATGGCATCCTTGGTTGATAAGGTCCGTTTGAGGAGTTCTCTTTTTTCTATGCTGCTCATGTGCGCGGTGGCTGTTGCCATGGGCCACTCGATGTTTGCGGCCTATAAACTTAATTTCGTTAATTATGCGGACCCTGCAGAGCCCTATGTGTACGTCCAGACAAAAAATGATATAAAAATAGTTGAAGATATAATCAGAAAAAAAATCCTGACCTCCCCGGATTTCAAAGATGCAAAAATGCAGGTGAACGTGAAAGACTCCTGGCCGTTGCCATGGCTGTTCTCCCATTTCCCCCATGTGGAATTTGGCAATGAAAACGAGCCTCCGCTTGCGGGAGCGGATATTATCTTTACAGAACAATCTGTCAACAACAACAATCTTGCGGGTTCATACCTGGCGCGGAAGATAGATTTGAGAGACGCGCGCGAGCCGATTTATGTCTACCTGAAAAATTCTGCATTTGAGGGAATAGATCTGCCCGGGTTCAGTGCAGTTCAACCGCCTGAAGGGAAAAGGTTTTAGTCTTGGATATAGCGATTTTGATTCATGTAGCTGTGTCGACATTTGCGGCTATGGTTTTTGGCCTGATAGCTGGCCGTCTGAATGCGCCCATCGCAATCGTGAGTCTCGAAATCGGAGTTATCGCAAGCATATGGGTCTGGAGGCGTTTCAGGAGTGAAAACAGGTCATACCCTGAAATTAAATTTCTTCCTGCCCTGCTTTACTCCTTTATTGTTTTTGCAGGCCTGCAGCACTTTCTCTATCTTCTCTATTATGACCAGCACAGTCTGAAAACCCTCCATATCAACAATTTCGGTGATCTCTCGATGCATATCCAATACATTCGTCATATGGCAAGCGGCGCCCGTTTCTGGCCTGATAACCCTGAGTATGCGGGTGAATTATTGAGATACCCTTTGGGTATGGATCTCTACAATGCCCTATGGGAAGTCTTGGGTGTCCCTACCGACAGCCACCTCTTTGTCGTTGGCGTTGTAATGACTCTGGTGGCGGTTTCCCTGCTTCACAGGTGGATGAACTGGTGGGGAGTCGGGGCATTTTTTTTGAATGGAGGACTGTCTAACTTCCAGTGTTTCTGGAGAGGAGGACTCAACGACTTTCAAAACGAAACCGCCTGGAAAAACTTTCTCCTATCGATATGGATTACCCAGAGAGGCTTCCTCTTTGCAATTCCTGCGGGTGTATATGTCATAAAGACGGTAACAGAAGCCCTCCTCGGAGAGCGCACACTTAGCCGGCTTGAGAAGACTCTGTGTGTGGTATTATGGTCCAGCCTTGCATGGTTCCATCTCCATTCCTTTTTTATCGTTTCCCTGGTCCTCGGCATCAGTATGGCGCTTTATAAAAAGATGCGGTTGATGGCCGATATATTTGTCCCGGCAGTAATCATCGGCCTTCCCTATGTATTTTTTGCCAGCAATAGTTTTTCGAGTGCGGGGGTTTTACACATTCAGTGGAATTGGGTTGCAGGGCAAGAGAATTTTTTAAAGTTCTGGATTGTTAATCTTGGCCCCTGGATATTTTTAGGAGCGCTGGCAGCCTGCTCTGTATTTAAGAAGGCGTATGTGCATCTGCGCTCCTATGCTGTCGTTGTCTTCGTTCTGTTCTTTGTCTTTACTTTTGTTATGCTGGCCCCCTGGGATTGGGACAATATCAAAATTCTCCTCTGGCTCTATCTCATGATAGCCTGGCTTGTGTGGCGGACTTGGCTGAGCCGCCTGTCTCCTATAGTACTCTGCCTTGTGGCATGCGTTGTCTTTTTACCTGGCGCAATATCGCTCGTTTCTTCTTTACCGGGCAACAGCGGAGGGGTCGAGCTGTACCGGGCAGAAGATATATATGAATCGAAGGCAGCCCTGATGGATGTGCCGGTAAATTCCGTCCTGGCAACGGCTCCGGATCCTAATCATCCTGCTATGTTCTGGGGCGCAAAAGTTGCTATGGCTTATACCGGACACCTATGGTCTCACGGCATTCATTATGAAGGGAGGGAACCCAAACTGGAAGGTTTGTTTAAGGGCCGTGAGGACTGGCTTTCTATAGCCCGGGATATCGGAGTGACCCACATCTACTGGGGTGATAGTGAAAAAAGGAAGTACGGCTCTTTTAATCCTCCCTGGCTCCATCAGCTGAAAAATATTTCACGGTCTGCAAAAATCGACGTGTATGACCTTCAGGGTGTTCGTTAGTGCTCAGCAAGGAGAAGGTGACAGAAAAATACCCGTATGATGTAAGCGTTATTATTCCCGCCTATAATGAGGAAGGCCGGATAGGGGAGACGCTCAGGGCTATCCAGAGTTATTTTCGCGGCAAGCCGCTGACCCGGCAGATAATCGTTGTTAATGACGGCAGCAGTGACAATACGGCACAGGTGTTGGAGTCCCTGAAAGAGGAGATCGCTGATTTGATAGTTATTTCCGATAGTCCGAACCACGGGAAAGGGTATGCAGTTAAAAAAGGGGTGGGAGCAAGCCGTGGAGAATATATTCTCTTTGCCGATGCAGACAACGCCACTCCCATCGAAGAGTTTGATAAGTTCTATCCTCTTTTAAAAGACAATAAGGTGGTCATAGGGTCGCGCTATCTTTCAGAAAGCAATATAGTGGTCGGGCAGCCCTGGTGCCGGGTGCTGATCGGCAGAATAGGAAACTTGCTGATTCAATTTCTCCTGTTGCGAGGAGTTAAGGATACCCAGTGCGGGTTCAAGGCGTTTCAGCATGGGGCGGCAAAAAAAATATTCAGCCTTGTTCGGACAAGCGGTTTTGGGTTTGATATAGAGGTCCTCTCCATCGCCCGCTTTTTAAACTTCCGTGTTGCGGAGGTGCCGGTAAGCTGGTATAACTCTTCTGAAAGCAGGATTAGACCCATAAAAGACTCTATACGGACCTTGGGAGAGTTGATTTATATAAAGCTGAATCTCTGGGGCGGCAGGTATTTTCATGAAAGCAGGGGAGACTAAAAAAGTCGCCCCTGCTTTCCCTGCAAAAAAAATAATGCGTCAGTCTTTATGGTGATACTTGAATGACACCTTTATTTTTGCTCTGTATGCGGTGATCTTTCCATCCTCGATCTGCATATCCAGTTCTACCACTTCAGCAATCCTCAAGTCCTTCAGTGTTTGTGCTGCCGCTTCAACAGCAGAGGCAGCAGCTTTTTCCCATGACTCATGACTTGTACCGACCAGCTCGATAACCTTATAAATACTTTCCGACATTGTCCCCTCCATGCATCAGATGATGTGCCAACCAGAAGATTTAATAGCGACGGCAACGCCGCCTTGTCCTTTAGTAAAATAGCACGAAAAGGAAGACTTATCAATAGCAAGAACAAGCTCTCTTTACAAATGCAGAGGTATAATCTACAATAGAAGTGATTTCTATTTAGGTTTATTAATGATTATGATAAAAATTGTCTGGCACAATATGTAGGGGAATACATGCTGAGCAAAAAAAACACTAAAAGCTTTATATGTTTGGCGTTGTTTCTACTTGTGGCCGGTATTTTTATAATAGCTTTTCATCACCACGATGATGACTGTGACCATGATGATTGTCCTGTCTGCGTAGCCGCACATCAGACATGTTCGGTAATTCACTATTACTTTCCTTTCGCCGTATTTTATATCCTTTTTGGCGTGGTCGTATCTGAGAAGAAATTATTATCAGCGTCGATACGCCAGTCCGCGCTTGACAGCCGCGCTCCTCCTGTCTGACCCCGCATATGTTTGACCACAGAGAATGCAAATTTTGAATGTCGAATGCTAAATGTTGAATTAATGAAAAAGTCCACAATTTAACATTGAAAATTTAACATTCAACATTTCTTGTTGTCCCTGTGACTGCTGTGGTCCAAATGTTTAATATTGATAATGGAAATATTTTTTCCCAACAGGAGAATTGCATGAAAATAATGACCGCGCTTATCGCGCTATTTATGTTACTATCTTTTTCAGCGGGTGCGCTTGCCCAAACAGACGAAATCCAGGGAACGATCAAGGACGCCCTGGGAAGACCCCTGTCAGAGGCAAGTCTGATATTGAAAGCACCCGATGAAACTATCATGGGTCAGACCAAGAGTGACGCCGTCGGCCACTTCGTGTTTTCGGGTGTAAAGCCGGGCACCTATGCTGTTGTAGCGGAAAAACCCGGCTTTCAGGCAAGCACCGCCATCGTGACGGTAGAGGCCGGAACAATGGCCGCTACGGCGCTTACAATGGCCGCCCAGGAAGCACTGGAGGTGTCAGTCCAGGCGGAGCGCTTGAACCAGGCCAGGAACAGCCTGTCACCAAAGACGGGTGGCAGCGAATACACAATCGACCAGAATGCAGTGGCCTCCTTACCTGAAGGCGGTAACACGTCCTTCAACCAGGTATTGCTCCAGGCGCCCGGCGTGGCCAATGACTCTTTCGGTCAACTGCATGTGCGGGGTGACCACGCTAATATTCAGTATCGCATTAATGGTGTTATCCTTCCCGAAGGGATTAGCGGATTCGGCCAGTCGCTGGACACCCGGTTTGTCAGTCGGGTAGACCTCTTGGAGGGCGCACTGCCGGCCCAATACGGCCTCCGCACTGCAGGGGTGATCGAAATAGATACCAAGGCTAACTATGAAACGGGAGGGCGTGTGGATATGTACGGAGGAAGCCGCAACACCGTGCAGCCGAGCTTCGAGTTCGGAAGCTCTCAGGGGAAACTGACCTACTATCTGACAGGTTCCTACCTGGGGGACGACCTGGGCATCGAAAACCCCACCTCCAGTTCCAACGCGATCCATGACCACACTGACCAGGAAAAGGGCTTCGGGTACTTTGCATACCTTATCAATCCCACGACGCGGTTAAGCCTGATGTTAGGCAGCTACGATGGTAAGTTTCAAATTCCCAATAATCCGGGGCAACCACCCCTCAATCAAGGCTTCCCGGCCGGGGCGGGTGTTACCGCCTTCGATTCTGCCACACTGAACGAGCGGCAGTACGAGAATAACCGATATGGGGTCGTAGCTTTGCAAAGCTCCATCGGGTCGGACTTCGATTACCAATTATCCTTTGTCAGCCATTACACGAGCGTCCATTTCACGCCTGACCCTATCGGCGACCTTGTTTTCAACGGGGTCGCATCAAATGTTTTCCGCAGCAGTTTCAGCAACGGATTGCAGGGTGATGGAAGTTATCACCTGAACGATGCTCATACTGTCCGCATGGGCTATTTTGCGAACTACGAAGACATCAAAAGCAACAATAACTCCACGGTTTTCCCTGTGGATTCCAGCGGAAACGTTTCCGGTGCGCCTTTCACGATCACGGACGACAACCCCAGGAACGGCAACACCCTATTGTCATTATATCTTCAGGACGAGTGGAAGCCCTTTGATAAATTAACGGTGAACTATGGGCTCCGGTTTGACCGGGTTGATGCCTTTGTGACAGCCGACCAGCTGAGTCCCCGTCTGGGCCTGGTTTACAAGGCAACATCGGATACCACGCTGCACGCCGCCTATTCCAGGTACTTCACTCCGCCGCCGACCGAGCTGATTCCGACTAAGACGCTTGACCTGTTTACTAACACCTCCAATGCGTCCCCGTCCAATTTGAATTCACCGGTTTTGCCGGAACGGTCACATTATTTCGATGCCGGGGTGACCCAGAAGATCACCTCCGGGCTGAACGTCGGCGTTGATGGCTACTACAAGATAATCAAGGATCTTATCGACGAGGGCCAATTCGGCCAGGCCCTGATCTTTTCCCCGTTCAATTATGCAAAGGGGAAAATCTATGGGGTGGAACTGACCGGCAACTACCGCTCCGGCAATTTTGCCACATATGCCAATTTTGCCTATACGGTCAGTATGGCCAAAGAGGTTGTGTCGGCACAGTTTAACTTCGGCCAGGATGAGCTGGACTTCATAGCCAACAACTGGATACATACGGACCATGACCAGACATATACCGCTTCCGCCGGTATCTCCTATCTCTGGCTGGGAACGCTCCTCAGCACTGATGCCACTTTCGGAAGCGGCTTGCGGAGCGGATTCGCCAATACGGAGCACGTGCCAAGCAACTTCCAGGTCAATCTGGGGGCGACTCATAAGCTTACGTTGGGGTGCATGGGCCCAATGGAAGCGCGTGTGAGTATCATCAACGTTTTGGACAAGGTCAATGAAATCAGGAGCGGAACAGGAATCGGTGTATTTGCTCCCCAGTACGGGCCGCGGATCGGGTTCTTTGCCGGCCTCAGCAAAACATTTTGAAAAAAAGAGGATAAGATATGAAACCACAGAGTACACAGAAACACTGAGAGCAAGGCTGAAGTTGAGAAGTTGAGAAGTTGAGAAGTTCAGAGGTTGAGAAGTTAAGATTTTGCTCATCTTCGCATCTTCACAACTTCGCATCTTCGGCCTCTGTGTTCTCTGTGGTTAATTTTTGATAATACGTTAGAAAGGAGAGGTTCATAATGCAGGAGATACACATAGCTTTGGAAGAGTTGAGATTCGGCGGCGCTATGATCTACCCGCTGTTGGTTTTAGGGGTGCTGGCCCTGGCAATTATTCTTGATAAGGCATTCATATACCGGCGGTATGTAATGCTGCCCGCCTCCCTGTTGACCCTGGTGGAGACCTATGGGTTTGCCTGGGCCGAATTGGACCAACGGGTGGCGTCCCTTGTCCCAGGGAACTATTTCGGTCGTTTCTTCAAGGTGATTTACGACAACCGCGGCAATCCCTCATGGTGGGTCGAATCCCGCGCTGCCGACGAGGCGCAGTTGATTGAGAAGGGCTTAAGCAGAGGCCTGTGGGTATTGGAGACGATTGTTACGGCGGCGCCGCTGCTGGGACTGGTAGGGACCATTGTCGGCATGATGGAATCGTTCAAGTTGATCGGGGGCAGCGGGCTGGTCAATCCGACCGGCATCACAGGCGGCGTGGCCCAGGCGCTGATCGCCACGACCCTTGGCCTCATAATCGCTATCATCGCCTTATTTTCGTTTAACTTCTTCTCGCATCTGCAATCCAGGACCATGGATGAGATGGAGCGCCTCGGCACGCGTCTGGTCGATCATATCCGCATGGACCAGGAAAAGAACGGGAGTGCTCTATGAAACTGCGCAGGTCCCGACACTTCAGGCGGGGGAGGATAGAGATCATACCTATGATCGATGTGATGTTCTTTCTTCTGGCAACGTTCATGCTTGCTTCGCTTTCTTTGCAGAACCTCCATTCCCTGCCGGTCAACCTGCCTCAGGGCAAGGCCTCGCCGATACAGGCAAAGACTCCGATCACTTTGACCATCACGCAGGCAAGTTCAATTATGATAGACAGCACCCCGGTTACCCTGGACAATCTGGCAGGGACATTAAAACCCCTGCTGAAGGGTCCAAATGACCACGTCATTGTCGCTGCTGACAGCGCGGCTCCGGAGGGAGTGGTGGTGCAGGCCATGCTGAGAGCGCGCAGTGCGGGAGCTGAACACTTTTTGATCGCGGTGAAGTACCAGTGAGGAACCCGGAGAAGAATAAAATGTATAGAGGCGTTTCAATAACTAGGACTGCTGACATTGACAACCCCTGGCGGCGACTGCCGTGGACGCTGCCGGCAGCCCTGCTGATTTGGGCGGTGGTGTTATGGGGGTTAGCGTATTTTATGGAAAAGTCCGCCCAGCGGACAGAGGAGCTGACTCCCATCGAAGCCCAGTTGATTGAGCAGACCGTTCCGGCTGCGACACATGTACGACCTGCCGCCGTGCATAAACCCAAACCTTTGCCACCGGCCAAGCCGCAGCAGGCTCCTGTGACACATCAGGTAAGCCCGCCAGAGGCCCCGACAACTAACACCGCTGTAGCGTTACCTGCCGCCGCTCCCGTCGGCGCCCAGGCTGCGGCTACAGGGAACATTCCCGCGAGCAGCGGCGCACAGGCAGGGTCCTTTGAAGGAAAGGGCTCCAACAGGGGTAATATATACGCGAGCAGCGGAGCCCGGGCCATTGTCCGGCCTATGCCTCAAATCCCGGATGACCTGCGGGAGGGAGCGTTCAATTCCGCTGCGCTGGCGCGCTTCCATATTGCCGTGGACGGCAGCGCAACTGTGGAACTCGCCAAGCCGACTCAGAATCCGCGACTCAACAGGATTCTGCTGGACAGCCTCAGGAAGTGGCGTTTTATTCCGGCGATAAAGAACGGTAAACCTGTGGCCTCGACAGAAGATATCATTATCAAGATAGAGGTCAAATGACTTCAGATAAGCTTTTTGACCGGAATTAAATCTTTCCCTGCCCCTTTAAAATACTGATAAACAGCTTGACCATATCTGCGTCAAAGTCGCCCTTCTCCCGTGTCTCTTTCGTTATCAGGTCCAGGGCAGTGAAAGAGCTCATCGCCGGCTTGAACACTTTAGGAGTGACCAACGCATCGTAACAGTCCACTATAGACATTATTCTGCCGAACGTTCCCACAGCCGTGCCCTTGAGCCCATAAGGATAGCCATTGCCTGAAAGCCTCTCATGGTGCTGCCTCACGGCATTTATAGTATCAAGCGACAACCCCTTGCTCTGAAGCAGCTGGGATCCATCTATAACGTGACGCTTCCATACGGCAAACTCTTCTGCTGTCAGGCGCTCCTTCTTGTTCAGCAACTCCGGGGCAAAGACAGTCTTGCCGATGTCATGCACCATGGCGGCTATAGCGAGCCTTTCAACATTCTCCAACTTCATGGCTACAGCCATGGCGGTTGCAAGCACCGCAACATTGTTGGAGTGGTTATAGATGTGCCAGTCCCCCCTTGCGCGCTGAAGCAGGTCTGTCAGCGCAACCTCTTTCTGCTTTAGCACTCCGATGATCTGATTGGCAGAGTCGACCACACCCTCCGTGTTCCGCTGGCTGCCGGGCTCGGACAGGAAGTCTCGGACGCTCATTTTTACGGTCTCTTTGACCGTTGCCGCCTTTATTTGCGGCGTTGCTGCTTTAGAAGGGGCGGCAAGAAACGCGCGGAAAAGAGGCATGTCCGACACCTTTATGTATATGTCCCCGGATGAATTTTTGACTGCATCCGCAATAGTGGCGGTTTTGCCGGCCATGGCGGAGACAATGGGTGTAAACCGCATATTGTCAACAGTGAATATGCTGAATCCGATCTCGGTGCCCACAGGAAACAGAGCTCGGCTGACATGGTGGTAAAGGGATTTATCGTTGGTGTAAGCAAGACTTCCGCCGTCTGCTTTAGCCGGGGTCGGTGCCGGCGCCTTTTCGTTATTGAGATACATCTTCACCTTGGCCGCGTCGCCCTCGACGTACAGGACAACCGTACCCTGTTTTTTCAGGGTATCCTTGGTCCCTTGCTCAAACCTTGACCATCTGCGCAGGACGCACGAGTAGTTGCCTGTCATGCTCTTGACATAGACATCAAATGGGACCATCAGCCCCAGAGGGAAACTGTCGATTCCCACAGGGACCTTTATTTTCTGCGCAGGCGCCACATCTGAAACACTTTCTTTCCCGACCGCCATACAAACCTCCGCGTTATTACAAGTGTAACGCCTTAAGATTATTCAAATTTATGCGATTACTATAACATAATCAGGAGGTTTTTAAAATAGCAACTGAAAAACTATAAATTCAAGATTCGCACGTCCAGCAGGCTATTTCAGCCCGAAATCCACCCGGCTGCCTTTAAGGTTCTCTTTTGGTTCAGGCTCAAGGGATTTTGGTTCTACTAAGAAAACCCTGTTTGCAGTGACCTGTCCGGACTTCAATATATAATCTTTGACCTCTAGCGCTCGTTCGGAAGCAAGCTGTCTCAAGTCATTATCCGTTATTTCTATGTGGGTGAGCATCAGTTTTTCCATCTCGGGCACGGGAAGGTCTTTAGCAAAGCCAAGTATGGTTCTCGGCTTTGGGAATTTTTCTTTCTTGTATGCCATTTTCAGGTACTTGGCATATTCCTCTTTTCCTATTGTTACCTGGCCCGCTGGTACGGTAGGCTGTCCTTTCTTCACAAGGTCTTTCAGTTTCTCAGCTTTCAACTTCTTATTGAACAGATACTGTCTCAGCCCTTCCTTGTCTCTTCCAGCATCAACATGTCCTTCTATCTCAAGTTTTAATGCAGGTCTCTCAAATAGCGCCTTTACCATGGTGTCAAGTTTCTTCGTGTCCTGCTCAGACAGATTGCTGCTCCCATAATTGAAATCCACATAGCTCAGTTCTTCTCCGCCCCCGAAAATTGCTCCGAGAAGCGCAAAGGGCGAAGTGGCAGCCTTAGCAATAAGATTGAGCAGCATCTTGATTACTATCCCTCCGACGCTGAACTTCGGGTCGTTTATATAGCCGGAGACCGGAACGTCCAGATTGATCTCGCCTTTTCTGTTTTTAAGGAGAGCTATAGCAAATTTCACCGGAAGTTTTGTGGCCTTGGCGCCTTCAACCCTGTCACCGAGTGTGAACTGGTCAAGGAATATGTTGTTCTTGGAGTCAAGTTTCTTTTTCACTATAAGATACTCAAGATTAAGAGAAAGTTCCCCCTTCTGTATAGTGTATCCAAGATACGTGCCGGAATAAGGAGTCACAGGGCTCAAGTCCATATCCTTGAAGCCAATTTTAAGGTCAACATAGAGATCATCCCGCAGAGGGTTTATCTTCCCCGTAATTTCAAGAGGAGCGGAGTTTTCAAATTTGCCCCGGAGATCTACATCGGCAAACTTGGTATCTTCCGATGAAAGCCCCGATATTTTCCCCCCGATTTCAAAAAAGCCCGCGGAATAGTTAGGCTCAATGTGCCTGTCTGAAAAATTTATCGTGCCCCCCTGTAAAGTAACGGCATCTATCTTTATGAGCTTTTGGGGTTGTTGCGGCACGCTCATATCAGGCGGTTTAGCAGCAGCGGCAGCAGCAGGCTTTTGCTGCACGACCCCGGAGGGCTTCTGAGGTCCGGGAACAGGCTTCTCTGTTGCAGCAGTTTCCACAGGCTTTGCATAAGCTTCTATAGCCGGTCCCCCTGCCTCTTCCTTCGCGGCAGTTGCTTCGCCTCCGCCTTTTTCCTGCATCACATCCTGGAGGTTTATCAAGCCGTCTTTGTTTATAATTATGCGAGAATAGAAATCAGTCAGGGCCACCCGGGATATATTGACGTAAAGTGGATCGTTTGTGGCATCCATTCCTCCGAAATAGAGAGAATTCCACTTCAGGAACTCCTCGGCATTGGCTTTGTCTAGAGAGGTAAAATTCCGAACAGATGCCTCACCTTTATATGAAGCCTTCATGATGCCATCCTCTGCGTAACCGACTGAAACGCTGCCGTCTAAAGATATGTCGCCCTGAGTGATGAGTATCTTGAAACGGTCTGTAAAATAAGACTGAAAAGGGGCAATCTCGATCCCTTTGACATTCAGTTTCATGTTTGCCGAAGGCGGATTAATACTGACGGAACCAGTCGTCCTGACAGAGCCTTTCTTGTTGAACACGAAAGAAAGAGAGGTCCTGCCTTTTGAGTTTTTCGCAGTCGAAAGATTGGTCCCTTTAAAATTAATCTGTTCGGCAGCCAGATTGACGGGCTCCTGAGGCACAGCGTCCTCTATCTTCACCATGTAGCGCTCTGCGGCGATGTCTTTTATAGTGACAAGCATTCCCCTCTCTTTTTTTGTCTTCGCGGCCTTCCCGCCTGAAGTCCCGGATTCGGGCACAAGGTTTTCGATATTGAGCTTGCCGTCGCTGTAACGTCTTATTTTTAAGAAGCCTCTTTGAGTTGAAAGCGTGCCTGCATTGACCTCTTTTTTTGTGAGGTCCACTGATGTATTTTTGAGTGATACCACGGGGATATACAGGAAATCATCTTTCTCGCCCCGCTTTCTCAATTTCAGAGAGTTTAATCGGGCAGAAAAGTCTGTTAGCTTTATCTCCGGCTCCTTTTCAGCCTTTTTAAAAATATATTTTGTCGAGAGGTCGAGCCCGCCCTCTTGAACGTCGAATAACACTCCTTTAGAGAAATAGGGAGAATATTTCTTAAGCTGAATCTTCGTGAATTCCAGTACGCCCTCTGATACAAGTGGATTGATCGAAAAATCACTATCAAGCTTCATGCCCTCTTTGGATTCTGTCAGCAAGGAAAGGTGTGCCTTTGCCTTTTTATCCTGCGCGGTGCTCAGGTTGTCGATCCCAAGCTCTATATTCTCCAGTGTTGTTTTGAAAGGAATTGCTGTGCGATCTGCAAACTCTATCTTCCCGTCTGCGACTTGAATGTGATCTGCATCCAGGGAGAAATCAGATGTTTCTTTATCATGCGCCTTAACAGCGGGTTTTTTCTCAGGCAGAACGGCCAGCAGGTTGATCCTCGCAGATCTGTCCCGCGATATGTTCAGCTCGGGCGATTGAACCATGACCTTTGCCAGGTGTATTTTTTTTGCGATCAAGTCTGATGGAGCAAAAGATATCTGAAATACAGGGAGAGATATGAGGGGATTCCCTTTAAGGTCAGCAATCTTGATTTTCTTGAATACGACATTACCGGTCACATTCAGAGACGGCGCCTTGTCTCTATACTGGACGTATGAAACTTCAGTGTTTATATCCAGAAATCCCGACGGCACCTTAACTGGAATGTTTACCGGCGAGTATGCGATATAAAACGGGATATCCAGGTCTCTGATGTTAACCTCCAGATTCGTCTCGTGGGAGTCGATGAATGGTTTAGTCTTGCCTTTGAAAGAAAAGGGGGTGCCGTTGACCTTCGCATAAAAGGAGGGCTGAACGTAAATGTCGGCATTGTAAGGCAGGCTGGATATAAATGGTATCCTGATATCCATATCCCTCAGTTTGTGGGCCGTGTGTTTCGGGCCGTCAAAGAAGTCGATACTTCCGTTAAGGATTTGTATATTGTTAAGGGAAAACCGGGGCATTTTTTCTTCTTTCTTCGGCTTCGGCCCTGATTCCATGAGGTCCGAAAAGTTATAGGAACCGTCTTCGTTGCGCACTATGTTCACATAGGGCGCGTTTACTTTAATCTCACTGAGGACCAGGCCCCTTTTAAGAACAGAGATGCTCTGCAAGTTGAGGTAAAGTTCGTCAAACGATACAAACGTATCCCTGCCATTTGGTTCTTTAATCAGAAAACCTCTCATCGTTGCAGACAGCACGAAGGGATTGACCTTTATCTGTCTTATGGAAACTGAACGGTGAAGCCCTTCGGAAAGCTTTTTTGTGAGGACGGATTTAAGTATGGGCGGGACTAAAAAAAAGCCGGCGAGAGAATAAATTACAAGGAATATCAGCGCCCGAATAAGGGTTTTTTTTGCGGCAGGCCTTGATCCTAACTGTTTGAGCTTATCAGTGATCGACATACTCAAATTTTATCATAATGCAGGTGACATACAAGTCCTCCTTGTACCTTCACAATTAAGCGCTTCGGCTGTAATCTATCTTTTAGCAACCACCCGCAGATACATCAGATACAACCGCTCAACCTTGCTTCTGGCCCAGGGAGTCTTTCTAAGAAAGGTCAGGCTGGATTTCATGCTTGGGTTGTTCTGAAAGCACCGGATATTGATGCTGCTGCCCATTTTCTCCCAGCCGTAGTGGTCTACCAGATCAGTCAGCATCTTTTCCAGAGTAATGCCATGCAGTGGATTGCTTGGTTGCGTTTCAGTCATCTCAGCACCTGATGCCATTTTATCTCTTTTCCCGCATAATTGCATGAATCAGCTCGTCCAGTCGCTGGAGAAAGAGGGAGCGGTCCCTTGGTTCAAAAGGCGGCGGGCCACCGGTTATGGCGCCCATGTCGCGCAGAAATGCCATAAACTCCCTGTTTGCCAGCGCATCGCCGATAGTGTCTTCGCTATACACCCGCCCCTTGGGATCAAGCACCCTGGCGCCCTTTCTCAGACAGCGCGCCGCCAGCTGAATATCCGCGGTAACCGCGATATCGTTTTCAGTGATGTGCGTTGCAATCCAATCATCAGCAGCATCGAACCCTTCTTGCACGATAATCAGTTCAATGAATTCTTCCGGAGGTATCCGCATAGATGAGTTGGACACAAGATATACCTTCAGTCCATGCCGCCGGGCAACGCGGAAGGCCTCGTTCTTCACCGGACAAGCGTCTGCGTCTATGTATAACTTGATCACAGTGATTCCTTTCGTTGAGGACAGCCAAACAACTCCCATATAATTTGCGCAGATTAGTGGTAGAAGTTTATCAGAATTTTAACATATGATACTATTATAAAAAGATATCGGACGATTACCTATGATGAAACTGCAAGATAAAATGTCACTTTGGTACGCGGGCAATGCGCATAAGTTCAACAGAGCCACTCTGGAAGAGTCTGCGCACAAAGCCTTTCTAAGTGCCCTGGAAAGGCTTGAAGCTAAAACACTTGATGTCTATTATACCGATATTATCCGTCAGGGCGCGAAAAAAGCCTGGTCCGTGGATCTCTGCAATGACGAGATAAACCGTCAGTGCGACCTGACCTGGACATGGACGATCATCACAAAGAAAATGATAGAGGGAGCAGGACTCACCCCTATGCCATGGCTTATCGTTATCGACAACTGCAGCTTTTCCTTACCGGTGATAGAGAGCATAGTTAATACATGGGCGATAGAAAAGGGATACAAGTTTAATGTCAGGATTAAAAAACTACGCGGGTAAATGAAAAGCACATCGGATCCCGGCCATCGGTTCTCTTCTCTCGTTTGTACCTTTTTCATTGAATGATTGTTCATGGGCATGCTATACTCTAAATAGGATCTTGGAAGTTTTTGCCGCATATGAGGCCACGAAGACTTTTGACTTCGCGGCCTTTTTTGTTGAGACCTTCCGGGATCCGAGTATAAAGATAAGGAGGCAAAAAAACAAATGGCACAAGGAACTGTGAAATGGTTTAACGATAGCAAAGGGTTTGGATTCATCACGAATAATGATGGAACTGAAGCTTTTGTTCATCATACTTCCATCCAGGGTAATGGCTTCAAGAGCCTTGCTGAGGGTGACAATGTCAGCTTTGATACCGAAAGCGGCCCGAAAGGCCCTAAGGCGATCAATGTCGTTAAATTGTAATTAACACGAAGAAGGCCTCTTCCCGATGGAGGAGGCCTTCTACTTAAAGGGAGGAAAGATGAACTACAGCACGAAGAAGGCGCAAAGGGAAGAAAAGCAGCAGCGGAAGCTCGAGGCAGGTTTCATGGAGGCCCAATTCCCGGAGGTTGCCGGCATCGTCATCAGTATGATATACAATCAGAGGGGCATACAAAAATCCATGCCGCGGGTTGTTAATTTCTTTCCCGGGAGTTATGCGTTGTTCAGGATAGAGTGCCTGAACAAGGAATGTTTAGACGGTGGGTTTGATCTCAGTCAGGTCATCACAGGGATGATCAGAAACCACAAAGAAGCCGCTAAAGGCGATCTCATATGTGAAGGCAATTCTACTTCTGCCAACCACTCAACAATTGCCTATGAAGTTGCAATACAGTACACATAGGAAAGTTCTCTTTAAATCTCACTACGTGTAGTGGGTCATTTTGTCACTATAAGAAAATGCATTACAAGGGAGATACGCATGTCAGAGAAGAAACTGTATACCACCTACATTAAGGAAGCGGCAGGAGGAAAGCAGGTATGTGTATACTGCAAAAAAACTGAAGAAGAAATAGGAGAAAACCTCGGTGGCCATGCCAGCTGGTGCAAGTGGCGAAGAGATATAGAGGAAATGGAGAAAGCTGTTGGAACAAGAAAGTCCTCAGGGGGTATGGAAAACATAGTACGAAGACATGAGCGATAACAAGGAAAGCTTATGATTTCCTTTGGCGCATGACCTCATAGGCAAGAATACCTGTCGCAACTGATACATTAAGTGAATTAACTGTCCCTTTCATTGGCAGACTCACAGTTATATCGCACATGTCACGCACGGTCCGCCTCAACCCTGCCCCTTCAGAACCTATGACCAGGGACAGAGGGACCCGCAGGTCTGTATCCCAGAGTGTTTTGTCTGCCCCTGCCTCGGCGCCGATTAACATGATGTCAGCCTTTCTCATTTTCTCCATAGCGTGTTTTATGTTGACCGCCTCAGCAAGATTGACATGTTCGAGTGCTCCTGCGGAGGCTTTTGCCGTAACAGGGGTGATCCCCGCTGACCGGTGAGACTGGAACACAACTCCATGCACCCGCGCGGCATCAGCGACTCTCAGGATTGCACCGAAATTCCTCGGGTCCTCAATGCTGTCGAGGACAATAAAAAAGGGGACTTCTCCTTTCCGGGAAGGGATGTTCAACAATTCCTCGATACTTATTGCTTTCCTTTTACCTGCACTCGCGGCGATACCTTGATGCCCTTTCTGAAATCTGCTGTCAAAAAACTCTTTTGTCTCAAACTTCACGGGAATGCCATTGGCCCTTGCCGCCTCAATTATCATGCCGAGGTTCTGCCGGCCCTGGTCGTAGACATATACTGCGTTGATCCTTCTCCCGGCTTTGATTGCCTCCAAAACAGGGTTGATGCCGTATGTCCAATCGTCTTTATCATATGTCCTTTTCATAAGCCCCCGGACGGCTTCACTGCCACTGAGCAATCAAGCTTTCTTTTATAGCAGCATTTGTCATAATACGCCTCCTCTCACTGAATTTACAATATCGGGGCTGTTTAGAGGGTCAGAGGAATAGAGGGATAGAGGTGCGGTTTTAGTCAGCCCTCTGACCCTCTGACCCTCTGACCCTCTGACCCTCTGACCCTCTGACCCTCTGACCCTCTGACCCTCTGACCCTCTGACCCTCTGACCCTCTGACCCTCTGTGCCTCTGTGCCTCTGTGCCTCTGTGCCTCTGTGCCTCTGTGCCTCTGTGCCTCTGTGCCTCTGTGCCTCTGTGCCTCTGTGCCTCTGTCCCTCTGTCCCTCTGTCCCTCTGTCCCTCTGTCTGATATACTATGAGAAACTGGGGCATGTGATATGAATCCTGACGATCCATATGATCTGAAGCGGTTTCTGAGCGCTCAGGAAGGTGTGTACGAAAGAGCGCTCGCAGAGCTTACGCGTGGTCAAAAGCGGACCCACTGGATGTGGTATATATTTCCGCAGTTCGATGGATTGGGGTACAGTCCGACGGCGAAGCAATACTCCATCAAGAGCAAAGAAGAGGCCGGGCAGTACCTTAACCATCCTGTTCTCGGGAAAAGACTGTTGGAATGCACGGAAGCGGTGATTGCTTCCCAGGGCGGATCGCTTTCAGAAATCTTTGGTTATCCTGATGATCTGAAGTTTAAGTCATCGATGACGCTGTTTGAAAAGATAGCAGGCCCAGGCTCTGTGTTTTCGTCCGCCCTTGATAGGTTCTGCCATGGAGAGCGAGATGCTGCGACGCTCAACCTATTAGAGAACTGAACACAGCCGACCGTTACGGTATAATAATGTATGCATTGGGTCGTATGGATCGCATCGGCGCTGTTTCTATTGTTTCCTGCGGCTTTTTGCGCGGCATCCGACAAAACCTATTCAAATCCCGTCCTCGTCGACACATACCAGATCAACCGCCCGGAACCGGCGCGATACGTCGGGACCCTTGGGATAGGCGATCCCGCCGTCGTTTTGTACAAAAATAAATATTATCTCTACCCAACAGGGGACAACCACAGCTACCACGTCTATATATCCGATGACCTGGTCCACTGGTCCAGGGGGCCGAAGGTGTTTCAGAGCGACGAGAACGGTGTATGGGCGCCCGACGTCTTCTTCAACCACGACGACGGTATGTTTTACCTCTACTACACGGCGAACGGCAAGATCGGCGTTGCTGAAGCAGACCGTCCCGTCGGGGAGTTCAAAGACCTGGGGAATCTGATCAGCAGCGCGATAGATGCGCACATGTTCCGTGATGACGACGGCTCATATTTCCTCTATTATGCCCGGTACCCGGCCTTCGGGATCTTTGTCCAGCCTATGGCTACCCCAGTCCGAAAAAAGGGTGAACCCATTCAGGTTATCTCTCCTTCCGAGGCATGGGAAACAACAAACGTACCGGTTACCGAAGCGCCATGGCTGCTCAAACACCAGGGCGTCTATTACCTCCTTTACTCCGGGGGCAGTGCGAATACTGAGCATTACGCCATAGGGTACGCAACGGCGCAGCACCCCTTAGGTCCTTTTACCAAGTATCCCGGAAATCCTATCATCAGGGAGGGGGATGGCGTCCTCGGGCCGGGGCATGGGAGTGTCACGAGGGACAGGGAGGGGAAACTCTGGCTGGTTTATCACCAGCAGAAGGATAAGACACCGGGATGGAACAGAGTTATCTGTATCGACCGCCTCTGGTTCGACAAAAAGGGTATCCTCCATGGGAAAGCCACACGGGCGACGCCTCAGCCCCCGCCTGTGACAGCAGAGAAAACCCGGGGGAGCAGCACGGAAAACCGTTGAATGAAATAATGCTTGACAATCACCTTAGGCGGGTGTATATATGAATTAAGAGCGGCTTACCAAAAGTGGTGGTCTTGCTCTTCTCAGACTCAGCAAAAAGGCTGTAAAGAAGTAGGACGTAGGTTGTAGACGTAAAAGTCGTAAACTGTATGTCTCAAACTGTGCAATCTGCTGAGATATGAGAGGAAGCAAGCACCACTTTTTTGTTTATTTGGAGTTCCAATAATGATCCAGCTACGATGGTATCACTACATCGCCATTTTCTTTGCCGGTGCTTTTCTGACTAACGCGGTACCGCACTTCGTGAACGGCGTCTCAGGCCTGCCGTTTCAGTCTCCGTTCGCCTCGCCGCCGGGCGAGGGGTTCTCGTCGTCGACTGTAAATGTGCTGTGGGGAATGACCAACCTCATCATAGGATATGTTTTGTGCCGAGCCGGCAGGTTACAGTTGAACCAGACACGGCCCGCGTTGCTATTCTGCGTCGGCGCGCTAACAATGGCGCTCCTGCTGGCGCGGAGTTTTGGCCGCTTTCACGGCGGACTCATCTAGACGTTTGCGGAAGCAGGAAATCAGCGGTCGAGAATAAAATTGACCTCTGAAGTCGTCCACTCTTTTGAGTTAATGTTCAGTGATTTCTCAATAAATCTGACTTCGTCTTTATGGCTGATAAATATTACTGTCGAAGATACGGTCCCATAAACGGATGTTGCAACGAAAACCGCCGACAATGCGCGTTCCACTTCCAATCCAACTCCTGTGTCCGGGAGCAGTTCGTCAGACGGTTTTGAACTATCTAAAAGCATTTCGAATAAATCGGAGTCCGATACATTCTTATTCATTAAGGCCCTCGTGAATAATAGTCTGCTTTTTTCTACTTTCGGCCATGGGGTATTAAGGAGATGGTTGCTCAACCCGTATATTCCCGGCGGGAGTATAGCGGATTCCTGAGTATGATTCGAAAAATAGTATAATAGGGACTGATCAGAAAATAGCAGATTAAAACCGTTAAAAAGATGGCCGTTTTTTATTAATTTAGCAGCATAGTCTTCAGGGTGATCTCTTCCGGCTAAGAAATCGATGACGAGTTTCCCTCTGGACGGGGCATCTTTTTTATATTTAGCAGTAGACCTGTAGTTTGTTATGGCAGCAAACTTCCCGCTTTTGGTTATCCCTAACCATGTTCCGCCGGCTTGAAGATCTTTGCCCGCGAGAAGCCCGGGGTGGTCCTCCCAGAACGCCGCCTTAGCTGTTGGACGGCTATAAAATTCATCCCGGTTGGCAGCGATTATCATTTTGTATTTTGAATGAGCTTTGTAAGAAATGTTAACTATGCACATCCCGTTTCCCTCTGTCTTAAGCTTCTAACAACTTCCTATATTTCTATCAGCAATCAGCGGATTTAATCAATAAAAAAAGTGCCAATATGGTGGCGCCAAGAGCAGGCGCATAATAACAGCGCAATGAGAAATCCAGTGGTAAGGATGAGTTTCAGGGAGCGAATCTCGGAGCTTTGGCAACGATTCCTGGCGAAATGAGCGTTAAACAGACGCTATGTCTGAGCCCGCCCACCCTGCAAAGCTGGCCAATGGGCGAGTTTAGCGTCTGTAGCGAATGAGCCTTTGGAATCGTCAAAGCGGAGAGCCTGAGCGGAAGAAACTCGTCCTTACCACTGGATTTCGGTCTGTGTATTGTAAAAGCAAATAGTGTCTACAGCAATTTACACAAAGTGCTTGATACTGCCATGAGGAAATTCGCCACTGAAGAAGTTCAGATAATAAGTTATAATTACAAATGCAATCAGGAGAAGACAAGGCATGGGAGCGGCTCGAAGAAGCTGATCCGGCTGTTATCTGCAAGAATGCGGCGGTTGGATTCGATGCGGCAACAGGACGGTACATCCTCTCATCATGCGGTATGGACTTTTCTATATCTCCCGGGAAAAAACTGATGGAGAGCGCCGCAGCCGATGGAGCTATTCTGTTGGGCAAACTCGGCTATTTTTTCAGACTCTCTGTTCCCTGGTATCTGACCAGCGCCAAGGAGGTCCCATTATCCGCCAGATTAGTGAAACCTGAAAATCTCAAGGGAGGACATCTCTTTTTCAGGGGTTCTCATGTCATGCCCCTCGACGCGGTGGCCGTGAAATATGCCCGTGATGCCCAGGGATTTATGATGAAGGGCGCCCATTTTGGCGGAACGCCGGTGCAATACGGGGATGCCGCGTTTGTGCTGATTCCATTTCCGCGAATCCCTGTCACTATTATCCTGTGGACTGCGGACGAGGAGTTTGATGCGAGAGTTGAACTGCTGCTTGATGCAACCTGCGAACTCCATGTGCCGATCGATATCACCTGGTCTATTTCAATGATGAGCCTGCTGCTGTTGCTTTGAAAAGAAATGTTGGATTTTGAATGCTGAATTTTGAATTAATGAAGTGATACATTTTTTTCTTCCATAATGCAAAATTCAAAATTAAACATTAAACATTTTAAACTATCTTTACCTTCCAGGCAGTACTGTCCTTTTTATCTTCAAGCAGTATCCCTTTCGCCTCCAGCTCTTTCCTTATCGAATCGGCCAGCGCCCAATCTTTGTTCTCCCTTGCTGTCTTCCGGGCCTCTATCTTCTGTTCTATCTCGACTTCGGAGAAAGGGATCTTCTTGATCGCCAGAAGGTCGACATTCCATTTTGCCGGGGTCCTCTGGAATAGATTAAGCACGCCGCTTGTTAGATGCAGGGTATCCAGTGCCCGCTTTATCAGTGCTCGGGCATCTTCACCCTGGGGGTTTGCATCGAGGAATTTATTAACTACCCGGATAAGCTCAAAGACGTGCCCGAGCGCGAGGGCGGTGTTGAAATCATCGTCCATCGCCTGTTCGAAGCGATCTTTAGATGTATCGAGCACTGCAGTCAGTTCGTCGGATATTACGGCAGTATCTTTATGTGCCTTCTGGGCCGATGCCTGGGCGCCGGATAAAAATTCATTGATTCGGGAAATAGTGCTGTAACACCGGTCCAAAGAGCACTCCCCATCGCGCAACTGTTCGTTGGAAAATTCAATAGGGCTGCGGTAATGACTCGATATCAGGAAGATCCGTATGACCTCGGGATCGAACTTGTCAAGTATTTCACGTATCGTGAAGAAGTTTCCAAGGGATTTCGACATTTTCTCTCTGTCGATAGTGATAAAGCCGTTATGGACCCAATATTTTGCGAATGGCTTCCCGGTGAATGCCTCAGACTGGGCGATCTCATTGTCATGGTGGGGAAAGATAAGATCAGCGCCGCCGCCATGAACGTCAATAGATTCACCGAGATGCCTGATCGCCATCGCCGTGCATTCTATGTGCCATCCAGGACGTCCTCTGCCCCAGGGGCTCTCCCACCAAGGTTCGCCTTCTTTGGAGGCCTTCCAGAGTGCGAAATCGGACGGATTCTTTTTCTTTTCCTCAATATCGACCCGCGCGCCTGCAAGAAGGTCTTTTTGCTCTTTCCCTGAGAGCTTGCCGTACTCAGAGAATGTATTAACGGCAAAATACACGCTCCCCTCGGACACGTATGCATGCCCGTTATCGATAAGCGCCTTTATGACTCCGATCATTTCCTGTATATGGTCTGTGGCCCTCGGCTCCAAATCGGGCCGCGCTATACCGAGCCTGTCCATATCCTCATAATATCCGGCGATATATTTTTGCGCGACTTTGTCCCAGGTGGTCCCTTCCTCGTTGGCCCTTTTTATTATTTTGTCATCTATATCTGTAAAGTTCCTTACGTATTTAACTGCAAAACCCTTGTGTCTCAGATACCTGCTGATGATGTCAAAAACCACGGCACTTCGCGCATGGCCGATATGTGAATAATCGTAGACTGTGACCCCGCAGGCATAGATGCCCACCTTCCCTTTCTCTATGGGGATGAAGTCTTCTTTTTTACCAGTCATGGTATTGAAGATCTTCAGACCCGCTCGTTTACCTTCCATTTTATCGATCCTCGCTTCAATTTTTTCGATCTGTTCCGAGAACTGTAACAGTTTTTCATCAATAGGGTCCGGGAGTTTCACATGATCAAGCGCCTCAACAGGGCCTGCAGCCTCCATCCGCACAACCTTCTTCTTTATGATCCGGCCAGGCACGCCGACAACAATGGCGTAATCCGGCACAGGGGTCAAGACAACAGAATTAGCGCCAATTTTAACATAATCGCCTATTCTCATGGGTCCAAGTATCTTCGCGCCTGTCCCTACGACTACGTTATTCCCAAGTGTCGGGTGGCGCTTCCCTTTTTCTTTTCCAGTGCCCCCAAGCGTTACTCCCTGGTACAAGAGGCAATCCTTTCCTATCTCGGTAGTCTCTCCGATAACGACTCCCATACCGTGATCAATAAAGAAACCGCTCCCTATTTTTGCGGCGGGATGTATTTCGATACCGGTGAGAAACCGCGTTACATGGGAAAGGAATCTCGGGAGGAGCGGTATGCCAAGATTCCAGAGAGCATGGCTTATTCGGTGCATGAAAATGGCATGAAGCCCCGGATAGGTCAACAGGACCTCAACAGCATTTCTTGCAGCGGGATCACGCTCGAAGACGGCGTGATAGTCTCTATTTATGTCTTTCCAGAAGCCCATCAGCGATCACACCCCTTAATTATAGCGGAAAACAAGCCTACCTCCAATTATTATTCTTCCTGTGCTTATTTGACAAGCCTTTGTACGGATTGACCGCCATGATTTTGGGAATGAACTCTCCACATTTGCAGTTCCAGCCGTCTTCGGTGCGCTCCTCAGTGGTGAGCACAGCTCCGCAGACAGGGCATATATATTCTGTGCTGTCATCTGATGCAAAATCCGAGTATCGGCTCATTTCATTAATGCCGCCACCGTAGGGAACTGGTTGATATCGGTATGGGGCAGGAAGAGTGCCGACATGTATTCGTGCATGAAGCTGCGCGAAACAGACAGTTCCACATAGGTCATTTTCGAAGCTATTTCTTCGGCTTCGTTTCTTAATTCTTCTGAAAGCAGGCAGAGGTATGCGCCGGTAATAGACGTGTTTCCCATAAAAATAAACCGTTCTTTCGGGGCGTCGGGCAGCATGCCCAGAGTTATGGCCCTCTCGATATTCAGGTAATTGCCGAATCCTCCGGCTATATATATTTTTTCAATTGCATCAAGGGTAAAACCTGCTTCGCCGAGCAGTGTCGTAACTCCGGCATAGATGGCGGCTTTGGCCCGGATCAGATTTTCAATGTCGACCTCGGTAAGCACTATTTCCTTGTGCCGGGCATCACCCGGGTTGAATACATACTCCAACCTGTCCTCACCGTCCCTCACCCTGTCGGTCTTGCCCGAAACAAACTTGCCCTTGAGGTCGAGAATGCCTGTAAGGAACATTTCAGATGCGGCGTCGATCATTCCTGATCCGCAGATCCCCATCGGTATGCCGCCGCCTATAACGGATATTTCAGGCTCGAGAGTTTGTTTGTTGATTTTGATCGCCTCAATTGCTCCCGTAGTCGCGCGCATTCCGCACCGTATCCCGCTGCCTTCGAAGCATGGTCCGGCTGAACAGGCAGCAGCCATAAGCCATTCATTATTGCCGATGGCTATTTCACCGTTGGTTCCGATGTCCATAAAAAGTGCTATTTCCGGATTCCGGCACATTTTCGAGGCGAGGACCCCTGCGACAATATCGCCTCCAACATAACTGGCTACACATGGAACAGTATAAACAGGCGACTGGGGGTTGACGGCGAGCCTGGCACTGCCCGCCTTCCAGAGCGGGAAAAAGTTGATCGCCGGGATGTAAGGCGCCTCCCTAATAGAGCCCGGGTCCATTCCCCAGAATATATGTGACATCGTTGTGTTGCCTGCAATAGTGGCAGAATCCACCTCGCATGCTTCAATGTCATGCCGTTCCAAAATCGAAACGACGATTGTGTTGATATCGGAAACCACCGAGTTTCTAAGTTCATCGAGCCCCCGCCCTTCTGTTGCATGGACGATCCTTGTTATTACATCATCCCCGAAACGCATCTGGGAGTTATAAGTGGAACCGATGTCCACTACGGTCCCGTCGAGCAGGTCCACAAAGTATACGACGACAGTGGTGGTGCCGATGTCGATTGCCAGTCCGAACCGCCTGCTGCAATGCCCCGGAAACGATAAGAAAATGGCCTCGCCTCTCACGCCGTTGTCCGGCACATAAGTAAGATCGACCTTCCACTCCGCCTCCCGAAGTGTCTTGCCCATTTCCGATATGAACCCGTGAGAAAAAACCATATCCCTCAAACCCTTTTCAGAGAGCGCCCTTTTTAAGCGCTCAAGGTCGCTGATGTTATCGCTAATGTTCGGAGGAGGGAGTTCAAGAGCGATTCGTTTAATAGGAGGATTGATCGCAACACCGAAGGACTCAAGGAGTTCAGCCAGGTTTTTCGATCTGGCAATTGCAATCTTGTCTCCTATTGCGAGTTTTGACTCTTTCGGTATCTCAACAACGAGATCGCTTAGCGGAAAGGTCTGGCACGCGAGCACTATGCCGGTTTCACGTTCTTTTGCGGTCAGTTTCGCGTGTGAAAGCGAATCAACACTCCCTTCAAGAACTTTTATTCTGCATTTCCCGCATGTGCCCTTCCCGCCGCAAGAGGATACAAGGTAAATACCCTCTTTTTTCAGGGCGGCGTAAAGACTCTCTTCCTTGTGAGTTTGCACCACTTCATCTGAAGTCAAACGCAGTTCCAGTATCGTCACCCCATATCAATAAAATTAAAATATATTTTACCACAGATATTATATATACTTCCGATTAACCGCATAGTTTACAATCTCTGCCGTTCAGTATGGTAAAATGTTGCATGATAATATATTGTCGGGAAGAAGACAATGCCGGATAAAAAACTTTTTCATCTCTACCGTACCCCTGCCCTCTCTCCGTATAAGAGGACCGTGCTCCTGAACACGGTAAAAGAAAGTATCTCTCCTGATATCGTGGATCTTGAAACAGAGTTCTGCTTTAATATAGAGACTTCGGGACCTCTCACCGGGAACGAATTAAAAGTGCTCCGGTGGCTCCTGGCCGAGACCTTCGAGCCGGACAATTTTTCCGACAAGAGTTTTCTGGCCGGTGACGGATACCACTTTGAGGTAGGTCCGCGTTTGAACTTTGCTACAGCCTGGTCTGCAAATGCAGTTTCGATTTGCCGTGCCTGCGGTTTGCTGAAAGTCGGGCGCATTGAGCGCTCAAGGAGATTCAAACTGCTGCCGCGAAAGGGCGGCACGCAGGCAGCCTTTCCTAAAGAAGCGTTCCTCAAGCTTGTTCACGACAGGATGACAGAAACCCTGTACCACAAACCCCTTACGACTTTTGAGACAGGGATCAGGCCTGAACCGGTCAAAATCGTTCCTGTGATAGAAGAGGGAAGACAGGCGCTGGTGGAGATCAACAGAGAGATGGGGCTCGGTTTCGATGAATGGGACATCGATTATTATTACCGGTTGTTTAAAGATGAGCTGAAAAGAGATCCGACCGACGTGGAATGTTTCGACCTCAGCCAGTCCAACAGCGAGCACTCCCGTCATTGGTTTTTCAATGGCAAGCTTATCGTTGACGGCAGGGCACTGCCCGAGAGCCTTATGCAGATAGTCAAGGAGCCTTACACAAGAAACCCCGGCAACAGTATTATCGCATTCAGGGACAATTCAAGCGCTATAGGCGGTTATGAAATTACTAATATCTTGCCCGAAAATCCGCTGGCTTCCTCGCCGCTAATCAAGTCCCAATGTGCTTACCATATTATTTTTACCGCAGAAACGCACAATTTCCCCTCAGGGGTCGCGCCCTTTCCCGGCGCTGAAACAGGCACCGGCGGCAGAATAAGGGATGTGCATGCAACGGGAAGAGGGAGTCTCTTTGCTGCCGGAACAGCGGCTTACTGTGTGGGAAACCTGCAAATCCCGGGGTATCCGCTGCCGTGGGAGCACGGCTGCTTTACTTATCCCGGCAATATGGCCTCGCCGCTCCAGATCGAAATTGAGGCAAGCAACGGGGCCTCAGACTACGGAAACAAGTTTGGCGAGCCGGTCATTCAGGGCTTTACAAGGTCGTTCGGGCTGAGACTCCCTGACGGCGAGAGAAGGGAATGGATCAAACCGATAATGTTTACCGGCGGAGTTGGGCAGATCGATGCACAGCACGTTGAGAAACGAGAGCCGGAACCGGGCATGTTGGTAGTAAAGATCGGCGGACCGGCATACCGTATTGGTATGGGAGGCGGCTCTGCGTCAAGCATGATACAGGGACAAAACGCAGAGGAACTGGATTTCAACGCCGTGCAGCGCGGCGATGCCGAGATGGAGCAAAAACTCAATAGGGTCATCAGGGCATGTGTTGAACTCGGCGCCGACAATCCTATTGTCAGCATCCATGACCAGGGGGCCGGCGGCAATTGCAACGTGGTGAAGGAAATTGTCTATCCTGCAGGCGCCAGGATCGATATACGAAAGGTAATCACAGGCGATCATACATTGTCCGTTCTTGAAATATGGGGCGCAGAATACCAGGAACAGGATGCCCTTCTTATCAGCCCCGAGAGAACAGAGATATTCCTGGGGCTTTGCTGCAGGGAAAAGGTCCCTGTTGCAGTGATCGGTGAAATAACCGGTGACGGACAAATCGTCGTATATGATGGTGATGACGGCGCCGTTGCCGAGCAGCTGAGCCTCCAACAGGTACTTGGGGAAATGCCGAGGAAAGTGTTCAGAATGGAACGGGTCCATTACAATATGCAGCCGCTTGACTTGCCCGACGACTTTTCTCTTGAAAATGCTCTGGACAGAGTACTGAGGCTTGTATCTGTGGGGTCAAAGAGATTCCTGACGAACAAGGTGGACAGATCTGTTTCAGGTCTCGTTGCGAGGCAGCAGTGTGCGGGGCCGCTTCAGCTTACTGTATCCGACGTGGCCGTTATCGCTCAGAGCCATTTTGGCCTGACCGGCGCAGCCATAGCTATAGGTGAGCAGCCAATCAAAGGGATTATCAATCCTTCAGCTATGGCGAGGATGTCTGTCGGGGAAGCTTTGACCAATATTGTCTGGGCCCATATAAGCGCGCTCAGAGATATCAAGTGTTCTGCGAACTGGATGTGGGCGCCAAAACTTCCAGGTGAAGGCGCGCGCCTTTATGATGCTGCTTTAGCGATGAGGGACATGATGCTGGAACTCGGCATTGCTGTTGACGGCGGCAAAGACAGCCTCTCAATGGCTTCAATTGTGCCTCATCCCACCGGAGAAACCGAAATGGTAAAGTCTCCCGGCGCGCTTGTGATATCTGCTTACGCCCCATGCCCGGATATTACAAAGGTGATTACGCCTGACCTTAAAGCCCCTGGTAAAAGCAGGCTTATCTATATCGATCTCGGGTCTGGGAAAAACAGGCTTGGCGGTTCGGCCCTGGCCCAGTGTTATAAACAGGTGGGGACGAATTCGCCCGATGTGGAAGACAGCCGTTTGCTTAAGGATGTTTTTATTGCAGTGCAGCTCCTGATCGATCGGGGGCTGGTGCTGGCAGGCCATGACAGGAGCGACGGAGGTCTCATAACCACGCTGCTCGAAATGGCCTTTTCGGGGAATTGCGGGCTGGAAGTCGGTCTTCAGGACAGTGATTCAGATGATCCTGTCGCGGTCCTTTTTTCTGAGGAACTGGGACTGGTTGCAGAGTATGACAAAAAGTCAGAGAAAGAAATTGTTTCTATACTGAAGGCCCATAAGGTGCCTTACCATATTATCGGCGGCACCCTTGCGGAAAAAACTGTCCGGATAAGCCTTAACGGGGAGTTGGTATTTGACAAGGACCTGCTGGAACTCAGGTCCGTATGGGAAGAGACAAGCCACCGGCTGGATCTGCTTCAGGCAAATCCCGAGTGTGTTCTTGAAGAGAAGGCTGTAATTTATGACAGACCGGGGCCCTCATTCCATCTCTCATTTACTCCTAAACAAACCCCTGCTGTTTTCATAAAAAAGAAAGCGAAACCTTCTGTTGCGGTTGTCAGGGAGGAAGGCAGTAATTCCGACAGGGAAATGGCTTCTGCGTTTTATCAGGCCGGTTTTGAACCCTGGGACGTAACTATGACCGATCTGCTCTGCGGCAATGTAACGCTTTCACAGTTTAAGGGGATCGCTTTTGTCGGGGGGTTCAGTTATGCGGATGTGCTCGATTCGGGAAAAGGATGGGCAGGCACTATACGCTTCAGCAAGACTCTCCATAAGCAGTTCGATGATTATTATAAGAGGACGGACATATTCAGTTTAAGTGTATGCAACGGCTGCCAGCTTGCTGCGCTGCTCGGGTGGGTCCCCTGGCAGAGCCTTCCGGATAAACGTCAGCCGAGATTCATTCAGAACAGGTCGGGCAGATTCGAGTCACGTTTTGCTGCCGTTAGGATTCTCAAAAGCCCTGCCCTGATGCTGAAAGGGATGGAAGGCTCTGCACTCGGCATATGGGTCGCCCATGGCGAAGGGAGAGCTCACTTCCCGGATGATCAGATATACAGAGAAGTGCTTAGCAAAAACCTTGCGCCGATACGGTACATAGATGATAGCGGTAAGATGACGGAAACCTATCCCTTCAACCCAAACGGATCTCCCTCCGGCATTGCCGCACTGTGTACTGCGGACGGAAGGCATCTTGCTCTAATGCCCCATCCCGAAAGAACATTCCTGACATGGCAGTGGGCATGGATGCCCGAACACATGAAGAAAACACTCAAAGTTTCCCCGTGGCTTAAGATATTCCAGAACGCCCGTAAGTGGTGCGAGGAAAAATAAGAGACTGCATGGCGCCAAGAGCAGGGGGGACATAGTGCCTCGGCTAAATCTCACAAGGCATCCACCCTTGCTCGAAGGCGACGCCAGCCCGTTCAGCCATCCGTGGCATCTCGTGCTGCCGACGCCCGCTACGGCACCATGTCCCGCCTGCTCTTGGCGCCACTGTTTGAATTGCAGTACAACGCATTTACAAATTCATTTTCGATGCCGTATAATGACTTGGCAGAATATTGAATTCCATAAAATCCGGCGCAAGAAGGAATATAAATAGTATGATAAAGAGGGACTACGTTAAATCATTTTACACCAATGTTTTTGTGACATGTTATGACGCCGACGGAGTTAAATATGTTGCAAACCAGCATGGCAACTGGGACGTGTACGAAGGGGTATACGAGCGTGGAGAAAAGACCCGCACCATTTCCAAGAGTTCAGACGAAATAAAAAAAATCATCAAAGAGTTTAAGCTGCAGACGACGATATAAGCGCGTCTTAGCGATCAGCGTTGTGCGTTAAAAGTTTCCCGCAGCGCTGTCTTTTATACTTCGTTATGCGATATCTAATGAACAGCCTTGTGACAACCGGCGTGCTGCTTATCGTTGCCTGCACACCCGCCTTAGCAGGCGCAATTGTCAATGTCCGGCTTTGCGATGCGGTACTGAACGGGAATTTGCCGCAGGTGCAAAGCCTTTTGGACAAGGGAGCTGATCCCGATATTAAGCTGTGCCTCAATGGCATGACGCCCCTGATGGTGGCGGCCTCATTCAATCAGACCGAAATATTGAAAGTGTTGCTTGCTCAGGGAGCAGGGGTCAACGACATCGATAAAACAGGCAGCACTGCACTGATGATTGCGGCTGATAAAGGCAATATCGAGAGCGCCAATATGCTGCTTGAGGGCGGAGCATATATGAACGCTCGTGACAATAGTGATCAGACCGTTCTGATACGGGCGCTTGATGTCCCTGAAAAACAACTTGACCGCAAGCACATGGCGGACAAAGTAAGGTCCGGTCCGGAATTGAGAGGGCGTTTGGCTGTTGCCCGGCTTCTGATTGAAAAGGGGGCTGACATTGAGAGAAAGGACACTGCCGGGAGGACAGCGCTTATTTTTGCCGTCTATTACGGACACGCCGAACTTGCGAAGATGCTGATAAAGAGGGGGGCCTCTGTAAACAGTTCAAACAACGACGGCGTCACAATGCTTATGTCAGCACTGTTGGGCGACCAGTCCGAACTGGCCAGGTTTTTGATCGATAAGGGGGCGGACATCGATGCTGCCGATGACAACGGCACTACAGCACTCCTGCTCGCAATCGAGAAGGGTAATAATGACATGGTGAAAGCGCTGGTCGGCAAGAACGTCAATGTCAAGGCCGCTGACAGTGACGGCGTTACGCCCCTCCTTATGGCTGTCGCCAAGGGTAATGCGGAAGTTGCAAAAATATTGATAAAAAAAGGGGCGGCAATTAACAGTGCTGACGATCTCGACAGGACTCCCCTTACCGTTGCCGTTGAGAGGAACAACAGCGAAATTATAAAGCTTCTATTGAATAAGAATGCCGATATAAATGTTGCTGACGAAAACGGAAGGACATCCCTTATTATTGCTGCTGACAATGGATACACAGATGTCGTAAAAATGCTGCTTCGCAAGGGGGGCTGTGCTCTTGAAGCCCAGGATGACAGCGGTGAGACCGCACTGAACTCGGCTGCAGGAAGAAAATTCCGCGATATTGTCAGGCTTCTTACCGACGCAAAAAGCGGCCGCTAAGGGGCGGAGGACACAAAACAGGTAAAACAGGGAGGACCTCAATCGTGCAACTGCTTAGGAATCTGTACGCTGCTCTTGAAAAAAATATTTTCAATACTCTGTCAAGAAAGATTGTCGGCAATATCTTTTTTTTCTTTTTGCTTCTGGTCCTTTTGTTTGTGTTGTGCATGTTCGCAATTGATTCGGCAAGGGACATACTGGCAAGCCTCAAAGTCGATACGGCCCTGGCAGCAAAAACGCGAAGCACTCTTGACACTGTATCGTTTCTGTCCATAGCTCTCCTGGTTATTGGGGTCGCCGGGCTTGTTTTGACCATCGCTATACTAAGATATGCCTTTGTAAGGCCGATCAAAGAAATGACGCAGACCTTTTCAGAAGAGGACATATCTAAGGATGTCCAGCTTATTACTCATGACGAAATACGGGACCTCTCTGAAAAGTACAATTTATTTATCGGCAAAATCCGCGACATACTGAGAAGCACCAGGAGAATGGGACTTGACATAGCCATCGAGTCGACAAAAGTTTCCAAAAATGTGAAGGATTCTTCAGCAAAATCTGTCAAGCAGGGTGAGTTGGCGGACATCGTTTTCAGCACCAGCAACGACGTGAACCAGGCGATCGACGACGTATCGAAAAACACACAAAGCATTTACAAGTCCACGACTGATAACCTCGGGACAGCAAAGGAATCGCTCGAAGAACTCAAGAAGGTGACACATGCCATACGCGCAACGGGTGAAAATGTTTCGCAATTTGCCCAAACAGTAAATAACCTTACCGCAAATTCCGACAGGATTAAAGATATAGTCCTTCTGATCAAGGATATTTCCGATCAGACTAACCTGTTGGCCCTGAACGCGGCTATTGAGGCGGCACGGGCTGGAGAGGCCGGCAGGGGATTCTCGGTTGTGGCTGATGAAGTGAGAAAGCTGGCCGAAAAAACCAAGAAGGCGACCGAGGAGATATCGGCAAACATCTCCGAGATGCTCCACCACGTAAAGATCACTTCGAGCGGAATTGCCGTCATCAATGAGAACATTGGTCACGTGGAAGAAGTAATCGGCAGTACGTCGAAGCATTTCGAAGGCATAGTAAGGGACTTTGGGGATAACAGTGGTCAGCTTTCGAGGATAGCTTCTGCCATAGAAGAACTTTCTGTAACTAACCACGAAATCCACAGGCAGGTTACCGATATTCATGGCTTGAGCAAAGAAGTTGGGACGCTCCTCAATGAGTCGGCAACATCGGCCAATGGAATGAACCATAAGACGGAAGATCTGCTTGGGGAAGTCGTAACCTTCAAGACAGGAAATGATGCGATCGAAGAGCTCATCATTAAAGTCACAGGTTACCGGGATATAATTCAAGCTGCTATACAAGACATGATGAAACGGGGCGTCAATATTTTTGATACCGTTTATAAACCTGTGCCCAACACTCGTCCTCAGAAATACAAGACGGCATATGACGACATGTTTGACAGGGAACTGCAGCCGATATTCGACAAAGCTGTCGAAGACCTTCATACAGCGTTCGCCATCACTATCGATGCGAACGGTTATGTCCCGACTCATCACAGCAAGACATCGAGGCCTCTAACCGGTAATTACGAAGTCGATCTTGCATTCAGCAGGGACAAGAAGATCCAGTACAAGACCGAAACCGAAATAAGACGCTGCAAGAACATAAAACCTTTTCTGCTTCAGACTCATGTTCGCGACACCGGGGAGATCATGAACGATCTTTCTATCCCGATTGTCATCGATGGCAGGCACTGGGGCGCATTCATTGCCGGTTTCCCGCCGGATCTCGTGAAGCAATAAGACCGCCGAACATGGTTGAGTGGACAGGGTACATAAAAATATTCACCGCTTTGCTTGCGGCATTGAGAAATCAGTTTCTTATTTTTGAAGACTTGACTCCTTCTTTTTCTCCTGGGGCTCCATATATATAATTTTTTTCCCCGTAGACTCGGCATATTGGATACATTCCAAAGTGCTATGCCCTATATAACCTTCGGGATTGATGACAAAAACTTCATCGGCAAGGAGGATCTTGGGTCTGTCCATCATCTTAAGGAGGCTCTTGGTGTCCTTGTCGAAGACCAGTCCCTCGGCATGCTGATACACTGATGGTATCAGCACGATATAACCCTTCAAAGTAAGCTCAAAGGCGTGCGTCTCAAAATATTTTTTAAACCGCGTACTGCCTGTTAAAAAGACAATCTTGTTTTGCGGAATCTCCTTTGTTCTCATCATAAATTTCCAGACCTCCTGAACATGACCGCTTGAGCGTCTGCCGCTCCTTTGTGTTAAGATTATTCGACGGGGCAAATGCCCTATTAATATAGCACATAACTAAATAAAGCTTATGAGATTCCGTTAAGTTTTGCAACTTCCCGGCTGCTCCAACCTGGACTGGTGGTGTAATTGAGAGTTCATCAGCCGCCTTGTTTATTGCATTCTTTGAAAAACATTTGCTTTAATCGCCCTGCTGCGTTAACATATAAGGCTGTATTTTTGCATACCTTATTTAAGGAAGGCCAAAGAATGCTCCAAGTCGCGAATATAGAAAAATCCTACGGCAAGCAGGTGCTGTTTGACGGTGTCGGCTTCACCATAAACCCGCGGGAACGCGTAGGACTTGTGGGCCGGAACGGCCACGGCAAATCCACGCTCTTCCGCTTGATCCTCGGCGAAGAGCGCCAGGACTCCGGCACGATCACCGTGTCTTCGGGATACACCATCGGACATCTGTCCCAGCATATCCATTTAACCGAGGACACCGTGCTCCAGGAGGCTTGCCTCGCCCTACCGAAAAACGAGGAACACATCGACGAAACTTACAAGGCCGAGGCTATTCTCCACGGCCTGGGTTTCACCAATGACGACTTCGAGCGCTCGCCGTCATCGTTGTCCGGCGGGTACCAGGTGAGGTTGAACCTTGCCAAGGTGCTTGTATCTGAGCCGAATCTGCTGCTCCTCGACGAGCCCACGAACTACCTCGATATTGTTTCGGTCCGCTGGCTCACTCAATTTTTGCGCGCCTGGCGGAACGAGCTGATCATTATAACGCATGACCGCGAATTCATGGACAGCGTCACGACACATACCATGATCATCCACCGCTGCAAGATGCGGAAGGTCCCCGGCAACACGCAGAAGCTATACGACCAGGTCCTCCTGGAAGAAGAGATTCACGAAAAGACGCGCCAAAACGACGATAAGAAACGCAAAGAGGTCGAGCAGTTTATTAATCGTTTCCGGGCCCAGGCGACCAAGGCCAGCGCGGTCCAGTCCCGGATCAAAGCGCTTGCGAAACACGAACGGCTCGACAAGCTCAGTGAGATTAAATCGCTCGACTTCAAGTTCCGGCCCGCCCCGTTTGAAGCCAAATGGCTGATGACAGTGGAAGACCTGTCTTTTTCATTTTCTGAGGGCGGTCCGAAGCTCATTGACAGCCTGAGCTTTGCTGTGGGTAAAAAGGACCGCATAGCCGTCATCGGAAAGAATGGCAAAGGCAAGACCACTCTGCTGAACCTGCTTGCAAGAGAGATGTCCCCGTCAAGCGGAGATATAAGACACCACCCCAATACGAAGATCGCTTACTTCGGCCAGACCAATATCAGCCGCCTGATGAACGACAAAACCGCGCTCCAGGAAATCATGGATGCGCATCCGAACCACGCCCAGGGGGAATCCCGCGCCATCTGCGGGCTCATGATGTTCGACGGCGACAACGCGCTCAAGAAGGTGAGCGTGCTCTCGGGAGGGGAAAAGAGCCGCGTGCTGCTCGGCAAGCTCCTGATCTCTCCGGCCAACATGCTGATCCTCGACGAGCCCACAAACCACCTGGACATGGAGTCCATTGACTCGCTGATCGAGGCGATTGAGGCTTTCGACGGCGCTGTCATCATCGTGACGCACAGCGAGATGATCCTGGAGGCCGTCGCGACCAAGCTGATCGTGTATGATAATGACGAGGTGAATGTCTTCGACGGCGACTACTTCGACTTCCTGGATCGCGTCGGGTGGCAGGACGAGGGCGGGGTCCGCGTAAAGAAAGCGCAAGGAAAGCAGACCGGCTCGCACAAGAACGGAAACAGAAAAGCCGCGAAAAAATTGCGGTATGCCATCGCTTCATAACACCAGGAAGTCCTCACCGCGGATATTTCGCCGGAGATGTTGAGTTTCGAAAGAAAGCCTTAAAGCCCTTTTCTCAGGCACAATTAAGTTTCATTCGGCTGAGAAGTTGCGGAAAACAGGAACTGAGAAATAAATTTGTGATCATAAAAACTCTTTTCGCCCTTGTTGCTGTTGAATGAAATAATCAAAGATGTGTTCATAATTTCTCTCCTCTTTGCATCAGTGCGGGGATTCTGACCTCGACCGGATGCTCCGTATGGTTGTCAAGAAGTGGAATAGCATTAATATGTTGCTTAACTCCATCGACGGTGACACTCGCCTCGCTGCCGTCGTCCGATTGGAACACGGTGATGTGGTAGACAGTTTCCCTGTACCGGTAATGCACCTTGAACGAGTCCCAATCCACGGGCAGACACGGCGCGAAACGCAGTTTGTCTCCTTCAAGCCTCAGTCCGAGGAGTGATTCAAGGATAAGCGTGTACATCCAGGCTGCCGATCCCGTGTACCATGTCCATCCACCGCGTCCGGTATGCGGAGACACCGCATATACATCGGCAGCGATAACATACGGTTCTACTTTGTACTTTGCGATTTCCTCGGGAGATCCTGCATGGTTTACAGGGTTGATCATTGCCAGCAGTTCCCACGCGCGACTACAGTCGCCTAATGCAGCGAACGCCATCGCCGCCCAGATGGCCGCGTGCGTGTATTGCCCTCCATTCTCTCTTACACCCGGGACGTATCCCTTTATATAGCCGGGATTCAGATCCGATTTGTCGAATGGCGGGTCCAGGAGTTGGACCAGTCCATGCTCCCGTCGAACAAGAACCCTATCCACCGCTTCCATTGCCATGCGAGAGCGTGCGGCATCACCAGCTCCTGATATAACAGACCAACTTTGAGCTATGGAATCAAGCCGGCATTCGGAATTGCCTGCCGAACCAAGAGGGGACCCGTCGTCAAAGTAAGCACGCAGATACCACTCGCCATCCCAGCCACTCTCCTCGATATTTCTGCTCATTTGAGCCGCTTCTTTCCGACATCGTTCGGCGAAGGACAGATCACCGTGAAGACGCGCAATCTCACAGAACTCTATCAGTACTTTGCAGAGGAAGAACCCCAGCCAAACGCTTTCGCCCTTGCCGTGTTCGCCAACCATGTTCATTCCGTCGTTCCAATCTCCCGAACCGATTAGCGGCAAACCGTGTTCGCCGCGGCTGAGGCCCCTTATAATAGCCCGCACACAATGATCGTACAAACTCGCCGTTTCATCGGACGCGCGGGGGAGATCGAAATACGAGTCCTCGTCCTTGTTTACCGGGCGGCCATCGATAAAGCGGACAGGTTCATCCAGCACCCCTGTGTCTCCGGTAATCATAACGTAGCGGCACACAGCCAGCGGCAACCAGAGAAAGTCGTCCGAACAATGTGTGCGCACGCCGCGCCCTGATGGGGGATGCCACCAATGCTGGACATCTCCCTCTCTGAACTGATGGGCCGCACAGAGGAGGAGGTGCTCGCGCACAAGATTCGGCCTGGCGTGGATGAGCGCCATCGTGTCCTGCAACTGATCGCGGAAGCCGAAGGCGCCACCTGACTGGTAGTATCCGCTTCGCGCCCAAAGACGGCACGCCAGAGTTTGGTATAGCAGCCAGCCGTTGGCAAGCACATTGACGGACTGGTCTGGTGTTTCCACATGTATCGCGCCGAGCGTGTGCGTCCAGTGCTGCCACACCACATCGAGGGCGCCGCGCGCAGCGATCGCTCCTCGAAAACGATTGACCAGGTTCCTGGCATCCTCGGCGTCTCTCCCTACACCCAGCCTGAAGACGATCTCACGTTCCTGCCCGTCCGCCAGCTCGAAGGGGACCTGGATCGCGGCGCAGGGGTCCAGGGCTGCCCCCACCTTGCCGGAAAGGCGCGCGTGCGCCATAGCGGCAGGAGCGCTTAGGGCACCGTTCCGACCCAGAAATTCAGTCCGATCTCCGGTTATGGTGCGAGACATCTCGTCCACATCGAAGAAAGCAGTCCGATCTGCAAACTCAGTGTTATACGGGTTCCGTCCGAAAAGCGCGCCGGTTTTAGGATCGATTTCGGTGCTCACATGCATACATGATTTTGGCCTCAGATCGCCCAGTACCCATTCCGCGTATCCCGTAGCGGAGAGTCGGCGGGATCTCCCCGACTCGTTTCTCACCTTTAATACCGAGAACTTGACTGACGCATCCATTGCCACGTAAACCCACAACTCTGATCTGATGCCGCGCTCTGTGTGCTCGAAGACGCTATAGCCAAATCCGTGCCTGGTAATATATGGTGTTGCCCCGCGGCAGGGCAGAGGCGAAGGCGACCAGAAGTGGCCGCGCTCGTCATCACGGAGGTAAAAAGCTTCTCCACTGGAATCGTTTACAGGGTCATTGTACCAGGGAGTAAGGCGGAACTCATGAGCATTTTCGCTCCACGTGTAAGCACCTCCGCTTTCCGAAATAACTGTCCCGAAGTGCGGGTTGGCCAGCACATTCACCCACGGCTCCGGCGTCACCTGCCCGCGCGCGGTGGTAATAACATACTCGCGCCCATCCGGGGTAAATCCACCCAGGCCGTTGAAGAATGTCAGATCGTGGCGAGGCAACGGGGCTGCAGCCAGGGGTTCGGCAGCAGAGTGGCTCCTGGTCGGCTCAAGTCGCGGCACTAATAGCGGCGCAATACTGCGACGGCTGATCTGGTCCTCAATCGGGCCAAGGCCGTCGGTGATGACAGCCCGACTGACGGTTTCGAGCAGGATTCGGTCCTCAGCCGATATCTGGTCCAGAGGTCTTACGAAGATGCCTCCCGGCCGTTCCGTCACGTTCGCTTCGACGCCGGCGGAAATGAGTGCCATGATCTGATCCTGCAGAAGCTGCCGGTAACCGGCGTGATCTTCGTTCCAAATCAGAAGGTCCACCGATAGTCCCTTGAGACGCCAGTATGCGTGGGCCTGCACGAGTTGGCGCACAAGGTCGATGTTAGCCGGATCTCCGATCTGTAACAGCACGATCGGGAGGTCGCCGGAAATCGAGTGGCCCCACAGGCCTGATTGCCCGCGGCGGTTCCTGAGCATGACGCCCGGGTCAGCGCGCAGGGAAGCATTTGCATAGATCACAGAGCCGGCAAGGGCGGCATAGAGCTGCGCATCGGCCTCTGTGGCATTGATCTGCCTTAGGAACACCTGGCCATGCGTCCATGCAAGATCGAAGACGCGGTCCGCGAGATACTGGTCCTGGTATTTCTCTACCAGCCCCATGCAGATGTCACGGGTTTCTCCGATGCCGGTGACGATATTTATTGTTGCCGATCTTTCCGGATCAAGGGTCATACGATACCTTATAGCGACGATCGGATCAAGCACTGAGCCCTCACTGGCCGAGAGCCCGGCAGACCCGGTTATCTCCTGCGGGTCGGCAACAGTGTTTCCGCGGCCGATGAACCTCATGCGGTCGGTCTCATAGGAAACTTCGCCGATTTCTGCACCGTGCACAGCCATAAGATGAAACATCCATGGGGAGTGCTCGTCGAGAGAGCGGGAGCGGCGGTTGCAGAGGATCGCCTGCCTATGATCGATAATCTCCGTCTGAACAAAAAGATTGCTAAACGTCGGATGAAGCGCGTCTGCGGCAGGCGGCGCAAGGACGACCTCCGCGTAGCTCGTGACCTCGATCTCTCTGCGTGTTCTGCCGCGGTTGGTGATGGTAATCCTGCGCAGCTCAATATCATCCTCAGGAGAAACAGCGATCTCGGTGTGTGTGTCAAAGTCGTGGTCCCGGCGGCGAAACTCGGCGCGGCCCTCCGAGAAAATCGCCTCATAATTCTTCGGGCGTTTGCGCGTCGGCTGAAATGCGGCTGACCAGAATTCCCCGCTCGCCACCTCCCGGATATAACAAAAAGTGCCCCAGTTGTCGCTGGTCGTATCTTCACGCCAGCGCGTGACTGCGATGTCCTTCCATCGACTGTATCCGCCGCCGGCGTTCGTGATCATCACGTGATATCTGCCGTTGGACAGCAACTGCACCTGGGGAAACGGCGTGTCCGGGCTGCTGAAAGAGCGCACCGAGGCCTCTGCTCTGGTGGAAGCAGTAAGTGATTCAGAGAGGTCGGCGGTCTGCAAATAGAATCCCGTGGCCTTTGGCACACGCTCCTGGAGCAGAAGAGTGGTTGCCTGGAATAAGGGGTCCGACTCGAATCGTTTCTGCATCGGACGGTCCAGAAGCAGATAGGTCAGGGAGAGAAAGCTCATGCCCGCATGGTGGGCCATAAACGACCTGATCACGGCACTTGATTGCCTGCCCGACAGACGCGAAGGTGTGTAATCAATCGCTTCATAGAAGCCGAATTTTCCCTCACATCCTTCATCAACGAGTCGCTGCATATTCAGGCACGCCTCCTCGGGCGCCACCATCAGCGCAAGCGCCGAGGCATAGGGCGCAATTACCAGATCGTCCGCGAGCCCGCGTTTAAGTCCTAGGCCGGGCACGCCGAAGGCACGGTATTGATAATTGAGCTGAGCGTCGATCATGTTATAGGCAGATTCCGAAATGCCCCAGGGCACCCCCAGCTTTGTCCCGTACTCGATCTGTCTTGCCACCGCCGCCTTGCAGGTCTCATCGAGCAGAGTACGTTCATACATCGGCATTACCAGAAGTGGCATGAGGTATTCGAACATCGAACCGCTCCACGAAACGAGGATTGGCTCTCCACCGACGTTCGTGAGCAGGCGGCCCAGGGCAAACCAGCTCTCTTGTGGTAATTGTCCCTGAGCGATAGCTACGAAACTGCAGAGTCTCGCTTCCGAAGCCAGCAGGTCGTAGCAACTTATATCCCGCCTGCGTCCATCAACGTTGTACCCGATGGCCAGCAAATTACTCGCCCTGTCAAACAGGAAGTCATACTGCATCCAGCTGAGTTCGCCGGATTGCAACACGAGCTTTTCGATAGCCCTAATCCTCTCACCAGCAAGATCGTTTCCAATGCCTGCCAGTTCGCGCAGCGTCGGTATCTCATCAATGCCACTGACGGCTGACGGGGCGAGAAGCGTAAGTTCCTCGAGTGCGGCGCGGCATTGTCCGGCAAAAGCGCGTGCCCACAAGCAGGCCTGATCATCCTGACCGGGAGCCAAACTATAGATTCTGGAAAGCACCTCCTCTGCATACCTTGCGAGTTGATCAAGGTGGAGCCGCACAGCCGTGAGCGAAGTGGGTCGTTCATTGCATACGGACTCAAGCTCCTTCTTCAGTTGAGTGAGCAAGGCAGCCACGTCTCGTCCATAGCGTTCTTCGGCAGCTACGTCCAGGAGGACCCATAGTGTGTCGCGCAATCCCCCGAAGACTTGCGCACCCAGGATCCTCTGATCAGGAAGCGCGAGCAGACCCTGCCGCAATGTGAGCAGATGGCCCGCAAGGTTGCCGCTGTCCACAGTCGAAACATATTTTGGCGACAGCGGCTTCAAAGACTGCGTGTCGTACCAGTTGTAGAAATGGCCCCTATAGCGCTCCAGTGCTTCCATAGTAGAGAAGGTATTCGTCGTTCTCTCTATGAGTTGCCGCGTGGAAATGTAGCCAAAGTCATGGGCGGACAAATTCGCCAGCAGCGCAAGTCCCATGTTGGTCGGAGACGTGCGGTGAGCAACAACGGCGACAGGGTGTTCCTGATAATTATCAGGCGGCAGCCAATGCTCTTCGGGGCCTGCGAAGGTTTCGAAAAAGGCCCAGGTCTTTCGGGAAAGCCTTTGGAGAAAGACGGTCTGGTCCGGCCTCAGACTTGCTTCCCTGCGGGCAAGCGGCAGGCTGATCCTCCAAGCGATAAAGGATGAGATAAACCATAGAAACAGAATGGGCGCAGCCGCTGCTATGGCAACCGGATTAAAAAGCACCAGATAGATTATAGCTGCGACAGCAAGAAATGGGGCGAACCACATAGTCCGGCAGATACCGGCGAACCCACCTATACTGGAGCTGTCCGTATTTTTATCCGGATTACCAGAAGGGTTCCATTCGAGGAGTCGCTTGTGCGTGACAAGCATTCTCCATGTAGTACGAAAAATCGCATCCAGACTGAAAAACGCCTCGTACGGGAGGCAGGCAAGCGTAAAGAGAACCTGGACAAGACGCCTGGCAGTGGAGTGTCCTATGGCAGCGAGATGCTGCACAAAATGCACATCGTCCTGCTTCCTAAGCAGGTCCAGGAAAGAGGATATCAAAGAAGGAATGAAAATGGTCCCGAGCACCGACAAGGTCCAGAACCATGGAGAGGACAAGCCCGTCCAACCCAGCAGCAGGAGAAGTGTCAATGCAGAAGGAGCCAGGCTGCGTCGAAGGTTGTCGAAGAGCTTCCATCGGGACAGCATCGAGAGAGGATTCTTTTGGAGCCGCCCGTCGTGGCAAGGGACACCCGGCAGCACCCAGCGCACAAGCTGCCAATCCCCGCGAATCCAGCGGCGCCGACGGCTCACGTCCGCGCTGTAGCAGGATGGATACTCCTCGTAAAGCATTACATCACTCAACAGTCCCGCGCGCGCGTAACATCCTTCTATAAGATCGTGGCTGAGGATCCGGTTCTCGGGAAAACGTCCGCCCAGCGCCCGTTCGAATGCATCGACCTCATAGATCCCCTTGCCGATAAAAGAACCTTCGAGAAATATGTCCTGGTAGACATCCGAAACAGCACGCGTGTATGGGTCAATGCCGGGATCACTCCCATACATGCGCGCATACCGTGAACGGTTCGTGCCGGGAAGACTCACCGCTACACGCGGCTGAAGGATGCCGTACCCGTCAACAACGCGCTGCTTGCCTTCGTCGTAGTACGCACGGTTCAACGGGTGTTCCATTGCCCCCACAAACTGCCGCGCCGCATCGCGCGGCAACTGAGTATCCGTGTCAAGGGTGATCACGTATTTTACATTTGACAACACCGCAGTATTGCCGACAACTAACGAAAATGGATTCCCCGATATATCATGTGTTCCGCCATTTTCCTTGCCGCGCAATAAGGCATTCAGTTCCGCCAGCTTCCCTCGTTTGCGCTCGTAACCCATCCAAACCCGGTCCCTGGCGTTCCATCGGCGCGGACGGTGAAAAAGGAAGAACTTATCTCCTTTTGCATTCGCGTACTTTTCATTCAGTCCTTCAGTTCTCTGCCGGGCGAGCAGTAATAGCGGTCCATCCTCCGGAAGCGTTTCCTCTGTCGCATCCTGGAAATCAGTCAACAGGCCGAAGCGCAGGTTGTCATCACGATTCGCCAGGAACCTGACCTCCATCGCCTCGATCAGGTATTCGATACTTTCGGCGCTTGTGAGCATGGTCGGGACAATTGTGAGAGTCTGCGATTCAGGTGGAATACCTTTGGAAAAGTCCATTCGCGGCAGCGGCTGCGGAATCATCAGCAATGTCGCAAGCCAGTTCACCACTGCAACCGCCAGCTGACTTGCGCACAGCAATGAGAGGATACCCGTCATAACGAGCAGCCAATTGCGTAAGCCGTCACTATGCGCCTTCGTAAGCAACCCTAAAGTGAAAATAGCCGTCGTGAGCATGATAGTGCCCAGATAGAGGGGCAAAGGAAACCTGGAACTAACTTTCCGAATGGAGCCGGAGACAGACAAGCGCATATGCGCCAGCTCTTGAAGCTGCGGCAATCCCTTATCTATCAGATAATAGCCCACATGGTTTTCGCGATCATCTCTCCCTCGATCGCAGTTTTTATCGGCCGTTTTTTTACCGTGAGCGAGCCGGATGGCTGCGGCTGCCACTTCGCCTTCCGACAGCCGACCGCTCTTTGCTATTTTCTCCACCACGTGACGGTAACGATCGCGAGTAGCGAAGTCCATTTTGGCGTACGTGCCGCCGACGTCTTCGCGCAGGGTCTGCTCTACAACGCTCAACGTCTCGACGAATTCCCGCCAGTCCATCGTGCTAAGGAAACGAAGGCTGCCGATGCTGTTGCTCATCGAGATCTGATCAGCTGCTTGTTGTTGGTTTTCCGACTGCACCAAATGGTCGATCGTCATGCTGGACTCGGAGAGTCGCTGTTCAATCCATGTGAGCGGCATTGCCAGGGCAGGACCCTGGCCCTGAAGCCGGCGGGCGAATTCCGCAACGAACGCGCTCTTCAGCGGCGGGTCCGACCGCGCCATGTCCGCAATGACCAATATCAGACTTTTTGGGTCCTTCCCGGCAATCTCGGTTATCCGGTCTGCCCAATAATCAGCCTGGTTTCGGTCGAGCCTGTCCGCAGCGATCCGAGCCCCAACGCGTCGGAGATTCTCGATCAACGCGAGCCGCAGCATAATAGGGATGGCCCACAATTCTCCCAACTTCAGAACGGTGACCGACTGGTAGGCTGCAACAAACCTGCTGAGACTTGCCGGCTCTATCCTGCCATCGCTGTGCGAGATCGTCTCCAAAGCGATGTCATACACGCGTGGAAGACCGGCAGAAAGACCGCTCTGCAAGCGGGGAAGCTCCCGGCTGTACCCCTTCGGCAGGTGTCTCCTGGCCGTGCGAATCTGTTCTTCGATCAGATAGAAGTTATCGAGCAACCAGTCACCTGCCGGCGTAATTCGACGATCAGTTGTGATCGCCTCCATCAGCAGGAGACGGGTTCCGGTCAGGATGCCTTCATTGTCAGCCAGTCGCGCCAGGAGCTGATCAGGAGGATATCCCGGGCTCAATTTGTGAAGGCCCGCGATGGTCGTGCCGTGCTGCTCCATCTGATCGCTGTTGAATAATTCGGAGCGCAGCGGAGGATCGCAGACCGAGCACTTTTGAGCCAATGCTGCTTCGCGCAGGCTCGCGCGCAGATGCGGCAGGCTTCCGAGCATGGTCTTGTTGGCCATCTTCAACTTTGAGGTCTCCTTATTTTCTGCACAAGTAGCCTTCTATAACTCGGTGTACGCCTCAGTCGTGCGCCTTGTGGGCGGGGCGCATCGGCGCTCTCGATACGGAGTACTAAGCTTGCTCCGCGATTGCCGACCTCAGCGCTGTAATCTCTTCTGTCGATCCCAGGTCCGCTTCCAGTAAGTCAAGTTTCTTGAGAATCTTCCCGTAGTCGTCGGAAATAATAAGGTAGTCGTGAGTTTTGGCAAGATCCCTCATCTTCCACCAAAGGCCTTCTTTTGAACTCACAATTTCTTGCAGCTTTGCGAAAATCTCATGTTTGGTATTTGTTTTATTCATATAGGCATGATACTCCAGAAATAAAATAGCCACAGAGCTAAAAGTCCCCGCGGCATCTCGTAGTTAAAAAACCTCTGAACCTTCTGTGGTTAGTATGGCATTAATAAAGAAGTAATAGCCATGTAAGCTTTTTGACAGCATCGTATCTTCATGAGTATAGCAAACAAATGTGGAAGTTATACTGACTATAGAAGAGCAAGCAGGAGGAAGGAGTTTCCAATTACATTAGCTTATGGTAATATGTTAAAAAGGTTTCTCGATGGATTCTTGAAATCCGGAATGAGCAATTGATATAGCTGCAAGGAAAATCAAGACTTGCTGTTAAATGGCTTGTTTGCGCCATAAAGACTGCATTAAGGACAGACTCAAGCCGGATTAACCATGTGCTTCATCTGGCGGCTATGCAGCTTACTTCACAGCTTCGAATACTGCAAGGAGTCGAACAATGACAAACACTTTAGAAACGGCGCTCGAAAAAGTTCAAGAAGGTCATGGACAGGGCGGCGTACTAGACCAGATCGATAAGATATTTCGCAAGCAGCAAAGAATCAATTTGTTTGAAAAATTAGAAACGATCGATAATCATAAGGTATATGATTATCCTGTTATTCTTTATAAGAGCATTCTGTCAAACGGAAAAAAGCAGCCTGCCTTATTGCGCTTTTATCTTCCGTCCTGGAAAGATCACGATGCTATTTTTTGGCAAGCGCTCGGTGATTATGTCATCCTCGCTTTGCACCGAGTTACGGATATCGAATTTGACAGTGCCAGAGGCCGGCTGAAGATGAAATATTTCCCCAAGATAAAAGGTCGGATAAAACTTCCGGAAGACATCAGGGGGATTATCCAGAAAATTGCTTATCTTGTGGATACCGAAGGGTTACCGACAGACTTCACTCGTTTTCGGCGCATGACAGAACGACGTGACAGCTTGGGCGAAATGAGCAAAGAACAGGCTGCACTTATCGGTGTAGCATTAAAGCTTATCCAAATTCCTTAGTTTCATTGAAATCTCCATGAACGTATCCACGCCCAGCATTTGCGGAATTCAAGGATTCTTTGCAGCGGACCAAACTGATATGAAACAAAATTGACTTAGTCTGATATGTCTAAACGTGCTTTAGTATTTCCGCTGAGCGGATGATCTTCACCCCTGCTTTTTCCATCTCTCCGAACGCCCTTTCCACGTCCCCTTCTTTCAGTTTCACGCCTTCAACAGCGTCCTTTACGACATAGGTGATGAACCCCCTCTTAACCGCATCCAGCGCGGATTCCTTGACGCAATATTCTGTTGCGATGCCTGTTATATACAGGGTATCGGCGCCTCTCTCCTTCAGGAAACCTTCAAGGTCCGCATTCGTTGCCTCGAAAGCGGAATAGCCCTCGTCCTTGTCTGTTGTCCCCTTAAGGAAGATCCGGTCTATCCCGCCCTTCTTAAGGTCGGGATGAAGTTCAGCCCCTTTTGTGCCCTGGACACAGTGTCTCGGCCATTTCTTGAAATGTCCGGTGGTTTCGGAGTGCCAGTCTTTTGACGCAACAACCAAAGGGAAAGTATCGATCAAGATGTTGATAACAGGGACAACCTTGTCTCCATCAGGCGCAGGCAGTGCCCCGCCGGGACAAAAATCATTTTGCACATCAACGACCATCAGCGCTTTCATGTTCTAATCCTCCACTGTATTTTGCCCTGATCTCATCGATAATCCCCGAACGCAGGTCCATCAGCTTCCCGGTTATTCCTACCTTATAAATATGCGGGTTCTCAAAGCGTTTATGCTCCTCAGGCAATTGCGCCATCCTTGCACGAACATGCTGCGCTATTTCAGCCGGCTTTTTCCTGTCCATGACTATTCTGCCCTTATCCATTACCTTGCTGAAAAGTCCCTCCTTTTTGTATTGACCCACCGCACAGCTAATACCGGGACGATGAGGATGATAAATGGTCTCTATGCGGCCTTCGCCGGAAAGCGCGACGCAATCAGCATAAAACATCCCTCTGTCATCTATGCACCTGAATACGTCCTTGGTCCCGGGCAGGATTATCTTTTCAGGGTTTTCCGATATCTTCAGTCTTGGCCTGGAGCCGCTCATGGTCAGTTTATAAACCCCGTCGAGCGCTGCATCATCCCGGCCCGTTATAAGCTCTTTGCCCACACCGAAGGCGTCAACAGGGGCGCCCTGGTCAAGCAGGCTCTTGATAAGGTATTCATCCAACTGGTTGGACGCCATTATCTTAACGTAATTGAGCCCCGCATCATCAAGCATCTTCCTTGCCTTTTTGCTTAGATAAGCAAGGTCGCCGCTGTCCAGGCGGATCCCGAACAATTTCTCTCCCCGGGCCTCCATTTCCCTTGCAACAGTTACGGCGCTTGGTATTCCCGACTTCAGGGTATCATACGTATCGACGAGGAAAACACATCTTCGGGGGAACGCCTTCGCAAAATCCCTGAACGCTGTCAATTCATCATCATAAGACTGTATCCATGAGTGCGCCTGCGTTCCCGCAGACTCAAGACCGAACATAAATGCGCTGTAAACATTGGACGTGCTGTTCGCACCGCCGATTACAGCGGCCCTGCTCGCATGTATACCTCCAAGCCCCTGTGCCCTTCTGAGGCCGAAGTCAATCACAACCCTGTCCCCTGCAGCACGCCTGATGCGCGAGGCCTTGGTGGCTATCAGTGATTCAAAATTCAGCATATTCAAAAGTATTGTCTCTATTATCTGTGTCTCTATGATGTTCCCTTCAACCCTGACAACCGGCTCATAAGGGAAGACGACCTCCCCTTCTTCGGGGGCATAGATATCGGCCCCGAACTCGAAGCCTTTCAGATACTCGACAAACTCGCGGGCAAACCCGATAGACCTCAGATAATTGCAGTCCTCGTCGTCAAACCTGAGGGTTTCAAGGACCTCCAGGAGGTCCATCAAACCCGCGAAGACCACATATCCTCCCGCAAAGGGATTTTTCCTGAAGAGATAGTCGAAGCATGCAGGGGTGTTTTTTTTATTGTTCAAAAAATAACCCTGGGCCATCGTAAGTTCATAATGGTCCGTATAAAGCCCCGCATGTTCCTTCAATATCGCCATCCGTCACGCCCCTATTCCTTCCGTTCTGCTATATTTAGTATATCATCTATCATTGTGTAAGTTGATGCAACCGGAATCCACCACCTGAAACAGCGAACCACAGCCAAAAGTAGGCGCTCTAAGCGAGAACACAGAGTTTTCTCTGTGCTCTCAATGCCAAGCAGAAAAAGAGACAAAACTGAACTTCACCGAAGAGTGCACAGAGATGAAGGCCCTGTCTGATGTTACGTCTTCTCAAATCCATGAGTTTCTCTGTGTCCTCTGTGGTTTGATGGTGAATTAGGGGCAATTCGCGGTTTGTCAATCGTCCGGCGGTTCTGGTATCATTTGAATCATGGGCGGAAAAGTTGTATGCGCGGGGACGTTTGACCATTTTCATCCGGGGCATAAAGACTTTCTCAGGCAGGCCAAAACATTGGGCGAAGTCTTAACGGTTATAGTTGCCAGGGATGAGACCGTAAAAAGGATTAAAGGCTTCCTGCCTACCCATAGTGAACAAGTTAGAAAACTGAATGTCGAGAAATCCGGCATACCTGAACTTGTGATTTTGGGCAATCTCGATACCGACCTGTTCCAGATTATTCAGGAACTCAAACCGGATGTAATAGCGCTCGGCTACGACCAGCGGGTATCTGAGGAAGAAATAGCAGCGAGATTTCCTTCCTGCACTATAGTCAGGCTCATACCGTTTGAACCTGACCAGTACAAGTCATCTTTTTACCGGCAAAAAAAATAACCATAAATTTATACAAGGAGCAGTCAGGCCACAGTGCTTCACTCATTCTCGCAAGGCGTCCAGCCTTGCTCCGAGGCTATGACAGCCTGTGTCACCATCCCTGGTGTCACTTAGGCTGTCATAGTCCGCTCAGCACCATGTCCCGCCTGCCCCTTGTATAAATTTATGAATCGGTCCAAATAAAAATGGGGACTCCTGGTGGAGTCCCCTGTCTTAATAAAGGTGAGATATTAAATTTTCAAAGGATTAACAAAGAGAATAATAAGCACGACAACAAGCGCGTAAATCGCAAGAGACTCGATCATGGCGAGACCGATAATAAGGGTTGTGGTGATCTTTCCCGATGCGCCGGGGTTCCTTGCAACACCTTCGGTCGCACCCTGCAACCCGATACCCTGGCCAATGCCTGTTCCGAGAGCAGCAAGTCCGATAGCAAGGCCAAGACCAACCACTATAATGCCTCTGCCGGAATGTGAACCTTCGGCTGCAGGCGCAGCCTCATCAGCAAGAGCAAGAGGGGCAAAAAACGCAAGCAAAAGAAGCGCTACAAGCCCAAAAGAAATCAGCTTCCTCATCATAGATTTTCCTCCTTTCTATTAAGATAGTTAATGTGCACTTTCGACCGAACCGGCCAAATATAAGCAGGTAAGGAGCATAAACACATATGTCTGTATCACACAGACAATTACTCCAAGGCCTAGAATGGCGACAGGAACGACTGCCGGCACCAGAATACCTAGAATCACGAGAATCATGTGTTTTGCGATCATGTTGCCGAAAAGCCTGACAGATAGAGTTATCGGACGCACAAAATGGCCGATGATTTCAATGAAGAACATGAGTATCATTAGCGGCAATGCAGCAAAGGATCTTATCGGCCCGAGAAAATGATTTATATACTTAAACCCGTTTACTTTTACGCCGTAATAATGAGTTGCAAGGAATACCGGAATCGCCATCGAGGCGGTCATATTAATATTGCTTGTAGGCGATTCAAAGCCGGGAATAAGACCCATAAAATTACTAAGACCGATGTAAAAGAGGAGCGTGCCGATAAGAGGATAAAACTTGTCGCCCCAGTGATGGCCTATTATGGAATTCGAAAGGTTAGACGAGAATTCAGAAAGCATCTCCATTACATTCTGCAGACCGGAAGGGACAAGACTGAGCTTATTCTTCAGTGCCAAAGCGAGACCAATAATAATAATCATGGCAAGCCAGGAATGCAAGACAATGACAAAAGTGTGATAGTCTTTTACGTGTTCAATGTTGGGCCACAACATCTCTAAAAATGAGGGCGTTTCCTGCATGTTATTCTCCTTCCTGCGTCCTTCTTGTAATTGCCGGAAACCAATACGCAACATACTGGCTCCTGATTAATCTCACCGTAACGACTATGATAAAGTTAAGTCCGCTCAAATGTCAATAACTGGACAGTAAAGTTTTTTAATGCATAAATAAAGATTTATAATTCCATGACGGCACAATAAATACCGGGTAGTTACGGAAGATGCCCTGACGACAGCAAAACCATAGAACCCCTGGAAACTCCCATCTCTCTGGATACCACATCACACTTTGCCTGCAGGAGAAAGATGATTTCTTTACGGCGCTTACTGCTGTTATCCAGGAAGCCGAGGGTTTCGAAATTGCCCTGACCTTTGCTGATTATAAAATCTGCGTCGTCGAACATACGGTTAAAATCCGGGGACGTCATTTCCAGTATAGTTCCTATACAGTCGCACCCGTTATCCACAATCTCACATAGTTCAGTCAACCCGGTTTCTGCAGCGTCACGGGCAGTCGAGTCGTTCAGCACCGGAACGCCCTTCACCACCGCCTTTACTTTTTTCCCCATCTTCACCAGCACCTCGATAAGCAGCCTGTCAAAGACTATCTCTCCTGAGTTATCGAGCAGGTAGAAGACGCGTGAATGGCTGTCAACCGCACGTTTAAATATGTCGTAATGGTCAACGGTAATGTTGCCGCTCAGGGCGCGTTCAACAGTGCCAGTAATGTCGACGGAACTGAATATTCCAAAGTCAATAATATTGCCGGCTATGGCAAGCCGGGAAGCGGTCCACAGCGGGTCCTCGCTCTGAAATACCCGCTCCCTGAGTTCTGGATACAGGCGCAGTGCGGCCTGGTTGTATTCGGATTTTATGTCCTCGAACGGGTCCTTACCGAGGAGCTGCCGAATCTTACGGTGCATAAAGGTTGTAGAATATGCGGGCGGTTTGGACATGTCTGTTGCCTTGATTTCATCAGTCACGCCCTTCAGTACGGCAGCCTGCAGTGCTTCGTCCTTTGTGCCGAGCCTGACCGCAATTACCGCTTGTTTTAAAAAACAAGGGAAGCAATCGAGATGAACTTTCATTTGCAGCTATCTGTTTAACGCGCGGTCCGCGATATCTTTTCTGTAGTGCATGCCTTCAAACTGTATCTCCCCAACCGCTTTATACGCCTGCTCCTTTGCCGCTTTTATGTCTTTGCCGGTGGCCGTGACTCCCAGCACCCTGCCGCCGCTTGTGACGATCCCGCCCTCGTTGAATTCTGTCCCTGCATGAAATACGAAAACATCATCCAGGCTGCCTGCTTTTTCGAGTCCGCTTATCACCTTCCCCTTCTCATATATGCCCGGATACCCTCCTGAGGCGACGACGACACAGACCGCAGCATCCTTTTTCCATTCCACTTTTACATCTGAAAGCCGCTCATCCGCGATTGCCAGGGCAATGTCCACAAAGTCGGTATCCAGCCTCGCAAAAACCGGCTGCGTCTCGGGGTCACCCAGCCTGCAGTTGAACTCAAGCACAGTGGGTTTGCCGTCCTTTATCATCAGGCCGGCATAGAGCACGCCCTTGTATTTCGTGCCTTCCTCCCTGAGCCCGTTGATAGTCGGCCACATGATCTTCTCTATTACCAGGGCTTCCAGTTCTTCATTAATTACCGGCGCAGGGCTGTAGGCCCCCATCCCCCCGGTGTTGGGACCCTTATCATTGTCAAAAACCTGTTTATGGTCCTGAGAGCTTACCATCGGCACGATAGTACTTCCGTCAGTAAACACCATGAACGACGCCTCCTCTCCCTGCAGGCATTCCTCGACAATTACCCTGTTGCCGGCATCACCGAACTCTTTGTCTTTCATGATGCGCTTTAAAGCAACTACAGCCTCATCAGTCGTGGCGGCAACGATAACCCCCTTGCCTGAGGCAAGACCGTCCGCTTTTATTACAATCGGGCTGCCCTTCATCCTGACATAGTCTTCCGCATGAAGATAGGATGAAAACACCTTGTATTCCGCGGTGGGGATACGGTGTCTTCTCATAAATTCTTTTGAAAAAACCTTGCTCGCTTCGAGCTGGGCCGCAGCCTTCACAGGAGCGAGTATCTTCCTCCCTGCCCTCTCAAAAGCATCCGCAATTCCCATGGAGAGCGGCGCTTCAGGTCCGACTATGGTAAGGTCTATCCATTCGTATCTTACAAGGTTGATCAACTCATCAAAATCCCCGATGTTGATATCGATACATTCTGCTGTTTCTGCAATCCCCGCGTTGCCGGGGGCGCAATAAATCTTGTCAACGTGCCTCGATTGAGCAAGCTTCCACACTATCGCATGTTCCCTTCCTCCGCCTCCTATAACCAGCACCTTCATGTATCCTCCCTTAAAAAACAGTAAACATTAAGCAGTATGCAGCGTCTCACTTCTCACTACTTACTTCTCACTACTTACTACTATATAACCCCTTTTTCCCTGAGGCTCACATAATTGCCGTCCCCGATAATTATATGGTCGAGGACCTGTATGCCGATAATCTCTCCGGCACTCTTAAGCCGCCCGGTAACAGCGATATCATCACGGCTCGGGGCGGGATCACCGCTGGGATGGTTATGCACAAAAATTACGGAAGCAGCCGATTCCCTTATCGCCTCTTTGAACGCCTCCCGGGGATGGATAAGCGAATTTGTCAACGTCCCCTCAGAGACCTTATACTCGCGCAAAAGCCTGTTCTTCGCATCCAGGAGCACCGCAAGAAATATCTCCTTCTTAAGATTTTTAAACCGCGGGGCAAAGAATGAATGGATCGAATGGCTTGACGAGAATACAGGCTTGCCGTCAGTGGATTCACCCATAAGGCGCTTGCCCAGCTCGAATGCCGCTTTGATCTGCGCTATTTTGGCAGTACCAAGTCCTTTTATGGCGGACAGTTCCGCGCCGGAAGCGGCATCGATGCTTCTCAAAGATTTAAACGCCTCAAGAAGCGCGAGGGAGAGCTCCAATACCCCTCTCTCTCTGCTGCCGGTCCTCAGAATTATAGCAAGCAATTGGGCATCAGAAAGATGTCCTGCTCCGTATTTGATGAGCCGCTCTCTGGGCCGCTCATTTTCGGGCCAGCTTGTGATCTTCAGTTCCGGCATTTATTATTTCACCCGAGCGCCCTGATGCACGTCCCTGTCCAGGCCAAGGATTGAAAGCGTCCCATCTTCGTCCGTTGCCGCAAGGAGCATCCCCTGCGATTCCACGCCCATAAGCTTTGCGGGCTTCAGGTTTGCAACAACAACGATCTTTTTCCCTACTAGGTACTCGGGGGCATAGGCCTTTCCTATTCCAGCCACGATCTGCCGCTCTTCACCGGTGTCGACCTTCAGTTTTATCAGTTTCTCCGATTTCTCGACCCGTTCTGCGCTGAGCACCTTGCCGACCTTGATCTGAACTTTGGCAAAATCTTCTATACCTATTAATTCGGTCAATTCGGCAACGCCCTGTACAGCCATTTTTTTATGCTCCTTTTCCTGCGGTAATTTCTGTGCTTCTGCGCCATTCTTTCCAGTTTGCTCGATCCTGGGGAAAAGCTGCTCTCCTTTGGCAACATTGACCGGGTATTGAGGCTTCCAGTCCCAGCAGAAAATCCCTGCAGACTTCGCTGAGATCTCCGGAGCTTCTTCTCTCCTGCTCTGCCGTACTTCTTCAATTAACGATTTAAGCCCGAGCTGCTTCCATATCTTTTCCGATGTGTCCGGCATGAAGGGCCACAGTGAGAGCGCGGCAAGCCTCAGCGCATTCCAGATATCGAACATGACCCGCCTCAATTCTCCGGAATCGGTTTTGGCAAGTTTCCAGGGTTCGTTTTGCGCAATATGGTTGTTGGCCCCGCTGATTATAAGCCAGATATTTTCAAGAATGGTATTAAACTGCAGGCGCTTCCAGTGTTCCTCTTTACAGGCATACAGAATCGCATCGCTGCACCGGCCTGCAAACCCGCCTTGATCATCAGCATCTCCTGGCGGAAAATTAATCTGTCCGTGAAAGTATTTCTCGGCCATGGTGAGAAACCTGCTCAGCAGGTTGCCGAGGTCGTTTGCAAGATCGGAATTGATACGCCGTATCAGGGCGCCTTCCGAGAAATCCCCGTCAAGACCGAAAGGCACCTCTCTGAAAAGAAAGTATCTGAAGGCATCAACGCCGTATTTATCGGCTAATTCATTAGGATCGACCACGTTGCCGAGGGACTTGGACATCTTCTTTCCGTCCACAGTCCACCAGCCATGGGCAAAAATGTTTTCAGGCAGGGGGAAACCCAATGCCATGAGAATGGTGGACCAGTAGACAGCATGGGTGGTGAGGATATCCTTTCCTACCAGATGGTGAGAAGCCGGCCACCAGAGATCTCCTTCAGGGGCAAGGTATCGCGTTGCAGAAAAATAATTCACCAGGGCATCAAACCAGACATAGGTAACGAAATTTTCATCAAAAAGAAGTGGGATGCCCCATGAGAGTCTTTGTTTCGGCCTGGATATGCAGAGGTCTCCCAGGGCATTGTTCCTTAAAAAACCGAGCACCTCGTTCCTGCGGGTCTCAGGCAGTATGTACCCTGGGTTGTCTTCTATATAATGTATCAGTCGTTCCCCGTATTTTGACATGAGGAAAAAATAGTTCTCTTCATGTATCTGTTCTACAGGCCTGCCGCATTCGGGACAGTTGCCTTCAATAATATCTTTTTCCGTCCAGAACCTCTCGTCGGGGACACAATACCATCCGGAGTAGCCCCTTTTTTCTATTTCTCCCCGGTCATACAACATCTGCATCATTCCCTGAACGGTTTTCACATGCTGCTCATCCGTAGTGCGTATAAATGCATCGTTTGCAATATTAAGTTTCTTCCAGAGCTGCCTGAAATTCTGCACCATTGAATCCGCATGCTCCTTGGGGGTCTTGCCCCTTTCGGCAGCGGCCTTCTCAACCTTTTGCCCGTGCTCATCCGTACCGGTAAGAAAAAATACCCGGTCCCCATGCAGCCGGTGACAGCGTGCCAGTATATCAGCCGCAACGGTTGTATAAGCATGTCCTATATGCGGTATATCATTTACATAATAAATAGGAGTAGTGACATAAAACCGCTCACCCTGCAAGCTCATTTTCTGAAGCGCCTCCTTCTGTTCCGGTGGTGTTCCTGCTTTTTCTCCTGTTGTTCAACCTGACCAACCTGACCAACCTGACCTGGCGGCCCTTGCCGGCCATCCGCTGTATTACCGGCCGTTGATGGCTTACCCCCGGAAGCTTCGCTGCCATGCCTTCTCTCCATACGCCGGGGCGAGGGCCTCTCGTTCCCGGACGTATTTCGCGGCGTTTCCGCTTTGGGACCTAGAGTAGAAATTTTCTCTTTGATAACTGCAACAGGAACATCCTCGACCCCGATGGGTATTTCATCATCCGACGCAATAGTATTCAGATCACCTTCATATTCATATCTCAAACAGCACATAAGCCTGCTGCATAAGCCTGAGAGCTTACCGACATTCAGCACCAGTTCCTGACGTTTGGCCATTTTTATCGATACCGGGTCAAAAGATGTGAGGAAGGTGTTACAGCATAATTCACGCCCGCAAATTCCCACCCCTCCGACATGCTTGGCCTCATCCCGGACGCCGATCTGCCTCATCTCTATCCTGGTTTTGAACCTGGCGGCAAGATCTTTGACCAGTTCTCTGAAATCTATTCTGCCGTCGGCAGTGAAATAAAAAACGACCCGCTTTCTGTCAAGAGTCGATTCTGAGCCCACAAGCTTCATGGGCAGCCCCCTTGCCATGATCCTTTCAGTGCAGAAGGCACACGCTTCCCGCTCCAGTCTCCGGTTTTCCTCCCTGGCCCTGAAATCCTCCTCGTTAGCCAGCCTCAGAATTTTTTTCAGCTCCCGTTCCGAGGCGCCTGCATCATGTCTTTTCGTTGCCACCGTTCCTATGCTGAGGCCGAAGTCGGACTCAACAACGACCGCATCTCCCTCTTTCACATCCATCGCATTGAATTCGAAATCGTATATTTTACCGCAACGCTTAAATTTAATCCCGACCGCTTCAGACATCACTCTTCCCTCCCAAAAAAACAGGTTATGGGTCATAGGTTATAGGTTATAGACAAAAAAATCAAAGAAACAGATAGAGCCTTTTTTTCTCTACCAATCACCTATTACCTATAACCCATTACCTATCCGTTATTACCATTCTCATCATATCTGATACATAATTCCATGTTATTGACTTATTAAGATTAAAATCAAGCAGGCCTCTCAGCTTCTGAAGGGACTTATAAGTATCGAGTATCGCGTTAATATCCGCTTTTTTACGAAAAGTTCCGCTTCCTTTCGCGTAGAGCATATCCGCCTCGTTTCCTGTCACTTTAAATATCACCAGGTCCCGTAAAAAAATAAACGCCATATCAAGCCAGGTCCTTATCGCCTCTTTGTCCGCCCATGCCTCTTTTGATTCCTCATGCATCATGCTCCCCAGCAGGACTGTAAACCAATCCATATCTTTCACAAAATCACCGGCGAGCGCAAGGCCCGGCCTCCCCATCGACAAATTTCTTACTGAATCCATGTGCTCTTGTCCCACAGCGCCCGAAACAGCCTTTCTGAATGATTCATCCGAGAGAGGATAAAACCGAATGGCTATGCAGCGGGACCGTATAGTATCAGGCAGGCCGTCCGGATTGGATGATACAAGGACAACAAGACTATCACCGGGAGGTTCTTCAAGTGTTTTTAAAAAGGCATTTGCCGCATTGATGTTCATCGTATCCGCATCATCTACAATAGCTATCTTCTTCCTGGCCTCAAGCGCTTTCAAGAAAAGTTTTTCCTCCAGTTTTCTGACCGCGTCAATTTTGATTTCGCCCTTTTCGGGAAGGGTGAATGAAACGTCCGGGTGCGTTCCCGCATCAATCTTTTTGCATGAGGCACAGGTATCACAGCAATCTAAATCGGCGGGCTCCAGACAGTTGATTGCTTTTGCATAATTTACGGCAGTCAGCCGCTTACCGATACCCGTGTCACCGGCAAACAGCAGGGCCGAAGGGACCCTATCCCTCTTCAGCATACCGAATAAGATTTTGAGCGCCCTTTCCTGACCCACTATATCGTTAAGTGCCATAAGATAATTCCTTTAATTTTGGATGTTGAATGCTGAATTAATGAAATTTCCATAATTTATAATTCAAAATTCAACATTCAAAATTTGATTTTTGGATTAACCCTTTCTTTTACGATCTCCCATACCAGTGAATGGACCTTTGCTTCAGGCAGCGCGGCATCTACGATCCTCACTCTGTCCGGATCTGCCTTTGCTATAGCAAGGTAACCATCACGGACTCTCCTGTGAAATGCAAGATCTTCGAGCTCGATCCGGTCCGTCTTGTTTGCACCCCTGTTTCTCGCCAGCCCGGCCTCAGCGTCAAGATCGAAAAGAATCGTAAGGTCCGGTTGCAACCCGCCGGTTGCAAGCCGGTCGACAGACATGATAAGCGCCATGTCGATCCCCCGCGCATAGCACTGGTAAGCCGTTGTTGAGTCGCTAAACCTGTCAGTGATGATGATTTTACCCTCTTTAATTGCCGGCAATATTTTTTCACTCAAATGCTGTGCGCGAGCTGCATTATACAGTAAAAGCTCCGTAATAGCGGACATCTCAAGGTGCTCAGGGAGAAGGAGTATCTCGCGTATCCTGCTGCCGATGACAGTCCCTCCCGGTTCAAAAGTCAGGACAACATCGTGGCCCTCACCTGCAAGCCGCTCGGAGAGAAGCCGTGCCTGTGTAGTTTTGCCGGTCCCTTCGATTCCCTCAAACGAGATAAAAAAACCTTTAGCCGGCACTAACCTCATTGGCCGCCGCTCATACCATTGCTTCTTTCAGCCGCATAAGCAGTTGGCATATCTTTATAGTCTCCCCGACGCTCCTGGAAGCTGTGCCGCACGAAGGGGTAATAAGAATATTCTGCCGGACCGGAGCTGCAGGCAGGTACTTGCACAGTCCGTCTAAATGTGCCTGCATTAGTCCTATAAGCTGCCCGTCGTCCACTTTCTCAATAACATCAGAGGTCGGCACAATACCCCAGGCAAGATAGCCTCCGCTGCTCAGAAACTTACCAAGATGTTCGTGGTAGATTGCAAGGGTGTCAAAATAATCAAAGGCGTCGAAGTTGATGATTTGCGCGCCGCTCTCCATGACCATCGGCCAGTCAGCCCTCCCGCAGCAATGAACGCCCGCTATGCCGCCCGCATCCTTGATAGCTGAAGCCATGTCTTTGATCAACCTGAAGGCCTCACCTGCATCCACCCCAAGGTAGGATGAACTGCCAAGCGCTGAAAGTATCGGTTCATCAATAAAAATAATGACCTCTTCGGCGTGCTGCTTCAAAGCATCTATTTGCCACCGCATCTTTGCCTTCAGGAGCATGGCCGCTATTTCGCGCAATTCTTCATCGAAGAAAACAAGCCTGCCATTTTGGTCCTTCAGACCCAACGTGAAAGTGACAGGTCCGGTTACATGCCCTTTAAGCATGTGGAATCTCCTGCCCTTCAGCATCTTCAGAAACGCATGGAGTCCCTGGCCGTAATCCTCAGAAATGGAAATTCTGGCGGTTTCCCCACAGGTCTCATAAAACCGTTCCAGTTCGTCGCTGTCGTCTCTCACGACCGATATCGACTCGCGCTGCTCGTTGACCTTTATAAACGGCATACCTTCAGAGTACTGCACAATCATGGACTCTCTAAATGAGACATTAGGCAACTGAGGCCAGAAAGGGATATCAAAAGTCCCTAACACAAGTTCGCAGGCATCAATGGCATTCGTATGCGGAAGACTGCCTATGCCTGTTGTAGAAAATGGTTTAATACGGGTAGACATAACATATGTATTATAGCAAAGGACAAAACGAAATTCGTATAATTTCGTATAATAAAAACTTAAGGAGGGCGAAAGATAATGATTATTACTGATCTTGATCACATTGGACAGCACCTTTCACTGACGCCTGCTTTAAAAAAAGCGATTGATTTCCTTCGGCGGCTCGACATCGATGGGTTAACTGACGGCAAGGTGGAGATAGACGGGGAAGATGTCTTTGCCATAGTTGAAAAGTATGAAACGGTTATGTTGGACGTCCCAAAGTTTGAGTGCCATAAAAAGTATATTGACGTCCAATATATGGCTTCCGGCGAGGAAATTATAGGCTGGAGTCCTTCGGCGCGGATGACTATTACTGAAACATATAACACGGACAGGGACATCTGCTTCGGCACGGTCCCAAGGGGGCAAATAACGCCAGTCTATCTGCGGGCAGGTCAGCTGGTCGTGCTCTTTCCTGAGGATGGTCATGCCGGAAAATTAGCAGCCGCTGCCCCGTCTTCCGTCGTTAAAATTGTCATAAAAGTCCGGGTGGGCAGTTGAAGTACTCAAGGCTTATCAGCTGTCTTATGTCCGCGGTCCTGCTATTTTCATTATCCGGCGTCGGCTCCGCGCTTTCCGATAAAGAAGTACTCAGCCTTCAGAACAGGCTGCAGGGCAAATCAACAGGGGAGCGGATCGCTTCTTTTGCGGAGCAGTTCGTGGAGACCCCTTACGATATCGACCCTCTTGGGACTTATGTCACGCAATCAGTCATTGTCGCCGATGATAAGGTCGACTGTATGTACCTGGTCTTCAGGGCGGTTGAGCTTGCCTTAAGCTCAACCCCTTCAGGGGCGGTACAGATAGCATTGCAAAAGCGGTTTCACTCCAAGGGCTTAATAAGCGGCGGGAAGGTGATCAACTATGATGACCGGTTCGTGTATGGAGAGGACATGATCGGGAGCGGCAAATGGGGAAAAGAGATTACGTCGGAAATCGGCAAAACAGTTGTGATGCAGGGCACCCGACCAGGGGAAAGAATCGATATGCTCCCGCGGAATGAAGTGCTCAAAAGAATTGAGTTGCTCAGGACCGGCGACCTGATCTTCTTCATTAAAGCTCCCCATAAAAGAACTTCCGGGGAGATCGTGGGGCATATCGGAATTATCAGGAGCTCCGAAGCCGGTGACAGCGGCGTCTATCTGATTCACGCTAACGGCGAGAAAAACAGAGGCGGGACAGTAAAGGAAGTGACACTTAGTGATTATATAAAGAAGATGCCGTTTATAGGAGTTAAAATCACGCGGTTCCATCCTTAACAGCTGCTGCTTGATGTATTTCGGAAATCTGATACACTTTAAGAAAAATGACGGCTGGAGGCATACGCATATGGGAAAAGTTTTGAAAATTCTCATGTTTGCAGGAAGCTTGCGCAAAGATTCTTACAATAAATCTCTTTTGAGGGCCGCACTGGAACTTGTTCCGGAAGGTGTCGAGCTTCAGATTTTTGACCTGGAAGGAATTCCGCCGTTTAATCAGGATTTGGAAAATCAACCTGTAGAAAAAGTGAAAGAGTTCAAAGCGAAAATCAGGGCCGCAGACGCCATACTTATTGCGACACCGGAATATAACTATTCGATCCCGGGCGTGCTGAAGAATGCCATCAACTGCGCTTCCAGGCCTTATGGAGACAACGTATTCGCAAATAAGCCGGCAGCTATCATGGGCGCTTCCGCCGGCACGATAGGCACTGCAAGGGCACAGTACCATTTAAGACAATGCTTTGTCTTCCTGGGTTGTTTTGCACTCAACCAGCCTGAGGTCATGGTATCCATTGCCCAGGAAAAGATTGACAAAGACGGCAAGGTGACAGATCAGAAAACGAGGGAATTAATCAGGAAACTGCTGGAGAACCTCGTAGCCTGGACCCTAAGACTAACGCCTTCGACGTGAAAGAGTAAGGTCACTTGTGTTCGGAAAACTTCTTTTTATTTTCTGCGAGAGGCCCTTGTCAGCCTGCGAAGCTTCTTATGTTTGTGTTTACGCATTTTCTTCTTGCGCCATTTTACGACGTTCCCCACACCCTCACCTCCTTTTCTGAAATTCTAAATTTTGAATGTTGAATTAAGGAAAGAAAGAGACTTTCTTATCGCAGAATCCGAGATAAAAATTTTCCACAATTCAACATTTAACATTTGTTGCTTTCCTTTGTTGTTACCGCCTGCATAAATGCCTCAAGCTGAAGCATAGTGGCAAGCGACTCAGAGCCGTCATAGGGAATGCTGATGCACGGAATACCGCATTCTCTGCTTACGGATTTTAATAGTGCAGTTACTATAGTGCCCGGCATACAACCGAACGGCATCGCATTAATAATGCCTGCGGCCCCGTTTTTAACAAGGTCCATTACCTTGCCCACACTCAAAACCGCTTCACCCTCAAATGATTCATGCAGATAGGGCGCAGCGTTATCCAAGATCTCCCTGGTTACAGGTTCCTCAAGCGTCTTCAAGAAACCACGGAAGCAGCGGCGGTATCTGTGCTCTATTCGCTGCTGGAAATACCTTTTTAGAGAGATATTCATCATATCAGACCAGCGCCTTTTAATCAAGGCCTTTCTGAATGAAATAGTATTGACATAATAGAGCCATTCTTCAACAGGGGCCAGCCAAACCTCTCCGCCGAGTTCCTCGATCTTACGCACCAGGTCCTCGTTCGAGAACTTATGCGATCGGACAAAAATTTCGCCGACGACTCCGATAAGCGGGCGCTGCCCGCCGCGCCGGGGCAATGAACTGAAATTATTGCGCATGGCCCTTAAAAGGTCTTCCACATTCCCGTTGCCGCCCCGGCATAGCGCCAGGTATATCTTCTCCTTGTAAGCATCGTAGAGCTGCCGGGCATCCCCTGCCTCACGCTCATAGGGCCTCGTCTCATGCAGGCACTTGGTCAGCAATTCATAAGCGATGATGCCTTTCCATGCCGTCATGGGGAAATCGCTTCCTGCGATGCTTAGTTCCCGGTAAAACGTCACGTCCTGTGTAGGGGCAAATATCGGGACCTCTTTCAATCCGACCTTTTCAAGCACAAGTTTATGAGAGACGTGATACTGGCCAAACCTGCAAGGCCCTGTCCCTGAAGGCATAAAAAAAGCAGACGTATCAGGCCTGAAATCATGGGAAAATACCTTCCTCAGCATATCTCCGGTCGTCACGAGATACGGATAACACTCCTTTCCCGACACATACTTTCTGCCTATGTCTAAAGCTGTCTTGTCTGACTCGGGAAGGACCTCGGCCTGCACACCGCACCGTTCAAATGCAGCCTTGACCGCAAAGGAGTGGTCAGACATGTGCGGTATATAAACAGTGCGTTTTCTGAACCCGGAAGACCGGAAATCCTTAGGATGCGGGTTGACTGGAGACACGTCCGCGTGTCCCTGTATCCGGGATCCGGGACTTCCGCGTTGCTGCGCTACGCTGTCCAGGAAAGCCTCGCACCGGGTTATGGCTCCGGCGTCAGCACTGTGCTCGTCTATCTCTATGTGCAGAAACGGCTTGTCGGCCATTTCCTCTTTAAAATATTTGAGTATATATGAGTCCGGGCCACACGAGAAATTTCCGATATAGATAGCATAAAGATTGGGGGTATTCCTGATGATCCTGGCAGCATTCAGTATTCTTTGTCCGGACCTCCAGTACATATTCGGCCATGCATCATGCGTATGGACCTCTTCGAGCGGAAGCATATCCATCGGCATGGAAATGGTATTGATCGCAGAAAGTTTCCCGGGGATTCCAAGATTGACCTCTGGATCAAATGCATTATAGGCCCGTCCGATTATAACTATTACCGCCTGAGCTCCTGAAGCATACTGGGCCAATAATTCCCTGCCCTTCCGGTCTACTGAAGAGGAAAAGTCCTCCTGCGCAGTCCTGGCACTGCCGATGGCCCTGTCGATGTCCCTTTTTCTGATATCGAATTGCCTGAGGCATCTATGCAGTTCTTTCTTGAGATAATCAGGGCCCCTGCTGAAATCAACAATGGGGGTGATGCACCTTGCGCCCTTAAGCATGGCCTTCGAGACATACGGGATGGTCTGTGTATGGGGACATGCAAGCCCGGCAGGGTGGTCTTTTCCGCCCTGACTCACGTCAATAAAGCTGGGAATAAAGAGCGCATCAACGCCCTCATCCACAAGGTATTTTATATGACCATGCGCGACTTTTACCGGAAAGCAGGCCTCTGAAAGGACATTCTCAACGCCCAAATGAACTATCTGCTTATTCGTCTTTGGAGAGACAATTACCTCAAACCCGAGTTCCCACAGAAAGGCCGTCCAGAAAGGAAGATAATCATGTAAAAAGAAAATGTAAGGTATTCCTATTTTTATTTTTTCAGATCCCCGGTTCTCCGGTCCCCCGGTCCTTTGTGCCATCCTCGTCAAGTGCGCCTTCCATAACATCTCCTGCCTGTATTCAAAAGGGTCGGGCATCAACAGGGTCCGGGACCGCCTTACGTCATAACGTTCGCACCTGCCTCCGAAAAAGAGCTGTCCTTCTTCGCCCTCTATTTTCACCCTGTTTATTTCACATACATTTGAACACCCTTTGCATTCAAAAGAGGCCACCTCATACGGACGCTTTGAAAGGGAAAACCCCTTGAACCTGGTCCCCTGTTCAGCAGCCGGCAGCAGTTTCTTGTGTCTCATTGCAATAAGGGCCATGCCGATGGCTCCGGTAACATCGTGATTAGGCGGTACAGTAATTCCTGTGTCCAGGTATTTCTCGAAAGCAGCTATCACAGCTTTGTTAAAGGCCACACCCCCCTGGAAGAAAATATTGGTCCCGATATGTTTCCCTGCAATGACCCTATTTACATAATTCTGCACAATTGAATAGGCAAGTCCTGCCAGGAGGTCATCTCTTGCGGCCCCCCTCTGAAGATTCGCCATAAGTGAATTTTCCATAAAAACCGTGCATCGCTCGCCAAGCCGACAGGGCCGCTTTGACTGGAATGCGAGAGCCGCGAATTGATCTTTCACCGGGATGCCGAGCTTTTCAGCCTGTTCCTCCAGGAAAGAGCCTGTTCCGGCCGCGCATGCCTTATTCATTTCAAAGTCAACAATAATTCCGTCTCTTATAGAAATATATTTCGAGTCCTGCCCGCCGATTTCAAGGATTGTGTCAACTGCAGGGTTGATAAAAATCGCTGCGGTGGCCTGGGCCGTGATCTCGTTCTTGACAATATCGGCGCCCACATAATCGGCGATCATGTATCTCCCTGAGCCGGTTGTGCCCACCCCAAGAATCTCGACTGAGTCGCCCAATTCGGCATAAAGCTCATCGAGGCCCTGCCTGACAGCATCGATAGGCCTTCCGGCAGTCATAAGGTACCGCTTGGCAATGAGCGTGCCATGGGCATCAACCAGCGCAAGGTTAGTGCTTATGGAGCCTATGTCTATCCCCATATAAGCGCCTGCAGGCCCGCTTTTAAATGCAGGGCTTCCCCCGTTCTTTCGATCCAGGCCGTGCATGGCTGCTGAGAAAAGAGGCTGGTGGGCCTCCTCATCAAACCTTGCTGACGCGAGGAAGGCTTCAAGGGCATCGGGATCATAATCGTTGATGCGGTGCTCGTCCATGTCCTTGAGCGCGGCGCCGAGCGCTCCCATAAAAAAATGGTCCTCAGGGATGAACAATTCATCAAGTTCAAAAACCTCTTTAAAGGCACGGACCATACCCTTGTTTGCCGCTACGCCGCCCTGGAAAGCAACCGGAAATTTCAGGTCTCGCCCTTTAACAATACTGCTCTTGAAATTCCTCGCAACTGCAAAACATAAACCTGAAACAATGTCCTCCATAGGCGTCGCAATCTGCTGGAGATGTATCATGTCGGATTTTGCAAAAACACTGCACCTTCCTGCTATCTTCGAGGGCCTTGCAGAAAGCACAGAAATTTCACTGAACTCTTCTATGCTCATCCTCAATCTTTCAGCCTGCTGCTCAAGAAAGGACCCGGTCCCGGCAGCGCAGACTGAGTTCATCGAAAAATCCCTGATTTGTCCCCCCTCCATCAAAATAAGTTTTGAGTCCTCGCCGCCAAGCTCTATGATGGTATTAATGCGGGGGAATAATTTCCTGATAGAATAGGACTGCGAGATTATCTCGTTGAGGTACTTTATTCCCAGCGCAGAAGCGATGACTTTGGCAGCCGAACCTGTAAGAGAGAGTCCGCTGCCGGGATAAAGTTTCTTCATTTCTTTCAAAAGTGTTGCGGCAGCGCCGACCGGGTGTCCGTAATGCCTTACATAATCCCCTCTCAGTTTGTTGCCGAGCGCATCAAGGACAACGAGTTTAACAGCGACCGATCCGGCATCGAGACCGATAAAATACATTACTCCCCCACCTGGAACCAAGATTGTTTTGATCGTCCTGCGTCAAGGCCATATGCAGCCGTTATGGCCATGCAATTCAGACACTCCGGGCCCTTAAAACGCTGCTCATAGTCGAGTGGAGTGACCGCTAGTGTCTGAATTGCAGACCATTTACATTAAGATCATTATACCAATATACTACAGCATGTCAAAGCAAAAGTTTTTCATCTTCGAGACAATTGTCTTCATCGATTTTCCCAGTGCAGTACATTCCGGGCCGGAATATGCAGGCCGATGAAAAATCAACACCGTCCGCTTTTACAGAGAATCGCCTACAGGGCAATGCTTCAGAGGGGATTACTCCCTGACTTTTCGAGTGAAGCACTCGCCGAACTTGACAAGCTTCATTCTCCTGCAGCTTTGAACGACAAGCGGTTTCGTGACCTTACGGGCCTGCTGTGGTCCTCGATCGACAACGATGATTCCCGCGATTTGGATCAGATTACTGTTGCCGAGGCAATGTCGGGAGACAAGGTAAAGATACTTGTTGCCGTGGCTGATGTAGACGAACTTGTTTATAATGGCTCGGCAATTGACGCGCACGCACGCCATAATACTACTTCTGTTTATACCGCTGCCAGGATCTTCCCTATGCTTCCAGAAAAGCTTTCTACCGACCTCACATCCCTGAATTTCAATGAAGATCGACTGGCAATTGTTTCGGAAATGGTGATCGGGGTGGACGGATCTTTAGGGGACTCTGATATCTACAGGGCTCGTGTCCGGAATCATGCAAAACTCGCCTATAACAGTGTAGCCGCATGGCTTGAAGGTCATGGAGTTCTGCCTGAGGCTGTAGCGGCGGTAAAGGGACTTGAGGCGAATCTGCGCTTGCAGGACAAGGCGGCGCAAAGCATGAAAAACCTCCGGCATGTTCACGGCGCCCTGAGTTTTGAAACAGTTGAAGCGCGGCCTATATTTGACGGAGATGAAATCCGCGACCTCGAAGTCGAAAGAAGGAACCGGGCAAAGGACATTATCGAGGATTTCATGATAGGGGCAAACGGCGTCACGGCAAGGTATCTATCGTCGAAAAAATTCCCTTCTATTCGCCGTGTGGTGCGCACTCCAAAACGATGGGAGAGGATTGTCGAGCTTGCCGCTGAACATGAGTTTAAACTACCCAATACTCCGGATTCAAGAGCCCTGGATGAGTTCCTTACCCGGGCTAAAACAGCTGACCCGGTGGGTTTCCCCGACCTCTCCCTATCGGTGATCAAACTTATGGGGGCTGGTGAATATGTTGCAGCACTTCCGGGAGAAACTGCCCCGGGACACTTTGGGCTTGCAGTCAGGGACTATACACATTCCACAGCCCCTAACCGCCGGTACCCCGATCTTATCACACAACGCCTGCTGAAGGCGGCGATAGGAGAAAATCCATTGCCATATAGCGATGATGAGCTTGAGTTCCTGGCGAAACATTGCACGGAAGAAGAAGACGCCGCAAACAAAGTCGAACGGCAGGTCAGGAAATCAGCGGCGGCAATGCTGCTGGAACACAGAATTGGAGAGCAGTTCGACGCCATTGTAACCGGTGCTGCGAAAAAGGGCACCTGGGCCAGACTTCTCACGATCCCTGTCGAAGGGAGAGTGGTCCGCGGTTTCGAGGGCCTCGATGTCGGCAACAGAATCCGGGTGCAGCTGACATTCGTAGACGTTGACCGGGGATACATAGATTTCGGGAAAGTCGGCCTATCAAAGAGACATTAAACTTATTATTCTGTCTTATCTTTTTTACCCCAAAGATTCTCGTAATGTTCCGGATACAGTTTCTTTGTGCACTCAGGACAAATACCATGAGTAAATGCAGCATCGCTACGCGCACTGATATAGGTTTCTACCTGCGTCCAATAACCTTTATCATCACGGATCTTTTTACAGGAAGCACACATGGGCAGCAGGCCGCTTAATGTTTTTACTTTATCTAATGCTCCCGTAAGCTCAATAATCAGCCTTTCTCGTTCCGCTTCTGAGCGTCTCTGCTTCAATATTCCCCATAAATTGTGCATGAAAAGGTTGATCTGACGGACATCAGGTTCATCATAGGGTTCTTCCTTATTGCCTACCCCTGCAACTCCAACAATACGATTCTCATCAAAAATAGGAATGCCCAGATGCCGGAAAAGACGAAAATGCCCTTCCGGATACCCCTTTTTGTCCGGTAGATTTTGATAATCATTATGTATAACCGCTCTTCTGAGCCGAATACTGTCGGCCCACACACCGGCTGCAGCAAGTGGATAATGATGGGCCTCGGCTGCCGTGCATGTTTTCAGTACACCTTTGGACCAGGAATAAAGTTGTATGGTTTGTTGGTCCTCATTAAAAAAATGAAGATAACCTCCTTTGCTCTTGGTAAGCCTCACACCTTCTTCAAGAGCAAAATCCGTAAGCTCTTTTTCAGCTTTTACTTCCATAAATCCGAGTTTTAATAGTGTCTCAAGCCGATCCTCATCCAACCTCAGCTTCTCTTCTGCAAGATCGCGCTCAGTATGTGCATGGTCTATCTCACCACCTATTGATTTTGCAATTTTTGATACAGTTACGGCGACGACAAGCATGGATAAAAGCACAATTAAAACTGCTAACAGAGCAGGATTAGCGGCTCTGGTGAATGTGGCTTTATAAATTAATCCTTCAAACAAAACAAGTATGGTTATCGAGGGGAGAAAGGCCCTGATTAACCGATTGCTGACCGTTGGACCTACAAAAACTCTTACCGGCAGAACGTGCGGCCCCGAAGCAGTTATAAGGCCCAACCCAATAAGCATAAAAGCGATCGCAGTAGTAAGGGCCACGGGTATTACATCGCCGCCATACAATAAAGGGGTTCCGTGCAAATAACCGAGAACAACTACAAATCCAATTAAAACCACGACTATTGCTACAAAAGCTGCGAAATGTTTAAAAAGTTGTTTCCCCCTGCAGGAAAAAACTAACAACAAAACTCCTACTGCTGTTGCCAAAAAGGTTATTGCGGTAATAGGGGACATATGGCCCGCAGGAACATTGGCAAACGTAGCACGCGCCTGGAAACCCAAACGTTCTATTTCAAATGGTTTGCCAAAGTAAAAACCCGCAAGCACCATCAAACAGATCAGGCCAGTCAGGAATGCAGCAGCAGCGACTATACGGCGGGTATAGTTCTCAGGCCGCAGAACATAAAAATATAATGGAGCACTCAGCAAGATAAAGCACAGTGCAGTGCTTGGAGCAATGGGGACGTAATAAGGCTTTACTCTTGCAACAATCAGCAAACCGGAAATCCATCCGAATAAAGACACTGCACTAATGCTTATAGTCATGAAAAAGCACCATTGCGATATGCGCTTTAAGATGAATTCCAAATGTTGCTGGTTGTCCGTTTTTATTTTACGCCCCTTGCCGTAAGATTGACCTCCAATTATATCATAGCGGGGAGGCGCGAATTACAGGCAGTGGATACTGCATGAGACCTGTCCTCCGCAGTGAACAGCAGAAAAAGTGATAAAGTTGACATCCCGCTGAATCAGGCTTATATTTGTGATAATAGTCAATAATCATTCTATCCACAGGAGGAGCACCAACATGTCCCTAAAATACGTCTTGATCATTGCCATGCTTTGCGCCGTGTTGCCCGGAGTCAGCCCGGCTCGGGCGGAACAGTCCGCGACGCCGAATCCTCTCGATATCGTACCGGAGAAAATGCCCTTCGACGTCCCTTACGGAACCCCGATTTCGCTCGAACGCGCCGAGTCGGTCATCGCCGCAGCCGAGGCTGAAGCGAAGAAGCACGGTTGGAAGTTGAACGTTACCGTAGTGGACTCGGGCGGCAATCTCGTCGCATTCCAGCGCATGGATGGGGCGCAGCTTGCCTCGATCCAGGTGTCGGAACACAAGGCCCGCGCAGCGGCGACCTACCGTCGCGAAACAAAAGCATTCGAGAACGGCATTCAGCTCAACAATTTTAACTATATCCTAACGCTTGATGGCGTCATCGCCTCGCGCGGCGGAATCCCACTCGTGGAGGCAGGCAAGGTAATCGGCGCGATCGGGTGTTCCGGCGGGACGGGCTCGCAGGACGAGGTGGCCTGCAAAGCAGGCGCTGCGATCATCAAGTAAGCATGCTCCAGAGGAATCGGCATGCAAGCCGGTTCCTTCTGGAATTTCTCACAAGGGGAAACCGCATTCCGACCCTACCACACGAACGGTATCAAGGCTTTCGTCCGTTTCTTGTAATCAGGGTATTCGTTCGGAAATTGTTGCTCCATGAGCTTGTCTTCTGCGCCCACACGCCAGAGGAAAATAGCGCCGAGGATGACGAGAAGAAAGATCCATGCTCCGCCGCAGACAATCGCTGAACCGATACACGCTATCAATCCTCCGGCATACATCGGATGACGCACAAATCGGTAAGGTCCGGATGTCACCAGTTCATGTCCTTTCTTGATGGATACTGTCTGGCTCCAATTCCTGCCAAGATGTTGCCGTCCCCAGACCAAGAAGGCCATGCCTGCGGCGCACAGAATAACGCCGATACAACTCACAACAGGACTTGCGGGGCGGAAGTTGACGAAGTGGAATACCGGAAGTCTCGGAAGCAAAAACGAGGCGATAATTGCAAGCATGAGCCCGACACTCTGCAACAAGTGCCTCCGCGTTTCCTGTTTTACCCCTATCGCGGAAACGATCAGGTATGCGATGAGGATAAGCCAGAAAGCATCGATGAGCCGGACAAAAATGGAAGTATTCATACAGGTAAGTTTAGCAGAAAAAGACGCTCCGGTAAATTTATTATTCGGACACAACTGATGGCGCAAAGAGCTTTTTTTGTGCTAATTTATTTCCGGTCGATCTAACTACAACTTTTAAAAAATCTGAATAATAAGATGGATGGAATATGAATCAGTCCAGACTCAGGCAGTGGCTTCCGGAGTTGCTGATAGTATCGGTTTTAATGATAGTCTCTACAATACTTTTTCGAAATACAAACGCCGACATTGCGCTTGAGGGCCATTTTTACTGCCGGCAGTGCCCCGATTCGAAATGGTTTCTGGAAAACAATATCTTCCTGCGTCTTCTTTATAATTACGGCTCCTGGCCTGCTGCAGTTTCAGTCATCGGCGCATTGATACTCCTGGTCCTGAGTTATTTCAAAAGTGCACTTGTGCGTTACCGTATCTACAGTATCTTTCTTATTCTTGCACTGCTGATAGGCCCTGGTTTTATTATCAACTCAGTGCTCAAAGTCCACTGGGGAAAGCCGCGTCCCAGTGAGACCAGGGAGTTCGGAGGAAGATGGGAGTATCAGAAACTGTTTGAAAAAGGAGAAAGCGGCAGGGGGAAATCATTCCCTTGCGGGCACTGCTCTATGGGCTATTTCTTTTTCGCCTTTTATTTCATTTTCAAGAATAAACGCAGAAAGCTTGCTCTTTTATTTCTCCTGTTCGGCTTGATCTACGGCAGCTTGATAGGATTTTCAAGAATGGCGTTCGGGGGCCATTTCCCGTCCGATGTTTTATGGGCGGCTTTCATTCCTTTCCTGGCGCCCCTTGTCCTATATTATTTTATTTTGGATATTCCACGGAGAGAGCTGTGCCCGGACGAGATTCCCCAAAATGTCAGCCGGATGAAGAAGTTAATAATGGCCTGTGCAGGCGTAATAGTGATTATCCTGGTCCTTGGGGCTCTATTTCTTGCCACACCGGTCTATGAAGAGATTCGACAGCGAACAAGCGAACAATATTCCTATGCCGGCCCATACTCAGCTGATATACATTGTTCTACGTGTGATCTCGATCTTAGTCTTAAAAATGACGCTCCCACGGCGATGGATGTTTCAGGGAGTGCCCAGGGCTTCGGGTTCCCGACCAATAAAATTTATCACGTTATGCGAGAGACTGTTGTAAAGAACGTACCAACCGTGTTTTTCGACCTCACACAAAAGGGCCTTTTTTCAGAACTTGTCAATACGTTACACATAGATTTAAGAAAAACAGGGCTTAAGAGCCTTAATATAACCGTTGACAAGGGAGATGTAGTCATCCATGATGGTACTGATGAGGGATTGACTGCAAGCAGGTTTACCATTACTGTACGACACGGAACACTGACACTGCCGCGTTTTTTCCAGGGAAAAGCCATGACGCTCAATGTGCCCCCCGGAGGATTGAAATACCGCTAAGGGCCCCGACTCAAGAGCCGTTAAACGCTATCGCGCCTTGTTCACGGACGCTTGAGGAATCTAAAGTAGAAAGCTGCGAACACCAAGACAATGCCAATATTCACTGTCAGCCGTTCCCAGAATCGGTTTCTGAAGAACACGAAATCTACACCGGCTATGACGGCTACCATCGCCACCACGTAAATCACGACATAAAATTTAACACTCATTAGCATACCCCAAATGGACATCTAACTGGTCTTATTATAGCACTCATTGGTTGGCGAAAAGACAAAACCATCATAGCTGGCGTCACACTGAACTGCGAGCTCTTTAATTTCATCTCAGGTGGGTGGCAAGGGGAGTTGCGGTGGGTGTGAGGGTCACCAGTGGCCGTACTCTGACAATTAAGAAAATAGTCGAGCATTGCGCACGATACAAGAAAAAAGATTATAATAAAATCATGCTTGAGAAGGAGTATAGCTGTATTTTATTATGGTCGAGGAGGCGCTGATATGACAAAAACTGCCGAAAAGCTTGCTTTGGAGATCCATTCCTTGCCGGATACTGAAAAACTGAGGTTGGTGGACGTGATCCTGACCGACCTTGATAAGCCGGATCCAGAAATTGATCGCGTATGGGCTGAAGAGGCCCGCAAACGATGGGCAGCTTACAAAGCTGGACACATTCCTTCAGCATCCTATCAAGAAGTCATGGATAAGTATCGACAGTAATGAACGTTCGATTTCTTTCTTTGGCCCAGCGGGAACTTGACGATGCCGTGACTTGGCATAACGAACAAGCGGCTGGAATGGGCAGGGAATTCCTTGATGAATTGGATCGCGCAGTGCGGAGGACTGTTGCTTACCCGCTATCCTGTTCGGAGGTCGATCCTGGGTTGAGACGTTGCCTTCTTGCTCGCTTCCCTTACGGGTTGATATATGGCATAGATGGCGATACCGTAGTTGTAGTGGCTGTCGCACATTTGCATCGCTCACCCCGATACAGGTCAGATCGCATCGCTTAATAAGAAGAGGCACAGGTTGAAAAGACATTCATATGTTTTAAAAGTGGCGCTCGCTGATATTGAACCCGAGATTTGGCGACGATTCGTTGTCCCGTCAGACATTACTCTTGATCGACTTCACGACGTAATTCAAATTGTTATGGGATGGACAGATTCCCATCTTCATGAATTCGCTATTGGAGGGAAAAGATACAGTGAATATCTAGAATCTCCGGAAGACGGAAAAGAAGATGGCCTTTATAGGTTGGGTAATTTGGTAAAAGGCAAGGTCACTTCATTCGAGTACATCTACGATTTCGGTGATACCTGGCGGCATAATATAATTTTAGAAAATAAGGATTATCCTCTCGGGCCACATGATGCACCTATAGTTCTTCTGGCTGGCGAGAGGGCATGTCCGCCGGAGGATGTCGGCGGCATTGGCGGATATGTTGCGTTTTGCGATGCTATGAGAAAAAGCAGGCATCCCAACCATAGGCAGTATACGAAGTGGTACGGCAAAAAATACGATCCCGAGAGATTTGACAAATACTCGATTGAACGGGACCTCCTAAAGTATTTCCGCTGGTCCAGATCCAGATTTATACAGTGGGACATTTGGTACTATTAGTCAATACTGATATGCACCAACAAACTATATCTGGAGACGTATTGGAGACGTGTTTTTCGGGACGTGTTGTGGAATTAACAAAATGGTTGCGTCGAATTAAGCATAATATTGCGTTATTCCCACGGTTTAGAACGCTTGCGAACCTGTGAAGAACCCTGTGCCAAGAGCACAGGGCGTCAAAGGTCAAACAACATCAACTGCTTAACATCTTTTCCTCTTCCTTGATTGCGGATATACTGCTCTATAACCGCCTTGTTCCCTTTACCACTTATCGTTGCTATGTAATACCCATCGGTCCAAAACTCCCCGCCCCACAACTGCTGCTTTATCTCCGGTACCTTTTCAAATATCTGCTGCCCTGTGATACTCTTTATTGTCCTTACTACCTGACCGCCTGAATATTTCGGCAAAAATCTGCACAGTATGTGAATGTGATTCTGATCGAAGCCTACTGTGCTCGGTTCTATTGCATATCTTTCTTTAAATCCTTTCAGTGTTTCCACAATAACCTCTTTTACCTTCTCATTCACAACTGCCTTCCTATATTTCACGGTCAACTGAATATGATAGTAACACTCCGATATATTGTGATACCAATGCCAGATTTCTCCTTCAACATCAACCATTCTCCAGTATAACGCTTCTTAACGTACATCGGTAAGCAATTCAGCCCTGTGCCAAGAGCACAGGGAGCTCTTGCTTATTCATTAGAATTAAGCATAACATTGCGTTATTCCCCATTTTTTCGCATAAGTTTGCGTAATTTTCAATACCGAATATCTATTTGTATCATCAGTATTATTTCTGTTAGAAAAAGACTCATTTAAGCATAAACTTCAGGTTCTATTCTCCGCCCTGTGCCGTGAACGTGCAAAATAGGAAGCACCGTGAAAAATGGGAAGGTTTGTCGCCGCGTGCATTCATTATGGAGAAAGTTACCGCATTGTTCTGCGCAGCTATTCCCGTTAGTTCGAGCCAGCTTTGTCATCAATGAATTGGAAGTCAGGTCTGTCATTTATTGACAAAGCTTGGGTAAAGTAACAGAAAGGTGTAGCCGAAACTACACCGATAACCTTATTATTCTCGAGACTTAAAACGGGAGCCCCGCTGAGGCCGGGAAAAGCTTACGAGTGAAGGCAATATTAATAAGTCGCACCGTTCTCATTCTTCAATATGTCTGTTGAGGAAACTAAGTCTATGTAAAGTATTGTACCGTTAAAAAGAGTGCGGCTGCCTCTTGTGAGCTTGCTGGGTCGTTCATCGACCATAGTGTGCACACCATGAGTTTATGATACCGAAATCAGAAAAAACTGGGTAACACTTTCCCGTTCATTGTAATGGTTATAAAGCCTTTCATGTTCAGCCAGGACTCGACTGCTATGCGCCAGGCCGCTTGCGGCTGAACCCCCTCACTGCATAATATATCACTTTGCAAGTTCGTTATCCAGGCATAGGCATCCCTCCTTTCCCATTTGGAAAACGTTCTTTTTCCGGAGAAGTACACTTGGCAGGCGTTGTTGCCTTTCAAACATGGCCGAGGTCTGTGGTTAAGGTCATGCTCAACCGTTGCGGCATAAACTTCCATGTGTTCGCGTGGGCAACAGGGCCTGTATAAAAGTTTTGCAGCCAGTCCGTTTTTCAGCTCGGTTTGAGCCTCCTCGATAGCGCCATTGTAAGGCGGATAATGAACCGGGCTATTCACCGGCAGTACAAAGTAATCAGTAAGCACATCATTAACCGCCGAATGATTGAGGTTGCCGCCATTGTCCCGCTTGAGAAACAGCGGAGAGCCGAAACGGCTGAAGGTTGCAGTAAGATAGCCGGATATTTCTTCGCCACAGGGGACATCGCCCGTCATGGGATTGAACTTATAGCGAGAAGCCAGGTCCTGCATCTGGTTCAGGTACATCTTTGCTCCGGCTTCGTCACGCTGTCCGTATTCGCAGGGATCCATAGACCACGCAATGTTCGGCACGTTCCAGTGAATCCGCCGCAGATTCTGACGATGCAATGCATTGAGATCATGCCGCGCCATTGTTACCATTCTTTGCAGCTCCCTTCTTGAGACGCCTGATGAGTAACGGGCATATAATGCCCCCGTGCCCTGTGAGCGATTATAACCATGAGACAACTGAGCAATATCCTTCTTCAGCTTGCCGAAATCCGGCGGCTTGACCTTGGGAGGACCCGGCTGCCGAACGAGAGGCGTATCTTTTTTATGCCGCATGCGCCACCGGATGAAACTCGGGTAGGGCAGCCTGACGGCACTGCAGATCGCCCGGTAAGGCATACCGGTTCTCTCCCTGATCTTGTCAATAATGGTAAGCATACGAGTTATCGTTTCTTCCTTTGCTTCCGTTTTTTTTGACCAGAAGCGCCGATGCTTTTTTTGGCGCCGGCGTTCTGCAACTCATAAGCGTGCAGCATGTCCCGCACTTCTACCGTCTTCTCAGCGACAAAGAGCTTTTTCTGAAGTTCGATAACCTGTTCCTGTAATAGCAGCTTTTCTTCATCCTGTGGTGTGTTCGGCCTTCCTGATGCTCTGTCTTCCATGGCCTCCGTCATCGCCTGTAGTGCCCGGCTTTCCCACTCGTAATAAGTCTTTCGGGAAACGCCCAAGCGGTGTGCACCCTCCTCAGCCGTTATCTGACCACTCCGCACTGCAAACACCACCGCCGCTCTATGACGGGCACGCTCCTTGTCTTTTGATTCGCTCATATGCACGCTCCGTTTGTGCTATGGGTTATCAGTCCTTGCTATGCCTTGGCAGAAGACTTCTCGTCCTTTGACGAAGGCATCTCCGTTTTCCTTGCTTCCTGCGCCTTCGAAAGAGTCTTTTCCAGTCTGCCCTGCGCTGCAGTAGTCAACAGTGTAAGGCGCTTCTTCTCCAGCAACGCCTGCAAGCGCGGGCTCAGAGCCGGCCCCTTGTCCAGGCTCACCCTCGGCTCCAGCGCCTGGAGCATCCCCTCTATCGCCCGCTTCTGCCACTGAGCAAGCACCATCGAAGGTATCGTCAGCTCCCGGCATATCTCCGCAGGCCTGCGCCGCTCCGTCCATACCGACAGAACCGCCTGGCACTTCTCCATCGCCCCGTAGTTCATTGTCGGCCGTTTCTTCTCGCTCTTTATCTTCTCCGTCTTCTCCATGGTCATGTCCTCTCTCGTTTAGATTGTAAACTACTTCCTGCGTAATATCGTCGTTTTCGTCCTCAACCGACAACCTTAGCTTGCCCTTTTCCGCCCGCAGCACCACCGACTGCCCCTCCATGCGGCCCACCATGTAAAACGGCAGGCGCGGCTTACCTCTCAGCGCCATCTCAAGGAGGTTGTCCTGGATGCCCTGCTCGATGGTCTTTCTAAGCTCGCTTTGTATCTCAAAGTACCGGTCTGCTGGACACAGGCCGCCGATCCCCTGATGCGGCCGTTTGTGGTTGTAATACTTCACCCACTGCCGTATACGCTCTACTGCATCCTCAAAGCTCCCGAACTGGGCCCGGCTTAGGAACTCCAGGAAGATCGTCTTCCAGAACCGCTCGATTTTCCCTAACGTCATCGGATGGTGAGGCCGAGATTTGATGTGATGGATTTTGTCTTTCTTCAACTCCAACTCAAAGCGGCTGTTGCCGCGCCAGCTCGTGTACTGCCTCCCATTGTCCGTGAGCATCTCTTTAGGCGGGTTGTACTCGGAAGCCGCCCGGCGATACACTTCGATGACGTTCTGGGCCGTCTGGCTCCGGAAAAGCTCAAGCCCCGTTATATAACGGGAATAATCGTCGATAAAGCCGATCAGAAACGCATATCGGCCCCCAAGGCGAAACGTAAAGATGTCCGTCTGCCAAAGCTGGTTCGGTGTTGAGCGCTCGAAAAACCGGGGACGGGTGATATTGCGCTGCCGCTTCTTGGGCGGGGCAGTCATTAGAGATTCGGAGTGCAGAGTCTTACGAACCGTCTCAGGGCTGGCTGTAAGAAAAAACGCTCTCTTTAAAAGTTGCGAAATGCGCTTAATACCGAACAGCGGGTTGGCTTCCTTGAGTTCGACTATCTTCTGCTTCACAGGAGAGGGAAGTCCCCGCCCATTCCCATTGCGTCTTGTTGCAAAGCCGGCCTCACCTTCACTTCGATATGCGCGCACCCAGCGTCTTACCGAATTAATGCTAATCCCACATTCCTGCCGGATTACCTCAATAGGGACGCTCTCCTCAAGGAACTTCCTGACTACTTGAAGCTTAAAGTCCGCTCCGTAACGCCTGCTTCTCGCGGGAACCTTCTTCTTTGCGCTGCCTCTTTGTAAACTCTTAACTTGTTCCATCAATGACACTCCTTTCGTTTTCCTAAACTTGGAGTGTCACCCTATTTCCTCAAATCCTTGGTATCATAAACTGGTCGTTAGCACAATGTATGAACCAAACATGTCTGAAGAGGAACTCCGAGCGTTTGAGGAGAAATGTCCAACCATGTCACGCGATGAGGTCCTCGCACTTTCTAACGGGAAAAAGATACTTTATATTTTTTTACTACAGGTAAAGCACAAGAAGCTGAGGACAGTTGGCACGGAACTAATGAGGCTTCTAACTCCTAACAATCTAATTGACATCATTCCCGTCATAGGCGCTACCGGCGTAGGCAAGACAAAGCTAGCGACACGGCTTATTAAGTCGCTCATCGAAAAATACTGTATCCACGATAATAAGAAGCCCTCCACTGTGCCATTCGTCTTTATTGCTCCGCCGGCCAACGGCGATAAATCGCTTTCATGGAGCACGGTCTACAAAGAGGCGATGCGAAGGACGAGCGAGATTTTACCGGAATATAAGCAGCTGAACTTGATTGATGATGGAATTTTTACAATCATGCCCAGACATTATAAAACGTTAGCGGCTCTTAGGGGAGCACTTGAAGCGATGTTTAAGCACAGGAAAGTCAGGGTTGTGGTTATTGACGAAGCGGTCCATTTGCTGCGCTTTGGTGACTACTCTGCAGTTATGGATACGCTAAAATCGCTTGTTGACAGGACGGGTGTCAAGCTTATTTTGCTGGGATCATACGACCTGTTCGACCTTGTAACAAAGTATGGGCAAGTTGCCCGCCGGACGGAAATTCTTCACTTCGAACGTTACTACAAGGACGAAAAAGACGACGCCCATGAATACAGCGAGAATATTATCTTAAAAATTCAGGAACGTTGGCCTTGCGAGGAGATACCGTCTTTCGTCACTATTTCAGATGAGTTGATGGAAGCTTCCCTAGGGTGCATAGGGTTGTTAAAGGCCCTTATGTTACAGGCTTTGTCAATGCAGCTTGAAAAAAAGGGCAAGTGGGACCCCATGTTCATGGCGAAGGCCGCCAAGTCCGTAAAGCTTCTCGATTCCATCAGGAAAGAAATTAATGATGGAGAAAAAAAGGTCCAGGGAGCAACCTATGGGGAAACGCTATTCTCTGGAAAGAGATTGGAAGACATCGTTGCGAAGATGAGCGGAGAGCTTATGCATGCTTGAAATCCCTGATATCCTCGATGTACCCGATGTTTATTTTGAAGGCTCTGACGTGCCATCGTGCCCAGAGTTAACTCTCCTCTATGGTCTAAGGCCTCATGGCATTGGAACAGAGGCATGCCAATCATTAAAAAGTTATATTGGAGAGCTTGCAAATGCTCATCGAGTCACTCCGAGGACTCTTATCAAGGAAGTCCTGCGGGGTAAGTTAGTTGAATATAATCTCGCCTGGAATGAATACAACATGTGGAAGTTTAGGGGTAATTCATCTTCCTATGTTGGCATGACAGAAACGGCGAGAGGATTGACTAATGTCCTCATCGAGGCTACAGGGATCAAAGAATTGGAATATTGCAGTATGCTTCCCCTACGCGGCGTGTTCAACAATAGGGGTTTAATTACATCACAAGAACGTCATTGTCCTCTATGCCTTCAGGAGACAGTCGAGGCCAGCAGTTTGCACGGGAGCCTACTTTGGGATGTGGCATGCGTGACAGCATGCCACATCCATAGGGTACAACTTGTGCCATCGGAATGTGGTGCTTCTAAAGACAAACACGTGACTTCTTTTCGTAGAAAAATTCTTTCAGGCGTGTGTTCAGCTTGTGGAAGCATCGGCTATCGTTGCAGAAAAGAAACCGCGACACTCGCATCAGAGGTAGAAGTGTGGAAGGCGCAACAGGTGGGGGAACTTATAGCATGCTTCCCTCGTGCCTCTGGACTATTTTTGAAACAAAATACCATTGACGGGCTTATATCCTTGGTTGCTACACTCGCTGATGGAAAACCGGCAGTAGCGGCTCGCCGAGCAGGAATACGCAAGTCTGTCTTATGGGGCTGGATGAAAGGAGTCTGTCTTCCAAGCTTAGAATCACTGCTTTACCTTTGCCTGACAGCCGGAGTTTCACTGGTTAGCGTACTGGAGGGCCGTGCGACTGAGTGCTTCTGCCCGCCACATGTGATAAAACCAGCGAAAAGTAGGAACAAGACAAACAAGGAAGAACTTAAAAATGCCCTCGGGGAAGCACTAACTGTTGACCCCCCGAAAAGTTTAAAATCTATTGCTTTGGCCCTTGGCGTTAGTCGGATGTTGCTTCCTCGATATTTCCCAGAATTATCTGCCTTAGTCGTCGAACGTTTTCGCCAGTTTAAATCGCTCCAACTTTCCGAACAGCACAAGCAGGTAAGAGAGCTTGGCGAGCGCCTGAAAAAAGAATTGATCGACAAAAGGTTACCGTTGACTCAGGGTAATTTCGAGATTGCGAACGGCAAACGCATAATGCCGACTGACCTCTTATATAAGATTTTGGGGTTAGGTAGAAATTCTTCCCAGAACTGATATGCAGACTCGCAAATAAGAGAAGCCTATTATTCATGCTCCATGGCATAGAGAATGAGAGACATGCTTCAGAAAATTAAGCATAACATCGCATTTCTCCCAATTAAGCATAACATCGCGTTTGCGCAATGTTATGCTTAATTCCACAAAAGTTTCTTTATAAATCAAGGAGATAGAAAACGGAGGGGGTGAGATTCGAACTCACGGTAGGATATAATCCTACAACAATTTTCAAGACTGTCGCCTTAAACCGCTCGGCCACCCCTCCAGGGTTTCGCTTTTTATACTATCAAATTTTATGTCTTAATTCTACTTTAGGGTCCGCGAATAAATAACTTGTGCATTCAGACGCTCAGATTTGGGTCAGGTTTGGCTGATCCGATTGAGCAAAACCGCAGGTGTAGCAGAGCTACATTGAGGATTTTGCGACTGAGGATCGGTCAAAGATGACCTGAAGCTGAGATGAATCAATGCACAAGTTATTTATTCGCAGACCCTTAATAGAGTTTGAGAAGGGCCATTCCTGAAATTGGGTCAAGTTCCCGCGCGGCATTTACACCCTCTATTTCCATGATGATCGCCTCAAGGACAAGAAATGTTTCGGCATTTTCTCTCATGCAGCCGGCTTTTACATTGTCACGTTTTGCGTACGCACCGTGAAAATGAAGCTTTGGTTCGTCGCCCTGCCAGAATATTGTGCCGAGGCCAACGACCTCATGGCTTTCTTTGAGCTCGCGCCATACAGGCACAGGAGGCATTTCCTCCCTTTCGGGTCCCACGACAAACCTGCCTCCCTTCATTCCTCCCACCAGGTAAAATACCGCTGCCCTGATGTTCTCTTTCTTAGCTATATCACAAAGTCCCTGGAGTATCTGGTCTCCGTCCTCAAATCTGGCCACTACAATCCTGCCGGGCTTGCCGATTCGGTAATTCATTTCAAAAACCTCCTAAAAAAATAAATACAGGTCATGGGTCATCGGTTATAGGCAATAGGTTTTGAATAAATTCTTGTAAGCTTTCCCATCACCTATTACCTATAACCTATTGCCTTTATTCTTTCATACACTTCCTCGACTGAAATGGAATCCATGCACTTGAGGTCGTTACATTTTTTTTTGTAGCATGGGGCACAGGCGCTATTTCCTGTGATTATAATGTGCCCACTTCCGTAAGGACCGGTCCTTGCAGGGTTGGTGGGACCGAACAGTGCAACAACAGGCACGCCGCACGCCGCGGCAATATGCATTGGGCCCGAGTCGTTTGTCACCATAAACGCGGCCTTTCTGATAAGGGAAATCAATTCTTTGATGTCGGTTTTCCCTGCCATGGATATTGCATTGCCTTTGGAATGCGCTGCGGCCTCTTCTGCCAGGGCCTCATCAGCTCCGCTGCCTATAATAATACCCGGTATGCGGAGCAGGGAAGAGAGGGTCCCGAAACGCTCCGCAGGCCACTGTTTTGTCTTCCATCGGGCGCCCGGAGCAAACACAGCATACTCTCCTATTTCCTTTTTCACCTGCCGTATTTTCAGGGATTCTTTCACCAGCGGCAGAGGAAACGCAACGGTCCTGGTATCGCATCCAAGGGCTGATGCTATCTTCAGGTAACGGTCAACAGCATGTATTTCCCTGCCGCCGGTTATACTATGCGTGTAAAATAGCCGGCCCCCTTCACGAGCTTCCCTGAAGCCCAGGCGCACAGGCGCCTTGCTTGCGGCGGTGAGTATGCCACTCCTCAGCAAGCCCTGCAGGTCAACCGCTATATCATAGGATTCGCCCTTAAGTGCGCCCACAAGGCTCCTGAACTCAGACACTGTCCCGCGTATCCTTTTTATATCTTTCCACTGCTCTTTGTTAATGACCACGAGTTTCTGCACCATCGGATGGTTTTCGAGCAGCCCTTCAAGCCCCTTTGCAATCACCCAGTGGATTTCAGCGCGTGGGAAAGACTCCCGTATCACATTGAGAAAAGGCAGGCTGTGCACAATATCACCAAGAGAACTCGGCTTGATGATGAGCAGCTTTGCGGGGGCTTTCTTAAGCTTAATCTGATTCATCAGCCAATATAACCTCTACCGCTTCTTCAAGATTGCCGACTACATTATCCGCATATGCCGATGTCTGCTGTTTCCCCGTGGTGACAAGAATCCCCCTGGCGCCGACTGCCTTTGCAGCAAGCATATCAATATCCTTGTCACCGACTACAAAAGACCTCTTCAGGTCAATGCGATGCCGCATCCTGGCTTTGATAAGCATGCCGGGAGCAGGTTTCCTGCATTGGCAATAGTCATCGGGACTATGTGGGCAATAATAAAACTCATCAAATCCGTAAGTACCGGTAAAAACAGTATTAACATCTTTTGCAAAAGATTCTTTAATCATCCCCCTGGATATGCCCGATTGATTGGTGACTCCGATAAGAAAAAACCCTTTCTCCTTGAGTTTTCCGAGACTCTCGATACCGGGAAATATTTCAAAATCCTTCCAGTCGCTGAGATAGTTAGTGTCCCGGCAGAGAGTGCCGTCCCTGTCAAAAAATACCGCTCTGTTGCGAGGGAGCATATCTTTAACCTTGAAAAAAACCTCCTCGGCAGTAACCGTATACATACAACGCATATCTTTTGTTGAGCACCTGCGCTCAAAACACGGACTGCATGAAAAATCTTTTTTTATTACGTCATGTCCTTCGCCCACCGGACCCGTAAGCTTCGGGTCGGTTGAGCCGAATATCACAAGCGTGGGTGTGCCCACCGCGCAGGCGATATGCATAGCTCCCGAATCGTTGGCAATCATAACATCACATTCCGAAATAAGCGCAGCAAGCTCCCTGAGCGATGTCTTCCCTGCAAGGAACAGCTTGCCTTCGGGAATAAGCTTGTCTATTTCATGTGCAAGCGCAGCCTCACTTCGACTCCCGAAAATCACAGCATTACCGCCCGTGTCTCTTCGTAACCAGTTAGCGACCTCAGCGAACCTGCGCGGGAACCAACGTTTTGAAGAGCCGAACGTTGCCCCGGGGTTAATGCCGAGTATGGGCCTCCTGAGTTCAGATAGCACTGCACGGGCTTGCAACCGCTCCTCAAGGGAGAGGTAGACCACAGGCTCCTCAACGCCGGCTGGAATACCGGCTGAGGCAAGAAGGTTCAAATAATATGATATGTGGTGGACCTTACGGTCCTGACCATCAAAGGGAACAGGGTCTGTTAACAAAAAGCCCCTTCTGTCCCTGTTGTAACCAATCCTTTTCGGAATCCGGGCAAGCCAGGCAATCAGCGCGGCGTCAAAGGCATTCTGCAGGAGTACGGCCATGGAAAATTTCCTCTTCCCAAGCAGCCGGGCCAGTCTGAGTTTCCCTACGAAGCCACTGAATTTCTCATCATAAGCTATTATCTCGTCGATATCGGGATTGTTTTCAAATACAGGCATTACCGGAGGTTTGACAAGCAAACTTATTGTGGCTCCGGGGTATGCCTTTCTCAATGCATGCAAAGCAGGCAGGGTCATAACGGCATCCCCTATCCAGTTAACTCCACGGACAAGAATAGAAAAAGACATATAAATAGTTTACCACTGCCCCGAATCTTACCACAAGACGGTTTAGATTTTAAGGTATAATAGTGAGCGATGAGCGAACCATTATTTAACAATGTAACTATTGTCGGCGTCGGTTTGATCGGAGCCTCCTGCGCCCTTGCTTTTAAGGACCGGGGACTTTGCAGGACGGTATGCGGTTATGGCAGAAAAGAGGCAAATTTAAAACAGGCAAAGGAACGGGGCATTATAAACGAATACAGCCTTGAAATCAGAAAGGCTTGTGAAAATGCGGACCTGGTTATCCTCTCGACTCCTGTTGGCTTATTCAGGGAGATTGTGTGCGAGATACGGGATGTCTTAAAGAAAAATACCCTTATTACTGATGTGGGAAGTGTGAAAGGACCTCTCGTCAATGAGTTGGAAGAGTTAATGCCTGAAGGTGTCCGCTATATCGGCTCCCATCCCATCGCGGGAAGCGACAGCTCAGGCATTGGAAAGGCGCGGGCAGACCTTTTCGATGGGGCGCGGTGTATAGTCACTCCCACGGCCCGTTCAGAGAAAAACACAATCCGACAAATCACTGCGCTCTGGGAATCATGTGGCGGGAATGTTGAAATAATGGACCCTATGCTGCATGATGAGATTTATGCAGCGGTAAGTCATCTTCCGCATCTTATTGCGTATGCGCTGGTGAATACGGTGGACAATAACAATGCCGAATATTTGAAATACGCCGGACCCGGCTTTAGGGATACGACACGGATAGCGCTTAGCTCACCCGAGCTATGGAGGGACATTGCTCTCCTTAATGGAGATAATCTCATTGCACTGATAGAGCGCTTCGGGAGCAATCTGGGACTGATAGCCTCGATGATTAAAAATGCCGACGCCGCAGGCCTGTACAATGAATTCTCAAAGGCCCGGGCACTGAGGGAAAAGTGCTGACTTCGATGGAACAGGTCGAACTGAAAAAGGCAAGCGGGCTAAGGGGCGAGTTATTGCTGCCCCCTGACAAGTCCATCTCCCACCGGGCGATCATTTTGGCGTCCATCGCCAACGGGAAGAGCAAGATAAGGAACTTCCTCAGAGCAGCCGATCCCCTGAGCACCATGAATGCATTCAGAATGCTTGGAACCGAAATCTCGGGAGAAGACAGAAGTGAAGTAATCATAAACGGCAAGGGACTCTACGGACTTAAAGAACCCTTTGATGTCATTGATTGCGGCAATTCGGGAACTACTGTCAGGCTTATCACCGGCATCCTTGCGGGCAGCCCCTTCTTTTCAACCCTCACGGGCGACGCTTCTCTCAGGCAGAGGCCTATGGCGCGTGTTGTCGCTCCCCTTCAGGCAATGGGCGCAAATATCGCGGGCAGGGCAGGAGGCACACTCCTCCCTATTGCCATAAAAGGGGGCGGCCTCAAGGCGCTGCATTATGAAATGCCGGTAGCTTCAGCCCAGGTGAAATCATGCCTTATTCTTGCAGCTCTTTATGCCGATGGCGTTACATCGATTACCGAGCCTTTCAAGTCCAGGGACCACACCGAAAAAATGCTTGCTTCAATGGGAGCGCATATTGAATCAGACGACAGCGGCAATTCCATCAGTATAGAGGGAGGCAGTAAACTCAACGCCTTAGACATGACAGTGCCCTCTGATTTCTCATCGGCCGCATTTTTCCTTGTGGCATCCCTCATTGTGCCGGGCTCCGAACTACTGATCAAAAACGTCGGTGTCAACGCTACGAGAACCGGCCTTATTGAAGTTGTAAAAGAGATGGGCGCCTCAGTACAATTGCTTAACAGCAGGGAAATATCCGGTGAGCCGGTTGCCGACCTTTACTGCAAGACTGCCGGACTGCTCAAGGCAGTCAAGATAACCAAAGAGCGAATACCCCGGATTATTGACGAATTCCCGATCCTCTGCGTCCTTGCGACACAGGCAGAGGGCATTACTGAGATACGGGGCGCAGAGGAACTGAGGGTAAAAGAATCTGACAGGATCAAGGCAATGGCATCGGAACTCAGGAAACTCGGCGTTGAGGTTGAGGAATATAATGATGGAATCGCCATAAAGGGGAAAAAAGAATTGACCGGCGGGAGCGTGACCAGCCACGGGGACCATCGTATAGCCATGTCCATGGCTGTTGCAGCGCTTGTTGCGGACGGGACAACGGTCATCAACAACGCCTCCTGCGTCGACATTTCGTTCCCCGGTTTTTTCGAGGAACTAAAAAACATAACAACAGGTAATAGGTGATAGGTTATGGGTTATAGGAAAAGAAAAAAACAGCTTTTTGTTTTTTTCAACCTATAACCTATTGCCCATTGCCTATTACCTGTTTTTTATAGCCACCCTACCCTTTTTTCAGCGATTATATCCCGCTCTCTTTCGAATACGAACCGCATAATGATACTTCTGATCCTTTCATCAAGAGCCACGTACCTCAGCGCTATGCGACAATAATTCGAATACGGCTCAACCCTCACTACCTCTCCATAAACAAGCAGCGGGGTCCCCCAATCCTTTTTAAACATTATTTTAAGCGCAACAATATCGCCAACCGCATAAAATTCGTCGGAATTAAAGGCAATGCCCGCACCGCTGATATCCACCTTCTTCAATGTTTCTGCCTCCCATGAGATGCCGGAGGTCTTGGGCATTGTCCTGGAACCAATACCGGCCCTCTCTTCGTGAGGTACCAGACCGCACAAAAGGTGAACATGGGCATCAACCCTGAAAAATTTCCTCTCGGAACGGGTACCACCGGTCTTTTTGCCTGTTTCTTTATTCTGTTGTTCTTGTTTCACGGCACCTGCCTCAAAGAAGGGACAACCCACTATCCAAGCTCGCTCCAGGTAGTTAGATCATCACTACTTATGCTATTATTTCACTTATTCGATTTTAGTGCAAGCTTCTTTTTCCAATTTAATTTTGTACAGGAGCAGGTATGGAAACTATAAAGATCGGTATCATCGGCGGATCCGGCATGGACGACCCCCGCATTATAAAGGGGAGCAGGGAGAAAAAAGCTGCCACCCCTTACGGCAGTCCTTCTTCACGCCTTACGATAGGCACCGTCAATGGGACGGATGTAGTCGTCATTGCGCGCCACGGCAAGGACCATTCAATATATCCTTCGGGCGTTAATTACAGGGCCAATATCCACGCGCTCAAGAAAGAGGGCTGTACTCATATCCTTGCCACCACCGCTGTAGGGTCCCTGAGAGAACGGATAAAACCGGGAGACTTTATCTTTGTCGACCAGTTTATCGATTTTACAAAGCACAGACCCCTCACCTTTCATGATGAGAAAGTAATTCACACCCCAATGAGCGAGCCCTTCTGTCATGAACTAAGGTCTCTTCTCGTTGCAAACGCCAGGGAGTTAAAGCTCCGATACCACGGCAAAGGCACAGTCATAACTATAGAGGGTCCGCGCTTTTCCACAAAAGCTGAATCGCATATGTTCAGAAAGCTGGGAGCTGATGTAATCAACATGTCGACAGTGCCTGAAGTCATTCTGGCGAGAGAGCTGGGAATCTGCTATCAGTCAATTGCCATGTCTACTGATTATGACTGTTGGAAAAAGGGAGAAGAGCCCGTTACCTGGGAGATGGTTAATGCCATAATGAAAAAAAATTCCGAAAACGTAAAGAAATTGCTGATCAAGACCATAGGTAAAATAAGGCTAACTGACTGCTCGTGCAGGAGATAGGAGGAAAGCACATGCCAATAAAGTCAAGAATAAGGACCATACCTGACTATCCGAAAAAAGGTATCATGTTCAGGGATATCACCACACTTATCAAAGACCCTGTGGGGTTCAGACTGGTTATAGACAGCATTACGCAACGGTATATACAAGGGGATGCCGCCTTCGATGTTATTGTCGGCATAGAATCCAGAGGTTTTATCATCGGAGGAGCGCTTGCTTATACACTTGGAAAAGGGTTTGTTCCGGTCAGAAAAGCCGGAAAACTGCCTGCAGAAACAATACGCCATGAGTACGCCCTTGAGTACGGGACCGATGTTATGGAAATACACAAAGATTCCCTTTCAAAAGGCGCCCGCGTGCTCCTTATAGATGACCTCCTCGCCACAGGAGGGACAGCTCTGGCAGCGGCCTCACTTATTGAGAAATTGGGAGGCATTGTTGCTGAAATGGCATTTATAGTCAGTCTGCCTGATGTGGGCGGAGCAGCTAAACTTATGGCAAAAGGGTACAAAGTATTTTCGCTGACAGAATTTGGAGGAGACTAAAGACCGTGAAGAGTGAATAGTAAAAGGTGAATAGTGAAAAGACAGAAGCCAAATACAAAACAATAATATTAAGTCAGCCCTTCTTTTTAGCCTTGCCATTCACGTTTCGCTATTCACTATTCACTTTTCACTATTCACGGTTTTTTTAATTATGAAAAGAGTTATTGCGATCGACGGCCCATCCGGTTCAGGGAAAAGCACTATATCGAAACGCCTCGCGGAGAAACTGGGATTTCAGTTTCTTGATACGGGGGCTCTATATCGCGCCATAGCACTGCACTTGAGAAACGCTGACCTGACGCCTGAAAGCAGCGATGCAGAAATCAGCAGCGCACTGGAAGGCGTGACGGTTTTTTTTAAAAGCGGCAGGGTCCTTTTGAATGGCAAGGATGTTTCCGATGCAATCAGGACGACCGACGCCGGACATTATGCCTCTGTTTTTTCAGCCCGCCGGACAGTAAGAGACTTCCTTCTGCAGATACAGCGCGATGCGGCACTTTATGATGATATTGTGGCCGAAGGAAGAGACATGACGACAGTTGTATTTCCAGGTGCCTGGAGGAAATTTTATCTTGACGCATCGGTAGAAGGCAGGGCACGAAGAAGATACTTGCAGTTGAAGGAAAAGGGAACGCCGGTGACCATGGAAGAGGCATTTAGAGATGTGAGCGAGAGGGATATGCGGGACAGCGGGCGAGACATCGCGCCGCTTAAACGGGCGGAGGATGCCATTTATATCGATACAACGAATATGGGCCTTGATGAGGTGGCCGCCGTAATTTTAAGGTCAGTGTCAGAGGTTAGAGGGATAGAGGGCCAGAGGGTCAGAGGGTCAGAAGATTAGCCCGATACAAAAAAACCAGCCTTCCAGCCCTCCAGCCTTCTAACCCTCTAACCCTGCCTTCCAACCCTCTTTTTTTATAACACCTTGAATAGTCTGTTCAAAATTCTGTATCCTATCAGGTATGGGGAAAGGCGTAAAAATTATCACCGCTAAAAGGGCGGGATTCTGCTTCGGTGTAAAAAGGGCTGTTGACATGGCGTTCAACACCGCCCAGGACAGCAGTAACGTATTCACGCTGGGACCGATAATCCATAACCCCCAGGTCATTGAACGGTTGAGATCCGAGGGTGTTAAGCCGATAAACTCTATTAATGGAAATAACATTAAAGTGCTTATCATAAGAACACATGGAGTCCCTCGCGAGGTTTTAGAAAAACTCGGCCGAAAAAAATATAAAGTCATTGACGCCACATGTCCTTTCGTGAAAAAGGCACAGCAATATGCTAAACTTTTAAAGGAAGCTGGATACCAGGTCGTCATTATCGGCGATAAGGAACACCCTGAAGTAAAGGGTCTCATGAGTTACGCCGGTGAAGATGTAGTAGTGGTCAATCGCGGCGAGGCGATTCCGAAGCTGCAAAACAAGGTTGGAGTAGTAGTGCAAACAACCCAGCCTCTATCTCTTTTAAAAGAAATTATGCTTGAAATGCTTGAGCACGTCAAGGAAATTAAGGTCTATAATACAATATGCAATTCAACGGCGCTCAGGCTTAAAGAAACGAAGGAAATGGCAAAGGCGGTAGATCTGGTGCTTGTTGTCGGCGGCAAGAACAGCGCCAACACCACACAACTTGCCCACCTCTGCACTTCGATGTCGGTCCCCACATATCATGTAGAGACCTCCTCCGAAATAAAGGAGAGCTGGTTTTCCGGTGTGCAGAGCGTGGGAATTACCGCTGGAGCTTCTACTCCTGACTGGATCATTAAAGAGGTAGAAGAAAGAATTAGAGATAGAGGAGGAAGGGCACCTAATGGACACCCAAACCAAGGAAGAAACAAAAGAACTCGAAAAACTCTATGCTGAAACACTCCACCGGGTAGAGAGAGGGACCGTTACAAAGGGACGCATCATGGCGGTCAAAAACGATACTGTCGTCGTGGATGTCGGATATAAATCTGAAGGCATCATACCGGCTTCCGAGTTTACGGAAAAAGAACTCTCAGAGCTCGTCGCGGGCGCCGAGATAGATGTCCTCGTTGAAAGAATAAACGATGAGGAGGGTGTCGTTATCCTGTCTAAGGACAAGGCCCTTAGAATCAAGTGTCTTGAGGCGATTACTTCAGCCTTTAACAACCATGAGCAGATCGAGGGCAAGATCATTGAGAAGACAAAAGGCGGATTGTTTGTAGATGTGATGGGCACAAAATCATTTCTGCCGGCATCCCAGATAGATATTAAAGGAGTAAAGGACATTGACTCCTATATCGGCCAGGTGGTTCCCCTGAGAATACTGAAGCTGGTTGCGCAAAAAAGTTTCTCAGGCCAAACCTCGGGGCTTTCCGTTATTGTATCCCGGCGGGTCATCATCGAGGAAGACAGGAACAAAAAGAAAAAGGACACGCTCAAAGTACTCACAGAGGGCGCAGTTCTGAAAGGTGTGGTGAAAAACATAACCGACTACGGAGTTTTCGTCGATTTGGGTGGAATAGACGGGTTGCTTCATATATCGGACATATCATGGAGACGGGTAAATCATCCTTCCGAGTTCTTCTCTATAGGAGATGAGGCCAACTTTATTGTCCTCAAATATGACGAGGGATCACAGAAAATAACGCTCGGATATAAACAGAAAATAAGCGACCCCTGGCTGACAGTGGACCAGAGATACCAGACTTCAATGCGGATAAAAGGGAAAGTAGTGACCATTGCCGATTATGGAGTATTTGTAGAAATTGAGGAGGGCCTTGAGGGCCTTGTGCATGTATCCGAACTGGATTGGGCGCCGCGACTTAAACATCCTTCAAAATATGTTTCGGCCGGCGATGAGGTTGAGGCGATAGTGCTGAGTATTAACAAGGAGGAGAGGAGGCTCTCTCTCAGTCTCAAACAACTCTTTCCGAAACCATGGGAACTCGTTGGAAAGCAGTATAAAGTCGGCGATAAAGTCACCGGAAAAATTAAAACCATCACCGATTTCGGGGCCTTCATGCGGATCCCGGAGGGCGTGGACGGATTGATTCACATTTCAGACCTTTCCTGGACCAAACATATAAAGCACCCTTCTGAAACACTTAAGAAAGGCCAAAAAGTCGAGGCAGTCGTACTGAGCCTCGATCCCGAAAAAGAGCGGATGGCCCTTGGCATAAAGCAATTGACGCCCGACCCCTGGCAGAATGAAATACCCGCTAAATTCAAGCTTGGCGGGGAGTTTAAGGGAAAGGTGTTGAGGATCACGGATTTTGGCATGTTTGTCGAATTGGACGGCGATGTTGAGGGGCTTGTATACTCATCCGAGATAGATGCCGCGAAGGAGATTCAGGAAGGCTCTGAGATTATGGTCAGGATCATAAAGTTGAATATCGAAGACAGAAAAATAGGCCTCAGTATGAAAAACCTTAAAACACATGAAAATTAAAAAAATCTGTATTCTCGTGGCCGTGTTCTTTTTATTGCTGATTGTTTTAAGCGCCCTGTTCACTTTTCTCCAGCGAAAGACATCTTTCGGCGGCAAAGTAGCTGTCGTCAGGATAGAGGGACCTATAATCGAGGCCAAATCAATTGTCGATGAAATAGAGGGATACGTAAAAGACGACTCAATAAACGCCCTGGTACTAAGGGTCAACAGCCCCGGAGGCGGTGTTGTCCCTTCACAGGAGATATATGATGAAGTGAAAAGGTTGGCCGCCAAAAAAAAAGTTGTCGTATCTATGGGTTCTCTTGCGGCGTCCGGCGGGTACTATATTTCCGCCCCGGCAAATAAGATTGTCGCCAATCCCGGCACTATTACCGGCTCTATAGGGGTAATTATGGAAATCCCTAATATCAAGGTGCTTATGGATAAGATAGGAGTACGAACGGAAGTTATAAAAAGTGGCAAACATAAAGACCTTGCCTCTCCTTTCAGAGGCATAGGGAAAGAGGAGCGTGAGATCCTGCAAGGCGTAATGGACGACGTCCATGAACAGTTTATCGCCGCAGTGTCCGAAGGGAGAAAGATGGATATTGATAAGGTCAGGGAGATCGCCGACGGCAGAATATTTTCCGGAAGACAGGCGATAAAGGCGGGCCTTGTGGACGAACTCGGAGACCTCGATCACTCAATCAAAGCCGCTGCAAAGTTGGCGGGGATAAAAGGGGAGCCTGAAGTAATAACCAAAAAAGAAAAGAACCATCTCCTTGACCTGTTGAGCGGCAGGATACAAGAAGGAGTATTAAAGATACTCCCCTCACCGGAACTGAAATACATGTATACGCCATAAAAAACAGGCAATAGGCAATAGGTTATAGGCACTAGGTAAAAGTAAAAAGGCTATAGACTAACCCGTTTCTGCAGTATTAAGCTTTTAGATTTTAGCTTTTACCTATAGCCTATAACCTATAGCCCATATTTTAAGGAGGAGACAGATGACAAAATCGGTATTAATTGAACAAGTAACAGAGAAGGTCGAAGGCCTTACTAAAAAGCAGGTAGAAACTATTATTAACACAATCTTCGATGGAATGAAAGACGCCCTCTCGCGCGGTGAAAAGATAGAAATCAGGGGCTTCGGCAATTTCAGAATCAAACAAAGGAACGCAAAGATCGCGAGAAACCCGAGGACCGGAGAAAAGGTGGATGTGCCGGCCAAAAAGGTATTGCATTTTAAACTGGGCAAGCCCTTCCACGATGCGCTCAATGAGACGGCCCAGGAGAAGTAATCCTCTCAGATAACCTGTTATCATGGTTGGGATGCCCTCTCTTCTGGATATAAAAAAACTCTCGATATTGTTCTCTGCCGATCAATATCCCCTGAAAGTCGTATCCGGCCTCTCCTTTGATATAAAGAGGGCTGAGGTCTTTGGGTTGGTCGGCGAAAGCGGCTGCGGCAAGAGCCTTACGGCCCTGTCTATTCTGCGCATCCTTCCACCACATGCTTATGCGGAAGGAGAAATCTTTTTCAACGGCGCCAATCTCCTGTCGCTCGGTGACGGGGAAATGCGGCAGATTCGGGGGAAAGACATAGCCATGGTCTTCCAGGAACCTATGACGTCTCTCAATCCTGCCCTGACAGTCGGCTATCAGATAGCAGAAACTCTTATTGCTCATTTGAACTTTTCTAAAAACAAGGCAATGGAAACCGCTGTCGAATTGTTGCGCGCGGTAAAAATACCCTCTCCTGAATCCAGGGTCAGGGATTATCCCCACCAGTTGTCGGGAGGTATGCGCCAGCGTGTAATGATTGCAATTGCAATATCCTGCAACCCTTCCCTCCTCATAGCCGACGAACCGACTACTGCGCTGGACGTAACCATACAGGCACAGATACTCTCACTTCTCCAGGAATTAAGAAGGGAGAGGAATATGGCTGTCCTCCTGATCACTCATGATTTGAGTATTGTTTCCGAACAGGCAGACCGAGTTGCAATTATGTATGCCGGAAGGATCATGGAGCTTGCCGATGTGCAGGAACTGTTCGGGAACCCTTCGCACCCATACACAATCGGTCTCCTTGAATCCCTTCCGGTTTCCAGGGACGCATCCCTTAAACCTATACCGGGTTTTGTTCCTGCTCCAGGGCATTTGCCTGAGGGATGCAAATTCTCCGACAGATGCTTTGCTATGATTCCGCAATGCACCCTGGCAGAGCCTGAACTCGTGGGTGTTGCCGACAGTCATTATGTGAGATGTATAAGATGGAAAGAGGTGCAGGGGGGCCTGGTGCGTGGTTGATAATAGCAAAATAAGCTCTTCCAGTGACCCTTTTCTTACTGTTGACTCAATCAAGAAGCATTTCCCTGTAAAGGGGAGCCGGGGGACCGCAGGTAAAGTGCTTAAGGCCGTTGACGGCATAAGCTTCGAAGTTGGGAAAGACCGCGTTTTTGCCATTGTCGGCGAGAGCGGCTGCGGGAAATCAACAGTAGCCAGAATGATACTGAAGCTGCTTAAGCCGACTGAAGGAGCAATCCTTTTCAAAGGCGAAGACATTGCCGGCTTTAACGGTGCGAGGCTCAAACAATTCAGAAGGGCTGTCCAGATAGTATTTCAGGACCCCTTTGCGTCACTCAATCCGCGGATGAGGATTATTGACGCGTTATCAGAGCCCTTAAAAGTCCATAAAATCGTTCCCAGAAATGATATTACAGACAGGGTGATCCAGCTTTTGGAGCAGGTAGGTCTTAGCAAGGGATCCTTATCCAGGTATCCTCACGAGTTTAGCGGTGGACAGCGTCAGAGGATATGCATTGCACGGGCACTTGCACTTTCACCCGAATTGATTATTGCCGATGAACCGCTTTCCTCACTTGATGTCTCGATCCAGGCACAAATTATTAATCTCTTCCAGAACATAAGGAAGACCTCGGCTATAACTTTTATTTTTATCAGCCACGATTTAAACGTCGTCCGTTACTTCAGCGACGAGGTAGCGGTCATGCACCTGGGGAAAATCGTTGAACAGGCCAAAACCGAAGAGCTGTTCCAGTCACCCCGGCATCCCTACACAAAATTGCTGCTGTCTTCAGCACCCAGACTCAAATATCGTAGAATCGTAGAATAGGTCAGCAGAAGAATCGGGGAAATGAAATTCGCCGTTTCTGTTATTTCAGAAGTGACTTTATTTTCCTGACCATTTCAGGACCAGCCCAATCTTCTTCCCCGTAATACTTCTGCACAATTACACCTTTCTTATCGATCAGAAAGCTAGTCGGCAACACAAACACTTTATAGAGATTCCTTGATACGGAAAGGCTGTAATCCACCACTACGGTGATGTCTGAAGGATGTGTCTTCAGAAAATCCTTGACATCCGAGGCTGAACGGTCCTCGGATACAGCAATCACTGAGAATTGCATGTTTTTTAACGCCCTGCTCAGCTTATTAAGAGAAGGCATTTCTTCCGCGCAGGACGGACACCAGGTTGCCCAGAAGTTAAGCAGAACCACCCTGCCCTTATAAGAAGAGAGAGAGACCGCACTGCCGTTAATGTCTTTTAATGAAAATTCAGGCGCCTGCTGGTTGACAAGTTTTTCTCCGGCAAACGGAGAAGGGGGACCGGCGTAAACACAAGTAGCAAGTAGCAAGTAGCCGGCAGCCAAAAGAAAAGGGACCAGTAGCCGGCGGCCTTGATTTTTCCCCTGGACCCTGGCTACTGGTTCCCGGCTACTATTAAATAATTCCCGCATTTTTCAGCACACCTTTAAGTTTCTCTTTATTTGCAGGGGACATTTCGCAGAGCGGGAGTCTGAATTCCTCACCTATCTTTCCCATTAGCGCCAGGGCCGTTTTTACCGGGATCGGGTTCGTCTCGATAAACATGGCTGCGTTGAGAGGTTCGAGTTTAAAGTGCAGTTCACGCGCCTTTGCCATATCTCCCCTGTCCCAGGCATTGCACATTTCAGCCATGTCCTCCGGTGCAATATTACCGGTAACTGAAATCACTCCCTTGCCGCCAAGGGCGAGGAGCGGCAGTGTGGTAAAGTCATCGCCTGAAACGACCGTAATCCTGTCGCCGCATAGCCTGATCAGCTCGCTTACCTGCTTCAAATCACCAGTCGCCTCTTTTATAGCAACAATATTCTTGCACTCCGCCAGGCGCGCAACAGTTGCGGGGAGCATATTGACCGCTGTTCTGCCGGGAACATTATAAAGCACGATAGGGATATCCACCGCACCTGCAACAGCCTTATAATGCCGGTAGAGTCCTTCCTGTGTAGGTTTATTATAGTAAGGAGTAACCAGTAAAGCGCCATCCGCGCCGAGCTTTTTTGCCTTAGCTGTAATATCTATCGCTTCGTCAGTGGAATTTGCCCCTGTTCCGGCAATCACCGGTATGCGCCTGTTTGAGGTCTTCACTGCCACCTCGATAACGCGGCAATGTTCATCATAGTCGAGCGTTGATGCCTCTCCTGTCGTACCACAAGGCACAATGCCATGGGTCCCCCGGGCAATATGCCATTCGATCAGCTTGCTGTAAGCCTCTTCATCAAATTTACCGTTCTTGAATGGTGTTACAAGCGCAACAATGGAACCTCTAAGCATGCGAGACCTCCTTATAAGGCTGAGGTTAAAAGTTAAGGTTAAGATAAAAAGAGGAATGACTCTTCTTAGTCACACCCCTTAGCCTAAACCTTAACCTGTTTTTATATAAACATCATTCCGGCTTTGCATTTATTTTCAAAATTGATACTCCAGATTACTACAGCATTCCTGAGTACCGCTTGGCCGTCTTTTTTTAAGAAAGAGATAATAGCGCCGGGCTTCAGATCGGTGGTTGTAATCACACCGACTCCGGATTCGCTTATATCCAAACAAATGCACTTGTAAAGTTTGTTGCCGGATTCTCCCTTCTTGTAGAATTCGAACTGGTTTTGACAGGCCAAGCGCCTATGTTTTCTTTGTTCTGCGCGGTTTTCGGGAAGATTGGCAATCCTCCCCTCAAAAACCTCTTCAGCCGGACCTGTCATATATACCCGCTCATCCCTGGGCCATTCTACAGTAAGATCTCCTCCCAAAAGGTGTACGGCAACTTTCCTGTCAGTGAGTTCTTTCAGCATCGCAGCCACTGCAGCGGCCGCTGCTCCTGTTCCGCAAGCCAATGTCTCCCCGGCGCCTCTCTCCCAAACTCTCATTTTCATTTCTTTTTTATTCAGCACATTCACAAACTCGACATTGGTTTTATTCGGGAAAATAGAGTGGCTCTCCAAGGCAGGTCCGTAAACAGCCACCGGGAACTTGGCAACATCTTCCTTTATAAAAACTACTGCATGGGGATTCCCCATCGAAACACAGGTAGTCTTTAACACAAGGTCATTTACCTTCAACGGATAATCAACTATCGGGGTCGCGGATTCGAGGGCAACAGGAATTTTAACCGCCTCAAGCACCGGCTCTCCCATGTCTACCCTGACCAGTTCTCCGATACGTTCGGGCCGCCTCACTCCGGCAAGAGTGTCGATTTTCAAAATATCCTTGGTCGAAATTTTCCGGTCCCATATATATTTGGCAAGGCACCGTATGCCGTTGCCGCACATCTCGACCTCGCTGCCGTCCGCATTGAATATCGTCATTTTAAAATCAGCTTCAGAGGAGGAACAAAGCAGTAAAAGCTGGTCCGCTCCAATGCCGAGCCTCCTGTTGCAAAGCCTCCTGGCAAGCCCGGGCATATCAAAGTGACGAGACAGGTCGACATCCCTGCTGTCAATAACAACAAAGTCGTTACCAGTCCCATGCATCTTTGTAAAAATAAGTTCCATATTTAAATAAACTTAGGAATACTCTCGCCCTTCACGAGGTCACTGTAAATCTCCCTTTTTCTGATAAGAGAACAGTTCTTGCCTTTTACTATCACCTCTGCAGCCCTGGTGCGGCTGTTATAATTTGACGACATGGCAAAGCCGTATGCTCCTGCACTCATCACTGCAATATATTCACCCTGCAAGACTCTCTGCATTTCCCTGTCCTTCGCAAGAAAATCCCCGGACTCGCATATAGGGCCCACTACATCCGCAAAGATCTTCTCTTTTCTGTTTTTCAGCACAGGCTGCACATGGTGGTAAGCGCTGTAAATGGAAGGCCGTATAAGATCGTTCATTCCAGCATCGACAATAACAAAATCCTTGTCTTCACCCTTCTTGAGATAAAGTGTCTTGGTGACCAGAATGCCTGCATTGCCGACTATAGACCTGCCAGGCTCCAGGATAAGGGTAAGTTTCCTGTCTTTAAGCAAAGGCAAAATATTTCTTGCAAGCTGCGCCGGATTCGGCGGCGTCTCATCGTAATAAGTGATCCCCAGCCCTCCTCCAATGTCCAGATATTCTATCTTTATCCCATGTTTTGCCAGTTCATCCATAAGCGTCAGTATCCTTTTGAGCGCATCAACAAACGGCAAAACTTTTGTAAGCTGCGAACCGATGTGCTTGTGAATGCCTACTATACTGACGTTTTTCATGTCAAGTGCAAGCTTGTAGAACTCGACCGCATTCTCCATCGGTATTCCGAATTTATGTTTTCTCAGTCCTGTAGAGATATATGGATGGGTCATAGTGTCTATATCCGGGTTGATTCTCAGCGCAATCGGGGCTTTTACCTTCATTTTACCCGCAATCCTGTCAATGTCCCGCAGCTCATTCTCGGATTCCACGTTAAACATAAGGATCTTGTTTTTCAGCGCATACCGGATCTCTTCTCCGGTTTTGCCCACACCAGCATATACAACTTTTTTTGCCGGCATGCCGGCTTTGATCGCCCTGTACAGTTCTCCTCCTGAAACAACATCCGCCCCGCTTCCGTTTTTCGCAAACAGTTTCAAAAGCGCAATATTTGAGTTAGCCTTGATCGCATAGCAAATCAGGTTAGGAAAGCCGGCAAATGCATCTTTATATGCCTTAAAATGCTTAAGCAGCGTATTGTAGCTGTAAATAAAGACGGGCGTGCCGAATTTGGCAGCAATATCCTTAACTGCCACATCTTCAGCATACAATTCTCCATTTTTATAATTGAAAAGATGCATCAACGCCCTTTACTCAATTGATTTTTTATATGTTTTTTTAACATAATAATCAGGTTAATGTCAAAATTGGTAATAGGCTATTGGCATAGGCTATAGGCTATAGGTAAACATTTATATGTTAATTCAGCTTGTTATCCAATACCCACAGCCCATTACCAATTACTATTGCTTGTTTGTTAGTTGACAAAAAACTTGTGCAAATAGTAGATTATTAATTCTGATTTCAGCAAAGAGTTTAATTTGCTGTTGAGGGCCGCTAGCTCAGTTGGTAGAGCAACGCCCTTTTAAGGCGTGGGTCGTTGGTTCGAATCCAACGCGGCTCATTTGAAAACCGTAACGAGCAATACGTTACACGTGGTCACTTGATGTCCCCATCGTCTAGCCCGGCCTAGGACATCGCCCTTTCACGGCGGTAACTGGGGTTCGAATCCCCATGGGGACGCTTTAAAATCAAAGGGTTACAGAGATGTGACCCTTTTCTTTTTTCATCGGCATATTGCACATTTCTCATAACAACCTATAATTGAATATATGGAACTTATATCTCTATAATCCTTACCACAACAACGGGGTTTTTCAGCGATGGGGGCAACTCTTAAAGCCGGTTTCACTAAAGCTCATACACTGATCTCGGACACTTTTGGACTGAGTCGTCAGGTAGCTTTCAGTGTCGTTGTGCTCGCACTGCTCGTTATAACCTTTGCCGTTTTCTGGTTCTTCCACTCGGCCCCTCCCGATACTATCACAATCACCAGCGGTCCCAAAGGCAGCATATTCGAAATGAATGCCGAAAAATACGGCAAGATACTTGCGCGAAACGGCGTGCGATTGAAAATATTGCCGTCCGAGGGGGCGTTTGAAAATCTGAAAAGGCTGGCTAATCCTTCGTTCCCGGCAGACATAGGCTTCGTTCAAGGCGGCATAGCCGATGGTCTGAATATCAACAACCTCGTTTCGCTGGGCAGCATTTACTATCAACCGCTCCTTGTCTTTTATCGGAGCCGAGCGCCTCTGCATCTGCTCTCTCAAATGAGCGGAAAGCGACTCGCCATCGGACCGCAAGGCAGTGGAACAAGGTCGCTGGCTTTGACACTGCTCGCAGTCAATGGCATCAAACCGGGGGGTGCCACTACGCTCCTGGACATGGACGCAGATGACGCTGCCAGGGCACTGCCCGGGGGAGGCATAGATGCGGCTTTCCTGTCGGGGGATTCCGCTTCTGTGGAAAATATTCGTAATCTACTGCTGGCACCGGGAATCCGTCTCTTTGATTTCACACAGGCCGATGGTTATACACGGCGCATCAACTATCTTAACGAGCTCGAATTTCCAGAAGGAAGCCTGGATTTCGGCAAGGACGTTCCTGATCACGATGTCTATCTGGTTGCGCCGGCGATCGAACTCATTGCAAGGAAAAATCTGCACCCCGCGCTTTCCGATTTGCTGATCGAGGCTGCCCAGGAAGTCCATGGCAGCGCCGCCCTGTTCAGGCACCGGGGTGAGTTTCCCTCCCCGATGGAACACGAATTCAGCATAAGCTCAGATGCAAGCCGCTATTATAAATCCGGCAAAAGCTTCCTCTATCGTTCTCTCCCGTTCTGGCTGGCAAGTCTTGTTAACAGGTTCATTGTGGTATTCGTGCCCGCGGTTGTGATACTGGTTCCCGGACTGCAAATCATACCCGGCGTATATAAATGGCGGATCATGATGCGGATCTATCGCTGGTACAATTCGCTGCTTATGCTTGAAAAGGAACTGTCCGTACCCTTGACGGCAGATGGGAGAGAAGAATTGCTGGGACGGCTTGCTGACCTGGAAAAGTCAGTAAATAATATGAAAGTGCCGCCTTCCTTTGCTAACCAATTTTACGGCCTGCGCACTCATATCAGCTTCGTACGCGAACATTTGATGGAAAAAAGTTCAGGCCTGAAACCCTGATCAATCCGGAACTTAACGATCACAAAAGCATGCTTTCCATAAAAGTGCGCCCGTATGCCATGATCTCAATTCTTTCGTCACAGATGACGACCCTTCCGCTGTCACTGCTCGACCTTATCAGTCTGCCGAACCCCTGCTTGAATTTAAGCACTGCCCGCGGCAGCGAGTATTCATAGAAGGCATTGCCTCCTGCCATTTCGATCTCCTCGGTCCGCGCTTTAACAACAGGCTCCGTTGGCACTTCGAACGGGAGTTTTGCGATGATCAGGCACTTCAATGAGTCTCCCTTCACATCCACTCCTTCCCAGAACGAATCAAGCCCGAAAATAACGCTGTTTTCGCTCCCCCGCATTTTTTCGAGCATCAACCGGTTCGGCATCTCGCCCTGCACCATGGGATTCAGCCCCATATCCCGCAATACCCCGTTAGCAAGAGCCCATGCCGCCCGCATGCTCTCCCGTGATGTAAAAAGCACCAGGATGCCTCCGTCCTTCCTTGATGCCTCTTCAACAATGATGCCGGCCAGCTTTCCGGAGCCGCCCGTGTGTTTGAGATTTATTCCCTTTTTAATATGCACTGCGATCTGTTTGCTGAGATCAAAAGGAGACGGGACCGACAGTGTTTCAGCTCCCTCAAGTCCGAGCACTTTGGTCACGAAACTGAAATCCCCGGCAACCGAAAGCGTGGCTGAAGTGAGGATGACCGCCCGGTACTCAGGCAGGATGTGCCGCATTATGAAATCTCTCGGATAGACCGGCGACATCCTTAGTGCAATTCTTTTTTCTTCCACATCGGCCCAGCGGACAAAACCATCCAATCCATCCGTGAATGCGTCCATCCCTTCGGCAAATGCCTTCAGTTTTACTATCGACGCCTTAATTTCCAGCTCGTCATCCTCCTGGAAAAGTCCTGTCGTGCACCTTACCATACTCCCGACAAGTCCCTCTATGGCATCAGCAAGCATTGTCAAATGGCCTTTCAACTCAAATGTCCCCTTAATCGTCTCCCTGTGCCTGGCAGCATTTTTCACCTTTATCCAAAAAAGGCCCATTTCTGTCCTTAGCGATTCGACAGCCTGAAACAGATCAGGCGTTTGTGAAAGAAGTCCCCTGTATGTGCCTTTCTCGTCAATTTTAAGCAGTCTGTTCATGATCGTTTCGAATCCCCTGCTCGATAATGTAAGGCCCGCCACATCAGAAAGCACGCTGTCAAGCGCATGCGCCTCGTCTACAATGAGCATATCTGCTGCAGGCAGCAGCCGCGCATCATGATCAAACAATGCATTAATACCGACCAGGGCGTGGTTAGCCACGATTATCTGTGCCTTGTCCCACAGCCCTCTGGCAGTGAAGTAGCAGCAACGTGAAAAAAAAGCGCACTGGTTGCCCTTGCATGCATCAGAATCAGAACAAACCTTATCCCATATGAGCACGCGCCTGGACCCGTAATCTTCTAGATCCCCTGTTCCTGTTCTGGAAGCCCACCTTAGCAGCTCAACGTATTCCTCGTTTTCGCGCTCATCTGAAGCCCTGAATGAATTAAGCCTCCTCAGGCAAAGATAGTTGCTCCGGCCTTTTGCGATAGCATAGTCAAACGGCTGCAAGCCTGAAAGGAATCTCAGGTCTTTTGATACAATCTGCTCCTGGAGATTGATTGTCCTCGTAGAAATAACAGCCTTGCAGCCTGAGGCAAGCAGCGGAACAAGATAAGCGAATGTTTTGCCGGTGCCGGTGCCCGCCTCTGCCAGGAGGACGCCGCCATTTTCAATCTTCCTGGCGCAGGCGCGCATCATGTCTATTTGGGGCTGCCTGGGCTCATAATCTTCCAGGGCCGGGGCAACAACGTCCCCCAGAAACTTTTCAGCCACGTGGGCCAGTCCCTGAAAGTTATCCGATTTCAACCCTGTTCCTTCCGTTCTCCTTGGCCGCGTAAAGGGCGTTGTCCACTCTCGTGATAATGGAGTCGGCACTGTCGCCGTCCCGGTAAGTCGTAACCCCCATGCTGACAGAGATTTTTTCTGCGGTAGGGAAGATTTGGACCGCGATGTCTTTCCGCAGCCTTTCAGCCAATTCCTGCGCCGCTTCCAGTGAAGTTTCCGGCACCAGTATCATAAACTCCTCTCCACCCCACCGCGCCAGGATATCAATTTTCCTGATTCTCAATTGCACCACCTTGACCAGCGCCTTCAGCACCTCGTCTCCCACCAGGTGGCCATAGGTGTCATTGACGCTTTTGAAGTGATCGATGTCGAACATGATGAGAGACATTCCCGTATTGTACCTCAGGGCCCTTTGCAATTCAGAATCAAGGAAGTCGTCGAAGGCCATCCGGTTGTAAATCCGGGTAAGGATATCGATGGAGGACAACTGTTTAAGCCGTTCAGTGCCTTTGATGAGTTCCGTTACATCGTGGCCTATAAAAATAAACTCCATTATCTCTCCATCCGCTTTCAGGATGGGGACTATAGTCATGTCCGCAAAATAATTCTGATTTCCATCCTTCGCGTGCTCCAGAATGCCTTTCCATATCCTTTTGGATGCAATAGTGGATTGCAGCTCCAGTATAGTCTCATCTTTAACCGGCGGACGCAGAACAACTTTATAGTCCTTACCGAGAAGCTCGTTTCTATTGTACCCGTATGCTTTGCAGAATTCGTCGTTTACATAGGTGATCCTTCCCTCGGTATCAGCCCTGTAGACAATGTTGCTCTCATCCACCGCTCTTTTGTATTCCTCCAGGAGGGTGGTCTTTTCCTTCAGTTCCCGTGCAATGCCGATACTCCGTGCCATCTCTCCAAGGATCCTGGTCAGAATGGACACGTCGACAGGTTTCAGCAGGTACCCGTATACGCCTACTTTGATGGATTTCATCAAGGAGTCAGCTTCGCCATGGGCTGTAGTGAGAACGACGTGAACATCCTTGTCGATGGCCTTTATCCTCTCCGCCATCTCAAGTCCATCCATTACCGGCATCTTGATATCCGTTATCACAATATCCGGATGGTGAAGTTCAAAGAGGGCCAGGCCCTCTTTACCGTCTTTTGCGAGGAAAAGGGACTTTACCTCCCGTTTCAAGATCCTGGCTATCTTGTCCCGTGTCGGCAACTCGTCTTCTACGTACATGACTGAGATGTCCAGAACAGTCTCTTTCATAGTTCTATTATACTGATGGTGCAGGTACCGAGATTCGAACTCGGACAGGTTGCCCCGCCAGATCCTAAGTCTGGTGCGTCTGCCAATTCCGCCATACCTGCATCAAAAATAGTAACATATTGAATTCACCCGTTGCATATTGACAGATTGTGCAATCGTTTCATCATTTAACGGTTGTGTCGGGGCAATAAGGATGTTCATAGGTTAAATTTTATGACCATCTGAGGAAGAACAGACAAAATTTGAAAAAGTCGTCTTCCCTACTCATTAATGGTTTTATAATTTTTTATAATTTTTATAATTAATGAGTAGAATGTTTTTCTTCTCGCTTGTCTTATGTCTTGATTTTTTCAGTAGCCGTTTTTAGTTCACCTGCGACGCCGGTCAGCTTGTCTATCTCCTGCATCACATCAGCCGCCATCTTCTCCATGTCCTTTGAGATAATCGATGTCTTCTCTATATTGTTTGCCACCTCTTCCGACGCCGCTGACTGCTCTTCGACAGCAGCAGCTATGTGCGTTATCTCGTCCCTGACCTTCTGCACCGACTCTACGATTGTTTCAAGTACATTATTCAGATTCTGTATATGCCCCGTTGCCTTGGTCACCCCTTTGGAAGATTTTTCCATGGATTTTGACGTTTCTGCCGATTCTGTCTGCACCGCGTTTATTCTCTCCGTAATCTCTGCGGTTGCCTTTATAGTTCTCTCTGCAAGCTTTCTTACCTCATCGGCTACAACAGCAAAACCACGCCCTTGCTCCCCTGCCCTTGCCGCCTCGATGGCAGCATTTAAGGCAAGCAGATTGGTCTGATCGGCGATATCTTTAATAACGGTTACAATCCCTCCTATCTCACCAACACGTCCATTGAGCTTCCTGACCATAGCGTCAAGCTCCTGAGTAGAGGCGTTTACGTCGTTAATTGTTTCTACTGTCATATCAGTGATCTTTTTGCCGCCGTCCACTATTTCCATTGCCTCCGATGAGGTTGCCGATGCAACCGAAGCATTTCTTGCAATATCGGTGATCGTTTGGCTCATCTCCTCTGCGGCCGTCGCTATCTGTTGCGCCTGGCCGGATTGATTAATTGCTCCCTTTGAAACGGCGTCAGCTCGTGTGTTCAGCACCTCCACTACAGGCATTATCTTGCGCGATGACATGATTATGCCGTTTACCATTTTCGAAAAATATTTGATGACCGTGTCTACGCTTTGAGACATTTTAGCTATTTCGTCCTTGCCTTCGATATAAAGAGAAGTGTCTGTATAGCCTTCTCCCACTTTTGTCACTTTATCAATTAAAACTGATAATGGAGCGAGCGATCTATGCAGAATGCCTACGATAATACCCGTGATCACTAAGATACCGAGGAGGCCGAGTAACGCATACATGGTTTTCAGTGACGCTATCTGGTGAAAGGATTCTGCTAACGGCACCTTTATGCTTATGACCCCTAGGACCGTTCCTTCTCTTACGTTATGACAGGAGAGGCAGTTCTTACCCATAAAATTGGATTTTGCTATATAGGGATATACCCCCCTGATGTATTCTCCCTCAAGGACAACCTTCTCGCCGCCCCGCTCCAGAACATCTTTCTCAACAGGGTCTGATGCATAATCCTTGCTGTCTCCTTTTCCATAGTCTTTATCAAGGACCTCAGACCGGACAACCCGGAGGTCGACGATGTTGTGCATTTGCTCAAGAAAGGGACCTTTTGACTCTTTCATATTCCCTGCTATCATCATGGTGGTAAGGGTATTTAATATAGTATCCCTGTAGCCCGTAAGCGTTGAGTTTTTTACCTCGTTGATGACGACAGATTCTGTCTTGTAGCCTGTGACAAAAACCGTAGCCACAACCCCTGCCGTTATTGTTGCAATAATAGGGAGCGCCACCTTCCACTTGATCGAGAGATCCCTTATAGCCATGTGTCTTTCTCCTTTTTTTCAGTATCCCCGCGTAATGCAGTTAAGGGGTCCGGTAGACGTTTGGGGGCGGATTTAGTGTTGTTCATCAATATGAGCTTACCGGCTCAGGCACTTCGAAAAAATCTTCGGGCAGTGCCATCCCCACCTTTTGTTCCGGTTCAGTCATCTCAGGCCCTTCGCATGCCGGAGCCCCTGCACCAGGCCCCCCGGCCGGCATCTCAGAATGCGCCTCAGTAACAGCAGCTGATTCCGGTTGCATTATATTCACAAATTCACCCCTGGAATCAATGATGCCTATTTTGACAGCATAATGGCTATCAGGGTTTATATTGATAAAAGATTCTCCTATTCTACCCGATACGGGAGAATAAAAAAAGTAATTTTCTTCGGTATCAAGCACCTTAAGATTAAGACTACCCTTGTATTTCGCCAACCTGTCTTCGGCGACCTCCCAATAAACATATATCCGCCCCGGGGTCACCTGCATTGACACGATCCTATCCCCACAGTATTCAGCAGGCATAGGGGCCGGCGCCGACTCCGGGAGCGGCTTCACCTCTTCAGATGATAAATCGGCCAGGGAAGTTTTCTTCGGCGGTATTTTCCTCGTAACGATTATTGCGGTTTTTGTTGCAGATTTTTTTATTCCCTTATTCCCTGCGGTTTTGTGTGCGACGTTCTTTTTATCTTTAGTTTTCCCGGATGCGGTCTTCTTTGCCTTCTTTGGAAGCTTAACCGGCTTTGCTTTTTTTGCAGGCTTTCCGGGGTTCGCCGCAGATTTCTTCTTTAAAGAAAGGACTTTTACCAAATCCTCTTTCTTCCAATCTCCCTTAACGGCAAGGCCGGCCCTCTTTGCCATTGCCCGCAATTCGCGAACAGTCTTTTCTCCAAGGCCCTGCTTTGCCATGTATCCCCCTGACCGGTTAGTCCTTTCCCCGAGTGCGCCCAGCAGGATGGGACCGTCGCATTTACCGGAATCCGGACGTTATTATATAATAAATTATAAAATTACAGCTATATACTTGCGTTATAATATCTGAGCTGGTGTTTGCGCTGCTCCGTAATGCTTTAGGATGTGAGTTTTCTTACGAGGAGGTCTTATGGCTGATACTCTGTATGACGTGATTATAATCGGGGGAGGTCCGGCCGGCCTCAGCGCCGCACAATATACATCCCGAGCAAAAATGAAAACCGTTGTGCTGGACAAAGCGGCCACAGCGGGCGCGTTGGCTTTCGCAAGCCTGATTGAGAATTATCCGGGCCTGCCCTCCGCTATTTCAGGCAAAGACTTACTCGATCTGTTCCGGAAACAGGCCCTGGCTTTCGGCGCAGAATATATGGAAGCCCTGGTTATCGGTGTCTATCTGGGCGGCGAAGTAAAAGAAGTTTTCACCATGGACAAGACCTATCATGGCAAGACCGTTATAATAGCCACAGGCTCCATGGGCAGGAAGGCCTCCATCCGAGGGGAGGCTGATTTTCTTGGCAAGGGTGTAAGTTACTGCGCAATCTGTGATGCGGCCTTTTACAGGGGGAAGGAAGTCTGCGTAATCGGTGATTCTGAAGAAGCGGTAAAAGAAGCAGGGCTTTTAACGCGCTTTGCCGAAATAGTATATCTCATAACTCCATCACAAAGACTGAGAGTGGCCGGCGACGATCCCGACCTGGCGATCCCGAACCTGAAGGTGATGGCCGGGCGGACAGTCACAGCTATTGAGGGCGGCGAGTTTGTAGAGAGAATACAGCTGAAAGACTTAACCGGGGGGGAGAGTCAACTCGACCTGTCAGGCGTCTTTGTGTATCTCCACGGAAACAAGCCCGTAATTGACTTCCTCCAGGGCGCAGTAGAGATCTCCGAAGACGGGTGCGTAATAACAAATAGCATGAAGGAGACCGTTGTGCCGGGCGTCTTCAGTGCAGGCGATGTCACCTGCTCGGAAGTCAGGCAGGTGGTTGTTGCCGCTGCCCAGGGATGCCTTGCAGCGCTCTCTGCCGAAAAATTTGTCTTTGAGCGCAAGCGGAGGAAATATGACTGGCATTGATAGAAAAGAAAGGCAATAGACAATAGGCTATAGGCAAAAATAAAAAAAAGAAATAAAAAAGAGAACCGGCAGGCAAATGGACAACAACATGACCAAAAACAATGCTGAGTTGAGGGCAATGGTGCTCGATTATATGGAGAAGGGGTTCCTTGAGAATATAATTGACATGCTCAGGCATGACGAATCTCTCTATCCTCTCGTCGCTGATATGATCGGGGATGACAGGATGCGGGTACGGTTGGGCGCAACCGCACTGGTCGAGGAAGTGATGCGCAACAACCCGGCCCCTCCCGGTCCAATCCTGCAGCTTATTCCCTCAATAGCTAAACTATTGCAGGACAAAAGCCCGACGGTGCGCGGGGATGCTACGAACCTGCTCGATATAATAGGACATAGTGACGCCCTTCCCTTCCTGCTGGAGGCCCTCGATGACGAGGACGCGGGTGTAAGGGAAATTGTGAAAGAGGCGGTCAAAAATATTAAGACATGTCAAATGTACTGATAGTAGACGATGAAGAGATCGTAAGATTTGCTCTTTCCGAAAAGCTGAAGGAACACGGCTTTTCAGTTACGGAGGCGAGCGGCGGCAGGGACGCAGTTGATATCTGCACGAAAAAGGATATCGACGCAGTTCTGCTTGATTTGAAGATGCCTGAAATGGACGGCATTGCAACCCTGCAGGAACTGAAAGAAAATAATAATGATCTGCCGGTCATCATGGTAACAGCGTATGGGGATATACCGACAGCCGTGCAAGCCATCAAGCTTGGCGCTTACGATTTCGTTGAAAAGCCGCCGCAGGTAAGCAAGCTCATGGTTACCCTGAACAGGGCCATCGAAAAGGCCGAACTCGAAAAAAAGATAAGAAATCTTGACTCTACGTTGGAGTCTTCTTTTGAATGGCTGATGGGACGAAGCACTGCAATGAAAAGCGTGATAGCCCAGGTAAAGCAGGTTTCCGGCAGCGACTTTTCTGTGATCCTTCAGGGTGAAACGGGGACCGGAAAATCATTTCTCGCCAACATAATCCATAACCTGAGCAGAAGGGCCGGAAAGGAGTTCCTGAAAGTCGATATCAGCGTAATACCCGAAAGCCTTGTTGAAAGCGAACTTTTCGGCCATGAAAAAGGCGCCTTCACCGGCGCCGACAGGAAAAAAAAGGGGTATTTCGAGGCTGCGCGCGAAGGAACTCTCTTCATCAACGAACTTCAGAATATGACTCCATATGTTCAGACCAAATTTCTCAGCGCGGTTGAAGACAGAAAGATTTTTCCGCTCGGCAGCGTCAGGCCGGTCGATATTAATGTGCGTATCATCGCTTCTTCCAACAAGGACCTTAAACAGTGCATCAGTGATAAAGAGTTCAGGGAAGACCTCTTTTACCGGCTCGGCGAATTCGTTATCACTATGCCGCCTTTGAGGGAACACGCGGAGGACATTCCCTTCCTCGTCCGCAAATTCCTTATAGATGCTTCAACGGAAACCAGTAAGCAGATAAAAGCGTTCGACGACGCTGCCATGGCCAGCTTGTCCGGTTACAAATGGCCCGGCAATATACGCGAGCTGAAAAATGTGATCAGACGGGCTGTCCTACTCTCGGAGGACGGTGTTATCAAACAGGGAGACGTCAGGTTTCAGCTCGGCAAGAGCGAAACCCTCAATGAAGACCCACCCCTCTTTCCGCTCAGGGAAGCTGTTAAATCTGTCGAAAAGAAAGCCATACAAAAGGCATTACATCTCAATAACGGCAATAGGTCAAAGGCAGCGCTTATGCTGCAGATAGACTACAAAACCCTGCTGACAAAAATTAAAGGTTACAATATTCAAATTAATTAGCGGGTCAGTTTTTTTTTGCTCTGCAGCATGGAAGTTTTCCATAGGCGCTGGAATTAAACCATATCCATGCCGTATAGCATGTCTCAGAAATCCCAACATATCAACCAGATAGTATAGTATCTCCCTTGGCACATTCCTTGCTTATCCTTAGATCAATATAAGTATAAAACATACAACCGCGGAAGTGCACAAGGGAGGATATATGCTCTGTAACAAATATTTTGGGAGACCGGGGAAGAACATATCTCTTCTTATTATCTTAATTATCTTAATTCTCTTTATTAGTCTAAATGCATGCTCGAGCTCGACAAGCGCCGGTGAAAGATCTAAAGAGGGCGCAGGGAACGTAAGCTTTACCATGGAGCCTTTTGTCTTAAACCTTGAAAATCATGGAGACCCGAAATTTATAAAAGTAACGTTAGCTCTTGAGCTTGCAAATGCCTCTTTACTGGAAATGGTGAAAGCAAAACAACCTGCGTTGAGAGATGCAATTATTGCTATTGTTTCATCCAAGTCAGCAGATGAGTTTCTGAGCCAGGAAGGGAAAATGCAGTTCAAAGACGAATTGATCCTTTCAATCAACCAGGCGTTAAAAAAACAAGGCGCAGTAAAAAATGTTTATTTCACAGAACTGATAGTACAGTAAAAGCAGGTAAAGGTTTAGGCACCCCCTACCTATACCTTTACCTGTTTCTAATATTATAAAACCGGCAGTTTACCCATCAGCATTTGCTGGACATTTTCGGCAGCAGTACGGACAGCGGCGGTTTCCAGCGGGAAAGCCTCACGTGAACCGACAATATTGCTGATACCCCTGATCTCGGTGACAGGAATATTGTTCAGGGCGCAGATATGGGCTACGGCAGCTCCTTCCATATTCTCGCATATTGCGTTGAACCTCAGCTGCATCTCTATGGCCCTGGATTGCGTACCGGTACAGGAGGAAACACTGACAAAATTGCCCTTCGACTTGCTGCCTTTAAATACTTCGGGAACCACAAGCGGGAATTTGTTGTAATATTCGATCCCGCTGACTGAAACAAGGGTAATTCCAAGCGCGTCAATTGTATGAAAGCCGCTTTCAGTCAGTATGCCTTCATCACCGTAAAATTCATTTTCTGCAACAGCTACATCGCCGATTTCCAAGCCGGAACCCGGATACGCGCCGGCAACCCCGATGCTGTAGACATGGTCGGGTCCGAACCGTTCAATAAGGAGGGTCGCTCCGTGAGAAGCGTTAGTCTTACCTACACCGCATATGCAGATGACAGCCCGCGCACTCCCTTTGATAACACCCGAAAAAAAAGATTTATTCTGATGCGTCAGTGTCCTTTTTGCATCAAGGTTCGCGAGAAACAGAGCCGCTTCGCCAGGGGTAGAAACAATGATCCCCGCTGTCAATGACATGCCGGTTATGTTCCTCAGCGGCATCTGCTCACCTCATTCAGCAGTCTCTGCTGCCGGCTCTTTATCCTCAAGAACATACTTCACCTTAACGTCCATATCTTTTCTGAGTGAGTTATAGACAGAACAATACTTCTCATGCGACAGGGACACCGCCTTATCAACCTTTTTGGCGTCGAGGTGCTTTCCGGCTATATGCAGGGTCATTTCAATTGCCTTGAAGTACTGAGGCGGCGCAGGGTTCCTCTCGCCGACTGTAGTGATTTTAAACTCGGAAATCTCCGCACGCATCTTCCGCAGAAACATTACCACGTCAATTCCCATGCATCCGGCAAGGCTGAGGAGCAATGCATCGGTGGGTTTGCAGCCCCACTCGACGTTGGCATCGAACTCTATCTCATATCCCTCATTCGTCCTTCCAACAAATATGAGGTCCTTATCCCACGTAAGCGTGGCCTTGACTACGGGGTTGACCTTTCCCTTGTAACCCGCCAACGATTCCGCAAGCGTATCTTTCTCATTGCCTCCCATTAACCCGTCCTCCCTGATTAAAAATTTATGCGTTTTATTGATTTTATTGAATCAGTCGCGCAGGAGTCAACACAATAAGGAGGACACTTTGCTCTTTCCTGTTTTTGCACAAGCCTATATGGTAGAATGCAAACACATGCAAAGCGCCGACCTGAAATCGAGTGAATATCCGGATCATTTCGTATGCAAAAAATAACGACTGACTTCCTTGTCATCGGCAGCGGAGTCGCCGGTCTAAGGTCTGCCATAGAACTTGCAGATCACGGCAGTGTTCTCGTAGTGACAAAAGATATTCCCACCGAAAGCAGCACAGAATATGCTCAGGGCGGAGTTGCAGTAGCACTGAGCGATGAGGATGAAGTAGGAATTCACTTTGAAGATACGATTAAAGCCGGCGCCGGTCTCTGCAAAGAGGAGGCAGTGCACGTGCTCGTGGAGGAGGGTCCCGAGAGGATCTCCGAGCTCATTGAGTGGGGAGCTGAATTTGACCACGAGGGGACAAAGCTTGCTTTCACCATGGAGGCGGCCCATTCGCGCCGGAGGATCCTGCACTCCCATGGGGATTCAACAGGCAAGGAGCTGGAGCGGGTGCTTATCAACAAAGCGAGGTCTAAAAAAAATATTGAAAGGCTTCCTTTCAGCACCGCTGTGGACCTCGTTATTGAGAGTGGAACCTGCAAAGGCGGCTGCACCATAAACGCGACTGCCGGCTATTACATAGAGGCTAAAGCGACCGTGCTTGCCACCGGAGGAGCCGGGCAGATATTTTCGAGGACTACCAACCCTGCTGTGGCAACCGGGGACGGAATGGCTATCGCATTCCGGGCGGGTGCCATACTGGAAGATATGGAATTTGTTCAGTTTCATCCCACCGCCCTTTTTATACCTCCCGCCCCTCAATTTCTCCTCAGCGAGGCCATGCGGGGCGAAGGGGCGCTTTTAAAAAACAAACGCGGAGAACAATTCATGAAGAATTACCATCCCGATGCGGAACTTGCTCCGCGGGACGTGGTATCAAGGGCTATCATATCCGAGATGACCGCTACCGGAACAGACCATGTATATCTCGATCTCAGACACCTTGAAGGCAAATTCATAAAAAGCCGCTTCCCGAGGATTTATTCCACCTGTCTCCAATACTCTGTTGACATAACCCGCGACCTGGTCCCTGTTTCCCCTGCTGCACACTACTTCATGGGCGGGGTAAGAACAGACAACAACGGCTGCACATCGGTGCAGGGGCTGTATGCGGCTGGGGAAGTCTCCTGCACCGGTGTTCACGGAGCCAACCGGCTTGCAAGCAACAGTCTTCTTGAAGGGCTGGTGTATGGATACAGGGCCGGCCGGGCCGCTGCACGGCACATTTCCCCTGCAGACCGGAAAAGCGGCGCTGCAGGCTTGACGGGAGGGTGTCCCCCCAAAAAATCGTATGATACGCTCCCCCATGCAGACAGTGTAAGGGAATCTCTGAGAAACATTATGTGGAAAGATGTGGGCATAATACGGAGCGAAACATCCCTCAGGGAGGCACTGAAGCGTCTTTCCGAATGGAACTTTATTCTCGATATGGAGTTTGCGTCAAGGAGAGATACCGAGTTGAAGAACATGCTTACCGTGGCCCTTATAATTACTGAAGCGGCATTAAAAAGAAAAGAAAGTGTGGGAGCCCATTACCGTTCTGACTACCCGTCAAAAGGGGAAGAACGCCTTAAGCACAGCATAACAGTAAGCACTAAGCAGTAGGCAGTAGGCAGCAAAAAGAAAAGATCAGTAAGCAGTAGGCTGTAGACAGTAAGCACTAAGCAGTAGAAAGATCAATAAGCACTGAGGGCAGATAAACACTGCTTACTGCCTACTGCTTACTTTCTGCTTTTTGCTTGAAAAGGAGCGTTTATGAGAAAAGCAAAAATTGTTTGCACTATCGGTCCTTCAACAAGCACACACAAAATGATTCGTTCCCTCATAATGAGCGGCATGGATGTAGCACGGTTAAACTTCTCTCATGGCGACCACCAAACCCAGGGCAACGTTGCAGCCATTGTTCGCGGAGAAGCACGGAAGCAGAAAAAAGTTGTTTCGCTCCTCCAGGACCTCCAGGGAATAAAGATAAGGCTGGGCGATGTCGAAGGCGAAAGCATGCTGCTCAAGAAGGGCAAGGAAGTGTCCATTTTCCCCGGAAGGGACATAAGCACCACTGAAAAGTTGTTCATATCTTATCCCGCACTGCTTAAAGATGTTAAGGAGGGAGAGAATATAGTGATTGACGATGGCCTGATCAAGCTTACCGTGGTGGGCAAATCGCCAAAGTCGCTCAGGGCAAAAGTCATGGAAGGTGGAGTGGTAAAATCTAAAAAAGGAGTCAACCTCCCGGCATCAAAGACCTCGCTTCATGCCTTTACTGTGAAGGACCGGTCTGACCTGGAGTTCGGCCTGTCCCTGGGCGTCGATTATGTTGCCATTTCTTTTGTGAGAAGACCGGACGACATCAACATCGTTTTGAGATGGGCGAAGCGAAAAGGGATAACCCTCCCTCCCCTGATCGCAAAGATCGAAAAACCGGAGGCGATAGATAACATAGAAGAAATTATTGAAATGGTTGATGGGATCATGGTGGCAAGAGGTGATTTAGGCGTAGAAATGCCGACTGAAAAGGTGCCCATCATCCAGAAGATGCTTATCGATCTCGCAAACAAAAAAGGCAAGCTGGTGATCACTGCCACCCAGATGCTTGAGTCCATGACCAAGCATACACGACCGACCAGGGCAGAGGCTTCCGATGTCGCCAATGCCGTCCTCGACGGGACTGATGCCCTCATGCTATCCGCTGAAACTGCCTCAGGCAAATACCCGCTTGAATCTTTTAAAATGATGGATACCATAATAAAATATACCGAAGAAACCCTGTTTCATAAGATTCAGTCCCCTTATCAGCCCGGAAACATGTTCGCTGAGGCCATTGCCGACGGCGCCTGCAACGCAGCGCGCGATATCGGGGCAAAGGCCATCGTGGTCTTTACCATTTCGGGGTTCACCGCCAGACTCCTTGCCAAAATAAAGCCTGAAATTCCGGTCATTGCATTAACTCCGGACGAACGGGCGCTGGGGCAAATGCCGCTTTACTGGGGCGTTACAGGGAAAATGATCAAGCGTGGAAACAATGAGATACTGGACATCGATTCCATGGCCGACATAGACAGATCACTGGTTAAGGACGGCCTCGTAAAAAAAGGAGACAGCATTGTCTTTGTTGCAAGTTCACCCTTCCTTGGCAAGACTAACATAATAAGGCTCCGCAAGCTGTAAATAAAAGTCAGGTTATGGGTCATAGGTTATAGGTCATAGGCTAAGGATTTTAGACCCATCACCTATCGCCTATTACCCATAACCTGCTTTTTTATTTATTGAAAAAACGGAGAATATTCCTGTACTATTAAAAACTATGGCCGTGCGAAAAAATAAAACTCCGAACCTTGAAGACAAGCGGCGGGAAATAGATGCTATCGACTCCGGAATTGTGGAACTCTTAAACAGAAGAGCAAACCTGGCGATCGATATAGCAAAAATAAAAAGAGTGGCCAATCTTAAATTCCACTCACCGGAGCGTGAGAAGGCAATTATAAAATGCGTTACCGCATTAAACAGAGGACCTTTCCCGAATGATGCATTAAAAGTCATATTCAGGGAAATAATTTCGGCTTCGCTCTCACTTGAAGGGCCGCTCAAAGTCGCCTATTTCGGACCGGGCGGAACATTCACCCACCTTGCGGCTCTCCGGCACTTCGGGCACTCAGCGCAGTATCTTCCGGTAGACAGCATTAAAGGGGTCTTTGATGCTGTTGAAGGAGGAAGAACCGATTATGGCCTTGTGCCGATAGAGAATTCTAATGAAGGCGTTGTAAGTTCCACGCTTGATATGTTCATGGACTACGACCTGAAAATATCCGCCGAAGCGCTGCTGGAGGTATCGCAGAATCTATTGTCCTTAAGCGGCGATAGAAAAAAGGTGAAAAGGATCTTTTCTCACCCTCAGCCCATTGCGCAGTGCAAGATATGGCTTGCCGCAAATATGCCCAACATTCCGCTCCTTGAGTCCGCAAGCACGGCAAAGGCTGCCGAGTTCGCATCAAAAAATCCCGATGCTGCCGCAATTGCGAGTGAAATGGCGGCGAGGCTTTACGATCTGCAGTTTATCGAAAAGCGCATAGAAGACAGGAAAGACAATTATACGCGTTTCCTGGTCATAGCGAAAACATTCCCATCGAGGTCAGGCAACGACAAGACATCGATTTTATGCTCGGTAAAAGATAAGCCCGGAGCGCTGTATGAATTGCTGCTTCCTTTCAGGGAGGCCGGATTAAACCTCTCCAAGATCGAATCCCGGCCATCCAAAAGAAAGGCATGGGAATATATTTTCTTCGTCGATATGGAAGGACACATAGAAGATAAAAAAGTCAAAAAGGCACTGGACGACGTGCGGGAGAAGTCTCTTTACATGAAGCATTTAGGGTCTTATCCTGCAGATGACAGTATGGAAAAAGATAAATAATGATAAAGCCCTGTGACTATGTTGCGCGTATCAAGCCCTATATCCCGGGCAAACCAACGGAAGAGCTTGAACGCGAGCTTGGCCTAAAAGAGTGTATAAAGCTGGCATCCAATGAAAACCCACTCGGTCCATCACCGAAGGCACTTGATGCCGTAAGAGAATGCCTTAAAACCGGAGGAGATCTGCACCGTTACCCCGACGGCGGCGGCTATTACCTTAAAAACGCCCTTTCAGAAAAGCTCTCTTTGCGGGGAGCAACCATAAGTCCCGATGAGATAATACTCGGCAATGGCTCAAACGAATTGCTGGACATAGCTGTCCGGACATTTATGGGATATGGAGATGAGGCGGTTATGGCAACGCCGTCGTTCGTTGTTTACCACCTGTCCGTACAGTCGGTAAATGGGGTTTCCGTTCAGGTGCCGCTTACAGATTTCCGGCACGACCTCACAAAAATGGCTGCTGCCATTACCGGAAAAACAAAAATGGTCTTCATCGCAAACCCCAACAACCCTACCGGCACAATCAACGGAAGAGATGAGTTCGAGGCGTTCATGAACAAGGTCCCGACCGGAGTGCTGGTAGTCGTTGATGAGGCATATTATGAATATGTCACTGACCCTGCATATCCTGATACCTTCAGGCGCCTCCGCAGCGACAAAGACATCCTCATACTCAGGACCTTCTCAAAAGCATACGGTCTTGCGGGTTTCAGAATAGGCTACGGCATTGCAAGAAAAGAGCTCCTCGCCGAACTCAACAGGATCAGACTCCCGTTTAATACGACCTCGCTTTCACAAGTAGCTGCCCGGCATGCACTGGATGACACCGGGCACCTCGAAAGATCGATCGGCATTAACGAGGAAGGTAAGAAGTTGCTATACGGAGAACTATCCTCTCTCAACCTGACCTTTGTTCCTACAGAAGCGAACTTTATTTACCTGCGCTTGCCTGTCGACTCAGGCGCTCTATACAACTCACTGCTCCATGAAGGCGTCATAGTCAGACCCATGGGACCCAAAGAGGTAAGAGTGACTATAGGACTTCCCGAGGAGAACAGGCGTTTTATAAAAGCATTAAAAAAGGCATTAGGCTAAAAAAGAAGGCTAATGGCTAAGGGCAAAGGGCAAAAGGCTTAAAAAAAGAAAAAAAGTCTGTCCGTGTTTTGTCATTAACTTTTTGCCTTTAGCCATTAGCCCTTAGCCTTTTGCCATTTTGTTTAAGGAGAAAAATCCATGGACATTATTGTTCTGAAGCCTGACACTTCCGAAGAAGATACGAGACATATTCTCAAAAAGCTCGAGAGCAAAGGACTGAAGGCAATGGTATCACAGGGCACAGAGCTGAGGATCATACACGTTATCGGCGATACCTCCAAGGTCACTGAAGATGAAGAAGACGCGATAAGGGCGATGACCGGCGTTGAAAACATGGTCAGGATCTTGAAGCCTTACAAGCTCGCAAGCCGCGACTTCAAAAAAGAAAACACAGAAATAACGGTGAAAGGAATTGTGATCGGCGGAAAAAAAATCCAGGTAATTGCCGGTCCCTGCGCGGTGGAGAACAATACTATTCTTGCAAGCATTGCGGAAAAGGTAAAAGACGCCGGCGCGACATTCTTAAGGGGCGGCGCATACAAGCCGAGAACGTCCCCCTATTCTTTCCAGGGTCTGGGTGAGGAAGGACTCAAATACCTTGCCGAGGCCAGCAAAAAAACAGGACTCCCCGTCGTTACCGAAATCATGGACCCGCGGGATATTGACAAAATCATTGAATACGCCGATATTATCCAGATCGGTGCGAGGAACATGCAGAATTTCAGGCTCCTTCTTGAGGTGGGCTCGGTCAATAAGCCGGTGCTGTTGAAACGCGGGCTCTCCTCTACTATTAAGGAATGGCTGATGTCCGCTGAATACATCATGTCCCGCGGCAATCATAATGTCATGCTGTGCGAACGGGGCATCAGGACTTTTGAGACTGCCACCAGAAATACACTTGACCTAAGCGCGGTGCCGGTCCTCAAGCAGCTTACTCACTTGCCTGTTGTTGTCGATCCGAGTCACGGCGTTGGAAAGTGGGACCTGGTCGCCCCCATGACAAAAGCCGCAGTTGCAGCAGGGGCCGATGCGCTTATCATAGAGGTCCATACAAACCCGGAAGAGGCATTTTCGGATGGAGAGCAATCGCTGCGGCCGGAGTTCTTTGCAAAACTCATGCAGGAATTGAAACCGGTAGCCCGGGCAGTCGGCAGAGAAATTTAATCGAAACAGAAAACGTGGAGGTGGTGGTCAATGGGACAGGCGGATGTTGTTGTAGCTGAAGCCAGAGGGTTCATGAAAAGCCGCGTGATCTTGACTGCCGCAGAACTCAACTTTTTTACCAGGCTCGATGAAAAACCGTGCGGTGCCGGAGAACTGGCCAGGGAGAAAGGGCTCGACGCACGGGCCGTTACCAGAGTTCTCGATTGCCTTGTCATGTTCGGTCTGCTCGAAAAACAGGACGACATCTATAAGCCGACGGAAAACGGTGCGTTCTTTTCAGCCCTCCATCCGCAAACTGTCCTTCCGATGGTCCTGCACATGAACCGCCTTTGGGACACATGGAGCGATCTCACGGAAGTTGTAAAGGAAGGGGGACATCCCGAACTGAAGCCGGGCATATCCATAGATGACGAAAGCTGGAAGTCATTTATAGGCGCCATGCATGTGGCAGGCCGCGAGCTTGCTCGTAAAATCTCCGATGACTACGATCTGTCGGGTTTCAAACGTTTGCTTGATATTGGCGGAGCCTCCGGCACATATACCATCGCTTTCTTGCTCCGTAACCCGGCTATGACAGCCGTGCTTTTCGATCTCGAAAATGTCATTCCCATGGCCAGAGAAAGACTGACAAAGGAAGGGCTCGAAAACCGCGTTGATCTCGTTGCCGGTAACTTTTACGAGGGCGAACTTCCCAAAGGATGCGACCTGGCTCTCCTTTCGGCGATCATCCATCAAAACAGTCCGGCCAGAAATCTGGAGTTGTACACCAAGATTTTGAGGGCGCTGGAACCCGGCGGGACATTGCTAATCCGGGACCACATCATGGAAGAATCCCGCACAAAACCTCCGGCAGGCGTAATGTTCGCCATAAATATGCTCGTAAACACGCGGGATGGGGACACCTATACCTTCAAAGAAGTGAAAGAAGGTATGGAAAGGGCAGGATTTGCGAATGTGCAGCAGGTGCGGCACGGCGAGGAAATGGACTGCCTCGTTACAGGACAGAAACCGGCTTAATCGATTTATCGGTAATTTTCTCAACAACTTTTTTCGCTTGCCTCATAAAAGATAATCTTTAGCGCCTCATACAAAATGGGGCATTCAATGAAACAAAATCATGGTTAAATATGAGGATACAAGGGCAATTATGGGCGATCAGTAAATTGCCTTAAAATTCTGCTGTTTGGTATAATGACAAGTTGCCAAGAGGCGGTGTAGCTCAGATGGTTAGAGCATGCGGCTCATATCCGCAGTGTCCGGGGTTCGATTCCCTGCACCGCCATTTACTTGTCACTTTACCCAAGCTTTGTCAAAATTGACAGAGCTTGCTTCCAATATGGTGATGACAAAAGATCCTTCCAATTTTGATGGGACTGCCGAGGTGTCGCTCCGTGCAACTCTATTGGAAATGAAGTCTAACAGTCCAGTATCTCATTTATGGAATCTGTTATAATTGGTTATCAAGTGTTCAGACGTAAAGTCCATTTCAGAATAGTTTGATATTTTTTGGGGGAGGATAAAGTGGCAGGGCCGTATGTTCACTGTTTAGTAACAAGGGAGGCTCTGAGAAAGCTTTATGCAAATGTCTCGCTTGCCTCGTATCAGAGCATCACAAATCCTGACGAATCTGCCAAATACTTTTCATATGTCTGCCTTGGTTCTGTAAGTCCTGATTTTCCATATCCAGCTTTGGCGATTGGATATAACTCAGGTACAGATCGTAATAAGTGGACGTGGGGTGACAAATTCCACAAGCAAAACACAGGCAATTTTATAAACATCGGTATTCAGAAATTACGTCCATCAGCAGATTGGGCCAGTGACTCATACCTTAAGAAAGCAGCGTGGTTAATGGGATACTATTCCCATGTGATAACCGACGTTGTTATTCATGCAGTTGTCTATGAGCTCGTGGGCGGATGCTATGAAAATCATAAACATGACCATTTATATTGCGAAGTCGTGCAGGATTCTTTGCTATTTCATGACGTATACAGCTATCCTGCCCAAGAATTGATTGATGTGCGGATGATTAAGGACATTCTTGAGGACTGTCGTGTCGAATCATCTCCGTCTGATGCGGACCAGCAATCACTAACAGTTCTGCCAACATATGTACTCGATAATGAAATAGAAAATTTTTGGGATTTTATATTAAGTCAAAACTATTCTGATTTTTACAGATCGGAATCTCCGAGGTTTGAAGATTGGTTTTATGAATATAATATGGTAATGACTCTCGGAACAAAACCAGTTGCCCGAACCTTGGCGCCTGGCATGGCATATCACAGGAGTACTGACATACTGCCGAGCGACAAAACAAAATATTATACAGACATAACATTACCGGATGGAACAAGGGGCGATTACAAAAACAGCGTCTTTAATAAAGCAGTTAACGAAGTGGCAAAGAGGTTGGAGACGTTTTTGAAGGCTTTTGACAATTCTGAGTCATTCACGGAACTAATAAACGATTTGAAACCGTGGAATATGGATAAAGGGACCATTAACGACCAGAGTCCGCAGTTCGCATTATGGAACGGACAAACAGAATTCCCATTTCAGTGCCCAGGCGATCCGCCACTTACAAGTTGAATAATCATTTATTACCATCTTCCATCATTCTGTAATATTTAATACAAAAAATATCTGTTTGAATTCATGGTGTATTTCCACTATTAGAATAATATCTGGAATAATTTTATTGACAATTGACAACGTTCCATATATACTTTTTGGTAAGCTGTATATGAAAAAATTGGAGGTTGTTGATGGTTATATCAGAGGCGGCGGCAAAAACCATTCTTGATCCTTACAAAGCTCGGCTTCGGGAAAGTGTAATACAGGCATGGGAAGATTATGAATCTCAATATGGACATGTGCGGCATATCCATACCCCAAGAACCCGGGCTAATATAGTTCATGATCATATGGTACATCACGCCAGAAGACTTTTTGAAGGCGATGATAGTGTCTATATGTGTGAGATCAAGGGCCTTTTTCTTGTACAGATTGATGGTCAATTGCTAGTAAGGTTTAAAAAGCTGGATGAGGACAAAAGGCATCATAACTATCCAACCCCCCAGAATTTAGAGTTTTGGGAACAGTTGGACCTCCCCGGGATACCTCATTTAACACGACTCGTTGCGGGATACGAATTGAACGACCTCCAAACCGCCATTAACGCTATTTACATTACCTGTCCAAATGGATCTTGTAATGCGTGGGATTTCGAACTGGACGAAGAGACGGTTCCTTCTGAGATTGTTGAACTCCATGTTACGACTCCAGTGAATAAGATATCTGAACGGGTATCAGTCAAAGAAGCAGAAAAGAGGGAAAACTATGAGCAAGCCGATTAACCCCGATATGGTGGTAGTTGCACGAGAATCAAGGGGGTATACTCAAAGTGAATTAGCAGATTTGCTGGGTGTTTCCCAAGGGAAAATATCTAAGATTGAAGGCGGAATGCTGAATGTGTCAGATAATTTACTGAACGATTTAGTACGTTTATTAGACTATCCTAAACACTTTTTTTCACAAACAGACCCTATTTATGGGATAGGAGCCAGCCTCTTTTACCATAGAAAGCGGCAATGTCTTCCCATTAAGGATATAGGCAGAGTGCATGCAAAGGTAAATATTCAATGTATGCATATAGCGAGACTGCTGAGATCAGTCAATGTGCCCGAGAGTAAATTTAAACATTATGATATTGACGAGTATGACGGAGATGTCGAGATGATTGCCCGCGCCGTAAGAGCGTCATGGTTAATTCCGCGCGGTCCAATTAAGAGCCTAACTAAAAGTATAGAAGATGCTGGTGGAGTAGTAATCAAATGTGATTTTGGAACTCGGCTTCTTGATGCCCTTAGCCACTGGGTGCCGGGATTACCGCCACTATTTTTCTTTAATGAAAATATTCCTGGAGACCGCCTAAGGTTTACGCTTGCTCATGAGATGGGTCATATCTTTATGCATAGAACAGTAACCCCTGATATGGAAGACCAGGCTCATAACTTTGCAGCTGAATTTCTCATGCCTAAACAGGAAATCGCTCCATCTTTATCAAATTTAACCCTACAAAAGCTTGCTACTCTTAAGCTTTACTGGAAAGTTTCAATGGCGGCAATTTTGCATCGTGCTTTTGATATTGGAAAAATAACTCAGAGGCAGTATAGGTATCTTTGGGTGCAATTAAGCAAAGCTGGTTATAAGACTAAAGAACCCCCTGAGCTGGATATTCCTATTGAGGAACCTATCTTGCTCAAGGAAATTATAGATACCCATAGATTTAAACTGAAATATGGAGTATCAGAATTTAGCAAATTACTTGCTATTAATGAGCAAGAGGTGAAGTCTACATATTTTGGACTAAAGACACACCTTAGCGTTATAAACAAAAACTAAAGCCCTAAGATAATGAGACTAAGCCATAAAGGAGGATAAAAAACATTATGCCATTGCCAAAACATGAACGAACCCAAAAAGGTGCTTTCCGTAGGGAAAATGGTAATTCACGCGCAGGGAATCTGGCAAAAGATTATCCCGAATTTTCAAAAGTGCCGCCAAATACGAAGCTGGGAACCCTACGCGAAAAATCCGGTGAAACATCAATAAAAGGCGTGCGGGAATATATAAGGGAACATCACAAATAGCCGTATCAAAACATTTGTTATTAAAAGGAGAAACATAATGGGACTGGCAGAATGGTTCAGTACATTTTGCACGAACATTCAAGTACAAGATGGTGGAACCATCTCTAATCGCTACAAGGCGATCACGCGCCGCCTCAACACGGACTTCTGGGACACCACTTCCGACACTTCCCACAGTCTCTATGTCGGTTCGTATGGCCGGAACACAGCTATTGATGGCTTCAGCGATCTCGATATGGTGTTCGAGCTGCCTTGCGAGATATACTTTAATTACGATGCTTATCAAGGAAATGGACAATCAGCCCTATTGCAAGCCGTTCGCTCCTCCATGCAGACAACATACCCAACATCGAGCCTCGGCGCCGATGGCCAAGTAGTGACCGTCAGCTTCACGGACAGGATAACATTTGAAGTTGTGCCAGTCTTTACCAACAAGATAGGGAGTTACACTTTTCCGGATTCGAACGCTGGAGGGAATTGGAAAACTACGAATCCCAGACCAGAGATTCAGGCCATTCGAGACAGGAATATCGCATGCAACGGCAATCTTGCTCCGTTATGCCGTATGATGCGATCTTGGAAGCGCGAGTGGGACGTTCCTATCGGCGGGCTGCTCGTCGATACGCTGGCTTATCAGTTCATCATCGGGTGGGAGCATAGAGACAAGTCGTATCTCTACTATGATTACCTGTGCCGAGATTTCTTAAAGTGGATGTCCGAACAGGATTCTGAGCAGACTTACTGGAAAGCACCTGGGAGTGGGCAGCAGGTTTACGGAAAAGGGCTGTTTCAGTACAAGGCCAAGCGATGTTACAACATCTCACTGGATGCGATAACTCACGAAACTGCCAACCCGAAACAGGAGTGGTCGGCAAAACAGAAATGGAGGGAGATTTTTGGATCAGCATTCCCAGACTGACGACACGGTCGATAGCCGCCGTATTCTTGAGGGTCAGTTGCGCGAGTGTTACGGGCGTGTGGTTTACTCTCATAAGACCCATGAAAAGTGTGCAGACATTCTCCTGTCTCGGCTAAGGACAATCAAAATCTGGCAGATTATACTTTCCGCTATCACAACAGGCGGGTTTCTAGCCGCCATCTTTGGCGCTGGCAAGGTCGGGGCTGTGGCTGGCATGTTGTTCTCGACAGCATTACTGGTTCTTAATGCATATATGAAGAACTACGATCTCGGAGAACTCGCCCAGAAACACAAGCAGGCGGCAAATGATCTTTGGATTATACGAGAGAAATACCTGTCACTGCTCGTGGATCTGAGAATGACGGAAAAACCTCTCGAATCATTGCAGGGCAATCGTGATGAATTGGTTAAGGAACTTTACACGGTCTATAGCGGTGCTCCGAGTACAACATTCCAAGCATACAAGAAAGCACAAGAGGCGCTAAAGAAACTTGAGGATATGACCTTCAGCGATGCAGAGATCGACGCATTTCTTCCACAAGAACTAAAGAGAAGCTAATTGATAGCCGATTCACATTTTGTCACTGCGGACTGTCTCACCCCATCAAAAATGACTTCCGGGAAGCCCCATTATTGGCCTTGCCCCCTGATTTGACAAACCTGCTAAAAGTTTCTTCAAACTTAAGGAACCGGGTGTAATTCACGTTTTTAGCACCCATGTGTTTTGTCCTTAGAATAAGCACAGATATGCATCAGTACACATATTCCGCATTTAGGCTTTGGTTTACAGATAGTCCGTCCGTGCTGAACAAAGCGGATATGGAGATCACGCCTGATGTCTTCGGGAACAATACTTTGTACTAGATTAGCACTCAACATTGTCATTTTTCAGCTGCATTCCCCAGTTACTTTTTCAGGGGCATTCCCCAGGTGTAGCATCCTATCGTTGATTTTTTAGCATATCTGATGAAACATAAGCAACCTTATGCTTTTCCTTTTTTCCTGGGGTCTTTTTTTCTTCTGTAGCTTTCTCCCTCGATTACCAGTTGGTGTGCATTATGCGCAATGCGGTCGAGTGCCGAGTTCGCCATAATAGGATCATCAAAGAGCGCCATCCATTCGTCCACATCCCTGTTACTGGTAATCACTATGGACGCTTTTCCATACCTCTCAATGACGACCTCATAGAAATCGCCAGATTGCTCCTCGGTAAGTTTCTGTAGGCCGAAGTCGTCTATGATGAGCAGTTCGGGGCTGATAAGTTTTATCAGCTCTCTTCCGTGTGAGTTATCAGCCCTACTCTGTAGCAGTTTTTTGAACATCGCGCTAGCTCTGAGCATGAGCACCTTTTGCCCTCGTCTGCAGGCGCTGTGGGCAAGGGCGTTTGCGATGAAAGTTTTCCCAACGCCCACAGGGCCGCAAATGAGTACGTTTTCTTTACGCCCCACAAACTCAAGGCTGAGAAGATCCTTGAGCCTGTCCCTGTCCAAAGTGATCGCTGCATCCCAGTCGAACCGCTCGAAGGTCTGATCAATATCTACCGTGGCGTTCTTTAGCCTTGTGGCAAGCATTACATCCTCTCGCCTCTGGATTTCATCATTGAGGATGAGTTCAAGGAACTCTGTGTAAGAGAGCTTTGTTCCCTTGGCATAGGCTAATCTGTCGGGAAGAGTAGCCAGCAGCCCTGACAGCCGCATTCGCTTCAATGTTTGCTTCAGTTCATTCGTTATTCCCATAGTGCTTTTTGTTCCTCCTTTTTCTGTTTGAAATATTCCGCCGGACGTCCGAAACGGCCCGGCACCACAACTCCTCTTTCTTTACCACCTCCTTTTTCGACCTCCTTGCCGAAGGCCAGTTTTACGATGTTCTCCACTCTGTAAACATCGATAAGGCTGAAGGACAGAGCGCGGCTACAGGCCTGCTCTATCCGCGCCGTTCCGTATTTCTCTGAAAGCCGCATAAGCTTCTGCGCCTGTCTGAGTTTGCTCCAGGGGAAGTCCCCGGAAAGCAGTTGTTCCATGAAGCTGCCGCAATTGGTGCCTGCTTCTTTCGCCTTGCCGATGTAGTAATCGCAACTCCTCATGGCGTAGGCTGTTTTATGTTTCGGATAATCTTCGTAATCGGTGGAGCGTCCGCCAGCGGACTTCACAGGGTGGGTCTTGATCACTTCGTTATGATGATAGATACGCACAAGTTTGCTGTCGGCACGGACATCCACCATTGCCCTAACATATTCGTCAGGCACCGAATACAGAGCGTTCCCAAAGCGGATATGATGGTCTGGATGTACCTTGCTGCCAAAGCCCCATTTGGGAACATCGAAGCGTTCCTCCGGCAACGGCAGCAGCAGTCCTTTTTCCTGCTCTTCGAAAACTATCCTCGGCCTCTTTCTTGTCGTGCCGTGGATCCGCATTCCTGCCGCATTCATGCACCACTTAACTGCTTCTCTCTGAACATGCTCACGGTCTATGTACGTTTCCCCTTTGAAGAAGTTTCCACGGACATAGGGTATTTGTCTTTCCACAGTGGGTTTCCCCTGAGGATGTCGTACTATTGCAGGGTCTATGATGAAACCTTGATGCTGTGAGTACTCCAGGAATGTTTTGGTGAATGTGGGGTCATAGCGGTCTGCCTTCACTACGGCGGTTTTCATGTTATCGATTATGAGACGCCTGGTGACGCCGCCGAAAAACTCCCACGCATCATCTATCCCTCTAATAAGCGCCGGCAGGTCCTGCTTGTGTGTGACGTGTACATACTGATACCTGCTGAACACGAGCGTGACGACAAGGGCATGCAGCAGCCTCAACTTATTCAGGGCTTTGTCGAAGATGTATCCCAGCCTGCCAAAATCAACTTCTGCCACTTCACCGGGCTCAGTCTCGGCCATGCGCACTGTACCACAGTTGCCGGGCATGCCTATATGTTCCTGCACAAAGCGGTACAGAGAGCTATAGCTTGTTTCGACTCCACTCCTTAACAGCTTGATGTGTGCTTTGGTTATGGTTAGCTTTTCATCCTCTAACCACTCTGAGATGCTGCTTTTGTGAGGAAGTAATATGCTGTCCCTGTTATTGCCATCTATATCGTTGTCGTTGCCGTTGCCGTTTATTTCCCTGAATACCTCATATGCAATATCTTCAAGGGTTAGATCAGACCCATTCGCTAATCCTTTCGCCTCGGCAATCCTGATATACTTGCGAACGGTCTTACGGTCCATTCCTGTTGCCCGCGCTATAGCACTGATATTGTCTCCAGTTGCCAGCCTTCTCAAAACATCCACAATCTCAATCACGGTGTACTCCTTGTCTGACATACCACCTCCCATATTTTTGGTTTGGGACGTAGTATGACGGTTATCAAGATTGCTACACCTGGTTGCCACCTATGGGGTGGGGAATGCCCTGAAAAATGGGTGGGGAATGCTCTTGAAAAACTAACCCCTCAAACTGGGGAATGCTCGTGAAAAATCACACCCGAGAGAAGTGACTGATGTTTCTCATCAAGCGGAAAATCATAATCTCTCAGAACAAAACCCCTTTTATGACTATCTGAAATCGCTGGAATTAACTCCGGAGGACATTAAACTCTTTATATCTGGTGTGGATAATGCTGACGATCTGCCAGATATGGTTCTCAAACAAACCTCTAAGAAAGCCATATCTGAAAGAATAACCAAAGTATTTAATGAATTTCCGCGTAGTAAAGATGATTTTTATAAACTAAAATCGATACTGAGAGGAGGCCAATAAATGATATCAGGTATATATCTTATTAGCTTTGCGACGAACAACAACAGATTTGGAGAAGGCATTCTTGTTGTCAAAGAAGGTTCGGTAAACGGGGGGGACCTTTCCTATTTATATCGTGGCCACTTCGATTATTATGGAGAAGATATAAAAGCATCTATAGAAGTAAGACATTACAGAGGGCCGGTCAACGCGGTGTTCGGTCCGTTAAAACAGTTTAATCTTACCCTTTCTGGGAAGATATCGGGTGATAACTTTCATGTCTCAGGAGGAATACCAAACATGCCGAATGCGACAATAATGATTACAGGCGATAGAATCGCCGATTTAGCAGAATGATGCCGTGACATTACCTATTGATCTGACATTCGAACGCTCCACGAGGACTGAGGGCAAATACCTTGTGTTTGATTTTGAAACTACAGGTTTCATCCCTTTTGAAGCAAGTCTCTCCGACTTTTCCAATTGGCCGTATGCTGTGCAGATCGCCTGGATGCTGTTTGACGAAGAGGGTAAGCTTATAGAGGAGAGGGATTATGTGATTAAACAGGATACAGAGGTCCCTGATGCTGTTGTGAAGTTCCACGGGATCACCACAGAAGTGATGAGGGCAACGGGGATAGACCCACGTGAGGTCTACTGCGATTTTGATAGGGCCGTCCGGAGAACCGAATACCTGGTAGCGCATAACATCAATTTTGACTTGCGCATCGCACGCTGCGAGTTCCTGAGGAATGGGATCGAGGAAGTGTTCGAATCGAAAAAAGCAATCTGCACCATGAAATCCTCTGCCGATTTCTGCAAACTTCCGCCCCATCCGGGCAGGACTGGCTACAAGGATCCCAAGCTCTCAGAATTATACATAGCCTGCTTTCATCCGGACAATCCAGATATCGCCTTGGAGGGACTTCACAGGGCCGGAACAGACGTGAGACTGACTGCGAAAAGTTTCTTCAAGCTAAAGGAAATGGGTGCCATTAACGAACTATAACATTACTAATTTTGTTATTTTCGCATCTACACTGCCAAATCTGTTTCGTCTCGTGAACACGTTATGCATGAGCGTCGGAGCGTTATATAGTGATTAATACAGGAAGCTAATTTTGACTGGTTTTTCATTGATAATTTGATCCACCAAGTTCTCAAGTGTATTCCTTAAACTGTGAGCCTCATTGTTTAACTGAAATATCCCGATCTTTTCGTTTCTTTTCTTCTCTTTTTCCAGATAATTCCTGAATGTGAGACCCTCGCTTTTGACCTTTGAGTTATAAAACACCTCAGAAATTACTTTCTGGCGGTCATTTGGAAATTTCGGTATCGGTATTTTTATCAGATCAGAAGTATATAAAATAGGGACAACTCCTAATACTCTTTGCGCAAGTTGCATTTGCAAACCAATATCACTGCTTAAATAGCACAGCAAAAACGGAATATGTCAATGACTTTGAGACACCCCTCGTCCACATTTAGTGTATTTCCTCTTCAGGAACTGGTGCTGCCTTTGGCTTGTTAATCCATACGGCCTCAGGAAGTATCGGCGGCACAGGGATTTTTTTAACAAATCTCTCAGGATGTGCTTCATATGCAACGCGCAGAACTTCACCCCTGGCTATCTGTATTTCTTGTGCAAGGCCGTAATGTACAGCTTCCGGCGTATGCAGGCCGATGCCGGTATGTCGATGCTCTTTGTTGTACCAAGGAAAGAAATCCTGGCAGAAGCTCCGAGAGTCTTCGATGCTACCAAACCGCTCAGGAAAGTCCGGCCGATATTTAAGTGTCTTAAACTGGGACTCTGAATAGGGGTTGTCATCGCTCGTATGCGGTCTGCTGTGGGTCTTCGTGATCCCAAGGTCGGCCAGGAGTAATGCTACAGGTTTGGATTTCATTGATGAACCCCTGTCGGCATGAATCGTGAGCTGATCTCTCCCGATATTCTGCTTTGAACAGGTTTCTCCAATGAGCCTCTCTGCCAATACCGCCGATTCTGCAGGGGCTATCATCCAGCCGACAATATAGCGGCTGAAGATGTCCATGATCACATACAGGTAAAAGTATGTCCACTTTACCGGACCGAGAAGTTTCGTGATATCCCAGGACCAAACTTGGTTCGGGGCTGTAGCCAAAAGCTCTGGCTTGCTATACACCGGGTGACGCAACTGGTTTCTGCGCTCCTTGACCTCCTTGTTCTTATCGAGGATGCGATACATTGTCCGTATCGAGCAATGGTATTGGCCCTCGTCCAAAAGAGTTGCATAAACCTCATAGGGTGCCTTGTCCACAAATCTGTCGGTGTGGAGGATATCAAGTACTCCCTGCCGTTCCTCGGAAGACAGTGAACGAGGCGAGTTCCGATCCTGCACAGGCTCAACAAAGTGGGCATCTTTGCGTGCCTGTGTGCGGTAAAACCCGGCACGCGCAACATCAAGCGCTTCACATGCATGCTTGATCCCAACTTCAGAGGAAAGGGTCACTGCAGCTTCCATCAGTCGGTCTCTCCTCCTTCGGGGATCGCAAGCGGGATTCCCAGTATCTCGGATACTTTTTTTTGGATATCTATTATGATCTCTGCCTGTCTAAGACGTTTGATAATCAGTTCATTGTCCCTGCGGAGCTTCTCATTTTCCGCAATAAGTGGATTGCGAACTGCTTCCTTGCGGCCTCGCTTCTTGGGCTTCAGGGCTGACAGGACTCCACGCTCTCTTTGGGTGCGCCACGCATTGAGGTTCGAGGCATACAGTCCCTCACGGCGTAGCAGCGTTCCCATACTTCCGCGTCCCGTGCATGCATCGGCAAGGGTGAGGATACGCAGTTTGTATTCGGCAGTGAACCTCCGCCTGACTGCCTTATCCGGCACCTCTGGGTTCGGATGGGCTACCGTCAACTTGGCTCCCTCCATTGTCTGTGTTTTATTGACCTTTGCAGCTATCATTATGATTTTTCCTCCCCGGCCTTCTACTCTAATTTAGCATAAGGGAGGTGTCTCACTTATATTGACACAGAGGGAAATACTTGCTCATACAATTCTTTAAACTGATTCACAATAAGCGTATTCTGATTGCAATATATGGGCTCAGCATCATCCTCTATAAAGTAACAATTGCCTACATACCGAATCCCTGTAAATATTAAACTGTGCTTCTTTGTATTTGTTTTTTTATTGGTATGTATATAGGTTCTAAATAAAAGTTGTCTTTTTGATAGGCTTTTGGGAGTTACCCACAAATATGTATTCTTCAAATGTTTATCTGTTAGATAATAATCCTCAGGCGTTTTGCCAGGTGAGATATTCTTTTCATCAAGGAAAAAGAAGCCGTTTTTATAATTTTTAATTTTATGCTCTATTGCCTTATAGTTTTCAGTATATAAAGATGTATTTAATCTTCGTTGTCGTTTTATTTCCATTATCGTGGGAGGTACATACTTGAAGTTGCCTCTTTTTTGATTTTCCACTATTTCCGATTCAATCATCTCATCAATTATTCTATTTTTCTCCTTTATTTTTTCTTCCTTATCGATAATATTTTGGACGATTAAATCTACCAGCTTGAAAACTTCATCGGGTTCCTGGTTATTCCTTTTAGAAGGAAATGGAACATTATATTGTAAGCTAAGTTTCTTTGAATGCCTTATGGTTGTGCCTTCTGGCGTCTTTAAGTTTAAAAAATCTTTAAAGTGCTGTGTCTTCAAAACCCCCAAGACATAAAATAGCTTGTCCTTTGGTATCTGTAAACACAATACCCCTGCAGATATACTATCGGTTTTGTTCAGATTGTTGAGATTATAAAGGCATGTTTCACCTAATCCATCACCAGCTCCATCTTTAACTATTAGGAGATTGCCTTTCTTTGGATGCTTAATGTTTAAAGGCGCACAATATTCAACAGATGTCTCATCTAATGTAAAGCCCCTTGATATATTAACGGTTTTTAAAAATCTATACTTAGATTTCTGCATGTATTTATCTGAGCCAATCTCTTGACCTTGATCGTACGACTGACAAAGCTTCTGAAGCTGAACAAAACTTCGATGTTTATTTTTAATCGTTCTATAATCCTTCGGCTGGAAAGAATACCGTTTTTTTGACAATTCACTTTTTTTAACCTTGCGGGGAATAGTTATATATGCTCTCATATCAAATTACTCCTCAATTTTCTGAAAACTTTCTCCGTGGAATGTTTTAAATATCTGTTTATATCGATGTTTATTTTCATCAAGCCAGTCACCGAATGAATTGACAAGATCAGGCAAGTCCGACAGACGTTTATCATTTCCCTTGCTATCTTTTTCTCGCTCATAGGTTTCTTCATTAATTACAGGACTAGGGCTCATTATGACAATACGTCCTTTTGTTTTAACTGTGTAGCCCACATATTTAACTTCCTTGACAAATATTTCATAGTCTTCCTTAAGAAGTCCTTTTTCAGTTGCTTTAGGCTTATATGCGACGATAACAGTTGTCGCTACATCTGCCTCTCCAAAAGTTTTAGCCGGCAAATCGAATAGAGCAACAATGCGCATTTTTGAAATAAACCATTTTCTAGCTTGCTCCCATTGCTCTATGCTGGCAATAGAATTGGAAAGGATTATTGCCATTCTTCCACCGGCTTTAAGAAGTTTATATGCATTTTCTAAAAAAATAATTCCCATATCAATAGAAAATGGTTTTCCAGAAACAGACCACGTCTCATAAAGCTCCATTGTGTTTTCCGGCACATCCCATTTCCCATTTTTGCCGGTTATTAAATCTCTATTCTTTCCGAATGGTGGATTTGTTATGATGGCGTCGTACTTGCGGACACTTTTATCATCGTCATTTTTATTATTCCAATCATCAATATGATAATTTTCAATTGTAAAATCTATGCCCTCAACGGATCCATCTGAGAGTAATTTATTAGTGATTGAATCCATTATCTTTATATTTGCATTGCCATCACCGTTCAAAACAAGATTCAGTTCAGCCAATTTTAATATCCTATGGTCTTTATCAAATCCGTAAAGTTTATCAGCAGTGGGCAAACTCTCTAATTCATCTTTATAAATGTGCCTGAACGCCATTGCGGGGAAATCGCAAATACCGGAACAAGGGTCACAAATGGTTTCCTCTTTTTGAGGATTAATTATTTTCACAATGGCTTCAACTATCGGGATAGGAGTGAAAAATTGTTTCTCTTTTGCCTTTTCGATATTATTACCAAAATTATTAAATATTATTTGATTAAAGCTGGTGTTTTGCGTTTCCAAAATAGATTTCTTCTGAAATATTTGAACCAATCCAATCAAAAACTTTTCATCATCGCCATGTTGTGGTTTTAATTGATCCTTGTCTGCAATATAGGTAAATAATCGGGGATTAAAAATGCTTTTATACTCCTCTTTTACTCTTCTATATAATTGATCTATCCGACCTCTAAAGGATTGAGTGCCAAACCCTTGCTTTGTTATCTCATCCGATTTAATATAGAAATCAAAATATTTCTTTTTTCTCCTTTTTACTTCTTTTTCATCAGAAACCTTTAATGTGAGAAATTCAACTATCAGATCTTGTAAATGAGAAACATTTAATTTGTCCTGCATCCTGTTAATTACTTCCAACAGATTTCTAAATATATCCTCATCAATAGGCTGGTTAGTTTTAAAATTTAATTTGCTCACGTCCTCTGTCGCTCGTATGTTACCTAAAAAGAATTTAAAGTTAGGCAAATCTATTAATGCATCACGATTGTTCAAATTTAATTTTAAAAGGCCATCACCATCAATAGTCTTTGCAGGGTTATATCTTTTTATTGGATTTGTTCCCTCTTTTTGAAAAATAAGCAAGTCTGGTTCATTATCAAAATAAACCCCAAAGACCAGTTCCCCCTGGTACTCTTTCATCGCTGCCGAAAGTTGCTTTGTTACCGAACTTGCTACTTTCTTAGAATTATTTTTTGCCTCCCAAAACAGTAAAAACTCTCTGCACAATTCGTCAGGGACTGCCAATTTCTTGTCCCATTTTTCATAATGAGCAAACCAGTCGGCTGACTTAAAAACTACAATATCCGGCGATAACGATTTTGCTCCTTCGCTACCTTTTGGGATTGTAAACTCTACACAAATATTCTCTGATGGGTACATTTGACTATCAACGAGAGCCCAAACCATCCTTGCTCGGTACCATTCTTCAGTGTAGTTACCTTTTTGATCTTTTAATGGAGAGCTTTTGCAGTTCGAGATCACGCCACAATTATTTTTATACCAGTCTCTATCAATGATTTTAAGGCTTTTATATTTACTCTCAAAATTAGCAAAGTATTTTGTTAACAGCATTTCCATTTCCTCCACTTTACCATCTGATTTATATTCCCCTTGCCAACCTCAACCTTATTGCTGGTGTGTATGCGTCTCTTGATAGTTTTCTGACTCCTCCCGAATAAAATATTCCTTGAGAGCCTCCTCTACGATCTGATATGCAAGTTTCTCTTTGTTTACAGCAGCAAGTTTAATCTTTTTAATTAATTCTGGTTGCAGTTCTACTGAATATCCTTGCCTATTGACATCGTCTGGCTTTTTTCTTCCCATTAGCATTTAAATATTAATATATTTTTATAATTATGTCAATAAAATAATATCATAATATTTAAATATATATTAAAGTATTTATTTTAATATATATTGGATAAAAAGTTTTAGGTTCGCGCATAAAGTGTTTTTGCGAATTAAGTTGCTACGGAAGATAGTCAATGACTCTGGAATTTAAATTACGGAAGATTTACAGTTGAAGACACGATTAAACCCTGCGATCCGATCTGTTGTTAGCAACGGTGCAAGTTCCTGACTTATTCCAATCAATATCTCTTTTTCTTCTCCACAACCTTCCCAACGATCACATACTGATGCTTCTCATTTAATATGATTTCATCATACTTCGGGTTCAGAGGGTGCAAAATCCGAGTGTAGCCATACTGTTTAAACTGCTTAAGCGTTGCTTCCCCTTCATCGTTCCTTACAATCACGTAATCGCCGGAATTAGGCTTCATATGAGGGTCTAATATAATAATATCCCCCTCTGTAAATTCTGGCTCCATCGAATCGCCTTTAACGCGTACTGCAAAGATATTTTCGCCCTTCACATCGGAGGCGACCCATTCATCAGCGTTGCCGGGCTGAAAAGGATCGCAGGCCTCATTCCAATGACCGGCAGCTACCAACGAAATAACCGGCACCTGGTTTAATTTCCCAACAGATGCGGAATCAACCTGGGCCGGCAGATACCCTGTTTCGCTAAGGAACTCCTGAATGTCAGCACTATAGGCCCGGAGAAGATTAACCACCTTTTCAAAACTCGGCTTTATTTTGTCAGCCTCAATATCTTTGACGTGGACATGCGATATCCCAGACCTCTTAGCGGCCTCCCGCAAGGATAGTCCTAGTTGCGTCCTCTTATCCTTCATATAGGCACCGATGGTCATATGTAAATAATACCTAACATTCCTCTTGACAGTCAAGTAAAAAATGATGTAAGATTATTCTAACAGTATATTAACATATTACATCAGAGTGTTTTATTAATAATGATTGTTAATTAAATCTAACCGATGGCACGGCATTCTGATAGAGTGATGCGTGCGACAATATTAATGAGGAATAAATGAAAACCATATCGACATCCGAATCAAGCCAAACTAAAAAAACGGTCAGCGAGAGATATGATGATGCTGAAATCAGCGGTCCATCGATCCCTGTCCGCAGTCGGCTGTACCATCTAAAGCCAATAGGGGTCGGAACACCTTTTGTGGAAAGTCTGACGGGCTATATACAGCGCTTGGCTATTGCTCACAATGTCACCACTGGTACACTAATGTCAAAAGCTATAATCCCGGCGCTAAAGAATCAGAAATTGAACGATACCATGTCAAGAGGCGGCAGCCGCATTTATGAAAGGGCTTATTCATTCAACGGGCAAAATAAGGCAACCTTAGCATTCGTGAAGATAGTCGAGAGCCTTACGCTTAGGGATGATCTCATATATCTCACTATGCTGCCGTGGGCGGATGTCCTGCCATGCAAGACCCTGTTCAGGGAAACACGCTCATGGTGCCCGCTATGTTACGAGAAATGGGCAAAGGAAGGACATGCCGTATATGACCCGCTTATCTGGGCGCTTAACCCGATAAATATCTGTCCCGAACATTTTCATCCTCTTGTTTCGACGTGTCCACATTGCAAACGGACAATGAATATCCACACAACAAGCAGCCGTCCCGGTTACTGCAGCAAGTGTAACAAGTGGCTTGGGGATGTCGCAGGACAGCATGAATCTGACGATTATAACGAATGGGACGTGGAAAATTTCAAATCGCTTATCGCCGAAGGCCCTAACCTCGGGCAATTCCCTAATAGACAAACGGTACTTGCCGGGCTGATGAAATACATCGATGATTATTATGGTTCCAACACTACCAAATTCGCCAGCGCGTTTAACATTTCAAGATCCGTCATTCTGCGTTGGCGCAGAGGTGCTTATCCGTCCCTTGAGACATTATTACGCCTGTGCCGCGAGACCAAAACCCTATTGGTGCAACTGTTCACTACAGGGACACTGAACCGGCCAATTGAAAATCCCGGCACAGTGCCGCCATACGGGCAAAATAAAACGATACATGCAAGATTCCTTAAGAGAATCAATTATGCGGAACTGAAAGATAAGCTTGAGCAGATATTAGTGGGTTGCTTAACCATGGATAATGAAGCATCACCCTCTACGCAGCAGGTAGCCAAGGCGCTCGGATGCTCCAAGCGGACGTTATATAAGCGCTTCCCTGAGCTTTGCAAAGGGATAGCCGCAAAAGCGTCGGCATACAGGGAACAAAGAAAACAGAGGCGGCTCAAGGAAATTTGTGATACCGTCCGTGACATTTGTCGGAATACGTATCCTTCATATGATGCTGTAGCGAGGAAGCTTGGTTCTCAGTCCGGGGTTTTAAGGGAAAAGGAAGTACGGGCCGTGTGGAAAAAAGAACACGCCCTTTTTGTAGAACAAAACGGTTCAATATAGTGAGGCCACAATGCTAAACGCGGAAGAATTTAACGACTGGTGCCGGAAAAACAACATCCCGGACAAAACGACTGTTGAAATACAGCGCATTCGTTCGTCCCAACCCTCCCGCCGTGTTGGAAGTACCACCAAAAACGTAAGCGGACGTTATCCGAGCAGGAAAATGGGAGTGACCATCCAATTCGAGAGCCACAGGGTCGAACTGCCGACAATCCTTGAGTTTGAGCACGACGTGGAAGTGCTTGAGTTCTATGACCAGCCACCGAGCCTTAAACTCATCTATTCAAAGGAAGGCAGGACGATGGGCCATCTCTATACAGCAGATTTCTTCGTTATACGCCAAGATGGAGCGGGGTGGGTAGAGTGCAAGACCGATGAAGAACTAATAAAACTTGCGGCCAAATCGCCACATAGATATTCCAAGGACAATCAAGGCATCTGGCATATGTTTCCTGGAGAAGAATATGCCGCGAAGTTGGAGCTTACCTTCAACGTATATCCTGCCAGCCGGATCAATCGTATATTTCAACGGAACGTAGTGTTTCTGGAAGACTATTACCGGATGGAAGACCAAATAGTGCCACAGTCGGCATCAAAGTCTATCCTGTCGATAGTTAACGACTCGCCGGGGATCACCCTGGACGAACTGTTCGCCTGTTCCGACAACGCTGCCGATGATATTTACATGATGATCGCCGCCGAACAGATTTTTGTGGACCTCTATGCCTTCGCGCTCGGCGAACCGGACAAAGTTCGCGTCTATATGACTGAAGATATCGCACGCGCCTATTCCAGAGTGGCATCGGCACTGCCAAGTACCATATTGGAGCTCAAAGATATAAGGCTCGATATAGGCGTACATATCCTTTGGGACGGCAAGCAGTGGACAATCATCAACATCGGCGAAACCAGGACCTATCTCAAGTCCGGAGATGCGGTGGAAACGATAATCGCGCTGGATAACCCGCGCCTGAATGAAATGGTTATAACTGGGGAGATCAAAGTAGCAGCGGATACCGGCATTACCAATGCCGACAATCCTGTCCTGGACATCTTAAGAAAGGCGAGCCCGGATGACCATGAGGAAGCTATGCAGAGACTAAAAATAGTCAACGCGTATCTGAATGCAGGCGAACTGCCCGCTGCCTGCACAAAATCATTGAGAACTATATATCGATGGGCCTCCGGGTACAGGATCGCCAAAGGGCTGTACGGTGACGGCTATGTGGGTCTTTTGCCGAGAACCTATGCTATGGGGCATGACGAAAGAAAGATAGGTGCCGATGTCCTGGATGAGATTTACGAGTTTATCGAGAACGAATACGAAACCTTTAAGCAGCTTGGCAAAATGAAGGTTTATGGGAAGCTTCTTCTCAGACTTGAAGAAAAGCGGTTACCGGAAGTCAGCTACAAGACCTTTGTCAAAGAATTGAAGAGCCGCCCGATATATGAGCAGACAAAAGCCAGGAAGGGCGAGCGAGCCGCCAATGAACATGAGTTCTTCTGGCGTTTGGATCAGGACACGCCGAAGCATGGAGACAGACCATTTGAAATAGCGCACCTCGACCATACGGAGGTGGACGAAGAGCTTGTTTCATCAGAAGGTATTAACCTGGGGCGTCCCTGGCTGACATTTCTGATGGATGCATTCTCAAGGGTTGTTCTTGCGTTCTTCGTTTCATTCGACCCGCCAAGTTACAGGTCGTGCATGGCGGCATTGAGACAGTGCGTTCAGAGGTTCAGCAGACTACCACAGATAATCGTGGTAGATGGCGGTTCGGATTTCAAATCGACATATTTTGAAGCCCTGCTTGCACGTTATGAAGTGACGAAGAAAACAAGGCCGGCGACTAAAGCCCGGTTTGGCGGTGTTTTAGAAAGGCTGTTCGGCACTACCAATACTCAATTCATCCACACGCTGGAAGGGAATACGCAGATAACCAAAGAGGTCAGGCATGTGACGAAGCTCAATAATCCCAAGAACCTGGCAGTCTGGACCCTTGAGGAATTTATAAAGAGTCTATCGGATTATATCGATAAATACTGCTCCAGAAAACATTCCGCCCTGGACATGAGCCCAAATAATGCCTATGCATTGGGGATTAACAGGACAGGCGTAAGATCGAACAGAATTATTGTCTATGATGAGGCGTTCAGGATATTCACGCTGCCTTCGACCCCGAAGGGTACTGCAAGAGTTATCCCCAGGCTGGGAGTGAAAATCAAGAACATCTATTACTGGTCCGATATGTTCCGGGCGCCTCAGATAGAAGGCAACGATGTCCCTGTAAGATACGATCCGTTTAACATTGGCACTGCCTACGCTTATATCGACAATCAATGGGTAACGTGCATTTCCGAGTATTTCGACAAGTTCGAGCACATGACTGAAAAGGAGCTTCAGGTGCGGAGCGAGATTATACGGCAGCGGAAGCGGTTGACCGCAAATGGCATGCGCATCAGCGCCAAGGATCTTGCCCAGTTGCACGTTGACAACGACAACAAGGAAAAGCTTTTCAGGCAGCAGATCAAGGACCGAGAGCTTAGGAAAACAGTTGCATTGCAGGATGTGACGGCGCAGCCGGATCTCGCCCAAAAGGATGATGCTGCATCACAGGATGAAGAACAGTGTCCACCAGGGGTCATTGACCCTCACAGGTTCGTATCTTATGGAGAGTATTGATTGGAATATCTGAAGCCCGAGTTCGACAGAGAGTTGCTTAACAAGTCTTCCAGGGAAAAGCTCGAATATTTCTTCGAGTTAACCAGGAATCATCCTGCTCTCAAGCGGGTCCATGACGACATCATTCACGCTATCCGCGAGACCAAACGGGCATCGTTGATATTGGTGCCTGGGCCAAGCGGGGCCGGCAAGACGACCCTTTGCAAGGGCATAGAAAAAGAGATCATTAAAAGCGCCTTGTGTGAAATGGAGCAAGACAGAGGGATGATTCCCGTTACCAGGCAGGAAGTCGAGATGCCTGAGGCAAGTCAATTTGACTGGGTAGGTTTCTTCTGGAGTCAGCTTGAACTTCTGAAAGAGCCTATGCTTGACTTCAAGGTGGACATAGACAAGGCGTATGCCGTCGCAAATTTAATGTCCCAATACGGCAAACAAATGCGTAAGACTTTTAAATACCGCAAGGCGTATATAGACGCCCTGAAAAACAGGCATTGCCAGGTCGCGCTTCTTGATGAGGGACAGCATTTCACAAAGGTAGCCAGTGGCCGTAGGTTGAAAGATCAGTTCGATTATATAAAGTCCATAGCCAACCAGTCAGGGGTTCCGCATGTTCTTGTGGGGACTTATGAGTTATTGCAATTCGTAAATCTGAGTGGGCAATTGGCCAGGAGGACCAAAGTGGTGCATTTCGGGCGTTATCATGCCGAGTACGAAACGGAAAAGAATGATTTCATCAACATACTCCTGACACTGCTCCGACAGTTGCCGATTGAAAAAGTGCCGAATGATCTCTCGTGCGACTGGGAATTCTTCTATATGCATAGCATTGGATGCGTGGGCATTCTCAAGGACTGGCTGTACGAGTCTCTGGCCGATTCTCTGAGGAATGGGAGCAATGTCTTAACCAGAAAATCTCTTCAGAGAACCGCCCTCGGCATCAATGAACTGCAAACTTTGCTTCGCGAGGCTAACGAGGGGGAACGCTTTCTGGCCGCGAACAACTCGGCGTTGAATAAGTTAAAACAGGAACTGGGATTAGTGAAGGACCCTGAGCGGCCAGCGAACCCTAACAATAAGCACAGACGAAGAAGGGTCGGGGAAAGAAACCCGGTGAGAGATAAAGTGGGATTATCCGATATGGCCGATAATATGGCTGAGAAGATCGCATAGCGAATATGGCAGGTTCGTGGCATATCCCCTACAAATACATCCTCCATTATTGCCAAATTTGTTGCTTTGCAGAAATCAAGTAGTCATCAATAATGTAATAAACTCGTCAAAAGTTTTTCCAGTCTGCCAGACTGCTTTATTAACCCTATACCTTATCTGAGACTCACTCATATCAATCTGAATGTCACCCCCAGTAGATACGGCTTCGTCTCGTAAATCCTGTAGAGTTGAAGCTTCCGAAACTTTGGATTTCAACAACTCACCTATATTGGTTACAAAGCGTGCGGCAGCGCGAACAATGTCGTCATCTACTTCATTGCCGGGAAGCGGAACAACACATAAACAGAATGATTTTGGGTGATCAACAGCTGTTTTCCCTTGGGTGTTTGTCATTCTCACAAATGGTTTCCCAGTGGCTTTTAGCTCAATTAGGACGCCATGCTTAGATCCGTCGATTTTAAGCGCCTGTTCTTGTTCGCCTTCTATAAAGTCGTGTTCAACTTCAAAATCGCTACCGATTGGTTTCCTTGTGATTGAAAATCCGAGTGCCTTAAACTCTGGCAATTTAAAAGTCGCTTCAAATATACCCTCGATTCTTCTGCCCAACTCTTGATTTGATAGAACCTTCTCTCTATTCTTTTCTCGTTCTTCGAATTCGGTTAGGAGTTGACTGGGATCTAATCCGCTCGTAAGAATAGCGCCAAATGCCTTGTCCCATTCAAGCTTTTTGAGGTCATCGCCGCCAGTTATAACGTTTTTCAAAAGCTCGCCAACGCCAATCCCTAGTTTGTTAAGGAAAAATGCAGGTTTATCTTCCTTCATCTTAGAGATTAAGGTTTGTTCGTTTTCTATTAAAGCGGCCAAGCTTAACGCAGAGAGTGCTTCAGAACCACCATGTGACGAGGGAATCCACCTGCGAGATTTGACATAGTAAAACCAATGAGAAGGCAAAACCGGATGGGATAGACTGCATTCACAAGGAACCTCTATTGGTACCTGCCATTTAGGGTCCTTTTCGATTATACAAGTCAACAGGAACTTTAAGAACAAAACGGATCGTTGTTTGTTCTTTCGTATCCGGTCAATGACGGTTTTATCCTTAGGTTGTTCAAGGAAGGTAATTCGAGAGCATTTAACACTTGCAAGTTGATGTCCCTCTTCTTCAGGGAATATAAATTGGTTATCTAACACAGTGTCTTCATCAAACAAAGGTTCTATATAAACAAAGTGATTCTCTGCTAAGAATTGCCAATCCGCAACCATGAACCGATCATTATACTCGGAAGACAGGATGAATTCAGGGGGGAAGAGCTCAGCGAATTCCGTAGGGACTTTTTGCCACTGTTCTGGCGGCAGAAGTAAACGACTCGTGATAGAGAGTGCGGAAAACGGGGTGGATAAAGTCGATTCCACTTTTCTTGACACAACCGGCATATCGGGAATCTCATCAGCCCGCTTTTGACGTACCAACCAAATGAGAATGTCAATGACCGGCCCACGCAACTGAGAATCTTGATTGTTCTTTGCAGCCTGCTGTTTGAGAGCTTTGACCGTAGAGGATAAAACCTCCTCCTGAGACTTGAGGGCTAACAGTGAGTTATCAAGAGAAACGGTTTTTAAAACAAGGCGGTCACGCCAATCGTCTCCAATTGTTTTAGAAATATCTTTAATAGTTTCATCAATTTGCTCGTCGAGAAACAAACCAGAGGTTTTCTTTTGGAATACTCCGTTCTGGTTTGGGATGATAGCATATGATTCAAACAAAAGTTTCTTTTCCTGCGACAAAAGAAGCCGATAAAGCCTGTTTAACCAAGAGATTGCGTCACCATTTGCTGCAAGCAATGTGGCCGTCAGTCTTTCGAGAGTTTTCAACTCTGAGAGGGACTCGCACAGTTTCTGGAAGGTAAGCGTGTTGTCAAAACTCTCAACCCGTCTGTCTAATAGGTCACTCCATGATTTCACGACCTTCAACCAAGCCTCCATGTGAAACTTTGCAGGAAGGCGACTCGGGAAAATCGGAGAGGATAGTTCCCAAAGATCATTAAGAGGAAAATCGATAGGGAAAAGCGCATGCCTTGGGGAAACATACTCAGGCCCATCTGTCCCGACGATTTTCATCGTAATAAGACTTTCTAAAAGCTGTTGCAGACTCCGTTTAATCCAGGTTAGGTCCAACCAATCTTTAGGTTTTAGCGAGGGGATGAACGCAAGCTCGTGAAGGTTTTCCCATTTTGAAGAAGAAGCATATTCAGTCATGTGAATATAAAGGCGGCAAGCTTCTTCTATGATACGTTTATTGATGGCAATATCCTCGCTTGTTTTGTCGCCGAGATATATCCCGTCTCTCTCCGACTTAGGAATGAAATGGGAACTGTTGATAACAGCAGGGAAAGAAAAGTCCTCAGTGCCGAAGAGCGGGAAATCATAAAAGAGTCTAGGAATGTCTGCGTCAAGAGGATTGGCCATCACTTTACCCGTTATAATGGTGCAAGGCACTGCAACTGAGGTTTTGTTTTCGGATGATATCGCAAGTGTATAACAAGAAGTGGCGGAACTGTCATCGCTTGATTCAATAGACACAATTGCAATGGTGCTATGGTCTATGATTTGAACGTGACTCCGAAAGAATGTTTTTGACTCTTTCAATGTCTTCATAGTGAAGCTCTTAAACTTTGGGTTAAATGCCAAAACGAAAGGTAGCAATCTGGGTAGGTCGTGCAACCCCTTTTCAGCGATATCCTCACTTTGGTCTTCTAATTCATAGCGATATGTGGTAGTAAAAAAGTGATTAGTGTAATCATTACGAGCTTCCTTGAAGTCTCTCCAAGACGATTCCATAGCTGCTTCAACTTCTTTCGCGGACTTTCCACTTCTATCGAGCACAAAATTGAAACCCTTACCGTCATTAAGGATTCCCGAAACGAGAACTTTCTTAGACAACAGATGTGTTGTTAGAAAGCCCGTGCCAAATTTTCCGGTCTTATCTATCGATCCCTTTTTTGTAGTTCCGTGATAGATCAGATGGATAATTTCATCATCAGTGAATGGCGTGCCATTGTGTTGAAAGAGCAAATGATCCTTCTGGAAATCGATTTCGACTGATACCGTGCTCGATTCGTCAACTGCGTCCTTGGCGTTTTGAAGTAGCTCCCACAGCCACCGCCGCTCGTGGATACCTCCAAGATTGGCTATCTCAGTTAGATGATCGAAGATTGCCTGAGCATTATTCTCAACGAGGACCTTGCTCTTTTTCTGTTCTAAGTGTTGCTCGTAGTCGTTCATTATCATAGATTACCGTTCAAAACTACTCTTTTTATCTAATGAATGTCAATACAGGTTGAGGAAAAAATTCCAGGTAGGTCAGGTTCGATCTTTTACACAATCTAAAGACTTTCTGACATGCTCTGCTTCCAATTTGTACTTTCTGACATTTTGATCTTCCAATCCAGAAGAAATTATTGCGCGAAAGAGCGCATTATTGCATACTTAGTGACATTCCATGCTTCCAGTGGATGACAAAGCTTGGGTGTAGTAACATTACTTTCTGTTACTTTACCCTGTATTTGGCGTCTGCGCCATTTTGAACTTCCAATTTGCTGATGCCAAAACGTGCTTCCAATTTACTCTGAGTCGCGTTTTTAGTTTTTTCTGAACAGATACCGGTTGAGACCATTTTTGCAAGCCTGAACAAACTGTTTGGCAAATAAGGGTTCTTGTTGGTTTAACGAAGTTGTATGCCTTGCGACAAGAATGGAAATGCACCGTGAATTCTGACTATCACCTTTTGGAAGCACATTTTGGCACAAAATACGGGCGGGATTTTGCAGGGGATTATGTGATGTTTACGTTAACTTATCTCTTCTGCTTTCCCAAGTGCTGTATCAGTCCCTTTTCAGCCATCTTCATTTCCTTTTCCATAGCCTCATGAATATCTCCAACGGTCTCGCCGCGCTTAAGCTTTTCTAACAATTCCCCCATGGCAATTTCTCGTATATCTTGACTCCGGCTCATCACGATCCCCCCAATTCCGGTGTCCTTAGACTTCTGGAAATTTTCTTTTCCTGGATCTCTTTCCAGCGCCTTCTCAACTCCTTGTCACATATTTTTCGATCCTTATCCATAGCCGCATCAAACTCTTTATCAGTGATCTTCCCGGCTTTATTATCCTTAAGCAGTTTATCCCTAATAGTCTGGCGCTCCTTAAAAAATTCCGCTTCTTCTGGTGTCCACACTTTAGCTCCGTAGGCCCAGTCGTTAAATCGGCCATCTGGATCATAACCAAACTCAATGATGTTGCCGTCTTTGCATTTAACCTTCGCTATCTTCTCCTTAGTGTCAACTGTGATATCTACTACGTCTACCAGGCTCTCAAAGCCTCTATAACCAAAAGGCACGCAAGAATGGATTTTAAACTCAGCATGTCGGAGCTTCTTTTCAATCTTCTCATATACCTGATTATATATCTCTCCTAATCCTTCATCGCTTTCTCTGGCCGGCGCTGGCCGCTTCCGTGGAATTTGCCATGTGTCCGGCGCATCAAAGTAATCAGCGAGCGTCACCATCTTGCCAGTTTTAACAGCTTCATCGAATAGTGAAGATTTCAGCCGTATAACCTCAAACATCGATTCGGAAATATCATCAGCAACGTTTTTCGGTATAGGAATCACGTCAACCGGCCCGGCAGCTACGAGGTTCATCAAAAACACCTTCACAGCTTCAGTTTGTCTCGACTGTTCGATGGAGTTTACCATTTTCATAAGCTTGAGTAGGTGCTTTGCCCTGACGTTATTTTTGTATTTTGCCTTAAGCTTTATTTCCATTGCCTGTTGCACCCTGCCCAATACCTTTTCGCTTTTGAGCGGCTGTTATCTCTTACGAAAAAACTTCGTATAAAACCGAACAACGCCCCGACTTTGTATAAATCACCAGCCTGGGCCTCAATGTGGATTAATCTAAGTCCGCTGGCAATCCATGCTCCTACAGAGGTCAGACCCAAAAGCCAACCTCCTAATGCTCCTACAATTGGAAACATGACCATTACTACAAGGTTATTAGGAATCATCAACAGCGTATTTGAGACCACCAAAAGGATAAATTCAACCCATGTGACGCGCTGGTCGTTATCATCGACTGGCATCCTGCGCCCTCCTAATCTCTTCTGTTGTTTTCTGTGCTTATGTAGGGCCGACTGCCCCTTCATAAAAAGCGTCAAGGAAAATGCGCTTCTCCTTATCTGTCAGACTGTCTCCCTTGTCCCCCATCCCCTCTTTCAATGCCTTTATCTCCGCATCGGTAAGAGGCTGGACCTGTCCGCTCATTCCTTTTTTGATCAGGGCGTCCGTTTCTTCTTGAGTCAATAATTCTTCATGCTCTCCAGGCTCTCCTTCATGCGTTCCAAGAAGCATGCTGTCTACCTCGTCCTGTGTAAATAGCTGCTCACGGTTGTTCCACTCATCCTCTGCATCGACAAGAGATTGCTCAAGTATATTCAGCAACTCGAAAGTACGCGTAAACCGTTCTCCTTCATCCGCAAGGTTCAGCTCGGCTTTCAGTTCTTTGCAGCGGTTGAGCGCCACTGTAAACGGGGTTATACGGACTTCGTTTAAGGCAGCCTCAAATATTGTGGCTATCAATTCGGTGTTTATGGGTCTACGATATTCATAGAGTTGCTTCACAAGAGGGAATTCCAGGAGGTCCAGTAGTTCGAAAGGTCGCGTAAGTAGTCCTTCCCTTTCCGGGAATGAGGAACTCTCGCAAAGGTTGTTTCTCAGCACCGCACAAAGCGCCATACATTTCTTCAGAGATCGTTCCGTTTTTCCCATGATTGCGCCCCTTTTAATGATTGCTAAATTATATAAGCCGTATCCTACCGGTCCATCATGTAGCAATCGCCAGTTTTGCCATCGCAGAGATAACTCTTGCCAGACGCCCGCTTTTCAATAAAAAGCTGATCACCTTTAATTAACTGGAAAGAGCCATCCACTAAAAATGTTCCCTTATCGGTCGTTATCTGCGTTGTCGAAGCGTTTCTGATAGCCGACGGGAAAAACTGTGCAGTCTGAGCAATCCCAATAGATTCTCTGGAGACCACTTTTTTGTCCATGTGCGCATCAATAATAAGGCTTCCAATTACATAAATGGCAGCGCCTACGGATACAATCAGTAAAATCAATATCGGTATCTCGATGCGTTTCTTCCTCGAATATCTATCAAGGGCAATTATGATGAACCCCATAATTAAAATCGCAATAATGGGAAGAAACATGGTTAACATGTCAAATCCTTTCTGGTTTTTAGACCAAATTGATTTTTCCCTTAAGCCTGTTTGTACAGATTATTAATTGCCATCCTTTGCCGCCTTATAAGCCTTCTTAATCATCGTCCTCGTAATCATCTCGTTCGCTTCGATGCCCTGAACATTGAGAATGTCGTCATCTACAACCTGTATCTTTGTGATATCCTCGCCTATTCTTTTGCAGCCAGCCTTGCGCAAAGCGTTCAAGAACTTCTTCTGCGTTGTCTCATCCATGTTTTTGCAAAGGCCCTCAAAATACTGGAAGTCCTCTTTCTTGATGTACATAAGTCACCTCGTTCTTGCGGTTGCGGAGAACCGTTACCGGGTTTGTACGAAGTCGCCACTGTCCTGATCTAACTCTAAGCCCAACGATATAACGCAAAAAATCACCCTCGGCTCGCCATCACGAGCCGCAGTGGTCTGGTAGCTATTGATATTTACGGATAACTGAGGTAACTATACCGGCGATTTTGAGCTCTGTCTTCGGCCTGATCGGTTTGTATTTCGGGTTTGCCGGGATAAGGCTGATATCTTCTCCGTGTTTCTCGAAGTACTTCATAGTCCAGGCTCCGTCAACTTCGGCTATTACAATATCGCCGTTTTTGGGTGTCAGCGAACGGTTGATGATCACCATGTCGCCAGGCATTATGCCTGCCCCTGACATTGAATCGCCGGAAACCTTAAGCAGATAGGATGCCTGGGTATTTTTGACCAGAAACTCGTCGAGTGAAAGGGTGTCGGCAAGCTCTTCCTCTGCCGGACTCGGGAAGCCGGCCTCGACTGTGCCCAACACTCGAAGGGAATGTTTCATCTGGCCCGGCACCAGCCTGCCGTTTTCATCACGGAAGAGGAATTTACGGCTCTCCAGTTTAGCTATTAGCTTAAACACGGAACTTTTCGAGCTTAAGCCGACGAGTTCAGCTATTTCCGAGTAGCTGGGCATGCGGCCTCTTGAGGAATGGAAATCTCCGATAGCTTGCGCCCGGTCTTTCAATGTTTCAGGCGACAATATCTTCATAAGAATTATTATAAGCGAACGTTCGTTCGCTGTCAAGGGGCGTCTCTGGATTGTCTTCTCTTGGCCGCTTGAAAGTCGGTTAAAGCCTGTGCAATAATAGGGCAACCGGTCCTCCTACCTATAAGAGGCCACAGTCTGTGCCTGGTACGGCGGGGCGAGGGGGACCATGGATATGCCGCCCCGCCCTAAAAACAACCGCCGATAAGGCGTCCTATATACTTCCCAATAATTACATGTCTATTGCTTTCAGAGAGTTGTATGGCTTATAAGGAAGAAGATGTGCGAGGGCGGATAAGACCATATGAGTGAGGAAGGACTTTCAATCTTAAAAGAAGCTCTTCAAATTCCCGGCCTCCTTAAAGAAATATATGGAGATCTTGCAAAGCCGGGCGTAAGTCAAGTTGGAAAGGCGCTAAGCACAGTTTTAGGACTGGGTAACACCATCTTATGGCCTTTGGCACTATTGAATGAAAGGGCAAAAATTGCTCTTGAAAAAAACCTTGAGAATTATCGTGCTCAAGTTGAACAAGTTCCTCTTGAAAAGATCATAGAAGTGCCGCCCGAAATAGGAGTTCCGGTGGCGGAGAAACTGACCTATGTTACAGATGAACATCTGTGTGACCTCTATGCTGCCCTACTTGCCAAAGCCTCCATGATAGAGTATGCGCACACAGCGCATCCAAGCTTTGTAAATATTATCAATAACCTCTCTCCTGATGAAGCGATCCTACTTCAATATGTCAATATAGATATCCCGTTCATTGAGGCAAGCGTTCTGAAAAATATTCCCATGCCTACTGGCATCTCGGCTCCCGTCTATAAAATTGGGAGATTACTTACTGACTTAGATACGAGAGCAAAACTTTCATACCCACAGAACATCTCTATCTATCTTAATAATTTAAAAGGACTGGGCATCATCGATATAAGATATGGACTGAGATTTAATTTTCCTTTCCCCCATGAGAATCTTGAACGATTATATCGTCCACGACTTGAAGCCTCTCTTTCTCCTGGTGATAAACTTATCCTCGATCATGGGCTAGTCGGACCAACGCCTTTTGGCAGTTTATTTATAACGACATGCACAAAGACACCGAGTATGTCTGTTATTTGATAAGGAGAGAAAGACTCATGGTCATCTTTAGCCACCAAACGAAAGGCGTAATCGCACAAGTTTTGTCTATTGTTTCCTCTGTGGCAGCAGAGACTTTCTTGTATAAACACCTCGGTGTCTCGCAGGTACCCTCCGTTCTCATTCTTCCCACGCTGGATTCAGCACCTTCAGATGCTCTTAAGGCGATGCTAACAGAGCTTCTGGCAAATAATGCGATGCTCCGTGCAACAGCGCCGATAAAACACATATTTGATAGTGGCGTTAAGGAACTCGAAAGGTGGGTGCTCCATGACGGTTGGATTGTTGATGATGGCGCACTGCTGCGCATGACCCCCGCCGCTGAAGAGGCAAGCGGCATTCGAGACAAGTTTCTTCAGGACCTACAGTCAAGCGGACTCGATGATGATAGTGCTATAAAAACGGCAGTTGAGAATTCATCGAAGAGTTTTGTCGCTGATCCGCCGGACTTCAACGACGCAACCACAAAAGTGCGTATTGCTCTTGAGACTGTGGTAAGGCGGGCGGCAAATGCCATTGCAAAGAAGAGGGGCGCCAATTATCCAGATGATTCGTGGGGAAAAGCCTTGCAGTTCCTTCGCTCCATCGAAGTCATCGAACCTGAAGAGGAAGATATCCTGGCAAGGGTATATACGTTCATCAGCCCTGGGGCGCACGTGCCGAAGGGCGTGACCGCGGAGGAATGGGCGCGACTTGCTCGAACATTTGCTCTCAGTTCCGCGTACTTTCTGTTCCGGAAATATGCAGCCGCTTGAACGGACTATATATAAAGGACTCCTAATAGGTAGAAGTATTCAGCAGGAAATTCGAATACCAGCCGCTGATTTGACAATCACTACTCAAATCCTTATATATAAGACATGGCTTATTTTGACGATGTGGAAAAAAGAGCACGCGTGTCAAACCCGGCAGTTGATGAAATATTCAAGGCGCTCTATAAGAATTGTATAAAGGCTGGCGCTACCGGGCCCCATGTAACTTTCGTCGAGGGTATGACCCTCGGAGGAAGAAGAGATGGCTATCTTTTAGGGCTATCTGAAGGAAGGCTATTCTCCAGAGGCTGCGGCTGTAAAGGCAAAGGAATCCCACGCAAAAGCTAAAGAAGCATTCCGGCGGCTTGATGAGATGCCAGGAAAAAGGCAAGGGAGATAAAGACCCGCCCTAAATTCGTTTTCAGGACAATTTGTTTTTTCCCTGCCACTCATTCCGGTGCAAATCTGCCACTCCGGAGGGGAACCTATTGACTGGATCAGGGTCTTTCTACTATAGTTTTGTAACTGACCAATATAGGACTAATAAACTGTCTAATAACTGGTTATGCATATGACCAAAATGGATGAAATTAAGTTTATAAAACCCACACCTACAAAGTTTTTTTCGCTGCGATCAAGGGGCTGACTTGATGAAACTGGTTGAGATTACGATAGAAAATTTCCGTGGAATCCGTTCGCTTAATCTTCCTATTGACCGGCTGACGGTGCTTATTGGGGAGAACAACACGGGTAAATCAACCGTGTTGGAAGCCCTAAGATTGGTTCTGACTCGAGGCTTTGGCTCCCGTCGTGGTGGACAATTTTCCGAATATGATTTTCATCTGGTGGATGCTAATGCCGCACCGCAAACGGCTTTGCCAATTAAGATTACGCTTCATTTTGCTGAAGAGCGGGAAAATGAATGGCCTGATACCATCATCCAACAGATGAATGAAGTTCTTCAGCTAAACATAGAGGGAATGTACCATATATGGTTACGAGCGGAAGGTGTTTTCAATCCTGAATCAGCATCGTTTGAAACTAAGTGGGTCTTTCTCAATGATAGCGGGGTGGAGTTGGTACTCAGAAACTCGACACCGCTCAATCTTATTTCAAGGTTTGTTCCGCTTTTTTTCCTATCGGCGCTCCGCAATGCTTCCCAGGAGTTTGGGCCAAACGGACAGTTCTGGAGTGGCTTTCTAAAGTCCATCCAACTTCCCGACGACAAGCGGGAAGAAATCGAGAACATGCTTCAAGAGGTCAACACGTCCGTTATAGGTGCAAATGCTGGATTGACTGAAGTCATGCAGAAAATCGGAGCTGCTAAACGCCTTGTTCCTTTAGATTCGACAAATCCCGTTGTGTTGGAAGCAATCCCAACTCGCGTCTTCGATATGGTCGGGAAGATTCAGGTCCATCTGAAATCAACTACCGGCGCGAAACTCCCCCTTCACCGGCACGGTGAAGGAACACAAAGTCTTTCAGTATTGATGCTTTTCCAAGCATTTGTAGCCGCCAATATTGCTGAAGCCTATGCTCCAGAATCCAGCCCCATTCTTGCTCTGGAGGAACCCGAAGCGCACCTCCATCCTTCTGCAATCCGTTTACTTGGGTCGTTTCTCGAAGACATGACAGACCAAATTCTTATTTCGAGCCATTCTGGTGATCTTGTATCGCGAGTTCCCGTGAAGGCAATTCGTAGGCTTTATAAGAAAAGTGGGGAAACAAGAGTTGGACGTGTAGAAGATAATTATCTGACGCCGCGTGAGATTCAGGCAATTGACTACGACATTTGTCTTACAAGAGGATATTATCTATTCTCCCGTTGCTGGCTACTGGTGGAAGGTGAGTCAGACTTTCATATTATGCCCTTGCTTTTTGAAGCAATGGGGCACTCGCAGGATCAGGTCAGCGTTTCCGTTCTTGAAATCAGCCAAGTTATAGACAAAGGTGAACCTTTTATCAAATTTGCGAAAGCATTGGGTATACAATGGTTCTTGATGGCTGACGGCGATGCGGAAGGGACTGGTTATGTCGCTCGGGCGAATAGTCATCTTGAACCCGGTGAAAATCTTGCGGACCGTGCTCTGACATTGACTCATCCCGACATAGAGCATGAATTCTGGCACAATGGATATAACGCTTTTATTACAACTTTGTTACCCATTCGGTCCCAAAATCAGATTAATAGGGAAGCAGCTGGCGATGCTGCCAAGATGGCAAAACTTATGATCAAATCAGCCATCAAACACGTAGGGGGGAAACCGGCGTTTGCTCAATTATTGGCTACAGAGATTCGTCAACGCGGGGCAGCTACCATTCCACAGACTATCCAGGACATAATAACTCGCATTATCCAGTTGGCCGGCGGTTGATATGATCGATTTATCCTCACTTAACGAAAACCAGCGTGAGGCCGTGTTGTGGGGCAAGGGACCTCTCCTTGTATTAGCCGGTCCGGGCTCTGGTAAAACGCGGGTTCTGACTTATCGTATAGCTAGAATTCTCGAGGAATCAAAAGGCCAGTATTTCCGAATTCTTGCACTTACATTTACAAACAAAGCCGCTGCAGAAATGCGCGGCAGGGTTGAAGAACTAGTTCCACAGGAACTAAGTCGAGTGCGGATTACAACTTTTCATTCCTATGCGGCTGAACTTCTTCAGCAGCATGGCAGCCATCTCAGTTTCCGCCCGGACTTTCAGATACTTTCTAATGATGCCGATCGAGAAGCCTTACTGGATGACGTCTTGGGGCAATTGCGAAAGGATCTCTCGTATTCCCTGCCCGAGCACTTCAAAGCCGCTCAACTCCTTCCAGCGGTCACCAGGCTTCTTGACCGGTGCATTCCTCCTGATCAGGCAGAAAGCTCACTTCAGCAATCCAATGTCGAAAACGCGATTCCGTTAGCTCGGGTATATGCAGCTTACAGAGAAGCACTTCGCTTCACAAATTGCCTTGATTTCCCCAGTCTGATCGCCGAATCTCTTGACCTTCTGAGTGAACATCCTTTCCTCGTCAAGCATATTCGGAAAGTTTATAAACATATCCTTGTCGATGAGTTTCAAGATACCAATCACGCGCAATACCGGATTTTATCGCTTATTACGACGCCGGACGCATCCACGTTGTTTGTCGTAGCGGACGACGATCAGATTATCTACCAATGGAACGGAGCAAGCCCCAAACGGATTCAATCATTACGGTCCGATTTCGGTGTCACGGAATTGCAGCTCCCGGAAAACTACCGCTGCCCTCCTCTTGTCATTGAATTGGCTAATGCTCTGATTGAGAAAAACCTCAATCGGTCAGCTGGCAAGAAACCATTGACGGCTGTCAAACGAGGTGAGAGCGGAGATGTCCTGCGTGTTTTCCATTTTGACGATGTAGAAGAAGAAGCTGGATGGATTGCTCAAGATATTACTCAGAGAAAACCTGCAGATCGAGCAAACAGTGCAGTTCTTGCGAGAACAAAAAAACTATTGGACATAGCCGGGCGAAAACTTGAGGGCGCAGGCATTCCAGTTTATTTTGCGGTCCGTAAGGATGAATTCAATAGCGCTCCTTTGAGGATGTTGCATGCAATCCTTCGCTTGGTTAATTCTAATGAAGATAAGCAGTCACTCGCACGTCTATCCAAAGCGTTTTTTGAACTTGAAGGCATCCGTATTGAGTTGTCTCCGGTTCTTTCCCGTGCATCTGCCGACGGACAGGATTTGCTGCACTCATGGCTTGATGATGTTAAGCGCCGAGAGGCATTAGAGAAAAGAACACGAGAACTGCTGGATGCTGGCATCAGACCGTTACTTGCCACGCTGAATTTTCGCGACTTCGCAAATAAACTGCTGATATGGGCAGAGGAGAGTCAACGCGGTTTACAGCAAGATGAAAGTGCCTTTGATGAGTTCGAGGAAGAACGCGAAGTCTGGAAGCAAATTCTGTCTGAAATCACAAAGAAATTTGAAGGCGAAGATATAAGTCTTCATCAATTGCTCCATGAACTCGATCTTACATCCAAAACGCCGCCAAAGCCCCCGGAGGCTATTCCTTGTTTCACGATCCATGCGTCAAAGGGAATGGAATTTGGACATGTATATCTGATGGGACTGGTAGAGGATCAGCTTCCCAGTTGGGCTGCTGTCAAGAAGGGCGACAATTCCATCGAGATGCAGGAGGAGCGTCGGAATTGCTTCGTTGCGATAACCCGCGCCCAAGATAGCCTAACACTGACTTTTTCGGATCAAGTTTTTGGATGGCGGAAGCAGCCTTCAAGATTTCTTGCTGAAATGGGGATTGAATTATAGCGTTATGCTGAGAGGTGACAGATTCCCAGACGTATAACAGGTACGGCACCGGCGGCAATTCCGCATAAATTTCCACCTTTACAATATCTCAATCTTTTATCACACCAAACTCTTTCATTTTCACAAAGCATGTCGCCGCCATCTTTGTGTCGTAAAGTGCCCTGTGACCGCCGGGCAGGTTCAGTGGCCCACTGCCATTGAAATAACACTTATTGAAGAGTTCGGACAGCTTGGGGCGCTTATACCCATTTCCGGATTTGTGGTGCAATCCGCAGAACTCTTTCCCCTCTATCATGGTGCATATCTTCTGTTTGCTTTCTAACCTCTTGCCAAATCCGTTACGTATCAGTTCCGCCTCGATAACTGGATAGTCAAATCCGACATTGTGAGCTATGAAGATGCTGGAGTCATCAAGAGCGCGAATGAAATCCGAAAGCGCCGCATGCGCGTCAACGCCATTTTCTCTTGCCATCTCATCAGTGATGCCATGAACATCTCTCACTTCTTTGGGGATGTTTGCTGCTTGCTTTAAGATATAACTCCTGCTCTCTACCAGCCTGCATTCAGCGTCAAGCAACAACCAGGCGATTTCCACAATGCGCGGCCAGTTGTCAATATCCTCCGGTGATGCGTCATATACCTTGGGCAGCCCCGTGGTTTCAGTGTCGGCAATGATGTATTTTCCTTTTCCGGTTGGTGACTCGGCGAAGTGCAGGTCAACGGGCGCACTGTCTGCTTTCTTTATTGTGGAGCCGGATTTCCTTTTCCGCCAATAGAGAAAGACTCCTATGATGAATATTGCTATGGCCGATAAAGCAAACATAGCAGCAATCTCACCAGGTGAGATCATGATATAGTCCCATTTATTTTCCCGTTACCTCCGATTATTTGTTACAGCTATTTTTTTCGTTGTTTCCAAAGACGTTCTACAGCATTTTTTAAGTCATTATTTTTGCCGGCGAGACGTTGCTTTGTTCTTATCATCTCCTCATATCGTTTTGCTATTTCTAGTATCATATTTTTTGAAGGCTGAGGAATTTCTATTTCAAGAAATATCTCATCTGGTATACTACGCCGCCGATCCACAGCCCCTTGCAGTTTCAATTTGTATATTTCCCTCATAGTATTTGATCGGAGAATCATTTCAAGTACTCTTATATCAATTGTGCTCTTTTTTAGTTTCCATATTTTATATGCCGGGCTTACAGCAGCGTATTTATATTTTGTTTGAAAGCCTAACACTCCCTCGTCAATTGGGAAACCTACAACTAATTCATTCCTGTATACTTTGCGGTATTTGGAAATATCCTTACTTGCGATTCTCTTGTTAAATTTATCTTTCTGGTCAATCAGGCCACTGTGCATAGTAATTGACATAACAGGTATATTGTTTCCGTAGCCAACCCTATCTGCTCCTGATGGTTCAAACAAGTCACCAAGCTTCATCACTTTCTTAGGGAAACCATGGCCTAACCCCTCTGTGTCAATATAAGTGAGACACCTCCCTTATGCTAAATTAGAGTAGAAGGCCGGGGAGGAAAAATCATAATGATAGCTGCAAAGGTCAATAAAACACAGACAATGGAGGGAGCCAAGTTGACGGTAGCCCATCCGAACCCAGAGGTGCCGGATAAGGCAGTCAGGCGGAGGTTCACTGCCGAATACAAACTGCGTATCCTCACCCTTGCCGATGCATGCACGGGACGCGGAAGTATGGGAACGCTGCTACGCCGTGAGGGACTGTATGCCTCGAACCTCAATGCGTGGCGCACCCAAAGAGAGCGTGGAGTCCTGTCAGCCCTGAAGCCCAAGAAGCGAGGCCGCAAGGAAGCAGTTCGCAATCCACTTATTGCGGAAAATGAGAAGCTCCGCAGGGACAATGAACTGATTATCAAACGTCTTAGACAGGCAGAGATCATAATAGATATCCAAAAAAAAGTATCCGAGATACTGGGAATCCCGCTTGCGATCCCCGAAGGAGGAGAGACCGACTGATGGAAGCTGCAGTGACCCTTTCCTCTGAAGTTGGGATCAAGCATGCATGTGAAGCGCTTGATGTTGCGCGTGCCGGGTTTTACCGCACACAGGCACGCAAAGATGCCCACTTTGTTGAGCCTGTGCAGGATCGGAACTCGCCTCGTTCACTGTCTTCCGAGGAACGGCAGGGAGTACTTGATATCCTCCACACCGACAGATTTGTGGACAAGGCACCCTATGAGGTTTATGCAACTCTTTTGGACGAGGGCCAATACCATTGCTCGATACGGACAATGTATCGCATCCTCGATAAGAACAAGGAGGTCAAGGAGCGCAGAAACCAGTTGCGTCACCCGGTGTATAGCAAGCCAGAGCTTTTGGCTACAGCCCCGAACCAAGTTTGGTCCTGGGATATCACGAAACTTCTCGGTCCGGTAAAGTGGACATACTTTTACCTGTATGTGATCATGGACATCTTCAGCCGCTATATTGTCGGCTGGATGATAGCCCCTGCAGAATCGGCGGTATTGGCAGAGAGGCTCATTGGAGAAACCTGTTCAAAGCAGAATATCGGGAGAGATCAGCTCACGATTCATGCCGACAGGGGTTCATCAATGAAATCCAAACCTGTAGCATTACTCCTGGCCGACCTTGGGATCACGAAGACCCACAGCAGACCGCATACGAGCGATGACAACCCCTATTCAGAGTCCCAGTTTAAGACACTTAAATATCGGCCGGACTTTCCTGAGCGGTTTGGTAGCATCGAAGACTCTCGGAGCTTCTGCCAGGATTTCTTTCCTTGGTACAACAAAGAGCATCGACATACCGGCATCGGCCTGCATACGCCGGAAGCTGTACATTACGGCCTTGCACAAGAAATACAGATAGCCAGGGGTGAAGTTCTGCGCGTTGCATATGAAGCACATCCTGAGAGATTTGTTAAAAAAATCCCTGTGCCGCCGATACTTCCTGAGGCCGTATGGATTAACAAGCCAAAGGCAGCACCAGTTCCTGAAGAGGAAATACACTAAATGTGGACGAGGGGTGTCTCAAAGTCATTGACATATTCCGCGCTTGCAGAACCGACTATTGTAGAAGCAGCGAACCATGAATAAAAAGGGCATGCAGTGTGCATTTTGCACTATCAATGCAAAGGGAGAAGTCACGGATATTGGGATAGCCGATGCATGGCTGGAGAATGAAGAAGCAATAAGAAAGCAACTGATTGAAGAAGGCGTGATACAGGAGATTGTGTATCAGAAGATAAAGCAAGATTTAGAGTGAAGGAAGGAGGCAGTTGCTTCAATGACACCAGAAGAAAGACGTGGTTTGTTACAGTCTATAGTAAAGGAGAGTTATTTCCCTAATTTCTTGCACGATGTTATCGCAGTAGTAGAAGAAAACAGGGATGCTTGCCGTAAACACGCCTATAGTGCTTACTGTTGGCAATTCTGTAAGCAAGAACTTGAAATAGCTTGCAAGCACATAACTGACTACTTTGAAGGCAAGCAAACTGATTTGCACACAAACTAAACCAAGGGGAGAACGACAATGAAAGTGAAAGAGCTTCTGACAATTTTAGAAGAACACAAAGAGCGTGATAGCGTATATATTTCATTCGCAGATGATAGCAATCTTTATCAACTTGAAGACGGCGTATCAATTTTCCTTCCGGAAGATGCAATAGATAGAAATATATATACGAACAAAAAGATAGGAAGCATCGTCTTGATGGCAAAGGGAATTGCTGATAGCGAAAAGCAATAATTAACTAGCAGGGATTTCAGAGGTGCATCATGGCTACTATATTTTGGATAGTAATTCTGTACATAATCTTCCTTTGGATTGATGTGCCACTACCGACAAAGCGGCATAGTAAGGATATTGCAATTGGAATAGGCAAGCATGGTTCAGAGCCTTCATATGTTGAGAAAAATGGTCAGAGTGATTTCACCGTTGGTCTTGCAAAGGATGGTACGGTTCCAAGTTACACAGACAAGAAATAACCTATTGGAGAGATGGAATGACAAAGGAACAATTATCCGAGCACATTTTGAACAGAAAAGTTTACATTGCTTGCAAAAATGGTGTTATTGATATCTGTGATGCAGTAGCGATTTATGCAGAAGAAGTATTCGGCGAAGTCAGCGACAGGTCGCCGTTGATAATATATGCCGAAGACCCACGACCTGACCTTAGCACGAAATATACCATTAACTGAATGGTCAATACAAAAAATAACCGAGTCGCCATATATGCAAGAGTGTCCACCGCCGATAAAGGACAGAATCCCGAAGTACAGCTAATGCCGTTACGGGAATATTGTTCTGCTCGCCAGTGGACAATTACAAAGGAATATATTGATAAAGGACAATCAGGAGCTAAAGACAGGCGTCCTGAACTTGACAAGCTTATAGACGATGCGAAAAAAAGGAAGATAGACTGCATTATGGTCTGGAAGCTGGACAGGTGGGGCAGGTCACTAAAGCATCTTATCAACTCACTTAGTGAGCTTGAGAACTTAGGAGTAGCTTTTATTTCCTATTCGGAGAATATTGACCTGAGTACTCCAGCAGGCAAAATGATGTTCCACGTCATTGGAGCGATGGCAGAGTTTGAAAGGAGCCTTATCAGGGAAAGAGTTCGGGCTGGTATCTCCAATGCTCGCGCCAAAGGAAAGAAATTAGGAAGGAAGCCTATTCCACCTGTTGTTGCTGAACAGGCAAGAGAGATGAAAGACAATGGTCTGAGCATTCGGGCTATCTCCAAAAAACTGAAACTGTCAGTCGGTGGTGTTCATAAAATCCTGGCAAAATCGGGTTTGCAAGATGCTGTAAATATGTGATTTTACTGTTTGTGTTTTGATGTTCAAGATAGATTTGATTTATGAACGGGGTTAGGAATATGGAACGATTTATAGCTGTCCCTGACATTCATGGTAAGAACCAACTGTTGCAGGCGTTATTAAACAATATAAAGCCTGCAAAGCAGGACAGCATCTTATTCCTGGGGGATTACATCGACAGAACGGAAGCTGTCAGAGGTGTCATTGAAACTATCAATTGCCTGAAGGAAAAGTGCATAGTTATCCCCTTACGAGGCAATCACGAAGAGTTATTTTTGGGATATGCGAGAACCATCATCCACAAGTATCCAGCCATCAATAAGAAATATCAACGGCAACTGGATGATTACCCATTTCCCTATTGGTATAGCAAAGACAATGCTTTAAACCTATGGCTTGCTAACGGCGGAGATAAAACCATCGAATCTTTCAAATCACAGAAGGAGATGCTAAGTGTGCTGATGCCCTTTATCAGCAGTCTTCTACCGTATTTTGAAACTGATGAAACCATATTCGTGCATGGTGGAGTTCCCTGTGGAAAAAATCTTCACAATGCAGAGCTATCAGATTTGTTGTGGGAGCGGAATGGCTGTAACAACACAAAGAAAATGGTAATAGTCGGACATAGCATTGTTTCTGAACCTGTCTTGACCAAAGAAAATGTCTTCTATCTCGACACTGGTGCTTTCAAAACCGGAATCCTTACGGCTTATGATGTAACAAATGACAACATCATTCAGGTAAAATCACACGATGTACGACCTATTGTAAAAAGGAGATGGGCGAAATGATAGGCAGCATTGCGGGAGACATTATAGGAAGTCCATTTGAAGGAAAAGGTGCTGATTCTGATTTTCCACTGTTCAGTCCTGCATCACATTTTTCAGATGATACGGTATTAAGCGCCGGGACATCTTTTGCTATCCTGACCGGAAAAGATTATGCCTTAACCTACAGGGAATTTTGCAGGCGATACCCAAACGCCGGATATGGTGGGATGTTTAATCAATGGTTGAGAAGTGAAAACCCTGTTCCCTACAATTCCTTCGGTAATGGCTCGGCAATGAGAGTTTCTCCGGTCGGGTTTGCCTTTGACACCCTTGAAGAAGTTTTACTGCAAGCAAAACAAAGTGCTGAATGTACTCACAGCCATCCCGAAGGAATAAAGGGAAGTCAGGCGACTGCATCAGCTATTTTTTTGGCTCGCATGGGCAAGAGCAAACAAGAGATAAAGAAATATATAGCTGACACTTTCCATTATGACCTGAACCGGAGTGCGGAGAGTTTACGGAAAAAAGTGTTGTTTATGGACGAGACATGCCAGAATACGGTTCCACAGGCGATAATTGGTTTTTTAGAGTCCAAGGATTTTGAAGACGCTATAAGAATAGCAGCTACACTTTCCATAGACGTGGATACCATTTGCTGCATCACGGGTGGTATCGCACAGGCATATTATGGTGTACCAAAAGATATTGCTGATGAAGCAAAAAGAAGATTAACACCTGACCTGTTGCAGGTGGTGGAAGAATTTGAAAGGCGATACAACCTATTGTAATTGCTTGCGAGCAGCCGGATAGTAATTGTTATATCGTAAACGTATTGGAAGTTGTTGCGAGAAAAAAAGGCAGCCAGGCTACGAACCTTCACGAATCTTTGGTTCCATATTCTAAGAAACTTGTCGTGGTATGGCATTTTCATATTTATTTGGCATCCACCGAAAGGTGAAGAGACAAAGCTTCCCGAATTCTAAAGGTTGTTGATTGCGGCTCAGTAAAAAAATTGCAAAAAAATTTTCACCGGAAAGTCGTTCAGAAAAAATATATATTTTTGAAAACCTTTTTTGGGAAAAAATAAACTCTGCATCTTCCTTGACTCGAAGATATCTAAAGTCAACCCGGCTGTGTGTTAAAATCAATTATGAAAACAGGTAGAAACGACCCATGCCTTTGTGGGTCAGGTAAGAAATACAAAAAGTGCTGCCTTACCAAAACCTTTGTACAGGTTGGCAAGCAGGAATCCATCAGAAAGCATCTTGTTGATGAACTGCTGAACTTTTACAGCAACTATCACAAGGACACGGTTGAAGAAGCTAAGAAGTGGTTTTGGGATGATTTTGTTCCTGAAAAATATCTTGACGGAGTTGCCGTTAACGTTGCCTACCAAAACTTCTTCGAGTGGGTCACATTCGATTTCATAGTTGAGCCTGAAGTAGAAAAGACCCTTATAGACCTTTACATCGAGCAGACCAAAAAGCTTACTCAGGATGAACACCAAGTCCTTACTATCATGAAACACTCCTGTATAAGCCTTTACGAAGTGCAAGAAGTCTTCCCTGAAAAGGGTCTTCTGCTAAAAGACCTGATGATGGGTGGTGAATATGACGTTAAGGAAAAATCTGCAACGAGAAGTCTGAAGAAGTGGGATATATTCGCTACAAGACTGTTGCTGATTGATGGTCAGTATATCATGAGTGGTTCAGTCTATCCCTACCACATTAAAAATAAGCAGGAGATAATTGACGACTTGCGTAACGAGTACAAAGATTTTCTCGAAGAATATCCAGATGGAACAATGGATGCTTTCTTGAAGGAATCAGGAGATATTTTCAATTTCCATTGGTATTACCCTATTCAGCATCCCGCCGAACCATTAAAAATGCAGACCACAAGTGGCGAGCCTTTGCTTTTCTCCAAGGCAATCTTCGAGATAAAAGATATGGATGCCGTTGTCAAAGCCCTACCCGAAATTAAAGGGTTCGAGCCGGGTGATGATGGATATGTATGGTTTGACAAGAAAGGGAAGGACGGCAGTGCAACTGTTTTGGGAAATGTGATTATAAAGGACGATAGACTGACGCTTGAGTGCAACTCCAAGGAAAGGCTTGCACGTGGCAAACAGCTTATCCAGAAGGCTATGCCTGATGCTGTTGTCCATAAGGTAGATACTTTCCAAGACCCTGTGGAAGCTATAAAGGCACATAGGGAGAAGTCACCAGAGCCTGTTGAAAATGATATTCCAATGGATATTCAACAACAGTTCTATACAAAGTTCATGGATGACCACTATGAAAAATGGTTTAAAGATAAAATCCCTACCCTTGATAACAAGACACCTTTGGAAGCCATCAAGACCGAAGAAGGCAAGCAAAAAGTAATAGACCTATTGAAGTTTTACGAAAACGGTGAAGAGCAGCACAGGAAAAAGGGAAGACCATCATATGACCTGTCTTGGGTGTGGGAGAAATTGGGAATTGAAAAGGAATAGCTAAAGTCCTATGTGTGGACGCTTCACAAGAACAACTTCAATTTCATCAATTGTGGAGATATACCACGCATCACCTGCAAGCTTTGACCTTTCATCAAGCTACAACGTAACTCCAAGTCAGGACATCATCATTGTCAACGATACTGGCAAAAGGGAACTCGTCAACTGCCGATGGGGATTCCTTCCACCTTGGATTAAGGATTTATCTGAAGGTGCTCCAGTTATTAATGCCCGCGCCGAATCTATTGATGAAAAGCCGTATTTCATAGAAGCCTTCAGGAAACAGAGATGTCTTGTAATAGCCGATGGATTTTATGAGTGGAAAAGGGACGCCAAGAAAAGGATTCCGTATTACATCAGACTAAAATCTGGTAAGCCTATGGCTTTTGCTGGACTATATAATCTTGGAGCATCTGCTGATGGAAACAAAATCTGTGGTTGTGCAATCATCACAACCGAATCTAATGATTTGGTTGCTTCTATCCATAACAGAATGCCCGTAATTGTACTTGATGGAAAAGTAGATACCTCGCTTGACCCTGCTTGCAAAGATTATGATGGGCTGAAGGGCATTCTGAAGCCGTATCCTTCCGATGAACTGGAAATGTTTAGAGTATCGGATAAGGTAAATTCTCCGAAGAATGACACTGGCGAGAATATAATAAGACTGGAAGACTGACAGCTATTCTTCTATAAGCTGCCACTCAGCATAACCGTTTTTCCTATTCTGAAGTTTCTTGCCTGTCAATCTAATGCTGGTTGCCGTAGGATGGGTTTTGATATTTGTATAGGCTCTGACAAGATTGGCTATAGTCGCTTCCTGTAGGATAATAGCTGTGCTGTCCTGAAGGGTGAAGGTAGCCCTGATGTGCTTATGCCCTTCTGGTATCTCAACGAGTAATTCCCTGACATCTTCGTTTTTAATTATCATAAAAGCTCCTTAGAGTCATTTAGTAGCTGTTATAAAAAGCAGGTAATCCCATTTGGAACTCACCCTGTTCATGATATGTGCAGTTTAGCATAGCCGTAATTTATACTGTAAAAACAACATCAATATGCTAATATTTCGTAGATGACCAGAAAGTTAAACTATGGTTGTATTAATATTAAATTTCGACGGTAAAAAATATGGATAATGCATGTAAGTTAGAACTTCATTATTACTTTGATGATGAGTCCCACTCGATAGATGCTCATGTTCGCAATAAATGCGAGGGTGAGCTATTGGCAATTATCCATGAAACAGCAGCTATTCTCGGGATTGATATTAAAATCGATGCCGAAGCTTTTAGAGCGGGTGGATTCAAAGACATATGGAACTTTCTTGGAAGAAACGGCAATCAGTTAACACTAATTTTGACTGTTCTTGCAATTGTTTTATCAAGAGTGCCTATGACAGACCACGAGCTTAACGAACTTAAAAAAGAGGAAACCAGGCTCAGCATACAAGAGAAAAAGTTACACATTAAGAAACTTGAACAAGAAATAGAAGCGGGACAGGTGACCAATGGTTCAGTAAACTCCGTAGCCGGAGTTGTGGATAGAAGCTTTAAAGTTATCACGAGAAAGTCTAATTTTTATAAAACCCTAAGTCATTATGATAAAGTGACGCAGATTGGTATAAGCAGCCTTGATGAAAAAAACCATATAGTAGGAAACGAGGAAAAAGTTTCCAGAAGCGACTTCGGCAAATTTATAATGCACTCGAATGACTTACCATCTCAAACCATCGATAACGCTGTTATTGAAATAGTTTCACCAGTCTTGAAAGAGGGTAATTACAAATGGAAGGGAATATATGAGGAAGAGCCCATTAGCTTCTCCATGACAGATAAAGAATTCAAGGAGGCAGTTTTAGGAGAGAGAGTCAGTTTTCAACATGGCACTACAATTGAATGTGTTCTGGTAATACATAAAAAGCTTGATGAGATTGGTGAGGTGGTTATTACTGGTTATTCAGTTAAAGTAGTCATTAAAAAGATAGATGGTTCTGTTGTAGAAGAAACTCGTCAAGGAAAAGCATACAAAATCAATAAAAAAATAGCGGCAAACCAATGTGAGCTATTTAATGAATAACAGACATCTTTCATGCTGTTGGATTATATATGGATGCGGGCGTATATTTAATTCTGAGACAGTCCCAGTCCTTCTGAAAAAATGACAGAAGAAAAGATAAGAAGACTTTGTTGGTGGTTGAATTGAAGAAGGGCAGAGTCAGTGATAATGTTGTCGGTCAGATACAACGTTACATGGGCTATGTAAAAGAAGAACTGGCTGAAGAAAATCAACAGGTGAAAGGTATCATCATTGCATTAGACGATGATATAAGGATAAAAAGAGCTTTGGCTGTCACTAATAACATTGAATTCTACAGGTATCAAGTAAGCTTTAAGTTGTTCAAGGGTTCTACTACGGGCGAGGCAGCCCACGGAGCTTATAATGGGTGATACAGACAACATTATGGAACCTGAAATTGAAGAACTTCAATGGCAGCAGCCGATGGAGAAGCCCATATGATTACCTTCAGAGCAAAAGATGCACCCGGCATTTGCACCCACAAAGGGTCAGGTTGTCACGAAATTAGATGGGATGTTGTTGGTTGTAATTTGCGGTGTCAAGTCTGCTGGAGTCCTGCATCTCGGCCTGAAGAATTAAAAGAAAAAACTATATCTAAAGATGCAAATGAAATTTTAAAGGATACTTTAACTGCGCTGAAGAAATTAGACGCAACAAAAACCTTCATTCGATTTACAGGCGGAGAACCATCCTTATATTGGGATAACCTTTCCAATGTTTTCGCTCTATTTGAAAATGACGAAATTATCAACAGTATTCCAATTCTAATCCAGACTAACGGCATTGAGATAGGAAAAGGGGTGGACTTGACTCACGTATCAAAGACAAAGCAGAAATATTTATTTGAAGTATCATTCAAAGGTACCAATAAGGAAGAATTCTCGTTATTGTCTGGTAAAGAACCAGACTTATTTGAATACCAAATTCAAGGCTATAATCGATTAATTGAGATTTCTGCTAAAAATAGAAACGTTGCAGTGATTGCTGTACTTGGTGTTTATCATTCTGCTGCCAAGATAAAAGGATTAGCTCAATATGCATTTGTGAATCCGCAAAATGGCACAATATTATTTGAAGATAAAAATGGATGGCAAAACAATTTTTCAACAATATGGCTTAGCGCAAGGCTGAAATGGGTTGAACGACTCAAACTGTCTCCAAAGGGCATGTGGGATAAAGTCTTTAATCGATGCGGACCGAGTGGTACTGGAATTCTTAGGGAATATTCTCCAAAAATTGAAATTAATGCATCTGGTCTATTTCCAGCGAAACCTGACACGGCTGCTTATGCGAAAGCAATAGTTCAAAGACAATACTGGATGTGACATGCACAGAATAGAAAAGTTTTAAGAATTTTAACAATTCTTTTTTTAAGCATCTATCTCCTTTTGAGCCTTACAGCTAAAAACAACAATTTTTTAACCTTGACAATCCAAGTACTAAATGTCTAAATAAATAGGACACAAATTAGGACACTTTTTTTAAAGAATATTGTTTTGGTTTAGAAAAGCCTTGATGAAGAAGGCAATTAAATCAGGAACTTAGAAGGCTTGCAAAATGGCGTTGTAGCGATTCCCTGCACCGCCACTTACTACTTTTGTTACTGTGCCCCATTGCTTGCCGCTCCGGCAAGCTTTTATTGCCTTTTACTAGCGGCAAACTTTTATTGCCCCTTTTAAAGCGCCTCGGAAAGTGATTCTCACAGTAATAAACAGCGGCGTTGTTTTCCCATGACCGCGGATTTTGTCCCGAACTGTGTGAGGTCAGGCAACTCCAAGCTTACTGCCTCGCAGGATCAGTTATTAGATAGTTCTGTTTACCCGGTGCGAAATACGGGTAGAAACATTGCTCTACATCATACAAAAAATTGCAGAGCTTTTTTACATAGGAATTTTTTGCGGATGTCATCTCCCATTTTGAGGACACATGTCAAGCAACAAAAATTCTGTGTTCGAAGTTTTTCGACTTCTCCACTTTTATGAGCTGCCGATGATCATTACCATTGCCGTTTTTTCTTTGAGATTCGGCTCCAGTATTCACTGTGCCAGACTCCCATCAGGATCAAAGCCACACCTGGAGATTACTCCCCAACGAGGGCCCCTTCCGCTTCATAGCGGTCCAGAAAACCTTCGGATCCGTGCCGGGTCCATTTCGAATTTACTACTCTTATGGTTTTGATGCACCAGTCCTATAGGGCTCCCGGCCCAGTCAGTAAGGATGCCGGTAACTCTTATGTTGCTGGGTGAGACAGTGTTCCAATCTACTCCATGGCTTATCCCAGTCGGTGCATATGGTTAGCTGCCTCACCCAGTTCTTCATGCAAACGTTTTCTCAGGGATAAACGGAACTCCATCCCTCATGATGTAAAACGCCGCCCTGGCCAGCTTGTGTGACAGTGCACTGTGCGCAATCGGTGCGTTTGTCTTCCTCATCTTCCGGTCATAATAAGCTCTTGCTTCAGAGTCAAGCCGCCGCGCAAGCTCTCCTGCCTCGGCAAATGCCCAGGACAGATACTTGTTGCCGTTCTTTCTGTTATTTGTCCCTTTCTTTTTGTCATTGCTGAATCTTGCAGCAGGCACCTTCCTGCAGTACGACACATAGTTGCCCACATCTGCAAAACGATTAATAGGACCCGTCTCCATCATGATCGTCAAGGCCAGAACCCTTCCGACCCCTGGCAAAGTTAACAGAAAATCATACGGCTGCTTAAGTTCTATCTTTTTTTCGACGACCACTTCAATTGCGGAGATCTGCCTTGTCAGCGAGTCGATCGCATCCTTACTCACCTTACCGGCAAGGGAGAGATCGTCATTGCCCTTCAGCAGTGGTGTCACATGATCCTTCTTCAATGCTTTTATATCATTCGTCTTCATCTTGGAGCCTATATTCCTGGCGAGAATGTTCTGAAGGCTCAAAATGAGCGATGTCCTCAACCTCACTAGATGCCCGCGCTTCCTTAGAAGATCTCGTAGAGGTCTTTGCTCCTTTGGATAAATGAATCCCTCAGGTAGAATCTTCAGTCTGAGCATTCTCAGCAAGCCAGAATGCATCATGTTCGTCATCGCCATGCTTCAGTCCAGCATACTGCTGGACCTTAGAGGGATTGGCAAGATGTACCTGATAACCCTCTTCCATTAGACGATCTACCAACCAGTACCAGTTATAGGTAGACTCCACCACAATCCCCTCAATATCCTTCTTAAACGGTCTAAGCGTTTCTAAAATCAGGCTTGGATCGTTCCTGATTTTCTTCTTCAATAGCCTACCGCCATTCTCATCGATAATCCCCACATACGAATTGTTTGAATGAAGATCGAAACCAGTGTACAATCTCATAAAGCACCTCCTTAAGGATAAGATTGGTTCTCTTACCTCAAGCATACCGCTAACCGATATGCTTGGGGAGGTGCCCTCTATATGATTATCTACTCCTCGTGGGTCAACATGGCTCAATAGTGAATATTTTCGAGAGAAGTCAGCGCAGAAAGTTACCACGAGGCAGGCACGGTTTTCTGCCGATCCGGTAATCTGGAATGTTAGGCTGTGGCCAATTCTAATTTTTCTTTTGTGATATTAGGCAGCCGCACAGGGGCAAAAAACTTATCAGGATATAAATAATCCTCCCCGGACTCATCAATTACTCTTACCTGGTGATGTTTTTCAGCCGCCTTATCAATCAACACTTCATATAGTTTTCTTATTTCTAGCGAAGCGCTATAACCTCGATTATCTACACATATCATAAAATGTTTTCTCATAGTTATCTCCTCATAATAAATATTTTTTTATTTTTATTTCTTTCTTACCGACGCCGTGCCCCTCGTACCAGTGCACTTCGGCATCAAGAACAGCGCCATCTTCCAATGCTACCTGACAAATGCCTTTTAACTTTCTCCAGTTGGCTTTTCCATATATTTTGTTTAATCTGTTCAAATTCTCTATTCCATGTCCCGTCGCAACGGTTTCAATTTCTCGTATTTTCCCAATTATTTTGAAATACATATTTAATTTTAACCATTTTTATAATTTTTTTCCCTGGATAACATCGATTATTCTATCATTTCCGATTAATCTTATCCCAGCAAAAATGGTTTCCTGACTGCATAAGTCTCCTGGAGATTTGTTATCCAGAAACTGTTTAATTTCATTTACACTCAGTATCAGTGGATCATGTCACAACAGTTTTTGTTGCAGGAAGGAGCCCTGCCCTTCATCTCCACCCTGCCAACAGGTATCCCTTGTTGCAACTATTGCGGATTACCGAAGGGAACCTTATTAAACCGTGAAGATTGGAAGCGTCCATCTCGAATGAAATGTTAGGCCGATAAATGATTCGCGACCAAGGAAAAATCTTTTTTTTCTAAGCACTGATTAAGCATTTTTTTTCTTTAGAATAATCTCTCAGACATGCTATATTCTGAGAATGGGATATAAAATGCCAACTTAGTGTAAGCAGCCGCCATTAGCTTCGGGTTATGCACCAAAAAATATAGACAAGGAGGCACTGCAATGAGTGATAAAGAAAACTTGATGAGTGACGCTTTCCAAGTATTCATGAGGGAAGCTCCACAGCACGCCAAGGCATGGATGACCGCGGCTCAGAATCTTGACAGCGCAAGCGCTCTAGATAAAAAAACGGAAAGTCTTGCATACTTGGCTGTCCTGTCTGCTTTGCGTCTTGAAAGCGGCATCCCATTTCATGTAGCGATTGCAAAAAAGGCTGGCGCATCCCGGGACGAAGTTATCAGTGCAATATTGGTCGGCTTACCTGCGGCAGGCAATGTCGTAACGCGGGCATTGCCCGTCGCCATTCAGGCTTACGACTCGTCCAAGGCTTAACGATGAAAGAGCCAAAGTTCAATAAAGATTGGCATCACGAGCATCGGATGCCTGCCAAAACCACAATGGAACAAAGGCTTCAATGGCACATTGAGCATGCCCGATACTGTGGATGTCGCCCCATTCCCGTAAAGGTGTCTGAAGAAATGGGGAAAAGAGGTATATCCACGCTTTCCGATAGAAAGTGACACAGCTCACAAATGCCTTTGATGTGTTGACTCCAGGAAGCAGTTCAGCATCTTTGCCCAGATTCTAAGGAAATGAACAGCTCAGTTTGATTATTGTCTAAAATTGTTTTTGCTTCAATACCAGCCGGATTGCGACATAGGGAAAAAGAAAGAAGATTAAATTGCACAGTTTTGCAAAAGCTATTGCGCAATAAGTGATCAACGCAAATTCATGGCTGGTGATATCGAAAATCTTTGAATGCAACCCATATTCATATCCCCACCAACCGCTACAAGCCAAATAGAAAACGAACCAAACGAGAATGAAAACAAAATTCAAGATGAAGCACCTAAGGAGAATCTTGGCCGCTGCCTCGAGACTGTTTTTCAGATCCACTGATTCATTCATTTCGTGGCCCCCCGTTTATATTTATGAAAGCCGATGTCCTAATACGATCAATCATCGAGCAGCAATAGACGTGACACAGAGTCACGGCAGATGGCTCGGCCATTGATTAGTGAGCATGCTTAAGTTGCAATCCCCTGTCGTGCTTTTTGTCTGGCTGTGGTTCTGAGTGCCGGGGACTATGGGGAAGGTTATTCCCTGGTTGTGTTCCCTTGGCGGAAGGGGGAAGAGTCTGTGTTTTTTTATGCATCATAGATTTAAAAAAAGGAGTAGGAGATTGCTCGGCTGCGGCAAGCGTTGATGCCAAGGCAAGCGCGAAAATCAGGATTATCGCTGTTGCTCTCATTCTGTGTCCGCCTCCCGTAACTGTCCTTTCACTGTCCATTAAGGATTTTTCTAACACACAGTAAGGCGACAGTTCCTTCAACACCCCCGCGCTCTCTTAGTATATGACAACTATAGGGGATTTGCCAATGTGATATCCTACAGGAAGACATTGAGAGAGCATGAGAGTCATTCAGATCAGTGAAGGTAGTTTGCAGGTTTTGCCCTGTATCGCGCAAAACAAAGAGCGTCGGCAAAAAATCGCAGCAATGTTTCGGTGTCTTCCTTGTAATCAACGGAAGTTTCCAATCTCAATAACTAATTTATTCCGTTCGTAACCAACGGCTTTGGAAGTTTCTTCCTTCCTCCCTCCCTCCTACCAGTATCAGTGACTGTGTGTGCGTGTTGTGTGTGCGTGAAAAGTAGCCAGTATCGTGGTAGAATTGATTAATCAGAATGCGCCGCAAAGGGAAAAATTGTATTAAAGGGATTACTAAATATTATGTGCCGGGACTACCGAACAAACAAATGTTAATGTAGCTGCAGTCATGATTATAGCAGTTGAAACGCGGCGGAGGTCTTTATGGTTAAGATTCTGTCCCTGCTTCTTCTATCTGTAGTTCTCCCTGCAACGGTTGTCAACGCTTCAGATGAATCTGCCGGAAGCCTAAGAAATACTAAAGGAGACGTCGTCATTGAGCGGCACGGAAGCATCCAAAACGCTGCAGACGGCACTCCAGTATACTTAAATGATACCGTCAGGACGGGTGCGAACGGCTCGGTGGGAATTATTTTCAAGGATAACTCAAGAATAGGCCTTGGACCGAACTCTCAACTGGATTTAAGGGAGTTTACCTTTGAGCCGGTCAAGGGCCACTTCTCTATGGTCAATAAGCTGATAAAAGGAATTGCCTCGTTTGTTTCCGGAAAGATGACAAAGCTATCGCCGGAGTCTGTTATCCTTGAGACCCCGACATCTACAATTGGTGTCCGTGGCACAACATACCATATTAAGGTTAGCGGAGACTAAATGGTCCCAATTCTTTATAGTGCCGGTAAGAATAAGCATGCATTGAGATGCAGGTTAATCCTTTTTGTCCTCTTGGTCCTTCTGATTATATCGGGCTGTGCAACAGCAAAAGACACGGTTGTTCTTGTGAAGGATGCCGATGGTAAGGTCGGGCAAGTGACAGTTACTACCAAGGGCGGGGCTAAAACGCTTACCGTTCCAAACACAATGGTAGAGGTCACCGGCCCTGAAAAGATCCCGACTGATCCTGAAAAGATAGACCAAAGCCGGATTGATTCACTCTTCGCTGGTTCCATCAAAGCGCTTCCTCAAGAGCCGGTCATGTTCCTTTTATATTTCTTGAACGACTCAGCTGAACTGACTGCCGAATCAAAGTCTCATGTCCCTGAAATCATTGCTGTGGCCAAGAAGAGAACGTTTTATGAAATAAGCATTATTGGTCATACAGATACAGCCGGAACTGATGAGTACAATATGGGATTGTCAAACGCACGCGCTGTGGCTGTCAGGAACGCGCTTCTCTCTCAAAACATTCGTCCTGATCAGATCGAGCTCAGATATCACGGAAAGAGGGATCCTATAGTTCCAACCGGGGACAATGTGAGCGAACCACGTAATCGCGTAGTTGAAGTCGTTGTAAAATAGCCGGCCACAATGCACGCGTTACGACAACTACATGCTTATGTCCAGTGGACACAAAAGAGCAAGGAACATGCTCTCATTATTTTCTGCGGAATTGCGTTGACCTGTGTTGTAGCTTTCTTATATTTATTCCAGCCTCTTATGCTTTCAACGCTTGACCTTAAACTATACGACACCATGCTCAATTTTCGTTCCGGACGTACCTCCTCCAGCGGTGTTGTTATTGTTGACATAGATACAAAAAGCCTCTTACAGTATGGCCAATGGCCATGGCCGCGATACCTGATAGCTCAGCTAATAGACAAATTGCGCAAAATGGGGGCCCGAAGTGTAGGTGTTGATATACTATTTGCCGAGCCCGACAGAAGTCCACTACGCACTGTATACAAGAATAATTCGGCAGACTTCAACCACACGGGCAGAGTCCCCGGAGGTCGCCGGCAATATACCGACAATGATGCGATGCTGGCTGATGCGCTCAGAAAAGGTCCTTTTGTGCTTGGATACGAGTTTGTATTTGGGGAGCGTATAGAAAAAACATGCATACTTCATCCAGTCAATGTATTGATCAGGAAGGAACGTGAGGCGCCGGATTCTGTGCGCGGTCTTTTCAAACCGTCTTCTGTCGATTGCATATATCAGCCGCTCGCGAAGGCAACTCCGGCTTCAGGTTTTTTAAATGTACGACCCGATCACGACGGAATCGTTCGCAGAGTCCCCCTCATAATGGAATACGCCGGCCGATACTATGCCCACCTTGTTTTAGCAGTCTTTCTTGCAGCAGCCAGGCAGGAACAAATGGTATTGACTGTTGGCCAGGCTGGAACAGAAAGGCTCTCTATTGAAAACGTTGATATCCCGCTCGACCATAGAGGATCCTTCCTGATTCCATTTCACGGTCCGAACGGAACATATCGCCACATTTCTGCGCTCAATATTCTGAGCGGCAGGACCAAAACTCCGGAGGTCGAGGGACACATCGTGATCATTGGAGTGGTAGCGCCAGGCTTGTTAGATATCCACGCTACTCCAACCGAGCCGGCAATGGCTGGGGTCGAGATGCTCGCCAACGTCGTCGACGCGATTTTGCAACGTGATTTTATAGTTCGGCCGAAGGCCGCTGTTGCTTATGAATTTATTGCTGTTGTTTTTTTCGGGTTGTTTTCAACAGTCCTTTTAGCTCGTTTCAAGACAGTTGCAAATCTCGCTTTTTTATTCCTCTTTGCACTGGCCGTGGTAATCCTGACTTATTTTCTCTTCAGAAAAGGAATTTATATTTCTCCGCTTTATCCTATTCTGGCCTACGCTTCAAACTTTTCCTTATTATCGGTTCTCGATTTCTGGCATAAGGAGAGGCTCCTGAAGGAAAAGACCAAGCTGCAACTGTCGACGCAGGAGGCGCTGAAGGAAAGCAAAGAGAAAATCAGTCAGATCCTTAATTCGACTGCAGAGGGAATCTACGGCCTTGACCTGAACGGAAATTGTACGTTCTGTAATCCTTCCAGCATCAGAATCCTCCGTTATAATGATGAAAATGATCTAATCGGAGAAAATATGCATGATCTTATCCACCACACAAAGGCTGACGGAACTCCATATCCAAAAGATAATTGTGCCACCTACAGGGCATGCGCCAAAGGCGAATATATCCATCGGGATAGGGAAATTCTATGGCGCTCCGACGGATCGAGTTTTCCTGCGGAACTCTGGGCACATCCAATATCCAGAGGTAATGAATTAATGGGGGCAGTCGTGACCTTCATAGACATTACGGAACGCGTAGCCCTTGAAAATCAGCTTCGTCAGGCCCAAAAGATGCAGGCAATAGGAACCCTTGCGGGTGGAGTAGCTCATGACTTCAACAACATACTCATGGCAATCATCGGATATGGGACAATGGCGCAAAACAGGATCAAGGATGATTACAAAACAAAGGAATTTATAGGGGAGATGCTTAACGCATCAAATCGTGCTGCAGAACTCACCCACGGACTTCTTGCTTTTAGCAGAAAACAAATAATAAGTCTGAAACAGGTGGACCTCAACACAATAGCCAGAAGAATGCATTCAATGATCGTGAGGCTCATCGGAGAAGACATAGACCTGAAAACCATACTTGTAAACAGAACTCTTCCGGTGCTGGTCGATGAATCTCAGATAGAGCAGGTGCTGCTGAACCTTGTAACCAATGCGCGTGATGCAATGCCTGACGGTGGATATCTGGTAATCCAGACCGAAGAAACTAGTATTGACCAGGCTTATGCTGAAGCGCACTCCTTTGAAAACCCCGGCAAATATGCTGTGCTGACTGTGTCGGATACAGGTACTGGCATTGACATGAAGACAAGAGAGAATATTTTTGAGCCATTTTTCACCACAAAGGGAGTGGGGAAAGGCACGGGTCTGGGGCTTGCCATGGTTTACGGAACAATCAAGCAGCTCAATGGCAATGTTACTGTGTACAGCGAGGTTGGTAAGGGCGCGACATTCAGGATATACCTGCCCCTGGCACAGACAGAAGAAGAAGCGATATCGAAGCCTATTGAACCTCTGCCTTTGGGAAATAGTGAGACAATATTGGTGGCCGAGGATGATCCTCAGGTAAGAAGGGTGACGAGGATGTGTCTTGAGGAATACGGGCACAAGGTAATTGAAGCAGAAAACGGGGAGGAAGCCGTAAAGAGATTCATTGAAAACAGGGATAAGATAGCCGTTGTTCTGCTGGATGTGATAATGCCGGTAAAGAACGGTAGGGATGTATACGAAGAGATTAAGAAGCTGGACCCTGATGTGAAGGCTATATTCATGAGCGGCTACACTGACGATATAATATCGAGGAAGGGTATATTGAAAGAGGGATTTGATTTCATCTCAAAGCCGATTAATCCCGGCACACTTATCAGAAAGATAAGGGAAGTGTTAGACAGGTAGGTGCTTCCCAGGGTGTCATTCTGAGTGACAGTTACCAGGAAGGACATAGTAAAGACTGAGAGGCGTTCAGATCAATTATACTATCCGATAAGTTTCGCCGTGTACTGCGCATTCAAAAAGGACATTTAGAAAGTCAGACGACTTTTTTCCTATATCTTCCTCTTCGAAACTCAATTCAATTTCCCAAACCTATTTTTTTTCGTTCCTTCTCCTCAGAATCGGTAAATCGGGGTTGACGTTAAATTCTACCTACCCCCCGCTCTGGCTATGCAATCCAGACAACGATTTATAGTTTGGAAAGGTCAGCTTCAACATCTCGAGTTCGGCAAGTTCCTTTTTGATAGGCATAGCCAAAAAAAGATAGAGCGCGGAAGCCTTCTGAAGAGTTGTCCACGCCCCATTTGTGAGCACCCTCTCAAAAATGGGCGCAGCTCGAGTAGGATCGATCTTGACTTCGAAGGTTTTCTTGAGACCTTGGATGAAAAGCTCACCTGAAATAGCTGTCACCATACTAACCACTACCGCAAACTCTTCAGGGGACATACGGAGAGCCTTTCTCATTTCCTCCTGTTTATGATCGAAATCATGTGTTGTGGCGTAGTCCGGATTGTTATGATCTTTTATCACCTGCTCCTTGATCTTGTTGATAGGCGTGTGAGCAATGTATGCCATAGCATCAGAGAGGCAGTGAGCAATCAAACGGGCGTCCTGGCGACTCTCCAGCGTTTCCAACAGCAGCTCAATGGCTCTGGATTGAGGATCGATAAATAGCATCTGTATAAAGTTACTGCAAAGCGTATCCGCCTCGCTGCCATATCCGCTACGCGACGTAATGTTCACTCCAGTATACCAGGGCATAACGAATTGATTACTGTCTTTTAAACCGTCTTCTGGCATTGCAAACCTCCTTGCGATAGTAGTGGGCGATTGCTTTTTCCTAATGCCTCTGATGATGGCAAGTATACCCTCCTTTGTTGCTCTTGTCAAAAAGACTCTTTGCATTTCCGTGCTTTGCGAAGAGTTTCATGAAAATTCTTCTGTTACTGTTGCCGTCATCTTTCGAATCGGCTCGCCCCCACTCTTTCATAGCCGCTGATTTCTTTCGTAAATATTCACTGTCGCTTCTTCTTCATAAGTGAGGACTCGTCGGTGAAAGCCACATTTCCCGACGACGAGTTGCGATGCAGATTACGGCAAAAAATGAACAAGCTAAGCTGCATCGAACGTGCAAAAACTAACAATGAACTTTCGGCAAGCTTTTCTTTCCCTTTTGTACTTTCGGCAAGCTTATGGGTTACCAGTCATGGAAATATTAAAAAATTGGTGCTTTTTTGAGCCTATTTCCGGCAAACTTTTGGTTCCGCTGGCGGCAAAGATATAGTCCCAGTCACATACTAGTGTAGTGTCCCATAATTAGCTTTACATAATAGGTCAGGGTATGGTATCCTTTCTGCATGAGGACAACAAAGCCGATACCACACACAGAAGAAGAACTGAAAAAAGTTGAACGACTTGCCCGTAGTCGAAATACCGCACAAAAAGTAGTCTTACGGGCAAAGATAGTGATGAACAAGATGGAAGGGCTTAAACAGGAAGATATAGCTGAACAATTGGGCACGTCACGGGTATCAGTCGGCCTATGGGTAAAAAGGTATCAGGAAGGAGGTTTAGGGGGGCTGCTGAAAGATGCTCCTCGCTCGGGCCGGATCCCGAAGTCCCTCTGTGTCAATATAAGTGAGACACCTCCCTTATGCTAAATTAGAGTAGAAGGCCGGGGAGGAAAAATCATAATGATAGCTGCAAAGGTCAATAAAACACAGACAATGGAGGGAGCCAAGTTGACGGTAGCCCATCCGAACCCAGAGGTGCCGGATAAGGCAGTCAGGCGGAGGTTCACTGCCGAATACAAACTGCGTATCCTCACCCTTGCCGATGCATGCACGGGACGCGGAAGTATGGGAACGCTGCTACGCCGTGAGGGACTGTATGCCTCGAACCTCAATGCGTGGCGCACCCAAAGAGAGCGTGGAGTCCTGTCAGCCCTGAAGCCCAAGAAGCGAGGCCGCAAGGAAGCAGTTCGCAATCCACTTATTGCGGAAAATGAGAAGCTCCGCAGGGACAATGAACTGATTATCAAACGTCTTAGACAGGCAGAGATCATAATAGATATCCAAAAAAAAGTATCCGAGATACTGGGAATCCCGCTTGCGATCCCCGAAGGAGGAGAGACCGACTGATGGAAGCTGCAGTGACCCTTTCCTCTGAAGTTGGGATCAAGCATGCATGTGAAGCGCTTGATGTTGCGCGTGCCGGGTTTTACCGCACACAGGCACGCAAAGATGCCCACTTTGTTGAGCCTGTGCAGGATCGGAACTCGCCTCGTTCACTGTCTTCCGAGGAACGGCAGGGAGTACTTGATATCCTCCACACCGACAGATTTGTGGACAAGGCACCCTATGAGGTTTATGCAACTCTTTTGGACGAGGGCCAATACCATTGCTCGATACGGACAATGTATCGCATCCTCGATAAGAACAAGGAGGTCAAGGAGCGCAGAAACCAGTTGCGTCACCCGGTGTATAGCAAGCCAGAGCTTTTGGCTACAGCCCCGAACCAAGTTTGGTCCTGGGATATCACGAAACTTCTCGGTCCGGTAAAGTGGACATACTTTTACCTGTATGTGATCATGGACATCTTCAGCCGCTATATTGTCGGCTGGATGATAGCCCCTGCAGAATCGGCGGTATTGGCAGAGAGGCTCATTGGAGAAACCTGTTCAAAGCAGAATATCGGGAGAGATCAGCTCACGATTCATGCCGACAGGGGTTCATCAATGAAATCCAAACCTGTAGCATTACTCCTGGCCGACCTTGGGATCACGAAGACCCACAGCAGACCGCATACGAGCGATGACAACCCCTATTCAGAGTCCCAGTTTAAGACACTTAAATATCGGCCGGACTTTCCTGAGCGGTTTGGTAGCATCGAAGACTCTCGGAGCTTCTGCCAGGATTTCTTTCCTTGGTACAACAAAGAGCATCGACATACCGGCATCGGCCTGCATACGCCGGAAGCTGTACATTACGGCCTTGCACAAGAAATACAGATAGCCAGGGGTGAAGTTCTGCGCGTTGCATATGAAGCACATCCTGAGAGATTTGTTAAAAAAATCCCTGTGCCGCCGATACTTCCTGAGGCCGTATGGATTAACAAGCCAAAGGCAGCACCAGTTCCTGAAGAGGAAATACACTAAATGTGGACGAGGGGTGTCTCAAAGTCATTGACATATTCCGCAGAGCAAAAAATAAACTACCAATGAGTGCAGTTTTATGAGAACCAAATGATCTTTTTAGCTCTGAACGTATTTGGGTGACTAAGCAGGTGACTGGTGAGTAGATAATGAGGTAACTATATAGGTGACTAAGAAGTTACTAGAAATATAATAACAAATTGCAGATAAAGTGAAAATTGTCACAATTATATCTTGATCTGATACAAAAAATTATATTGTTTCTTTTTTTAGTGTTATCTTTATTTTTTTTCAAAGTTATATTTAATCTATCTGTTTGACTTGCTTGGTTTTTAAAATGTTTTTTTACTTTTTTATACGATGCAGGGGAAGCTTGTGCTTTTTTAAAACATAATTTACTTATATTTCAAAAGGATTTTGACGAATAGTTTTTTTATTATTTACAAGCATTGCTTTTCTCCTTATAGTATTTTTATAAATAACTTCACTGCCGAATCTGATTACAATTCTTATAAAGTTTTTTTGATTGATTTTCATAAGGTTTTATATAAACCTTGGATCAATCCACTCTTCAAGCGACATGCCGGAAGTATTTCAATAAAGAAGAACAGGGAAATTGTTGTCGTAAAGTTTTTCTATCTTTATTTGCCAAATTTACCAAAAACAACAACTTAAGAAATTAAACCAGCATTCCTATAGTAATTCATTATAGCTTTCCGCAGTTTCAAGAGGTTGTCTCAACCCTTAAGCTATCGGCTTGAGACGGGGCGCAGTCACCTAAGGAAGGGAATGAATATTAGCGATGTAAAGTAATTTTTTTCAACGAAGCACCCGAGGCGGCAGGCAAGTAACTCGTAAGAGTGAAAAAGCCTGCCGCCTTTTTTTTGTTTGAAAAAGGGAGGACAAATATGAAGGCAATTGCAGCAGCAGTAATTGCAGCAATCGTAGCAGCGGTAATCATTTTTTCTGTGGTGGCCGGGGCAAAGGGGCTAATCAGTTCCGCCCAGAAATCACGGGCCCAGGCGATAGTGGCTATTGAAGGACAGCAGGAAAAAGGGGGTGCACAATGAATGGAGGCAAGCATGTCGCAAAAGAGAGGGGAACGGTTGGCGGCTCTGTCATTTATAAACGGATAGAAGCGCTCATAGCTGAGAAGCCGTGGCTTGTAGTGAGGGCCCTCTCTGAACTGACTGAGGCAGACAGGAAAAGTCTGAAGTGGGTTTTAAAAAGAATATAGGCAACCAGTAATAACCATAAAAAAGGCGGGCAACCCGATTTTCAGGGCTGCCCGCCTTTTTTGTTTGGAAAAGGAGAAAAACGATGAAGACAGCAGGAGTAGATTTTTTTAAGGATACGGGGTCGATCATCAATTCAACGGCATATGCCAGATACAACAAGACACAGGCCTTTCCTGAGAACTCAGGTGAGGGAATCACACGTCGGTGGCTGCATGTGCAGCTTGTCAGCCATATTGCCCGGGAGCTTTGCCGTGAACTTGGGTTGAACGAAGACCTTGCCGAGGCTATTGCTCTCGGACACGATCTGGGGCACCCGCCGTATGGCCACGCAGGTGAAGTCTGTCCTAACAGACTGTGTATGGAGACGGGCTGCGGTTTCTTCGTCCACCATGCCCAGAGCGCCAGAATATTGACAGTTATTGAAAATCAGGGCAAGGGGCTGAGGCTGTCAATGCAGGTGCTTGACGGCATACTCTGCCATAACGGTGAGGTGCTGAGCCAGGCGTATGAGAGGGACCGCGATAAAACCGGCAGCAGGCTTCACGCCGAAATTCACAAATGTTTTGAGTTGCCTGGTTTTAGCAAGAACATTAGGCCGATGACACTTGAAGGATGTGTGGTGAGGGCTTCGGATGTCATCGCCTACATAGGCAAGGACATTGAGGATGCTATTTTGTGCGGGCTCATCACGAGGGATGACCTGCCTCAAGTGTCTGCTGCTGTTATCGGCGACAGCGAGGCGTATATCCGGAAAGTCCTGATTAAAGATCTTATAAGTGAAAGCCGGAATAGAGCCGCTATCCGCTACTCTGACAGCATATTCCAGGCACTGGAAGAGTTGCTTAAGTTCTGCTACAAGTCGATTTACCCAAAAACAATCCCAAACGAACTGAGGAAGGAGAGGGAGAGAAAGTTCCGCATGTTCTTTCAGAAGTGCCGTCATCAGCTTGCAGAATCAGAGTTATCTCCAGTCAGAAACTGGGCTGAGAGCATTGGCGCATCGTATATCAGATCCACACCGGCTGAGCGAATCGCAGTGGACTACATCGCATCAATGAGTGACGGCGGTTTTGAAAAGGCTGCTGCGCAGTTAATGAGCGGCAACTAAGGGTATAACCATCAAATAAGGTCGGCATTTCGGGTACTCAACTCGTCTGAGTTTTCGGAGTGACCGGCCTTTTTGCGTTCAAAACCTTAGTACTCCTTTTCATAAATACGGTGTCGTATCGAGAGCGTCGATGCGCCGTGCCAGCGAGGCGCACGACTGAGGCGTACCGTTGTGTACGGCGAGGGAGTGCAACGAAGCTGGAACGGATGCGGGGTTCCCGAAGGTCGAAGACTTTTGGGGCAGAGCGGCGCTCGAATGCAACCGTATTTATGAAGAGGAGTACTTAACAACCATTAACCCTCAACACCCGCTGTATGGCGTTTGACGCCCGGCGGGTTTTTTTATCTCAAAAAGGAGAGAAGAAGATGACTGACAATATTGAGCTGGCACTTTTAACAGCACAAGATACCGAAAGTGCGAGAAAAGCACAGGCAATGCAGGTCGCTAAAAAATTCGGCGAGTTCGTTGGCGGGGCTCGCGAGAGCGTACACATTGCGATCTACGATTTTCGTCTCGATGAGGACGAAGCTGAGATCGTGATCGATGCGCTCGGCAACAAGGCTGCAGCTGGAATGGATGTCAGGGTCGCCTATTTCGAGCAACACAGGAAACGCAAATCTGTGCCTGGAGGAGATCCGACACCTGGAACGGACAGGAATTTCCTGCAGTTTCTTCACAAAGATGTAAAGGTGAAGGCGGTCAAACGAATACGCGATCTTCCGGCTGACGTAAAAGCCTTGCCGATTGAAGGCGGCGGCCACCTGATGCACAGCAAATACATAGTCGCCGACGCGTGTCGTGTCTGGATGGGGTCCGCCAATTTAACCACCGATGCGTGGAGCATTCAGGATAACAACATTGTCATTCTGGAGTCGCCGGATATAGCCGCACATTATGAGAACGACTTTGCGGAGTTGTGGGAATCGGGTCGCATTGCAGGAACAGGCAAGGACGATCACGGTGATGCCGAAATAGACGGGATCAAAGTTGAAGTCGATTTTGCGCCTGGCGATGGCTCAGCCATGGATCAGGGTATTTCAGATCTCATAACGTCGGCTAAAAGCGTTGTAACGATTGCCTCGATGGTTATTTCTTCGGGTAACGTTCTGGATGCCCTGGCCGCCGCAGTAAGACGTGGGGTAAAAATATGGGGCATCTATGACGGGCCTGAGATGAACCAGATTGTAAGGGCCTTTGAGAGGGGTAAAAATGGCACCGGCAAAACCAAAATCGGGCTGTGGAATGTAATAAAGAAAGAATTGGTTGCCAAACCTTCCACACCATATACGGAGGATGGACCCCACGATTTCATGCACAACAAAGTGCTTGTTGTCGACGGGTATGTTGTAAAGACTGGAAGTTTCAATTTCTCCGCTAACGCGACCAAAAACGCGGAGAACATGCTCACGATGTATGACAAAGGAATCGCAGCCCAATACGAGCAGTATATTCAGGGGCTCGTTTCAAAGTACGACCCATTGCCCTGCAATCGCCACGTTCAAATTTCCCGACTAACATAGCTCTCAGCCGCTTAGGAGCAACGCTTGAGGCTCGGCTGCAATGACTGACAATAAAAACCCTTAACGCCTGCACTGGAAGCGTATTACGCTTGTGCGGGTTTTTCATAGGAGGACGTATGAAAGGTGTCGAACGCGTAGTGGAACACGTATTAAGCCACCGGGAGGAGCTGTCAAAAGTCGGCAGGATTGCGGTAGAGGTTTATATCGCGTATATTCTGGAAAGGATAATCGAACATTTCCACGCAGCTATCGGAAGGTGTTTTGGACGCCTTATTGAGAAGGTTAAAGAGGAATGGGAGGCTATGGCCGAAGAGGTTGTTCCCGGTATCTTGGAAAAAATTAAAAAGGTGTTGGCAATTCAGTTGACAGCAGCAAAGACTCTGTGGGCGAAGGTGTTTGAATTTCTCCACAGGATTTTGCAAAAAAGCGATAGATTAAAAAATCCCTAAAGGCAGCGATAGTCTATCACAACAAAGGCGGCAGGCAAGTAGCTCGTAAGAGTGAAAAAGCCTGGCCGCCTTAGGGCCAAGCCGGTAGGTTAAGGTGTTTTGAAAGTGCTGTCAGAGTAATATAAAAGGGCCTCTAATCTAAATGAATTAGGGGCCCTGTTTTTTACAGAAGATATTTCTGTAAAAATCGAAAGAGTAGTCTGAAATAATTATTGACACAAGACTATTTAGAGCAGGAAAGACTAAAATCTCCATAATAATTTTACACTGGCAAATTCAGAATTTTAATGGATGAAATAGTTCGCTATTATAGATTAGAGATGGGTTTATAGTTTCGACTTGGGATGTTCGCGATAGATAAATGAAGTCTTGCGAAAACTTATAGAAACAGTCGCCTAAATTATGTATAATGTGAAAGGAGTTTAAATGAAGACCTACTATGAATTTTTTGCGGGTGGTGGAATGGCTCGTGCTGGTCTAGGCACAGACTGGCAATGTCTGATGGCGAATGATATTTGTTCCAAAAAAGCCACAGCATATATTAATAATTGGGGTAATAATAATTTTGTTTTAGGCGATATTAAGAAACTCAAGCAAACACAAATTCCTGGACATGCCAATCTAGCCTGGGCATCCTTCCCCTGTCAGGACCTTTCGTTAGCCGGAGCAGGCGCGGGTCTTGATGGCGAACGCTCCGGAACTTTCTGGGCATTTTGGAAAATCATCAAAAGACTTATCCGTCATGGGCGTAAACCCAGTATGGTGATGATAGAAAATGTCTATGGCGCCCTCACATCAAATGATGGCAAGGATTTTGATGCTATCGTCAATGCAATTACCACTGAGGGCTATGTGTTTGGGGCAATGATTATCGATGCTGCCTTGTTTTTGCCGCAGTCTCGCCCGAGGCTTATCATATTAGCCGTGGATGATCAGTTGTCTCTCCCTAATGAAATTGTACGCCGTGATGCTGACCCGGCATGGCATCCCGATGCCATTGTTGTCGCGCACAAGCGCCTTATGACTGTAATGCAGAATAGTTGGCGTTGGTGGAACCTGCCAGTTCCCGCTGCTGTGGGTATGACACTCCAAGATATCATCGAGCCTAAACCTACAGGAGTGGAATGGAACCCTGATGCGGTGACTCAACGCATCATTTCCATGATGAGCAAGATTAACCGGCAAAAGGTTATGGATGCTCGGAGAAGCAGGGAACCAAAGGTTGGAACACTTTATAAGAGAACGCGTGATGGCATACAACGGGCAGAAGTGCGCTTTGACGGTATAGCAGGGTGTCTCCGCACTCCTGAAGGTGGCTCAAGTCGCCAGACTATCATAATAGTAAATGGCAACAAAGTTAGAACGCGGCTTTTATCTCCTCGTGAAGCGGCCAGACTTATGGGTCTCTCTGATAACTACATTCTCCCTGAAAAATATAATGAAGCATACCATCTTATGGGCGATGGTGTGGCCGTGCCAGTAGTTAGATATTTAGCAGATAAATTGTTAAATCCGATCATGCATGCACAACAAATAGAACGGTTGAGACGGATTGCGTGAAAAAATCGAAGGAAAAGTCTGCGTCTTTATTTCCTCAATCACAGTTGTTAACACCCACTCCAGCTTCTTACCTTAGTTATGATATGAAAGACCTCCCTTTTGAAACCAAAGAATTGCGCGATCAATTGACAAAATATCTTGATTCTGAAATTGACGACCCGATTACTGGATGTAAGAGAAAGGTAGGGGCTTTCAAATGGGGTGTATACGCTTTTTTTGATTATGAGAATGAGCCTATCTATGTAGGGCAGACTAACGAGGAGATAAGAGTCAGAATCAGGCGACATCTTACAAATCAACGCACTGACGCAGTTGCCATGAATGTGCTTGATCCTTTCGAGGTCTGCTCTATTGCTGTCTGGCCTTTGCCTGAACTGCAAGAGGTGAAAAGCAAAGATGTTGATGCTAAGAATAAACTGGACGCTCTCGAGTACGAAGTGTTCCAACAGCTGTTGACAAAATCTAGTGTATTGTCCCATAATTAGCTTTACATAATAGGTCAGGGTATGGTATCCTTTCTGCATGAGGACAACAAAGCCGATACCACACACAGAAGAAGAACTGAAAAAAGTTGAACGACTTGCCCGTAGTCGAAATACCGCACAAAAAGTAGTCTTACGGGCAAAGATAGTGATGAACAAGATGGAAGGGCTTAAACAGGAAGATATAGCTGAACAATTGGGCACGTCACGGGTATCAGTCGGCCTATGGGTAAAAAGGTATCAGGAAGGAGGTTTAGGGGGGCTGCTGAAAGATGCTCCTCGCTCGGGCCGGATCCCGAAGTTGTCGGAAGAGAAAGAGAAGGCTGTTGTGGAAGCAACGCTTCATACCGTACCCTCTGCTGCTACACATTGGAGCGTGAGAACAATGGCGGAGAAACAACAGGTATCACGAATGGCAGTGCAGAGGATATGGAAGAAATACAACCTAAAGCCGCATCTGGTGAAGACATTTAAAATAAGCAACGATCCGCATTTTGTTGAGAAGGTAAAGGACATTGTGGGTTTATATCTCAATCCTCCTGAAAAAGCTTTAGTGCTCAGTGTAGACGAAAAGAGCCAGATACAGGCACTGGATAGAACGCAACCTGGCCTGCCGATAAAAAAAGGCCATGCTGGGACGATGACGCATGACTATAAGCGCCATGGAACGACGACGCTGTTTGCCGCCTTAAATGTTATGGATGGAAAGGTCATCAGTTCTTGTATGCAGAAGCATCGGCAGGAAGAGTTTTTAAAATTTCTCAATAAGATAGATCAGGAAACACCATCGCATCTCGATCTGCACTTGATCGCAGATAATTATGGAGCGCATAAGACTGCAAGAATACAGAGGTGGCTGAAAAAGCACCCTCGGTTTACGATGCATTTTACTCCAACGTCATCGTCATGGCTGAATATGGTGGAGAGATTTTTTAGTGAATTGACGACAAAGAGAGTGAGGCGCGGGATTTTTACGAGTGTCAAAGAATTGGAAAAAGCTATCAGAGATTTTATAGAGACACATAATGAGAACCCTAAAATATTTACTTGGACCAAGGACGCAGACACTATTCTTGCCAAGGTTGCTAAATGTAAAGAACTGTTAGGGACAGGACACTAGATTCCATGCCGTGCTCAATGAAAAGGAACCAAATAAGCCCAAGGTTGAGATTAAAATTCCTACGCCTATTAAAGCCAAAGTTGTTTCAGATAGCGTCAGTACGTTACGTGATCATCCTGATTTGAGAATTGCTCGTAGAGCCATGACGCTCTCGCGACTTGCACAAGTTATAAGTGAACGGAAGGTTGGGAAGGGACTGCGAAAGACTTTGCTTACCCAAGCTGAAAGACTTGAGTGGCTTGCAAAGACCAGGTATGAAAGCGCTGCTGATATCATGGGGGACGATGACAACGGCACTGAATAAGGACAATGGGGCAGCAAAATTTGATCCCCTTTCAAAGAACGAGCGCAGCGCTCTCATGGCTAAAGTTACAAGCAAAGGTAACGTCAGCACAGAAGGGAAAATGATGCAGATTTTACGGCATCGGCGGATTACCGGCTGGCGGCGTAACTTCAATCTTCCTGGAAATCCGGACTTTGCATTCCCAAAACAGAGGGTAGCCCTGTTTGTTGATGGATGTTTCTGGCATGGCTGTCCAAAATGTTACAGGGCTCCTCAGACCAATACTTCTTATTGGTCCCATAAAGTAGCTCGAAACAAAGCGCGTGACCGATACGTTAGACGCAAACTCCGCGAAATGGGATGGCATGTGATCAGTATTTGGGAGCACTCTCTTGCTAAAGATGCTGTCATAGCCACCAGAGTGCATAATTTCCTTAATCAACGTTAGCTTCTGTTTCTCGCCCGGGATAAATTCTGTTTTTAAAGGAAAAGCCTCTAACTGAGCCAGTTAGGGGCTTTCTTCGTGTTCATAAGGTGTTTATCAACACCTTTGTGAACCTGCTCGCCTTAGGGCTCTCGAATAAATAACTTGTGCATTCAGGAGCTCAGATTCAGGTCAGAAACGTGCAAGTTATTTATTCGAGAGTCCTTAATGTGATGTTTTGGACATGACTTGAAAAGTGCAACGCTCAAAAAATTTTGTCTTTTTGACATCTGCAGGATATAAAGTTCATCTTTATCAAGTATAATTATCGTATGGAATTGAAATACGTTCTGTACTTCTTAATCGGCGGGACGGTGATAAGCGTTGTCACTTATTTCACAAGTCATGCTAGGCCCCTTCTTGGGGCTTTTTTGGCCAATATGCCGGTGATCACACTTGTTACTTTTTTTACAATTTATCATGAGGCAGGGCAGAAGGTCATTGTGCCCTATGCCAAGGGTCTGGTCACGATGATGATCCCCTGGTTTACGTATATTTTTGCCATTATTGTTTTGACGCCTCGTCTCGGTTTTCTACCCTCACTGACAACCGGATTCACCCTGTATATTGTTCTGGCCCTTATAATTTTAAGGAACTATTAAGGGTCGTCTGTTAAATCCCGGTCTCATGGCGGTCCCCTCTTTGTATGATATAATTTGGATAGCAATGGGCACAACGATCCGTCCGGCAAGGAGCCGAAGTTGCGCGGCCTGTCAAGAAATAGCAAATGATTCCTTTTAAAGATGATAATCCGACTTATACTGTTCCTTTTGTCACCATAGGGCTGATCATTGCCAATATCATAGTGTTTATCTGGGAAATTACTACACCCATGGAGGGACAGCAGATTCCAGTCCTTTACGGGGCCATACCGCATAACCTCATTACTTTAAAAAGTGCTCATCAGCTGGTGTCTCCGCTGGCGAGTGTCTTCACCTCAATGTTCCTGCACGGAGGTTTTTTTCATATCGGGGGCAATATGCTCTTTCTGTGGATCTTCGGGGATAATATTGAGGATGCGCTCGGTCATTTGAGGTTTTTGCTGTTTTACCTGTTCTCCGGAGTTGTCGCAGCTTATGGGAATGCACTGACCGACCCCAAATCGATGATCCCAATGATCGGCGCGAGCGGCGCAATATCCGGGGTGCTGGGCGCATATATCCTGCTGTTCCCCCGCGCGAGGGTGCATACCCTTCTTTTCTTTGGCTTTTTCTGGCAGGTCGTGCGCATTCCTGCGGTCATTGTCATCGGTTTCTGGATTGTAATTCAGATAGTTAGCGGCTTCATTAGTGCCGGAGATATCCAGCATGGCGGCGTAGCGTTTTTTGCTCATGTAGGCGGGTTTCTGGCAGGACTTCTGACAATAAAGCTCTGGCTACCACAAAAAATTAGATTTTGATAGGGAAAAGCCGAAAATAACCGTAAAAAGCTATTATTCAAAGCTAATAAGCTTTATTTGCCTTTTTGACGCCTTGCAACCGGTTCCGTTTTCGCGTTATCATCAGCACTCAACGATGGTGAGTGCTGATAACACCGCTCATTAACTTTAACGGCTTTACGTTAAGGATTGAAATTTATTCTTAAAAGGGAGGTTAGTTTGGTATGAAGATTAAGCCACTTAAGGACAAAGTAGTTATCAGGTACTCGGAGGAACAAGAAGAAAAAACAGCAGGCGGCATTTATGTTCCTGATGTTGCAAAGGAGAAACCACAAAAGGGCACCGTGGATGCGGTCGGCTCGGAAGTTAAGGAAGTAAAGGCCGGGAACCAGGTCCTTTTCGACAAGTACTCAGGATCGAAAATCAAAATCGATAACATCGAGTATTTGATCGTAAAAGAAGAAGATCTTTTAGGAATTATTGAATAAAAAGAAAAAGGAGGACTGAACATTATGGCGGCAAAGCAACTTTTATTTGACGAAGCGGCGAGACATACTATCTTACGGGGTGTGACTGTTCTCACCGATGCTGTAAAAGCTACCCTCGGACCGAGGGGAAGGAATGTAATTATAGACAGGAAATTTGGTGCGCCAAATATAACAAAGGACGGCGTAACTGTTGCGAAAGAGATCGAGCTGAAAGATCCGTATGAGAATATGGGCGCCCAGCTCCTCAGAGAGGTTGCTTCCAAAACCTCTGATGTAGCAGGTGACGGCACGACAACTGCGACCGTGCTGGCCTATGCTATTTACAAAGAAGGCATGAGGCATGTAACCGCAGGCGCTAATTCTATTGATCTGAAAAGAGGAATTGACGTGGCAGTTGAAGCGGTGGTCGCGGAGTTAAAAGCAATGAGCAGGCCTGTTGCCGAAAAGAAGGAAATTGCGCAGGTCGGCACTATCTCAGCAAATAATGATCCCTCGATCGGCGAGTTGATTGCCGAGGCGATGGACAAGGTCGGCAAGGACGGCGTTATTACCGTTGAAGAAGCTAAAAGCATGGCGACAGCTCTCGATGTGGTTGAAGGTATGCAGTTTGACAGAGGATATATTTCACCATACTTTATAACCGATCCCGACAGGATGGAGTGCGTGCTTGATGACGTGTTCATTCTTATTCACGACAAAAAGATTTCGAGCATGAAAGACCTCCTCCCCATTCTTGAGCAGATTGCAAAAATGGGCAAGCCGTTGCTTATCGTTTCCGAGGAAGTCGAGGGCGAGGCCCTTGCAACCCTTGTGGTTAACAAGCTGCGCGGGACCCTGCAGGTTGCCGCAGTGAAGGCCCCCGGGTTCGGAGACAGAAGAAAGGCGATGCTCGAGGATATTGCCGTTCTGACCGGCGGTACCGTCATTTCCGAGGACCTCGGACTAAAACTCGAAAATATCAAAATCAGCGATTTGGGCAGAGCGCGCAAGATCACCATCGATAAGGAAAACACCACTATTGTCGAGGGAGCAGGTGATAATGCAAAGATTCAGGGCAGGGTAAAGCAGATCAAGGCCCAGGTTGAAGAGACCACTTCTGATTACGACAAGGAAAAGCTTCAGGAGCGGCTTGCGAAGCTGGTCGGCGGGGTAGCGGTCATTAATGTCGGCGCTGCAACCGAATCTGAAATGAAAGAGAAAAAGGCCAGAGTTGAGGACGCCCTCCATGCGACAAGGGCTGCGGTCGAGGAAGGTATCGTTCCCGGCGGCGGTGTTGCCCTGATCAGATGTATAAAGGCGCTGGATAAGCTGAAACTGGACACTGACCAGCAGCTCGGCGTGAATATAATTAAAAAGGCGCTTGATGAGCCGATAAAGCAGATAATTCAGAATGCGGGCATCGAGAGCGCTATTATAGTTGAAAAGGTGAGGGCCTCAAAAGACGTTAATTACGGGTATGATGCGTATAAAGAGGAGTTCACCGATATGATTAAGGCGGGCATCATTGACCCGACAAAGGTGACCAGGTCGGCTCTTCAAAATGCAGCGTCCGTAGCCGGTTTGATGCTTACCACTGAAGTGATGATTACCGAACTGCCTGAAGAGGACAAAAAGATGATGCCTCAGATGCCGGGCGGCGGCGGTATGGAAGGTATGTACTAAAAAGTAGTCCCGTGGCCGGAAGGTCAAGGGTGAAGTCAGGGGCGGCCATAATAAGGTCGCCCCATTTTTATTTTATGAGCATTATCTGTTATTCTTAATGGGATAGACGTGAGACATAATATCAAATTATTGATGATCGTATTTTTTCTCCTGCCCCTGATTTATATAGGTTCGCAGCTTTTCATACCTTCTTACATTGGCAGCACACAACTGGAAGTGCAAATACCGGAGGGCGCTACCTACAAACAGGCCATTAACATTCTTTACAAGAACAATCTTATAAGGGATAAGAATATCTTTCTCGTTCTGGGCAAACTGACCGGCCTTGACCGGAAGATACGGTATGGGTATTACTCATTCTGGGGTAAAATGAGCCCGTTTCAGGTGTTCAGCCATTTAAAAGAGGGGAAAATTATTGAATATGAGGTAACTATTGTTGAGGGGGATAGCCTTCCTGAGATCGGAACTAAGCTTGCGATAGCTAAAATCATGCCGATCGACAAGTTTAATCAACTTGCAAGGAACAGGGATTTTCTTAAGTTAGAGGGAATTGATGCCCCGAGCATTGAGGGCTATCTCTTTCCGCAGACATACAAAATCCCGAAAGGGGTGAATCCGAGAACAGTGCTGAAAGATATGGTCTCTCTGTTGAGGGCAGCATATACTGATGAGCTGCGGACTCGGGCGAAAGAAATCGGCTGGAGCGAAAACAGGGTATTGACACTGGCGTCTATCATAGAGAAAGAGGCGATAGACCCCCAGGAACGACCCATCATTTCTGCCGTCTATCATAACAGGATAAACAAGGGCATGCCCCTGCAGGCAGATCCTACTGCAATCTACGGAGTAAAAAGCAGCAGGATGAAAATAACAAGAACAGACCTTAAAAAGAAGACCGATTATAATACATATATAATTAAAGGGCTGCCTCCTGGACCCATAGCATCACCTGGAATGAAATCGATTATCGCGGCATTGTATCCCGCAAAAGTTCCTTACCTGTATTTTGTGTCGAAAAATAACGGCACCCACTACTTCTCAAAAACACTGGCCGAGCATATGGCTGCAATCAGGAGGATACGGTCCGGAATAGGCTCCCCGGACTCGGACTCAGGGCAACTTTCTTCCGGAGAGCGGGCAGAAAAGAAAGGATGAGCATGAATGTCGGCAATTAACAGAAAGAAGACCAGAAAGATATATGTCGGAAACGTTGCGGTTGGCGGGGGGCGCCTATCTCTGTTCAATCAATGACAAAAACCGATACCCGCGATGTGCAGGCAACAGTTGACCAGATACGGCATCTGGAGTCGGTGGGATGCGAGATTGTGAGGCTGGCCGTTCCTGACCTGGATGCCGCCCGCGCCCTTGGTCTGATTAAGAAGGACGTAACTATCCCTGTAATCGCAGATATTCATTTCGACTGGAGATTGGCCCTTGAAGCCCTGGCACAGGGAGTAGACGGCCTCAGGCTCAATCCCGGCAATATCGGCGCGCCCTGGAAGATAAAAGAAGTAGTGCTTGCTGCAGCTGAACGCTCTGTGCCTATAAGGATAGGTGTCAATGCAGGTTCTCTGGATAAAGCAGTGCTTGAGAAATACGGACATCCGACCCCTGAGGCCCTGGTCGAGAGCGCCGAGAACCATATCAAAATCCTTGAGGACTTGCATTTTCAGAATATAAAGGTGTCGCTCAAGGCCTCAAATGTGACAAAGACGATTGAGGCATACCGCTTGTTCTCGGAAAAATATGATTACCCTCTCCATGTGGGAATTTCAGAGGCGGGGCCTCCCTTTAGCGGAATCATCAAGAGTGCGGTCGGCGTCGGCATACTGTTAGCCCAGGGTATAGGTGATACAGTGAGAATTTCATTGACTGCCGAATCAGCCGAAGAGGTCAGGGTTGCATATGAGATTCTAAAATCTCTTGGTTTGCGTCGGCGGGGCCCGGAAATAATTTCGTGTCCAACCTGCGGCAGGTGCTGTATCGATTTAAAGCCGCTGGCCCAAAAAGTGGAAGACGCGATAAAAGACATGAAAGAGCCCATCAGTGTTGCCGTAATGGGATGCGTTGTGAATGGGCCCGGTGAGGCGAGGGAAGCTGACTTCGGCATTGCAGGGGGCAAAGGCATGGGCCTTGTATTTAAAAAAGGGGAAGTAGTGGGACAGGTGAAAGAAGAGGAGTTGCTTGAGGCATTAATGAGATTGATCAGAGAGTCGTAATGGTAACGCTCGACTTTTTGAGAGACATCAAGGTCCATCAGAATAAAAAAGGATACCGCTTTTCGGTCGATGCCTTGCTGCTTGCTTCCTTTTCCGAACGGCCGTCAGCAATGAACATCGCTGACTTCGGAACAGGTTCGGGAATTATAGGCTTGCTCCTTGCCATGAAATGCCCTGGAGCAAAGGTCAAGCTGATAGAACTGCAGGAGAGTCTTGCCGGGCTTGCAGAGAGAAATATCGCATTGAACTGTCTTGAGGAGCGGGTCGGGGTGATCAGGATGGATATAAGATCGCTCTCCTCTGATAACGGATTTGCCCTGTCGGCGCTGCATCCCTTGTCCTTCGATCTTGTTGTCTCAAACCCGCCATATAGAAGAATAAACTCAGGACTGATCAATCCCGATGATGAAAAAGCTATCGCCAGACATGAAATACTGCTTTCCCTGGAGGATTTGGTAAAGGCAGGCTCGGCCCTGCTTAAACATCACGGAAGGCTGTGCATTATTCATTTGCCGGAGCGATTGGCGGAGATCATAACTGTTATGACGGACAACGGGCTGGAAGCAAAACGGGTCAGGTGCGTTCATTCCACTGCATCCTCCGATGCAAAGATGCTCCTTATCGATGCGGCCAAGGGCGCCAGGGCCGGAATGAAAATAGAAAAACCCCTTGTTATCTATAATGAAGACGGCAGTTATACGGATGAGATGCAAAGCTATTATAGCTGCTCCCAGCGTAAGACCCCCAGTGCCTGAAATGAATGCCCTTGAAAGACCATTACCAGCATCGGCTGCTGCTGCTTTTAACTTGGCATTATAAGACCCTTCTATTATAATATTTTCATGGCTCACTTGCATAAGAAGATCAAAAAAGGGAGACCCTATTATTATGTCCGGGAGATAGAACGGATAAACGGCAAGCCTACCGTTGTAAGCCAGGTCTACCTCGGCAGCCCGGAAAGAATACTTGAGTTGTTAGGCGGCAAGGACAAGAGAACTTTTACGTCGTTGTCATCGAAGGCATTTGGCTCTCTGTTTATCTTTAATGATATAGATAAAGCTATTGGCCTTTCCGGCATCATTGACTCTGTCGTTGTCCCTTCTGCAAAAAAGAAACATCCGACCATTGGGGAGTATTGTTATTATGCTGTGTTGAACAGGATTATAGAGCCGCTGAGCAAGATGACACTGCCTGAGTGGTACAGGGCAACAGACATACAGAATATTTGTCCGATAGACATAGAGAGTCTTGACTCTAAGACGTTTTGGGACAAGTGGGATAGGGTCGGGCAGGATGAGGTTAGGGAGATCGTCCGGCGCTTTTTCTCAAAAGTCAGGGAAACGGTGTCGCTCTCAGGGGACTGTCTTTTGTTTGATGTCAACTACTCTCCCTGTCTACCTGACAAAATGGGTTCTGATCTTAGAGGATACGGTAAAAATAAAGACAGCAAGCACCACATGACGCAGATAGGGCTAACCCTTTTGGTGGACCGCGGAGAAGACATCCCTCTATACTATCGCCTGTATTACGGCGGCAGGCATGACAGTGATGTGTTCAAGGTAGACATGGAAGAGTTGTGTGCGGAGATATGCTCTTGGAATAAGACAAAACAACGCTTAACAGTGGTGTTTGATGAAGGAGTAAACTCCGAGGCCAATATCAAGTACATAGATGACCAGCAGATGGGTCGCTTTATCACGAGCTATCCAGTGTTCCTTGCCGAGGAGTTTGCAGGAAAGGATCTGCAGCATTTTTCTCCGCTCGACACAGAGAATAACAAACATTTGCGAGAGTCCGGACAGGCGGACGAACAAGTTTTGTCGTACAGGGGGATGGGAGAGTTTTGGGGGAAAGACAGGGCGGTGATTGTTATCTACAATCCGGGCGCCTATCGGAAAAAGAAGTACGACTTTGAGCAAAAAATCGAGCGTGTACGGGAGGACTTGCTCAAGTACCGGAAAAACTATCAAGAGCATCGTCCCCATTGGCGGGATAAAAAGGAGATACAGCAGAGATACCACCAGCTCTGTGAAGACTTGTACATTGATTCCCGGTATTATGAACTCACTTTTGATAAAGCGGGGATGAGCTTCAGTCAGGACCCCTATCAGATAGAGATGGCCATGAAAAGATTTGGCAAGAACATCATCGTCACCAACAATACGGACTGGACGACGGAAAAGATCTATCTGACGTATCATGAGCATTCGAAGATTGAACAACACTTTAGAAAGAGCAAATCACCTTTCAGTGTAGCGGTGACCCCCCAGTATCACTGGACTGATTCCAAGATACAGTTGTATATGCTGACTAGTGTGGTGGGGATGGTGTACTTTGCACTATTCAGAAATAAGCTGAAGGCAGCACATATAAATATGTCTGCAGAGGAGGCACTCAGAGAGTTGCGAAATTTGAAAACTGCCGTTTATGTGCTCAACGGCTGCAGGAAGTTGCAATACCGCATAGAAGACCCCACAGAGCGGCAGAATGAAGTCCTAAAGGCATTTGGATACGCGATAAGTGACGGTAGGGTCTTACAGCTGCCAAACTAGAAGATCAGCCACCAGCAACTATTTACGGGTTATCATCTATCTCCTAAACTCCGGGCATAAGTCCCCCCACCTTGACAACCATAGAGATAAAAGTTATATAGGACTCAAATAGAAAAAGAGCAATAATCTTCTTTTGGGGGGTGCTAAATGAACTCAACAAAAATTGAACCCTCCCTTATCCGTGATGTCCGCAAGTTCGGCAAATTTGATGTCAGTGGTTGTTTTAATTGTGGCAGTTGCACTCTCACATGTTCCTTATCGGATGATCATGCCTCATTCCCCCGCAGAGTTATTCGCCATGTCCATTTCGGGATGAAGGGGTCTCTGGAGAACAGCCTTGAACCGTGGCTCTGCTATTATTGCGGGGATTGCGCCAAAGCATGCCCTCGCCAGGCAGAACCCGCAGAGGCAATGATGACATTAAGGCGCTATCTCATTTCCTTATATGACCGGACAGGGCTTGCCTCAAAGCTCTATTCCTCGACAGGATGGAGGATTGGGGCGAATCTGGCCGCAGGGTTCCTGGTGATCCTCCTGGCATTGTTCTATCATCTGCATTTTGCAAAGCTTAATCTGTCCGACCTTGTCGCTATGCCTATGGGGATGGAGCATATGTTTAACATCGTCATCTATTTTACAGTTGCCGTGTATCTGATCCCTGCTGTCCTCCTGTTCACGAATGCCCTCAACATGCATCGACTTACTATGCGGAACGGCAACATGAAGATACCTTCATCCTTATACCTCAGCGAGATCAAAACCCTGTTCCTGTACGGGTTTACTCAAAAAAGGTTTACGGATTGCGCCGATAAGGCGAGCAAAACAAGAAGGACGAAACACCTAGTGCTTTTTTCAGGGTTTATCCTCATCTCCATATTGGTGGTCTTTTTCCTGAAGTGGTTTCAGACAGACAAGATTTATCCCTTCTACCATCCTCAAAGATGGCTCGGCTACCTCGCTGCCGCAGCCTTGATTTACGGTAGCCTTGAAATCCTGATGGGCCGTATCGGAAAGCGTGAGCAATTGCACAGGTTCTCGGACGCGGACGACTGGATGCTGCCGCTGATGATCCTTCTAACGTCGATTAGCGGAATTGCTGTGCATATATTCAGGTATATAGATTTTCCATTGGCTGCTCATTATTCTTATTTCATCCACATTGTAATAGTTACCCCTTTGCTGATGATTGAGATACCATTCGGGAAATTGTCACATATCCTTTACCGTCCCCTTGCAATATACTTCCAGGCGGTTAAAGAGAAGGCCTTGCAGCAACAAATACCGGGAGAGGAAGTTCCGGTTGAGGTGGAGGCGGCGTGAACGACAAAAGAGAAGCGCTCCTGTCAAGTGCAAAGACCGACCCGGAAGCTTTGGTCGATACCGTTCTGGCACTTCAGGAACAAGTCCAAGCCCTGAGCAAACCCAAATTAGGTTCTGCCCTGGTTGTCGGCGGCGGGATCGGCGGGATGCAGGCCGCCCTTGACCTTGCCGCATCCGGCATCAAAGTCTACCTGATCGATAAAAAGCCGGCCATCGGCGGAGTCATGTCCCAGCTGGATAAGACCTTCCCGACAAATGATTGCGCAATGTGTACAATGTCGCCTCGGCTGGTCGAGATAGGCAGGCACAAGGATATCGAGATAATTACCCTGGCGGAGGTCGAAAAGGTCGAGGGAGTGCCCGGCAATTTCAAGGTGCTTATCGATAAAAGGGCACGATATGTGGACGTGAGCAAATGCACGGGATGCGGCACATGCGTCTCCAAGTGCCCCAAGTCGGTCCCCAACCTTTACAACGAGGGACTGAACAAGAGACACGCCATGCATATCCTTTATCCTCAGGCGGTCCCCAATAAACCCGCTATAGATAAGGAGCATTGTCTCTATTTCAAAACGGGAAAATGCAAACTCTGCGAAAAGGCGTGTGAGGCAAAGGCAATAAACTTTGATCAGAAAGATGAAAAGCTGGAGCTTGATGTGGGCGCAATCATATTAGCCCCCGGGTTTCAGCTCTTTGACGCAAAGGTGAAGGAGGAATATGGTTTAGGGCGTTATCCGAATGTGATTACTTCCCTCGCTTTTGAAAGGATCCTCTCCCCGTCGGGACCATACGCCGGCAAAGTCGTGAGGCCTTCGGACAATAATCCACCACGAAGGATTGCATTTCTGCAATGTGTAGGTTCAAGGGATTTCGAAAGGGATTACTGTTCATCTGTATGCTGCATGTATGCGACGAAGGAGGCGATCATCGCCAAAGAGCATGCCGAAGGACTGGAATGCGATATAGATATATTCTTCATGGATATGCGCGCGTTCAGCAAAGGTTTCGAGGAGTATTATCAGCGGGCGAAAAGAATCGGGGTCAATTACATAAGGTGCAGGGTGCCTACCATCGGTGAGGTCCCCGGAACAGGAAATCTCATAATCAACTACCTGACCGGCGATGAAAAGAAGGCGTCATGCGAATATGACATGGTTGTTTTGTCCGCCGGCATGGAACCGCCCGCGAATGCAAAGGGAATTGCCGAAAAGTTCGGCATCGGTTTGAACGAGTTCAATTTCTGCAGGACGTCCCTTCTTACTCCGGTCCGAACCACACGGGACGGAATATATGTGGCAGGACCGTTTTCGGGGCCAAAGGACATCCCTGAGACTGTCACGCAGGCGTCAGGCGCAGCATCAATGGCGCTTTCGCTCCTGCACGAAGCGAGGGGGACTCTGGTTGTTTCGAAGGAATACCCGCCGGAGACAGATGTGCTGGGGCAGGAACCGAAGGTCGGCGTCTTTGTGTGCAACTGCGGAACGAACATTGGCAGCGTGGTGAACGTCCCCGAGGTTGCCGAGTACGCCAAGACGTTGCCCCATGTGGCATATGTGGAAACCGGGTTATATGCTTGTTCAAACGATACGCAAGAAAACATCAGGGCTCGAATAAATGAGCACCGCCTGAATCGTCTTGTCGTCGCCTCTTGTACCCCTAGAACCCATGAAGCGCTGTTCAGGAACACGATCAGGGAGGCAGGTCTCAACCCGTATCTATTTGAACTGGCAAACATCAGGGAGCAATGCGCATGGGTCCATATGCACGAGCATGAAAAGGCGACCCAAAAGGCCAAAGACCTTGTGCGTATTGCGGTCGCGAAGGTGAGGCTGGATTCCCCGCTTTATAACCGGCCGCTGAAAGTCAGCAATAGCGCCCTTATCATAGGCGGGGGCATTTCGGGAATGACGTCAGCCACTGAACTCGCTCTCCAGGGGTTCGACGTATACCTGGCTGAGAAAGAAAGCGAGCTTGGCGGAAGTCTGAGGCAAGCTTATTACCTGCCGGATGGATCGGGACTTCAGGACCATCTGAAGGCAACCATTGAAAGGCTGAAGGACACTTATCCTTTCAATAAAAGGATTCATGCATATACAGGGGCAACAATAGAGGATATAAAGGGTTCGGTGGGCAATTTCAAGACAAAGATTGCAGCGAACGGAAAAACAGTTGAAATCGGGCATGGCGTGGTAATTGTCGCAACCGGAGCAAAAGAATACAAGCCTGAGGAATATTTGTACGGGCGGGACGAAAGGGTGATCACGCAGAGCGAGCTTGAAAAGAGATTGGCTTTATCCGGCAATACGGGAATGGATGAAAAGCCGGACACTGTAGTAATGATACAATGCGTCGGCTCCCGCGATGACAAGAGGCCGTACTGTTCGAGGACCTGTTGTACGGAAGCAATAAAAAACGCATTGAAGATAAAGGATCTTTCGCCTGACACGAACGTATACGTGCTTTACCGTGATATAAGGACTTATGGGTTCAATGAGTCATATTACACAAAGGCAAGGCAGAAGGGCGTGGTATTCATGAGGTACGAGGAAGACAACAAGCCTCTGGTAGAAAATTCCGGCCCTTCCTTGTCTGTAAAGGTTTTTGAACAGACAGTCAAGAGGGATCTGGAGATACCTGCCGGTCTTGTGGTGCTCTCGGCAGGCACTGTGGCGGGCGAAGACAACAAGACCATTGCCCAATTCCTGAAAGTCCCTCTTACACAAGATGGGTTCTTCCTCGAGGCGCACATGAAATTACGCCCCGTCGATTTTGCTACTGACGGCGTATTTGTATGCGGCCCGGCGCATTACCCGAAGTCGATTGACGAGAGCATAATTCAGGCCCAGGCTGTTGCCGCGAGGGCGGCAATCATACTGAACAAGGAGTACATTGAGCTTGACCCGACAATTTCCGAGCTCAATGAGGACAAATGCGACGGCTGCGCATATTGTGTGGATACATGTCCATACAAAGCTATTACTCTTGTGGACTGGGAGTGGGAAGGAAAGATGAAGAAGATGGTAAAAATCGATGCGGCCTTGTGCAAGGGCTGTGGAACATGTATGGCGACCTGTCCTAAAGACGCCGTGCATGTACGCCACTTTGAACTCGAAAAATTAAGGGCGGAGGTATTCGCCGCCCTGAACATAGAGGGGTGATACGATGGATGATTACGAACCTTTAATAATCACTTTTTGCTGCTACTGGTGCTCATATACCGGCGCGGACCTGGCCGGCACAGAGCGTATACAATACCCACCAAACATCAGGATCATACGGGTGCAATGCTCCGGGATGGTACATCCCAACCTGGTGATCGATGCTCTTACCAAAGGGGCTGACGGGGTACTTATTTGCGGTTGCCATCCGGGAGATTGTCATTATCTTGAAGGTAATCTTAGGGCAAAGTCACGCGCTGATGCGATTGCATTGATGCTTGAGGACTTCGGGCTCGAGCCCGAGCGTTTCAGGCTTGAATGGGTATCCGCAGCAGAGGCGCCGCGCTTTGCCGAGGTGGTTACGGACACTGTAGAGAAGATCAGGAAGCTGGGCCCGAGTCCCTACAAGACGTAACGTAAGTGGGGTCTCAACCCCTCGGTGGGAGAGGATGAGAGGGAATGGACTTATCACTTTATAAATGCAGGGCGTTGGCGGCTTTGCACAACACAAGGAGGTAGGGATATGGCAGTGAGAGTGGCTGAAGAATGGTTTAGTATTTGCGCCGGGTGCGAGGTTGCAATACTCGACATCGGTGAACCGCTCCTGGACATCTTGCCGAAACTCGAATTCGTCCACATGCCGGTACTTATGGACCACAAGCTGTTCGGACAGACTGGGGAAGGGAAAAAGGCCGAAATCCCGGAGGCCGACGTCGGGATCATCACGGGCGGCATAAGGAACGAAGAGAACAGGGAACTGGCACTGGAAATGAGGGCCAAGAGTAAAATTCTGATAGGCCTCGGTACCTGCGCATGTTTCGGCGGCATCCCCGCGCTTGCGAATCAGTTTCCTCTGGAAGCGCTCTATGAGAAGGTATATCGGGGCTCAAAATCGACCGATTCGGCTTTGACGCCTTCTGCAGGTGTTCCACCTCTGACCGATAGGGTATATGCGCTCCACGAAGTGGTCAAAGTAGACTTAAAAATCCCAGGTTGTCCCCCAACATCGGAGATGATCGCCGCAGCGCTTACCTCGTTGCTTGAAGGAACTGAATTTAAACTCTCCGAAAAGAGCGTCTGTGACGAATGCCCGACGATTAGGGAAAAGAAGTCAGTTTCCAACCTCAAGAGGCCTCTCGAATCCATCGAGTTCGATCCTGCAAAACCACTGAATACCGTACGTTGCCTCCTTGAACAGGGCTTCCTCTGCCAGGGTCCCGCGACAAGGGGCGGTTGCGGTGGCTCTGAGGCAACCCCGCGATGCATTAAGGCTTACATGCCGTGCCGCGGTTGTTTCGGTCCGCTCAAAGATACCGCAAACCCCATGGTCGATATGATGGGAGCACTTTCGAGCATCGGACTTGACGTGAAACAGATACCCGATCGTGCGGCGCAGTTCAACCGGTACTGCGGCGCCGGGAGACTAAAACCTGTACCGGGGGGGAGGTAAAAGACATGGGTAAAACTCTGACCATACAACCGGTAACCAGAATTGAAGGCCATGCAAAAATAATGATCGACCTCGATGATTCCGGCAATGTAAGCGATACGAAAGTGAGCGTCATCGAACTCAGGGGCTTTGAGAAGTTCTGCCTCGGCAAGCCGGTCGAAGAAATGCCGAGGATAACCACCTCGATCTGCGGTGTCTGCCCGATGTCTCACCATTTGGCCTCTGCAAAGGCAAACGATGCGGTATTCGGAGTAACGCCTACGTCTACCGGAAGGAAGTTGCGGGAGCTATGTAATGCGATAGCCTATATGGAAGAGCATATCCTCCATTTTTATTTCCTTGCCGGCGCGGACTTTGTCCTCGGTCCTAATGCCGAATATCCTGTAAGAAACGTCATCGGCATTCTCGGGGCGGCTCCCGATATCGCAAAAAAGGTCGTCAAAGTGCGGCACATGTGCGCACGGATGCTCGAGGTGATAGGTGGAAAGTCTATACATATGACTGCGGCAGTGCCAGGCGGGTTCAGCAGGCCACTCAGGGAAGAGGAACGCGCAGGCCTCTTGAAACAGGCGGAGGAAGCCCTTGAGCTTGCGAAATTCAGCATAGCCTTCGCAAAGGAAAATATTTTCCCCAAGTATCTCGACGTGGTAAAGACCGTGGCTGTCATTAAAACCGGCTTTCTCGGGACCGTAGCTGCAGATGGATCTCTGAACCTCTACGACGGGAAATTGAGGATGATGACGGCAGACGGCAGTTACGAGGACTTTGCCTATGATCAATATACCGATTACATTTCAGAGCACGTGGAGCCCTGGACTTACCTTAAGTTCCCTTACATAAAAAAGGCCGGAGGGTTCTCCATGGACCTCGACAACCCGGTGGGAGTCTACCGCGCCAATTCACTCGCAAGAATTAATGTATGCGATAAAATAGCCACTCCCCTGGCCCAGGCGGAGCTTGAAGAATTCCGCTCGTCTTTCGGCAGGCCCGCACAGCTCACCTTGCTGTATCACTGGGCAAGACTGATCGAGTTGCTTTACAACGCGGAGCTGACCGTGCAGTTACTGAACGATCCGGAAATCACTGGCACGGATATCAGGAAGAAAGTAGAGCCGAGGGCTGCACGGGGCGTCGGCTGTGTGGAGGCACCGAGGGGGACCCTCATCCATGACTATGAGACTGACGAAAATGGCCTTATCACCAATGTCAACCTGATAGTCGGCACAACACATAACAATGCGCCAATCAATATGTCGGTAAAACACGCGGCAAAGACCCTTATCAAGGACGGCAAGTACGACCAGGGGATATTGAACACCATCGAAATGACCATACGCGCTCATGACCCTTGTTATTCATGCGCTACACACAATTTCGATGGGAAGATACCCGTCAATATCAAGATCTACGACTCAAAAAAGAACCTTATAGATGAGCTGTCGAGTTAGTTGTTGACCCGCAGGGGGCGGGTCTCAAACCGCCCCCTGCCTTCAACCATACTATAGAGAATGGATAACGATTATCTCCCAGAGTTTTGCCTTAAGCCTGTCCTGATCCTCGGATGCGGCAACATTTTATTCGGCGATGATGGGTTCGGCCCGGCCGTAGTCCGGCACCTGTACGAGTACTATACAATCCCTGGGAACGTCTGTCTCATCGATGCGGGCACAGGCGTAAGGAATATCCTCTTTACTCTTGCATTGAGCGAGAAGAGGCCGGAGGAGATCATCATTATCGATGCAGTGGATAAAGGCCTGCAGCCCGGAGAACTCTTCGAGATATCGATCGATGACATTCCATTTGAAAAGGCCGATGACTTCTCCATGCACCAGGCGCCGACCTCGAATCTGCTGAAAGAGATGAAGGAACGATGCAAAGTAACCGTAAGGGTGCTGGCCTGCCAGATCGCCACAATCCCAGAGGAAATGCATTCGGGTCTTTCCGGACCGCTCGAAAGTGCCGTACCGCTGCTCTCATGCAAAATCTGTGCAGAGTATTTTAATCATCCCGGCGGCGAGTGAGCCACAGTTCTGAACCGGTATGAGTTATTCACAGCCGGAAAACCTGCAATCGCCGCTCATGAATTTGGCGCACGTGAGACTATAATCCGGATTGCTTCTATCGGGTCAGTTTGTTTTTACTCTGGATCAATTTGTTGACTTTGCTTCCGTATTCTATTAAGTTAATTATATGCCTTTGTATATCCTTAAACGCCTTGCGTCAATGGTACCCCTTGTTTTCGGGATTACGCTCATCACCTTTATCGTAATACACCTTGCACCTGGGGGCCCCGTAGAGGTTGAAGCGCAAATGTCCCTCAAGTCGTCTGCTGAGGCAAGAGAGAACCTCAAAAGGCTTTACGGACTCGATAAGCCTTTGCATGTCCAGTATGTTGAATGGCTCAAGAGGTTTGTTAAACTGGACTTTGGAACGTCCTTTGTCGACGGTAAAAAGGTCGCTGATAAAATAGGCGAACGGATTCCGGTTACGCTTAAAATCAACATTCTTTCTTTGTTTCTTATCATTATCATAGCAATTCCCGTGGGCGTCATGTCTGCTGTGAAACAATATTCTTTTTTTGATAAATTGACGACATTATTTGTATTTCTTGGCTTCTCAACGCCGACCTTCTGGCTTGCCTTGATAATGATGATCATTTTTGGAGTTACGCTTGGATTGCTCCCGATATCAGGGATACAGAGTATCGATGTGTCCGGCATGAGTTTCCTTGAGAGAGCAATGGACCAGGCAAGACATTTGATTCTCCCGGTGTCGTTAAGCGCGTTTGGGGGTATCGCGGGGTTCAGCAGATACAGCCGGTCGAGCATGCTTGAGGTGATCAGGCAAGATTACATAAGGACCGCTCGCGCAAAGGGCCTTAAGGAGTCAGAAGTTATTATTACCCATGCTCTCCGCAATGCCCTTATGCCTATTGTAACGATCCTTGGTCTTGCTGTGCCGGGGCTTATCGGAGGTTCGGTAATCTTTGAAAGTATCTTTGCTATTCCGGGAATGGGTCAGTTATTCTGGATGTCGACTATGTCAAGGGATTACCCCACGATAATGGGTATACTGGTCATCGGCGCAATATTGACGCTGTTCGGCAATCTGGTTGCCGATATATCCTATGCGCTTGTTGACCCCAGAATACGGGTGCGGGAATGATACGGATAGTATGGAGACGGTTCAGGGAAAACCCTTTGTCAGTTACTGCACTGATAATTATATTGATACTGGCAACGGTTGCACTGTTTGCGCCGCTTATCGCGCCATACGCACCTGCAAAGATTAATGTATATAATGTCCTCTCACCTCCGGACAGCGCGCATCCTTTTGGCACTGACGATCTGGGAAGGGATGTTTTGTCCCGAATTATATGGGGGAGCCGCGTTTCCCTCAAGGTAGGTTTTATTGCCGTCGGCATCGCGATAACTATTGGGACGGCCCTCGGCGCTACGGCAGGGTTCTATGGGGGCACGATAGATTCCCTGCTGATGCGGTTTGTTGACATAATGCTCGCCTTTCCCACATTCTTCCTGATCCTCGCGGTCATTGCGATTGTAGAACCCAGTATTTCCACTATAATGATTATTATTGGGCTTACCGGCTGGATGGATGTTGCACGTCTTGTAAGGGCCGAATTCCTGACACTCAAAGAGCGCGACTTTGTTTCGGCTGCCAGGGCTATCGGCGCGAGCGATTTCCGTATTATCTTCAGGCATATTATCCCTAATGCCCTTTCTCCTGTGTTTGTTGCCGCCACATTCGGCATAGCAGGGGCGATCCTGACGGAATCCGGCCTCTCCTTCCTCGGCCTTGGTGTGCAGCCGCCTGAGCCGAGCTGGGGGAATATCCTTACATCCGGCAAGGACTATATCACTGTTGCGTGGTGGCTTTCTCTCTTCCCAGGGCTTGCCATTCTCATTACTGTGCTCAGTTATAATCTTGTCGGCGAGGGGTTGCGCGATGCACTCGATCCGCGCCTGTGGCAAAATGAGAAATGAAGTTTTTAACATCCTGTCCTGATCCCGAACGCGCCGGCAATAATATAAAAGCTTTTCTCTCGCTAAACCCAGCCTATGAGGGGAAACTAAAGCATAATTTGTCCCGGGCATCCATGCTGTTTTCGTATAGCCAGTTCCTTGCAAACTACTCCATACAGTACCCGGATGCATTATTCCATGCTCTCGATAATCTGGACGAATCTTTTGAAAAGTCATACCTCCAGAATGAACTAAGAAGCATATTAGGCGCCTGCGCGTCGATGGACGAAGGCATGAGTTCAGTGAGGCGCTTCCGAAAGCAGAAGCTTCTTATTATTACCCTTAAGGATATTCTAAAGCTGGCTGATCTCCAATCGTTGATGCTTGATATGAGCAATCTTGCTGATGTGGTATTGGATGAGACCCTGCTTTTTATAGAGCCTTTTATTGCGCAGCGGTACGGAAGTCCGGGGAGCAATACATTAGTTGTAATAGGACTTGGCAAGCTGGGCGCGCAAGAGCTTAATTACAGCTCCGATGTAGACATCATGTTCGTATACAGGGATGAAGGTGAGACGGCCGGGATTACTACAGTTCAGGGTGTCACCATGAATAAGATTACCGCGCTTGAATATTACTCAAAACTGGCAGAGGAGTATACGCGCTTTCTTTCAGCCAATACAGGTGACGGGTTTGCGTACCGCATAGATTTGCGCCTAAGGCCTCAGGGGCGGCAGGGCAGCCTCGCGCTGTCACTGGTTGGACACGAGGAATATTACGAGTCATGGGGACAACTGTGGGAGAGGGCGGCCCTTCTCAGGGCCCGTGTTGTGGCTGGAGATTCGGCCCTGGGTCAGGAATTCCTCGAAATGATACGGCCTTTTGTCTACAGGAAATATCTCGGTTTTGATGCAATCGACGAAATAAGACGCATGAAGTCGCAGGTGGAACAGATAAAATCCGCAACAGGGACCAAGAAAAATCGTGAGACTTTAGGGGGTCCCAGACTGAGCAGGGACATAAAGAGGGGATATGGCGGTATACGGGAAATAGAGTTTTTCATACAGATATTCCAGCTTATTTACGGGGGGAAAGAGGTGCTGATCAGGGACAGGAGCACCTTCCGCGCCCTCCACCGTCTCTTGCAGAAGGGACTCATAGGCTACGAGGATTTTCACCAGCTGTCTGACAACTATATTTTTCTGAGGACGCTCGAGCACCGTCTCCAGCAGATGAACGATATCCAGACTCATACTGTCCCTGCAGGGGAACAAGAGGTTGACAGCCTCGGCAAAAGGATGGGGTTCGGCAGCGGGGCAGCTTTTCTGGAGGAGTTGACAAGGAGAAGGCATAAGGTGCGATCAATATACGATTCACTGCTTTTCGTGGGAAACGCTCCCGCTTCACCCTACCTTGGCATATTGAGCGCTGAGTTCTGGGATGGGGACATGCCCGATGAGCCGCTTCTGGCGGAAGAGCTTTCAAGGAAAGGGGTAAAGGATACCAGGAGAGCAATACATTATTTAATGAAAATCAGGAATACAGTCAATTCTTTTCAGACGATACGGGGGAGAAGGCTTCTCGAAGATCTTTTGCCCCGCTTCATCGAAGGAGCGCTGCAAAGCACTGACGCAGAGCTCGCGCTGAGTCATCTGGTTGATTTCGCGCCGCTCATGACTACAAAGGAATCATATCTCGAAACAATAGCCCGGCAGATGGAATTAATTGCGAGTCTCACTTTCGTCTTCTCGCATAGCGAGTACCTGTCAAGAATACTTATGAGCAATACGGTATACCTGGACTCCCTTGCAGAAGGCGAAGTAAGGGAAAAGAGGCTCACAAGTCTGAAAAAGGAACTGACGGCGCTTGCCGGGCGGCATGGGACATATACGGCTGTCCGTCTGTTTAAGAGGTTCCAGGAGGTCGGGCTGGGAATTCAGTTTTTGGACAGGCAGATGGATATACTGGAGCTCATGAAATCGCTTAGCAAGGTTGCAGAGGCCGTTGTAGAACTGCTTGTGCTGGAGCAGGACTCTTCTCAGACATCACTCTCCGTAGTCAGCTTTGGGAAGATGGGTGGGCGGGAAATTACATTTAATTCTGATCTGGATGTAATATTTCTGACATGCAATGAGCCGTCGGTCGATGACGTAAAAGCAGCAGAGCGTGTTCTGAAAATTGCCATGTCTTACACTAAGGACGGCATGGCTTACAAGATGGATACGCGCCTGCGTCCCGACGGTAGCAAGGGGCCGCTCGTAAGCTCGCTGGAAGGCCTTGCCGCTTACTATACGCACAATGCCAGGTTGTGGGAACTGCAGGCCCTGCTCAAGGCCCGCCCCATTACCGGCGACAACTATATAAACAGGTCTTTTATGAGTATGAGAAGGGAAGCCTTGCTTGCCAGAGGCGGCGGCATTACGGTTTCGGAAATAAAAAAAATGTGTGAGAGGATCGGCAGGGAACTCTCAAAGGAATCGTTGGCTGCCGGAGCCTATGATATCAAGCGGGGGACCGGCGGGCTTGCTGAGCTTGAATTTATTGTTCAGTATCTGCAGATGAAGCACTGCGGGAGTCATCCTGAACTTCTGGCGCAGAATACTCTTGATGCCATAAGACGCATCAATAGGGCAGGCATTTTGAAAGATAGCGATGCAAGCATGCTCGGCGAAACGTATGTCTTTTACCGGACTATTGAAACAATGCTGCGGCTGAGAAATGAAGTGACATTGAAAAAAAACAGCGCCGCCCTGCGGGGTTTGGCCGATACCCTTGTTGTAGGCAGTGACGACATCCTGGACACATTGAACCGGAGAAAGGCGCTGGTCACCGGCATGTGGGACCGCTTAGGGCCTGCGAATAAATAACTTGTGCATTCAGGCGCTCAGATTCGGGTCAGGTTTGGTTGATCTGATTGAGCAAAACCGCAGATGTGGCATAGCCACATTGAGGATTTTGCGACTGAAGCTCGATCAAAGATGACCTGAAGCTGAGATGAATCAATGGGCAAGTTATTTATTCGCAGGCCCTCGTGTTAATGAAAAAAACGATGCAATTCGGTATAATGAAAAGCAACATAATAATTCTACGCCATAATTCAATAATATTATCCTTTTTCTGGGGAGGTGTCCTTTGGGCGCATTGGTAGAGTCAAAAGGTTCAGCAGATGCAGTAAGGGCAGCAGGGGGCGATGAGCTATTACAACTGGTCACATTTAATTTGGACAGTGAGGAATATGCTGTGGCTATCCTCAAGGTGCAGGAGATTAACAGGATGAAGGAAATTACGCGGGTGCCGAACTCCCCGTCTTATGTTGAGGGCGTTATTAACTTGAGGGGCAAGGTGATACCTGTGGTGAACCTCAGGAGGAAGTTCGGCCTTGACAGTAAGGAGTACAACGAGCAGACGAGGATAATGATCATGGATATACAGGGCATTACCATGGGTCTTGTTGTTGATTCAGTATCTGAAGTGCTGAGAATTCCTTCTACGACGGTCGAGCCTACTCCGCCGATGGCATCCAATATCAGCGCCGAGTTTATAAAAGGTATTGCAAAAGTGGATGAACGTCTTATTATATTGCTGGATATGGACAGACTGCTCGGCAAGGCTGAGGGTGACGAGATGATCGAGGTCACGACAAAGGCTATTGAAAATAAATAAACCGGCAAATTGACGCTAAAAATAAAAAAGGGGGACTCGACGGAGCCCCCCTTTTTTATTACAGTTGAAACTCTATTTTATATATCGTAGTACAGGAAGAACTCGTAAGGATGAGGTCTCAATCTGAGGGCATCCACTTCTTTGGACCTCTTGTAGCTTATCCATGTTTCAAGGGCGTCATCGGTGAATACGTTGCCTTTCATCAGGTACTCGTGATCTTCCTCAAGATGGTTGAGGGCCTCTTCGAGACTTGAGGGCATGGTCGGCACGCAGGCAAGTTCCTCAGGGCCGAGTTCGTAAATGTCCTTATCAAGCGGCTCGCCCGGATGTATCTTGTTCTCGATGCCGTCAAGACCTGCCATGAGCATAGCGGCAAAGGCCAGGTAAGGATTGCACGAGGGGTCAGGGAACCGCACTTCCGCTCTCTTCGTCTTCGGGCTGGCTGAGTATGTGGGTATCCTTACGCATGCCGAACGGTTCCTGGCAGAATAGGCAAGGTTCACCGGCGCTTCAAAGCCCGGGGTCAGTCTCTTGTATGAATTAGTCGTCGGGTTGGTAAGGGCCGCCAGGGATTTAGCGTGCTTCAGAATGCCGCCGATATAATAAATTGCGGTCTCGCTAAGGCCTGCATAGCCATTGCCGGCAAATACCGGCTTGCCGTTTTTCCATATGCTCTGGTGTGTGTGCATCCCGGAACCGTTGTCCCCGAATATCGGCTTCGGCATGAAGGTCACTGTCTTGCCGTTCCTTTTCGCAACATTCTTGATTATATATTTAAAGAGCATCAGGTAGTCTGCCATCTTCACCAGCGACTCAAACCGCATGTCGATTTCAGCCTGCCCGGCTGTGGCGACCTCGTGATGCTCCTTTTCTACATAGATGCCGCATTTCTGCATCTCAAGCACCATCTCTGTTCTCAGATCCTCCTGGCTGTCCATCGGAGGCACGGGGAAATATCCCTCTTTGTGCCTTGGCTTATAGCCGAGGTTGGGTTTCTCATCGCGACCCGAATTCCATATGCCTTCAACCGAATCAAGAAAATAATATCCGCTGTGAGAATTCTGGTCGAACATTATATCGTCAAAAATAAAAAATTCTGCCTCCGGGCCGAAATAAGCCGTGTCACCTATACCTGTTGACTTGAGATAAGCTTCTGCTTTCTGCGCAATGTACCTTGGGTCCCTTGTGTATGATTCTTTTGTGATAGGGTCCACAATATTACAGACCAGGCTCAGCATCGGGTGCTGTGTAAAAGGGTCCATAATGGCGGTAGAGGGATCGGGAACTACTAGCATGTCAGATGTGTGGATAGCCTGCCATCCTCTGATCGATGAGCCGTCAAATCCAAGTCCCTCATCGAAGATCTCTTCTGTTAATTCGCTGACCGGCGCAGCAAAGTGCTGCCAGAGTCCTGGAAAATCAAGGAACTTGAAGTCCACCATCACTGCCTTGTTTTCCTGGGCCATCTTGATTACGTCTTTCGGTGTCATAAAATCCTCCTTTATTTTATTAGGTTAAGGTTAAGGCTGAGGTTGAGATTTGAAAGGTAAAGTATCTTAAAATTTTTCAATTCTTAATCTTAATCTTGACCTCAGCCTTAACCTTGAGTTTATACCGCGGTTTCTCCGCGCTCTCCAGTTCTGATTCTGATGACGTCTTCTATCGAGTAGATGAATATCTTGCCATCTCCGATCTTGCCTGTTTTCGCAGATTTTTCGATTGCTTCCACAACTTTGGTTGCGAGCTCGTCAGTGATTACGATTTCTATTTTTATTTTGGGTATGAAATCGATTACGTATTCCGCACCTCTGTATAATTCGGTGTGTCCCTTTTGCCGGCCGAATCCCTTTACCTCGGTCACCGTCATGCCCTGGATACCGATCGCATTCAGGGCATCTTTCACTTCATCGAGCTTGAACGGTTTTATTACCGCTTCGATTTTCTTCATATCTCACCTCCTGTCGATCGTCATGCATCTTGAAAAAAGAGTTCATAAAATTTATATGCCCGCGCAGTATAAACATTGTAGAGATCTTCCGTTTCAGCTTTTATTTTTTTAAGATCTACGGCCTCGTTTTCGAGCCACTTATATATCATATCCTTTTTTACTTCGATATGGAACTGGAATGCGTAAGCATTCTCACCGTACCTGAATGCCTGGTTCGGATAAAGCGCTGAGCTCGCAAGCCTGACAGCGCCGTTTGGAATATCGAAGGTCTCACCGTGCCAATGGAAGACCTTGAATGTCTTCCCGATATCCTCAGTCTGAGGATGTGTAGCAAGGCTCATTATGCGCTTATCCCTGAGCCCCTCCCCGGTAATGTCGATATCATACCAGCCTATCTCTTTTTCAGCTCCCTTATATACGCTGGACCCCAGAGCCTTGGCCATTATCTGGGCTCCCAGGCATACCCCGAGTACCCGCTTGTCACGGCCGATAAAATCCCTGACAAGCTTTTCTTCTTTCTTGATATAGGGATAGATATCATCCTCGTTCACGCTCATCGGGCCACCCATCATCAGGAGGATATCAAAGTCAGCAGGGTCGGGAATATTTGCTGTCTTTGACAACTCCAGGATGGTGCAGGTGATATTCTTTTCATTGAGGAAATCCTCAATAGTGCCGGGGCCTTCGGTCTCTATATTCTTACAGATCAGGACAGACATATGGGCCTTATGATAACAAGTGATGCAGCAGAATTGCAATGACTATAAAACAGTGAGTTAGGCGACAAAAAAGTACCTCCACGTATAGTCATACAACCGGTTGCAGAAGGGGAAAAAAGCTTTTCAGACAGCTGCATCGCCTGTTTCACCCGTCCTGATTCTTATTGCCTGTTCAAGGCTTGAAATGAAAATCTTGCCGTCGCCTATCTTGCCGGTGTTGGCCGTTGTCTGTATAGTTGAAATTGCTTTGTCGAGCATGGCATCAGTGACCACCAGTTCCAATTTTACTTTGGGTACAAACGTAATTTCATATTCGGCTCCGCGGTAAAGTTCGACATGGCCTTTCTGCCTGCCGAACCCTTTCACCTCAGTAACGGTCATGCCCTGAACCCCTATGCCGTGCAGGGCATCCTTTACTTCATCAAGCTTGAACGGTTTGATAATCGCCTCTATCTTTTTCACTCTTTATCTCCTTTATATTAAGGTTGAGGCTCCCCGGACCAGGGCCTTAACCTCAACCTTAAGCTGTATTTTTATGTGGTATATGCCCTTTCCCCATGCTGGGTTTCGTCAAGACCTGTAACCTCCTGCTCCACGTCGACCCTGATACCTATAACTGCTTTGATAATCGTGAAAATAATGAAGGTTGTGACCGCGGTGTAAGCTATGGTTACGCCTACTGCTATCAGCTGCGTCATGAACTGGCCGGGATTCCCGTAAAGGACACCCCTGCCTGCATCGTTAATAGCAGGATCGGCAAAAATACCCGTAAGAAGCGCTCCAATTGTGCCGCCGACTGCATGAACTCCAAAAGCGTCGAGCGCATCGTCGTAGCCAAGTTTAGGTTTGAGGAATGCAACGGCGCAGTACGGAATCACTCCTGCCGCTATACCTATGACAAGTGATCCGGTTATATTCACAAAACCGGCAGCCGGGGTTATCGTGACAAGTCCCGCAACTGCGCCGGATGCCAGACCGAGGACAGTGGGCTTTCCGGCATGTATCCACTCAGTCACCATCCACGCAATTGTCGCCATGGCCGTGGCTGTATTGGTATTCATAAAGGCGGCCCCTGCAAGGCCGTTTGCCGCCAGGGCTGACCCGGCGTTAAATCCGAACCATCCGAACCAAAGAAGTCCTGCTCCGATTACTACAAATGGAAGATTGTTCGGCTTGTATGTCGGATCTTTCCTCTTTCCAAGCATAAGGGCGCCAACAAGCCCCGCGACGCCGGCATTGATATGAACGACAGTCCCCCCTGCAAAATCAAGGGCGCCCAACTTGGCCAGGAAGCCGTTCCCCCATACCCAATGAGCTATTGGCAGATAGGTAAAGGTCAGCCAGAGTACTGAAAAGAGCACCCAGGCAGAGAACTTCATCCTTTCAACATATGAACCGCTTGCCAGAGCAACCGTAATGGCCGCAAACGTGAGTTGGTAGGCCACAAATACGAACTCGGGTATTGTCTTGGCAAGGTCACTGATGCTATTTACGCCGACGTGCGAAAGAAACAGTTTCTCAGCGCTGCCGATGATGCCTCTTACATCTGTGCCGAATGCAAAGGTATAACCGTAAAGGACCCATAAAACGCTGACTATGGCGAATGTGGCAAAAGACATTGCCAGGGTGTTAAGGACATTTTTCCCCTTTGCCATGCCCCCATAGAACAGGGCCAGGCCTGGCAAGGTCATCAGCATAACGAATGCCGTTGCAACTATCATCCATGCTGTATCTCCGGTATCAATTTTGGGCGCTGGTGCAGGCGCAGCAGCTTGTACCGGTGCGACAGCCTGTGCTGCCGGTGCTTCTACTGCGGGGACTTTCTGATCTTCGGCATAAAGCAGACCCGCTGATAAAGAGAGCAGAGCCATTACTGCCAGTACCGCAAGTATTATGCTCTTAATTTCTTTCATTAACTTCCTCCAACCCTTATTATTTCGCAGACTAAAGTCTGCTCTTGTTACACTATTCAGGATGTTCAAATGTTCAATTATGCGAAAACCATACCAGATAGTTAACTGCATGATTTTATGGGTAAGTTATTATTTATATAACCTACATATTTGTATCTACTACTTTTTTGTAGCGACAAATATGTAGGCATCTTACAGGAGAATTTGTGCGTAGATCCTAAAAGGGAGTTTTTTTAGTGTTGTTACGTGCCGGGAGGCTTCAGGGAGGCATTCACCCCGCCTCCCGGCAGGGTCTTGTTTTGCAGCCAATTATGTACTTTTTAAACCGGCCACTGAACACTGTTCGGAATAACCGCGGCCTAATCCTTACTAGCGGTCATGTTCGTGGTCATGCCTTTCTTCCCTATGCTCTCTATGTTCCTCTCTCTGACCGTGTCTGCCTCCCTTATTCCATTCCCCATAAGGGATGTGACGCTCCCTAGCAAAGCGTCCCCGGTAATCCTTTGGCACGCCGATTACCGGGCCTGGGACACGGCGGCGGTCAATTACTGTCCATGGTCCGTTATAAGCGCCTGCGCGGTACCAGCGGTCTCCGCGCGGAGACCACCAGTAGCCGCCGAAAAAGAACACATCGACCCCGGGCTGGGGCACGAAGTAGACCTGGGAACCAGGTACCGCGACCACTTCCGGCGGCGCAGTTGCAGTAATAGGCGGGGGACCGATGTTAACGTTGACCTGCACTTCTGCCAACACGTTATTAGTCCCCGCCAAGGCAAACACCGCCCACAACAGTGCGGTCAATCCTAATACTCCGAACTTGCTTCTCTTCATTTCTACCTCCCTCATAATCGTTTTCTGTTGGATTTCTAACACTATAAGTTTGTGAAAGATCCTTCACATGATATAGAGCTTTTTAGATTGTACCAACTTCGGATAAACTTGCAATCGCAAAATAACCGTTACGCTTCTCTGCTATTGTCATACACGCGCAAGATTCGGAAAACTCTGAAGTTTTTTATTACGGCCCCCCCCACTTTCAGTAGACTGAAACCTTTAAATTAGCGCGATGAGGTAAAACAATTTGACAGGCAATATAAAAAATGTTTAAATTATAACACGTTGGGGCTGTAGCTCAGTTGGGAGAGCGCTTGAATGGCATTCAAGAGGTCGACGGTTCGATCCCGTTCAGCTCCATTTTGAATTTCAATAAGTTATGCCATTCCATTTCTACTCTGAAACTCCGGCTGTAGCAGAATTGTAGCAATTCTCATCTTCCCCTTATTTATAAACATCACCACGCGGCCCGATTTCAGCAACGAGGACCTTTCGATCAGTTTCGAGCACCTGATAGATGATTCTCAGCTTTCCAAGGCGGTATCTGTAAAGACCTTTGAGCTTTCCGGAAAGCTTTTTTATCTGCACACCAGAAAGGGGATCGATTTCCAAAGAGTCGATTACCTCGTTTATTCGTTTCTGCATGGAAGAAGGAAGCGCTTCATAATTAATCTGAAGCACGGTCAGCCAGGATTACTTCATACATTTTTTCTGACAGATCGCCAGGACTTACACCTTCCGGCCTTCAAATCCCCAATACCTTTTTTAATCCCTTCAAGTAATTTCTTGTCGGCGAGAATTTCTCCGGTCACTTCAGCAGATTCTTTTTTCTCAAGATACTCCACAAAGTCGATAACTTCCCTGATACGATTTCCTGGCAGACGGGATATACTCGCCATTGCCTTATTCTTCAATGTTGATGTTGCGGCCATGTCTGACCTCCTCTGTAACAGACAATAATTTGATTACAATTATAACTTATTTTTCAGGAAAAACTTAACGGTTGGATTGCCAGCAGACTATGTTTCATCGTATCATCCGGGTCTAAGTGCCCCCTTTCTTCTTCATTTCGTGACATGCATCACAATTACGTTAAAAACCTTACCTGTAGGGCATCTTAACAGGTCAAACAGACTAAAATTCATTTATGATGGTGTTATAATAACATCAGTAGGGGGGGAGGCTGCAAAATGAGTATGGAAGGCATTGACAGTGCTCAGAGTGCTTTGAAGGCGTATTCGGATACACTGAGTGTGACGGCGAATAATGTAGCGAATATCAATACTGCCGATTTTAAGCCGACAGAGGCAAATATGAATGAGGGCGTGGATGGCGGTGTTTACGTTACATTAAGCCAGAGCAGTCAGGCAGGAACAGATCTCGCAAAGGAAACGGTGGACATGATTTCTACAGAGGAAGGATTTAAGGCAAACATTAAATCACTTCAAACTTCCGAGGACATGACAAAAAAGCTTATCGATATCTTAGCTTAGGAAAATTCTCCTGTTCGTATAATTAACGGTTTGTGATTCTGCTATCTCTCAAAATGAAGCGTTGTATGTTTGCTCGCATTGTGATAATATTCCATCCATTAACTGTATCAGTTAACTGTATCAGTTCACTACTGTCCCAACGTTGAACAGAAAGAGCGGCGCAAGAGCTTGAAAATAGTGACACTAAGGAGCACCGGAGGATTTTTCGATTTGAAAATGGAACCAACTGATCGCCATACTTCCGCAATAAAGTGGAAGGAGACGGCACATGAATATTGGCAAGACCATTTTCTCTCAGCTTATGGAGTTTATTCCAGCCTACGAATTTCAGAAATGCGTGGAGCAATACAACGGCAATTACAAGGTAAAGACCTTTTCCTGTTGGGACCAATATTTGTGTATGGCCTTTGCACAACTCACGTATCGGGAGAGCCTCAGAGATATACAGGTGTGTTTACGAGCGGCTCAACAAAAGCTCTATCACATGGGCATCCGTGGCAAGGTTTCACGCAATACTCTGGCAAATGCCAATCAGGTGCGAGATTGGAGAATATATGCTGATTTCGCACAAGTGCTTATTAAGTCGGCCCGCGATCTCTACAGAAACGACGACTTTGGTTTGCAACTGGATCAAACAGTATACGCATTGGATGCTACAACTATCGATCTTTGTCTCTCACTATTTCCTTGGGCAAAGTATAAAAAACACAAAGGGGCAATAAAGTTGCACACACTTCTGGACTTGCAGGGCAACATTCCTACCGCAGTAATTGTTACTGAGGGGAAGGTGCAAGAGGTAACTATCCTCGATAAATTTCTTATAGAGGCCGGAGCTACCTACATCATGGACCGTGGCTATTTGGATTTTGCTCGATTTTATGCAATCCATCAGTCATCAGCGTTTTTTATCACACGAGCAAGACGCAATTTTGATTTCAGAAGGCTTTATTCCCGGCAGGTTGATAAAACAACCGGAGTGCAATGTGACCAAATTGTGCTAACGAATGGTCTCTATGCAAAAAAAGACTATCCCGAGAAATTGCGGCGCATTCGTTACTATGACGCTGATAACAATAAGCGCCTGGTTTTTTTAACAAACAATTTTACACTACCGGCAATTACTATTGCAGAACTTTATCGCTATCGCTGGCAGGTCGAACTGTTTTTTAAGTGGATCAAGCAGCATTTGAGAATAAAGGCATTTTATGGCACGTCAGAGAATGCGGTAAAGACACAAATCTGGATTGCAATTTCAGTCTATGTGCTTGTTGCCATCGTAAAAAAGCGGTTGAAACTACAACAAAGTCTCTACTCAATTCTACAGATTTTGAGTGTGACACTTTTTGAGAAAACGGCTATTTATCAGGCTTTGTCGAACGTAGATTATAAAGCAGAAGATGAAGCTCATTATAATCAGCTGTATTTACTGGATTAACGTTGGGACAGTAGTGGTATCAGTTAGATTTATTTCCCTGTGAAACAAAAAAGCACAAAATCAGTATTCCGGGAATTTATTATTGGAGGGTAAAATGCAAAAAGAAAATGGGAAAGTAGCATTATTATCTGTATATCACAAGACAGGCATTGTTGAGTTTGCCAAATCATTGGTCGCTCTCGGCTGGAGGATACTGGCTTCGGGAGGGACTGCCAAAACACTGTCTGAAGCTGGAATACCCGTTCAGGATGTGGCGTCTCTTGTCGGCGGTAAGGCCATACTCGGCCATAGAGTTGTTACTCTGTCTAGGGAAGTGCATGCCGGCTTGTTGGCCAGAGTAACTGAAGAAGATAAAAAGGAAATGGCGCAGCTCGGGATTCCCTATATTGATCTCGTGTGTGTTGATTTATACCCGTTGCACGATGAAATCAGAAAGCCGGGAAGTACGCTGGAATCGGTAATCGAAAAAACCGATATTGGCGGTCCGACAATGTTGCGTTCCGCGGCCAAGGGAAGGAGGATTGTTATCTGCGACCCTGCCGATAGACAATTCGTAATTCAATGGTTGAAAAAAGGTCGGCCGGATAACAACAAGGTTATCGCAATGCTTTGCGCAAAGGCAGAGTATATCGTTTCGGAATACTGCCTGGCCTCGGCAAGGTATCATAGCGACGGTGAACTTGACGGCCTGGTCGGGACCAAAATAATAACTTGCAAATACGGCGAGAACGGCTATCAAACGCCTGCAGGCTTGTATAGCGGCGGGACGGACGATTCTTTGGCGCTGGATAAGTTTGAACAGGTTGCCGGTGATTCACCAAGCTACAATAATCTCTGCGATATAGACCGGCTCCTGCAGACAGTCACTCATATTTCCGCAGCTTTTACATCCAACTTTAAAGCGGCGCCTAATATTGCTGTTGCAGTAAAGCACGGCAACCCTTGCGGCGCATCAGTCGGAAAAAAAGTAGACGACACTTTGAAAAAAATGATCATCGGAGATAAGCGGGCTATTTTCGGCGGGCTGGTGATGACGAATTTTCATATCGGAGCCAAAGAAGCGAGGATTTTGCTGACCTATGAGATGGATAAAGGGAAAAGACGACTTCTTGACGGCATAATAGCTCCCTCTTTCGATAAAGAGGCAGTGAAGATGCTTGAACGAAAAGGCGACAAATGCCGGTTTATATCCAACAGATCCCTCGCGAATTTAGGTCAAGGCAGTCTTGATCTTTCTTCCCGTTTCCGTTATGTTCGCGGCGGTTTTTTAAAACAGCCGAACTACTCATACATTCCTGATCTGAGTGCTCCTCAGTTGGAGAAGATAGGGCATATAAGAGATCGAGACTATCCTGATATCCTGCTCGCCTGGGCCATTGGATCAACCAGCAATAGCAATACGGTTACCCTTGTCAAGGGCGGATACCTGATTGGCAATGGCACAGGCCAGCAGGACAGGGTAGGCGGTTGCAAATTGGCCATAAGCAGAGCCAAAGATGCGGGACATGAAACAAAAGGAGCGGTTGCATACAGCGACAGTTTTTTCCCCTTTACAGATGGGCCGCAAGTTCTTGCCAAGGCAGGCATAAAAACAATTTTTGCCTCCAGCGGGTCGGTTATGGACAAGGATGTCATAGCTTTTTGTCTAAAGAAGAAGATATCTTTGGTTCTCGTTCCTGACAAAATGGGCCGCGGATTTTTTGGCCACTGAGCAAATATTATTAACATGACTGACTTCAATAAATCGGCATGGGCGGACAATAAATTTGCGCAGAACTATCTCGACAAAGCCGATATCTGAGGTCGTTGATCGCAGGAAAATGTTCTAGTTCGTTACATTAATGGTTTCTTAAAAAATGACCTGAAGCACCTGGTCAATTTCTTTCAGAGTGTGTATTATTGCGGCGGCATCGGCTGGTCCTGTGCCGGACAAATCATTGTGCGCCAATGCATCGTATATTTTATCAAAGGCCTGCTTGACGTCCAGATCGTTATCCATATTCTCCCCGAAACTTTTTTTTATGGCCCGGGCGGCGGGGCTGTCGGTGCGCTGATGCCGGCTCATCTTCTTTTCAAGAACATTGATGGTCCTTTTAAGGTGTCTGAGCTTTTCAACGGTCAAAAGCATTGCGCTATTTGAGTAATTGAGAGTCTGGCGGTAATGGCTGTATATAAGGAAAAAACGGATTTCAGCAGGAGTATAGCCCGATGCCTGAAGGTTTTCGATATAAAGGATATTCCCTTTGCTCTTCGACATTTTCTGACCGTCGACGTAAAGATGCCGGCAATGCAGCCAGAAGCGTGACATGGGCCTGAAGTTATAATTATTCTTGCCGGAATGCCTTAATGATTCGAGTATGGCCAGGGTATAATCGTGGTGGCGGTAAAGGTTATCGATGCCGCCGCAGTATAAAGAGAGCGTTTCATGAAAAAACCTGACGATCATGCTCGGGTCCTGGATGTTCCATGACGGTCTGCCCCTGCCGATTTCTGTGTCCCAGTAAATGCTGTCACCCTGTTTTTGGCCATGCCAAAGAATAAAATCTCCAAGGTTCCACCGAAGGCCGGGGTATGTATCCTTATGAAAACGTATTTTCTTCTTGGGCCATTTCGACATGTCGAGGCCGTAGAGCTTTCCGAACCCCGGGAACGATAGCGGATCAAAATAGACACTCCCCTGGTACCGGTAGGCGGCATGCTGCTTGAGAAGCTGTTCTATGATTTCAACAGCCTCTTCGATGCTTTCCGACGCCCTGGGGAGGTAATCGGGGATCTTTATGGCAAGGATTCCCATTTCCTTCATAAAGATATTTATGTTCTTCCCGGTGAGCTTCTTAAGTCCCGTCCTCTGCTCGCCGGCTTCAGCAATTGCCTTGTCCTCGACATCGGTGAAATTCATGCCCCTCTGCACCGTATAGCCCAGATATTCCAGATAACGCACAAGGATGTCCTCGAATATAAAGGTCCGGAAATTACCGATATGGGACTTCTGGTAAACGGAAGGTCCGCAAGTGAACATGGTCAGCCTTTCGCTGCGCCGTAACGTGAACGGTTCGAGCTTATGCCCCATAGTATTAAACAGTTTCAGCATATTCTAAGTCATCCCCCTCCAGGGTCCGCGGTGAAATCTATATGCCATAAGTATACTCTGAATTACCATGGAAATGACCATTGCTATCCAGACGCCCCGCGCTCCATAGCCTAACCCCAGGGCAAGCAGATAGGCGAGGGGAAGCCTTGTGGCCCACATGGCAATGATAATTATATGCATTGTTCCCCTGGTATCGCCGGCCCCCTGAAGTCCTCCTCCCAGAATGGAACTCAGTGCCATGAAGGGCTCGGATACCATGTTAAATCTGAGGTAGCGGACAGTTTCCTTAAGCACTGCAGGGTCGCCGGTAACTATTGACGCAAAGGCTTCTGCCCGGATGTAGATAATGATTGCCATCACGCTGATGAGAGCAATGCCTGATGAAGCCATCTTCCATCCCACTTCTTCCGCCCTGACAACATTTTTTGCGCCCAGGTTCTGCCCCACGAGTACTGCCGCAGCCATATTCAGGGCATATGCGGGGAGGTAAATGATCGCCTCTATTCTCAAGCCGTTGGTGAGAGCGGCGAGCGCGGTGATGCTGGCGCTGCCCAGCCTGCCCAGTATGTTATAAAGGACAATGCTACCGGCATTCCAGGCGATCTGAAGAAGCGCGGCCGGCCAGCTCAGACTGATAATTGTTTTGATAATGCCGCCCGATACTGCTGCCGGCGCTCTATATATGGCCCGCCACCTGCTGAAGGCGAACAGGGTAAAGTTTATAATCATCCCGGCTGTTACCGCGAAGGCTGTGGAAAGTGCGATGCCTATATCCCCCATCTTTGGGAATGGAGGGATACCGAAGACAAGCGCGAAATTCCCTATAATGTTTATGGCGCTTACCAGGAACATAGTAACCATGACTTTCTTGACCTCTCCGCTTGCGCGAAATACGGCATTGGAGATAATGAGGATATAATTCGGCCCGAGCGACAGGGCAAAAATCCTGATGAAACGTTCGGCAATGCCCCGTATGTTTTCCGGAAACCCTGCAATAGCGACGATCTCGCGGTAGAACGCGAGGCCGGCCATCATCAGCACCAGGGCAGCCAGGATACCGAACATAAGCGACTGCCGGGCTATTTTTACCGCACCTGCAAAATCGCCTCCCCCTATGGAGCGTGCGAGGAGGGCAATCGTGCCGATGCTGATGGCGTTTGCAATGATAATATTTAGAAAGAACAGCTGGCTGACGAAACCTACAACTGCCTGCACCTCGGGGCTGATGAAGCCGGCTACGTAAATATCGGTCATGCCTACCAAAAAGTTAAAGATCATGATGAGCAGCATAGGCCAGGAAAGCTGCCATATGGAAAGCCATAAATTCCCGGTGGTAATATTTATATGCTCATCTGAAGACAAGATAATCCCCCCATTCTCAAAAGTCTGTGTCTAATAAAGTCTGAGTCTAAATTATGAAATTTACGCAGAGGGCAGGTAAATGAAAAAGGTGGTCCCTTTACCGACCGTAGACTCGGCAAAGATATACCCCTGGTGATTTTTAATGGCGAAAAAGCTCGCGGCAAGGCTGAACCCCGTTGCCTTACTGCTCCCGAGCTTCTTTGTGGTAGAATAAATATCGAATATTTTGGGAAGCAGTTCTTTCTCGATGCCGGAGCCTTCATCGGCAATGGTTATTTTAACGTAATTTCCGTGTCTCAGAGATTCGGCGCTGTTAGGGGCGACAACAGCATTCTCTGCGCTGATTGTGATGCGTCCCTTTCCGGTCATCGAATCGCAGGAGTTGACCACAACGTTATAGATGGCCTGGCTTATCTGATGCTCGATTACCGGAACAGACCATAGGTCATCCCGAATATTATATGTGCATTCTATTTGAGAATCGTTGAGCGCAAATTCCGCTGCCTCCCTTACAAGACCGCTGATCGAAAGAGTCTTTTTGGAGGATTCATCCCCTTTGGCAACAGTGTTTAACTGGTAGGTCAGCTCCTCTGCGCGAAGACAGGAGTTTTCCGCCCTTGTCAGCAAGTTAAACACAGGGTCTTCGGGTTTCAGCGATATTTTTGCCAGAGAAACATTACCGAGTATGCCGGTCAAAAGATTATTAAAATCATGCGAAAGGCCGCGCGCAAGAATTCCGATTGATTCGAGCCTTTTTGTCCTAAGTAAATCACCTTCAGTCTTTTTGCGGGCCGTTATGTCCCTGACGATCTCTATACCCGCAACTATCCTTCCGTCAGCATCTTTAAGAGGGGAAGAGGTAGTTTCAAAATAGCGAAGACCGTCACCGGAAGGATAGCACCGCTCAGCGTTATGGGACCTACCATCGATAAATGCCATTTTTACAAGGCAGCCATCACAAACACTGTCATTTCCGGCATATGAACTGTAACAAAATTTTCCTACATGACAGCCCAGGGAATTCTGGTGTACGTGGTTCTGATAAGTTATAATAAAATTTCTGTCGATAACGCAGATGCCGTCTCCGATGGCATCCAGCATAGCTTCAGATTTGGTTTTTTCATCTTTTATTCGGGAGATTGACTCTCTAAGGGCTTCTTCAGAGCGCTGAATAACGCCCATTTCGCGCCGTATAAAGATATACAGCATCCAGGAAGTGACCCCGATAAAAAACCAGCCTTTAAAAGTGCTTAGTTTTATAATCGTCGGAACATCAGTGAAGAGTTTCGCTAATAATCCATCAGAAAACAGTATCCACAGACTGCCGGCGACAGCGTAGACCCCGGCTATCTTTATTGCCGTGAGCTTCCTGAGCGGCATTTCTCTGAACAAGCCCATTAATGCTCCCCTGGTAATACCGTCAAAGGTGAAGAAAAAAACAAGTGCGCCCAGAGGGATTCGAACCCCCGGCCTGCGGATTCGTAGTCCGACGCTCTATCCAGCTGAGCTATGGGCGCAGGCCTTGTTCACTAACGGAATACACGTAATTTTAACACATAACTGCTGCACGCTGTATCGAAAAACAAGTCCTGCTCTTATCCTTCTTTCCTCCCGGAGAGTTTCGCGATGCATTCCCCCATATCATGGGGCAGAGGACTTGAGAATTCAATATAGCTGCCTGTAAAGGGATGTATGAAGCCGAGCAGTTCGGCATGGAGCATCTGGCGGGGAAAGGTGATCAGACCATGTTGTAAGGCGACTGACGTTTTTTTGCCGTATGTTGCGTCGCCCAGCACGGGATGTCCTATTGCGGCAAAATGCACCCTGATCTGGTGGGTCCTCCCTGTGCCGAGTTTTGCCTCGATAAGCGTGGCAGCGCCGAACCTCCCGGCTACCCTCCATCGGGTGACTGCCTCTTTCCCGTGATCTGTCCGCGTCGACATCTTCTTCCTGTCTGAAGCCGAACGTCCTATGCTCATAATAATTTCACCGGAGTCTTCCCGGATATTGCCGTATATGAGGGCGCGATAGCGCCGGTTGACGCTTCGGTTTTTGAATTGTTCGGCAAGACTGTAATAGGCCTCGTCATCGAGTGCGACTACCATAACACCTGACGTATCTTTATCGAGCCGGTGGACCACGCCGGGCCGCAAAGGCCCTCCGATGCCTGCCATTTTTCTGAAGCGGGACGCCAGCGCATTGAGCAATGTGCCCTGTTTGTGTCCGGCTGACGGGTAAACCACCATGCCCGCCGGCTTGTCGACTACGACAAGGTGCTCGTCGCTATAGAGAATATCTATCGGTATAGTTTCAGGTACGAGGACATCAGCAGGCAGTTCAGGGCGCACTATTTCTATAATGTCATGCGGCTGCACCTTGTAACTTCGGCTTGCAAGAGCATTGTTTACGAGAATATGGCCCTCTTTAATAAGTATCTGTATTTGGGAGCGGGTGGTCCCTGTTTTGCCTGCTGCAAAAACATCGAGCCTCGTTGATTGGTCTGACGGGGAAACTGTTATAATCTCCTTCATAGCCTTGCAAATATTATATCAGAGTGATAAACTTACAAATGTATAATTGCGCTTTCTGATAGAGCGTTATAAAAGATATTCACTCCAGGCCTTGCCAATCACCTATTCGCGAGCCCTTATAAGGGAGGCATTGTTGTGAAGCTTAACGAACTCACTATTTCAGATCTGAGGAAGCTGCTTGACAACCGGGAGATCACGCCCCGCGATGTCCTTGACGATACTTGCAAACGCATCAGCGAGGTCGAAGACAGGGTCAGGGCTTTCATAACACTTACCAATGATACCGCTTACGGAATGGCTGATGCAGCGGGAGAGGTAATCATGTCGGGTAAGGCATCCCTTCTTACCGGGGTTCCTGTTGCGGTCAAAGACAATATGTGCACAAGGGGAATACCTACTACCTGCGCTTCGAAAATCCTTTATAATTTCATTCCCCCTTATGAAAGTTCTGTTACTGAACGGCTGACCGGGCAGAACTATGTAATGGTCGGCAAGACGAATCTTGATGAATTTGCCATGGGGTCCTCTACAGAGAATTCAAGTTTTCATACAACAAAAAACCCCTGGAATCTTGACTGTGTGCCCGGCGGCAGCAGCGGCGGCTCTGCCGCTGCGGTTGCCGCTGACGAATGTATAGCCGCGCTCGGTTCCGACACAGGAGGCTCGATACGGCAGCCCGCAGCCCTGTGCGGTATAGTCGGACTGAAACCCACCTACGGCCGTGTCTCGAGGTACGGACTTGTAGCTTTCGCCTCGTCACTTGACCAGATAGGACCGATAACCAAGGATGTTACGGATGCAGCCATAATGCTGAACAGCATCGGCGGCCATGACCCTTCGGATTCAACTTCGGCGCCGGTTGATATGCCTGATTTTGCCCTGGCACTGGGACAGGATATCAAGGGGTTGAAGATAGGGATACCGAAGGAATACTTTGTCGCGGGTATGGATAAAGAAGTGGAGGACGCGGTACACGCGGCTATAAAAAAGATTGAGTCCCTGGGGGCCGTTGCAGTTGAGGTCTCTCTTCCTCATACAGGGTATGCTATTGCAACGTATTATGTCCTCGCTACCTCTGAGGCATCCTCAAACCTCGCGCGTTATGACGGCGTGAAGTACGGTTTCAGGGCCGGGGGGAAAGATCTGCTTGAGATGTACATGAACACGCGGGCGCAGGGGTTCGGTCCGGAGGTGAAAAGGCGGATAATGCTCGGCACCTATGCGTTGTCTGCGGGTTATTACGACGCATATTACAAGAAAGCACAACAGGTAAGGACATTAATAAAGCAGGATTTCGACAATGCGTTCACTCAGGTTGATATAATCGTTACCCCGACATCGCCGAGCGCTGCATTCAGGATCGGTGAGAAAGCAACCGATCCGCTCCAGATGTATCTGTCCGATATTTTTACTATCTCGATAAATCTGGCTGGCGTTCCGGCAATGTCCATTCCATGCGGTTTTACAAAGGCCGATTTACCGATCGGTCTGCAGATAATCGGAAGGCATTTTGATGAAGAGACCATTTTTAAAGTCGCCTATGCCTATGAGCAAAGCACAAATTGGCATACAAGGAGGCCGCAGCTTTGATGTCGGACGCTGAACCAGCATTAGGTGCTGAAACACGCCATACTCGGAGCACGGCACGATATGAGGCGGTTATCGGGCTTGAAGTGCACGCCCAGCTGCTGACCGATACAAAGTTATTCTGCGGCTGTTCCACAAAATTCGGCGCCGGACCCAATACTCAGACATGCCCTGTCTGCATCGGCATGCCGGGAGTACTGCCGGTGCTTAACCGGAAAGCGGTTGATTTTGCCATTAAGACCGGGCTTGCCATGAACTGCAGTATCGCCCCTTACAGCAGGTTTGCCAGGAAAAATTATTTCTATCCGGACCTGCCCAAAGGCTACCAGATAAGCCAGTACGAACTCCCGCTATGCATAGGCGGTTTTGTAGAAATACTGGTGGACGGGGAGGTCAGGAGAATCGGGATCACGAGAATTCACATGGAAGATGATGCAGGAAAAAATATCCATGAGGAAAAGGGGAATCACAGCTTCGTCGATTTGAACCGTGCCGGTGTCCCTCTTATGGAAATCGTTTCAGAGCCTGAAATCAGAAGTCCCAAAGAAGCCGCGGAGTACATGAAAAAAATAAGGAGCATTCTCAGGTATCTCGGCGTATGTGACGGTAATATGGAACAGGGTTCTCTCAGATGCGATGCCAATGTGTCTATGCGGCCTGTCGGACAGACGAAGTTCGGGGTCAAGGCTGAACTGAAAAACATGAATTCTTTCAGGTTTGTCGAAAAGGCGCTGGAATATGAGATAAGACGCCAGACAAAAGTGCTGGAGGAAGGCGGCAGTGTCCTGCAGGAGACGAGGCTATGGGATGCTGGAGCGGGTATTACTCAGTCTATGAGGTCCAAGGAAGAAGCTCATGACTACCGGTACTTTCCCGATCCGGACCTTGTGCCTATGGCAATAGGCCGGGAAATAATTGATGGTATAAAAGCCGGCCTTCCGGAATTGCCTGATGCAAAACGCGAAAGGTTTGCAGTCCGGTATGGCCTGCCCGAATACGACGCGGAGCTCCTTACTTCGGAAAAGGCTGTTGCCGAATGGTATGAGCGTGCTGTCAGTGAGGGCGGACAGCCAAAAGCAGTGTCAAACTGGATGATGGGTGAAATGATGAGGATGCTGAATGAGGACGGAATGTCGATTGAAGACTGTCCACTACAGCCCGGCCGGCTTGCCGGAATGCTCCGGCTTATCGATAACGGCACAATAAGCGGGAAAATAGCGAAAACGGTTTTTGAAGATATGTTCAGGAGCGGTAAAGATGCAGAGACAGTGGTCAGGGAAAAGGGACTGGTCCAGATAAGCGATGAAGGGGCCCTTGAGAAGGCTGTAGATGAAGTCCTGTCTAAACATGGGACAGAGGTCGGGCGTTTCAGGTCAGGAGATGAAAAACTTATAGGTTTTTTCGTCGGTCAGGTTATGAAGCTGACGAGGGGGAAGGCTAACCCTCAACTGCTGAATGAACTGCTGAAGAGAAAACTGGGACCGGCTGATTCCCTAAAATGAAAAGTGGACTCTTAAATTGTTTTGTAGTACACTTTAAAGATGGCTTTGCGGGGCATATTAATGCCTCTAATTATTCTATCAGTACAAAGGGGGGTGAACAAATGAAATATTTTTCCACACTTTTGGTTGTAATCATTGCCGTTGTTTTTGTCGGAAGCGCAATGGCTGTTCCTTCGGGAAAGTCTGTTACGTTTCCTGACGGTGCAATGGGGAAGGTTGTTTTTGACGGCAAAGTTCATGCTGACAAAGGCTTGAAATGCATGGACTGCCACTCAAAAATTTTCCCGATGAAGGGACCCGGCAAGGAAGGCGCGGCTGCATTCAAAATGGCCGACATTAATGCAGGAAAGTTTTGCGGTGCATGCCATGACGGTGCAAAGGGGTTCAAGGCGTCTGACCCTGCAAACTGTTCCAAGTGCCACAAGAAATAGTATAGTCACTATATCCGCATAATAAAAAAGGGCGACTGTATAAGTCGCCCTTTTTTATTCGTGCAAGTTATTTATTCCGGGACCCTTATTTAATATAAGTGAGCCACGACTCGTACTTTCTGTTTTTCCCCTTCACTACATCAAAGAAAACAGATTGCAGCTTCTTTGTTATTTTCCCGGCCTTTCCGTCTCCGACGGTCCTGCCGTCAAGTTCCCTTATAGGGGTAATCTCCGCCGCGGTTCCTGTAAAGAAAGCCTCATCAGAGATATAGACTTCATCACGGGTAAACCTGGTTTCGACCGTTTCGATGCCCAGGTCTTTTGCAATCGTAAGGATGCTGTCACGGGTGATCCCTTCGAGAATAGAGGTCAGCGGTGTTGTCTTGAGAATGTCGTTCCTTGAAATAAAGATGTTTTCACCGCTCCCTTCTGAGACAAATCCCTCGGTATCGAGGAGCAGCGCCTCATCATAGCCGCAGGAAATTGCTTCTTTTTTGGCAATCTGCGAATTGACATAATAGCCGCAAATCTTGCCGCGTGACATATTTGAGTTCACATGATTTCTTATGAACGAAGATACTTTAACCCGTATGCCGTTCTTCAGGCCATCCTCTCCGAGATATGCCCCCCACGGCCATACGGCGACCGCAACGGATATGGGGCATCCTTTTGGATAGAGACCCATGGCTCCGTAACCGATATACACCAGCGGCCTGATATAGCATTCCTTGACCTTGTTTGCCTTGACAGTATCGATTATTGCTTTTTTAATTTCCTGCCTGGTGTACGGAATCTTCAGAAGGAATATTTGCGCCGACTGGAAAAGCCTGTTAACGTGATCATCCAGCTTGAAGATCGCAGGTCCTCTCGGAGTGCTGTAGCACCTGATACCTTCGAAGGCCCCGAGGCCGTAGTGCAATGTGTGCGTCATGATGTGCACCGTTGCCTTGTCCCACGGCACCAGTTTGCCATCCATCCATATCTTATCCGTTTTCTGGAGCATAAGTTATTATTTATAACAGTAGTATGGAGAACATGTCAATATCATTTTATAATTATATAAGGTGGCGGGCCAGTATGTTCTTGCAGAGAATAAAAACAGCCGACCCCTTCTCCTGTATTTCTTACCGACCCCCCATCAATACAATAATTGACTGCACGGCAGCCGGTGTGATACGGTTAATCAGCAATAGCCGTGGAAAGATTTATATCTGTAATCATCCCCAACTATAACGGAAGCGCTACGATCGGCAAATGCCTGAAAGCGGCGTTCGAGTCTTCCTATGGGAACTTCGAGGTAGTTGTTGTCGATGATTGTTCGCGTGACAATTCGGCTGTTATTATAAAGCAGTTTCCCTGCAGGCTCGTCGAGCTCAAAACACACGGGGGCGCTGCAAAGGCAAGGAATGCAGGGGCGTTTCACTGCAGGGGAGAGGTGTTTTTCTTTATCGATGCCGACTGCTTGCTGGCTGTTGATACACTGTCTTTGGCGAACAGAGCGATTTCTGAGGCAGGCCCTGATACGGTTATCGGAGGCACTTATACGCCAATCCCCTATGATAAAGACTTCTTCAGTGCCTTTCAGTCTGTTTTCATCCATTATTCGGAAATCAGGAAGAGCGGCAGGCCGGATTACATAGCGACTCATGCGATGATAATTTCTGCGAAGACATTCAGGAAGTCGGGCGGTTTCAATGAAGACTTCCTTCCTGTCCTTGAGGATGTAGAGTTCAGCCATAGGCTTAATCGCGGAGGCTGCCGGCTTGTGATGGACCCCGGGATAACGGTCTGCCACATATTTAATTTCACTTTGAAGAAGTCTATGCTGAACGCTTACAGGAAGGCGCGATACTGGACTGTCTACTCGATTATTAACGGAGATGTTCTTGCGGATTCGGGCACTGCTTCACGAGAGCTGAAGGTCAACGGCATTGCTTATTGGGCATGCCTGTTGTGTTCACTGCTTTTTATTCTGACGGGTCTCTGTGCCTGGCTTTTTCTCCTTGCTGTTTTTACGGGACTTAATATTTTTGTCAGCCGCGGCCTTTTAGCCGAATTTTATAAAACCAGGGGCTTTCAGTTCGCTCTGCCCGCATCGCTCTATTACCTGCTGTTGTATCCTGCGCCGGTATGGGCAGGCACTATCATAGGGATAATGCAATATATGCGAAATCGGAATAATTTTGAATTTTGAATGCTGAATTTTGAAAAAAGTAAGATCTTTCTCTTCCAGTATTCAAAATTTAAAATTCACATTCAACATTGTTTTTTGGGTTATTATAGATTATGTACTCCCCCGCACGGTATATCGGGCAGATTTTCAGGAAATCCAGACCAATTCACCTAACCTTTTTTCTGACCCGCAGATGTAACGCTCATTGCCCGTTCTGCTTCTACCTTAGAGGCGCACGCCGGTCTGAGGACTGCGCCGGTGCAGAACTCACGTTGAGTGAGATCGAAAAAATCTCTCGTTCCATCGGCAGCCTCCTTTGGCTTGCTTTTTCCGGTGGAGAAATTTACCTGAGGGACGATCTTGTCGAAATAAGCAGTGTCTTTTACAACAACAACAAACCCGCTATAATGCTTTATCCGACAAACGGCCTTCTCCCTGATGTCATTGTTTCCAGGACCGAGCAGATACTGAAGTCCTGCAAAAAAAGTGTTATTGCCGTGAAGCTTTCCCTTGACGGGCTTGATGGGGCACACGATGCCTTGCGCAATACCCTGGGGAGTTTTGAAAAAACAATGCAGACCTATAGACTGCTTGGAGAACTCGTCGACGCTTATCCTAATTTCGAACTTGGCGTCAACACGGTCTTCTGCTCGGGAAACCAGCATGCCATGGACGGCATAATCGATTTTGTGAAGGAACTGAAGCATATAAAGACCCATACAATCTCGCTGGTGCGCGGAGACCTGTTGAACGGACGGTATAAAGATGTGGACCTCGAACTCTATAACCGGGCCATTTGCCGGCTCGAGCGCGATCTGAAGAGCGGTTGCTCCTCCAGATACAGGTTCAGAGGCAGCCGCATCAAAGCTGCCCAGGATATTGTTCAGCGGCGTTTGATACAAAGGACCCTGCATGAACAGAAAAGGCTTATCTCCTGTTATGCAGGCAGGCTGAACCTGGTGATTACCGAGTGTGGTGATGTCTTCCCCTGCGAGATTCTCAGCGAAACTTTCGGAAATGTGAGAGTATTTGACGGTGATATAAAAAAACTGCTGAGCACCGCTAAGGCTGGAGAACTTATCCGTTCAATAACAGGCAGGAAATGTTACTGCACGCACGAGTGCTATTTCCTGACCAATATTTTGTTCAACCCGGCTTTGTACCCGGCTGTGGCCAGGGAATACCTGGCCTTACCAAATTTTTGATTGAATAAAGTAATATAGATAGAATCTAATCTTAATTAAACGAAGAGGGAATCAGACATGAAACGATTACAAATAGTGATGTGCTTTGCTGCCATGTTTATCATATGCTCTGCTGCTTCAGCTCTGGGCGCTGATGCACAATCGTATTTTGACAGCGGAACCAGGTTTTACAATGATGCCAGGTACGCTGACGCCATCAGAGAATACGGCAAGGCAATTTCTCTCCTCCAGGACCGTTCAGAGCCCTACTATTATCGCGGTAAAGCCTATTACAAGTTGGGGAAATACGATGAGGCAATCGAGGATTTCAACAAGGCCATTATTATCAAATCCGACGATGCTGATATGTATCATGACCGCGGCCTTGCTTATTTCAGGAAAGATTTGTTCAGCAAGACTATCGAGGATGATACAAAAGCCATTGCCCTCAATCCCCGATTTGCCGCAGCCTATCAGAACCGCGGCATTGCCTATTCCAGGAGGGGGCAATACGATGAAGCGATCGACGATTTCAATAAGGCGCTTTCCATCAGGCCGGCTTTTGTGGAAGCTTACGGTTCCAGGGGGTTCGCTTATTTAAAGAAGGCAGCGGTTGATTATAAGAAGGCATGTGATATGGGCGATAAAAATTCCTGCGATAACCTGAAACAGCTTTCCGAGCAATAACTAATGGAAGATAAGAGTCTTAAAGACCTGACAGAAGAATGGATGAGGGAGAAGGCAAAAGGCGCCTGCGGCGAAGACCCCCTGAAATGCCTGTCGTCATCTTTTGTTGATGATAAAAAGAACAAGACTATGTATATCAGGTGCGTTAAATTTAAGTCGCGATGCACCTTTAAATGTGAGGAATGGGTATAACCCTATTTATCCCCTCGTCAGCTTGCGGTATTTTATCCGGTGCGGCTGATCGGCCGAGGCGCCGAGCCGCGCTTTCCTGTCACTTTCATAGTCCGAATAATTTCCCTCAAACCACACAACCTTACTGTCGCCCTCGAAGGCGAGGATGTGCGTTGCAATCCTGTCGAGAAACCATCGGTCATGACTAATTACGACCGCACACCCGGCAAAATTCTCGAGTGCCTCCTCAAGAGCGCGCATGGTATTTACGTCCAGGTCATTTGTCGGCTCATCAAGCAGCAGCACATTCGCCCCTTCCTTCAGCATGCTCGCCAGGTGCACACGATTCCGTTCTCCTCCCGACAACGCGCCCACTTTTTTCTGCTGGTCTGAACCGGAGAAATTGAAGCGAGCAACGTACCCGCGGGAGTTGATCTGTTTTTTGCCGAGCTGGATGGTGTCTAAGCCGCCGGAAATTGTTTCCCATATGGTCTTGTCGGGGTCCAGGGAATCACGGCTCTGGTCCACATAACCTACCTGCACTGTCTCGCCGATTTTGATAGTTCCTGAATCCGGCTTTTCATTCCCTGTGATAAGGCGGAAAAGCGTTGTTTTGCCGGCTCCATTCGGGCCGATGATCCCCACTATTCCACCCGGAGGGAGGGAAAAAGACAGCCCTTCAAAAAGGACCTGATCGCCATAGGCCTTGCTGACATTGTCTGCCTCGATGACCGTATCGCCCAAACGCGGTCCGGGAGGTATGTAAATCTCAAGCTCAGCTGCCTGTTTTTCCCTCTCCTGACCGAAAAGGGACTCATAAGAATTTATGCGCGCTTTCGATTTCGCATGCCTTCCCTTTGGAGACATCCGTATCCATTCGAGTTCGCGCTGCAAGGTTTTCTGGCGCTCGCTTTCGCTTTTTTCTTCCTGCGCCAGCCTGTTTTTTTTCTGCTCAAGCCATGACGAGTAATTGCCTTTCCAGGGGATACCCTGTCCTCTGTCCAGCTCCAGTATCCATCCTGCCACGTTGTCGAGAAAATAGCGGTCGTGAGTGACGGCGATAATAGTGCCGGCGAAATTCTGGAGGTGGTGCTCAAGCCAGGCGACCGATTCCGCATCGAGATGGTTGGTGGGTTCATCAAGAAGGAGGATATCAGGGTTTTGGAGCAAAAGTCTGCATAATGCAACACGCCGTTTTTCACCTCCGGACAGCACCTTTACAGGTGTATCCCCCGCAGGGCAGCGCAAGGCATCCATCGCCATTTCCAGGTGCGAATCAAGGTCCCATGCATCCAGCGCATCAAGCTTCTCCTGTACCACGCCCTGACGCTCGATAAGTTTGTTCATCTCATCATCGGACATGGGTTCGGCAAATTTATCGTTTATCGCATTATACTCATTGAGCGTACTCACAATTTCTTTGACGCCTTCCTCTACAATTTCGCGGACGGTTTTTGTGTCGTCAAGCACCGGTTCCTGTTCGAGATGCCCGATGGTGTGCCCGGGTGAGAGGACAGTTTCCCCGTTAAAGTCTCTGTCAACACCTGCAAGAATGCGTAAAAGCGAGCTTTTCCCAGAACCGTTGAGTCCAAGGACTCCTATTTTGGCGCCATAGAAATACGAGAGATAAATATCCTTTAATACCGGTTTTTTATCATAATACTTGCTGACGCCGACCATTGAGTAGATTACTTTGTTGATTTCCGTGCTCATCGAGACCGCTGTCCTCCTGTAGAATTAAAGGTAAAGGCAGAGGTAAAGGTAAAGAAAAGAAAAAAATCACTGTTTATTCTTTGCCTCTTTCCCTCTACCTTTACCTCTGCCTGTTTTTCCCACTACCTAAGCTTATAGTATAATGATTTAAGGGATGAACTATCAATGAACAAAACCTCTTATACCCTCTACGAGCTGAATTCCGCTATTAAATCCGCCATCAGCGCGGCCTTTTCTGAAGCTTACTGGGTTACGGCTGAAATAGCCGAGCTCAAATGCAACCAGAGGGGACACTGCTATCTTGAACTGGTAGAAAAGGATAATGATAAAACTGTAGCACAGACCAAGGCGACCATATGGGCTTATGAATACCGGAAACTAAACCATAAATTCCAGGCCGCGACTAATGAGTCGATAAGGCCGGGTATGAAAATAATGCTTCTTGCCGTCGTTAATTTTCATGAGGTGTACGGGTTAAGCCTCAATGTCAGGGACATTGATCCCACGTATACCCTCGGTGAGATGGCACGGAAGAAGAAGGAGGTTATTGAACGGCTGAGGCAAGAGGGTCTCCTCGAACTGAATAAAGGCCTCCAGCTGCCAGTGGTTCCCCAGAGGATTGCGGTCATATCGTCCCGTACTGCTGCCGGCTACGGAGATTTTTTTAACCAGCTTGACACCAACCGGTACGGCTACCAGTTTGTCCATGTCCTTTTCCCTGCATCTGTTCAGGGACAGGATGCTGAGGGTTCTATTATTGAAGCATTGCGGAAGATCGGGAAATACCGGCATTTGTTTGATGTTGTGGTTGTCATCAGGGGAGGCGGATCTGCAATTGACCTGAGCTGCTTTGACAATTATGCCCTCGCAGCGCAAATAGCCGTATGCCCTCTTCCGGTGATTACCGGCATAGGCCACGAAAAAGATGATACTGTAGCTGATATTGTCGCTCACACCAGAATGAAAACTCCGACAGCTGTAGCGGAATTCCTTGTCTCAGGACTGAGAGGTTTCGAAGACAACGTTATGGATATACAGAGCAGGGTGATGACATATACTGCAAGACTGCTCCAGGATCTCCGCCACCGGCTTCATACCCTTGCGCGTCAGCTTGGCTATATCCCCGGCCGGGCGGTTACCGGCCAGCTCAACAGGCTGCTCCTTCTTCAGGGCAGTCTCAGGAATTTTGCAAATCAGCGTTTACAAAAGATGGACTATACCCTCGGCAGGATCGGGCAGGCGTTAAGACTTCTTGATCCCGTCAACGTGCTCAGGAGGGGCTACAGCATTACCCGCCACGATGGGAAAATTCTTAAAGATGCTTCTCTTGTAAGCAAGGGGGCGGCTATTGATACAACACTTTACAAAGGAAACATTGTAAGCATTATAGGAACACAAAGGAGGATGCGGAACCATGAGCAAGAGCAAGCAGCCTGCCTACTCCCAGGCTTTGACGGAGCTGGAGCAGATAATCAGTGAGATAGAAACAGAAGATATTGATGTTGATGTGCTGGCAGAGAAGGTAAAAAGGGCTGCCCTTCTGGTTAAACTTTGCAAGACAAGACTGAGAAATGCAGAGCAGGAAGTTAAGAAAATAATGGCTGAAATAGAGGCTGATTCGAATGAAGGCGACGAACCTGGCGAAGACGACGAGCCGGATGTCGAATAACGGGCCGCCCCGGGATTGGATATAGAAATCGTCCGCAGCTTGTCTTTGTTCTTTTTATCGGGAATAGTAAACAGTCAAAGTTGCCTTCGCAATTGTGTGCCCGTTAAGAAAATAACCGACCATCGCCCCTGATGCATTTGCATCAAGATCGAGTCTTTCGGTATCGAGGGCGTAGACCGTGAACTGATAACGGTGCGGTTTGTCCCCAACAGGCGGGCAGGCTCCGCCGTATCCGGGAACTCCGAAATCAGTCCGGCTTTGAATACTTCCTTTCGGGGCCAGCCCGGATGCAGGATTGCCAGCATTCTCCGGCAAGTTGTCGACATTGGCAGGAATATTGAAAAAAAGCCAGTGCCACCATCCGCTGCCTGTCGGCGCATCGGGATCATAGACTGTGACAGCAAAGCTCTTTGTCTGACCCGGGGCATCTTTCCATCGCAAAGCTGGTGAAATATTTTTACCGGTGCAGCCAAAACCGGAAAATACCTGCGCCCCGGCGAGGCGGCCATCCGGTTCAAGCTGGGGACTGCTAAGAGACAATTGCCCCGCAGCGGCCATGTTGACTGTGAAGATTCCAAGGAACACAAGTACAATAGCGATCAACCTTTTTATTCCTGCTCCTGCTTTCATTCTTAAGCTCCTTTCATTGAAGGCCCCTGTCCTTTATGGCCGGATTTAACATAATAGCTCTGCCCTATGGCAATTAATTATCCACTAATTAAGCTAATTATGGAGCAAACAAGAGACAAAAGCAAGATCAGGAACAGAGGAAAATGGGATGTGACTAATTTCCCTGCAGCGCGTGATATAATGTGTGGGGAATCGTTCAGGGAGTGGAAACATGGATAATGAGGATTTGGGACTTAAGAAGGGGTTGAGCTTTAAGGCAGAAGAGTCTCCTCGAAGAAGGAATGAAGACCGTCTGTCCCGGGCGCAAGCGATATCCCATGTGGGAGACTGGGAGTGGGAGATTGCGACCAACGCAGTCCAGTGGTCGGACGAGATGTACCGCATCTACGGCTTCGAACCCCGGTCCGTGGCGCCGGACTACGGTCTGGTCCTGGCGCAGATGCATCCCGCGACCAAGGACGAGTTCTTAAAGGCGATCGACGCGGCTCTAAAAGAAGACCGGCATTTCGAGATGGACTATCGGTTCTTCAGGAAGGACGGCTCCGAGGCGATGCTGCACACGATAGGCGAGGTCATCCGTGACGCTTCCGGCGTGCCGGTGCGGATGCTCGGCATCGTGCAGGACATTACTGATCGGGTTGAGGCCGAGCGCAGGATTCGGGAGTCAGAGGATAAGTTCCGGTCTATGTTCGAACAGGCGCTTGACGGGATCATGATCGCCGACCCTGTGCAGAAAAGGATCATCGAAGCAAACGGGGCCATCTGTGATATGCTCGGATACACGCGCGACGAACTAATCTCTCTCAGTGTCGAGGACATACATCCGAAGGAGGAACTGCCCCGCATGCTTGCCCTCTTCGAGCGGCAGCTACGGGGAGAAACATCTCTCGGGTCGGATGTCTCCATGCTGCGGAAGGACGGCTCTGTCCTCTATGTCGATATCAATGCGAGCCGCGTGAGCGTGGGAGGGAAACAATGTCTCATGGGGATCTTCCACGACATCACTGCTCGTAAACAGGCAGCGGAGGCGCTGCTGCAGCGCGAAAAGCAGCTTGCTGAATCACAGCGCATAGCCCACATAGGAAGTTGGGAACACAACCTGACGACCGGCCATGCGTTATGGTCAGATGAGCTGTTCCGTATTCTCGGGCTCGACGCAAAGACTGATCCGGCGGACTTCGGGAAGTTCTTCGATATGGTACATCCCGATGACAGGGAAGTTCTGAAAAAAGCCATCCATGAAACAGAGCGGTTGCACACGCCGTTCAACATCGAATACCGCTTAATCCGCCGGAATGGCTCGACACGCATCTTGAACTCGCAGGCGGAACTCATTCATGACGATACAGGCACACAAGCGATCGTGAGAGGGACTGCTCAGGATATTACCAAGCGTAAGCATACGGAAAAAAAGCTCGAGGAGAGAGAACAGTTCATCCGGCATATCCTGGACACCGTGGACGAAGGCTTTATCGTCATTGACCGGGATTTCCGAATACTGAGTGCAAACACGGCATACTGCTCGCAGCATGGCAGTTCATGCGACGAGGTTATAGGCAGGCACTGCTACGAAATATCGCATAAATCACTTCGGCCGTGCTATGAAGAAGGAGAAGACTGCGCTGTCCGGCGAGTCTTCGATGAAGGAAAATCCTCTTCGGCGTTTCACAGGCATTCCGATGTCAAAGGCGATATTCTGTATGTCGAGACTAAGGCCTTTCCGATAAAGGACAGCTCGGGAGTTGTTGTCTCCGTGATCGAAACGGTTAATAATATAACGGAAAAACACCTTCTTGAAGAAGAACGGTTGAAGACACAGAAGCTTGAGGCTATCGGGACCCTGGCGGGAGGGATTGCGCATAATTTCAACAACTTATTGCAGGGGATCTTCGGATATATTTCTATGGCCAAGAGGACTTTCGACCAGAAGGAACGCGCACTCGCCATGCTGGAGCAGGCTGAAAAAGCGCTGCATATGTCTGTAACCCTTACCACCCAACTCCTGACCTTCTCAAAGGGCGGGAAGCCTGTCAAAAAGACAATATCTCTCCAGCCTGTGATCGAGAACTCAGTGAGGTTCGCATTGAGCGGTTCCAGGGCTGATTACCGAATCCAACTCGACACAGACCTTTGGCATGTGGACGCAGATGAAGGACAGATCGGGCAGGTTATCCAGAACATAGTGCTCAATGCCGACCAGGCAATGCCCATGGGCGGCACTATCCTGATCGCTGCAAAGAATGTGCGTACACTGCCAAAAGGAATTTCTCAACTGCCGAAAAAAGGGATGTGCGTGGAGGTATCAGTGCAGGACAAAGGGACCGGCATTTCCGGGCAGTACCTGTCCAAAATATTCGATCCCTATTTCACGACTAAGGCGAAGGGAAGCGGCCTTGGACTGGCAACGTGCTATTCCATTATCAAAAATCATGGCGGTATAATTCATGTATCGTCAAAAGTGGGCAGCGGCACTACGTTTTATGTTTATCTTCCTGCAGTTGAAGAAAAAGAGGCCCTGCAGATTACCGAACATTCTCCGTTTGTCCGCAAAGGGAGAATACTGTTTATGGATGACGAGGAACTGATAAGGGATATCGCAGGAGAAATGATAAAGGTCCTTGGGCATGAGGGAGAATTCGCGAAACACGGAGAAGAAGCCATAGAGAAATACAAAGCCTCTATGGAGTCAGGCAATCCTTTTGATCTTGTCATTCTGGATCTGACCATCCGTGGAGGAATGGGGGGAGCAGAGACTATTGGGCGGCTTCTTGCAGTCAATCCAAAGATTAAGGTTATTGTGTCGAGCGGTTATTCGGATGATGCAGTTGTGGCTGATTTTCATAAATATGGCTTCACTGCTCGTCTAACAAAGCCCTACAAGCTTCAGGAATTGAGAGATATGTTGAACAACCTGCTGAGCAATGAATAAATCTGCAGTGTTATAGCACTATCTATACGTTTTATCGCGGACTCAGCCTTTACGGGAAGTTCTCCCGGACAAATAATCCCTGAACTGTATTATAATTAAAGATACTGCTATTTTTTTGAGGTTTGCAAATGATCGCAATTGTTGATTATGGCATGGGTAACATCAGGAGCGTCGAAAAAGGGTTTATCAAAATAGGCTCTGATGTCAGGATAACGGCTGATCCAAGGGTCATTGCCGACGCAAAGGGTATTGTGCTGCCCGGAGTAGGCGCCTTCAAGGATTGTATGCGCAATCTGGATGATTTGCGCCTGCTCGACTGCATTGTGAAAGAGATTGCAAAGGGCAAGCCCTATCTGGGCATATGCCTGGGTCTTCAGATACTATTTACCGAATCAGAAGAGTTCGGTTTCTGCGAGGGCATGGGTGTTTTCAGGGGAAAGGTCGTCAAATTCAGCTTCAGGGATACGGAAACTGGCGTAATGAAGATTCCCCACATGGGCTGGAATACTGCCAGGTTGTTAAAAAAGCCGCCCATTTTTGACGGCATCCAGGACAATTCATATTTCTACTTTGTCCATTCGTATTATGTGGCGCCGGAAGATGATGGTATTGTTGCCTCACGGACGGATTACGGAGTTGATTTCGTCTCTATGGTGTGGAAAGACAACATATTTGCCACGCAGTTCCATCCTGAAAAGAGCCAGGAACTCGGTCTGAAAATCCTTAAGGGCTTTGATGGATTCGTCTGCCGTTCATAGTTCCAAAAGTATTGTCCTCGGCACGGCAGGTCATATTGATCATGGCAAGAGTTCTCTTGTTAAGGCGCTTACCGGAACAGACCCCGACAGGCTTAAAGAAGAAAAAGAGCGCGGTATTACTATAGACCTTGGGTTTGCCAGCATTGTCTACCCCGACGGTCTCACTGTCGGGATAGTCGATGTGCCGGGCCATGAACGTCTCATTAAAAATATGCTGGCCGGCTCCGGGGGCGTTGATATAGTACTGATGGCAATAGCTGCTGATGAAGGAGTGATGCCCCAAAGCCGGGAGCATCTTGCAATATGCGAGCTATTAAAAATCAAGGATGGCATTATTGCGCTCACAAAAGCGGACCTTGTCGAGCAGGACTGGCTGCGCCTTGTGACTGACGACGTGAGGGGTTTTGTGAGAGGCACTTTTCTTGAGCGCGCAGAGATACTCCCGGTCTCTGCTAAAACGGGGTTGCATATCGACACGCTCAAAAGCCTGATCAGGGACATTGCGCTCAAAGTGCGGCCTAAACTCACCCGGGGGCTTTTCAGAATGCCTATTGACCGGGTATTTACGCTCAAGGGATTTGGCACTGTAGTGACGGGAACGGCGCTGTCCGGCTCCATAACATCGGACAGCCCCGCAACAATACTGCCTGCAAAGATTACAACAAGAGTAAGAGGGCTTCAAACTCACGGCAGAAATACTGAAAAGGCATATGCCGGACAGAGGATAGGTATTAATCTTCAGGGCATTGACCGGGAGTCACTCAAAAGGGGTGATGTAGTTGTCGATTCGGATAAACTCATCCCCACTCTGACGCTTGATGCCGAACTGGAAATGCTGAAGGATGCGCCTGTAATAAAAAGCAGGGACCGTGTTCATTTTTATACCGGCACCTCCGAGACCATAGCGCGGATTATCGTTTACGGCTGTGAGGAGGCCCACGGGGAAGTAAAACCCGGCACATCCTGTTACTGTCAGTTCCGCCTCGAAGATCCGGTAGTAGTGCTTTCCGGCGACCGTTACATCATCCGGAGGTTCTCGCCGCTGGAGACTATTGGAGGCGGTGAAATACTTGATCCCTTTCCTGTCAGGAGGAAAAAAAATGCCGGCATAGATGACCTTGTGGTTTTAAAGGAGGGGTCGCTGAAGGACAAGGTGGGGATGAAAGTCAGTCGGTCCCGGTTGATGGGAGTCTCTGCGGGAGAGATTATAGGTTGGGTGCAGGGTGATATCCCGGCAATAGAATCCGCTATAGTGCAACTTTTGAACGAGGGGGTGCTGGTAAGGAGCCAGGACCTGCTTTTTCACAAAGACGACTTTTATGTATTCAGGGAAAAGGTAATGGCCGAGGTCGGCCGCTTCCATAAGGAAAATCCCTTGAAGCAGGGAGTGCCCAGGGAGGAGTTAAGGGCCAGGGTAAGGGTCGGACAGAAAGGCGATGAAAAGTTTTTTGACGGCCTTGTTGCCATGATAACTGATCTGACGATAGATAAAGATATAATACGTCTCACCGGCTTTAGCGTTGCGCTCTCAAATGCGGCTGAAGGGACAAAACAGAAGATACTGGCGGCACTTGATAAAGATGGGTTCCAACCCCCCTTGAAGGATGAGCTGGCGCGGCAGTTGTCAATTAAAGAAAAAGAACTCAATGACCTTCTCATGCACCTTACCAAAGAAGGCCTGCTGGTAAGAATCAATGATTCGCTTTATATAACTAAGGTCTCGTACGATGAGATGATCGGCTCGCTTAAAAAGTTCTATTCGAAAAAAAGTGAAATGTCCATCGCTGAATTCAGGGACCTGATCGGGACAACACGCAAATATGCACTGCCCTTTGTTGAATATCTTGACTCGCAGAAGATTACCCTTAGAGTTGGGGATATAAGAAGATTCATGTTAAAATAAATTATGAAAAAACAGCTTATATGGATTCCGGTGCTTATGTTGATAGGCTTTTTGCTCGGGGGCGTTACCTACCACATCTTAAGCAAGAGTAGAACTCCGTCATATATGCCCTTTACACCAAGAGTGCCATCTTCGGTTGCGGATACCTCTCGCGGGTTTTCCGACATAGTAAGGGCTGTTTCGCCTGCGGTTGTTAATATTTCCAGTATCAAGACGCTGAAACGTCAGCCGACCCCTTTTGATGAGTTTTTTGATTTCCTGTATCCCTCCCCTGAGGGCCGCTCGAAGAAATGGAAAGAGCAAAGCCTGGGTTCCGGGGTAGTCGTCTCTCCTGACGGCTATATTATTACCAATTACCACGTTGTCGAACAGTCGGATGATATAAAGGTCATTCTCTTTGATAAGAGGAGTTTCAGGGCAAAGGTTATAGGATCAGATCCGAAGACCGATCTTTCGGTCATAAGAATCAGTGCAAAAGATCTTCCCATAGTACCTTGGGGTGATTCCGACAGACTCCAGGTTGGTGAATTTGTTCTTGCCATCGGGAACCCTTTTGCCTTGAGTCATACGGTCACGATGGGCATTGTCAGCGCAGTCGGCCGTGCGGACGTGGGAATTGCAGATTATGAAAATTTCATCCAGACTGATGCCGCCATCAATCCCGGCAATTCTGGTGGGCCGCTGGTCAACATAAAAGGCGAGCTTATAGGCATAAATACGGCAATTTTCTCAAAGACGGGCGGCTACCAGGGCATAGGCTTTGCCGTACCGAGCAATATGGTCCGTGCTGTTATGGACCAACTGTTGAAAAAAGGCAAGGTGGTCCGCGGGTGGATAGGTGTCACGATCCAGGAACTCACCCCGGAGCTTGCCCAGAAGTTTGGTCTTAAACTCTCTGAGGGAGCGCTTGTCAGTGATGTTGCGCAGGGGAGTCCCGCACAGGGAGCGGGAATAATGAGGGGAGATATCATTCTTGAGTTTGACGGGAAACAGGTTGCCGATGTGGGTGTCCTGAGAAATATGGTTGCACAGAGCCGGATTGGTTATCAGGTGAGCATGAAGTTGTTGAGAAGAAATAAGATGGTGGCCACTGCGGTGAACATTATAGAGCTTCCGGCGGATGGGGCCGATATTACTTCGGGCGTAATATCCTCGAAGCAGGAAACCAGCGAAAATGCCCTCTCCGGCATGGCTGCCACGGACATCACCCGCTCTATAATGAAACAGCTTGGAATAGAAAATGACGAGAAGGGAGTTGTTGTCGTCAAAATCGAACCGGACTCGCCCGCCGATGAAGCGGGCCTGAAAAAAGGCGACCTTGTAGAAGAGGTCGACAGGCAGAAGATCGCGAATCTGAATGAGTTCAACAAAGCTGCAGCCAAAGTGGGCCCGATCGATACGGTTTTGCTGTTTGTTAATCGCGGCGGTAAAAAGTTTTACGTTGCATTATCTCCGTAATAAAAAACAAGTAAGAAGTGAGAAGTAAAAAGTAAGAAGTAATAAGTAAAGACTGAAGAAGAGAGAAGAATTGCTTTGCCTTGTTTTTTACTTTTTACTTTTTACTTTTTACTTTTTACTTCTTACTTTTTACCTGATGCTTAAGGAAAGGGGGTGAACATGTGTTTGCACGGATTATCATATTGGCGGTTTTTTTGTTGGCAGGATATTTTTACGGATTGAAATACGGCTTTATAGCCCAGGGATTAGTTACGGGAATTTTACTGGGGTTAATCACGATTGTTGTCGAGATGAGGCTAAGCAAGGTTTCTTTCGGGTCGGTGATCGGAGGGTTTTTTGGCCTGACAATAGGGATTTTGTTCGCCAATCTTCTTTTATTTCCCTTCCACTCGATTATTATCGGTGAAAACTGGACGTTGTCCACATTTGCCCTTAATGCGATACTCGGGTACGGAGGGCTGTTTGTCGGTCTTTACAGGGGAAAGAACCTCACTATCCCCGCAATCATGAGGCTGTTCAAAGGCCAGGAACTCGAGGAGGGGCTGAAGGTACTTGATACCAGCGTGATAATTGACGGACGCATAGCCGAGGTCATTGAAGCCGGCTTTCTTGAGGGGACGTTCATTATTGCTCAATTTATTCTCCAGGAACTTCAGTACATCGCCGATTCTCCGGACCCTATGAGGAGATCAAAGGGAAGACGCGGACTTGACGTCCTGCACCGCATTCAGAAGATGTCGAATATAAAGGTCAGGATAGTCGAAGAGGATTTCCCGAAGATAAAAGAGGTGGATGCCAAGCTCATTTCCCTGGCACGGCTCCTGAACGGCAAGATCATCACCAATGATTTCAACTTGAACAAGGTGGCGCAGCTGCAGGGTGTCATAGTATTGAATATCAATGAACTTGCAAATGTGCTCAAGCCGGTAGTGCTCCCGGGAGAGGCCCTCAACCTTTTTATCGTAAAAGAAGGGAAGGAATACAACCAGGGGGTTGCCTACCTTGATGATGGTACTATGGTGGTAATTGAAAATTCCAGAAAGCTTATAGGGAAGAATGTTGAGGTAGTGGTCACGAGTGTTTTACAGACTACGGCGGGAAGAATGATATTTGCAAAGTTGAAAGAAGAGGAATAAAAAACGTTCAGCGTTGCGCAAACATGAAAGGCAATGAAACCACAGAGTACGCAGAGGAACCTCCGAGAATTTCTCCGTGGTCTCTGTGGTTAAGTTGTTAGGTGTTTCAGAATGAAGAAAAACAAAATTGCTGCGATCGTACCTGCCGCAGGCCTCGGCAGGCGTTTCGGAGCCGGCGAAAACAAGTCGCTGTATGAGTTTATGGGGAAGCCGCTTGTTGTCTGGGCGCTCCAGGCGCTCCAGTCCGTAGATGAGATCGGAGAGATAGTTCCGGTAGTCAAGGGAGAGGACATAAAGGCAGCCGCCGATCTGGTAGAACTTTACAAGATCTCCAAGGTCAGGCACATTGTTCCGGGCGGCAGGGAGCGGCAGGATTCCGTATATAACGGGCTCAGGGCACTTGATAAAGAGACCTCTATCGTTGTAATACATGATGGCGCGAGACCTTTGGTAGACGGGTTGCTGATTAAAAAAAGCATATCTGAGCTGGATAGTTTTGACGGTGTTGTTGCGGGTGTTCCGGTGAAGGACACAATAAAAGAGGTCAAAGCGGGCAGTAGGCGCTCAAGCAGCAAAGACCCCGTCTCTGGCGGGGGGAAAGGACTGGAAGAGGGGCTTATTGTCCGAAGGACCCTGGACCGCAATGTCCTGTGGGCGGTCCAGACACCCCAGACATTTCATTACCCGAAGATAAGGGAGGCGCACGGTAAGGCGCATGCCGAAGGGTTCTATGCAACTGACGATGCCGCTCTGATCGAGTATTACGGGGGAAGTGTCAGGATCATCGAGGGCTCATATTTGAATTTAAAAATTACTACCCTGGAAGATATCAATATTGCCGAGACCCTGTATCGATTCGGGTTAAAATCATGCGCATAGGCACAGGATATGATTCGCACCGGCTAGTCGGCGGCAGGCGCCTGATTATTGGCGGAGTGGATGTTCCTTTTGAAAAAGGCCTGCTCGGCCATTCAGACGGTGATGTGCTCTGTCATGCGGTTATTGATGCCATTATCGGCGCGCTCGGCGCCGGTGACATAGGAAAACACTTCCCCGATACTGAAGAGCAATGGAAAGACGCCTCAAGCGTGCGGCTATTGCGGCATATTTTGGAGCTTGTGCATTCCAGCGGCTACGAGGTCGCATGGATAGATGCGGTTGTCCTTGCAGAAAGACCGAAACTGGCCCCTTTCATTGATTCAATGAAAGCCGTCTTTGCCGGGGCGGGAATTCCCTCTTCCAGTATCAATATTAAGGCAAAGACCAACGAAGGAATGGGGTTTATAGGCAGGGGAGAGGGTATTGCGGCCCAGGCGGTGTGCCTGCTGAAAAAGCGAAGATTGGAGGGTTAGATGATTAGAAGATTGGCCAAACCTCTGACCCTCTAAACTTCTGACCCTCTGCTGTTTACTTTTCTTTCGTGAGCATGCTGAAGAGGCGGGCGATCATTATGCTGAAGACGCCGCCGATAAAAGACCCGAAAGCGGCAATGATGCCGATGACTACGAATACGCCCAGTATAACGAGAACATGGTTTCCGGGCAGATTCAACTTGAAGTAGTAGTTCAGGTCGTGCGCAACCGCTTCGCTCCAACCGCCGCCTACTGCATTGCCCAACAGAAGATCCATGCTCAAGGCTATTATGATACCGAGCAGCCCGCCCACTGCCGCTCCGATGTAGAAGGCCTTTTTCATTCGGCTTCTATGCAGTACTTTTTGAATTTCCTGTAAAGTGTTGCAAGATCGACGCCGAGGGCCTTCGCGGTTTCGTCTTTATTTTTATTATGAGCGGTATACGTTTTCAATATCATATTTTTTTCGTACCCGGCGAGATAAACTTTAAGCAGTGAGGTCTCTTGTTCTTGATCAGTCTTTATCAGCTTCTCCGGGAGATCAGGAAGAGTTATGCAGGCGCCTTCCGCAAGGACAACCGAGCGCTCCACAGCGTTGCTCAATTCCCTGACATTGCCAGGCCATGAGTAATCCAGCAGCGCGGCAAGGGCCTGACTGTCAATGCCGCTGATATTCTTTTTGTGTTCTCCGGCAAATTTGGCGATAAAATGCCTGCAGAGGAGTTCGATATCGTCTTTTCTCTCGCGCAGCGGCGGGACCTTTATTTCTATTACATTAAGCCTCCAGTAAAGGTCTTTCCTGAACTTACCTTCCTCGATCTTTTGCTCGATATCGGCGTTCGTGGCGGCAATGATTCGAACATCAACCACCCTCGGCTTTGTATCGCCGAGCGGACAGACTTCTCCCGTCTCCAGGACTTTAAGGAGTTTTACCTGTAAGGAAAGGGGCATATCGCCGATTTCGTCCAGAAAGAACGTGCCCTTGTGGGCAAGTGGAATGAGCCCGATCTTATCGGTAATCGCCCCGGTGAAAGCCCCTTTTTTGTACCCAAAAAGCTCTGATTCCAGCAGTCCTTCGGGGATGGCGGAACAGTTAATAGAAATGAATGGCTCGTCACGCCGGGGGCTGTTGGAATGAATTATTTCAGCTATGAGTCCTTTCCCCGAACCGCTTTCGCCAAGTATCAAAATATTGCTCTTTGTGGGGCTTACCTTTTCGAGAGTATCAAAGATCTTCACCATTGACTCAGAGCTTGCAACGACATCCTTGTATGTCAGGCGTTGACTGATTTGCTGTTTGAGGGCAATGTTTTCATTAACGAGCCGTTTCTTCTCCAGGATTCTCCTGATGGTGAGTTTGATTTCTTCATTATGGAAAGGCTTTACTATATAGTCCGCAGCCCCTTTTTTTATTGCCTCAATAGCGGACTCGACAGAGGCAAAGGCCGTCATCATGACAACAGCCGTATCGGGAGCTGTCTCCCTGATTTTTTCGAGGACCGCCATGCCGTCGATCTGACCCATCTTCAGATCAGTAAGCACCACATCAAAACGTTCGTTCTTTTGTTTCGCGAGGGCCTCCTCTCCGCTGTTAGCCGTGGTGACGGCATAGCCCTCCCGGCCAAGCAGAAATGCGAGGGCCTTACAGATATCAGGCTCGTCGTCCACTACCAGTATTCTTAGTTTCATAAATGCTCCACCGGCAGCATTATAGTAAAGGCGGCCCCCTTGTCTGTTTCGCTCTCGACTGTCAGCAACCCGTTCATTTTCTTTATTATATTATAACTTACCGCCAGTCCCAGGCCGGTACCTTTTTCTTTGGTTGTATAAAATGGATCGAATATTTTGCTGATATCCTCTTTCCGGATGCCGCTGCCGGTATCCTGGAATTGTATTTTAATCATGCCGTCGAGCATAAAACTCTTTACTGTAAGGGTCCCGCCCCCCGGCATTGCGTCAATCGCGTTGAGTATAAGGTTGACAAAGACCTGCGATAATTGGTTGGCATCGGCTATAATCTCCGGCAGGTCCGGCGACAGAATCTTTATGATAGAGATGTTTTTTGCTTTCTTGTCGTACTGGATCAGGTTTAAGGCAGTATCTATGGTGTCGTTGACCGGGCACTTTTTTGGTTCCCCCACCGGCATTTTGGTAAAGCCGGAGAGTTGTTTCAAGATCCCTGAAATCCTGTTTATGTGAAATAATATCGTCTCCAGGCTCTCTCGCTTGAATTCGTCTCCGTCTTCCATTTCCCTGAGGATCTGTACAAATGAAAATATGGATGTAAGCGGGTTGCCGATTTCGTGGGCGATCCCCGCAGCAAGCCTGCCGATAGAGGCGAGTTTTTCGGAATGCATTATCTGCTCCTCCATCTTTTTTATTTCCGTTACATCCTGTATGAGGCGTATGTACCCGTGCAACTCGCCGTCATCACCTTTGACGGGCGCGGTAGTTATCTGAAAATACTGGTCTTTTTGGCCGAAAAGGTTAGGTACTATGACTGTATCGACGCGATCGGCGGCATAGGTATCAGGCAGTCTGACCCCCCCGCAAATATCATCGCAGGACCTGCCGACTACGTCCATACCGGTCATGTCCTTTATCATCTGGTTGGCCCACTGGATTTTGTCTTCTTTTGAGATCAGCACGATTCCTCCGCCGATGGCGCTCACGATTGTGTTGAGCTTTTCCTTTTCGCTTGAGAGTTCGGCGGTCCTCCTGTCGACCCTGTTTTCCAACTGCACCGCATACTGTTCGAGTTCCTCCTTTCTCTGAGCAACCGCTCCTGCCTCGATCCTCTTTTTATTAAAGACGATAAGCACTGCAGAGACAAGGCTGGTTGCGATAAAGATAGAGATGATAAGGTAGGAATAAAGCGCCATGCTGTGTTTTGTCGTGTGTGTTACTTCGGAAAAGGGCGATGACACCGCAATGATCCAGGAAATGTTGTCCAAAGAGACGGTCGAGAAGGCGAGGATCTTGTCCTCTCCTGACGGGGCGATATATCTGCCGAAGTTGTCTGCGCGGCCCTCGATGATCCTTTTTTCGAGGTCGAAACTCTTGTGGCATTTGAAGCAGCCGGCATCAGCTCTGTACAAGTTTTTTCCAACCATGCCGGGCTGGGTCGGGTGATAGAGCAGATTGCCGCTTTTATCCATCATCCAGGCATATCCTCTCGACCCTGGTTGGATACTGCTCACGAAATTACGGGCGATGTCCTCTATTTTGATCCGGAAGAACGCTACGTAGGCGAGCCTTTCGAGCCGATAACCCGGTGATATGATGTAGAGAAACGGCGTTTTTTCAAACACGTGAGTTGTGTTGGGTTTCATGCCCTGCGCTTGTTCTATTATGGCGGAGATATCGGGCGCCATGCTGTCCCTATCCTCCTGAAAGAAAAGCAGTGCGCCCCCGGCGCCGACTAATCCGAACTTGTCCTCAATTGTTTCTTTGCGAACAGTTTTCAGTTTTTCTTTTATTTTCGGAAAATCCCTGTTGCTCCGGACATCGGTTTCGGACAGAGGCTGCGCAATTAAAAGCAGTTCCTCCCTTTCGTGGTCGATATAGGATTTTATGTTGTCTGTAATTAACTTGGAAAGTAAAAGCTGATGGATGTTGAACTGTTCGGCCATGTCCATTTGCAAGGACTGCTGGAAAAAAATATTGAGAGTTACAAGTCCGGAGATAACTGCAATAAACGCGGCGATTATAGGGATTTGGCTTTTCATTTCATCAGCAGTTTTGCATGCTCTCTGCGGCAGTCACATGATAGTAGCGCCGGATGTCAACTGTGCACCGGCTTCAACAGGTTACAGGCATACCGGCTATTTATTCATCATCTCCAGGAACTCGCTGTTGCTCTTCGTGCCTTTAAGCTTGCTGAGAAGGAATTCAACACTTTCTACAGTGCTCAAGGGGTTCAGCACCTTTCTGAGAATCCACATCTTGTTCAGGATGTCCCTGTCAACGAGCAGCTCTTCTTTCCTCGTCCCTGATGAATTGATATCAATGCTCGGGAATATTCTCTTGTCCACAAGCTTGCGGTCGAGATGCAGTTCCATATTGCCGGTACCTTTGAATTCTTCAAAAATGACATCATCCATACGGCTTCCCGTATCGACAAGCGCTGTTGCCAGAATGGTGAGACTGCCGCCTTCCTCTATGCTCCTTGCGGTGCCGAAGAACCTCTTTGGCCTCTGCAGCGCATTGGCATCGAGTCCTCCGGACAGCACTTTACCGCTGGTGGGAGTTATTGCGTTATAGGCCCTCGCCAGTCTTGTTATACTGTCAAGGAGGATGACCACGTCCTTTTTCGTTTCCACAAGCCTCTTGGCCCGTTCGATAACCATATCGGATACCTGGCAATGCCGCTGGGGCGGCTCGTCAAAAGTCGAACTTATGATCTCTGCTCCGCTCACCTGTCTTTTCCAGTCGGTCACTTCCTCAGGCCGCTCATCGATCAGGAGGATAATAAGGTGAATTTCCGGATGATTCGTTGTGATTGCTTTTGCAATTGACTGCAGCAGCATTGTCTTGCCGGTCCTCGGCGCCGCAACTATCAGACCTCGCTGGCCTTTGCCTATAGGGGCGGTCAAGTCCATTACTCGCATGGAGTAGTCATTGTCATATTCAAGTGTGACTTTTTCGGTCGGATAATAAGGGGTCAGATTATCGAAGAGCGGACGGTTCACATTACGCTCGATCGATTCACTGTTGATGCTCTCCACCTTCAAAAGGGCGAAATACCGCTCATTGTCCTTTGGCGGCCTGATCTGGCCTGATACGTAATCACCCGTGCGTAAACTGAACCTCCTGATCTGTGACGGTGATACATATATGTCGTCGGGACTCGGCAAATAGCTGTAGTCCGGAGAACGGAGAAAGCCAAAGCCGTCAGGGAGTATCTCCAGCACTCCCGAGCCGTAGACGCTGCCCGCTTTTTCAGCCTGGGCCTGCAGAATGGCGAAAATCAGGTCCTGCTTCCTCAACCCTGATGCGCCCTCAACATTCAGTTCCTTGGCAAGACCCGCAAGGTCGTCAATGGTCTTCTCTTTCAATTCTGAGATTGCAATATAATTTTCCATCTTTTCTGTACCTCTCTTGGTAGTCATGATAAAAGCCTCAATAGCTCAAATGGCTGCAATGCGAGCAGCGGATTCATTTTTATTGATAAGTTCCCGGTAACAATCTTTAATTTATGGGTTACCCATGATTAAGGATGGATAATATCAGAGTACTTTCCGGATTCTAATACTCAAAGTTTCCTCAGTGATTTCTCGTTGCATGAAGCTTGAACGGGCGAACTCCCGTATTTAGAATTACATAATGCGGCCAGGTTTGTCAACAGTCAGTAGCATTGTACGGGCAGTGTTAATCCTGCTATAATAATAACCGTGATGCGTAACCGTTATTTGTTTTCGCATCGGGAATTACTTTCATGCTTCAAGGTTTGTGAAGTCGCCGAAGTGGCGGAACTGGCAGACGCGCTAGGTTCAGGGTCTAGTGGTCGCAAGGCTGTGCGGGTTCGAGTCCCGCCTTCGGCATTTTTCTCTTCCGCGTCTCTATTATTTATGCGAAACAGTTCCCGAACGCCTTTAACAGCCTTATCGGTCCCTTGACCCGTATGTTCCTAAAAACAATTTCCTTCAGCATTGTGCTGTCTTTATGCAGCACACTCAGCCAGGCCCTGCTGTCGGCCTTTATATGAATATCAGCGTTGCCTTCGTGTCCTTTTTTGACCGTCACGGTTTTGTTCTTTATGGTGACGGTTGCCGATTCAGGTTCTTCACCCGTAAAAGTGAAATGATACGTGGCATCCAGTCCTTCCGACTTATTACGCTGAAAAGCTAACTGGATAGAGCCGAGGAAGGCCTTGATAGAGGGCGGCCTGACGCCGTTTCCGATGAGTTTAATTTTTTTATGTGGGAACGTCGCGAGTACGTGACTTTCGGCATCGGAGCCCGGGAGGACATAGACCGTCTCTTTCTTTTCCTGCAGCGGTCTTACCACGTCTTTCATATATTTTTTACTGTCGGTGAGATACTCAGGCATGACGTCCTCGCCCGCGGGGCAGACTGCCATACAATAGACAGATTTGTAACAAGGCCCGTGCGCCAGGCCCTGCCACATGGAGACGGTCTCGGCATCGCTCACCCGGTTTCTATAATCGGAGGAGTTTTTACTGTTTGCGATATTTTCTACCCAGTCGGCAAAACCCCCTATCATATCCCGGTAAGTGTGTGTCATGCAGTTTACAAAGTTAAAATAGCCGTCCGGCGCGATTGCGCCTGTTGGACAGGCGGCTGAACAGAGTCTGCATCCAAGGCAGGGATTGTAATCCAGCGGGGTGTTGTATTCGTCCATCTCCGCTTCGATCAGCACTGTATTGAGCGTTACAAAACTGCCGAAGACCGGATGTATGACGCTGCGATGCAACCCCATATGTCCGAGCCCTGCCGCCACTGCGACCGGTTTGTGCGAAACAACAAACATCTTTCCGGGCCATCTGTCCGTTTCCATTGGGAACCCTGCAGCCGGAGCTATTGCCCGTAGCCCCATGCGCTCCAGATAAGCTGTCAATTTGTGGGATGCGTTCTCGATTCTTTCACCGACCTTATGCATTTCAAGGCTTGCTATAGAGCGGGCAGGGCTTCTCAGGTTCTCCCGGTTGATTCGTCCGACAAAACTCACCAGTGTTTTTGTCCATGGAAACATCTTCAGGATCTCGTCTCTCTGGTCGTCGAGTTCCGGTCTGCCGATCTCTACAAAACCTGCGTCGTCAGCGCCGCATTCAAGACAGATCTTCCGGATGTCTTCATGGTTGAGCCTGGACGCGACATTGTCAACTTTACGCTCCCCCTTTTTCTCATAATAACGTTTTACTGCCGGGTGCTCCTTGAGATTTTGCATGACTGCCTCCTTTGGTTGTATATGCAACTAATTGTCCCAAAAAATATTCCTTTTCTCTCTTTACCGGGGTTCAGATATGCGACCTGTCAGCATGTGGACCGCCTTGACACCATCTTCGCCAAGAAATTCCGATACCTCTCTCTGCGCCTTCTCCCATTTACCGTAAATGTCAGCCAGCAGTTTTTTACCTTTTGGCGTGACCATGAGCACCTGGGAAAGACCGCCCTCTCCCGCAACGATTTCTATCCAGCCTTGCTTCCGCATACGTTCGACGTTGCGGCTGACTGTTGATTTCTCCATCTGCAACTTCCGGCATATGTCGCCGGGCGAGGGCTTTTCGATGAGAGAGAGCATTATCAGGATGCCTGCCTGGTTGACTTTGATCCCGTGCGGCCGCATGGCCCTGTCATATATGCCGGTGATCACGCGACTGAGCTTGCGCACACGACCGGCAAGGCATTCCCGGCCTATGGTCTCGATAAGTTTTAATGTCTGTTTTTCGTCCATGCACGTAATACTGTTGTATATGCAACTATGTTACGTGCCCGAACGGTCGTTTGTCAAGTATGCGTCAGTCGTTCCGAAGAAAAAAACACCCTGGAAGAAAAGGAAAAGTATGGGTTGATTATGTTCCGTCAAATATGCTAAAAAATCGAAGATAGAATGCTATACTGGGGGTATGACCCGGAAAAAGGAACTGGAAAATGCAGCTGAAAAAAGCATTTTGACAATAAATATTACAGCAGAAGAGGAGGGCAATTATGAGCAAGGGCAGGATCGTTACTTTGCATCAGGCAGCCTGGATCATCTCGAAGGGTTCCCGTTGTACACTTCCGGCTTTGCGATCTTGCGCCGGACACAAGGAGGCTTGTTATGACTAGCGCTAACGATCAATATCGGGCAGGACTGGACAAGAACGAGGCGAATTATGCGCAGCTAAGCCCGCTTTCATTTATTGATCGAACGGCGAGCATATATCCTGACAGGATCGCGGTCATCCACGGCCCTCAGCGCTTCACGTGGAAGGAAACCTACGCCCGCTGCCGGCGTCTCGCCTCCGCGCTCGCAAAGCGCGGGATAGGGGTGGGTGACACGGTAGCAGTGATGTTGCCTAACATCCCGCCCATGTACGAAGCACAGTTCGGCGTACCGATGTGCGGCGCGGTGCTGAACTCGCTGAATACACGGCTGGATGCCGAGGCGATTGCGTTCATGCTTAATCATGGAGAGTCGAAGGTGCTGATCACCGATCGGGAGTACTCGGCTATCGTTGCAAAAGTGCTGCAGATACTTGGACGCTCAATCCTTGTCGTGGACGTGGACGATCCCGAGTACTCTGGTCCGGGCGTGCGGGTCGGCAGTCTGGAGTATGAGACGCTGCTCGCGGAAGGGGACCCGGGATATCCGTGGAAAGGTCCGGAAGACGAATGGGATGCGATCTCCCTCAACTATACTTCCGGCACCACCGGCAACCCAAAGGGAGTGGTCTATCACCACCGCGGCGCGTATCTTAACGCTGTCGGCAACATTCTGGCGTGGGCGATGCCCCACCATTCGGTGTATCTCTGGACGCTGCCGATGTTCCATTGCAACGGCTGGTGCTTTCCCTGGACGCTGGCAGCGAACGCAGGCGTCAGCGTTTGCCTTCGCAAAGTTGATGCCGCAATGATCTTCGGACTTATCAAAGAGCACCGCGTGACTCACTACTGCGGTGCCCCTGTTGTCCACACCGCACTGATCAACTCCCCCTCCGAGCTAAAAAAAGGCATCGACTGGAAGATCAGTGCTTTCATTGCGGGTGCCGCTCCGCCTGTTGCTATCATCGAGGGGATGGAGAAGATGGGCTTCTCGATCACCCACGTCTACGGGCTCACCGAGACCTATGGCCCCGCTACGATATGCGCGAAACATACCGAGTGGGAACGCCTGCCGCTTCCCGAACAGGCGCGGCTCAACGGGCGACAAGGGGTGTGTTATCCCGTTGTGGAGGCGGTCACGGTTATGGATCCATTGACCATGAAGACGGTGCCGCAGGACGGCGAAACCATAGGGGAAATCATGTTCCGCGGAAACATCACCATGAAGGGATACCTGAAGAACCCCAAGGCAACGCAGGAGGCGTTCGAGGGTGGCTGGTTCCACTCGGGCGACCTCGCGGTGCTGCATCCGGACGGTTACATCAAGATTAAAGACCGCTCGAAGGACGTCATCATCTCGGGCGGAGAGAACATCAGCTCGCTTGAGGTGGAGGACGTGCTGTACCAGCATACGGCGGTGATGGCCGCAGCGGTGGTGGCGCAGGCTGACCCGAAATGGGGTGAGACCCCGTGCGCGTTCGTGGAGCTGAAGCCGGGCGCCAAGGCCACCGAATCCGAGATAATCGAGTTCTGCAGGCAACACCTTGCGCGCTTCAAAGTGCCCAAATGCATTGTGTTCTGCGACTTGCCGCGGACTTCGACCGGCAAGGTCCAGAAATACATTCTGCGCGAGCGATGCAAATCGTCTGCCGCTATTGACACGTAAAGAGGCTTCTATTTCCTGATTCTAACCCGTCATTCCCGCCCCCGATAACGGCGTTTCGGGGGCGGGAATGACGGTTAGAATTGAGTTTATCCACAGACTCTATTTAGCCTCCTCAAGCGCAGCAGGCACTCCAACGTTCATTCTTATATCCGTCCACTCTTTTTGACCTATGGCGGCATCGTCGCCCTTTAGGGTATTTATTATCTCGAAATAATCATCCTGATATTTATCTTTCCTGACCTCGGCAGCAGGTTTGCATTTGACCGCATACATGGTCTGGACGGACTGATGGTCCCAGGGCCTCCAATATTGCTCATCTTTCAGGGCGGTATACTTACTCCCCTCAAGTGCTTTTATAACTGCCTTTGTGTCGAATGCACCGGCGCGCTCCACAGCAGCCTTATATTCACACGGGGTTTCGTATGCCAATGCAGCTACCTCTGAAGGATATCCATTGTATAGCCCCTCGTATTTCTTTACAAAGTCTATCCCCTTCGGATAGTCGTATTTAAATGGGACCTCCCAGTTCCACGACTCTGCGCCTATTATGCCCTCCATGGCCTCGGGGCCTGCTCCTTCCGCCATACTGAGGGATACGATAGGAACGACAATCTGCATGGTTTTTTTCAAACCCATTGCGTAAGCCTGCTTTACAGCTATCACCATATCCCGCCCAAACAAGTTCAGCACCAGAACCTGGGCGTCGCTGTCTTTGGCAGCACCCAAGGCATCTTTGTAATCCATAGAGCCAAGCGACGTTAAAACACCCCTGTTCGCGGTCTTGTCGGTTGTATTGGTGAATTTTCTGATGGCGTCTTCGGTTGTCCATCCAAAGGTGTAATCCGCAGTAATGTAAAAATATTTCTTGCCGCCGAAATTTTTATTCAGATAATCTGCCAATACCTTTGCTGCCATATACGCGTCTTCACTTTCCCTGAATATATGCCGGTTGCCTTCTTCACCGGTGACCGAAGTAGAATAAGCCACTGTGGCGAAATAGACTTTGTTTTTCTGCAAGGCGGCTTTTCCGTCAGCAATGGCCTCGGCACTGGAACCGCCGCCGAACATCATCTGCACACCCTGATCGAACAGGTCAACGGCGTTTTGTTTCGCAATTTTTGGGTTCATATTCGAATCTATGTAGACCATTTGTATTTTTTTCCCTAAAATACCGCCCGCTGCATTAATTTCTTCAACAGCAAGGTCTCCTCCCCTCCTCGCCTCTATCCCCATCTTAGCGTAAGGACCTGTCTGCGGATAACTCACGCCGATCTTTACCGTATCTTCGGCAAAAACAGAAGCCCCGGTTGCAAACAAAAGCATTCCACTCATTATCAACACAACTAATCGGTCAATGAGAGGACTGGTAACCATTTTTTTCATAGCTGACCTCGCAATTTTTTTTTAAAAAAATAAATCAGCAAAATGCTGATTTAAAAAGTGGTCTTTGTCGGAAGATTATAGCTAACCTTGACGTACATGTCAAGTACTATTTCTGCTTCTGGATGAATATGAAGTCTCATTGGAATTGCTCGCAGATTAACAACGCTATGGGCATTCATCTGAAAAAAATGGATTCCCGCCAAAAGTTTTCGAATACATTTCTGATCTGATGATGCAATTCGTGCGCTACAATATTTTTAGATATAAGCGTATGATTATGATAATGTAATATGAAATGAGGAGGTTGTATGAACGAATTCGAATCTTGGCACAATGATGTGATCGGCGAACGGGCGGTGGCCGCCTTGGTCAAAAACAAATTTACTGCCACATACTGCAAGACTGGACCTGAAGCCGTGGAAAAAATTCTCGAGCAGATACCGCCCAATGCTTCGATCGGAATAGGCGGCTCCTGGACAGTGATGCAACTGGGATTGCTCGATAAATTGGCAGCCCGTGGCAGCGAGGTGTTAAACCACGGGAAAGCCGGGTTGACCCCGGAGGAGGCGATGGCGATCCGCCGCCGGCAGTTGACCTGCGATGTATTTCTTACCGGCACCAATGCCGTGACGCTTGACGGCAAACTGGTCAATACGGACGGTGTCGGAAACCGTGTAGCGGCCATGATCTTTGGTCCAAAGAAAGTAATCGTGGTTGTCGGGACCAATAAAATAGTCAGAGACGTGGAGGCGGCGGAAGAACGGATTGAACTATATGCGGCGCCTATCAACAATAAACGTTTGAAACTCCCCAATCCCTGCACCAAGACAGGTGAATGCATGGATTGCGCGAGTGACACCCGGATCTGTAATGTCACTACCATTATGAAAAAGAAGCCAAAGTTTACGGATGTCCATGTTTTCGTCGTCGGGGAAGAATTGGGGTTCTAAACGGTTCTTTAAACAAGGACCGGTTTATATTTATAATATACCAACAAAACATTAGGAGGAGAGAAAATGCCAATAGTTCAGATTGATTTTTTAGAGGGCCGTTCTGTTGAACAAAAGCGGGAACTGGCGAAAAAAGTGACCCAGGCTATCTGCGAGACTGCGAAATGCCCTCCGGACGCTGTCACGATCATTATGCGCGACCTGCCTGCAACTAATATTGCCAAAGCAGGCGCACTGATAAGCGACAAGTGAAAAAAAGCCCATTCCGGAAGTGGAATGGGCTTTACCCTGGGACCGGGATGCGTGCCGCCGGTTACACCACATGAGGGATGACGACCTTTATGGTAGTGCCGCTTATTTTATCACCCGAGATCTCCACCTTTCCGTCCAGGGGATAAACCCGTTCGCGCATCCCTATGAGGCCGAAGCATTGAGGTTTCAGAAGCTGATCATCTGTTATGCCTTTGCCGTTATCCATGACTTCCAATATGATGCAGCCGCTGCCTCGTGTCAGTGTTGTATTTACCTTTGTCGCTTTCGCATGCTTAAGGACGTTTGTCAGTGCTTCCTGGAAGATCCTGAAAAGCGCTATGCTTCTTTTTTTGTCCAGCACTATATCCTCGGACTCCGCAAAAACCGCACATTCTATCCCTGTTCGTTTCTGAAATTCTTTCGCCTGCCATTCTAATGCAGCAACAAGGCCGAAATCGTCCAGCAGCGAAGGTCGCAATTGGGTGCAAATCCGCTTAACCGACAACAGTGTTGTATTAACTGTTTCAAGCATGACTGAGGCCCTATCAAAAATGGGCTTATGGTCTGCGTAATTGTCGCGAAACCAGTATAATTCCATTTTCAAACCGATCAATATCTGACCAAGCTCGTCGTGGATCTCGCGAGCAATACTTGTTCTTTCCTCTTCTCTGATAGTCAGCAGATGAGAGGCAAGCTTGCGAAACTGCTCATGTGCGGTTTCCAGCTCTCCTGTCCTTGTGACTACTGTAAGTTCTATTTCGGCGTTCTGCCTGTATATGTTTATCATAATCATCAGTACCGTAGCGGTTAACCAAAAACCGGTGAGCAGAACCAGCAGGTAGTTATTTGTAGTCACCAAAGCATTCGTATGAGTTATAGAAATTTTCCATGATGGACCGCCTGCATCAATGACATGTTCGATAATAGGATCGTCCTGAGGTAATTTATCATGCGCGGCAGACCACCCGGTTTCATTCGAATAGAAGCCAAGCAGTCGCCCGGGCGCGGCCCCATTCAGGTCCACTATCCGCATTAACAGTCCTTTGTCGCCGAATCCGGCCAACGCCTTTTCGACTACATCTCTGACCCGGAAAACACCGAGTACGTAGCCCCGCAAACCTGATGAATCCGGGATAGTGCTTGCAGAAAGAAAGCCCGGTTCGTAAACAGGATAAAACAGCAGAAAGCCATACTGTTTTTCGTGGTATGGGACCTGCCTTATCCCTTCTGTGGCTGCAAAGTCCCCGATATTAATGGAGTGCCTGATGGCTTTTAAAGTGATGCGGCGGGATGCCATATCAAAACCCAGAGCTTGCTGGTTACCTTTATACGGTTCAATATAATATACAGGGAAGTAATCTTTCCTTTCTCCCGCACGCACCAGTTGCCCTTTCTCATCCATTTCCCTTATCTCAAAGGAATGATAACCATCCCTTTGTGCCGCTTGTTCATAGCTTTTCCTTTTCGAGGCGGGAACTCGCGGAATCCATCCCATTTCGTGCATAACAGAGTTTTGAAGAAGCCTGTCTGCCACTTCATGAAATGCATACCTGTTGATATTATGCGTTACGGTAAAAGAGGCGGCGAGTGATTTCAAAATTGCGATGTTCGAAACTAGGGTCTGTTCGAGGGCGAAAGTTTGCTCTTCAGCAGAGGCTATCAGCTTATGCTGCGCCAGGGACCGTTCGGATATATATGTATTGTAAGTGCTGAACGCCGTTAATCCGACACCGGCAATGATAATGGATGCCAGCAAAAGAAGTCGTCTGCCCCGAAGAACTCTCTGCTTAGTGTCCATAAATAACCCTACCAGAAATATCATCAAAAAGGGAATCTGCTTTTATTAAGATTGTTCCTGCCTCCGCAGTTGCAACAGCCATTTGAAGAGGATAAACTTTATGAAGGAGATATTAAAGAAATACATATTTAGCGCGGTTAAAGGTGGAAAGACTGGATCATGCGAACTCGTTTCTTAATCAGATTGCCGGAAATACGGAACAAGCCGATCCGTTTTGTTGCAGGACTGAGTGGCAGTTCTCGTTTCACGAAGCGTTCAACCCTCATCAGGAATTGTATTTCCGTAATTCTCATAATAGTATAATTGCCTTCGCAGGTTATGAACACCCGGACATTGGATATATCCTGGAACCGATCGAGTCCTACTGGCGCTTTGGTTGCCCCCTGCTTGGGCCGGATTCCGTTGAACTTCTGTCATCGCTGCTGCGGGAAGAACCCATTCGTCATGCACGACCGTTCGTTCTGCTGAGCGGCCTTATTCCCGGATCTTCCCTGTTTATCAAGGTCCTGACGACTTTTAAAAGACATTACGAAATTATTCGGCTGGGGCCGACTATTTTTCGTTGTGCCTCACTTGCCGGAAATGTGGATGGATACTTGTCCAGGCGGTCGGCCAACCTGCGCCGGAACATCAGGCGGGCAGCCTCGAAGTTGACCGATAGAGATGTGGTTTTTGAGCGCTGCCTGCCTGCGTCCGTAGAACATGCAGAGGAGACTTATGCCCGAATGCTGACTGTTGAAGAGACGAGTTGGAAGGGTATAGGCCGCTGCGGCATAACCATTCAGCCTTTCCGTGACTTCTACAGGCTGATCCTGCGGCGACTGAGCCTTTCAGGTACGGGCAGGATAATTTTTGCAAGAAATGGCGGACTGGACATCGGATATTTTTTTGGAGGCATAACCGGAGGACACTGCCGGGGCCTGCAGTTCAGCTATGCAAAAGACTGGAACAGCTATTCTGTCGGCAACTTACTGCAACTGGAAACGGTAAGGTGGTTATGTGAAGAGGGCATGGAACGATACGATCTGGGGCAAGCCATGAGCTATAAGGTCCGCTGGGCGGAACTCGAGTTGCAGACCGAGAACTTACTGTTGCGGCCCCATGTACAAGGCTTTGTTCGTGATGCTTAGTAGTCGACAGAAGAGACGGGGCGGTTTCCCGCCCCTGTATTAAGAAATACAAACAAGCTTAAAATCGACATTCCTTTTTCATCTAATGCTTTTTTCATCCCTAATTAGCGGCGGTGTTGGAACCGTTCGTGAGGAATCCGTCGATAGTGCCAGGGACGACCATTCCACCTGCCGCTCCTGTAGTATCCTCTCCAACCTGGATTTACATGACGATAGAAGCCCGGGACGCCACGATTAAAGTAAGCCCAGCCCCGATCATAATAACGTGAGCGATACCAATGGCCTCCCCAAGGGCGCCACCACCAGCCATTCCAGAAAAAAAGGTCTACATCAAGGTCAGGAGCAACGTAAACACCAGGGGCGCCAGGCATTAAAACCACATCCGGTGGTGGGGCAGCGATGGGCGGAGGAAGAGCAATCCCAACTCCTACACTTACCCCTGCCATCGTTGGAATAGGGACTAACATCAAAACAAAGACCGATGCTGCACACCATATTAGCCTCTTCATACAGCCTCCTGTTATCAAAATATGCCGACTAATTCATGATTCTTAATTCAAGTATATCTGAAACCGGTAATTTGTAAAGATTTGAAGCTATATCCCAATAGGCCTCTCCTTAAATAGACTAATTCATGATGCGCTGTATTCCTGTTTATAGGAAAAGTACCTACACGGAAGCCGGCACTTTCGCCTACAATCTTTTCAGACATCCTCCGATATGCCTCATAGGTTCCCCGCAGTAAAATGGAGATGAAAGACGTGGGCAAAAAATAATCGACGTTCCCAAACAAGGTCTGGCTTATCGAACGCCTGGACTCTCCCAACAGGCCGATCAAGCCCTCATAAGAGCACTAAAGATGATACTCCGGCAGATATGTAACTTTGCGAGAGAGGAAACGCCCCATGCATTCACTTGTTGAAATCGAGAGGCTTCTGATCAGGCAGATGGCGAGGCTGAAGCCGTGGCTTCTTCTTTCATTCTCAATGGTGTGTGCGGTAATCCTTGCCGAAGTACTGGCAGTCCCCTGCAGCATTTATTTCCATGGGAAGGTCACTCCGGATTTTGTAATCTCAGCCGCAATGGCTACCACGATAGTCTCTTTTATCATCTGCCGCCTGCTTATACGAGTGGCGGGTGAACTGGCGGCAAAAGATGAGGATATTCAGGAGTCTGTGCTTCAGGAGATGCGGCTTGAAGACGAGTTTCACAAAGAGCTTGTCCGGCGCAAATCTGCCGAAGAGGCGATGGAGGCATCCAGCGCCAAGAGCCTGTTCCTGACAAACATGAGCCACGAGATAAGAACGCCTATGAACTCGATAATCGGATTCACCCAGCTGCTCGAAAAAACCACGACCGACAAAACTCAAAAAGAGTATATGCAGATTATAGGGAAGAGCGCCGAGACTCTGCTTCACCTCATAAATTCAATTCTCGACTTTTCCAACATAGAAAGCGGAAAGTTAGAACTGGAGAAAGTGGAGTTCGATATTGTCAAGGAGTTCGAGGGGATGATCGAAACCTTGTCTTTCACGGCAAACGAGAAAGACATAGATCTCATATTCCTTCTCGATCCGACACTGCCCCGGTTTCTGGAGGGCGATCCGCTCAGAATAAAACAGGCACTCGCAAATCTTATCGGCAACGCGATCAAATTTACCGACCGCGGAGGATATGTTTATGTAAGGATAGTACGCGAATCAGCCGATGACGGGACGGGGACCGTCAATGTTTCATTTTCGGTCGACGACAATGGGATCGGGATACCAAGAGATAAACAAGGCTCCATACTCGAGCCCTTTACACAAGCCGACTACTCCATAAGCAGGGGATACGGCGGGACAGGCCTCGGGTTGGCGATTTCCGACAAGATAGTTAACATGATGGGTGGCAGGCTCTCGATCGAAAGCGAACCCGGAAAAGGCACCAGGTGCTTATTCACGCTGGGATTCGACGTATTTGACAAAGGAGACAGCGGGGAGCCCAAATTCGTGAATCTGAACTCAAAGGTCGCTCTTTACGGCTTCCGGCGGAAAGGGCCATCACAGGAGAGGGCCGTCACCAGGTACCTGGAACACCTGGGATGCTCTGTCCATATCCTCGATGAAATCAACGATTTGGCGGATATTGGATCTATAGATGCCTTGATAATGTCGATCCCGCCAATAGATGACGAGGCGATCAGGACAGCCAGGGTCATCTCGAATGCTCCGATTATAGCAGTAGCAAGGGTTTATGCCGCGGAAATCATGGAGGGCTCATTCGACAAGGTGATTTACCAGCCCGTTTACATGTCAAAACTGACAGACGCCATAATCGGGGTGACCCGAACTGAAATGAAAGTAGCTGCACGAAATGTCGTGTGCACCGACAGCAAAATGATCCGGTTCAACGCGAAGGTCCTTGTCGGAGAAGACGTTCTGGCTAACCAGACGCTGATAAAGCTAATACTGGGACAGTACGGAATAGATGTAGACATTGCCGGCAATGGACTCGAGGCTGTCGAAAAATATCGGACCGGCAGTTATGCCGCCGTCTTTATGGATATTCATATGCCTGTCTGTGACGGGTGCACAGCAACGAAAATGATCAGGGAATATGAACGGGAGACCATGAGGCGCCACACCCCTATCATCGCCCTTACTGCGGATGCCATAAGAGGGGGGAAAGAACGCTTTTTGGCTGAAGGGATGGACGATTATATGACCAAACCTATTGACAGAAGGGTTTTGACCTCTGTCCTCCTGAAGCATATTCACGGGGAGGCTTCCAGCAAAATATCTGAGGATTCTGCATGGCCCCAAAATGCCGACTTCGATATATCGGGCATGGCACAGGTTCTATCCATCACTGAAGAAATTGCCAGGTCTTTACTGCAGCATTTCTTTTCTTTCCTGGACGGCTCCCTTCAGGAATTTCGGGCTAATATAGAAGCCCGGAACTGGTCGGGAGTCCGTGAAATCGCTCACAAGATAAAAGGGGCTGCTGCAAATCTGCGGATAGATGGAATCGCATCTCTATGCAGAGAGGCGGAGAGCCTTTCGCAAGGGAACCTTACTGTCGACAACATAAAAGTTATGAATGATATTATCGGCAGGATCGCCTCGTTGGGGGATAGCCTCCATGCAAAGGTGGTCATGACATGACTACCCTGTCCATCGTTCCAGCGTAAAATGCTCATAGTCCACAAAACCGCCTTTACCTTACTTCCTGGAAATGCTCCTGTTAGACGTGCGGAAGTCTATACTTTAAACTGGGCCACTATATTTTGAAGATTAGACGCCAAAAGTGCCAGGCCATGAGCTGCCTGAGACATCTGGTGAGATCCCGCCGATGTCTCTTTAGCCACATTTGCCACACCTTCAATATCGCTATTTATCGTCTCTGAAACTGCAGACATTTCTTCTGTTGCCGTTGCTATCTGTGCTACCATTGCATGGAGTTTTTCTACACTTCCCACAATCTTTTGTAAAGCGTCACCTGCCAAAGTAACGTCATTAACTCCCGCAGCGACCTTATCAGTAGCTGCACCCATAGAGTCCACTGCCTGGCTCACGTCATTCTGAATAGCCCCTATCATTTCTCCAATCTCTGAAGTGGCTTTTGCAGTCCTCTCCGCCAGCTTTCTTACTTCGTCAGCCACAACCGCAAACCCCCTCCCTTGTTCACCAGCTCGAGCTGCTTCTATGGCGGCATTTAAAGCAAGCAGGTTGGTCTGGTCTGCTATGTCTTTGATGACGTTAATTATATCCCCTATCTGTTTTGACCGCTCCCCAAGAGATGTGATAAGTCTTGATGATTCTTCAACAGTTTCAGCAATCTCTTTAACTTCCTGTATCGATTTGGCGACTATCGTTGCACCGTCCCCGGCAATTGTTGCAGTTTCAGTTGCTGAGGATGCTATGTTTGAAGTGTTTTTGGCGATGTCCATGACAGTTTGAGACATTTCCGCTGAGGAAGTTGCTATCTGCGCAGCCCTGTTTGATTGTTCCGCCACTCCTTTAGACATCTGTTCAGAAGTCATACTTAGCTCTTCGCTTGAAAATGCCACCGTCCCTGCTGCTGTTTTTATTTCAGATATGACCTTATTTAATTTTCCTATCATTACATCCATTGAAGTAATAAGGTGACCGGTTTCATCTTTTCCGCCAGAGGTTACTGTAACTGTTAGAATACCTTCAGCCAAAGAATCCGATACTGCTACAGCTTGTTTAAGCGGAACTACTAAACTACGGGTAAGGTACACAGCTATAAATATCGATATTGCGATTGCAATCCCTCCTGTCATTTTTCAGCTGCATTCCCCAGTTACTTTTTCAGGGGCATTCCCCAGGTGTAGCATCCTATCGTTGATTTTTTAGCATATCTGATGAAACATAAGCAACCTTATGCTTTTCCTTTTTTCCTGGGGTCTTTTTTCCTTCTGTAGCTTTCTCCCTCGATTACCAGTTGGTGTGCATTATGGGCAATGCGGTCGAGAGCCGAGTTCGCCATAATGGGATCATCGAAGAGCGCCATCCATTCGTCCACATCCCTGTTACTGGTAATCACTATGGACGCTTTTCCATACCTCTCAATGACGACCTCGTAGAAATCACCCGATTGCTCCTCGGTAAGTTTCTGGAGTCCGAAGTCGTCTATGATTAGCAGTTCGGGGCTGATAAGTTTTATCATCTCTCTGCCGTGTGAGTTATCAGCCCTGCTCTGGAGCAGTTTTTTGAACATCGCGCTAGCTCTGAGCATGAGCACCTTTTGCCCTCGTCTGCAGGCGCTGTGGGCAAGGGCGTTTGCAATGAAAGTTTTGCCAACGCCCACAGGGCCGCAAATGAGTACGTTTTCTTTACGCCCCACAAACTCAAGGCTGAGCAGATCCTTGAGCCCGTCCCTGTCCAAAGTAATCGCTGCATCCCAGTCGAACCGCTCGAAGGTCTGATCAATATCTACCGTGGCGTTCTTCAGCCTTGTGGCAAGCATTACATCCTCTCGCCTCTGGATTTCATCATTAAGGATGAGTTCAAGGAACTCTGTGTAAGATAGCTTTGTTCCCTTGGCATAGGCTAATCTGTCGGGAAGAGTAGCCAGCAGCCCTGACAGCCGCATTCGCTTCAATGTTTGCTTAAGTTCATTCGTTATTCCCATAGTGCTTTTTGTTCCTCCTTTTTCTGTTTGAAATATTCCGCCGGACGCCCGAAACGGCCCGGCACTACAACCCCTCTTTCTTTGCCACCTCCTTTTTCGACCTCCTTGCCGAAGGCCAGTTTTACGATGTTCTCCACTCTGTAAACATCGATAAGGCTGAAGGACAGAGCTCGGCTACAGGCCTGCTCTATCCGCGCCGTTCCGTATTTCTCCGAAAGCCGCATAAGCTTCTGCGCCTGTCTGAGTTTGCTCCAGGGGAAGTCCCCGGAAAGCAGTTGCTCCATGAAGCTGCCACAATTGGTTCCTGCTTCTTTCGCCTTGCCGATGTAATAATCGCAACTCCTCATTGCATAGGCTGTTTTATGTTTCGGATAATCTTCGTAATCAGTGGAACGTCTGCCTGCGGACATCACAGGGTGGGTCTTGATCACTTCGTTATGATTATAGATACGCACGAGTTTGCTGTCGGCACGGACATCCACCATTTCCCTAACATATTCATCAGGCACCGAATACAGGGCGTTCCCAAAGCGAATATGATGGTCGGGATGTACCTTGCTGCCAAAGCCCCATTTAGGCACATCGAAGTGTTCCTCCGGTAACGGCAGCAGCAGTCCTTTTTCCTGCTCTTCGAAAACTATCCTCGGCCTCTTTCTTGTCGTGCCGTGGATCCGCATTCCTGCCGCATTCATGCACCACTTAACTGCTTCTCTCTGAACATGCTCACGGTCTATGTACGTTTCCCCTTTGAAGAAGTTTCCACGGACATAGGGTATTTGTCTTTCCACAGTGGGTTTCCCCTGAGGATGCCGTACTACTGCCGGGTCTATGATGAAACCTTGATGCTGTGAGTACTCCAAGAATGTTTTGGTGAATGTAGGGTCATAGCGGTCTGCCTTCACTACTGCGGTTTTCATGTTATCGATTATGAGACGCCTGGTGACGCCACCGAAAAACTCCCCGCATCATCTATCCCTCTAATAAGCGCCGGCAGGTCCTGCTTGTGTGTGACGTGTACATACTGATACCTGCTGAACACGAGCGTGACTACAAGGGCGTGCAGCAGCCTCAACTTATTCAGGGCTTTGTCGAAGATGTATCCCAGCCTTCCAAAATCAACTTCTGCTACTTCGCCAGGCTCCGTCTCGGCCATGCGCACTGTACCACGGTTGCCGGGCATGCCTATATGTTCCTGCACAAAGCGGTACAAAGAGCTATAACTTGTTTCGACTCCGCTCCTTAACAGCTTGATGTGTGCTTTGGTTATGGTCAGCTTTTCATTCTCTAACCACTCTGAGATGCTGCTTTTGTGAGGAAGTAATATGCTGTCCCTGTTATTGCCATCTATATCGTTGTCATTGCCGTTTATTTCCCTGAAAACCTCATATGCAATATCTTCAAGATTTAGATCAGACCCATTCGCGAATCCTTTCGCCTTGGCAATCCTGATATACTTGCGAACGGTCTTACGGTCCATTCCTGTTGCCCGCGCTATAGCACTGATATTGTCTCCAGTTGCCAGCCTTCTCAAAACATCCACAATCTCAATCACGGTGTACTCCTTGTCTGACATACCACCTCCCACATTTTTGGTTTGGGACGTAGTATGACGGTTATCAAGATTGCTACACCTGGTTGCCACCTATGGGGTGGGGAATGCCCTGAAAAATGGGTGGGGAATGCTCGTGAAAAACTAACCCCTCAAACTGGGGAATGCTCGTGAAAAATCACACCTCCAATTATGAGCATGAAGACAAAAGCCTTTTTATATTGTTTTACTGATTCTTCATATCGATAATGATTACGGTTTACCTGATGTTCAAGCAACGCACTAATAGCTATGGCCCATTTTCTTACCGCCGGACTGGCTTCGTCCATAATATTAAGCGCCTGCTGCGCTTTATCAGTCAAAACTGAATCAACAACATTGTCCCTAAGAGGTTGTGCAATCTTTTGTTTCTCTTTAACACTTTCAATCAATTCCAACCCTTCTTTGTCACTCTTCGATGTCGTTTGCTCGATTTTTTCAAATTCCTTGTCGTATATTGTCTTAAAATCCTGGATTCTATTCTTCATCTTCTCATTCAGTTCGGGATTGTTATACAACAACATGTTACGCATGGCAATCGCAATTTGACTTATCGTATCACCCATGGCATTAGCCGAAATAAGCCTTTCATTATTGACCTTAACAATCTTCTCCATATTATCTTTCATCTGAATCATGTTGTATGTCCCGATTATTATTGTCACAATCATAAGAATCAGAATTAGTGTGAACCCAGCACTTAATCGGGTTCCTATCTTCATGTCTGTTAATCTCATTCATATCCCCTTTCTAAAGTTTTTAATGGGACTTATTAATAAATTCTATAGTGGAGTTAGGGCTTGTGTCAATCAAATAGTAAAGAAGCATGAAGTCTGCGCCTTAAAAACATAAATTTTGTCCCAAGGTCTTTCAAGGGTTGTGTTTCTATTCCCTCAGGGGACAAACCAACCCCATGCTTTATCACTTTCCTGTTAAACCTGATATACTGGCTTATAAAGACTCTTTTTGCATAAGGGAGGGCACCGATGGCAGAGAACAGGAAGATTCGGAAAGTGTTCAAAAGCAAACCCACGATCGAGGGAGCGGGGGTCCATCTCAGGAGGGTTTTTGGAAACAGCGAAGTGCCCCTCTTTGACCCGTTCCTGCTGTTGGATGATTTCCGCAATACCGATCCCTATCAATATATCAAAGGCTTTCCCTGGCACCCCCATCGAGGAATCGAGACGATCACCTATGTCCTGAAGGGAGATGTCGAGCACGGCGACAGCATGGGGAACAAAGGAGTCATCACGTCTGGCGACATGCAGTGGATGACAGCCGGCAGCGGCATTATCCACCAGGAAATGCCCAGAGGAGATAGTGACGGCGTGATGGAAGGTTTTCAACTCTGGGCCAATCTTCCGAAGTCACACAAGATGATGGATCCCCGCTACCGCGATATCAAAAACCCACAGGTACCGGAGGTGGTGACGAAAAGCGGGGCGAAGGTCAAGGTCATTTGCGGGACACTCGAAGGAAAGAAGGGTCCGGTCACAGACATCGTCATCGATCCCGAATATTTCGACGTCACAGTGCCGGCACTTTCCGAGTTCGTCCACAAGGTCAAGCGTGGACACACGGTCCTCGCCTACGTGATTTCGGGCAAAGGCATCTTCTGCAATGAAAAAAATCCCTTTGCCTACGATGTAGAGGGCGTGAATTATTTCGATATGGAGCGCGATCTCTATATTCACAACGGAACAGCGGTCCTTTTCGGTGACGGCGATCAAGTGACAGTCTCAGCCCAAGGGGAACCGGTCCGCTTTCTGCTCATTGCAGGCAAACCCATCGGCGAGCCCGTTGCCTGGTACGGACCCATCGTGATGAACACTGAGGATGAACTGCGGACTGCATTTGAAGAGTATCGCGATGGCACGTTCATCAAACCCAGCCGTGGCAAATCTTGATAGGGAAAATGAGGACATATTCCGATTAGACTTAGTATCGCCATGCCCGAGTTGTTGCGCATAACGTAGTTATTCACTAACTTAGTACCCCTCTTCATAAATACGGTTGCATTCGAGCGCCGCTGCATCCGCTCCAGCTTCGTTGCACTTCCTCGCCGTACACAACGGTACGCCTCAGTCGTGCGCCTCGCCGGCACGGCGCATCAACGCTCTCGATGCGACACCGTATTTATGAAAAGGAGTACTTAGAATCTCTTTCTTTCCCCCCCCTTGTAGGAAAAAAGTAAATAAGAAAGTCGCCGCGTTCCGACAATAATTTCAGACACATGTTGATACCCAGTTAGATGACGCTAGGATAAGTTATATATATGGGGCAATTCATGAAGGAGAATGTTCGTGTTCATTCCCGTAATATCGTCAATAAATGGCTACAATTTGATTGGGAAACCGACACAGAATACTGCCACGGCGCCAAATGGCATGGATGCGTCAGTCAACAAACCTGCATCCACCGTGAGCAGTCTGAGCACGCGGGATGCCGCTGCTTCGATACCGACCCCCGACTTCACGGTGTTCCTGGATTCGGTGACTTCCACGGCGAACACCCCGCAGGCCGCGGACACTTTCAACATTTTACAAAATAATCCCTTTGACGCCCAGCCGATCCTCATTCCGGGCTCCTCACCGACCTTGGAGGTCATATCGCTCGTCCCGATCAACCTCCAAACCGCGGAAGGCAACGGCGTACTGCAGGCCAACGAGAACCCGGCCCAGGCTCTGTCAGGCTTGACAAATCAGGAGCCGACGCTGGAAGGGTTGTTGTCCACGCCGTCTAATGTTCAGGCCGTCCAGCTCGCCAACGCCACGGCTCCTAACGGTCTGGTTTCGACCCTCAACAACACTGCATCCACCGTGAACAATGTGGTCTTGCAGAATGCCGCGCAGGATGCCGCGCTGCTGTTGTCGATACCGGTTCCCGCACCAGTTCCCGCACGGACTCCAACACGGACTCCAGCACGAACTACCGCGCGGACTACCGCACGGACTCTCGCACCGGCGCCCGCACCCGGACCCGCACCGGCCCCTGCACCCGGACCCGCACCGGCCCCTGTACCGACCGCCGCACCGACTCCCGCACCGACCCCTGCACCCGTCGCACCGACCCCTGCGCCGACTCCCGCACCGCCACCCGCCTTAACGGCGCCCCCGGTTTCGCCGACCCCTGGGACCTTGTCGCCTGCCCTGATCAACCTCCAAGAAGTGATAAGGCTTGGTGTCCTCCAAACCAACGAGAACCTCGCCCAGGCGATATTAGGTTTGACTAAGCCTGAGCCTGAAGCGTTGATGTCTACCCCGTCTGATGTTCAGGCAGTCCAACACGCTAACGCCACTGAACTTAATCCCGTCCGGTCCCAATATTTTTTTACGGCGTATTTCAAAATGATGAACATGCCGATATCCAGCTCTGAGGTGGACATAACTGCATAGAAATAATTGTTAATCGACATCGAATTCTGATCCACTATCGGCGCTAAATCCCGACTCAATTGATAATCATATAAAAGGCTGCGGATAAGATTGCTCGGAATCTGAGAAATCTTCCACAAAAGATGTCCTGTTGCGCCCATCTTTTTTTGCTTTGTATAAAGCCCTATCAGCATAATTTATAAAATCTGCTGAAGAAATATTTTGATCCGGCATTGCTGAAACAAGACCTATGCTTATGGTTACATGACCGCATGTTTTGGAACTCTCATGCGGTATATTCAGTGCTTCAACCTCCAAGCGTATCCTTTCCGCCACGCGAACGGAATTTACAGCATCAGTCATGGATAAGACTACCACGAATTCTTCACCACCGAATCGTGCAGCTATATCTCCGGGTCGTCTTGCAGCTTTTTTCAGAATGGAAGCCACTGCCTTGAGGCATTCATCTCCTATTAGATGACCATATCTGTCATTGAACTTTTTAAAAAAATCCACATCTATCATCATGAGCGACAGATGATACTTGCTTCTCTGTGCACGTCGCAATTCCCTGTCGAAAAAAGTATCAAAAGCACGCCTATTGGCGAGTCCGGTAAGCCCGTCAGTAAATGATAGATTGCGAAGCAATGCCTGAGCTTTCTTTTGCTCGGTAACGTCTCTCCCAATAACTGAAACCCCGATGATTTTGCCCCTGTAATCATTGACCGGAGATATTGTCAAAGACACCTCAATAATATCTCCATCCTTCTTACTGCGCACCGTTTCATAGTGTTGAACAATCTTGCTATCCATTGCATCTTGAAGAAGTGAAGCAGTGTCATCGATCTGACCAGGCGGGACCAGAAAAGAGATATGGCGTCCAATAGCCTCCTCTTTTCTATAACCGTATAGTCTCTCTGCTCCGGAGTTCCAGCTTGTAATAATACCATCCAAAGTTTTTCCTATAATGGCGTCGTCAGATGATTCGACTATGTTTGCGAGTCTGGAGATAGACTCTTCTGCCTGTTTAGCTTCGGTTATATCACGATTGACGCCCAGCATACGCACAGCTTCGCCTTCCAGGTTCCTTATTACCATTCCCTCAGCCTTTATCTGTTTAACCGTCCCATCAGGATGCTCGACCCGGAACTCGGTATCAAATTCCCGTTCTCCTCTCAGAGCCGCCTGGTAATCTTCAATAGCCCTCTCCCTGTCCTCTGGATGAAGACCTTTTTGCCACGCTTCAACCCTACCCGGGAAGCTTTCCCTGGTCAGGCCATAAAGCTCAAGCATCCTATCATCCCACCTCATGTTATTGGTGGCAATATCCCAGTCCCATACTCCGAGTTTGGCAGATTGGGTTGCTAATAGATGTCGCTGCCCGAGTTCACGGACAAGGCTCTCCGCTTTTTTCAGATCAGTAATATCGTAGGATATGCCAAGGAGATATAGGGGAGTTCCATCTTTGTCTAAAATCGGAATCTTTTTAGTGTGCAGCATTCTCTGCCCGAGAAGCCGGGTATGGATACTCTCTTCCGGAATATCCAGCAATTTCCTGCTGTCCAACACTTCCATGTCTTTGCAGGTGAAAAAATCGGCTTCGTTCTTAGGGAAGAAATCATAATCATTCTTGCCTATCAGGTCTTCTCTTGAATATCCCAGCAGTTCCTCACCCGCCCTGTTTAACCTGACAAACTTGAGTTCAGCGGCATCCTTCACAAAAATCATTGCCGGGATGTTTTCAATAATACTATATAGAAAATCCTCGCTCTGCAGTAGCGCATCCTCCGCCTGCTTGCGTTTAGTTATATCCCGAATAATTCCCACGGCGTGCCATTGCTTCCTGATCTGCATCGGGGATGTCGAAATTTCGATAAAAAAACGGCTGCCGTTTTTCCTCAGAGCCTCCAGTTCTACGGTCTTCCCTATGACTCCGCCGGAGCCTGATTTCTTATACTGTTCAAACCCAAGCTGATACGCCTCATGATGTTCCTGCGGGGCGATAAACCTGTGCAGCATCTGGCCCATAGCCTCTTCCTCGCTGTACCCGAACATTTGCTCCGCGGCAGGGTTCCAATACGAGATCCTGCCTTCATTATTCATCAGGATAATCGCATCCTGAGCCGTATTAGTGATTGACCGGAACTTTATCTCGCTTTCCATCAGCGACTCTTCTGCCAACTTGCGGTAAGTAAGGTGCGCATTGAAACTGGTCAGCAACTGACCAACCTCGTCATGCCGAGTAACAGGGATATTCTGTAAAGGCATCCGTTCTTCAGTAATATCGGATATTAGACTGGTTGCAGTATAGAGTGGGCGCAGTGCCTGCCTGATAGTAAGCCATACGAGTAATGAACTTAGAATTGATAGTCCAATAGTGATCAAATATGCCCAGCGCTTCATTGAACTAACCGGCGCGAACGCCATCTGTGTCGGAAGCCCGACCCGTATAAACCAGCCGGCAGCAGGAATCTGTTTGCTGGATGAAAGTATTCTAACTCCCCGCTGATCGACAGTGATTCCTGATCCTTCAAAACCGGCCATGTACTTATCCAACAAGGGATTTGTTCCTGTTTTCGCTACAGGTTGCATTGTCCTTGTAAGATCGCTTCCAACGACACACAGATGATATTTTCGGGATACAACCAAAAGCCTGTCGGGGAAATCCTTGTAAGCAGTACTTTCAACTGTCCCCAGTAATGTGGGGTCCGATAACAAAGTAAATCCTGCCAGTACACCCATGAGCTGACCTGACCGGTTACGAATGGGAACCCCAAAAACAATTATAGGCTTCCCTGAAAATAAGCCCCTCCGCGGCTTTCCCACTGCAGGCTTACCATCAGCCACTACATCCCTTAAAAAATCAAGATCGGCTAAGAATCTGCCCGAACGCCCTGCTATAACCGGGTAGTCTGTAATTACTTTGCCCTCTTTTGTCAGTACTGCCACCCCTGTCTGAAATAAGGTTGGCAAGGAATGCCTGCCACGCAGGAGTTCCCTTAATCTAACAGGGTTCTCTATAAGTTCCGGGGTTATTGAGGACGCCACAGCAGTTAGTGAGTTAAAGCGCAATTTGACCTGGTTCTCAATGCTATCTGCAATGTACGATGCTGTAGAGAATTGTTGTGCCGCTATCTGGGCAGTCATCTCCTGTTCCAGTTTCTTTGAAATGACAAATGTCAGAAACCAAATGCTGCACAAAGTCATCAGGAGCACTACGCAGGTGATTTTTGTTCTCAGACTTAAGGTGCTTGAATCAATCAGTTTTTTCAGCATAAAGAGAGAATACCACATCATAAAGTAATGCAACAATAACAACTGCTAAGCAAGGAGTTGTTGTGAGCGGATTTTTAGGCATGCTACTTATACCTATCCAGAGTTTGTTTTTAACAGGACTCAACGGGGGAGAGGAGAGTTATTCTGGTATTACACCGCATAGAATCGTGAAGTCTTGACTTTAAGTAGTCATATGCCAAAAGAGCGGGACTGAGGCTTATTTAACAGGTTCCGTACTGTCTTGCCAGCCCTGACCATAGGTAAACTTTTTACCGTCCATCTCCACTTCGATACGCCCTGAGCCGGTCCGTTGGACCTCGACAGGAGGCGGGGGCAGCCAGGGGCTATCGAAAACAAAGCTGCCCTTCGGAATCAGCCGTATCACCTTATAGTCCTCGTCGATGTAATAATTATAGCTTGCGAAGAAATAAGCACCCAAAAGGCTTTTAGCGGATGAAGGAACAAAGGCAACGTCATAATTATATGCCATGATACTGCCTACCATAATGGAATCGAGCGTGAGGACATAACCTTCAACGATGCCGCCGGCAGTGTGTGCCTGGAGCTTTCTTGCGGTGCTGAACTCCTCGATGCCGAGGCTCTGCAGTGCATCACTGTTAAGAACAATGCTATTGGCCCCGGTATCAAAGACGAGGTCTACTGGCACTCCATTTATTCGCACGGCGATATACTTAAGACCGTCCCGCTCACTAAAAGGTATGGCTTCATCAGCCAGGACGTTCCCGCCGATGATCAACACGGGTAATAGAGAGGCGAGAAAAAATAATACGGTCATGGAAATTCTTGCGATAATAACGCCCTCCGAATTTGAAACCTATATACTCCTTATATTTTACCATGTTGGGAGTGAAGCAACAAAGCGAAAGGAAACCTTTTTGAGACTTTTTATCATATCGCCAGGACTTCCTTGCCAAGGAATCGAGCTGTCTTATATGCTGTTCCGGCCAACAAAGCTGATTGCGGCCAATATCGGCACGCCAGTGTTACTTGCAGAAGCCACCAACGCCGAGGGTCAGGCGCGCTGTAAAGCGACGCCTGCACCCTCGGCGTTAGTTGATCTTTCTATCGCCGCTCAGTCAGAAGCTCTCGAAGACATTTATCCTGCGATCAGGGGAGGTCGAAACGGTCAAGGTTCATCACCTTGTTCCATGCCGCCACAAAGTCTTGGACAAACTTAGCCTGCGCGTCCGAGCATCCGTAGACCTCGGCCAAGGCCCGTAGCAGGGAGTTGGAACCGAAGATGAGATCAACACGCGTGCCGGTCCACTTCAGTTCACCCGTCTTGCGATCGCGCCCTTCGAACACGTCCTTCGCGTCCGATACCGCTTTCCACTCAGTGCCCATGTCGAGGAGGTTCACGAAGAAGTCATTGGTCAGCGCCTCCGGCCGCTTGGTTAAGACACCGTGTTGTGACTTCCCGAAGTTGGCATTCAGAACGCGCATCCCGCCAACGAGAACCGTCATTTCCGGCGCCGTCAGCGTCAGCAATTGCGCCTTGTCGACCAGCAAAGCTTCAGCCGGTATGGTGTACCTGCCCTTGAGGTAGTTGCGGAAGCCATCCGCGATCGGTTCGAGCACTGCGAACGAGACCGCATCGGTTTGCTCCTGCAAGGCGTCCATGCGTCCCGGCGTGAAGGGAACCTTCACGTCGTGACCGGCCTTCTTCGCGGCTTGCTCGACGCCCGCGCAACCGGCCAGAACGATCAGGTCGGCCAGCGAGATCTTCTTGCCGCCAGAGGCCGCGCTTTTGAACTCGCCCTGGATACCCTCCAGCGTCTTGAGCACTTTCGCCAGTTCGGACGGCTGGTTTACCGGCCAATCCTTCTGGGGCGCGAGGCGAATGCGCGCGCCGTTCGCGCCGCCACGCTTGTCGGAACCACGAAAAGTGGACGCCGATGCCCAGGCGGTCGAAACCAGTTGCGAGACCGACAGCCCTGAAGCCAGGATCTTGCCCTTGAGGGAGGCAATGTCTTTATCATTAATCAACTTGTGATTGACTGCGGGGATGGGGTCTTGCCAGATGAGCTCTTCGACAGGAACCTCCGGACCGAGATAGCGCACGCGAGGACCCATGTCACGGTGCGTCAGCTTGAACCACGCACGGGCAAAGGCGTCCGCTAACTGATCCGGATTCTCGTAGAAGCGCCTCGAGATCTTTTCGTAGGCAGGGTCGAAGCGCAGTGAGAGATCCGTGGTCAGCATGGAAGGCGCGATACGCTTCGACGAGTCGTGGGCATGCGGCGCCGTTTTGGCGCCCGCGCCACCCTTCGGCGTCCACTGATGCGCGCCTGCCGGGCTCTTCGTCAGCTCCCATTCGTAGCCGAACAGGTTCTGAAAGAAGTTGTTGCTCCACTTCGTCGGCATCGTGCTCCAGGTGACTTCCAAGCCGCTGGTGATCGCATCAGCGCCCTTGCCCGTGCCGAAGCTGCTCTTCCAGCCGAGGCCCTGCTCCTCGATGGGGGCCGCTTCCGGTTCAGGACCCACATGGGAGGCAGGGCCGGCGCCATGGGTCTTGCCGAAGGTGTGACCTCCGGCAATGAGCGCAACCGTCTCTTCGTCGTTCATAGCCATGCGGGCAAAAGTCTCGCGGATATCCTTGGCCGCCGCGATCGGATCCGGGTTGCCGTTCGGACCTTCCGGGTTGACATAGATCAGGCCCATCTGGACCGCAGCGAGCGGCTTCTCGAGATCCCTGTCTCCGGAGTAGCGCTTGTCGTCCAGCCACTTGTTCTCGGAGCCCCAGTAGACGTCCTCCTGCGGCTCCCAGACGTCCTCGCGCCCACCGCCAAACCCGAACGTCTTGAATCCCATCGATTCCAGTGCGACGTTGCCGGCAAGGATCATGAGGTCGGCCCATGAGATCTTACGACCGTGCTTCTGCTTGATCGGCCAAATCAGCCGGCGCGCCTTGTCGAGGCTGACATTGTCGGGCCAACTGTTGATAGGCGCGAAGCGCTGCTGGCAGGCTCCGGCGCCGCCGCGACCGTCACCGGTGCGATATGTGCCGGCGCTGTGCCATGCCATGCGGATAAACAAAGGCCCGTAGTGCCCGAAGTCCGCCGGCCACCAGTCCTGCGAGTCGGTCATCAGGGCGCGAAGGTCTTTCTTTACGGCCTCCAGGTCAAGGCTCTTGAACTCGTCAGCATAGTTGAAGCTCTCGCCCATTGGATTGGACAGAGAGGAATTCTGGCTCAGGATATCCAGCCGCAATTGGTTCGGCCACCAGTCCCTGTTCGACGTGCCACTGCCGGTCATGTTTTTGTGAGTCCCGCCCGTTACCGGGCCCATGCTATCGTCATTCATAATATTTACTCCTTTCGTTGTGTAATCTGCTGAACTGCGCTACCATGACTATATCCAATTCATAATCTAAGATTTGTCCAGGCCTGCATTCAAGCTGTTGGCCGCCCAAATCGAAATGAACGACATCACATCGGTTGACTCGGGACGGCGTTCCTTTAAACGAATGCGCATAGGTTTCCTTTCATGACAACGCTCCCTCCCGATCAAGGGAGGGAACTCGATGAATAAATCGTAGTTACTCCACAACGCCACATGCTACGCGTGCACCACCGCCGCCAAGCGGGGCAGGAGAGTCAGAGTAATTATCGCCTCCCGCATGGATCATGAGGGACCTGCCCTTGATGTCGGCCAGCTTTAGCCGAGGGGCAAGGACTGGAATGGTTGCCTGCCCATCAGCAGCAACATATAGGGGGGGCAGGTCACCAAGATGTCCGTTGCCATAGGGTCCTTCGTGTTTTCCAGTCTTTGCAGGATCGTAATGACCGCCTGCTGCAAGCGCTGGCACTGCTTTCCCGTCCTTCATGACATGAGAACAATCCGGCTTTTCGTGCACATGGAATCCATGTGAACCTGGGGTCAGATCCTTCAACTGAGGAGTCAGTATAAGTCCAAACTTGCTATCGGATGCCGTAATTGTCCCGATTTCCTTCCCAATTCCCTGTTCGTTCACCAAGTTGACCTTGACAACCACATCTTCTGCAAAAACAAAACTGGTGAGCAACAGCAAGCATGCTAAGACAATTAAGGTTTTCAACATAGCGTTCTCCTCCCTTGTTTTGATGGTTTAATTTCGTCGCTCTATCCCTTATTGTGCTAATATTTCAATTATAGTCCTAAATGGGCATGATGCAACACGTATGATTCATAGGATTCCTCGGTTGCTTTTTTTTGCATTCCCTGACGATTCCTGGTACTCATTCCGATGCGAACTTTCACTCCGGCAGGAGGGGGGAAGCATTGGCTTCTACGTTACTGCTAATACGCAACGCTTTTGGATAAGCGGCGCCGCCGATAATTCCTCCCCAATCTCGTGAAAAAAACTCCTTGACAATCTCTTGGCTTGACTCCGGACTTTACCGTTTGATAGGCTTAGTAAAGATTTTTAAAGCAACCATTCCCCCTGAAAAAAAAGGCGTTGAAATGGCGACAATAACAAAAGAGAAGGCAAGAAGCAGATTGAAAGCTAAAAAAATTCCAATTAACGTCAGAGTGGCGTTCTTAAGTGGGGAATTAGGAAATTGTTGCTCCAAAACAAATGATAAGTGTGATGATAAATGCATCGAAAACTTCATAACAAATTATCTCAGCGATGAGACATTTAAAAAAAGCGTCGATAATCTGCTAAAAGAGCCGACAAATGAAGAAGAGAGGAAACTGCAACAACAACAATCCAAAATCATGTGGCCTGAACCCCTCGAGTCTTGCCGGTAATCAAGCCTATCAACCGCTTGAACAGTTATCGCTCGTAATCCAATGTTCTATAGATAAATGCTGTTCGCAGAGTACCTTGGGAAATTACTCAACAAATTGTTGACATAACTCTATAAATATCTTGCTATAATAAAAATGATTTATATTCGTGCAAGATATATTTTGATAATAAAACCTATTTCAAGACCAATATGAACGATAACGAAAAAACAAAGGAGCAACTCGAAGCTGAATTACGACAACGGACCGCTGAACTTCAAAAAGCGGAGTTGGAGTTCAAGAAGTCAGAAGCAACTTCGCGTAAGCTTGCTGATATATTTCAATATACTCATATTGGAGTAGCTGTTGGAACGGCTAATGGATTATTTGAAATCATGAACCCCGCTTATGCTGAAATGCATTGTTATACTATAGGGGAGCTTATTGGCAGACCTGTTGCAGATGTTTATCCTCCTGAAACTTCCCCACAACTGCCAGGAATATTACGACAAGTTAACGAAAAGGGATATCTTGCCTACGAAACTTTTCATATTCAAAAAAATGGTCTTATTTTTCCTGTCCAGGTAGAGGCATACGCAGTAAAAGATGAAAAAGGAAACGTCTTGTATCAGATTGCCACTGTTCAGAATATTGTGGAGAGCAAGCGGGCGAAAGATGCCCTTCAGGCTTCTGAAAAGAAATTTAGGGACCTTCTTCAGGATATCCAGCTTGTGGCAGTAATGCTCGATCGCAACGGCAAAATCACCTTTTGCAATGACTATCTTCTTGGTATAACTGGCTGGACGGGTGAAGAAGTGCTCAGCAAGAACTGGTTTGACCTGTTCGTCCCAGAAGATGTTAGAGACTCTGTCAAATCATTATTTCAAGATGGTATTGCTGAAGGCAATATCTCTTCGCATTATGAAAATCCTATTGTGACCCGCGAAGGCTCATTGCGGTTGATTTTATGGGACAATACCGTTTTGCGTGACCATGAAGGCAATGTGATTGGGACTGCAAGCATAGGGGTAGATGTCACAGAGCAGCGAAAGATAGAGGAACACCTCCGTCAGTCCCAGAAGATAGAGGCGATCGGACTACTTGCTGGAGGAGTTGTACATGATTTTAACAATATCCTTACGTCAATTATGGGCTATGGGAGCCTACTGAACGAGAAAATACCTGTCACCAGTCCGTTGCATCCATACGTGAGCCATATAATTGCTTCGTCTGAAAGAGCGGCTAGTCTGACCAACAGTCTTCTCGCCTTCAGCCGGAAGCAGGTAATAGACCTAAGACCACTCAATATTAACGATATAGTCCTTGGCATCAAGCAGATACTGGACAGGCTCATTGGAGAAGATATTGAGTTCAAAGCAATGACGGCCTCTAATGACTTAATCGTAAATGCCGATAAAAACCAGATTGAACAGGTGCTGATAAATCTTGCGACAAACGCGCGAGATGCGATGCCAAACGGAGGAAGGTTGACAGTAACAACTGAAGAAGTCGAGGTGGACGAACAATTAATCCGAATGTATCGTTATAGTGAAGCAGGTAAGTATGCCGTTATTTCGGTTTCTGATACGGGTAAAGGAATTGACGAAAAAATCAAGGACCATATTTTCGACCCCTTTTTCACAACAAAAGAAGTCGGTAAGGGCACCGGTCTTGGACTGGCTATGGTCTATGGCACGATCAAACAACATAACGGCTTCGTCAATGTTGATAGCAAGCCTGGAGAGGGAACAATAGTAAGGATATACCTACCGCTGGCATTATCAAGAGTGCGAGTCCAGGAAAAGGAGTCATCGGCTCCTTTCTCTTTGGGCAATGAAACGATCCTCTTGGTGGAGGACAACGACGATGTAAGAGAGGTAACAAAGATCATGCTGCAGGAGTTAGGGTATGCCGTAATAGAAGCGGTTGATGGGGAACATGCGGTAAGGCTTTTCAGGGAGAACAAGAACAGTGTGCAGCTTGTTGTTTCCGATATCCTCATGCCTAAACAGAGTGGGGGAGACGTGCATAATGAATTGAAGAAGATCAAGCCCGATGTAAAGGTGCTTTTCATTAGTGGCTATTCGGCAGATATTCTTACCCAAAAGGGGATCATAGGCGAAAGCGTAAATTTTATATCGAAACCATTGAGGCCCGCTGCTCTGTCAAGAAAATTGCGAGAGGTTCTTGACAAGTAATCGTTAAGAGTTAAAGGTATAAAGGATTTGAACCGTAACTTGCATCATCCGCTTCAATAGCAGTTATCAATTTCTAAAAGAATCTCACCGCATCGACAAAAAACCGTCAGTCTCGATGGAGGAAGGAAGCATGCTCTCTATAATTTGACAAACAAATCGGATTTACCCAAATGAAATGGCAGCACCGAATAGTTCAAGATTTAAATGCGGACATAAGCAAGGATAGTGTTTTACACGTAATCATACGCTAATAATGAAACTGTCCCTCCGGTGGAAGTCAGGCTGATCACCCTTATGAGTTAATGCCCAATAGGCAAGGGCTGTGGGCGGCGGAAAAAAAGGACAGATAGCGGAGGAACCGAAAGCGCCGTCGATGGCACCAGCCTGAAATTTGTGGGTTAGCATTTTTGAGTAGAAAGAAAGACCAACCTTAGAGACCCCTCTTTAAATACAATGATTACCAGAACAAAGTAGGTGGAGGTAATCATTGTCAAAGCGATGCATGCACTGTGGGCGGTATTTCACGCCTGATAAACGGGTAGGCCAAAGGCAGAAAGTCTGTCAGCGAGAGCAATGCAAGCGGGCAAGAAAGAAACAGGCCCAGCAGCAGTGGCAGCAAAACAATCCCACCTATTTTGATAACCTCTATCTCGACTATGTAAAACCGTGGCGGCAGCGTCGCAAAGAGATACATGTGACTTCCTTGCCAAGACAAGTGATAAAAGACGAGATATCCCCTTCAAAGCCTTTACAGGAGCTGATTTTACTGATACCGGGTGATCTTAAAGGGATGATAAAAGACGAGATACGGCTGCGAAGGCTTGATGGTCATACGTTTGCCGCGTATGGGCCATGATAAAAGACGAAATGGAAACGGAATCAGTGTTGAGGTAAACTGGGTCATCACATCAGAAAAGGAGATGACACGGCAATGCAAGAATCGCTTCAAAACCGGGCGCGGCATCTGTATCAGGTTGAAGGATTGAGTCTGAATCAGGTGGCGACGAAACTGGGCATATCGAGAAAAAAGGTAACCCGCCTCATTCGGCAAGACGATCTAGGTAGGAGATCCTCAGGAAACATAATAGAGCCCTATGAGCGGTTAATTCAGCAGTGGTACACGGAATATCCCTTTCTGCAGGCCATACAGGTACTGCAACGGTTGAAGAGCTACGGGTATGAGGGAGGCTATACGGCGGTGAAGGATTACACGCTCTCATTAAGAAAAAAGCGGAAGGGCAACTCCTTCCACGCGCTGAATTTTCTTCCAGGGGAGGAAGCCCAGGTTGATTGGATGCAACGGCGTATGCCTTTCGGAGTAGTCTACGGGTTCGTCTACATCATGTCCTATTCGCGATACCTTTACTCACACTTCTATCTGAGGAGTTCCATGGAGTTTTTCCTGGATGGCCATATCGAGGCCTTCAAAGAAATAAAAGGCGTCGCCAACAGGCATACCTATGACAATCTCAAGTCCGTAGTTATAACTAGAAAACCGGAGATTACTTACAATGCAAGGTTTCTGGACTTTGCCAGGCACTATGGCTTTTCGATTCGTGCCTGCAATCCCGGCAAGCCCAATGAGAAAGGCCGTGTTGAACGGGTTATCAGAGACATTGAGAGTTTCCTTGTCGTCAATACCTTCGCCGACATCGACGAACTTAACAAAAGATTAGGCCTCTGGCGCATAGAGAGAAACAACAGGGTTCACCGTTCCACAGGGACCCCTCCTGTGGAGGCATTAAAACAGGAGAGACTCATAGCGCTTCCCCAAATCCATTATCTGCCTTACAGGCAGGAGCCGGCAGCCATTAACAAGACATGCTTTGTGGAGTTCGACACCAACCGCTACTCGGTGCCGTCCCAGTACGGGGATATGCCCTGCGACATCTTTGCTTATCCCCAGTACATAGAAATAGTGGTGCAGGGCAGAAAGGTAGCGATGCATAAACGAGTATTCGACAGGAAACAAAAGATAGAACATCCTTCTCACCGCGAGAAACTGCTCAATATCACTCCCCACTTCAAATACCAAAGGATGTATCAGCTTCTGAAGTCCATGGACCAAAACGTCGAACACTTCCTCAAGTGCGTTGAGCAGGAGGGACAGGATCCTCTTGAAGTTTCTTACGAACTGTTCAAGCTCCTCAAAGGCATAGCCAAAGAGACGCTGATTTCGGCGGTCAAGTCGGCAAACAGCATCGACACCTACAGAGTGACATATATCCAGGGCCTGCTTAGTCCCGCCGGACATCAGGACAATCCGGTGCATCCTCAGAACTCGAGAGTGAAGCTTCGAGCTTGAGACGTTTCTTTATGATAGCGATAAGAACGTACACTATTACGGCAATCCATATCTGAGTTTTCACTGCATTCTGAGAGGTGCCGTAAAATCTCTTTATGCGAAGATGCTGTTTGATCCATTTGAAGAATATCTCTACTTGCCACCGTGCCTTGTAGAGAGAGCAAATTGTTAAGGCGGGTAGAGAATGTTGATTGGTAAGAAACACCAGGTTTTTTCCTGTTTCCGCATCTTTGAAGCGGATACGCCGTATGTGAGCCGGATATTGCCGATGACTGTAGAATCCATTGAGAACGATGCTCTGATCGCAGATGATTCCTGTAGAGCGATCTGTCGTAGAGGAATAGAGACGGCGAGCGTCGAGATTCGACTTGGCACGCGTCACAAAAAAACTGCCGGCTTGATGCAGTGTGTAAAGACGGGCGAAGTCGGTGTAAGCCCGATCCATTATGTAGAAAGCTCCGGGCTCCGGAATAAGCAAATCCAGAATATTCATGTCGTGAACTTTTCCGTCGGAAATATGTATGAAGCTTGGAATCGCACCCCTGAGGTCCAGTAGAGTATGAACTTTTACCGCAGCTTTGGAAGAACGAAATGGAGCCCAAGGAAACATCGACAGACAAAGGTCGATAGTAGTGGAATCCAACGCATAGACGGTATTGGACAGTTCGACTCCAAGACTCTCGTCGGCATACAGTTTTCTTGCCTGAGAGATCAACCGCTGGGCGAAATCGGCGTAGATGCGCCAGTCGCGGGATTCGTTGGCATCGGCCAGCGTAGAACGAGAGATCGGTTCTTTGATTCCCATATGATAAAGCTTGGATGTTTGAGCAGACAGGCACGCTTCGATATCCCGAAGGCTCTCTCGATAGGTCAGTTGAGCAAAGGCCATTACTCGAAACTGCTCGGCACAATGCAATGTGCGAACGCGATAGTCGCCGTTGTATCGCTCTACGATGCGATAAAAAGTGCTCCATGGAAGAAAATCCATTATCTGTGCAAACAGGGTTTTGCCAGTGTACATCGACACCTCCGGGAATTTTGGTTCCCAAAGGATTGCCGATATGCTGACTTGAATTCAAGTCGACACCACAAAAACAATCTGAAAAAGTATTCGTATTCATGTTGTTATATACTATTTGAATCAGTTTAGCCGGACACTAATGAAGTAACTTCAGAACTTAGCTCGGCAAACAACTGTTTGAGGGTTGACCTTGCTTCCTGACAAAACCTCGTCAGCAATAAAGATGATAAGCGCGATATGTACACCAACATTAGGCGTTTTCGAAGCGAGGGTGGTTATCCGGCTGTGCCTGTGAATCAAAGTTACATGCGCGGCATAAATAGCAACCTGCCTTATTAACTTGCCCGCATCGCCTATATTTTTGTTTTTCTGTTTAATGATGCCTATAATAACATTGTTGCTTTTAACCAGTAAATTATCGCCAAGCCGTTGCCGCCGGTTCCGCCGGGGTAGCCGCCTGAATTTTCAGTTTGATTTCTTTGCTTTCACTCACGGCATACGAAACGCTTAATGCATCTCTTTTATAAATATTACTTTCCTTCTTCAGTTGATTGATAACGGATAACTTTTTCATGCTACAATTTTTTGCTACCAGAAGACTATGATTGATATTCACCACTAATTATTGAGATATTGGGGGCCGCTTGACAGAGGCATAGTATTGGCATACAATACCAATAACAGGACTTCATGAAAGCTCGACTGATACGACATGAAAAAGTTGTTGATGAACTAGGCAATATTGTTGAAATTAAGATGTGGCAATTGCAGAAACCTAATCCCCGCAAGGAGGCGGGCTATAAATATTCGCTGGTTTATAACGAGTGGAACCATATAGGTTACATAATCTGAGAAAATTGGCGCGGGATTTTTTTGAAGATATCGAACGCTACAAGCGAGGTGAGTTATGAAGGTTAAAAGAATCAAAATAGGAGTAAAAGACGTAAAGACAGCACTCGATGATTTTGTTAAAACTGGGGAAGCGATCCTGAAAGGAACACAGGTAAAAACAGAAAAAGGTGTCTATTTTGAAAACTTTGAGTCGATTCGAAAGGCTTTGACACCAAAACGCCTCGAATTACTGCATTTTATTAAAACACTTCACCCTGCGTCCATTAACGAACTCGCCAGAATGTGCAAACGCGATATTAAGAATGTGAGCACCGACGTTCTGTTTCTTGAGCGTATCGGCCTTATCGAGCGAACTGAACAAAACAACAGGACGGCGCCAACCATCTCATATGATCGTATTTCACTCGAAATAGCAGTGTAAGGAGAAACTCAAACTGCACATTTGGAATAGAAATAAGCCTCTCCGTTATTTTCGAAAAGACCGGGCAGTTAATTTAGGCAATCGAGGGGAAGGTGGCTGGAAGAGTCAGGAATTATAGTAATAATGATTTTCTTCTTTTGCTCTGCTTCGCTTGCCTTGTCCTGGTTTGCTTCTGCCGGAAATGCCGGAACTATCAACTCGCCTGCTATTATTGATCTGGAAACGGATATGGGACCCTTGACATAAACAATATCGTCTATCCTTATCTTGGTAAGGATCCCAATGAGCCGTTCATCTTTTGTCTCTATGACATGCGGGAAGGCAAAAACCTTGTTGTCCTTTAAAACCTTCGTTTCCATGGTAAACTTCATTCTGTCATTATCACGAATCGCAGAGAGGTTACGCTACCGGTCAATCTGTTATCATTCACGTTCCTGTTTACGCCAAAATAATCCCGCCTTATATTTGTCCCTTCGCGGCATGCGCAATAATAACGCTGTCACTTCGCAACGCTCTTTTTCTGTCACTGATAAATACTACTTTTGATAAAGTGGTAAGTTCATGGCTTACAGCGTTTAATTTTTAGTGCAGGCCGAATTATTATTTCACTTAAAAGCCCTGAAGTCCTGTTCAAATATGCCCTCCCCCTTACCGCGGGAGGGTTGGCGGGGAGAGGCGGATTCTGTCATTTAGTAATAACCGGCATAACAAGCTGACTGCATTTGAGTACCTTGCCATATTCAGTAAAGTAACGGTCGGCATCTTCTTTGGACCCTGCACATTATTTAACGCAAACCCTGAATACCGGCACTTAAAACATTGCCGGATACCACCGGAAAATATTACAATTGTAGATGAGATTTTTATTAGCTCTCCCATGCCTGCTGTATATTCTGACCTCATGTGCCAGGGAGCCTTCGCGCATCCAGGCGCCCTTTAATGGTTACGCATCTGAAATAGACGTGAGCACACTCATGCCAAAACAACCCCGGTTTTATTCTTTGTCTATTGGCGGTAAGAATATCAGTTTTTTTCTTGTAAGGGTCAACGGCGAAATCCAGTCATATTTTAATGCATGCAAAGAATGCTATCCAAAGAAATTAGGGTTCAGCTTTGAAGAGGGATATGTGAAGTGCAGATCATGCAATGAACGGTGGCCGATAGAGAGTTTACGGGATGGAATCGGAGGCTGCAGTCCGATCCAGTTGAAGGGAGTTTTAAAAGGTGATAAATACGTTGTTACCCGGGAGGCCCTGCTGGAGGGCGTGAAATTTTTCTGAAAATCTTAATTCCCGAAGTCCGGCTATTTTAGGACACCGGCTATTTTAGGGCGTTGCAAAGCGTTAGACAGTGATGTAGACTGTATTTAACGGTTTAAAAGGAGGACTTTGATGAAAAAATCATTCGGCCCGAAAACACTGGCTTACCCGGCTCCTGTATGGGTGTTGGGGTCTTATGACAAGGACGGCAGACCGAACGTCATGACTTTCTCCTGGGGAGGAATATGCTGCTCCAAGCCACCCTGCGTTTCTGTTTCGCTCAGACAAGCCACTTATACCTATGGCAATATAATTGAGCGGAAAGCATTTACGATAAATATACCTTCGGAAAAATATGCCAGGGAGGCGGATTATTTCGGGATGGTCTCCGGCAGAACTGTTGATAAGTTTTCAGTTACAGGCTTGACGCCTGTAAAGAGCGACCTGGTCGACGCCCCTTATGTGCAGGAATTCCCTATGATTCTGGAGTGCAAGGTAATCAAGATCGTGGAAGTCGGATTGCACACCCAGTTTATCGGTGAAATTATTGATGTGAAGGCGGATGATTCTGTAATCGGCGACAATGACTTGCCGGATATTACCAGGGTAAGTCCTATTGTTTTTTGTCCTGAAGGACGGACTTATTGGAAAATTGGAGAACCTCTTGGAGAGGCGTTCACAATAGGAAGGGCGTTTAATAATGTCAAATAGAAAAACAACTTACGCCCTCGGGATTTTTATTATTTTGTTCTGTTCATTATTTTCCGCTTATAGCTGCCGGAAACCGGAAGCCAGAAGCTTGTGGGACAGGCACTGTGCAGTCTGCCATGATGGTCAAACCGTTCTCAACGGCAGGGTTGTTATAAATATGGAGCAGATGAAATCAAAATACAAAACGCTGGATGAATTCTCAAATGCCTGCGCCGGCACTGCATCGTGCATGAATATACTAAAGCACGACAAAAAGTTGTTTATTGAGGTGGGCAAGGCAATTGGGATAGGCGGTCAAAAGGGGTGAATACTGCAATGCACGCGGTTGAAATCAAAAACGGCATTTATTGGGTGGGCGCAATTGACTGGGCGGTCCGTGATTTCCACGGTTATGTGACACCCCGCGGGACTACATATAACAATTATCTGATTATGGATGAAGAGATAACCCTGCTGGATACCGTCAAGCATGATTTCTCGGACACAACCATCAAGAATATACAGAGCATTGTAGATCCCTCCAGAATAAAGAACGTCATCATAAACCATATAGAAAATGACCATGTGACCAGCATCAACGCCATAATGGCCCTGACTCCCAACGCTACTATCCATATAACGGAAAAGGGCAAGAAGGGACTCGAAAGATTTTATGATCTGTCCAAATGGACTATCAGGACAGTAAAGACCGGAGATACCCTCAAGATAGGCAAAAGGACGCTTCTTTTTCTGGAGACCCCCATGCTCCATTGGCCGGACTCCATGATGACCTATATAAAAGAAGAAAAAATACTGATCAGCCAGGACGGGTTTGGCCAGCATATCGCTTCTGCCGTAAGGTTCGATGACGAATTCATAACCTGTCAGTCCATGGCTGAACTGGACGACGCTGTTATAGACTACTACGCCAATATCCTTATGCCTTTCGGCCAACTGATTAAGGCAAAGATCTCGGAAGTGCAAAAGCTCGGCCTCGACATCAGGATGATTGCTCCGGACCACGGCATAATATGGCGAAAGGACCCCCAAAAAGTGATGCAGATGTACCTGGATATGGCCAATGGAAAGAGTCGCCTCAGGATTTCGATCATCTACGATACCATGTGGCACAGCACCGAACAGATGACGTCGCCGATGATGCAGGGTGTCAAGGACGAGGGCGTGGAATGCAATGTCATTAAATTAAGGGCCACCCCCATGAGTGTGGCTATTAAAGAATTCTGGAACTCACGGGGAAGCCTTATCGGCACGCCGACCCTCAATAATATCATGTATCCCACAGTCGCCGAGTTTTTGACCCACCTGAGGGGACTGCGTCCCAAAAACAGGATAGTCGGCGCTTTCGGAAGCTTCGGATGGGGCGGCGGAGCTGTAAAAGATGCATACGAGGAACTGAAAAAAATGGGACTGGAGCTTTACGAGCCCGGATTGCAGATACTGTACAAACCTTCGTTGGAAGATGAGACCAGGTGCTATGATTTCGGCAGGGAATTCGCCAGACGGGTCAAAACATACCACGAGAAATTTTAAAGGCTCGCGAATGAATAACTTGTGCATTCAGGCGCAAGCCCTAAAGGGAGACTACTATGACTAAATCTGAAAAAAACCTGTTGGATGCATTTGCAGGCGAGAGCCAGGCGAACAGAAAATATCTCGCTTTCGCGAAAAAGGCGGAAGCCGAGGGACTCAAGCAGATTGCCAAACTGTTCCGCGCTGCTGCTGCAGCCGAAACAATTCATGCCCATAACCACCTCCGGGAAATGGGCGGCATAAAGACTACAAAGGAGAATCTGGAAACCGCACTTCAGGGTGAGGTCTATGAGTTCCAGAAGATGTACCCGTATATGATTGAAGATGCCCAGGCGGAAGGCAATAAATGTGCGCTGAGAACGTTCACCTTTGCCAACGAGGTTGAGAAAGTTCACGCGGCACTATACAAGAAGGCAATAGATGAATTCGGCAAGAACAGCGAGACCGACTATTATGTATGCGATGTCTGCGGACATACTGCGGAAGGAGAGCCTCCCGACGAGTGCCCTGTCTGCAAGGCAAAGAAACAGGCCTTCAAAAAGGTTGAATAGTAAACGCCCGGTGAGCAAATGAAAATAGCGGCATTTCTCGGCAGCCCTCGCGTAGAAGGCAACTCCGATATTTTATTAAGAGAGGCTCTAAAAGCCGTTGAGGGCGCTGGCCATAATGTGCTGATTTTCAGACTCAACAGCATGGACATAAAGCCTTGCCAGAACTGCTGCGGGTGTGATGAAACGGGCATTTGCGTTATTAACGATGACATGCAGGAAATAAGCAGGGCGATCCGCGAGGCAGACCGTGTCATCCTTTCCTCGCCTATCTTCTTTTTCGGCCTCAGCGCTCAATCAAAAATCATGATTGACCGCTGCCAGTCCTTCTGGTGTGAAAAATACCTGTTAAAAAAAACTATACCGGCAGGTCCTAATGGAAGAAAAGGGCTCCTCATTCTCGTGGGCGGCATGAAGAAAGAGGTTGGCATTCAATGCTCCGAAGTTACGGCACAGGCCTTTTTCAGGACCATCAGCGTCCCTCATCACGAAACACTTGGCTTTCTGGGTATCGATGCAAAAGGGGCGATACGAAGTCACCCGACGGCGCTTCACGACGCCTTTGAGGCGGTGAAGCGGTTATTGGAATAGCGATGGGTCATAGGTTATGGGCAATGGGTAATGGGTTGTAGATTTTTTTACCTATGACCTATTACCCATAACCTATGACCTATCCCGATTATATTCAATTCTTCCCAACCTTGAGGTGCAACCGGCATTGTGGTTTCTGCTTCAACCGGGGACTGGAAACCGAAAGCGAAATCAGCGTTGACGGCTTTGAGAGACTCGCCGGTAAAATAATGGACGCAGGGATAGGTGAGATAGACATCCTTGGCGGCGAGCCCACACTGCATCCCGATATTGTCAGGCTTGTCGACAAGGCTGCGACGCTCAAACTCAGGCTGAACCTGAGCACTAACGGCACGAACGTTCCCCTGCTGGAATACCTGTCAAGTGCATACAACAGGAATACCCTGAATATCGGCATATCGCTCAACGACAGCCACGTGGTAAAAGGACTCGGAGATTACATTGCCGATTACCGGCCCGTCATTAAAAGCATATGCAAAAAAGGGGCCTTGCCAAAGCCGGCAAGGGGCTATTTCGACATGCCGGGAATAACCTGCTATCTGCTCTACCTGGATACTATATCCGAAAGAGATCTCTTTGACAGCATGCCTTTCAATGAATTTTATAAACTGCTTTCTGATTTGCAGGACAAATACCCGAACATCTCCGGAGTTTACTGCGGGGGCTTTCTGCCTGACGTCAAAAAACAACCTCTCTTAAGAAAAACAAGGTGCCCCGCCGGGACCACAAAACTCTCGATTCTTCCTGACGGCTCGGTGTATCCCTGCTATCTTTTTTTCAGGCATCAGGGATTCAGGCTGGGCAATATTTTGACCGATAGCTTTGAGGACATCTGTAGAAGTCCGATACTGAATTACTTTAGAAAGTTCGACCGCAACAAATGTCCTGTTTCCGCCTGCGAACTTTTTTCAGAATGCCATGGGGGATGTCCTGCAGTAAGCCTTTTAATATGCAACGACATTGATGCACCTGATCCGAGGTGCGCGTGTTAGTAGCTTTATCTTGAACGCCTTAATCGTATATACTATAAAAAACTTGCACACTATTTCATTCCGGGAGGTGTCCCGCTGTCATGGGTAATGTATTGGTTGACAACCTGGAACCGGGGATGACGCTCAACACTGATGTTACAGATAGCTCAGGCCGCCTCCTAGTTCGCGGCGGGACTGTGATAAGTAAAGATAGCATCAGGATGTTAAGAAACAGGCTGATTGAAGCGGTCGATATACAGGGGGTTGAGGAGGAAAAAGTCGAGCCCGATGAACCTGTTCAGCCGGAGCCCCCTGTTGTCAATGAGCCGCCGGAAACCTTCGCAAGTAGTTCGCCCCGGAAGCTGCGGCAGTAGAAAAAGAGATCTCGCCGGAAGACGAAAAAAAAATTACGATAATGCGGTCACTGCCTTTTTTCAAACCGTTCATCGATCGGGAACTGCTTGTTATTCTCGATACGAGCAAGTGGGTCAGGTGCGGCCCCGGAGATATTGTGGTGAAAGAAGGAGATACGGAACATTCCTTTTACGTTATCCTTAAAGGAAGCACTCGCATCCAGAAGAGAGTCGGCATGGCCAGTTTGAAAAAAACAATAGGTTACTTAAAGAGAGGGCAGTGTTTCGGGGAAATGTCAGTGCTTACCGGGCAACCGAGAAGCGCTGATGTTGTTGCTGAAGAGGAAACATTCGTGCTGAAAATTGATGCCGATACTTTGAATAAAGAGACCGACTCTTTTGACTTCAGGTCTATGCAGTTCAAATTCTACAAGATCTTCTGCGAAATCCTGGCCCAAAGACTTGACTTGACCAACAAGTTGCTTGTTAAACCCATGTGAATACGCCTGCCGTGGCGGATCACCTGGACACCGCTCTTACCCGGGGTTGCACAAGGCGACCCCTTTTACTCCCTACCCGATCACAATCGAAGGTATGATACCGATAGCGAACACCATGACCACTGAAATAAAGAGGGCGAGTCCGAGCGACGCGGAAGTGTGGATTACGGCCTCTCCTCCGGTCGCCTCTTTCATATACATGTTCATTACCACTCTCAGGTAGTAAGAAGCGGAAATAGCGCTGAAGATGACTGCTATTACTACCAGCCACGTATACCCCGCATTGATTGCCGCCATAAAGATATTGAATTTCCCGATAAAGCCCGCTGTCGGCGGTATTCCGGTAAGAGAAAACATGAAGACGAGCATTAACGCTGCAACAAGGGGGCTGCTCTTTGCGAGACCATTGTAGTCTTTTATTTCCTCTCCCTTGTCGAGCATAATAACTACGGCAAAGGCGCCCATATTCATAAAGGCATAGATAAGCATATACGTCATCATGGCCTGGCGGCCCTTAAGAGTCCCGGTAATAATTCCAAGAAGCATATAACCTGCATGGGCAATAGACGAATAGGCCAGCATCCTTTTTATATTCGTCTGAACAAGGGCCAGGATGTTGCCTGCTGCCATGGTCAGGATTGCTACGCCGATAAGCACGGCGGTCCAGTCGGGCTGAACGTTCTGGAATGCAACATAAAATACCCTGCCGATAACCGCAAAGCCCGCGGCCTTCGGACCAACAGACATGAAGGCCGTTATGGATGTGGGAGCGCCCTCATAGACATCGGGGGCCCACATATGAAAAGGGACCGCCGCTATTTTAAAGCAAAAAGAAACGGCAATGAGGAGCATGCTCAGCAGCAGGGCTGTGGACGTTTCAGTCTGTTTCAATTGGGCCGCAATTTTATATAAATCCGTGGTTGCAGTCAGTCCGTAAATAAGTGATATTCCGTAGAGGAGTATTGCGGATGAAAACGCTCCCAGAAGAAAATATTTCAGGGCCGCTTCATTTGACTTTATGTCATGACGCTTTATTCCGGCGAGTATATAAGTGCTCAGCGCCATGAGCTCAAGGCCGAGATAGAGGACAATAAAATCCTTTGCCGACGCCATGATCATCATGCCGGCAGTGGCAAAGAGCAACAGGCTGTAATATTCTCCGTATTCCGCTTTCTGCCGCTGTATATACTTCAGCGAAATCAATACGGTGAGGATAAAGTTGATAAGGAAGATCAACTTGAAATACATACTGTAGCTGTCGCTTATAAACATGCCGCCGAACGTTTCACCGTAGCTTGCCGGCAGCACGAAGAGTGTTGCGGCTGCAGCAATAACTCCAACAAGTGCGAGCGCCCCTTTATTTTTTAATACAAGCTCCAGAATAAGGAGCAGCATTGCTGCTGAAGACACTATGATCTCCGGCATCAGCGGCGACAGATCAGGAAAGGGGATGTTCATTTTATCACCTCAATTATATGCTGCGCCAAATTCTGAGGTATTGGCGGCGTGTTGACTCTTGTGATCAGGTGTTGCACAGATACGTCCATAAAACTTAAAAAAGTATTGGGGTACACCCCTATCCAGAAAACGAGGAAAATGAGAGGTGCAAGCGTCAGGATTTCCCTTAAATCTATGTCCTTGAAGCCCTGCAACTTGGGATTAATTTCCAGGAAGAAGACCCGCTGGTACAGCCAGAGCATGTATGCAGCACCGATTATTATTCCGGTTGCAGAGAGAGTTCCCATTATTTTTGATTTCGTAAAACCTCCGAGGATTATGAGAAATTCACCGATGAACCCGTTTGTCCCCGGAAGTCCTATCGAGGCAAGTGTGAAAACAATAAAAAGCGCGGCGTATACCGGCAGGACTGATGCTGCTCCGCCGTAATCGGCAATCTGTCTCGTGTGGGTCCTGTCATAGACCATCCCTATGCAAAGGAACAGCCCGCCAGTTACGATCCCGTGGTTGATCATTTGTAAAATTCCGCCCTGAAGCCCCTGCATATTTAGCGCAAATATGCCAAGCGTCACAAACCCCATATGGCTCACAGAACTGTAAGCGATAAGCCTTTTAATGTCGGTCTGCCCGAGGCAAATTACCGCCCCGTAAATAATTCCCACCACTGACAAAATCATCATTGCGGGGGCCATGGCTTTTGTGGCTTCCGGCAGTATGGGCATGCTGAATCGCAGGAATCCATACGCCCCCATCTTTATCAGGACGCCGGCGAGGATAACGCTTCCTGCCGTAGGCGCTTCTGTATGGGCGTCAGGCAGCCAGGTATGCACAGGGAACATGGGCACTTTTACGGCAAATGCCGCGAAGAACGCCCAGAAAAGCACGACCTGGAGGTTAAAGGGATAATTTGTGGTCATCATCTGCAGCACGTCAAAGCTCTTTCCGGTATGCAGATAGAGGACGATAATGCCTATGAGCATTAGCACGCTGCCCACAAGTGTGAAAAGGAAAAACTTGATCGCAGCATATATCCTGTTCGGCCCTCCCCACACTCCGATCAAAAGGAACATGGGTATAAGCATCGCCTCCCAGAAAATATAAAAGAGGAACATATCAAGGCTGCAAAATACGCCTATCATCGAGCCTTCAATAAGAAGCAGAGCGGCATAGAATTCCTTTGTTTTTATTTTTATGCTTTTCCATGATACAGTCACGCAGAGGATGGTCAGCAGGGTGGAAAGCAGGACGAACAGGACGCTGATGCCGTCCACGCCCAGCGAATAATGTATGCCCCATGCCGGAATCCATGCACGCTTCTCCGTAAATTGCATGGCCGCCGTAGTTTTATCGAAACCGGTGAAAAGGGGCACACTCAATATAAAATTGATTATGCTGACCGCCAGCGCCGTCCACTTGATAAATGTTTCGCTGGATCTCTTTGTTAAAAAGATAAGCAGCGCACCCAGTATGGGCAGGAAAATTACGGTGCTTAAAACCGGGTAATCCATCCATCCTCCTCTAAAAGCCGTGAAACGTGAATAGTGAATAGTGAATAGTAAAAACTAAATGATCACAGACTTTGACTCTACCTTTCACTATTCACTTCTCACGATTCACGAGTTTTCACGCCTCACGTTATTTATAAATCAGTACCAGCGAAAACAGAATAAACAGTCCTATGGCCATAGTCAATGCATAGTCCTGCACAGATCCGGTCTGCAGCTTTCTCAATCTTTCTCCGAAACCGGCAATCGTTTTTGGCACTCCATTGACAATGCCTTCTATTATCGTGCCGTCAGTCACCGGTATGAGTATGCTGTTGGCAACCCACATCGTCGGCCTGATAATTATGGAATCATATAATTCGTCGACATAGTATTTATTCCACAATACCCTGTAAATACCTTTGAAGTTCGCAGCCAGGTTCTTCGGGATTTCGGGCTTTAATGAATAGAATATCCATGAAACCAGTATGCCGCCTACTGCGCAAGCGGTCGAAATAGCCATCACGATGAATTCCTCGTTTTCTCCGGCATGCACATGCGGGTGGCCGAGCACCGGCTGAAAGAAGTGGCCTATGAAATTGCCGCCCCCCAATGTCTCGGAAATTCCCAGCCATCCGGCAGATATCGCTCCCACGGCGAGCAGCATAAGCGGTACGGTCATCGCCTTGGGCGATTCATGAAGGTGATGCTCCTGCTCGTGGGTGCCCCTGAATTTCCCATGGAATGCCAGGAAAATTATCCTGAAACTGTAAAATGCGGTGAGCGCGGCAACCAGAGTTCCCATGACCCAGGTAATCCTGCCGACAGTGCCGCCGTTATAGGCCAGCCAGAGGATCTCATCTTTGCTGAAAAAGCCTGCGAGACCGGGGATACCGGCAATGCTCAGTGAAGCGATTAAAAAAGTCCAGTAAGTAGCCGGCATATATTTTTTGAGCCCGCCCATCTTCTGAATGTCCAGTTCGCCCGACATCGCGTGCATGACGCTGCCGGCCCCAAGGAACAATAGTGCCTTAAAGTATGCATGAGTGAAGAGGTGGAAGACGCCTGCGCCATAAGCGCCCACGCCGCATGCCAGGAACATGTAGCCGAGCTGGCTTACCGTCGAATACGCGATAATACGCTTTATATCATTTTGCACCAGAGCGATAGTTGCGGCAAACAGGCTGGTCGTCGCACCTGTAATGGCCACTACACCCATTGCAACAGGCGATAGACTGAAGACAGGGTTAAACCGGGCAACCATGAATACACCCGCCGTTACCATAGTGGCCGCGTGAATCAGCGCGCTGACCGGTGTCGGGCCTTCCATTGCATCAGGCAGCCAGACATGGAGAGGTATCTGCGCCGATTTGCCGACTGCCCCGCAAAACAGCAGCAGCGCAATAAGAGTTATAAGATCGACGTTATAGCCGAAAAGCGCTATGGTCTGACCCTGCAGCATTCCGACCTTGCTGAATATGTCGGCGTAGTGGACGCTGCCGAGGTTCAGGAAGATCAAGATGACTCCCAATCCGAAGCCGAAATCTCCGAACCTGTTTACAATAAAAGCCTTTTTGCCGGCATCGGATGCGCTCTTCTTATGAAAGTAGTAACCTATGAGGAAGTAGGAGCATAACCCGACTGCCTCCCAGCCAAAATAGAGCTGAAGGAGATTATTGGCCAGCACAAGCATAAGCATCGAAAAGGTAAAGAGGCAGAGGTAGGCAAAGAAACGGTAATACCCGTTGTCGCCATGCATGTAGCCGATAGAGTAAATATAAACGAGCAGGCTTATGCTGGTCACTACTATAAGCATTATGGCGGTGAGCGGGTCTATTAAAAACCCGACGCTCGCCTTGAAGCTGCCGGATATAATCCAGGTGTAAAGATCCTGGTTTATCACCTTACCGCCCGCTACTTCAGCAAAAGTCTTCACCGAGAGCGCAACTGATCCGAGCAGCGCAAGGACCGCAGGCCAGTGGGCCTTGTCCCTTATGATCGATTTACCCAGGAGAATATTAATTACAAAGGCGATAAGCGGCAAGAGAGGAATTAAAACATATTGTCCCATCATCTATCCTTTCATTTCCATGATTTCGTCTGCGTGTAATACCGCCTTGTTTTTAAACATCGCCACCACTATCGCCAGGCCTATAGCCGCCTCGGACGCTGCCACGGTGATGATGAAAAGGACCATTACCTGACCCCTTATGTCCTGAAGGTAGTGGCTGAAAGCTACGAGGCTGATATTTACCGAGTTCAGCATCAGTTCTATGGAAATAAGCATAATCATTATATTACGCCTGATAAGAAACCCGACAGCGCCGATCGTGAAAATTATTGCACTTAAAGCTATATACCAGTTTAAAGGTACCATCAGTCCTCCTCTGTCCTCCTCTTCTTGGCCAGCACCATGGCGCCGACGACTGCTACAAGCAGTATGAGCGATGCTATCTCAAAGGGGAAGAGATATTCGGTATACAATACCCTGCCGAGCACTCTGGCATGGGTCTCTGCCTGGACAGCCTGTATGGTGTAATTGCCCAGCGGCCCTTGAGTTAATGTGCTGATCGCCAAAAGGATAAGTACCAGTATCGTGCCTCCTACAAAAATTGCTATCGGCCAATCCCCTGCAAACCGGTCAACAACCACCTCTTCCTTCAGGTTCAGCATCATAATGACGAAAAGGAAAAGCACCAGTATCGCCCCGGCATACAATATCAACTGTACCGCCGCGAGAAATTCGGCATTGAGAAACAAATATAGACCCGCAATATGAAAGAACAGGGCAAGCATCCACAGAATGCTATGCACCGGGTTCTTCCGCGTTATGATCAAAAGAGAAATAACTACCATCACTATGGCAAAATATCCGAAATACAACTTAGGCAGCATTGCTCAGGCCCTCCAAACTCTCTTCTTTTCTCAAGCTAACATTTAATCTGTCTATCTTTTTATCCATTACCTACTCACTTTTTACTTGCCGTATTCCCCTGAATACCGCCTGGTCCTCATGGGCTTTAAAGTCCTCGCTCATAGGCCTCCAGAAACGTTTAAAGTATTCATCTCCCTTTTTGCCGGCCATGTATTTGTCCCAATTTGAGAGGAGCTTGTCCTTGTCCATAAAAAGAACTGAGCGCGAATAGTCGGAATACTCATAATGGCCGGTCAGCACCACAGCCTGAAAGGGACAGGCCTCCACGCAAAACCCGCAATAAACGCACCTAAGAACCTCTATCTCGTACCGGTCCACAATCTTTGTATGGTCATCACCTTCACTTGTGTAAACATCGATGCACCTGGAAGGACAAACCGCCGCGCAAAGGCCGCACCCCACGCACCGTGCCGTCCCGTCTTCTTTCCTTGCGAGTGCATGCAGGCCGCGGAAGGCAAGGAACATTTCCCTCTTTTCCTTAGGATATTGCCTCGTTACCGCCTTAGTGAACATCATCCTGAGGGTCAACGCCATCGCCTTCAAAATTTCGAGCAGAAAGATCTTTCTTGCAAAATTATTTATTTTTCCCATAGCTCTCTCTTACCTTTCGACTATCCCACGAAAAATTTCACAATGGAAGTCACGACTATATTGAGCAGTGCCAACGGCAACAGCACCTTCCATCCCAATGCCATAAGCTGATCGTACCGGTATCTGGGTACAGTAGCCCTTATCCAGTAGAAAAGAAAAATGTGAAAATATACTTTTGCCAGGAACACTACTATCCCCGGCACCGCCAGCAGAATGGGGACTGCCCCAGTAATAAACGGCGGCAATGTCCACCCTCCCATGAAACAGATCGTCGCCATTGACGACATGAGAAGCATGCCGATATATTCCGACATATAATACAGTGCAAAACGCATTCCGCTGTATTCAACAAAGTAGCCTGCCACAAGTTCGCTCTCTGCCTCAGGCAGATCAAAAGGGGTCCTGTTGGTCTCGGCAAAGGCGGCAACAACGAACACAAAGTAACCGAGGAACTGCGGGATAAGAAACATGCCGTACCAGTGCTGCTGCTGAGCTTTTACGATCTCAGTAAGGTTCATTGACCCTGCCATCAGTATCACGCCTATAAGGCTCATGCCCATGCAGACCTCATAACTGATGACCTGCGCGGACGCTCTCAGTCCGCCCAGGAACGAATACTTTGAATTGGACGACCATCCGGCCATTACCACTCCGTATGCACCCAAAGATGACATAGCGAGAACGTACAGGAGTCCAACATTAATGTCGGCTACGACATACCAGTTGCCGGAGGAGAATGGTAGCACCGCCAGTGCGCTCATCGCCGCAAACGTAAAAATAATAGGGGCCAGCATGAATACCGGCTTGTCTGCCTGGGCGGGAATGATGTCCTCTTTGAAAAAAGATTTCAGGCCGTCTGCAATCGGCTGCAATATCCCGTGCCAGCCGGTCCTCATTGGTCCAAGCCTCACCTGCATATGCCCAATCACTTTTCTTTCAAAATAGGTTGCATACATGACATGTACCAGGGTCACGCTTACGAGAATCGCTATTTTGACTAATATAATGATGAATTGCATTATAAAATGAAAATTCCCTGATGAGGCCGCCATATCGACTAAGTTCACCCTGATACCTCCGCTGTAATCCGATATACCTGTATTGCTATCTGTCGCATTCCCCTAGCACTATATCGAGAGTGCCGATATTTGCAACAACGTCCGCCACCATGGCGTCACGGCATAAAACCGGCAACGCCGATAAATGGACAAATGAAGGCGCCCTCAGCCTCATCCTGTAGGGTTTTCCCGTTCCGTCGCTGATCAAATAATAGCCCAGTTCGCCTTTAGGGACTTCGGTAGCCACATATATTTCGCCTTCAGGCGCCGTAATAGGGCCCTTTGTAATCAAAACAAATTGATGGATAAGCGATTCCATATCAGCCAATACCCTGTCCTTTGGAGGCAGGGTGAATTTGGGAGCGTCAGGCGCCATAATGGGCCCCTTGGGCAACTGCTCGATGCACTGTTTTATGATCCAGTTAGACTGCTTCATCTCTTCCATCCGGCAGAGATAGCGGTCGTACACATCGCCATGTTTTCCCACCGGCACGTTGAACTGTACCTTTTCATAGGCATCATATGGGGCATATTTCCTTACATCATAAGGCACGCCGGATCCGCGCAGGTTAGGACCTGTAAGACCCCAATTTATTGCTTCTTTGGCGCTTATAACGCCGATGCCCTGCGTCCGCTGCTTCCAAATCCTGTTTTCATTCAGGAGGGTCTCATATTCCCGCTCTATCGTCTCATGAAATGTATTAGTGAATGCGTATAATTTGTCAAGAAACTCCTGGCTTACATCATTCCTCACACCGCCGATCCTGGGGTAGCTCACGGTAAGCCTCGCGCCACAGGTCATTTCAAACAAGTCCAGTAACGTTTCCCTGTCTCTGAATGAATACAGAAAGAGAGTCATCGCGCCAATGTCGAGGGCATGAGTTGCAACACCTATTATATGACTGCTTATCCTGGTCATTTCCGACATCATGGTCCGTATGTACTGTGCGCGCTCAGGCGCCTCGATGCCGAAAAGCCTTTCGCAAGCCAAACAATACCCGACATTGTTGGACATGCTGGAGATATAATCAAGCCTGTCAGTCAAAGGCAGCGCGGAAAGGTATGTCAGATTTTCACCAAGCTTCTCCACTCCCCTGTGGAGATACCCTACATAGGGAGTTATTTTAACAACGCTTTCGCCGTCAAGTTCGAGCACAACCCTCAACACGCCATGTGTAGCGGGGTGCTGCGGCCCCATGCTGATGGTCAACTCTTTTGTCTTAAGGTCCTTTTCAATTGCCGGCATCTAAATTACCTCATATCCAATGTTCTTTTTTGCAATTTTGACAACCTCTGTATATCCGCGCCATTCCTTTTCACCGAGATCGCTCTTGAGCGGATAGTCTTTTCTTAATGGATGCCCTTCCCAGTCTTCCGGCATAAGGATCCTCCTCAAGTCGGGATGGCCTTTGAAGGTTATGCCAAACAGGTCAAAACACTCACGCTCATGCCAATTGGCCCCGGCCCAGACGTCAACAACACTGTCTATTGTCGCATCTTCCTCCGGTACCTCAGCCTTAATCCGTATCATATGCCCGTGTCTCAGAGAGAACAGATGGTAAACCACTTCAAAGCGCGGAGCCTTTTTGCCTAAATAGTCCACACCGCACAGGTCCTTAAGAAAATTGAAATAGAGCTCAGGAGTGTCATGGAGGTAACGCATTACTTCCTTTATCCTGTCTTTTCTCAGCACAACCGATATCTGGCCGCGGAATTCCTTTGTCCCCACTAGTTCCGCAGGATATCTCTCTTTTATCATCTCTGCAATATTTTTCAGTTCCATAATTGATTCAGGTTAATATCAAGTCTTGGTCTTCTCAACCTCAGCCTTAACCTTTACCTGTTTTTTTACCTCCACATGCTCCATTTAAAGTGTTCTTTTTTTATCTTTTCCTGAAGCTTGATAATCCCATCGTAAAGAGCTTCAGGCCTGGGCGGGCAACCAGGGACATAAACATCTACCGGCATAAAGGTATCTGCGCCCTGAACAGTGCTGTATGTATTAAAGATCCCTCCGCTGCAGGCGCAACTGCCCATCGCGATGACATACCTCGGCAACGCCATCTGGTCATAGACTCTGCGTATAATGGGGGTCATTTTTTTTGTGATGGTACCGGCGAGGATAATGACATCCGCCTGTCTCGGTGATGCCCTAAAGACTATCCCAAACCTGTCCAGATCATAGTGTGAGGCTCCCGAAGCCATCATTTCGATAGCGCAGCAGGCCAGTCCAAAACTCATCGGCCATAAGGAAGACAATCTGGCCCAGTCCACGACCTTATCAAGAGTAGTTATTATGGTGTTTGCCCCGGGAATTACCCGCACACCCTCTTCCACTTCAATTAAATCCGTAGTGTTTTCTAATACCATCATATACCCTTACCCCCTCTCTTCGGGACTGGGGACCAGTCAAAGTACCCATTATTACCAGTCACCAGTTCCGAGTCCCAAGTCCCGTCTTTTAGTCCCACTCAAATGCCTCTTTTTTCCAGGCATAGACATATCCTATCAAGAGGACGGCTATGAAAAGCAGCATTTCTATCAGCGCATAAAGACCGATTTTATCATATACAAGCGCCCACGGGTACAGGAAGACAGCTTCAACATCAAATATAACAAATAGCATGGCAATAATATAAAACCTTACATTGAACCGCTGCCTTGCCTCTCCGAAAGGGGGGTTCCCCGATTCATAAGCCATTAGTTTTTCCGGGTAAGGCCTTTTAAGCCTGAACAGCTGGCCAATCAATAACACTACTACTCCAAATAAGAACGCAATAATCATAAATATTAAGACCGGAAAATATGCGGTGGGCACAAAATTACCTGGAACCATTGTGTTCATCTATTACCTCAGTTTTTAGTCGTTTTTCAGAACCAAATTGCTATTTATAACTTAAGTTGCGATAGGTTGTCAAGTTATTTAAATAGTATTATTAAAAAAACTTTTATTATATGCTTCCTGTCGTATTGATATTGTTTCCTTGTTTTTAGAACATCAGTGAAGTAAAATCACAGTACATGAATATTCTTGCGAAAATAATACAAAAAAAGGCCGAGAGACTGGCAAACTCAAGAAGTAATGTTTCGCTGAAAGAGTTAAAACTCATCATCGCAGATGCTGATAATGAAGAGAGGGACTTCAAGAGTGCTTTGAGTGCCGGTAAGGGGGAAATACGACTTATTGCCGAATTAAAAAAAGCATCGCCTTCCAGGGGCGTGATACGGCCGGTCTTTGATCCTGTCGAAATAGCATCAATTTATGAAAAAAAGCATGCAAGCGCACTATCCGTCCTCACTGAAGAAGATTTTTTTCAGGGCAGCCTCTCGTTCCTGAAAACAGTCAGGCAAGTTGCGTCCATGCCCATCTTGAGGAAAGATTTTATCTTTGATGATTATCAGATATATGAATCTAAAGCGCACCATGCAGATGCCCTGCTGCTCATTGCCGCAGCGCTTGAGAGGAACCAGGCGCAGGAATATCTGCATTTGGCCGGGGAATTACGTCTCGGCGTCCTTTTTGAGGTGCACAACGAAGAAGACCTTGAAAAGGCGCTATTGGTGAAGGCTGATATTATCGGCATAAACAACCGCGACCTGAGGACATTAAAGATTGATCTTTCTACAACGATCAGGCTGAAAAAAGAGATCCCGGAAGACCGCATCGTCGTAAGCGAAAGCGGCATCAGAAACAGGGATGACGTTGTAACGCTTATGGGCGCCGGAGTGGCTGCAATACTTGTCGGCACATCGCTGATGGCAGCAAAAGATATCGGTGCAAAGATCGAGGAACTGATGGGGAACAAGTCAGGTAATGGGTGATGGGTGATAGGTTATGGACTGAAATTAAAGATAGAAAAAAATTTGCTTTTTCCCTATAACCTATAACCCATGACCTATAGCCTGTCGTTATTGAGTTTTCCCCATCACCTATAACCTATGACCTGTCATTATTAAGATACTCATCCCATTCCATGGGGAGCAGATATTTCTTATTATTATTGCAGTTTTTGCAGGCGGTGACGATGTTGCCTTTTACCGACTTGCCGCCGCGGACCAGCGGCACTATATGGTCCATGGTGAGCAAACTTGCGGGAACCCTTGTATTACAGTAGTAGCAAGTGCCGGAGGCGCACTTCCTTTTCCACCAGGTGCTCTGGCGGAGGTTGCGGGCGATGTTCCGCTCTTTTTTAATCTCCTCTTCGCTGATATCCGATGCGAAAACCCTACTTCCGGCCTTTTTTGGCATCTTCCTCTTCAAAAAACTTTCTATACATGATCTCCCATTCAGGGCTGCCCTCGATAAGCTTCTTGGTGTAAGACTGAAGCTTTTTCTTCACTTCGGCATCAATCTCCTCGCCGACTTTTAACTCGTTGGTGATAGTGCGTTTTATTTCTCTCCTAACCAGGCCGTCATCCTCCTTCAAGGTAATCAAGCCCTTTTCCATCAGTCCTTTCAGCAGCAAATGGGTAGTATGGGTTATCTTATCATCGGAGAGCATCATAGTACTATGTTCCTTTCCCTGACAAGCTTCTTTTTTGTCATATCGAAGAGTTTCCTGAAATCAAGCCTTCCTTTTTCTATTTCAGACTCGTACTTCTTCAGCAACTGCCGCACTTCTTCATTAAGTCTGTCTTCAGCCATAAGCTCATCCAGGAGTAAAGCCTCGGTTTCTTGAATAAGCCGGTCAACTGGGACCGCCGGCTCAATAAGTCCCTTGCTGACAAGATTATTGACAATCTGTTTTGCCATAAAAGGTACCCAGTTCTTCGGTATGCGCATCCTATTTTTCCATAAAAGGCAAAAGCGCAATATACCGTGCTCTCTTGACCGCAGTGGTCAATTCCCGCTGATGGGCCGCACAGGTCCCGGTCATTTTCCTTGTAAGTATCTTGCCTCGCTCAGTCATATAACTCCTCAAGCCTTTTAAATCCTTATAATCAATAAAGGCTATCTTGTCCGCGCAGTACCTGCAGAATTTCCTTTTCTGAAATCTCTTCTGTTGCATATTTTCTCCTTTCCTTAAAATATCAGGTTGAGGTCAAGGTTGAGGTTGAGAAAAATTTATTATAGGTTCTGACTTAGCCTTAACCTGTTTTTTTAAAACGGCTCTAAATCGGTCGTTTCATCCGGCGGCGCCAGATCGGCAGCACCGGATGCATCGGCAGCTCCTTCACCGCGCACCTGTCCGCCTCGGGCGGAGTCCCGCTTTGGCAAGAATCTCACATCCCTCGCTATAACTTCAAATTTGCTCTTCTGGACTCCATCCGACTCCCACTTGCGTTCGCGGAGCCTGCCTTCCACCAGAACGGGATTGCCTTTGTTCAGATAGTGGCCGCAGCTCTCAGCCTGTTTACCGAATACAACAGCGTTGATAAAAAGCACCTCTTCTTTTGTATCGTCACCCTGTTTGTACTTGGAATTGACAGCAATTGAAATTGTGGCAACAGGCGTCCCGCCCGGTGTATACCTCACTTCCGGGTCTCTTGTAAGGTTCCCTATAAGAATAATCCGGTTAAACATCTGCGCCTGTTTTCACCTCTGCTGATGGCTCAACCACCTGAGGTGCATCCCCCTTTTCGGGGACCCCGGGTTCCGCGGCAACATCAGACCCCAGCACCTCTTTGGGAAGCGCTTCTATCTGTTTATTGCCGAGTCTGATAACCATGAATTTGAGAACAGGGTCAAAAACTTTAAAGAAACTTTCGATCTTGCCGATCGTTGAGGAAGGGGCTTTGAAAAGGTAGAAGATATATATTCCCATCTTCTGCTTATTGAGTTCATAAGAGAGCTTCCTCCTCCCCCAGTTATCGGCCTTAAAAACCTCTCCGTCCGACTTCGTTATCTGCTCTGAAACCTTATCGATAGCGGATTTTATTTCCTCTTCATTAAGGGCAGGATTCAGAATGACCATGCTTTCGTACCAATTCATCAAACACCTCCATATGGATATAAAGCCCTTTCACAAAGGAAGGGCATGGAGGATACACCAATAATTTGGGGCACCCAAGAATTATAATTAAAGCATATTTAACACTTAAAAATCAAATAAGTTTATACTCTTTCATCTTCTTGTTGAGAGTGTTTCTGTTGATCCCCAGGGCCTTCGCAGCCTGGACCTGGTTTCCACTGGTCTCCTTCAACGCGATCCCCAGGAGGGCTTTGTCGACTTCCGCTATAATCGTTTCATAGAGATTGGAATTCTCAATCCTGGTCATTTTTTTCAGCAAGCCATCAAGCTTCACTTCGATAAACTCTTTTATAGAGCACGCATTATAATCATTTGCAAAGAGCTCCCTCCTTTCGATCAGACTTCCCTTTGAAAAAACGGCAGCCCGTTTTATGCAATTTTCAAGCTCCTTTACATTGCCCGGCCAGTCATAGCAGGAGAGCGACTTTATCGCGTCTTTAGAGAAATCTTTGGGAGGCAGCTCAAAGGCCTTTATTGACTCATTTAGAAAATGACGCGCTAACGGGAGCGTGTCTTCTTTCCTTTCCCTGAGTGGGGGCAGCTTCAACTCAACAGCACTGAACCCATGGTACAGGTCCTCGCGGAAGAGGCCGCGCCTCACGCAATCCTGGAGGTCCTTGTTGGTGGCCCCAATAATCCTGACATCGGCTTTAATGACATTTGTGCTTCCCAGCAGGCTGTACTCCCGCTCCTGCAAAAAGCGCAGGAGTTTTGGCTGGAGGTCAAAATCAAGTTCGGAAATCTCATCAAGGAACAATGTGCCGCCGAAAGCAGCCTGTATCTTGCCTTCCGTTCTTTCCACTGCACCGGGGAAAGCACCCTTCTCCCACCCGAAAAGCTCCGCTTCCATGAGTTCTCTGGGAATCAATCCGTAATTGACGGCGACAAAGGGACCTAATTTTTTTCTGCTGCTTTTATGGATTGCCCTCGCAACAAGCTCCCGGCCGGTACCCCTCTCGCCGGAAATAAGCACCGTAACATCTTTTGGAGCAACTCTCCCGATTTCTTTGAAAACTTTCAGGATACTGCGGGATTTGCCCACAATCTGGCCGCCCTTATAAAAAGGCATGGAGTCTTCTTTGCTTTGCCTGAGCTTAAGGAGTTCTTCGCGCATTGCCAGGTCCCTGAAAGCCTTATCTGCAGCAATTTTCAGTTCTTCTTTGTCTAAGGGCTTTTCCAGGTAATCATAGGCACCCTCCTTCATGGCATCCATAGCGCTTTCCCTGCGCCCGCGCGAGGTGATGACAATCACGAGAGAATCGGGATTAAAGACCTTCATCTCCTTCACCGCATCAATACCGTTGCCGTCCGGAAGCATAAGGTCAAGAAACATGACCTTATATTTGTCCGCAATCTTAATGCCCGACCTGATATTGTCCCTTGTCTCTATACGGTAGCCAAGGGGTTCCAACGCCTCGCGTATTATCCTTATTACGCTCTCATCATTACCTATAACAAGCAACCGTTTACTCATAAAGACTGTGAACCGTGAATAGTGAATGGTGAATAGTAAAGGCACAAAAAAAAGAGTTAAAATAGCGTCGTTTTATCATTTCACCTTTCATTAATATTGATGGTCTCGCAGAACCGTGAACCGTGAATAGTGAATGGTGAATAGTAAAGGCACAAAAAAAGACTTAAAATACCGTCGTTTTGTCATATCACCTTTCATTAATATTGATGGTCTCGCAAAAAGTCTTCATACCCGCGAAGGCGGGTTTCTTACTTCTTACTTTTTTCTATTCACTTTTCACTATTCACTATTCACATTCTTTTAACTTTTCACTATTCACGATTCACGGCCTTTAAACGTACAATTTATGTTTTTTTATATACCTTTCCACCGATGCAGGCAAAAGGTATTTGATACTTCTCTTCTCCTCGACCAGACGCCTGATGCCGGTCGATGATATATCCAGCTGCGTAACCGTCACTAAAAAAGCGCTCCTGCCGCTCACCAACTTCAAAGTCCGTGAACCGTTAAAACTACAGTGAATAGTGAATGGTGAATCGTGAATAGAAGAAGGCTTTTTTTCTTGTTTCAATTCACTATTCACTTCTTCACTTACATTTTTGATATAGGGTGAGCCTGCGATAGCATCAAAGCTAAATCCGGGACGCCCCACGATGATAAAGTCCGCCATGCCTGTCAGTCTTTCCGGCTCCCGCCATTTCGGAATATCCAGAAAGGCATCGCTGCCGAGGATAAAGAACAATTCATCTCCAGGATACCTCTTGCGAAGCATTTGAAGAGTATCAACGGTATAGGACTTCCCCCGCTTGACGGCTTCGAAATCGGAAACCATGAAGTTTTTATTGGAAGCTGCGGCAAGGGTTGCCATTGCATATCGGTGTGACGCAGCAACCGCATCGCGTTCCTTAAGAGGAGGGTTTCCTGCCGGCACAAAAATCACTTTATCAAGCCGGATTTTATACCTCGCTTCCTCAGCAGTCCTTAAGTGTCCTGAATGAACAGGATTGAATGTGCCACCAAAAATTCCCAGCCTCATAAAAATCGTGAATCGTGAATCGTGAATCGTGAAAAAGGACCACTTCCACATTTCACGTTTTCATGGTTCATATTAGTTGAGTCTGTCTTTTTGGATTTTGTTCTTTTACTTCTCACGTTTCACCAACAGTAGGTGCTTTGGAAGCACGGTTCACGGCTTCTACAGTCCCATTTTTTTCAGCGCATCATCACCCTGTCCCTTCATTGCAGGGGCATCTTCCGGAAGGTACAGCATAACGCCGCCCTTTACAGGCCTTATAACAATCTTGCCTTCCTGCGAGAGCTGCGTTGTCGCCTTGACCGGGTCTTCGCCTTCAAAATACTTCTTAAATGCCTCGTTAAAGCCGGAATACACGGTATGTATCCCTTTATACCCTTCCTTCCTGAGACTAACTATTGCCTTCTTGACAAAATCTTCGTGTCCCAGCTTCTCTGACATTCTCAATTCCCTCCTTTATTCTCTTAATTGTCCGCTCCCCAGGACCACAAACTTTGCACAGGTCAATTCTTCAAGCCCCATCGGCCCTCGCGCATGTATTTTGTCAGTGGATATGCCGATTTCTGCGCCGAGGCCGAATTCATGGCCGTCATTTAAGCGGGTAGATGCATTAACCAGCACGGCAGAAGAATCGACTTCCCTTAAAAACCTCATCGACCTTTCATAGCTCGTTGTGACGATCGCATCCGAGTGGGCTGACCCGTACCTGGCAATATGCTCCATCGCCTCGTCCATGTCTTCCACTATTTTTACATTCAATACCAGGTCAAGGTATTCGCGGTAGTAATCTTCGTCCGTTACCCCTTTAATATCGTGAAACAGAGCAATGGTACGAGGGCACCCTCGCAATTCAACCCCTGCATCCTTGAACCGCTTTACAATTGCGGGAAGGAAACGCTCCGCAATAGGCTTGTCAACCAGCATGGTTTCCATTGCATTGCAGGTCCCGGGTCTTTGCACCTTGGAATTAAAACATATGGCCTCAGCCATTGCCAAATCGGCATCCCTGTCAACAAAGACGTGACAAACCCCTTTATAATGCTTAAGCACGGGGATTCTCGAATTTTCCGTTACAGCTCTTATAAGCCCTTCCCCTCCGCGTGGGATAATAAGGTCTATTAGGCCCTCCAGTTTCAGCATCTCCATGATGGCTTCCCTTTCAGGGATGTCTATAAATGTTATGGCGCCTTCATGGAACCCTTCCGCCCTTGCAACGTCCCTTAAAATAGCTGCAGTTGCCCTGTTGGAGTGCAGGGCCTCAGACCCCCCTCTCAAAATGACGGCATTCCCTGCCTTCAAGCACAAGCCGGTTGCATCAGCGGTTACATTCGGACGCGCCTCATAAATGATGCCTATTACGCCTATGGGCACTCTCATCCTGCCGACTGCCATGCCGTTGGGCCGCTGCCGCATGTTGGATATTTCTCCAACGGGATCAGGAAGTTGAGCAACCTCAATGAGCCCCTCCGCCATCTCCTCTACCCGTTTTCCAGTGAGGGTCAGTCTGTCGACGAGCGCCTTTGAAAGACCCCCCTTTTCGGCATATTCAATGTCTTTTTTATTTTCAGCAATAAGCTCTTCCCGCCTGGTCCTGAGGGCCTCAGCCATCTTGATTAAAGCGGTGTTCTTCCTGCTGGTAGGGGCCTTTGCAAGACTGCGCGCGCCTTCCTTAGCCTCCCTCGCCTTCCCCAGAACAAAGGCCTTTATATCCATACGAACCCTCCGTAATAAAGCATAAAACAGCTGACGGATTATAGGTGACCTTTTTTTTCTTTGCCTATGACCTATAACCTATTGCCTATTGTGTGTTAGTTATACAATTATCATGAAAACAGTGCTAAAAATCAATACATATTTAGATTAAAGCGGGAGTTGACGGGATTGAAGACATGAGGAGGGGAGTAGTTTTATACGACAGTTTTTAAAATATTTGGTATAATATACGATAAATACTTTTCAGGAGGTTTTTTATGGCAACACCTGTCGTTGATCTTGACCTATGCATAGGCTGTGGCTCATGTGTTGAAGTATGCCCTGAAGTCTTCGAACTGAGGGATGAAAAGGCCTGGGTAATAAGTGACAAGTGCGATTCGTGCGATTGCACTGAAGCTGCCAATGTCTGCCCCAGTGAAGCAATCAAAATCGAGTAGATGAATTAAGGCGGAGGGTCAGAAGCTCAGAGGGTCAGAAGGTCAGAGAACTGGCGGGATGGATGTTGGCTAACCCTCCAACCCTCCAATCCTCCGACCCTCCTTTTGTCCTCATATACGCATTAACCGCTTTTTCCCCAGTTCGGCAAGCCCGTAAATTTTCAAATCTATAAAATCTCCTCTCTCCTGAAAAGTTGCAAGGCGCTCATCCATAGCCGAAAGCGGCATTGTTATCACTTCGATATCTTCGGACTCGTCCGGCAGGTATAGCTGTCTGAGCCGGTCAGGCGCGGGAGTTACGTTTTTGGCAAGGAAAACAGTCAGCACTTCTGTTGAAAGGCCTGAGGAGATAGGGCCTTCGGCAAGGAAAATAAATTCTTCGGCAGTGCAGCCTGTTTCTTCAACCAGTTCACGCCTGGCCGCTTCCAGGAGACTTTCATCTCTGTCATTAAGTCCCGCAGGGAATTCCACGACAAAGCCGTCCAGCACAGGCCTGAACTGCCGCACGAGCAGTATATCACCCTCGGCCGTCAACGGAACAATACTGACGATACCCCTGCAGTTCACCCGTTCAACAGCTTCCCATGACCGCAAGCTGCCCGAGTTGTCGGTATAAGCAATTTTTAGCGCTCTGAGAAAACCGCCCTCCCAGACAGTGCGCTTGTTGATTATATGCATATCCTGATCATCCCAGTGGCCCGCGCAGCTTGCGTCCTCCAAGCACATGCAGGTGTAAATGATACACCACCTGTCCACCATCGGGGTTGCAGTTCGATACGATCCTGAAACCACGTTCTGCAATGCCCTTGTCCATCGCAAGCTTTTTGCAAACTCCAAGGAGATGGCCCATCAAAGCTTCATCCCCGTCTGCGGTATCGAGAATAGTAGGGATATGGCGTTTAGTGATAACCAGCATATGCACAGGAGCCTGAGGGTTCACATCTTCGAACGCCAGTGCATGCTCGTCCTCATATACGATCTTCGCAGGAATCTCCTTTTGAGCAATCTTGCAAAAAATACAATCGTGCATAATCCCTCCGCTCCGGAAATTTTGAATGTTGAATTTTGAATGTTGAATCAAGAAAATAATTTATTTAATGTTTGACCTCCATAATTTAACATTCAAAATTCAACATTCAAAATTGCATTAAGGTTCTATCTTTCTATAAAAGCAGGTGCGCTCACCAGTATGGCACGCACATCCGCCATGCTGTATCACCTTTACGAGCAGGGTGTCGGCATCGCAGTCGTAGAAAATTTCCCTGACCTCCTGCACGTTGCCTGAGGTTTCGCCCTTTTTCCAGTACTTTTGCCTCGACCGCGACCAAAAATGCGTAAAGCCCGTCTCGATGGTCGTTTTCAGGGAGGTCTCATTCATATATGCCATCATCAGAATTTCCCCGTTCCAGGCGTCCTGAATAATGGCAGGAATGAGCCCGTTTGCATCATATTTAAGTTCCGGCAGCATCATCAATCCCCTATCTTTTATATTACCATACCATCTGCCTGCCCGGTAAATATGTGGGCTGGACGTTACCAGCCCACTCGTGTTAACCCAGATGATCCAGAACAAAGACAAAGTAGCCCACTACCCCTAATTGTGAAGGGACATGACGCACCTATGTCACTGTGGTATAATCAGAATAAATTTTTGGGTGATATGTCAAGCAAAAAGTTTTCAATAAAAATACTATCCCTGCTGGTGCTCTTTGAGCTGCTGGTATTTGTAAGGACGGGTACTGCAGCAGAAATTTCCTCGGTAAATTTCAGGCTGGCCGATAACGAACTCTATGTAGCAACCGCTGTCAGGCTGGACCAGAAAATAGTGGATGAACTGGGTGATGGGTTAACAAAAGAATTCATTTTTTACATAGATCTCTTCAGGGTGTGGAATATCTGGCCGGATGAGTTTGTCCTCGGGCAAAAAATAATAACAACGTTAAAAAGCAATCCTATCAAAAGAGAATATATTGCCGCCAGGGTCACCGGCAACATTTATCTTAAAAAGCGGTTTAACGACCTGGAGGCAATGGTCACTTGGGCCATGGATCTTCCCGAGATAAAGCTCACGAATGTTAAAGCGCTGGAGAGCGGGACCTATTTCATAAAGGTCACTGCTGAATCGCGGATAAGGAAGTTGCCGCCGGTGATAGGCTACCTCCTCTTTTTTGTGCCGGACAAAGATTTTTCTATTTCTAAAAACTCCCAAACATTCGAGATAAACAAAAAAGGGACACAGCCATGAGGCTGATGAAATATTTGTTAACGGTTTCCGGGCTTCTGCTGTTCATCGCGGCAATAACGGCTGTTGAACTCCATTTTATCAGGCTTCCCGCCGTTGCTATGACTACTCGTATCATTCTCATCAGCCTGCTCACATTCAATGTAGTCGCACTCCTGACATTGATGTTTTTTGTGGGAAAAAACATCTTCAAGCTTTACATGGAAAGACGCTATAAAGTCCTCGGGCACAAGTTCAGGACAAAACTCATGACCATTTTTGTTATCCTCACGCTTATCCCCTCCTCTTTTCTCTTTATTGCGGCAAGCGGACTCGCCACTAATTATATAAACCACATTTTTTCGCCTCAAATGAAAGAGCCTTTTAAAAAATCGATTGAACTTGTGAGGGCCTTTTACGATTTCGGGAGGCAGAGAGTGCTCGCTGCAGCAGAGCATGCCGCTAGCGGGGGCCAGCCCCTTCCCGGCGACATGTCGGTCCACAAGTATGCATCACCGCCGGAGGGTGCAACCGACATTATCAGGGAAGCGTTTAAAGGCATTAAGGGGACCGAAATTATCTCGACGAGCAATGGTGACATCATTAGAGCAGCGGTGCCGGACCGTTTGCATGGCGGCAAAGGAGCAATCGTTGTAGAAATGCTCCTGCCCAAGAGTATTTCAGGGAAATCGGAAAAGCTGAAAGAACTCTATGAGGATTACATGGAAATCGAGACTTTCAGGGAACCGCTGCAGCTGAATTATGTTCTTATCCTTGGATTTTTCACGCTCCTGATCGTCTTTGCCGGCCTCTGGGTTTCCCTGAAAATATCCGGTGGGATTACCACCCCGATACAGAACCTTGCAATGGCAACTGAACAGGTGGCATCCGGCAATCTTGACGTCCGGGTCACGGCAAAGAGCGAAGATGAAATCGGCCTGCTGATCACCTCATTTAATGCGATGGTAAAACAACTCAAAGACAGCAAGGAATCTCTCGAAAAGGCTTACATCGAGTCGGACAAGAGGAGGCTTTACCTCGAGAACATCCTTGATAATATCAATTCCGGCGTTATCTTTCTTGACAATAGCGGGACTATCCTTACAATCAACAAGGCTGCGTGCTCCATTCTGAACGTACAGCAGGAGGCCGCGAAAGGGCATAATTACCTTTCGTTTATCTCTTCGTTTCATTCCGGTGACATTGCGGACATGGTACAAGAGATGGAAGGCAGGGTGATACGCGAAATCAAACGGGAAGTCAAAGTCAATATAGATGGCAGGATCGCCATACTCAGGCTTTTCGTGTCCGGCATCAGGGAATCGTACACCTCAAAGGCCATCGGGATGCTCGTAGTCTTCGATGATCTTACTGATTTAATAAAGGCGCAAAAGGCCACAGCCTGGCAGGAGGTTGCCAGGAGACTGGCCCATGAGATAAAGAACCCCCTTACACCTATCAAGCTTTCTACTGAACGCCTGATAAAGAAATGGCAGCAGAAGGACGAGGATTTTGACGCTGTGTTTGAGAAATCGACTCAGACAATTATCTCTGAAGTTGAAAGCCTGAGAAAATTAGTCGACGTCTTCTCCCGTTACGGCAGACTGCCTGAAGTAAACAAGGTAACTGTCCGCCTCCCCGACGTGGTCGATTCTGTTGTCGGCCTGTATAAAGGGTTTAAGGACATGGAAATTTCGATCTCCCCGCACACGGAGATCCCTCCGGTGACGCTCGATGCTGAGCAGTTCAAACGGGTATTGGTCAATATCATCGACAACGCGATAAAAGCAATGGATAATAAAGGCTCTATCATTATTTCCTTAAATGTATATGAAAATAGTAAAATAGTAATCGACATAGCTGACACCGGGCCCGGCATAAAGAATGAAGAGAAAGAAAAGTTATTTTTGCCCTATTTCTCAGGTAGAAAGGGCGGCACGGGGCTCGGTCTGGCCATAGCAAACAAGATAATCGCTGACCATAGGGGAAGAATACTGGTCAGGGACAATGTCCCACGGGGAAGCATCTTTACCATAGAATTGCCTTTATAAAACAGGTCATGGGTAATAGGTTATTGGTTATTGGTTATTGGTTAAATGATAAATATAAAAGTTTTGTTATTTGTTTTTTTACCCATGACCCATGACCTATTACCTACTACCGAGGGTTATTGTGAATAAGGAAATTATACTGATTGTTGACGATGAGGAAGGCATAAGAGAAAGCCTTTCCGGGATATTCGAGGACGAAGGTTATGAGGTGGTGACCGCTGCTTCAGGCGAGGAGGCATTGGACATCATCAAAGAACGCATGCCTTATATTCTTCTGCTTGATGTCTGGCTTCCCGGAATAGATGGTCTTGAAACCCTGTCAAAAGTAAAAGAGATTGATAATGACATACCGGTCATTGTTATTTCAGGGCATGGCAATATAGAACTCGCCGTCAAGGCCATCAGGCTGGGCGCCTATGACTTTCTCGAAAAACCCCTTTCCCTTGAAAAAGTGCTTATAGTTACAAAACGGGCGCTTGAAAAAAAACAACTCGAAACGGAAAACCGTGCGCTCAGGGCGGATTTAACAAAAAGATGCACAATGATCGGGGATTCGCAAAAAATGGCTGCGTTAAAACAGCAGATAGAGATGGCTGCCCAGGGCAACAGCAGGGTGCTGATATTGGGAGAAAGCGGCACCGGCAAAGAGCTTGTTGCTCGCCTGCTCCACGAAAAAAGTGCCCGCGCCCGCGGACCCTTTGTAGAGGTCAACTGCGCCGCAATACCGCAGGAGTTGATAGAAAGCGAATTGTTCGGCCACGAAAAAGGCTCGTTCACCGGCGCGACTGAGAGGAAAAGCGGAAAGTTCGAGCTCGCGGACAAGGGCACATTGTTCCTCGATGAGATCGGCGACATGACCCTTCAGACCCAGGCCAAAGTGCTCAGAGTGATTGAAACGCAGGTCTTTCAGAGGGTAGGCGGCAGCAAGAACATAAAGGTTGACGTCAGGATAATCGCCGCTACAAATAAGAACCTTGCCGAAGAAGTAAGGAAGGGGAGTTTCAGAGAGGACCTCTACTTCAGGCTTAATGTTATTCCCCTGACATTGCCGACTTTGCGCGAACGTCTTGAGGACATCCCGCAGCTTACTCATCATCTCATCGAAGCATTTGCTTTCGAAAACGGTTTGAGGCCTAAAAATATAGCCCCCGATGCGCTTAAGCTCTTTCAGGACTACGATTGGCCCGGCAATATCAGAGAACTGAAAAATATTGTCGAAAGGCTTATAATAATGGTCCCTTCTCCAATCGTCACAAGAGAGGACATTGAAGCAATGGGAATATTCCTGTCATCCCGAATATCGGGGACTGGTCCGTCCTTAAAAGAATATGACTATTTCAACCGTAAGACGCTGAAAGATGCACGGGACGCATTTGAAAAGGACTTTATTATAAAAAAGCTGGAAGAAAACAACTGGAACATATCAAAGACCTCTGAAGCCATTGCCATGGAGCGGAGCAATCTCCACAAGAAAATCAAAGCTTATGAGATTAATGTCGGTCAGAGTCAGAGTTGAAGATGTGAAGGTGCGAAGATGAGCAAAAACACAACTTCTCAACCTCACAACTTCTCACCTTCGGAGATTTCCGCATGAGCGCGCTGATTGCTATTGTCGGAAGACCAAATGTCGGGAAATCAGCCCTCTTCAACCGTCTGGTGAAGTTAGGCAGAATCTCCTCCCAGTCAACAGCGATTACAGAAAGCACCCCAGGTGTTACGCGGGACAGGAATTATGGGCGGACCGAATGGGAGGGGAAACAACTTACGATTGTTGATACCGGAGGTTTTTATGCCGACAGTATCCCCCAAAAGTCAAAGGCGCTTAGTGGCGGACACGGCGTCCCCCATCAGACCTCTGATATAGCCCGCCAGGTAAAAGAGCAGGCCTTGTTCGCAGTAAATGAAGCGGATGTTATAATCCATCTCCTCGACGGTAAGGAGGGGCTTAATCCGTCAGACCTGGAACTTGCAGGCATGCTTAGAAAATCAAGAAAAAAAATCCTCTGGGCAGTCAACAAGATCGATAGCATGATAAAGGAAGGCAGGGCACTGGAGTTTTATAGCATAGGCGCGGAAAAAATTGTCCCTGTTTCCGCTATAACCGGGCTTGGGATTGACGATCTGATGGACGCAGTCATGGCTTGCCTGCCAGAGGGCTACTATACGGAAAATGCTGAACCCGAAGAAAACACTACCCCCAGGATTGCTGTTGTGGGGAGGCCGAATACCGGGAAATCCACTCTTATCAATTCGCTGCTCGGCAAAAGCAGGCATATTGTCAGCCCTGTTGCCGGGACAACGAGAGATTCTGTTGATTCCATATGCACCCATTATCGCAAAAAATATCTCTTTGTTGATACTGCAGGGATCAGGAAAAAACAAAAAGAATATTCCCTGGAAAGTTTTTCCATGGTCAGGGCGGTGAAAAGCATAGAACGCGCGGACGTTGCGGTTATCGTTCTCGATGCCTCAGAAGGCATAACTGAGCAGGACCAAAGAATTGCGGGCATTGTCGACGAGTACGGCAAGGGGGCGCTGTTTCTGCTTAACAAATGGGACCTGGTAAAAGATCCCGAAAATGCCTTTAAAGAAATCACGAACCAGCTGAACAGGAAAATGTGGTTCATGCACTATGCTCCCGTCGTTACTGTTTCCGGCCTCGAAAAGACAAGAATAACCAAGATATTCTCTCTTATTGATGAAATCATCGCTGAAAGAAGGAAAAGGATACCCACTGCGGAGTTGAACAGGTTCATCGAAAAGCTGGCCTCGGCAGGACCGCTGCCGAGATACAAGGGCAAAGAGATGAAACTTCAGTACATAACGCAGGCAGAGATCGAACCCCCGGTCTTCGCCATTTTTGCGAATTACCCGTCAGCGCTCAAAGCGCCTCAACTCAAATATATAGAAAAAAACCTGAGGGATGAATACTCCTTTAAAGGGACCCCCATAAAAATTCGTGTTAAGCCACGGTAAAATATGCTAAAATACAGGTTAAGATTACGGGTTAGGGTTAAGATGGAGTCGACGCTGGTTTTTCTCAACCTCAACCTCAACCTAAACCTGTCTTAAAGGGGGGAATAATGCAGAAAATACTCGTTGCCCATGATGGCTCCAAATCGTCCGATAAGGCCCTAAAAAAAGCCATCGAATTATCTATAGGCTTTAATGGATCGCTTACTGTTGTTGCCGTAGTTCCTGAGCTTTATCTTACGGAACTGCCGGACGTTGATAGAAACCGTGTTTTCGAATCACTGTCAAATGAGACACGTGACGCCATGGAAAAAATAAGAAAGTCCCTTTCGGGCAAATCAGTCGATGTCAAAACCCTGATCAGGCAGGGAGACCCTGCTGAAAAGATACTTGAAACCGCACAAAAAATGAAAGTTGATCTTATTGTAACAGGATCTCACGGCAGGCACGGAGCAAAAAAGTTCCTGCTGGGCAGCGTCTCATCCAAAATTGTTGATTATTCCAAATGCTCGGTCCTTGTAGTAAAATAGCCCTGAAATAGTAAGTAGTGAAGAGTAAGTAGTAAATAGTGAAGAATAAACGCCCGGCAAAAACAGAAAAAATTATTTCAAAAAGTTACAAGCATGCGTCTTTTTTACATCTTTTACTTTTACTATTAACTCGGCAACTAAACAGGGCAATAATATGTTAAAATATATGCATGGAAAAAATCGATGCACGCACATTAAGTCAAGATGCACAGTATCAGATACGTCGGCAGGTAGTGAAGCTCCGTCAGCGTGGGATGCCATACGCCGAGATAGCCGACGTGGTTGGAGTTTCTCTCACATATACTTGTCGAGTGTACAAGAGATATGAACGAGAGGGTATGCATGGGATATCAAAGGGGCAGCGAGGTCGCAGGACAGGGCAACAGAGGACTCTTGAGCAAGAGCAAGAAGCTTCAGTTCAGAAGACAATACAGGATAGGACCCCAGATCAGATGAAGATGCCGTTTGCCCTGTGGACCCGTCAGGCCGTGCAGGAGTTGATCAAGCGTGAGCACGGTATAAAAATGCCAATCCGAACTGTAGGGGAATATCTGATGCGTTGGGGTTTTACCCCACAGAAGCCGATTCGTAAGGCATATGAGCAGAGGCCGGAGCAAGTTCAGAAGTGGCTTAAGGATGAGTATCCCGAGATAGCCAAGCGCGCAAAGGAGGAAGGGGCTGAGATCAGTTGGTGTGATGAGACTGGCCTGCGCAATGACGAAAACAGGGCCAAGGGGTATGCACCAAAAGGTAAAACGCCTACTGTCCGGCTCAACGCCAATCGGACGAGCATGAGTATGGTTTCGGCAATTACGAATCAGGGCAAAGTGAGGTTTATGATATATAAAGAGGCCATGAATGCGGATTTGATGATTAAGTTCATGAAAAGACTGGTACAGGATACCGGGCGAAAAGTATTCTTGATAGTAGATAACCTTAAGACTCATCACAGCAAAATCGTGAAAACATGGCTTCAGGAGCACACAAAAGAGATCGAGGCTTTCTACTTGCCCTCGTACTCACCCGAACTGAACCCGGACGAATATCTGAACTGTGACATCAAATACGCTGTTCATTCAGGACTGCCGGCACGCAATGACAAACAATTGAAACGGAAGATGGTATCACACATGAGGAAACTTCAAAAACTTCCAGGGCGGGTTAAAAAATACTTTGAGCATCCGAGAATCAGGTATGCAGCATAGTTTACATATTAAATTGCCGGGTTAATAATTACTATTTACTGTTTACTATTTACTGTCTTTTGATGAACAGTTTCAGCGCTTCTTTATAGCTGACCGGGACAAACCCGAAATTTCTTTCCACTGCATCCTCGTCACAAATATTGTCTATTTCCAGCATCCTCAGCTGGTCTCGGGTGACAGTTGGGACCTTTTTCCCAAGCAGGCCGGCCATCCCTTGAAGAACCTTTGATAAAGGCAGTCCCAGCTTGACCAGCTCTATAGGAATATGAACAATGGGCTTGCGGGCGCCCGTTGCCTCCATAAGCAGGGAAAGAAGTTCATTATAGGCAACATGTTCCGGACCTCCCAGTTCATATACCCCTCCTCGCTCCTCCCCTTGGTTAGGCGAGGACGGGTGGGGTGGGGACGAAAAAAGTTTGAGAAAACATTTGACCAAGTCCCCGATGTAAATAGGCTGAAATTTCGCGTTACCGTCTCCTGGGACAGGGACAACAGGACTGGATGCAATCAGATCTCTAAGCTTTGAGGTAAACCCGTCCCCGTCTCCCACAACAAGAGACGGCCGGAAAATGGTATAAGGAATGCCGCTCTTCATGACGATATCTTCAGCTGCCGCTTTTGTCTTAAGGTACCTGGACCAGGAAGAGGGCGATGCGCCGAGCGCGCTTTGATAAAAAAAATGCCTGACCTTTGCTTTCCTTGCCTCGTAGACCAGATTCTCTGTGCCGGAGACATGGACCAGGTCAAAACTCAGGCCTTCCTTTTCTTCTATTATGCCGACGAGATTGACGACCACATCGCAGTTATCGAGCTTGCCTTTAAGACTTTCGCGGTCGGTAATGTCACCAATGACAACGTCAAAACCCGCTTGTTTGCAGATCTCACTCTTGGCAGCAGATCGCGCCAGACACTTCGCCTGCAGTCCTCCAGCCCCGAGTGCGCTTACGAGATGCCTGCCGATAAAGCCGGTGCCGCCGGCAATAAAGAGCCTGGGTAATAGGTCATGGGTCATAGGTCATTTTAAAATCAGGTCATGGGTTATAGGTCATTGTAACGAGGAAAAGTCTCTTTTTTTTTTTTTGCCCATAACCTATTACCTATAACCTATTGCCCGTTTTCTTACCATATCAGCCTTCCCCTTCTGTGCGCCCAGCAGGCAAAAGAAACATCAACAAAATACGAATCCGGATGGCGGTGTGCAGCCGCGATCTTTACGCCGAGCGCGGTGGTCTGCCCCACAACCCAAGCAGGCCTGCTGCCGGGGCTGTTTACTTCGCCGAGTATCCTCAATTCAAGGCCGGCAATTGCCGGATCAGGGTGGACATCATGAAGCCTTCGCATCAACTGCCTTTTTGACAGAAACGTCACCTGGTCTTTTGCACCGCCTATCGCTACCCCTATTATGTAGGGTGGGCAACCTTCGCCCCAGGCCCTCGATACTGCATCGAGAACACACTTCACGACACCGTCAAAGTCCCTGCCGGCAGTGACTTCAGTTCCACCCGCATTCAGCAAAGCGGGGAGCTTATATATCTGCCCCAGGTTTTCGCTCAGTCCGCTTTTCAGCATAAGATCAACTGTGAGTGTCTGCTCATCGGTCTCGTCAATGTATATCAGGGGGAATGCGTCGCCGACATTGTCCCCTGAATTCATATCGGTGATACTGTTGACGGCATTGGGAGTAAGAGGCACTCTGTTCGTAGCGAGCCGCGTTGCATCAACAATAACCTCTCTTATGGCCCGATGGCTCAGGCCCATCGGGACCTTGACGAAAAAAACCGGGAAACCAGTGTCCTCACATATTGGACAGCTGCCGGCCCTTGAAAGAGAGACTTTTTTAAGCACACTATCAAGGGGTTCCCTGGCAAGCGCCTGGTCCTCCTTGGAAAAGGCCGCTTCCACAGCCTCCTCTATATCCTTGGGAACAGAGATTGCGACCTTTCTGTAAAGTTCGACTATGCCGTCGCGCAGTTTCAGCAAATTATTCTCCGGCAGTTTATGCAGATTAATTCAACCCTGAACATCCGCCCTCCTGCTTGTTTATGATAGAAGTATATCAGAAATTCATGAGCACTCAAAGGCTTTGTTAATATATCCTGCTTTTACCGAAGTATATCAGAATAGCGGAGATTTGGGGAAGACGGTTATTGTCGGGTATAATGTAACTATGATCAGTCTTAAAGAATTCTTAAAGATTTTCAGGGATACAGGTTTTGAACGTCCCATGATAGAGAACTTCTACCGGTCCGTACTAAAATCTACAATTCTTTTGCACCTCGGCAAACGCTCGTTATCTGAAATATTTCAGCAGGAGGAAGACCATCAATGGCCTATATTGCAGCGAATCGACAACCCCGAGCTGCCACTCTACCGCGGCGCCGACAAAACCCTGCTGAAAGCGTTTATTAAAACCATTGAAAAGGAAAAAAACCTGAGAGAGCACAAAGGTCGGACGGAAAGAGTAAGGTATTGGAGTTCGCTTCAGGAAATCATAGAGGAACGGGCGAAACTTTTCAGGAGCATCTTCAATTTTTGCAAAAAAGACGACCGGCACTGCGAAGCAGTAGCTGAAAGGTATAAAAGAATTAGCGACCGGAAAGCAAAAAAAATGCGTACTGCATGGGGGATAGGGATAGGCACAAGCGCTGCAGCAGGGGCCGCCGCCTACTGGTACATTAAAAAGAAAGGGAAAAGTTAGACCCCTTTAATACGCGCCTTCTTTGCTGAGCACAACCCTGATCGTTTTAAATAATATGACAATATCAAACCATAAGGACCAGTTCAATACATACCACGTGTCGAGCTTTACTCTAACCTCATAGTTTATAACATTCCTTCCGCTTGTCTGCCATAGACCGGTCATCCCGGGCTTGACCATAAAATAATAGTCGGCATACCCCTTATAGTAATAATCTATCTCCTCTTGCAAAACAGGCCTCGGGCCCACCAGACTCATATCACCCTTTACTATATTTATGAACTGCGGCAGTTCGTCGAGAGAGTTCCCCCTCAACCATTTTCCGATCCTGGTCACCCTCGGATCATTCTTCAATTTAAAAAAAGTTCCCCACTCCGCTCTGGCTGACTGGTCCTTTTCCAGAAATTCCTTCAGCTTTTCCCTGGCGTCCAGGTACATGGTCCTTATTTTATAAACCCTTATGGGCTTCCCTTTCTGGCCGATACGGAGGTGCGAATAGAATACAGGGCCTGGGGAGTCAATTTTAACGAGGATTCCGATAAGCCCCGCTACAAGAAATAACAATGGGAAAGAGAGGATTGCCACGGCAAGATCAAAACTCCTCTTTACAAACCTGTTGAACAATGATTTTAAGTTGTTATTTGTCTTCAGCAGAAATAGCTGTTGCATGAAAAGATGATACAACTCGGTATTAAGAAGAGCTATGCCTTTAAGGTCGGGGACAAGAAGCACGCTTTTTGTGTATCGTTGGACCGCACTGGTAATCTCGGACATCCTTTGAAGAGAGAGCGAAGGGATTGCTATAATAACGGTCGATATATGCAATAAATTCACAAATTTCCTGAAATGCGCCGCCTTCCCAAAAACTTTATACGTCGCATTATCAATGCGTATCTCCATGCCCTTCTTTTCTTCAGCATCATCCAGGAACCCGATAATCTTATAGCCGAGATGGGCTTCCCTCATTATTCCCTCCGCAATTTCGATCCCCGTATCGCCGGCGCCTATGATTATGACATCTTCCCGCCAGAGACCGATCCTTGAGAGGATTTTCTTGCCCAATGACCTGAAATAAGGGAACAGGACCAGGCCATAAAGCCACAAAAAAACTACGACGAGACGGGAAATGACATTGCTCAACTTTCCCAGTGATACAATCGCAAAAATTACAATTACCGAGGCGGTAACCGCCTTTATCATTTCTCGCGTTTCATCCCAGAGCGGGAGCCTCTTTACATACAGTTTTTCATATGCAATAGCAATAATAAATATTAGAGGTATCCACCAGAACCGGAAATAGTAACCCAGTGAGAAATCAAAAGTTATTAATCCGGCAAAAAACATGTTCAGCAGTTTTCTTGTAAAAAACGAAGAAGAAAGCGCCGCGTAGAAAGCCAGAATATCAATTAGAATAAGCGCAGCCACACATGCCAGTTCTTTATTTCTATTGCCTAAACGCATAAATTCCAAAGGTTATAGGTCATAGGTCATAGGTTATGGGAAATAAATTTATTTCGGCTTCACCTATCACCCATTACCCATCACCTATTACCTGCCTTTTTCTCCACCCAGGATATGTTGTCTGTATACCACTCTACAGTCGCCTTGATCCCTTTTTTAAAAGGTAACCGCTTCTTCAATCCAGGCAGTTTCCCGGTCTTCGCTGAATCCAGAGAATAGCGGTAGTCATGGCCCGGCCTGTCTTTTACAAATTCAATCAGTTTTTCCGTCCTTCCCATCAAATACAGGATTCCCCTGACCACTTCTATATTCCTCTTTTCCTCACCGCTTCCAAGATTATAAATATCGCCAGGCTTACCATGCTCCAAAACAGAAAAGACCGCACCGGCGCAATCAGAAACAAACAGCCATTCCCTGATATTCTCTCCTTTACCATAAACAGGGATTTTCTCATTCCGGAGCGCTTTCAGTATGACCACGGGAATGAGTTTTTCCGGATACTGCCACGGGCCATAATTATTTGAAGGTCTGACCGTTACTACCGGCAAGCCATAGGTCCTGAAATATGCCCTCCCCAGCATATCGGCGGACGCCTTGCTTACTGAATAAGGCGAGTTGGGGTTCAGCGGAGAGGTTTCATGAAAATGGCCCTTTGCTGATAGCTCTCCGTATACCTCATCTGTCGATATATTTATGAAACGTTGAACCTTGCAATGCCGCGACGCCTCGAGCAAGCTATGTGTGCCCTTTATATTCGTTCCAAGAAATGGCGTTGCATCCAGAATGCTCCTGTCGACATGACTTTCCGCTGCCCAGTGAATAACGGCATGAGGTCTCTCTGTCTCAAAAATATACCGCATAAGATCCGCATTCCCTATGTCGGCCTTGTAAAAAGTGAGCTTCTTTTCAACTTTTTCTATTCGTGATATATCACCGGCATAGCTAAGGGCATCAACAACGCTGACCGTATATCCCCGCTCTACCGCCTGCCTTACAAATTCGCTTCCGATAAATCCCGCACCGCCCGTAATCAACAGTCTCTTCATATATCACCCCGCTCTTTTTAAATTTTAAATTTTGAATGTTGAATTAAGGAAGTTATATTTTTGTTTACTCCACAATTCAAAATTTAACATTCAAAATTCAAAATTTACTTTTTACAAATCTGTCAATAGCATCAGTCCACTCAGGTATCTCCATATCCAGGTCTTTTGACAGTTTTAGATTCGACATCGCGGAAAAATATGGACGCCTGGCACGCTCGTTAAAAAAATTCGGGTCAGCAGGCAGTACTGTTCTCTTGAGTCCAAGCCTTTTGATGTAATAACGCGCAACCTCATATCTGGAGGCATAACCGCCGTTGGTCAAATGGTAAACACCTCTCAGACCCTTATCACAAGCAGCGATTGTGTACTTTACAATATCATTTGTGTAGGTCGGGACAGAGACCTGATTGCATACTATCTTCAAAACATCTCTGTCTTTTGCCCATTCCGACAGTTTATAAAGAAAGCTGGCAGTCCCCTTACCGAATACCCAACTAACCCTGAATAGCAAAAAATCATCGTTTTCCTCTGCCAGCAGCCGCTCTCCTGACAACTTGCTTTCTCCATACACATTCAATGGATAGGTGCTGTCCGCCTCGGTATAATAATTTTCTTTTGTTCCGTCAAAAACATAATCGGTGCTATAGTGAATTAAAAGCGCCTTGTTCTTACTGCACAAAGCAGCAAGATTTTTCACCCCTGTGGCATTCACGAGAAAAGCAGCGTCCCTATCGTCCTCGGCCCTGTCCACAAGGTTGTATGCTGCACAGTTTATGACAATTGAAGGGTTACTGCGGGATAAGGCTTCCGAGACTGATTCGAAATCAGAGATATCGAGTTCCTTTTTGCTTAATGCAGTGATCCGGTGCGTTCCGGTGCGTTCGAAATATCGCCTGAACTCCTCCGCAAGCTGTCCGTTAGCGCCGGTTATAAGAATATTCATAATTCTGCGTCTTTCAGCAAAGGCAGCGCTTTATCTTTTTCGGAAAGCTCGGGGTCTCTTACCGGCCAGTCAATACCTATATCAGGATCATTCCATATTATCCCCCCCTCGTGTTTAGGGGAGTATTCCTCTGTGCATTTATAGATAATGTCAGCAGTTTCACTTAACACTATAAAACCATGGGCAAAGCCGGGCGGTATATAGAGCATCTGATTATTTTCTTCAGACAACTCAACACCGGCCCATTTGCCATATGTATGCGAACCTTTTCGAATATCGACGGCGACATCGAAAACCCCGCCCTTTATACACCGCACCAGTTTTCCCTGGGCCATAGGGTCCTTTTGGTAATGCATTCCCCTCAACACATGTCGCGAAGACCTGGAATAGTTGTCCTGAACAAAATATTCCGGTATGCCCGCCTTGGAAAATTCAGAAAGCTTGTATATCTCACTAAAAACACCCCTCGCATCACAAAAAACCTGAGGAGTAATCAGGGCTACGCCTGGAAGGGAAAGTTCTTTGAAAATAAAAGGCATACTAACTCCTTTGCAAGTCTGTATCGCGCAAAGCCGCAAAGCACACAAAGAAAAGCATAGAAAAAAGTGATGCGTAGGAAAGAAACACATCAAACTCTTTTTTTTGAAAAAGATTTTCCGTTCTTTGCGTCCTTTGCGGCTTTGCGCGAAAATTGAATTTTGTTTTCACCATTTATCCTTCATTATTTTCAAAAGATACTGTCCGTATCCGTTCTTCTTAAGAGGTTTCGCGAGCCTTAGCAGCTGGTCCCCATCTATATATCCCAACTGGTAAGCAACTTCCTCTATACAGGCTATCTTCAAGCCCTGACGTTTTTCTATAGTAGAGATAAACTCGCCTGCTTCAAGGAGGCTTTCGTGGGTGCCGGTATCAAGCCATGCGTAACCCCTTCCGAGACATTCGACCCTCAGATTTCCCTCTTTCAGATACTCCCTGTTAACATCTGTTATCTCCAGTTCTCCCCGTCGGGAAGGCTTAATCTTCTTTGAAACCTCAATAACGTTATTATCATAAAAATAGAGCCCTGTTACAGCATAATTAGACTTGGGCATTTTGGGCTTTTCCTCAATGGAAAGCACAGTGCCGTTTTTGTTGAACTCAATCACCCCATACCTCTCCGGATCGTTGACATAATAACCGAACACGGCTGCACCGCGCTGGCCCGTTATGTCGCTGACTGCCTTCTTCAGCAAACCGGTCAGGCCGTGGCCGTGAAAGATATTATCGCCCAATATAAGGCAAACGTCACCGCCGCCGATAAACTCTTCTCCAAGCAAAAAGGCCTCCGCAATACCATTCGGCTGCGGCTGCTCTTTATATGAAAAACTCAATCCCAATTGTGAGCCGGTATCAAAGATTTCCCTGAATCTCGGCAGATCCTGGGGCGTTGAAATAATCAGGATTTCCTTTATGCCTGCCAGCATAAGGACTGAAAGCGGGTAGTAGATCAAGGGCTTGTCGTAAACAGGCAGAAGCTGCTTGCACACCGATAAAGTTATCGGATAAAGCCTCGTGCCGCTTCCCCCCGCCAGAATGATACCTTTCATTTCTTAAGCTCCTGGTCCATATTTTATCATTTTTTCTTCTACAAACGCCTTGAATTCCGCTTTAAACCTTTCTTTGCCGAATCTCTCCGCATTCTTCCTTGCGTCAGCCCTGCTAAAAGCATCCTGATTTTTTTCAAAGTTGTTTACCGCGCTGATCAGACTTTCGACACTCTGCTCCCTGAAAAAAATTCCTGTTTTGTTCTCGATAACGGTTTCACGAGCCCCTCCCCTCCCAAATGCAATGACGGGAGTTCCGCACGCCTGAGCTTCGACAGGGAGAATGCCGAAATCCTCTTCAGCCGCGAAAATAAAGGCCCTGGCCTGCTGCATGTTTGCCCTGAGCTTATCAGCGGCTTGGTAGCCCAAAAATTCTACATTACGCGCAGCCCTGGATTTTATCTTCCTGAAATCGGGGCCATCCCCCGCCACAATAAGTTTTTTATCCTGCATTTTTGAGAACGCCTCGACAATAAGGTCGATCTTTTTGTATGGGACCATCCTTGAGGCGGTAAAATAAAAGTCCGCCTTTCTTAGCGGGGACAGGTCAAACGCATCAATATCAACCGGCGGATAAATAACGACGGCATCCCTTCCATAGATCCTTTTGATCCTTTCAGCTGTAAATTGAGAGATGGCAACAAAGTAATTCACCCTGCCGGCCGCCGTATAATCCCACATCCTTATATAATGAAGGGACAGCTTGGCAAGAAAACCCTTAAGTCCGGCATTCAGGCCGGACTCTTTTAAATATTGATGATAAAGGTCCCACGCGTAGCGTACCGGCGTATAACAATAGCAAATATGGAGCTGGTAGCTCTTTGTCAATACACCTTTTGACACGGCATGACAGGAAGAAATAATCAGATCGTATGCGGAAAGATCAAATTGCTCTATAGCAAGGGGCATCAAAGGCAGATAGCTCCGGTAGCTCTTTTTTGCAAAAGGGAGTTTCTGTATAAACGAGGTGCGGACAGGTTTATCCAAAATAAACGTCCTTTCTCCGCGGGGTAAAAAATCTATCAGGCTGAATAAATCGGCTGAGGGATAAAGTTGTATTATCTGCTCTAAAGCCCTTTCCGATCCCGCGTAATTGACCAGCCAGTCATGTACTATAGCTATTTTCATTGTTCACAACTCCCTGAATTATTTTCAGAAGCCGTATTGCCGAATCGTTCCAGCTGAATAATTTTGCTCTTGTCCTCCCCTTTAATATAAGCTCTTGCCGCAGTTCCCGGTTGTCCAAAATTTCAGACATGGCCCTCTTTATATCATCAATATCGTACGGGTCAACATATAAAGCGGCGTCCCCGCAGACCTCAGGAAGACTTGATGCCGTGGAAACAATAACCGGACACCCGCATGCCATAGCTTCCAGCGGGGGGATTCCAAAGCCCTCATAAATGGAAGGATAAATAAAAAGCTCCGCCCTCTTATAAAGGCCGATCAGGTCACGATCAGAAACATATCCGGTAAAGATTATGTCAGGATTCGAGCCAATAACTTCCCTGAATTTCTTATGTCTGAAAATAGTGTTCCCGGACCCCACTATAATAAGCTTAACACCTTTTATTCCGCTGCTGATAAAAGCGGCTATCAGATTCTCAAGGTTCTTCCTCGGGTCCAGCGATGATACTGCGAGAAGGTACCTCCCCCTCTGAGATATGTCTTTCCCAATATCATCCTCCGATTCCTTTGGGGCAGCGCCGTAGACAACCTCTATGTTATCTGCAGGAATATTGAGCAGCTCGTGGATCTCCTTTTTTGAGAACTCACTAACAGTAATGATTTTTAAGGCTTCCCTGGCAGCTCTCGCAACTATAAACTTATAATACAGATAGAACTTTTTTGAAAACCATTGCGGGTTTCTCATGAAAGACATATCATAAATTGCGACAATTTTATTTTTATAATGCAATGGGGATGTATTTCCAAGATTTATCAGCAAAGGATAGCCCCTTTTCTTTAAGAATCGCGGAAGCTCCAATTGCTCCCACAGATGCCCCGACATTTTACCATGTGCAACAACATTTAATTCCCCTGCCAACTCATCGTGGATAATATTCCCGGGAGCGACAAACTTTATATCCGTGGACAACATCTTTAACTGTCTTGATATCTCAATCGCATACCGTTGAACGCCGGTTATCCTTTGAGTTAAAAATCTTGCATTAACATATATACTCATACTAAAGTCCGTTTTGGCACTATCGTCTCGCGATAACAACCAGGTCTCCTCTGAACATAAAACCCATAAACCATATCTTCAATATTTTTTTTGCAACCTTCACCAAAAGATTCCTGCCCGGCTCTTTTCCCTCTGTTATCTTTATTTCACTGAACCCGGCCCTCTTCAGGATGGCCGTTAATAACTTTTCAGGATACAGTCTGACATGAGAAATGTCCAGCCAGAACCGTTCTGTTGTCCTGAGGTCTTTTGCATTCGGCGTAATAATAATAAACGCAGCACCGGGCTTAAGTACTCTGTAACTCTCCTTAATTAATTTGATGACATACTCGGGTTGCATGTGCTCTATCATATGAGCGCAGAAAATTCCTCCCAACGATGCATCGGGGAGTGATGCTAAATGATGCGCAGCATCATCCTGCAACACCTTTACGCCTTTACCTTCGCATAATTTAACGGATTCTTCAGAGGGATCTATTCCATATGCCTGTATCCCGGCCTCCTGTAGCATATGGAGCATAACTCCCCGTCCACTTCCTATTTCCAAAACGGCGCCCGCTGCATCCTTAAAGCAATGAACATACTGCTTCTGATTATTTGCAGTTATCTCCTCGCTATTTAATTCAGAAGTAAGGCTTATACTGGAAAACGATCCATTATCCATTTTCTTTGACCCCCCGGAACGAGAAAGAAAATATATATGCAATGCATCCGCTCTGAATAACAGTATTGATTGCCTCGGTCAATACTACCGCAAGCGCAGCGCCTATCAGGCCGAATCTTGGAATAAGGAGCAAATTAAGAATAATGTTAATTATTAAATTATTCAGCGCAACAACTGTAATAAATCTATATTTTCCCTTTGAGTTTATAAAAGCAGTGAGCTGTGCATTTATGGCCTTAAATAAAATGGCCCACGCCAATACATGCACAACTCCGGCTGATGCTGCATATTGATTGGAGATCAGCTTCGTCACCCACTTTGCGGAAAGGGAAAGGGCAAGAGCGCAGGCGCCGCTGACAATCACGACAGGCATCATCACCTGCATTATCTTTTGCCTCACCTCTGACAAATCAGCGAGTTTGCTCAAGCCGGAAAAAAACGCATAAACTGATATGGAAAGCGAAGAGAACAGAAGCAAAAAAGGCTCTGTCATACGATAAGCAAACGCATACTCCCCCAATTTTTTCTGTCCCATAAACCATCCGATCATAAGAATATCCATCCTGGAGTAGAGGACAACAATAATACCCGCGATACCTACTGGAAGACTGTCCCGGACAATACTCCACATAATCTTCTTATCGAGACATAGTCTTATCGTAGACAACGATGAATATACTTTTGCAGTAGCAAGGAGATTTATCAGCTCACTTAAGGGAATGATAAGCACGAGGACTACCAGGGACCAATCAGAATAAAACCCAAAAAGAGTCAGAGTGACGTAGATCAGCATACTTGCAAGATTAGGCACAATAATATTGATGGCTTTTAGGTTTGCCTGGAAATAGCTTACAAAGGCATTAACAAATAGGGTCGTATAAAGCGATGCCGCGATGATTAAAAGGAGATGAAAGGCCGCGACATTTTTATAAACGAACCAGAATAAAACATTCGCAATAATGTAAGCAATAGTAGCGCTTAATATTTTAAGCGTTAAAGCATTCCCCAGAAGCCTCTCCGAAAGCAACCTGTTGATGACAAATCTCCTGAGAATAACTGTATCGACACCAAAGTCAGCTACAACTTTGAAAATCTCAACAAAGGAAAGGGCAAGCGAAAGCGCGCCAAAGTCATTCGGGCCAAATTTTCTTGCTATAAGCAGCAGCAAGAGTATCCTTGCAATCCCAAAACAACCTCTTATTAATATAGTTGCGCTTGTGTTTTTGATAATCTTGGGGAAATTACTGCCAGACCTGTCAGCAGGAACTATCTTCATGTTGCCGCATCTAATAACCCGATTTCACTATTTTCTCGAAGTAACCAATCGTCATTCTCAGGCCTTCTTCCAACTGTATCTCCGGACGCCAGTCCAGTTCCTTTCCTGCCACCGTTATGTCAGGCTGTCTCTGTGTCGGATCATCCTGGGGCAAGGGCTTATAAACCACCTTTGACCCGGAACCTGTCATATCGATCACCTTCTCCGCCAGTTCAAGAATAGTGAATTCCACAGGGTTCCCAAGATTCACCGGTCCGGTAAAATTATCGGGGCTCTCCATGAGTTTGACAAGCCCATAAATCAGGTCGTCAACATAACAAAAGCTTCTGGTCTGGCTCCCGTCGCCATATACAGTAATATCCTCTCCTTTTAATGCCTGCATTATGAAATTGCTCACCACCCGGCCGTCGCTCGGATACATCCGTGGGCCATATGTATTGAAGATCCGCGCCACTTTTATCCTGAGCTTGTGCTGGCGGTAATAATCAAAAAAAAGCGTCTCGGCGCAACGCTTACCTTCATCGTAGCATGAGCGGATCCCTACCGGATTAACGTTACCCCAGTATGTCTCGCACTGAGGGTGAATATTCGGATCTCCATAGACCTCACTCGTCGAGGCCTGGAGTATCTTTGCTTTGACCCTCTTTGCCAATCCGAGCATGTTTATCGCCCCGTGGACCGACGTCTTCGTTGTCTGTACCGGATCGAACTGGTAGTGTACCGGTGAGGCAGGACAGGCAAGGTTGTATATTTCATCAACCTCGACATAGAGGGGGAAACATACGTCATGACGCATGACCTCAAAATAAGGATTATTTAAAAGATGTCTTATATTCTCCCTGCGCCCTGTATAAAAGTTGTCTGCGCAAAGGACTTCGTTCCCTTCGTTTACAAGCTTCTCGCAAAGATGAGAACCGAGGAACCCTGCGCCTCCGGTAACCAATATTCGCCTGCTCATCAGATAATATCCCCTTCCATTAACTTGCCACTCCTATCTGGTGGTATTCAAATCCCAGTTCATGCATTTTATCTTTGTTGTACTGGTTCCTGCCGTCAAAAATAATTTTGTTCTTGAGGCGTTTTGCCATTTCCTCGAAATCAGGGCTTCTGAACTCTTTCCATTCCGTTATAAGCAGCAAGGCATCCGCACCGGAGAGAGCATCATATTTTGAGTTCACATATTCAATATTCTTGCAATCTTTAAGATAAAACTTACTTGCCGTTTCTATTGCCTTCGGGTCATAGGCCTTTATTGCTGCACCATGTTTCGTAAGTTCGCTTATTATCGTTATGCTTGAGGCATCTCTTGTATCATCAGTTTCGGGTTTAAATGAAAGACCCCATACGGCGAAGGTATAACCGCTTAAATCTTTGCCGAACCTCTTTATGACCTTGCCTGCCACCACTTTTTTCTGACTTTCATTAACCGTCAGCACGGCCTTGAGCAGTTCAGGGGCATGGCCGTTTTCGAGTGCCAGCTTTTCCAGTGCCCTTACGTCCTTGGGAAAACAGCTCCCCCCAAAACCGCAGCCCGGATAAATAAAGCTGTAGCCGATCCTGCTGTCACTCCCTATGCCGATCCTTACTTTGTTGACATCGGCGCCAACTCTTTCGCAGATATTTGCGATCTCGTTCATAAAGGATATCTTTGTCGCGAGTATTGCATTGGCGGCATATTTCGTCATCTCGGCGCTTCTGATGTCCATTGCGATCAGCCGCTCATGGTTTTTAGTAAACGGTTCGTAAAGCTCTTTTATTTTTTCAAGCGCCTTCTGACTGTCTGCGCCTACGATGACCCTGTCGGGCCGCATGAAGTCCTCAATTGCCGAGCCTTCCTTCAGAAATTCCGGATTTGAGACGACATCAAACGGAATTTGCGGACCTCTCCTCTCCAATTCTTTCTGAATAATCTCTCTGACCTTATCTGCAGTGCCGACGGGGACGGTGGACTTGTCCACCACGATCGTATAATGAGACATGTTTTTACCTATATCCCGCGCAACCTGCAATACATACTGCAGATCTGCGCTGCCGTCCTCTCCCATAGGGGTGCCGACAGCAATGCAGCAGATCTCGCTGTTGTCCAGGGCCTCTTTTAAGCGAGTCGTAAAATGCAGCGTGCCCAGCCTGAAGTTCTCCAGCACCATTGACGTCAGTCCTGGCTCATATATGGGGATAGCGCCTTTTTTGAGGTTCTCTATTTTTTCCTCATTCACATCAACACAGATTACGTTATTCCCCATTTGCGCCATACACGCGCCAGTGACTAATCCCACATAACCGGTGCCGATAATAGAAATCTTCATTCTACCTCCTTAATACTACAGGTAATAGGACATGGGTCATGGGTTATAGGTAAAGATAAAAGAATCTAAACCAATTACCCATGACCTATTACCTATAACCTATTCCCTTTCATACTTGTCCTCAATCCTTTGAATGTCATCCTCTCCCACATATTCGCCGTTCTGGACTTCTATAATTTCGAGAGGGACTTTGCCGGGATTTTCAAGTCTGTGCAAGGTCGACTTCGGAACATATGCCGATTCATTTTCGTGGATAAGCGTTTCCTTATCTCCGACCAATACTTTGGCAGTGCCTTTCACCACAACCCAATGCTCAGACCGGTGGTAGTGCATCTGGAGGCTTAATTTTTCATTAGGGTTCACCACTATCCTTTTTATCTTGTATCGCAGGCCATCCTCAAGGACGGTATAGCTGCCCCAGGGCCTGTAGGTCGTAACGTGGTCTTCCACTTCGGTCCTCGATGCTTTATGCAGCCTGTTTACGGCCTCTTTTACTTTCTGCGCCGATCCTTTTTTCGCTACCAGTATTGCGTCATCTGTTTCAACAATAAGACAATCATTAAGCCCTATGGTGGTAATCTGCCGCTTATTCCCCAAAATGAGCGTTCCCTTTGTGTCTATTACGAGGACATCGCCCTGCGTTACATTCCTCTCTTCATCTTTATCAAGCACATCGTAAAGCGAATCCCAGGAGCCTATATCATTCCAATATAAGTCGAGGGGTAACACAACCGCCTTGTCTGATTTCTCCATCACTGCATAATCTATAGATATATCGGGCATATTCTCGAAGCCTGACAGCATATCCTCGAATCCCTGTGTATGTAATCCTTTCATTTCAGGCGAGTGCCGGTCCAATTCATCGAGCATCGTTTTGATGCTGAAGGCGAACATCCCCGAATTCCAATAATAGGAACCGTCATCCACATATCGCCTGGCTGTTTCCATATCGGGTTTTTCTACAAATTTTTCCACTTCATAGAATGCTATGTCATTACCTTCACCTATAGCTATACCTTTGCCTGCTTTTATGTAGCCGTACCCCTGCTCAGGCCTGTCAGGTTTTACCCCGAATGTTACAATATAGCCTTTCCTGGCTATTGCATCGGCAAGTTCAATGTATTCCGCAAATTTTTCATCGGGCCGTATCACATGGTCCGAAGGGCACATTAATATGACTTCATCCTCGCCGCAGCCCAACTTTTCCAGGCAGTATTTAATGCTGAGCGCCGTTGCCGGGGCAGTATTTCTGCCCGCAGGCTCAAATATCAAATGTTTTATGTCCGGGAGATCGGATTTCACATAAAACTTATATTTAGCGTTCGTCACAACAACAAGGTCATCCAGGGTAATCACTTTAAGCAGCCTGTCAGCGGTCTGTTTCAGAAGCGATTTATCACCGCTTATTTTTAAGAACTGCTTGGGATAATTCCTTCGGGACAAAGGCCAAAGCCTCGTCCCCCCTCCGCCGGCAAGAATAAGAGCTTTCATAAAACACTCCAACTGCAGGTTAAGGCTAAGGTTAAGGTTGCGATCAAGGTAGATAACATAATTATCATTCTATACATCTCTCAGCCTCAACCTTAACCTGGTTTTCCACCATCGCGTTATTTAACTCGTTCTCCAAAAAGCTTACGTATTGGTGTAAATGTTCCCCATCCTCAGCCTCGGCCCTCATTACTATTACAGGCTGCGTGTTGCTCGTCCGTATCAGTCCCCACCCTTTTTCAAATAAAACCCTGATGCCGTCAAGGGTATTGACATCCATAATCCTGAAAGGCGTATTACAGTCTTTTGTATAGGAAAGGAGGCGTGACACCACATGGTCCACAACATCTTTTTTCCTCTCTTCCGGGCATTCACGTCTGATTTCAGGGGTGAATGCCATCTTCGCTACATCAGAAAGAAGCTCTTTTATGTCCTTTCCTGTTTTCTTCATGATCTCTATGATCCTGAAAGTGGTGTAGAGTGCGTCATCATAGCCGAAATATTTATGCCCTATAAAAATATGCCCGCTGAATTCTCCTGCAATGAGGGCGCCCTCTTCCTTCATCTTCTGCTTTATCAGAGAATGCCCGGTCTTCCACATAAGGGGAATGCCCCCGTGTTTTTTCACCTCATCAAACATTGCCTGCGAGCACTTTACATCGCCGATCACCCTGGCTCCGGGGTTTTCCTTCAACATTTCCCTGCTCAGGATGATCATAATCTGATCTCCCCAGATCATAGTCCCTTCTCTGTCGACAACGCCAATCCTGTCAGCATCACCATCATATCCGACGCCAAGCTCCGCTCCTGCCCTTTTAGTTTCCGCAATCAAATCCTGCATGTATTCAACCACCGTAGGATCAGGGTGGTGGTTTGGGAACCTTCCGTCAGGCTCACAGTAAAGCGGTATCACATCGCAGCCTATGCCTTTCAGGATTTCCGGCGCAACAGTCCCTGCCGTGCCGTTTCCCGCATCTATAACTATCTTGACACGCCTGAACCGGGCATTATCAAGATAGGCAAACTGTTTCATCATATATTCTTTATAGGGACCTATTATATTACAGTGCCTGATTTCTCCGTTTTTTTCAGAAATGGTCCACTCCTGCGTTTTAATTATCTCTTTCAGCTTTTGAATGTTTCGGCCGTAAATAGTATCCTTCCCTATACTGATCTTGAAGCCGTTATATTCCGCGGGATTATGGCTGCCGGTGATCATTATCCCCCCATCCACGTCGAGATGATGGAGTGAGAAATACTGGAGCGGTGTCGGGCAGACCCCGAGGTCATATACATCGATGCCGCAAGATACAATTCCTTTGATAAGCCCTTCAGCAAGCTCGTCAGAACTTAGCCTTACATCTCTTCCTACGCTTACCTGTTTTGCCTCAGGAATAAATGATTTTACCAGTGAGGAGAATGCCTTTCCGATAAGCGCTGCAGTATCTCCGGTAAGGTCTTTACCTGCCACACCCCTGATATCATACTCCCTGAAGATCGCAGGTGGTATCACAACTTTACGTCTTTGAGCCAGCTTCGATTGTCCAGATACCAGTCAACCGTCTTTTTCAGCCCTTCGGCGAGGTCGGTTTCAGGTTTCCAATCGAGAAGTCTGCCGGCCTTTGTAATATCAGCACCAGTTTCGGTCATGTCTGTTTTCATGAAGGAACTGTACTCGACGGAAGCCTTTTTACCTAACAATTTTTCGAGCACAGCTATAACATAGTTCAGTGTACGCGGACTTTTTCCGCCGCCCAGGTTGATTATTTCATATCCTACTTCTTTGAGCGCCTTGATAGTGCCGGCCGCTATATCATCGATGTAAGTAAAATCCCTGCTCTGAGAGCCGTCGCCGAAAAGTTCCACCGGTTTACCTTCATCTATCCATTTAATAAACCTGAATATGCTCATGTCGGGTCTTCCGGAAGGTCCGTAAACAGTGAAATACCGCAGTACCGATATGTCGAAACCGAACAGATAATGATAGCAGTAAGCCATAGCTTCGGCAGCCTTTTTGGTTGCAGCATAGGGCGAAATAGGTGTGTTCACCGGCAGGTCTTCGTTAAAGGGCAGCTTTTGACCGGCATACAGGGAAGATGTTGAGGCATGCACCAATTTTTTTACGTCATATTTGCGCATCAGTTCGAGGAGGTTTAAAACTCCCTGAGCGTTGGTGCTCATATAGACGTGCGGATTCTCTATGCTGTATCGCACCCCGGCACGGGCGGCAAGATTGACAATGGCGCCTATTTTATTGTCCCTGAAAATAGGGTCCATAGCAGCAAGGTCTTCAATATCAAGATGGTAAAAGGTAAAGCCTTTGTTCCTCTTCAATCCTTCGAGCCTGTCGGTTTTCAGCCTTACGTCGTAATAGTCGTTCATATTATCGAGGCCTATTACCTGCCGGCCCTCTTCAAGCAATTTTTGAGAAGTCCTGGAGCCTATGAACCCGGCAGTCCCTGTTACCAGAATCTTTTCCATATTATGTTGTCCCCTCAGTCATAAGTGTAAGAACGTCCACGTAAATCTCTGTCATTGCGAGCCCGGTTTTATCGGGCGCGGCAATCTTTGCGATCTTTCATTTGCGGAAGATTGCTTCGCTTCGCTCGCAATGACAAATATCAAAGAAGCGTTGTACGCATTACCATAGCATTCGCGAGGAAAACTCACAAGTTTTACATATTACCACAGCTGCCGGTCCCCTATCCATGTATCACCTTTTCAAGAGGAGTTCTTTTTGAATATCCAGCCTTGCCTGATACTCAATTGTGTTAAGCAGCACTATAATGCGCTCACTGTCTTTCATCTCACGCTCAAATATTCCGATGAACCCTCTGAACGGGCCTTCGGTTATCTCTACCCTGTCGCCGACTTTTATATCGGGATTTATAACAACAAGCCCTTCTTCGTTCATTTGGGATTTAATGATGTCAATTATATCCTCGCTGACGGGCCACGGTGATCCCAGGTTCCCTACAATGCCGCTTACACCTCGCGTATATTTAATCATGTGATACTGCAGTGCCGGATCGAATTTTGCAAAAAGATAGTTAGGGAATAAAGGCCTGGTGGCGCGCTCAGACTTCCTGCGGATGAGCCTTTTCCTTCGCAGTTTCGGATTAAACACTTCTACCGAGGCCCGGGCAAGGCTTTCTTCGACCTTATCCTCCTGCTTGGGCTTAGTATAAATCACATACCAGTTCATCTGACCAGGACGCATAAATTCCTGATACCTAGTGTATCACATACTAGTAGTAAGTAGTAAGTAGTGAGTAGTAAGTAGTGAAAGATCTTTTTTGTGTTTTGCCTTGAGCCGTTCACTACTAACTACTAACTTCTCACTTCTAACTACTTACTACTTACTATTTACTATTTACTACTTACTATTTACTACTTACTACCAAATTATGCTATTCTAAAAAATGTTATACCCTGAGTTCGACGAATTCAAGTCCTTGGCACAGCAGGGCAACCTTATTCCTGTCTATAAGGAAATTTTGGGCGACATCGAGACACCGGTAAGCGCATTTCTCAAGGTCGGCAAAAAGCCGTCCTTCCTCCTGGAGAGTGTTACCGGCGGCGAGAAGTGGGCCCGCTACTCCTTCCTCGGCATTGATCCGGCCATGACCCTCAGCTGCACGGGCCGAAAGGTAACTGTCCAGGAGCGCAGAAAGACTTCCCACGTAGAAACAGATGATCCGTTTTCTGTGATAAAAGATATCTTGTCCCGGTTTACCCCTGTCGAAGTGTCGGGGATTCCCCGTTTCTCGGGTGGATTTGTCGGCTATATCGGTTATGATGTGGTCAAGTTCTTTGAGCGGGTCCCTGATTCCCCTAAACCGGCGTTGGATATACCCGATATTTTTCTGATGCTCACCGATACCATCCTTATATTCGATAACCTAAGGCAAACAATAAAGATCGTATCGAATGTACACGTAGATAACAGGAACATCGAAAAAACCTACGAGAATGCCGGAAGACGGATAGATAAAATAATCGCAAGCCTAAAGGCAAAAGGCAAAAGGCAAAAGGCAAAAGCAGATTCGTCTTTCTCCTCCAGCCTTTCCCCGTTAGCCTTTAGCCATTCGCCCCTTGCCGGTCTTAACTTCTCTTCCAACTTCACAAAAGAAGGCTTTATGGACGCCGTTGTAAAGTCCAAAGAATACATAATGTCAGGCGATATATTACAGGTGGTCCTTTCGCAGCGGTTTGAGACACATGCCTCAATACACCCCTTTAATCTCTACCGCGCCCTCAGAGTGATCAACCCCTCTCCGTACATGTACTACCTCGACACGGGTGATGTGCAGCTTGTCGGTTCTTCACCTGAAATACTGGTCAGGCTGGAAGGTGACAAAATAACGCTCAGGCCCATTGCCGGCACACGGAAAAGGGGCGACACCGAAGATGCCGACAAAGCGCTTGGGGAAGAACTGAAGAAAGACCCCAAAGAAATAGCAGAGCACATCATGCTTGTCGATCTGGGGAGGAACGATGTCGGGAGAGTCGCGGAAATCGGCTCAGTCAAAGTAACTGAAGTGATGGAAGTGGAACGCTACAGCCATGTTATGCACCTTGTATCCAACGTTGAGGGCATCCTCAAAAAAGGACTCGATGCCTTTGATGTTTTTAAAGCCTGCTTCCCTGCCGGCACTGTCAGCGGCGCTGCAAAAGTCAGGGCCATGGAAATCATAGAAGAACTGGAACCTACAAAGCGGGGACCCTATGCCGGATCAGTCGGATATATAAGCTACGCCGGAAATATGGACATGTGCATTACCATAAGAACGCTCATTATAAAAAATGATACAATATTTGTACAGGCTGGAGCAGGCATTGTGGCCGACTCTGTTCCTGAGAACGAATATATCGAGACAGTCAACAAGGCGATGGCAATGATGAAGAGCGTGGATTTTTTTGGAGGGCTGGAAGGTTAGAAGGTTAGAGGGTTAGAAGGCTGGAAGGTCAGAGGGATAGAAGGTTAGAGGGTCGGCAGGTCAGAGGGTCGGAAGTGCGGCCAGTCCTCCAGCCCTCCAATCTTCCAGTCCTCCAGTCCTCTAACCCTCTAATCATCTGACCTCAAGGAGTTAATATGCTTTTAATGATCGACAATTACGATTCCTTTACCTACAACCTTGTGCAGTACCTGGGTGAGTTGGGTGAAACAATCGAGGTCTTCAGAAATGACCGGATAACCATTGGCGAGATAGAGAAAAAACAGCCGGAAAGGATTGTCATTTCCCCTGGGCCCTGCACGCCCAACGAGGCGGGGGTGTCCATAGAGGTCATCAGGCACTTTGCCGGAAAGGTCCCGATACTCGGCGTCTGTCTGGGCCACCAGGCTATAGGCGCTGCTTACGGCGGCGACATCATCAGGGCGCCTCTGCTCATGCACGGTAAAACCTCTACTATTTATCATGACGGGAAAACATTGTTCTCAGGCCTTCCCAATCCCTTCGAAGCCACCCGTTATCATTCCCTTGTCATAAGGAGAGAAACGCTGCCCGACTGCCTTGAAATCTCCGCATGGACTAAAGACGAAATAATTATGGGAGCGCGGCACAAGGAATATCTTGTCGAAGGGGTACAGTTCCATCCCGAATCGATACTTACCACAACAGGCAAGGACCTGCTGAGGAATTTCATAGAACTTTATAAGATTAAACCAAATAGTGTGGTGTCACATAAATAGCTTGTCATTGCGAGCCCGGCCGTATCGGGCGTGGCACTCTTATTTAACTGCGAGATTGCTTCGCTTCGCTCGCAAAGACAAATGTAAAGAACTGTTAGGGACACCACACTAGTTAAAAACAGAGCACACAGAGAAAATCCTCTGTGGAAAAGATCGAAAGACAGATAAAAGACTTGAGATCACAGAGGAAAGATATTCTTTGACAAACTCTGAATTTCTCTGTGACCTCTGTGGTTATTCTTAGGAGGTTGTGTGATAAAGGAAGCAATAAAACTTGCAATTTCGAATATCAGCCTTTCCGAGGCAGAGATGGCGGAATGCATGGCCGAAATAATGGAGGGCAGGGCCACCGATGCCCAGATCGGCGCATTTCTGACCGCCCTGAGGATCAAAGGTGAAACCATTGAAGAGATCACCGGCGCTGCTCGGGTAATGCGTGACAAGGCGACAAAAATACTGGCCCCGGACGGCATTATCGATACCTGCGGCACTGGCGGGGACTTGTCCAACACTTTCAATATCTCCACCGCAGCGGCAATCGTGGTTGCAGCCTCAGGAATCCCGGTGGCAAAACATGGCAACCGCTGTGTGTCCAGCAAATCGGGCAGCGCCGACCTTCTGGAGGCGTTGGGAGTAAAGGTTGAACTGACTCCGGACCGGGTGGAAAAATGTCTCTTCGAGACGAATTTCGGCTTTCTCTTTGCTCCTTTTTTCCACCCCGCCATGAAATTCGCTATAGGACCACGCAGGGAGATCAGCATAAGGACCATATTCAACATATTAGGTCCCATTACCAATCCTGCAAATGCAAGGCGTCAGGTCGTTGGAGTATTCAGCAGCAGGCTGACCGAACTTCTGGCATCGGTGCTCGGCAATTTGGGCGCCGTAGATGCGATGGTAGTTCACGGAGAAGACGGCATGGATGAAATCACTACGTGCGGCGCTACAAAGGTGTCGAGGTATCGGGACAAAGCCGTCGAGAATTTCTACATTACTCCCGAAGATTACGGATTCAAACAGGCTGATATAACCGATCTGATAGGCGGCGACAAAAGAGAAAATGCCGGTATCATCCACTCCATCCTCAATAACGTGGACGGTCCCAAGCGCGATATTGTGCTGCTGAACGCTGCAGCTGCAATCGTGGTGTCGGGCCGCACCGACGATTTTGTTACCGCAAGAGGAATTGCCGAAGAATCCATCCTCAGCGGAAAAGCCGCCAAAAAACTCGAAGAGGTCATAAAAGTAACAAACTCCCTATAGAGGATCGGAGGATCGGAGGATCGGAGGGTCAGAGGGTCAGAGGGTCGGAGGGTCAGAAGTGTGACTAGCCTTCCGACCCTCTAATCCTCCAGCCTTCCAGCCCTCCATTCTTCCAGCCCTCTAGCCAGCCCTCTAATCCTCCAACCCGATGTGTTCTATGGTTTTTGCTGTTTGGTCTATTTCGGCGGGCGGGATTATGTCCCTGGGGCTTGAAACACCGAGTTCTTTGAATTTTTTTAATGAGGGGACGAGGCGCGATTCCACGGACCTGGCGCCTTCGTTGTAAGATTCCACTGCCCTGCGGATGGCGAGACCTGTCTTTGCATAATGCTCAAGCATGACTGAAAAGCGCTCATACAATTCCTTGCCCAGCTTGCCGATCTCCTGGGCGCTCTTGGCGGCCTGTTCCTGCTGCCAGCCGTAAGCAATCGCTTTCAACAATGCTATGCAGGTGGTGGGGGTAGCGAGAATGACCTTCTTGGCGCTGCCGTCCTCTATCAGCTTGTGGTCATATTCGATAGCGGTGCTGAAAAATGACTCTCCAGGAAGGTACATGACCACAATCTCGGGGGACCGGTCGAACTGGTCCCAGTATGCCTTCGAACTGAGCATATTCATATGGTTCCTGACACTGCCGATGTAATTCGCTATCGCCTTCTTCCTCTCGTCTTCCGAAGCCGCGGAAACCATGCCCATAAAAGCATCAACCGGAGCTTTGGCATCAATTACGATCTCCCTCCCGTTTGGAAGCCGCACAATCATGTCCGGCCTGAGACGCCCCGAATCAGTCGAAACCGATTCCTGCTCATAGAAATCGCAATAAGCCGTCATTCCGGCAAGTTCCACAACCCTCCTGAGCCCCAGTTCTCCCCATGAGCCGCTGACCTTGGGCCTTCTCAACGCTGTCACGAGGCTGTTTGTCTCACGCTGCAATTGCTCATGCATGCCGGCAAGTGACCTTAGCTGCTCGGTAAGACTGCCGAAGCTTTTGTGTCTGTTCTCCTCTATGTCCCTGAGCTGCTGCTCATACCTTTTCAGCATCTCATTAAGGGGCTTGATCGTTCCGTCCATAGCAGCCTGATGCTCGCCGAGCTTTCCTTTTGTATCGGCAACGATCTTTCCGAGGTTCTCCGAGGCGAGTCTGAGAAAATCCTCACTGCTGCTTTTCAAGGCAGCGCTGGAAAGCACGCTGAACGTATCGGTTATCTCTTTTTTCATTACCTCGATAAGCTCTTTCTTCTGTTCAAGATTCCTGTGGGAATCTTCCAACCGCTTCTGTGCTTCCTCAAGGCGCGTAACAGTCTCTATCCTCTGATGCCGCTCGGCATCAAGCACGACCCTTAATTCACTTGCATCCTGCTCCTTCTGCCGCACCTGCTGCCGGAGCTCGCCCACAATTGCCTCCGCGCTCTTCGCCTTTGCCATGGCAATAACCCAGCCAATCGCCGCCCCACTGATTATTCCTATAATTAAAAAAACTGCCATAGATTCATTATAATGCATATTCACCAGTTATTGTCTTTAGGGTTCGTGAATAATTAACTTGTGCATTCAGGCGCTCAGATTTGGGTCAGATTTGGCTGATCCGATTGAGCAAAACCGGAGGCGTAGCATGGCTACGTTGAGGATTTTGCGACTGAGGATCGGGCAAAGATGGCCTGAAGCTGAGATGCATCAATGTGCAAGTTATTTATTCGCGAGCCCTTAATATGCTCCTTCCTTATTGATAACTACCCTGATCGTCTTGAAGAGGATGACGATGTCGAGCCAGAGGGACCAGTTCAGGACATACCAGGCGTCAAGCTTCACTCTTTCTTCGAAATCGAGTATGTTCCTGCCCGAGACTTGCCACAGCCCTGTGATGCCTGGTCTGGCGAGTAATATCAGATCGGAATATCCCTGTATCTCCTCCTCCTCCTCAGGCAGATAGGGCCGCGGGCCGAAGAGGCTCATATCGCCCGCAAGCACATTGAAGATCTGGGGCAGTTCATCCAGGGAGGTCCTTCTCAGAAACCTGCCGATCCGGGTCACGCGCGGGTCATAATCACGAAGTTTTTTAAACCGGCTCCACTCTGTCCTGGCCCCTTCGTTCTTTTCGAGATAGTTGTCTAATATTTCATCAGCGTTCCCAAACATGGTCCTGAACTTTACACATTTGAAAACCTTTCTATCCTTGCCGATCCTGTCCTGCCTGAGGAAAACAGTGCCCCTGGAATCGGCCCGTATCAATATACCGATGATTACCACCAGGGCAAAAAGTAAGGGCAGGAAGATAATTGAGAGAACAAGATCGAAGCTCTTCTTGACAAATTTATTGAAGTCCGATTTCAGGTTGTTGTTTATCTTCAGCATAAACATCTGGTGAACAGACAGGTGCTGGAGTTCAGTGTTTACCAGTGCAATGCCTTTGAGGTCCGGCACAAGAAGTACGCGTCTGGCATATTTGTGAACATTCTCAGTCAGCTTCGAGAGGTCCTCCACAGAGTATGAGGGGATCGCAATAATCACCGTTGAAATGTTCATCAGCGAGAGGAATTTAGTAAAATTCTTCACCTTGCCGAAGACCTTGAGTTCCTTGTTGTTGATCACGATTGTCCGGCCGATCTTGTCAGGATCGTCGTCCAGGAACCCGACGATATTGTAACCCAGATGCCCTTCGCTGTCCATACCCCCCGCAATTTCCTTTCCAGCCCTTCCAGCGCCGATGATAATAAGGTTTTCCTTCCAGATATTCATACGGTATAGCACCTTCTTTCCTTTAAGCCGCATAAAAGGGAAGACCGCTATGCTGCACATGTATAACAGGACCAAAGTAAGACGGGATACCTTGTAACTGAACTTGCCGAGACTCGTGACCGCAAAGATCACAATTATTGCTACAGTAACCGCCTTTGCCAGTTCCCGTGCCTCGTCCCAGAAAGGCATCCTCTTAGTGTAAAGTCCTTCGTAAGCGATGACGAGGATGAAGAGGACCGGCATCCACCAGAAATGGACAAAATAGCGCAGGTCGAATTCCAGAGGAACGAGACCCTCAAAAAAAATATTTAGAAACCTGCGCGCGTAATAAGCAAGAACCAGGGACAGATAAAAAGATGCAAGGTCCAGCAAGGCAAGCGCCCCAACACCGGCAATTTCCATGTACCCATTGTCTATCCGCATAATAAAATCAGGTCATGGGTGATAGGTCATAGGTGATGGGTAAAGAAAAAAAAGCTCTTTCTGTTTCTTTGCCTATCACCTATGACCCATTACCTATGACCTGCCCTTTTTCCAGTAATTTTTGTTGTTGCTGATTTTTTTAATTATTTGCAGGGGCAGCTTTTCATACTGCCGTCCCAGGGCAAAGCCAACATATTTTAAACTATTCCGGACAAAAAATTCGGGCAGAAGACTATATCGGGACTCCCTCGCTATATACTGCAATTCTGACAGAAGAAATCTGCGCCCTTCGCCCTCCGCCCTTCCGAAGGTTTCCATAATCCATTTTTCCCTGCGGTGAAAAACCCCTATGTCGAAGTACCGCCGGAATTCCTCCAGAACAGTATAGTTGTGTGAATGATACACCTCCGCATCCGCTGCGTATGCGATCTTGTAGCCGGCCATGAGCATCCTGGCTCCTGCATAAGTGTCCTCGGTTGAGATAAGGTTTTCTTTGAAAAGGCCAATCTCTTCCAGGGCTTTCCTCCTGTAAGCGGCAAAGGAATTAGAGAGAAAAGGTACCTTTATTCCCCTCCAGCCGCCGTCCCGCGACTTTACCATGGGGATTGGGCCATAATTGAAAATCCGTGAATGTGCGGCAAAAACAGTGGCCCCACGGGAAGGCAGCTGCCGCCCATAAGCACACCCTACCAGTTCATCGGCAAAAGGCGCGATAAGCCTCTCCACAGTCGTCTTGCACGCAGGGATCACATCCTGCGTGAGGAAGACAACAATATCTCCGGAACTTTGGAGTAACCCAAAATTTCTGGTAGAGCCGTGACCGAAATCACTCCTCTGCACCGTCGCGACCCTTGCCCCGTAAGCTTCGGCAATAGAAACAGTATTGTCTGTTGAAGAGGAATCGACCACCATTAGCTCCAACGGCACTGTTTGCGGCAGCAGGGCGTCCAAGAGGGCATGCAATCTTTCAGCAGCATTGAGAGTGGGAATAATAACGCTAACCATAGAGCAATCTCTTTAATTTGGACTGCAGGAATTTCCTTTCCCATACAGAGGACATCAACGAAAGTATGTACTCATCCGACACCTTACGTTTCTTCATAATCTCCGCTCTTTTTTTTAACATCCGCGGCAGCAGGCGCAGGGCGTCACTTTTCGCCTTCATATACAGCCCAGGACGCCGGTGTCTTATACCGAACAGAACAAACTCAGTCAGAATTCCCGCAAGAAACGAAGGCAAGCAACGGAGGAATACACGGCACGGCATGTCTTTTATCCTTACAAATTCACTGTTTCTCACCGTATAGAACACAGCAAGATCACTCATCTGTCCTATAGTCGACCTTACTTTATGAGATACCGCAGCCGACGGGACATACAATACTTTCCAGCCCGCGAGCTGCGCCCTCCAGTTTAAATCCGTATCTTCGTGAATCAAAAAAAAATCCTCATCCAGGAAGCCAATTTCATCCAGCATTGAACGCCTGTACAGCGCCGCGCCTGCGCAAGCGCCGAAAATATATTCCTCCCGGTCGAAACCATCATCTATTTCACCCTCGCCGCGCTTGAACCCTCTCAGGGCTGTGGAAAAGAGGTCTCCTGCGCTGTCAATGCGGTTAGTACCATGTTTGATGAGCTTCGAAGCGCAGATGCCGACTTCCGGATGGGCCTCAGCAGCATTCACGAGGGCCTGAAGCCATCCCTTTTCCGGCTCCGTGTCGTTGTTGAGGAGGACAATATAATCCCCGGAGCAATGCCGCAATCCCTCGATATTCCCTCCTGTGAACCCCCGGTTCTCCGGCAAAGAAATCGGGCCGAGATGTCCGGCCAGTGACAGCGATCCATCAGTGGAGGCGTTGTCCACGAGAACAATTTCGAAATCCCTGAAGCTCTGCCCCTTAACAGCCCTGATACAATCCCCAAGGACCTGCTCCCCGTTGTAATTGACAATAATAATGCTCACTTTAGGCATGGAAGAAGCTCGACCTGCAGAAACCGTCATCGAATAAAAATTGAGGACTCACGTTGACTTAATTTTAACACGTTTACAGATATTAGGGATTATGGGAAAGGGGTCAGTTCTTAATAGCGAGAAACTCCTCAGGGGTTAGAATGGGGATTTTCTTATCGGCGAAGTCATTCTTATCGCGAGAGATAAGACAAGTCACTCCTGTTTTCATAGCGGAATAGTATTGCACTGCATCCTCGAAGTCAGCGAAGTTAGATGCAAGTGATAAATCGATCACCTTTTCATCGACGGCAGCCACCTTAAACACTATTCTAATCTTCTCAAGGATTTTAGCTGCCTGCGCACGGCCAATCTCTTTTGAGAGCAGATAAAATAGAATTGGAAAGGTCAGTGAGCAGATATATCCTTCTACGTCCTCATTTTCAATTTTAACAAAAAGCTCCGATGCAGGGCGATAAAAAGGGCTCCGTTTCATGAAGATGTCAAGAAAAAAGTTGACATCGCAAAGAACTGACTTCAACGGTATTTCTCCTCGAGATGGCTCCTGTAACTGCCGCGCAGAGCCTTCGCGCCATGCTTAGCGCCTAAAATTCCTGTTACCTCAGTCAAAACAGGCGACGTGGTTGCGCCCCCGGCGTAACTGCCCGTGATAGATTTAAAGAATTCAGCAACCATTTCTGAAAGACTTGAATTCCGTTGCTTTGCAATCTTCTTGGTTTTTTCGATTAATCCGTCGTCAAGGCGGAGTGTAAGTTTTGTATGCAATTCGCACCTCCCTTATACGTACATATTGTAATTAATTATACGGCAGTTGTCAAATATACGAATTGACTCATCAGAAAAGTATTCGAAAGTGATTCGTTGCCTCATTTAAGAATGTATTGGAAATAATTTTACTTGGCAATATCTAACTACGTCATTCCCGCAGTCTTTTAGCGGGAATCCAGGTCTCTTCAGATGAATGCCTATAGCCTTTCATACAAATCATCCCACTCTGGATTATCTTTCTCTATAAGGTGAATTTTCCATTGACGACGCCATCTCTTTATCTGTTTCTCTCTGGTGATAGCTGAATCAGCGGTTTCATGCGGCTCGTACCAAACAAGGCGATGAACGGTATATTGTTTTGTAAAACTATCAGAAAGATTGTTCTTATGCTCGTGGACGCGTTTAATTAAGTCTGAAGTAACACCTGTATACAAAGTGCCGTTACGCTTGCTGCAAAGAATATAAACAAAAAAGTTTTTCATATGTTTTTCCTGGATTCCCGCTAAAAGACTGCGGAAATGACGCAAGCTTATTATAGATTTTTTCGAATACTTGTCAGATGAGGCAACGAATACATGCTTCGAATACTTTCTTACGTGAGGCAACGCGCTGCATGGAATAATGGAAGCAAGCTGCTTAATATGCGAAGTATGGTCCCGTGCCAAGGCTGGAAGTCGTGCCCTCAAACCCGATAAACACGTTTTTTCCAAAGAAGAACGGAAGCCCCCAGTCGAACATCCCGCTAAATGTGCCGCCGTCATCACTAAACACCATGTTGGACGAACTTATGAGGTTGTCAAAGTCCGCTATTTGAAACGAGATGATCGTGCCGCTCGGAGTGCCGGAGAATCCCGCAATAGTGGCAGAAAAACTCTTTGTCGGCGAGGGGCAGTACCAGCAAAAGCCATTAAAGCAATCGCACTCTTTAAGAATGCTTACGAGGCCGGTGTCAGGAAAAAAAAGCGCGTTTGAACCAGTGTCGATAAAACTATCGTAAGGGACATTGTTAAAAGTTGTGCTGAAATCCCCGTTCTGGTTGAGCGGATACGTAGTCACCCCGGAAGGCGAATTGTTCGATTGTGTGCCAATCCCGAGCACCAGGGAGCCGGTCAGCGAGGCCGCCCCACCAGCAGCCACAGTATTGGGAAACTCAACTATCAGTCCGTTGTAGTCCGCGGTGAGAGCCACCGGATTCTGGACCTGATTCGTGAGGGGAACCGTAGTTGCGCTGCACTTCAACCCGTTGCATGTGTAATACATTGGAACAATAGGAATAGAATTTACACATGTCGTACCGCAGTCCTGGATAAATGGGCCGACCCCGAGTATTCCGTTGAATCCAGATAATTGCGGACTCTCCTCAGCCGTCCCGCATGCGCTGGGGGAACCGCCGAACGATGTAGAATCGATAACCTGGATGGGCACATTAACCGCATGCTCAGTTCCCAGAACAACACCGGCAGTCTCAACAGGTCCCCAATCAGCCGTGCCGTCCGCGTATTGCACACACTCTGCAAGAGAGCCGGAACTGGTCATCACTTGTGTAAGAGGCAGGTTATTCAGGGCCTGTTTAAAAATCCTAAGTCCGTAACTTCCCGTATCCAATAAAATGCTATTGATTGGCACACAGGTTGTGGTCCAAGGGGTGCAGACCATGACGCTTACGCATGGATCATTTATATAACCAGCATTGAGGGTCGCGTCGCACGTCGAACCGTTGACAGTAAGAGAAAGAATGTTGTTCCCTGTGTTGTTTCCACAAACACCTGTAATCCTGGGACTGTTGCTCAGAGAGGTCTTTGTCCCGCTGAAATAGGCATTTATCGTGTGGGTCTTGCCGTCATTGAAACTCGGTGTGTAGCTGAAACCGTGGTTCCCGTTGCCTATTCCCGCTGCCGCAAGGTCGGCCCTAAAATTGCCTGCGCTGAGTGTGGTAAGAAAAGTGCTTCCGTCATAGATATCCACGCTCACTGTCGTGCTGGGACTGTTTGCATTCCATGCCCACCCTGCTATCGTACTGCACGTCGCTGAGTCAAGAAATCCCCCGTACGATGGCGTGGACGCGCCGCTGCATGTCAACGTCGTCCTGGGACTGTTGCCCAGAGAGGTGGTTGTCCCGCTGAAGTAGGCAAATATTGTGTGAGTCTTGCCGTCACTGAAGCTCGGCGTGTAGCTGAATCCATGGTTTCCGTTGCCTATTCCCGCTGCCGCAAGGTCGGCCCTGAAATTGCCTGCGCTGACTGTCGTAAGATAAGTGCTTCCGTCATAGATATCCACGCTCACTGTCGTGCTGGGACTGTTTGCATTCCATGCCCACCCTGCTATCGTACTGCACGTCGCTGAGTCAAGAAATCCCCCGTACGATGGCGTGGACGCGCCTCCGCATGCCAATGTTGTCTGGGGACTGTTGCTCAGTGAGATGGTTGTCCCGCTGAAATGGGCATTTATTGTGTGGGTCTTGCCGTCATTGAAGCTCGGCGTGTAGCTGAATCCGTGGTTCCCGTTGCCTATTCCTGCTGCCAAAAGGTCGGCCCTGAAATTGCCTGCGCTGACTGTCGTAAGATAAGTGTTTCCGTCATAGATATCTACGCTAACAGTCGTGTTGGGATTGTTTGCATCCCATGCCCATCCCGCTATCGTACTGCACGTCGCTGAGTCAAGAAATCCCCCGTACAATGGCGTGCTTGCATAGGTGTTGTTAAACGGTGGCAACAGCCATAGACACAAAAACAATAAAAATACCTGAAACAGTTGTCGTGACTTTATTAGACTTGTTTTTTCACTATTTGATTTCATCTACGCTCACACCTGAAGGGATTAAGGCAGGGACGTATGCCCGGCCCCGCAGGTCCCGCATATGGCCCCATTTCTCCACAACAATCCGGGGTGTTTGCACCTGAAGGCTCCGTCTGTTGCCTGGGCTGCGGGGAACCTGACTCAGGGCTTCACGGTATTCGCCATCATAAGAGCCCAGGAGGATTGATAAATCGGGGTAGACCAGTCCATTCCAGGCAATGCCGAATACAACTCCGTCCGGCGAAACGTATTCCCGCACCGTGGTCCCAACTGATTCGACCTCCTGAACAGTATATCCATTGCCGACTGTCACGGGATGCCGCACCCCAGATAATGCCTCTCTGTCCATCTCGATCGAATCGGCACGTTCGCCGAGAGTAGCCTCGACCCGCTGGGCTGCTGCAAAACAGACCATCGAAACTGCCAGGGTGAAGAATAGTGAATATATTCTTATTCTCATGGATGTTCCCATACCTAAAATCTTACCAGCGACGGCACTATCTTGCAAGCAATGCGGATGTCATTTTTTTTAGTCGCCAAAAACAACCAGAAGGTTACATCACGCAATTTCCTGTTTAGAGTCTGTCCATAAATTGGTTTATTCTTCTTTTGTCGTCATTCCCGTGAAAACGGGAATCCATGGTTCGACAAGCTCACCATGACATGTCACCCTGAGCTTGTCGAAGGGTAGATGCCCGATTAAGAACTTCGGGCATGACAGATTACGATATACGTGCCTTAACTTATGATCTTAATTAGTAGCTCATCCGACTGGGCGAAACCGCAGGCGCAGCATAACTGTTCACCACTTCTTCCGTGCTCCCCATCATTCGCACACAGTGGTTATCGATCCAGACCACCCTGTCGCATATAGTCAGTACATCTTTCATGCTATGGGATACAAAGACAATAGTCACTCCATTTTTCCTGAAGCCTTCCATCTTGTCCAGGCACTTTTTCTGGAACTCCATGTCCCCTACCGCAAGCACCTCGTCGATGAGCAGTATCTCAGGCTCGAGGCTGGCCACAACAGAAAAACCGAGGCGCATCATCATACCCGATGAATAGGTGCGTAGCGGCTGGTCTATGAAATCGTCCAGACCCGAGAACTCGATAATCTCTTCCATTTTGCGCAGCACTTCGGCCCTGGTCAGGCCCATCAGAACGCCGTTCAGCACAATATTCTCCCTGCCGGTCAGCTCACCGTTGAATCCCGATCCCAGTTCAAGCAGCGGCGATACCCTCCCCTTCACCACAATCGTCCCGCCCGAGGGCTTGATTACCCCTGCTATCAGACCGAGAGTGGTGCTCTTGCCCGCCCCGTTCTTTCCTATTATCCCGACACTTTCTCCCCTGTTGACCTGGAAGGATATTCCCTGCAAGGCTTCATACCGATGGTTCTTCAACTGGCTGACAGCGCGCGGAAAGTGAAAGAGGAAGTTCTTGATCCCGCCCGTAATGTGGTGATAGAGTGGATAGCTCTTGCTGACGGAATCGAATATGATGACCGGTTCACTCACAGGACTTCAGCGAACTTCCACGAGAGTTTCCTGTAGACCAGATATCCCGGCACGAAGAGCGCAACAGAGTAAGCGAAACTGAGAGCCAAAGCCGATGGGTCAAGCGTGCCGTTAAGGAAAAGATTCCGCCAGCTCACCATAAGAGACGCGAGGGGATTCAAGTAAACAAGCGACCTGAATTTCTCGGGCACCATGGTCTCGGGATAGATAATGGGAGTGCAATAAAACAAAAGGGTGATGAATATTGTTGTGAGCCTCTCAAAATCCCTGAAAAAAAGATTGATCGACGAAACAAAAAGGGCGACCCCATAGGTCATGATCAGTTGGATGGCCAGCAGCAGTGGTATCCCATAGATCCACGACAGCGAGGGTGAGCGGTGATATATAAGCAGGAAAACAACTATTACAGGCATCGAAAGGATAAAATGGATCATGTCAAGGAGCACAGTGGTGAGCGGGATGACATTGCGGGGAAAGTTCACCTTTTTAATTATAGAGGCGTTGCTCAGAAAAATCATGGGCGCTGAGCTGACCGAAGAGCTGAACCACTGCCACGGGAAGAGCCCTGCAATAAGGAAAAGGGAGTAATCCGCCATCTGTATTCTCATAACCACCTTGAAGGCTACGAAATAGACAAAAGCGAAGGCAAGGGGGTGGGCGACAGACCAGCAGTAACCGAAAACACTGCTCTTGTACTTCACCTTCATCTCTTTCTGGGTGAGTACAGCGATCAGGTCCCTGTAGTTATCAAAACTCCTCATTTTTCTCCACATCACTCAAATTGCCTCATATTTTACCACAGATAAGTTGACAAACTTATCTTTTATTCAGCAGCTTCAATTTTGAGTGCATTGCTATATAGCTGAAATCCTGATCTGCCGTAAAAAGGGAGCATTCGTAAGAGATTGCCGCAGATGCAATAAGAGCGTCTATCGTGCCTGCTTGTTTCCCATTCTTCATAAGGTGATTTTTTAGTTCCGCTGCTTTTATATAATCTGCCCGCGTTAACTCAATGATAGGGAAAGCAGCGAAATATTCTTTCAATTGATTGAAGTGTTTGAGATTTCGCACTCCCTGGAGGACCTCCTGGAGTATGATCCCAAGCAGGGAGATATCTTCTCCCTGTTCGATAAGCGTCCTCAACAGCACCGCTTCCGCATGTACCACTGAGGATTGCCTTCTCAAGGCAAGAGACCATACAGAGGTATCTACGAGTATCCTCATTTACGCTGCCGCTCTTTTTTGTAATCATAGGCAGGATCGATATCCACATTGCCGAACAGGAAGATAATTTCTTTGCGCTTTCTTCTCTCGATGTACTCTCGCAGAGCTTCATTGACCGCATTCTTTTTAGTTTTATGCTTTCCTATTTTCTGCGCCTCGCTTAAAAGATCATCATCTATCGCCAGATTTGTCGGCATAAAGCCCTCCTTTTACACAATGTCTTACACATATTATTACACAAATTGAGGATCAAACTCAAGAAAGTAGAAAATTTGCTCGGCGGTCTGACACAAAACTTCGCCACCTCCCGTTTTATCGCTTTATGGAGAAATCTTCTTTATCCAGGGTCAGGTTCGGATTATAGTAAGGGTCGCCGAGTTCCAGAACATGTCCCCACTTCTGTCTGAAAAGTTCAATCTCGCCTCTAAAGCGTTCCTGCTTTTCAGCCGTATCCTCATACCCTCTTGTTTTTGATTCGTGGTGATAAAGTTCCGCATAAGGGGTGAAAACGATCAGGTAGCCTTTTTGTCTGATTTTCAAACATAAGTCAACATCGTTTAAGGCAAGAGAAAAACTTTCGTCGAATCCGCCGGCTTCATCAAATACATCCCGGCGGACCATCATACACGCCGCTGTCACAGCGCTCAGGTTTTGTACAATCTGCAGCCTGCTGAAATAACCTGCGGATACTCTGCTTTGAGTGCATTGGTGGCACAATGAATGGGTACAGATTATTACACACCTTATTATTACGGATAGTCTTATTTATTTGCGGCTTTTCAGCTGTCTATGAAAATATTTCATTAGAGGTAATGACTTGACGATCTTTTTTAATTCGCTTATAAAGCGATGCATGTTATTTATCATCTCTAACGCATTGTTCTCTTTCTCCAATTTAATTTTAAGAGCGTGGTTTTCCAGTCTTAGTTTTTGTAGATCTTCATACACGTAGGGAATCATACCTTCTTGTTTTTTCCGGCAAAGTATTACGACAAAATCACTTTCAATATTCTTTTGCTCAATCTCCCTGTCTTCAAACATGGTCATAAGCTCAAGCGCAAAGCGGTCTTCGGGTTTACTTTCGTCAAAATTGGCGATTAAAAAGTTTAAAAGCATATGGAGCAATGTCCCTCCATATGGTTTAATTTCTACGACGTCCAGGAATGTACAAATGTTAGTAATGATTTCAGAGGATCGGATGGCCTCAAATGGCGAATTATTAATAAATTCTGTGAGTGACGGCTTATCTATTCTGTTCTGAACGATACCATCGTTTGTTCTAATCTTATATCTTTCGGGCATAATATCAAGGATGTTATTAATAAGCCGTAACTGTTCATCTGTCCATTGGAAATATGTTGGTCCGACAAATTCATTTGCCGCGAAATAACCATCTTGCTTCAGAGCCCTATTGATTTGGAAAAAGAGGGATTCTAGCATAGTAAAATGATGAAGGCTCATAACGCATAAAATTAAACCATAGGTGTTTTCAGGAAGTACCAGATTATTTACGTCGGCCACAAGATAATTCAATCCAGCAATATTACCATTTTCAGCTCGCTCCCTTGCCTTCATTATACACTCTTCGCTAATATCGATAGCGTCAACCGAAGAACATATATTTTCTTCAATTAGTTTGCTCTCCCAATTTGAGAAACCACAGCCTAGAACTAAAGCCTTTTCAACTTTAATGTCTGCAAGATAATTGTTTCTTATCCAAGAAAACCAGTCGACAGAAGGGTCGCCGGTTACACGTCTATTAATAACCCGGAGAATCAAAGGAGAGTGAAGCCAGGAAAAATAATTACCGTTCTTAGTTAGAAGTTGTCCCCAATGTTTACTTTCTTGGGCCATATCCTTACTATAGTTTTCAGATGGCTGATATTCCGTCATTTCGTCTCTCCCCTGTCTACGTTTTGCTTTATAAAATCGTTATAGAGCTCTTCAATAGCAATCAAGGTGTAGTGTTGGGTAGCTCTTCAAACGCATAGTCAAGTGCCCTTCGGAATATGTCAATGACTTTGAGACACCCCTCGTCCACATTTAGTGTATTTCCTCTTCAGGAACTGGTGCTGCCTTTGGCTTGTTAATCCATACGGCCTCAGGAAGTATCGGCGGCACAGGGATTTTTTTAACAAATCTCTCAGGATGTGCTTCATATGCAACGCGCAGAACTTCACCCCTGGCTATCTGTATTTCTTGTGCAAGGCCGTAATGTACAGCTTCCGGCGTATGCAGGCCGATGCCGGTATGTCGATGCTCTTTGTTGTACCAAGGAAAGAAATCCTGGCAGAAGCTCCGAGAGTCTTCGATGCTACCAAACCGCTCAGGAAAGTCCGGCCGATATTTAAGTGTCTTAAACTGGGACTCTGAATAGGGGTTGTCATCGCTCGTATGCGGTCTGCTGTGGGTCTTCGTGATCCCAAGGTCGGCCAGGAGTAATGCTACAGGTTTGGATTTCATTGATGAACCCCTGTCGGCATGAATCGTGAGCTGATCTCTCCCGATATTCTGCTTTGAACAGGTTTCTCCAATGAGCCTCTCTGCCAATACCGCCGATTCTGCAGGGGCTATCATCCAGCCGACAATATAGCGGCTGAAGATGTCCATGATCACATACAGGTAAAAGTATGTCCACTTTACCGGACCGAGAAGTTTCGTGATATCCCAGGACCAAACTTGGTTCGGGGCTGTAGCCAAAAGCTCTGGCTTGCTATACACCGGGTGACGCAACTGGTTTCTGCGCTCCTTGACCTCCTTGTTCTTATCGAGGATGCGATACATTGTCCGTATCGAGCAATGGTATTGGCCCTCGTCCAAAAGAGTTGCATAAACCTCATAGGGTGCCTTGTCCACAAATCTGTCGGTGTGGAGGATATCAAGTACTCCCTGCCGTTCCTCGGAAGACAGTGAACGAGGCGAGTTCCGATCCTGCACAGGCTCAACAAAGTGGGCATCTTTGCGTGCCTGTGTGCGGTAAAACCCGGCACGCGCAACATCAAGCGCTTCACATGCATGCTTGATCCCAACTTCAGAGGAAAGGGTCACTGCAGCTTCCATCAGTCGGTCTCTCCTCCTTCGGGGATCGCAAGCGGGATTCCCAGTATCTCGGATACTTTTTTTTGGATATCTATTATGATCTCTGCCTGTCTAAGACGTTTGATAATCAGTTCATTGTCCCTGCGGAGCTTCTCATTTTCCGCAATAAGTGGATTGCGAACTGCTTCCTTGCGGCCTCGCTTCTTGGGCTTCAGGGCTGACAGGACTCCACGCTCTCTTTGGGTGCGCCACGCATTGAGGTTCGAGGCATACAGTCCCTCACGGCGTAGCAGCGTTCCCATACTTCCGCGTCCCGTGCATGCATCGGCAAGGGTGAGGATACGCAGTTTGTATTCGGCAGTGAACCTCCGCCTGACTGCCTTATCCGGCACCTCTGGGTTCGGATGGGCTACCGTCAACTTGGCTCCCTCCATTGTCTGTGTTTTATTGACCTTTGCAGCTATCATTATGATTTTTCCTCCCCGGCCTTCTACTCTAATTTAGCATAAGGGAGGTGTCTCACTTATATTGACACAGAGGGCTTAGTGCCTTCATAATGAACACATTTATTATACTTCATTTCCGTTGTTAAGAGGTGGCATATGTTTTCTATTTCTTTCGTAAATCTTCACTGTTCCAGTTAATTGACCCACGTTTGTTTGTCGGTACCTCAGATCGCGGTATCAAAAGTTTTCTTTTCAGTCTGTGAAGTTGGCTGACGCGCGTTTCGGGGTAATTACTCTTCCTGCTGAGAATAGCCTTCGAGCTCTTTATTTTCACAAATTTTCAAAAATAACAAACACCATCTTTTTTTACGGAAAGCAGAAAACCAGCTGACGGCCATCTTTGGCTCATCGCTCACGCACGGCATGTTTCGGGACATAATCTTCTTCATTCGCAGAATTGCAAAAAAGCGGGTTCCTTGGTGCTGGCGCTATAAGGAATTTCTGACGGAGCGATGTAATCTCACTTATAGGGAGAAATAAACTCTCCCGTCAAATTCTCGAATCCGTTTATTGTTTTAGGAATTCAACATTCTTAGCAAGACGTCTCAGGTGAGAGAGTAGGATTGAAAATTGCTGATTCGTGAATTCAGTATACAACTTTATTATCCAGAGTTTTTTTGAAGGCATTCTTCCAGTATACGACTCTAATTTTCCCGCGCAAATTGCTTAAAATCGTAACTTGCTGAGTTTATTAAATACCCCAGTATACGACTTTATTATCCTTGGCAAAGGGCTTATTATACATAAGGCGAATGTGTAAACAGGAGGTGAACATGTCAACAATGACAATTAGAGGACTCGATGACCTAACAATAAAGGCTCTTAAAGAAAAAGCAAAACTTGAAGGGACAAGTGTTAATGCAGCATTGGTAAAGCTTATCCAGGAAGAACTGGGGCTCAGGGAAAAAAAGCGCACGGTAGTGCATAATGATTTAAACCATCTCGCCGGGACATGGAGCGATAAGGATTATAAAGAGTTCCAGAAAAAGATAAAAGATTTTGAGACAATAGATGAAAACCATGTGGAAATGAAAAGCTAATGAAAAATGTGCCCACGTTTATTTTTTTTTTGCGCAAATAGCAAATGCGGGACCGGAATTCGGCTTATAGCTTTATGGAGAAATCTTCTTTATCCAGGGTCAGGTTCGGATTATAGTAAGGGTCGCCCCGCTCCAGAACATGTCCCCACTTCTGTCTGAAAAGTTCAATCTCGCCTCTAAAGCGTTCCTGCTTTTCAGCCGTATCCTCATACCCTCTTGTTTTTGACTCGTGGTGATAAAGTTCCGCATAAGGGGTAAAAACGATCAGATAGCCTTTTTGTCTGATTTTCATACATAAGTCAACATCGTTAAAGGCATGAGAAAAGCTTTCGTCGAATCCGCCGGCTTCATCGAATACATCCCGGCGGACCATCATACACGCCGCTGTCACAGCGCTCAGGTTTTGTACAATCTGCAGCCTGCTGAAGTACCCCCCGGATGTCCTGCTGAAAAATTTGTGAGAGTGGCCAGCAATGCCGCCAATACCAAGGATTACGCCCGCATGCTGGATTGAACCATCGGGATAATACAGTTTGGCGCCAACGGCCCCTATATCTTTCCTGCATGAGTGCATAAGCATTTGTTCAATCCAGTCAGGACTGATAACCTCAGTGTCGTTATTTAAAAACAGCAGATAGTCACCTTTCGCTTCTTTTACAGCATAGTTGTTGATTGCAGAATAATTGAACGGCTCGCTGTAATGCAGCAGCCGCACGCGTCCTGCTTCCCTCAACGCATCGTAATAGCGGAACGTCTCCGGCCTCTCGCTCCGATTGTCGATCACTACAATTTCATATGATGGGTAACTCGTGAGCCGTGCAATGGATTCAAGGCAGATCCTCAGCAGGTCCACCTTGTCACGGGTCGGAATGATAATGGATGACCAACGGACTCCCCTCGATCCTGTACGTCGTCCGGTAGGACCTCAGGAAATACCCGTCCTGCACATCTCCTTGCAGGCCCACCCTAGCCAGGTGGTCCCTCAATGCCTTTTTAGCGCTCTCAAATGCATACGTCTTCGCTGTCACATTGTCTGCTGCCGAACCCCTAACACTTCTCCAGTGATACAGAATTTTTGGTATGTGCTCGATACACTTTGCTTTTTCCGTAGCCCTGAGGAACAGGTCGTAATCCTGCGAGCCATCGTACCCCTGACGGAAACCTCCAACCTCATCCACCAGCGCCCTGCCGATCACAGTGAAGTGGCAAACATAATTATGGCTCCGGAATGTGTCCGGCGACCAATCAGGTTTGAAATGGGGCTCATATCGCCCTCCCTTTTCATTCAACTTATCTTCATCCGAGTAGATGAAATCGGCGTCCGGCTTCTTCGTCAAAAGAGAAGCCACTTCATACAGGGCATTGGGACTCAGTTCATCATCGTGGTCCAGGAAGGCAATATAATCACCGCTTGCTAATGACAGAGCCTCATTCGAATTCCCAGCTATGCCTTTATTTTCAGAAAGAAAGACAACTTTTATCATTCTGTCACGCCTGGCCCGGTCTTCCAGTATTTCCCTTATATAAGGCCTGTCCGAATTTCCTTCAGCGATACATAACTGCCAATTAGCATAGGTTTGAGCTTCCACAGACTGAATCATCTTAACAAGAATGTCCCTGTCCGTATTAAAAACCGGAACAATAATGCTTATAAGAGGCTTGCAGGAAAAGGACTTTGCCTCTTCTCTCTGCAGTCTGAGCGCTTCTTCGGCAGGTTCATTATTTTTGATCCATAGATCGTACTTGTGAAGTCTTGCATTCTTTATCGGCGGTATCTCTTCAAGAGAGCGGAGTATGGTGCCTAACAGTCCCCGCATCCTTATACTTATGGCAATCCTGTCATAAATGCCCTTCCTTTTTGATCCCGCTGGAAGTACGCTGTCTATCAAAAAAACGGGCCATCGAAGAAATCTTCTTAACAGCTTGCCGCTTTTAAGAAAAGTCAGCATAGAATTGCTGATTAACCTTTTTCCGTAATACTTATGTCATGCTGCACCATGACCTTTATGAGTTCATCAAATGTGGTTTTGGGTTCCCACCCGAGTTTTGCCTTTGCTTTGGAATAATCTCCTGTCAGGACATCTACTTCAGCAGGTCTGAAGAATTGCGGATTTATTTCAACAAGTGCCTTGCCGGACGACCTGTCTAAACCTTTTTCGTGAATCCCGTTGCCGATCCATTCCAGCTCGATACCGGTCTCCCCGAATGCCACCTGCACAAACTCCCTGACGCTGTGAGTTTGACCGGTAGCAACTACATAATCGTCCGGTTTGGACTGCTGAAGCATAAGCCACATCGCTTCTACATATTCCAGAGCATATCCCCAGTCACGCCTCGAATCCAGATTGCCGAGAAAAAGTTTCTCCTGAAGCCCCAGTTTTATCCTGGCGACCGCATGAGTTATCTTTCTGGTAACGAACTCAAGTCCCCGCAGCGGAGACTCATGATTAAAAAGAATGCCTGAGCAGGCGAACATGCCGTATGATTCACGGTAATTTACAGTCATCCAGTGCCCGAAAAGTTTGGATACGGAATACGGGCTGCGCGGATAAAAGGGAGTCAGTTCATTCTGAGGGGTCTCCCTTACCTTGCCGAACATCTCGCTGCTCGAGGCCTGATAAAACTTTATCTTGGGATTAACAGCGCGTATAGCCTCAAGCATTCTGAGCACGCTCAGTCCTGTGACATCCGCGGTAAAAACAGGCTGCTCAAAGGAAAGTGCGACAAAACTCTGAGCGCCAAGATTATATATTTCGTCCGGTCTTATCCTGTCGAGCGTTCTGTGAATATTTGTAAACTCAAGGAGTTCGAGAGGCACAAACCGGATCTCGTTATCGATGCCGAGGAACTTCATGCGGGCCAGATGCATATCAGAGGTGCGCCTGAATGCGCCATATACCTCATAGCCTTTTTCGAGCAACAGTTTTGAAAGATATGCTCCGTCCTGTCCGGTGATTCCTGTTATAAGAGCTTTTTTATCCACGATCCCTCCCCATTAGTGTCCGGCTAAACTGATTCAAATAGTATATAACAACATGAATACGAATACTTTTTCAGATTGTTTTTGTGGTGTCGACTTGAATTCAAGTCAGCATATCGGCAATCCTTTGGGAACCAAAATTCCCGGAGGTGTTGATGTACACTGGCAAAACCCTGTTTGCACAGATAATGGATTTTCTTCCATGGAGCACTTTTTATCGCATCGTAGAGCGATACAACGGCGACTATCGCGTTCGCACATTGCATTGTGCCGAGCAGTTTCGAGTAATGGCCTTTGCTCAACTGACCTATCGAGAGAGCCTTCGGGATATCGAAGCGTGCCTGTCTGCTCAAACATCCAAGCTTTATCATATGGGAATCAAAGAACCGATCTCTCGTTCTACGCTGGCCGATGCCAACGAATCCCGCGACTGGCGCATCTACGCCGATTTCGCCCAGCGGTTGATCTCTCAGGCAAGAAAACTGTATGCCGACGAGAGTCTTGGAGTCGAACTGTCCAATACCGTCTATGCGTTGGATTCCACTACTATCGACCTTTGTCTGTCGATGTTTCCTTGGGCTCCATTTCGTTCTTCCAAAGCTGCGGTAAAAGTTCATACTCTACTGGACCTCAGGGGTGCGATTCCAAGCTTCATACATATTTCCGACGGAAAAGTTCACGACATGAATATTCTGGATTTGCTTATTCCGGAGCCCGGAGCTTTCTACATAATGGATCGGGCTTACACCGACTTCGCCCGTCTTTACACACTGCATCAAGCCGGCAGTTTTTTTGTGACGCGTGCCAAGTCGAATCTCGACGCTCGCCGTCTCTATTCCTCTACGACAGATCGCTCTACAGGAATCATCTGCGATCAGAGCATCGTTCTCAATGGATTCTACAGTCATCGGCAATATCCGGCTCACATACGGCGTATCCGCTTCAAAGATGCGGAAACAGGAAAAAACCTGGTGTTTCTTACCAATCAACATTCTCTACCCGCCTTAACAATTTGCTCTCTCTACAAGGCACGGTGGCAAGTAGAGATATTCTTCAAATGGATCAAACAGCATCTTCGCATAAAGAGATTTTACGGCACCTCTCAGAATGCAGTGAAAACTCAGATATGGATTGCCGTAATAGTGTACGTTCTTATCGCTATCATAAAGAAACGTCTCAAGCTCGAAGCTTCACTCTACACTTTGCTACAGATTCTCTCGGTGACTATTTTCGAGAAAATGCCCTTACAGCAAGCGCTTCAGGGCGACGACTATATGCAAAATTTAAACAAAATCCAAAACCAACTGGATTTATACAGTTCTTAACCGGACACTAATGATCCCTCCCTTTGAACTATTAACAGTATATATCTAACTTAATATTTCGGAATTGAATGAAATAAACATATTTGAGTTTAATTTTAACATGTTTACAAATATAACACTTACGTTGTTATGACCGTCATGCCCGCGGATTGTAAGCGGGCATCCATTTTCCATCCCCTGGATTCCCGCCTTTTCGGGAATCCTCATGAGCCAGGCTCACAAATGGACATGAAAGTACCTAAACGCCTGTCATTCCCGTAAATCCTTTTATCGGGAATCCATTTTATGTTGTTTCCTGGATCCCCGATAAAAGATCTCGGGGATGACGACTTTCGAGGCAATGACGATTTTTTGAAGCGATTTTGAGTTTTAAAATACTAAATGCCATAAAACAATAAAATTTCAGCTTTCAACGTTATTATCAGGGAATCACAGGCCAAACGCACTATGTGCCACGAGAAAAATTTTCGTCATGCCCGAAGGTATTAATCGTGCATCCAGAAACAAAAGACCTGGATTCCCGCTTATGTACTGCGGGAATGACGACTTTGAAGCAACTATTTTTGTTATTACAGTTCGGTTCTACCTGGAAACCACATAGTGCGTTTGCCCTGCTAAGGGCGCTGCTATAGATGTCCGCTTATTGTCGTTTATGTTAAAATGATCCGCAATGATGGCCGTGTCGTGAAGGAGAGGAATTATCATGAAATTGTCTGTTGTGGTGCCTATCTATAACGAAAAAGACACTATCCGGGCGGTCTACGAAAAGATAAAAGCCGTTGAACTAGACAAAGAGATCATACTTGTTGATGATTGTTCCACTGATGGAACAAGGGAAATTGTCACGGGATTGGCGTCCAACGATACAACAGTTTATTTACACGAACAAAATATGGGGAAAGGCGCTGCCTTGAGGACCGGATTCCAGAAAGCCACCGGCGATATACTGATTATCCAGGATGCTGATATGGAATATGACCCTAATGAATATCCAAAGTTGATTAAACCTATTCTCGAAGGCAGGGCAGATGTTGTTTATGGGTCCCGTTTTTCCGGGGGAGAATATCACAGGGTCTTATTTTTTTGGCATATGATCGGCAATAAATTACTGACTCTGCTTTCCAACATGCTCACAAATCTCAATTTAACGGATATGGAAACGTGTTACAAGGTATTCAGACGTGAGGTTTTTGAAAAAATAAAGATCGAGGAAAATCGATTCGGGTTTGAACCGGAAATTACCGCAAAGGTGGCTAAATTAGGCGTCAGGATCTATGAAGTCGGGATCTCATATGCCGGCCGAACTTATCCTGAAGGGAAAAAGATAGGATTGAAAGACGGCGTCTCTGCCTTAAGATGCATAATTAAATATAACCTTTTCCAGTAATTACTCTAATGTCCTGTCCTAACAGTTCTTTGCATATTTTACCGTCATTCCGGGCTTGACCCGGAATCCAGTCCCCACTAAGGAACATTAATCTTAAAATGCTGATTCAACCGTATCGCCCTTTGCCCCCCGTCAACCACAAGATAAGCATTAAGAGTATGCTGCCCTGGACCCAGAGATTTGGCACTGAAAGAGACCTTCCATCCGGACAGTAACATTCTGTCATCTCCGAAAGCCGCAGCCACATCCGGTCGTTTGAAAAACATTTTTGTTTGAGCAAGAATCTTCTTGGTTTCGTCTGTAATTATGACTGCCTTTGCCGGCTGACCTGCAAATAACGGCCTTGCCCAGCCCGATGCAATCATGACATTATTGTCAGTAGTGTTGATTGCATCCAGAGTGCCGACCCTGTCTCCAGGGGCATCGACAAATTCTTTGACCGCGTTTGTGGATTTGGCGTTGTCCGGCACAATACCCTGAAAGATCTCGACGCCGTCAGCTTTAATGTGCTTACAATTTAATCTTCTCAGCAAGTTTAAGAGAGCAGGATCAGTTCCCGGACCGGCTATTATCGCTTTTACATGATAGGTTGATAAAAATGTAAAGAGTTCATGACTAAAACATGAAAGATCCATGGGCTGACTTCCGTTTTGCGAGTAAAATATATCAACAATTGGCCACTTTGAGAAATTGTCCGGGACAAACCCGACATACCCCCCGGCCATACGAAAATACATGCCGGACTTATACTGCCATAATATAGAATCGCCCAGTTCGCAATAAGGCAATGCAACAATAATATCGTCTTTGTTCAGATATTTGGAAATCGTCTGTTTTTCAAAAAAAGGCGGAGTGTCCACCTTATCCCAGGAATAGGCTTTCATGTTCGGCGCGATAAATACAATACCCGCGATCACAAGGGCATATCTGATCAGTTTGTAATTCCTCGTTATGCTATTATTGCATAACCAGTAAGCAATCCAGATGGATGCCGTAAAAGCGACAAACATTGTAAACCTGATCGGAAGGGCATGCTTCAAGACCGGAACATGCATAAATACTTTCCATATTAAGGGTATCCCCGTAGTGACGCCATTTATATGCAGGTATGGTCCCAAACTCGAAATAAATACAAACACTGTTACAAATAATAATGGTTTGCTCCATCTTTCTTTCATATTTTCAAAAATCGAAAAAATGGTGATGAGAATAAGGATGACACCAAGATATGCTCCTTCCTCAGCAGCATTGGACGTAAACCGGGAGGAAATGTTTTGAAACAGGCTGCCCCCAAGTCCCGTAAGACTGGTAGGTATTATAAAATTCAGCAAATCCGCTGACAGTTCCCCTATATCGTGAAAGAAGTTTGGTATAGATTTGTAGCCTACGACAATATAATACAGAAAAGGTGTCAGAATAATTGCGGCTGCTATGTATGCCAAAATCATATCTTTAGTCAGGGCAATCAAAGATGTCCGGTTCGCATTATGTGTGAAATAGCAAAAAATTATTACCGCCGAACCGAAAAACGTCGCACTCGCCAGTATCTCAAGGGATATGCCGCACTGTAAAACTATGAGTAACGTAAAATACGCTATGAACAGGGAACGGCGAAAATCTCCCTGATAACGCTTTAATGCAATAAATACAGCTAAAGGAATCAGGCAAATAAAATTACACTGAAGATGTCCAGGCATTTGACCTAAAACATAGGAAGAAAACCCAAATATATAGCCGGCCATCAGCGACGCAGGAAAATTATTAGTGATATATCTGACGAGTATATACGCGGTAAAAGCGGAAAGAGGGGGACTGAGCAGGGCCAAAATATTAAATGCCGCAACCGCACCTGCATGCAAAGTTACAGGAGCCGCTAGTAATGCCAATGATGGAACGGATGTCGCCCACGTCAGATTGAAACCGGTTGGATGCCATACATAGTACGTTACAAAAGGATTAATGCCATGCAACAAAGCGAAAGGCCACCAGTTTAGAAACCAGATAAACTGCAGCGGGTCTGCTGATGGCAAAAATATGGACGTAAAAAAAGAAAAATCTCGTCCATAGCAAAAATACAGATAATCAATTCCCAAATATACAAAAAGTGCAATAACAAGCTGAACTTCCTTTTTTCTATAAAACATCCACACCCCTCAAATCAAACTCTATCTGCTCAAACAGCTCTTCAACCTGTCTGACGAATGTGTCGTGATTGAACTTGGCGCTCTTTTCATATGCTTTCTGCCCCATACTTTTTCTCAGCGCCGGATCATCTATCACTTTCAAGGTATAATGCTGCAATTCTTCTATGCTTTTGAACCGGAATCCATTGACCGCGTGATCAACAATCTCGACCTGGCCTCCACCATCGATAACTACCGGGACGCAGTAATTTTGCATCGCCTCCACAGTAGTCATTCCAAAATGCTCTACGAGGTGTGGATTAGTCTCGTCAATACCGCAGGCATGCCAGAAAATCGACGCCTCCGCGTAAAGTTCTTTAATTTCCTCATATCTAAGATCCGGTCCTTAATTCTATGTCGCATTGAACGTACCTAACTTCTTTTTCGACAGTCTTGTAATATGGGTTATTCGGAAAATTGCCGCCTGCGAGGATAAGCTTCCACTGATGCCTTATATCCTCGCGCTTTCGAGCGAGGTCGGTAAACGCCCTTACCAGCTCCACCTGCTTCTTGCTTCCTCCCAGCTCAAAGCGGGCAACCGAAAGTATAATGTTTTTCTTCCGCTCCGGCGAAGAGTTCCCGTTGTACATATCCACGGGCGGATACATCAAATGTGTCGGAACAAGCCCCCATCTTTTCTTTATCCACGACGACCCATACATTCCGCTGCTTACAAGATAATCATAATTATCGACCTTGAAAAAGCGCGCAGGCTCCCCGTCAGGAAAATGACAAATAAAGACCGATACGGCGGACAGAGGATTGACTTTGCTCAGCATGTTCGCGTTGATAAAGACATCATACCGCAGGCTTTCTTCGCTGATAATGTCGAAAGGATTATTCTCCTCGTTCAGAACCATTCCTTCGTCAATAAAAATCCCGTCACGCTTCTCGAAAAAAGGTATCTTCATCACCTTGAGCTTGCAATTGGAAAGGTCGATATTGAACCACTCCATGTATATGTCGAGAGAAATGTCCTTATTGACTATGTATGTGATGTCACACGTTTCCTGGAGGATCTGCGCCAGCTCCGCGGCATATCTCTGTCCCCCGCCGGCAAAATGGAATGCATGGTCATAGATCCCTATCCTTATCTTTCTCAGGCCAAGCAGTATTTCGGTTTGGGAAAAGAAATTGACGGCCCTCGTATATCCGAAGATACTTGCAAGCTCAGCTTTTATATCGTGAAGAACATTTGCGACCATCTCCGCATCGTTGTTTCCGGCCAACTTCTTCATCGAATAGAGAAGCGCACGATAGAGGAATTCATACTGATTAGCGGTATAAAAGTGGGAAGTTCTGATGCTGTCCGGCAGACGCTCCGGGTAATGGGCGGCAAGGCAAAGAAACCTGTTCCTTGTGCATAGATAGTCGCAGAGTTCGGAAGACGCTGAGCCATGATATTTGTGATAAAGAGTGCTGAAAGGAGAATAAAACAGCTTCCAGCCCTTCTTCCTGGCCCTGATACTGTAATCAATGTCTTCAAAGAACATGATGTAATCCTCATCAAATCCACCGGTATCCTGCAAACACTCCCGACGGAGCATAACCGATCCTCCGGAGAAATACTGTATCTCTTTTGCCTCCTCGAATTGTCCTATATCCTTTTCACCAAACCCAATGTCCCTGAAATAAAAGTCTTCAATCTCTTCTCCGCCGACACTGTTTATAACTTTGCGATCGGCAAACAAAATCTTGCTCTGCACGGCGCCGATTCTTTCATCGCTCTCGATAATTCGAATAAGCCCGGTGAGCCACTCCCGGTCAACCACGGTGTCGTTATTCAACAGGACGATATAATCTCCCCTGGCATTCCCGATTCCAATGTTTATTGCCTTTGCATAGTTGTTGATTTGGTTCCTTACAATTTTCACTTCGGGGTATTCCATTGCAACGGAGTCTACCGAATCATCCTCCGAAAGATTGTCCACCATTATAATGTCGACGATCCGGTCCTTATCGCCCACTCCAAGAAGAGATTCAAAGAAACTTTTCAAATATCGCTTTCCGTTATAATTGACGGTGATAACAGAGACGGTCTTCTCCATACTATTCCCTATGCTCCCCGCGTTCGAATGATTCAATCATTTCGTTCTTTATTTTAGTTATAATCTCCGCAAGCGCCCTTTTGTCTGCAACAAGCTCGCCGGCGTCCACAAGGCATCTGTGCTTCAGCGGCCTCTCGCTTCGCCAGAACTGACTGTTGAGCCTGGAGTTCCTGGCGATGCCGGGTCGAATTTTAGCCTCAGGCGGCGCTGCGTCTCTTGTCCCGTCAGGAGGAAAAGAATTGTCGGTCTTCAGCAGTCGTAAAGCATCGTCAGGTCTGCGCTTCCGAAGATTCCAAATAAATTTTATGGCCTTCCTGCGCGCGCTGTTCGCGGGGAGCAGACGATCCCGTATCCGGTAATAATGGGATAGGAGTTTCCATCCGCTGGATGTGTAAATAGCATGCAGCGTATCCTCCCTATCCAGCAGTTCTCTTTTAAGATTCCCTGTGTGCGTCTCCAAATCTCCGATACGGACGTCCCTATCCTGCAGCACCTCTTCCAGGTTCTTGGCGTGCGTCTCCAAATCGCTGATACGGATGTCCCTATCCTGCACCACTTCTTCAAGGTTCCCGACATAAGTCTCCCTGTTCCGCAGCGCCTCTTCCAGGTTCTTCGTCTGCGTAGCCAGATCCCCGATACGGGATTCCCTATACCGAAGCACCTCTGCCAGTTTCCTCCCGTGAGTTCCAGGTTCTCGATACTGGCGTCCGGATGCTGCACCAACTCTGCCGATTCAATCGCCCTCTTTGTTGCTTCAAGGCAACGCAAGCCGTATTTCTGATCAGGTTCGAGGTAGTTGCCCTCAGCCCATTCGTTCCACGCATTAATAAAGACGATCTTTTCTTCGCGCGGGTGTTGTTGCACCGACAGTTTGGAAACAAATGCGAGCCATTCTTCATAAACCTCGGGTGAGAAATGATGGAAAATATTAGGCGCCTCGCGCCGCCGTGCAGTGTTGTCCCATCCAAGCATAACTGTCCTGAACAGCCTGTAATCGGGCCACTGCCGGCTCATCATCAAGTGAGCTGCAGTTTCATAATCATAGATGCCGGCGCTGAAGCCTGGCTGTGATATCTTTATCCGGTTCTCATATTCGAACAGCCTCGGAATCTCCCGTACTCCATGAGGAGGGAATTCCACATTCGCATCAAACCCAATATTCCCTGGAGGCACATGATCTTCAAAAGCTTCGCACTTGCAGAGATACAGGTCGTCCAGTCCGGCACTTTTAACTGCTTCACGCCACAGCTCTGCTGTCTTTCGCGGGTCCGGGAAAAGGTGGGCCCTGTAAACCAGCAGCAAAGGTTTGTTATTTACCCTTATATAACGGGGGTCCTGCATGACAGGGATGATGTCTTGAATAAAGCGCAGGTCATTCTCAGGACTGTGCACCTGCTTTATTAATACATCCTGTTCCCGTCCGTCCCATGTCCTCGTCCAGTTTTCATTCGCATAGCACAGGCAGAACGGGAAATCAGGCTCTCCGCTTGCCAGCACCTCTCGCAATGGAAGGTCAAGGAGTTTTTTGCCGTTGAACCAATAATAGTAATAGCAAAACCCGTGAAGACCGTGTGCCTTCGCGAGCCTGGCTTGCTCTTGCCGCACCTGGGGATCACGGAGGTCGTAATACCCAAGGTCAGCCGGGATACGGGGCTGCCAATGGCCTTCAAAAAGCGGCTTCGCCTTTTTCACATTGGTCCATTCCGTGAAACCCTCGCCCCACCATTGGTCGTTTTCGGGAATGGGATGGAATTGGGGCAGATAAAACGCGATCGCTTTCAAACCAGTCTTATTCACTTCTTCCTTCATCTCCTGTCATACTTGCTGATAAAATCTAAAAATAAAAAACAATCTCACGCAAAGCCGCAAAGAACGCAAAGCAAATCAACTGATTGGGAGGTAACTTTCTTTATAAAGTCCTTACCGTTCTTTGCGACCTTTGCGCCTTTGCGTGAAAATTGGCTGTGGTTTCATTCTTGTATCCTTTTTTTCATAAAACTTTTGACATTACCGACATGCTTGGGAAGATTCCAGATGAATTTCACCAATTTCCTCCTTGTGCTGTTTGCGGGAAGCAGGCGATCGCGAATCCGGTAGTAGAGCAAGAGTAGCCGCCAGCCGTTGGAAGAGTATAAGTTGTTCAGTGTCACGTCTTTCTCCAGCAGGGAGGCCTGGAGTTCTGAAATATACCTGTCTTTCGGTGTTTGAGTTTTAGAAACTTCTGTTTCTTTCGCTTTCCCTTCGACCTCCTCCGGCAATTTATTAATATGACCGGAAAAGTTGGAGAAAAATGCCTTGATAATGAACTGGTATATTTCCGCATCAGGGTTGCTGCGGTAAATAAATTCCAGAATGTCTTCCGGTATGTCTTGCGCTGACGCTGCGAATTCAGTTTCTTCGAGCTTTTTTTCCACCACATCCATTCCGGCAATAAGATAACCTGAGGCTTCGAATAACTGATAAATGCCTTTCCGGGTGAAGAATTTTAAATGCGTTGCATCGAGAAGGCCGCTCTGCCGGTAATCAAATCTCCCCTGGAGGAGTTCTGCGGCTACACAGGCATGGGCTATATTCGGGATCGAGGCTACAATGTAACCACCTTCAGCGATAAATCCCTGACAGCTGACAGCACCCTCGCCGGGTATTTCAAATGCTCAATAATATCGCCGAGAAGAATGACATCAAATTTTTCCACGGGGAATAGCTGCCCGTAATCGAGATAATCAGCGTCGCCTACTATAACCCGCTCGCAATAAGCCGCGGCATTTTGCGCTGCCACATTGTCTATTTCGATGGCAGTAACCGTACATCGCAAATTTTCCTTCATAAGCCTGGTAACAAAGCCTGCAGCGCAGCCAATCTCCAGCACCTTCTTGCCGGCTCCCACCATAGCAAGCGCTTTCGCATGGGCGGGCTGTTCCACATGGTATCTGAAGCTGTCACCCTCGCCAAGGCACACGGGTCCCACAATGACTTGTTCCATCTTGTCCCGCCTGGTCATACGTTCCGGATTGTATTCTTCCAAATCAATTCCAGGCGCCGCTGAATCCTGCGTATCAGGTAACCATGCGGCGCAAAAGTAAATCCAAATTTATTTTCTCTTTTCACGTCACGAGAATAGTCATCCGGATATTTCATGAAATAATCCGTGATGGCTTCATACGGGCCTTCCCCGTAATCAGGCAGTACCGGATGCCCGTTAATATTGCTGTCCTCCACGATAAGATAGTCCCCTTTTTTCAGTAAATTCCTTAGTAATATCATCTCATCCAGTACGTGTTTTTTCACATGATCGCTGTCGAGAATCGCAAATACCGGGCCCTTGTGTTCCTTTCGCAACAGCTCAATTCGCTCCGCAACTTTAGGATCAGTTGATGAGCAGTTCAATACTTCCACATTGGCCGCTATTCTGATCCTCGGGTCAAGGATTGCGCCGTTGATATCCACCGTTAATATTCTCGCAGATGGGTCAATATGATCGAGCAGCATGGAGAAGAACAATGTCGCGCCGCCGTTATAAGAGCCGAATTCTATTATCAGTGAAGGCTGCAGCGAAAAAATAATTTCCTGGTAATTCCACATGTCGCTTACAGATTTAAGGGTGTGTATTCCCATAAAAGTTGTGGTTTCCCATAACTTATTGTTGTAATACCACTCATGATATGATTTGCATATATCGGTGACGTCTTCTGACTGCTTTTCAAATAATTCATTCATTTCAGTTCCCACAAGTCCGTTCCAGGAGCGGAACAGGAGCAACAGCAATGCTTTCGTCAGCTGTTTTCCGGGCAAAGCGCTTCTTGAACTTAAGTGCCGGCCTTTCCATGAAATAGTATGAACATGCAGCTACTGCAAAAGTCAGAACCGAGCCGACCGTAATAACTGTTTTGATTCCGAATCCCAACCTGAACATCATCCTGTCTATAGGATAATGCCATAGATACAAGCCATATGAAATCGAACCCACAAAAACCAGCCATCTCATTGACAGGATCCTGCGAAGTATGCCCCGTTCATTTAGAAAAATATCAAGTATCAAACACGCCGTGAGGATTTCAATAGCGAAAAGCCAATAATAAAACATCTTCGAATCATGCCAATCCGCTGTGACAAAAAAAGCAATGAGGCCTGCCGCAGACAAAGGCGCCACGAACGCAAGCCATTTGGACAAGAGTCTTCGACTATTCTCCCCTAATAAACCGGAAGCCAGTAATATGCCCAGAGCACATCCGGTCATCAGCGAGTCTGCCCGCGTATCCAGGCCGTTATACAGACGCATCGCCGAAGAACCGCTTATCGACAGACCGATTCTCATAAACATTGCAGACAGCGCAATAAGAATTGCAGCAAAAAATATTGTCCACCGCGACTTTGCCGTACGAAGCAGTGTTATGAGGATGAGCGGCCAGAAAATATAAAACTGCTCCTCAATTGAAAGCGACCATGTATGCCCCAGAAGATCGGGCGGATAGATCTGGAAGGCCCTTGCCCAGTTAGACATGTAAAAAAGAGAAATCAGGGCCTCAACAATATTGCCGGCTGCTTCTTTACGGTTTAATAATGCAACGCTTAAGGAACAGAATACCGTCAGCAACAAAATAAGGGCCGGCCCAAGCCTTAGTATGCGCCGCATATAGAAGTTCTTGAGACTGACGGATTTCGTGTTGTCAAATTCTTCTATCAGCAATGACGTAATTAGAAAGCCGCTCAACACAAAAAATATATCCACGCCGATAAATCCGCCCTTCAGAAAGGGCGCCCCCGCATGGAAAATCATTACCGCAAGTATCGCCACACCACGCAGCCCGTCCAGTTCCGGCACGTAACCTGACTTAAGACGATTATTTTTCACTGCACCGCTCTCCGCGCCTAATGATCGATTTTGTATCATTTCCCTTCTACTCATAGTGCGTCCACATCCGTATTACTTTAATGACTTTAATTTCGTCGAGGACCTGATAGATAAGTTGATGCTGAATATTTATGCGCCTGGAATAAGCTCCTTCCAAATCGCCGACCAACTTTTTAAAAGGCGGCGGGTTCTTATATGGATTTTCTTTCAATATATCAAGCAATCGCTCCGCCTGAGAGCGCAATCCTGAAGCCGAAATCTTCTTTGCATCTTTCAGGGCATGTTTTGTATATATAATCCTCCATGTCACCAGGTGAGTCCCTTTGAGCATTTTTCAACTGGTGTTTTTAAGCCCTTGCGAATTGATTCGCCCATTCCTGGAATTGAAAGCAAATAAAGTGTTTCCTGGATAGAACTCCAGTCGCCTTCAGAAACAAGCACTGCTTTACCACGTTTCCCGGTAATATGTACTGCCTCGTGCGCCTCTTCTATTTCGTCTATCAAACGGTACAATTTTTTTCTTGCTTCAGTGGCTGTTATAGTCGGCATAATTTCACCTCCTGTCTGCGTACGTTATAGTGTACGTCATACAATCCGGTTCCGTCAAATATATTCCCTATAGATTTGATGCACAGAAATAATGTTTTCAGGACATGTTTCATGCCACATCCACTGACCTGATAGAGGCGCTCCTGACTTATACTGCAGCCGTTCATCAGGCGGGGTCAAAAGCCCGCATTGATAAAGCAATGATATAAAATGGCCCCGCTCCCTTTTTCCGGCACGAAACACTTCATTGATCGCCAGAGGTTTGGGCTCAAACTCCACCTCCGCGCCAAGCTCTGTCTTTGCAACGGCCCGAATTCTTTGAGCTATCGTTTCCCTGTACCGGATAATGCCGCCCATTATATGCCATCCTGCCGCATAGTCCCCGTCATTGCGCCAGGAGAGCAGAGTCCGGCCACTTTCATCCTTGATAAGAAGGTCCACATTTATCATGGGCGTGGTCCTGCTGACAAACAGAAATACATCCTCCGGCAGGCCATTGGCAGGGTCCCCGATCAGTGATTCGATTGTATCAATGGCCGGTCTTAAATCCAATCAGGCCACCAACACTTCCAGTCCATTACTTCGCAATATGGATACTTTCATTTTTTTGTCATATTTTTGCAGTATGATCCTTGCAACTTCATCGGAGTAACTTGCCGCCATTACAATAACAGCGTCCACCGGATCTGAATCAAGCGCTGCGGGAGAGACAATTGGAACATGGGTGGCCGGGGTATATTTGCCTTGCTTGAAGGTTGCCGAGTCAACTACATACCTTATGTTATCAGCCAAATTCAACAAAGAAATAATTGCAAGCGCCTGATGACCGGCACCCCATATCGCCACTTTCTTAGCACTGAAATGGCCCACATAACCTTTAATTTCATCATTAAGCTTTTCCTGGTATTTGTAAAAATCTGATATGTTCATCTTGCCCTTTTTTCTCACAACAGCAGAAATAACATAATCGTATCTTTCTTCACTGCACTCGATAATTTCAAATCCGTTGAGCGTTAAAGTAGTATTTAAAGTTTCCCTCGTAAAATAAAATAAATGGTCCCCTATAAACTCCGCGAACAATTTATTCCTCAAAACCATATCAAAATTAGGCACCTCGACAAGCCCAATGGCATCATCTGCCAAATTGTTATGAATTCCCGTTAGAGCAGCATTCGGGTCAGGCAGGTGCTCAAGAAACATCAACATAAGGAAAGCATCAAATGGAGCATCGTTTAACCTGTAAGTATCCCTTTCGATAAATCCCTTTGTAACTTTCAGTCCACTTCTGACGCACTGCGCCACCGATTGCTCCAAATGCTCCAGCCCATAGGCATTCACATCGAATCGGTCCAGAAGCGACAAAAACTCTCCCGAGCCGCAGCCGATTTCTATGATTTTCTTTTTTCCGAGTGAGAATCTTTGTATCAAGCCGCCGAATTGCTTCTTCCGGTAATCTTTCACGTCTTCCGAGAAAGCAGCAGCCCGAATAACGTCTTTATAATATGGAACAGGGTCATTGCTCAGCTGCACCAATCCGCAGCCCGAACACTGGCAGATTTCGAGGTCGACCCCTTTATCCCTTTCAAGCGATTCAGCATCCGGCAGGAACTGAGCAGCCTTTGGCATGTTTACGTATCGCAGCAATGGCCCCTTGAAAAATTCATGGCCACATACTCTGCAGTTTTTTATTGCCATAAATACCTCTTTAATGATTGTATTGTTTCCCCAGGGTTCTTCCGGGAATTGTGTGGAGTCATTTTAGTTCCCCCTCCCTTGAGGGGAGGGGATTAAGGGGAGGGTGTCCCATACAATGCTCCAGTATTACCGTAAGAATTCCCTTGCTGTTCAAAAAAACCTCATTGTCCCAGAAACGAAGTGTCCTATATCCCTGCTTTTCAAGCCACGCATCGCGTTCCCTGTCATATTGTTCTTTATCCGGCTCGGCATGTTGTCCGCCGTCTAGCTCGATTACAAGCTTTTTCTCAAGACATGCAAAATCAACAATATAGTTCCCTATTGGATGCTGACGCCTGAACTTGAGCCCTTCCAAACGTTTAGCACGTATATGAGACCACAAAAGGCGCTCCGCATCGGTAGAGCGGCCTCTGAGATTTTTTGCAAAAGATATTAGCCGCCCGGTCACAGATCAATCACCCTCTCCCACCCCTCTCCCCTCAAGGGAGAGGGTAAAACTACTCAAACAAAACTCTGAAGCACTTTCCCCTAATATGGGAATCACGTCCTGAACGAGATATGCTTATGACCAAAGTAACTTATAATCACGGTTATGGATGTCAGGAGCGCCTGCACAACATAAAAGTTCATTTTTAATATCTCGATGCAGACGGGAAAAAAAATCAAACCTATCCCCATGGGGACCGAATATACGACATAATAACGGAGATATTCCTTAATCCAGTTCCCCTTTGTCCGGAACACAAATAACTTATGGCATATATATGCATTTGTAATACATATTACATTGCCTAAAATCAGGATAACCATGTAATGGATTCTGTTCGACAAAAAGTAATACAGGCCCGCCAGCAAGATAAATCCAAAGGCAGTATTCCACCCACCTGTGACAAGAAATCTCAGCAGCCTGCTGTCATAGGCCCGTCGCAGAGTCGGGCTAATCGATATAGGCATTTATCACTCCTCATCTTCAAAATTGAGTTTCTCGTCCTCGATTGCCAGCGGGTGGTTCTTGACTTGAGTCAAAATTGCCCCGACGTATTCGCCGACGATGCCGATAAAGATGAGTTGTACTGCGGAGAAGAAGAACAATCCGATCACTAACGGAGCCAGCCCCACTGACAACGTGTCCCAGTACAACAGTTTATAGATGAAATACACCAGCGCCACAAGCAGGCTGACTCCGGCAAGGCTGAATCCTGAAAACGTCGCCAGCCGCAATGGCATCTTGGAATGGTTTACGAATCCGGACATCGCGACGTCGTACAAGCTAAAGAAAGTGTGGCTCGATCGGCCATGTTTGCGTTGCGGCTGCACAAATTCGACCTCGGTCCGGCGGAATCCGATTTCGCTGACCAGGCCACGGAAATAAGGGACCGGTTCGTTATACTTTTTCAGCGCATTCATAAACTTGCGGTCGTAAAGGCCGAATCCGGTGAAGTTGAGCAGCAAATTCCTGGTATCGGCGACTTTAGACAACAATCTGTAATACAAGCGGCGCAGCAGAAACATCAAGGGATTTTCTTTGCTCCGGGTTTTGACAGCGGCAACCACGTCGTAGCCTTCTTCCCATTTACTTATAAAGTCGCCGATGAGTTCCGGGGGGTCCTGCAAGTCCGAACTCATCAACACCACCGCATCGCCCGACGCCTGCAAAAAGGCATTGTAGCCGGAAGCGATGGGGCCAAAATTATTGGAATTAAAGATTACCTTGAATTTCTTGTCCTGAGCAGCAAGCCGCCGCAAAATGTCCCGGCTGCCGTCGCTGGAACAGTTGTCCGCGATGATAAGCTCGTACCCGTATTGTGAGAACCGGGCCATCAATTTAACGACGCGGTCATAAAATTCCAGAAGGTTGCCTTCTTCATTAAAAGATCCGGAAACAATACTGATAATTTTCTTGCCCTCGTTCATTCCCGACTCTCTAATCCCGGGGGCCCCGGCGCAGTTTTTCCACGGGAAATCCGTCGATATTGTCCCTGGTGTAATGGTCGCTCATATAGATATCGCACCTGGCGCACGAATAATTCTCATGTTTCCGGTTTTGGAGCTGCATCTTCCTGAACTCATACCACTGGTCCGATTCCCATATCTCCTGCAAGCTATACCGGTCCACATTGCCCAGATTGGTCCCCCCGATAAAATCCACGCAGCAGGGGGAAACTTCGCCGTTGCTGCGGACGGCCATAGTGGTAAAAGCCATGGGACAGGCAATGCGCTGCGTGCTGTTCTTCTTCAGATCAGCTGCGGCTTCACTGACGTCGTCCTTATAGTAATTTTTTATGAAATCGACTTCATCCACCTTGATCCAGCTATGGGGTTTGTCGATATATATTTCATCGGCAACGTCTTGATACATACGGACAAACCGGTCATTCTCGTCGCCGTAGGCATCCAGCATTTTGGCGCTGACAAACGGCCTGTCCGAGCCCATACGCTTCTTGATTTCCTGTAATGCATGCAAGTTTTCATGAATAGTATGGATATCAATTCCGGAGCCTGTGACTACCCTATGTTTCTCCTGATCAGAGGAGTATATAGATACCCGCATATAATCCAGCTGGTACTGCACCAGTTTTTCGGCAATATCGCGGGTCAACAAAGAGGCATTGGTGGTGGTTTCAATCCGTTCCGCAATATCCGCTTCCCTGGCGATTCTCAGCATTTCGCAAAAATGAGGGTTAATCAATGGTTCCCCGTATAAGCTCAACTTGAGGACCTTGAGTCTTACGCCTTCCCATCTCCTCATTTGCTCAATGACCCGTTGATAGCGGTCAATAGGCATGTTCATGCGATTTTTTGTAAAGTAATTGTCTGCTTTCATACTCTGAAAACATTGCGTACATTTGAAATTACACAAGCTGGATGGCTCAATCAGCAAAGTAAATGGCTTGCTCAGCGGCAGTACCTCCATAAGGTTCTGCCGGTTAGCTGATTTCAGTTCTGTATACCTTATCATTTCACAAAATCATCCCCGGCAAATGCCTCCGAATAATGTATGGGCAAAGGTTTGCCGTATGATTTGGCCATATACGTATTAATAAAATCGCGGTCTTCCCCGGAAAGGCAAAGGCTGCTGAACTTCTGGAAACACTTGATGCTCTGGCCGCGTTTAATAATATCGGCGAGGCTTTCCATAAAGAAGTTGCCGATCGAGATAGGGATATACACGCAGGGCAAAATATCACCGTAGGGGGTAAGATGCAAGGTGGAGTCAACGCAGCCGCATCCTTTATGGATGCCGTATGATGGGAACGTATCGCGATGCAGCACAGGATACCGGTCGTGTGCCTTCCGGAGAAATTCGGCATCAGCTTCATCTATCAGCACCTCATGCTTACCCTCCCACTCGCCGGTCGCCCGGGCAACCAGCACATCAACAGTAAAACCGTGTTCCATGGCAAATGTTGCCATCTGGATCAAGCGGTCCGTCTGACAGTTCTGGTGGGTGACTACGGTCTGAATGACAACGCTCAGGCCGGCGGCCTTTGCATTAAGCATGGCGTCTACGGCTTTCCTGTAGGCCCCTTTGCTCTTACGGTTTTCGTCATGCAGCTTCTCGTCAAAATCATCCATGCTGATCTTAACTTTATCCACCCCGATCTCTTTTAGATGACGGGCCATTTCAGGAGTCATAAAATGTCCGTTTGTACTCATGGCGATATGAAATTTGTCCGGCTGGAGCGCCGCGACAACTTCGTCAAGATCTTTAAATATCAAAGGTTCGCCGCCGGAAATGCAGAACTGGCATAACCCGAGTTCGTGAGCTTCATCGCTTAGTCTCCTCAGATCAGCAGGGGTAATTTTCCGCTCTTTTTTGGCAAAGCGCGCCGCAGTGCAATGCTGACACTTCAAATTGCAGGCGTAACTATAGGCAATATCTATAATTGGTGTTGCAATATTCTGCTGATGCCGTTCCGCGATGTGTATGACTTTGTCATATACGGCCGGTTTTTCCTCCCGCAATTTGGCGCGCTTGGCGTTTTCGATATCTTTTTCCCGCATGGCGTTTCTCCTCAAAAACTAAAAACTATTGTCAAAAAAAACCACAGAGACCACAGAGACAACCTAACCACAGAGAACACTGAGAAAAACTCTGTGCATTATGAAGTACTTTATGGATCTTTCATATATAAGAATTTCCCTGTGTTCTCTGTGGTAACTTTGTCCTCTGTGCCCTCTGTGGTTTCTTTCTTGTTTCATCACACTATAGGACTGCGTAACAAACGGTCTCATATTCCAGAACGGTATGATGCCTCAAAAATATCCTGTATTCAGGAACAATCCTCTTTAAATATAAAGGGACCTCCCATAGATGCTCCGGTTTGTGATACACACATACGGCCAGCTTGGGTTTTTGACTTTTTATTATTTCCTCAGCGCCAAGCAGCGCCTTGGGCTCAGAACTCTCGATGTCCATTTTGATAAATGTCACTCTTGTGTCTTTTAAAATGTCCGAAAGGCGGACTGTTTTTCCGCTTTCATTCACAGAGCCGATCATATTAATGCAGGTGCTCTGTTTGCCGGATCCTCCGGTTTCATAGCCTATCTCTTTTTCTTCATCCAGCACGCCAAAATTGTATAATTTTATTTTTTCCCTTAGGTCGGACTCCAGTTTGTTTACTGCAATTTCCATTTCTTTAAAGTTTTCCCTGTCGAGTTCAAAAGCGTATATTGAGGAAAATTTGCCGTTTGTTCTTTTTATGAAATCCAGTAAAGTATCTCCATTATAGGCGCCGGCATCCACTAACGACTCATCATCGCTCAGCCTGATGACTCCTGCGGGATAATACTGATCATTCGAGAAAATACCTTTATACCCAATGCCGGTAATATCGAAATCGAACCAATTGGTGATTAAAACCGAAAAAATTTCTTTCGATGTTTCGTCCTCCAGCAGGTCCATTACATTTAATGCATTCCGCTTTATTGCCTCGATGTTTTGTTTATTTTTAAAATACTCGTTATTCAGCAGCCGGTATTCCGTGACAACAAATATCCTGGTCAGGCCCATCTTTTTAAGCTGCCCATATATTTCCGCGTAATGCTGCGTTGTTATGAGGACCGCGACATCGTTTCCGTACTTTGCGATTTCGCCAGGAGGAACGCACAATAAATCGCAGTGGTAAATTTTCCCCCATTTCGCCTGGTCATTATCAGACAGCAGGTCTATTCTAATATTTGTGAAATTCCTCAGGGCGGCCACTATAGGATACGAGATGGCCCCCATACCAAACACACACACATGTTTCGCCCGCCCAATATCCTCGAGCACCTGGTCGATCTTGTACTTTTCTCTCCCTTTTACCTCGTCCAGATATGCTGCAATTTCTTTTTTATAATCTTTCATTATTTTTTCCCTATTCCCCTGAACATATTATAAAAATTAACCACAGAGAACACAGAGGAATTCTTATATAAAAAAAGCTCCATAAAGTCTTCGGAGTGCACAGAGTTTTTCTCTGTGTCCTCTGTGGCATAGTATTTTTTTGTCTTGATACTATCTCCGTGGTTTCTTTGTGGTTTCATTTTTTATCCTCTTTTTTATATAAGCATATTAGAAAGGAATTCGTCGCGGTCGAGAAAAGGCCACATATCCTCCAATGGTTTGGAAACCATTGAACCATCGGGCTGTTGTGCTGACGTAACCCTTGGCGCGCGTGCTTCGTCAGGGATAATCGCCACATTGCATACAACAGGGCCCTCCATCGCGAGGACGTTTTTAATCTGCTGTTCCAGATTATGCATATCCGAAATGCTCGCCGTGCTCAGGCCATATGCTTCGGCAACCTTGATTACATCAGGGAGTGTCATACCGCTGGATGCATCAGCGCCGGTAAGCAGCCCAAAATAGCCTTTTTGCATTGCCCGAATAGATGCATACCCCTGATTGTTCATCACGAAAAAAGTAATGGGAAGCGCCAATCTCTTCACGGTTTCAAGCTCCTGGATATTCAATTGAAATCCGCCATCCCCATCTACACATACCGTCGGTCTTTTGCCCGTTGCCAAACAAGCCCCGATCGCGGCAGGCTGGCAGAAACCCATCGCGCCGGTCCCTTTATTGTGAAATACGCGTTGTCCTGCCTTGACCTTGAATGCGGTAAGAAACAATTCGCAGGCATTGCCCGCGTTTCCCGGAAGGACTACATACTCGCCGCTGAGCGCCCCTGAAAGGGTCTCGGAAAAAGCATAGACGCTTACGCCGCCGGTTTCGGCATAGTGTTCGGGAAGCACAAACGGATACCTGACCTTCCACTGTCGGATTTTGTCCAACCAGGCGGAGCGGTCACGGAATTTAATACCCGCCGCCCGGTCCTGGATTCCCCTGATAAAAAGCCCGGCGTCCATACAGACAGGCACATCAATGATGCTTTTCACTTTCCGGATTTCTGCGGGATCTATATTCACCATTATTTTCTTTGCCGCCCGGGCCAGCTTGTCAGGCGCATAGGCTATCAATGCCATATCCAGCCGTGACCCCAGTATCAGCAGCAAGTCGGAATTTTGCAATGTGAAATTTGCTCCGCGGGCGGCAATTGACCCCGGCATGCCGCAGCACAATTCATGAGATGCAGGCAGCAGATCAACTCCCAACCGGGTGGTCAAAACCGGCACTCCAAGAATATCAACCAATCGCAGAAAATCGGATTGCGCTCCGGCAATTCTTATTCCATTTCCGGCCAGGATAACCGGCCTCTCAGAGCGATTAAGCAATTCGACCACCTGCTCGAACAGCTTTTCCATAGCACCCTCGTCGCAAGACTTTACGGTTCCATCGGGACTAAAACCCTCAAGGGCTTCCGGATCAATTGCAGCTGCCTGGACATCAAGCGGGACGTCGATCCAGACAGGGCCCGGCCTGCCGGATTTAGCCAAATGGACAGCTTTTTCCATGTGATACCGCACTGTGAGAGGATCTGTTATTGTAACCGCATATTTGGTTATAGATTTGACAAGTGAAACAATATCGATTTCCTGGACCCCGAGTTGCCTGACACCGGTTTCGTCTTTCATGTCCGCGCGCTTCACCTGTCCGGAAATAAAAATACAGGGTGTAGAATCGAGCCAGGCGCCGGAGGCGCCTGTAATTGCGTTTGTGCCGCCCGGTCCGGTAGTTACCAAAGCGACGCCAAGATTATTGGAACACCGCGCATAAGCCTCTGCCGCTATGGAGCTTGCCTGCTCATGAAGATTGCAGACATATTCCAGGTCTTTGCAGCGGCCTGCGGAATCGACCAAATGCATTGCGCCGCCGCCGGGAAGCATGAATATATGTTTGACACCCTGGGCTGCAATGAACTGAATGACATAATCGGACAGTTTCATTTACGATTGCAACTTCTTCTGTGACAAGATCAAATCAACCAACTCCCGAACAGCGCCGCGCCCGCCGGCGCATTTCGTCACCAATGCTGCCCTGCTCCTGGCAGACTCATGAGCTGTCGCAGGCGCCGCCGCGAATCCAGCCAACTCCAGTGCCGGGACGTCATTTATATCATCACCCATAAAACAGACCTGTTCCAGCTTAAGGTCGTGTTTTTGGGCAAAGTTTTTCAGTGCCGAAGCCTTGTCCTTGCATCCCTTGTAGATATCGACAATGCCCATCTTTTTCGCATATCGATCGACCAATGGATTGTCCTCGCCGGATATCAAGGCAAATATCAAACCTGATTTCAATCCCAAAGAGATACCCATTATATCAAGGAAAGAGAACGCTTTGAATTCTTCGCCATCAGGGCCCCAGATAAACACGCCGTCGGTCAATACGCCATCAACATCCAGCGCGACCGCTCTTATATCGTTCACCGAAATTATCCCTTGCGTCTCAGTTTCTTGATGATAGACTTTTCCCGCTCGATAACACGTTTGACTCCATCCCCCATCAACAGCTCCATTAATCGTATCCCGGTGACCATTTTAATTACGCCGCCCGGACCCAGCGATGCGGCCTGATCAGACCCCCACATGGCCCTGTCAAGAGTAATATGCCGTTCGACAACACAGGCGCCCAAAGCCACCACCGAAATGGATGTCGGCACTCCGGTCTCGTGTCCCGAATATCCTATTGGAAGCCCGTAACGCTGCTTTAGAACAGGAATAACCGACAGATTGAGTTCATCATAATTGGCCGGATATGTGCTTGTTGTATGTAAAATCACCAGGTCATCCTTGCCGAGGACTTCGACGGCATGATCAATTTGCTCGATAGTACTCATTCCGGTAGAGAGGATTATCGGCTTCCCTTTGGATTTTGTGTGGCGGAGGAGACCGTCATCTGTCAGACTCGCGGAAGCTATTTTATAACACGGCACATCGAACTGGTCTATAAAATCAACGGAACCTTCATCCCAGCATGAGGCAAACCAGGTTATCTTTTTTTCTTTGCAATAACGGTCTATTTCCTGATATTCTTCGAGTTCAAATTCCAGGCCATATTTCAAATCACCGTTGGTGTCGCCAAAAGGACTTTCACGGGGCACCGCCAATTCTTCCGGTTTATATACGACATCAACCGTACGCTTTTGAAATTTGACGGCATTACATCCGGAAATTATAGCAAGGTCGATCAACCTCTTGGCAATATCAATGTCGCCATTATGGTTGATTCCAATTTCCGCAATGATATAGCAAGGATACCCATCGCCCACCACACTGCTCCCGATCTTAACTCCTCTCGCTGACATTATTCCTCCCTGAGTTTATTTTTATATTGATATGTGTTTTGCTGCGATTATCAGAGGATGATGAGCTCTTTTTTTCTGATAAATTGACGCTCTCATCTATTACAGTTTACAGACTGAAGCCGGCTTCTCCTAAGTATGAGACCTGCCAATTATAATGCTCCTTCAGATGAAGTCAGATGATTATTATACTATCGGCAAAAAACTATTGTCAATTTGGCCGGGGTGCGAATTTACTCTAACTTGAGTGCCCGTCATTCCCGCACATGGTTAGCGGGAATCCATTCTTTTCAAGTGCCTGGATACCCGCCGGAGCCTGCCCTCGAATGCCCTTATCGGGGGCGGGTATGACAAATGTGCGTAACCGTATTTAAAATTTACACAGAAGATTTTACTCTACATGGGTACTGCTTAATAAGGCCCTTAGCAAAGCTGATAAAAAAAAGTTTTGTCATTCCCGAGGTAGTAATCGGGAATCCATTTGTCTTTGAAAAGAAAAAAAAGTGGATACCCGCCTTCCTGCATCCCAAGAGTCTGCAACTTTTAGGGACCCCGTTCGCGGGTATGACGGCTTTTAAGAGATAGTCACTTTTGAATAAAATATGCCGGTGCGCCTAATTGCATCTTTTAGATCAATATGTTGCTCAAGATTCAACTCGGAACGAATTCTCCGCGTTGACGGCACGTAGCGGTCTGCCGGGATACCGGAAGCGGGTTGTTTATTCATTTTGACTTCAATATTCGACCCAAAGACCGAAGCGACTTCGTTTGCCAGGGTTTTAATAGTCAAATCCATATCAGAACCTACATTATACGGATAACAGGCGCGCCCTTTAAACAATATAGTCCAAAGACAAATAATCAAATCCGCAGCATACAAATAGGAACGGTATGGGCTGCCATCTCCTTTTACGATTATCGGACCGCCGGTTAAGGCATCCCTGATAAAATTTCCGATCGCAAAATGCGCATCCAACGGCAAATATGGTCCGACAAATGCAAAACACCTGGCAATTTTAGTTTCAATATTATATTTATCGGCATAAACAGCACACAATAGTTCAGAGACACGTTTGCCCTCGGCGTACGTTGATGCTGTGTCCAGCGTATCAGGTCCTCCATTATAGGTTTCGGGGACATGAGTCATTTCAGGGGGTTGTTTGCCGTATACATTTCCGGAACTTGTCAGTAAGAATTTTTTTGCATTGCATTTGACTGCAAAATCCAGTGTTTGTCTTGTTCCCTGAGTAATCGTCTCAAAGACATCAAGCGGGGTTTGATCGTCTGATTTATTGCCTACTTCAGTGGCTGCATGCAACACATGTGAAAATTCGTCCGCCGGAAACTTAAAATCCCGCACATCTCCGATATGAAACCGAATAGCGGGATGCGCTGCCAAATGCGGGGCCTTTCGCTGAAAGGACTCAAAATTTCTTGTGAGCACTAATGCATTAGCCTTCAGATCGAGGTGATCATTGGCCCACGCAAAACTCTCCAAAAGCCAGCATCCGAAAAACCCGGTGCCTCCGGTTATGAATATTCGGCCACCCCGGATTTCTTCCCAAAGGTCTTTGGTATTTTCGAGTATGTGATTTAAATCTTCCTCTAAAATGTTTCCCATAACCCTCAGTTAGAGTCTGTCCCCTGTCCATAAAGCTCTCTCTCCACTATTTCGCAAATAATATGTTCGATCAGCAAATGCATTTCCTGTATTCTGGGGGTATCTGAAGAGGGAGTTTTAATCACGATATCACTGATACCGGCGATGTCCCTTTCTATCGCTCCGGTAAGCAATATTTTTGTTACACCGAGTTGTTGCGCAGCCTCAAAGGCCTGCAGGATATTCCCTGAACTGCCGCTCGTGCTTATTCCGAGCAGGACATCACCTTTTTTTGCAAGTCCTCTTACCTGACGGCTGAATACCTCACCGTAGGAGTAGTCATTTGCTATCGATGTGAGGACAGAGGTATCGGTGGACAACGCGATTGCGGGCATTGGATTTCTATCTTTATAAAACCTGCATAAAAATTCACCCGCGACGTGTTGGGCATCACCGGCGCTGCCGCCATTGCCGCAAATGAGTAATTTATTCCCTGATTTTATTGCATTCACAATCAAGGCTGATGCTTCGGATATTGTTTTCAGGATATCATCATTTTCCGATAACCTGGTTAAATTATCGATGGTTTCCCGTATTTTCTTTTTAATCATAAGACCCCCTTTTAAAGTGTTGCAAAAAAACCACAGAGAACACAGAGAAATACTATACCTCAAAAGCCGTTATTCAGGCTCGATTTGTCATTCCGGCGTGACCGCAGAAGCTACTGTTTCAGCCGCAAGCGCCTGGCGGAATACCTTAGCAAAGGCCTCTCCAGTTAGAATATCTTCGGCAGGCGGAGTAGTATTGATGTAGAATTTAATAAGAGCAGCCCTCTTCTCAGCATCTCTTGCGCGCGATTCCTTGAAGCGGAGGGGAAACCCCCTGCGAAGGCGTTCCAGCATAGCTTTGAACCGACGCTGTGAAATGTTATCAAGGTCTATGACGATTTCCCTCTTCACTTAAGGCATTCCTCCAGCTTGTTTAGTACATGGTCCTCTTTTGCTTTCTCTTTGAGGTAATGAACGTCAATAGTATCCCTGAACTTTTTCACGAGGTATTCGGCCCATTCGCAATCAGTCATATAGTTCCAGTGGACGCAACTATTCAGCCTGTCCAGAATAAGATCTTCGATACCGATGACCCTGACATGGAAGTTGCCGTCTATGACAATATCTCTAACTTTGGTAATATCCCCAGTCAGTTTGTTGTTCACTATCTCAACAAACAGGCGAAGCTTTTCCGAGACCCAGTTTTTCCCTTCTTTTTTGAACCCTATCGCGGCCAGCTTAGCTGCTATCCCTTCCCGCTCAGAAGCAATCAGGTCAATATCGCCGCTAACATATTTCCCGAAAGAGTATATTTCAAGGGCATACCCGCCGACAACAATGAAATCGTCAGTAGGCCTTTGCCGCAACCATGCAAGGAAGAGCATCTTCCGTTTGAAATCATCCTGCTCGGCTTCTATACGCTCTATTGTGATATCCATGGATTTATTATACTTTATTTGAATAGGGATAGCGCCGACTGTCTTTATTCTAAATCGGGTAGCCCTTCAACGTTGCATAATACTTTTTCACATTCATCGTTTTGCATACTCTCTTATCCTTTGTATGACATACTCGAGCATCCCTTCTTTCATGCCCGGATAGACCCCAACCCAAAAGCTGTCGCGCATTATGCGGTCGGTGACAGGCAAGGCGGAATCGGGGAATCGGGGAATCGGGGAATCGGAGCTAACAGCAGAAGACCCAACGACTCGGAAGCCGTGGCCGGTTTTTCTCATTTCGTCGAAACAGGGATGTTTGATAAGGTTACCGGCAAAAAGCATCCTTGTCTGGATGCCGTTTAATTCAAGATGGTTCACTATCTGATCTCTTGTAAACCCCGCGTTTCGCCGAACAGTCAGTAAAAAACCGAACCAGCTCGGCTCAGAATTTGGTGCGGACTCAGGCAGGATAAATTTATCAGAAAGACCGGACAGCCCGTCCCGCAAACGCCTCCAGTTCTTCCTCCTTGCTTCTATAAAAGCAGGCAATTTCTCGAGCTGAGCGCAGCCTATGGCCGCCTGCATATCTGTCACCTTAAGGTTATATCCGAAATGTGAGTATATATATTTATGGTCATAGCCACAGGGTAATTCTCCGAGCTGCCATTTAAACCTTTTCTTACATGTATCATCCTGTCCTGACTGACACCAGCAATCCCTGCCCCAGTCACGGAAGGAGTCAATCAAATGTTTAAGTTGAACATCATTCGTATAAACAGCCCCTCCCTCTCCCATCGTGATATGATGAGGCGGATAGAAGCTCGAAGTGCCGATATGCCCGAAGGTACCGGTGTAACGGAAGGTTGGAGGGCTGGAAGGCTGGAAGGCTGGAGGACGACTGACCCTCTGACCCTCCAGCCTTCTGTACTTCGATCCAAGCGCGTCGCAGTTGTCCTCGATGAGCCAAAGGTCGTGTTTATTGCAGAATGTTTTCACCGCTTGAATATCAAAGGGATTGCCGAGGGTGTGCGCAAGCATTACCGCCTTTGTTTTATCCGAGAGGGCATTTTCGAGCTGCGAACAATCTATGTTGTATCCCGGCAGCGCAACATCAACAAACACAGGTACAGCGCCATACTGAATGATCGGAGCGACTGTGGTCGGGAAGCCGGCCGCAACTGTTATAACCTCATCGCCCCTCCTGATGCTTTTGCCGCCAAGCTTCGGAGATGTCAACGCCATAAACGCGAGGAGATTTGCAGAAGACCCGGAATTAACAAGAGAGCAATATTTCACTCCCAGAAAATCTGCAAAACCTTTTTCAAATTTTTCTGCATACTTTCCCGTGGTAAGCCAAAAATCCAGAGAACTGTCTACAAGGTTTATCATCTCTTTTTCATCAAAAATCCTGCCCCCATAGTTTACACGGCTTTTGCCCGCAATAAACTCTCCATTCCGGGATGCTTGATGCACGAGCTGATAATATGCCCTCACCTTCTCAAATATTTCCTGCTTTAGTTGTTCTGTTCTGTCCATATATGAGTCTTCTGCACAATAAATGGTCGCTGTCCCTATTTAGAGTCAAAAAAAGCTATCTCGCGCAAAGGCGCAAAGAACGCAAAGTAATAAATAAGCCTTGAATCATAAAAATCCTGCTCTTGGAAACTATCTATTTTATAACTATTTTCCCCCTTTGCGGGAAAATTAACTGCTGTAAATAGCCTACAATCCATTGACAACCCGCTCTATGCCATCCTTAATGAGATTAACATTAAAATTAACAAGCAGGCCGAGCTTAATTCCAGTTAACTTGAGATATGTCATTAATTGTTTCTTATGAACAGGCAGAACCTTTTCTACGGCTTTCAACTCAATAATTACTAAATTCTCCACGATCAAATCGGCCCGAAAACCAAGATCGAGTTTGACATTTTCATAGTGTACGGGTATTCCTATTTCTCTTTCGCATTTCAAACACAGTTTCTTCAATTCATACATAAGAATTTCGAGATATACCGATTCCAATAACCCTGGACCCAGGGTTGTGTGAATTCTATAACAGCAATCCACGACGATCTTCGATATCTGATTCTAGTCCATATTCTATTGTCCATCTTGTCTTTGCGACCTTTGCGCCTTTGCGCGAAAAAACTGGCTCACGTAAAGTAAATCAAAACATTAAAAAAAGCTATCTCGCGCAAAGGCGCAAAGAACGCAAAGTAAAAAACAAGGCATAAATTAGATTTTTGCCTTTCTTGGCGGTCTTTGCGCCTTTGCGCGAAAATTCACTGGAGTTTATTGTTTTATCCTTTGCGTTCTTTGCGCCTTTGCGCGGAAAAATTATCTCATAGTGTCCACAAAAGCTTTTTGTTTTTGGCATCTTTTATATATGCATCCAAATCTATCTGACTCATTATTCTATCATTTTCGTAAAACTCTTTATACCACTTCGTTGTTGTTTCGATTGTTTTCTTAATATCCCAGACAGGCTTCCACCCAAGCTTTGAATGCGCTTTTGAGCAGTCGAGCTTGAGAATACCTGCTTCGTGAGGTTCTGAAGTTGAGAAGTTGTGAAGTTGAGAAGGTGAGCATTGATAGTCAATCTTATTCCAGTACTCTTTCATTTTTTTTACGACATGCTCAACTTCTATGTTGCTTTCATCGTCAGGCCCAAAATTCCATCCCCCTGCAAATTCCGATCTCCCCTCCGAAAGCTTCTGGCCGAGCGCCAGATAACCTGACAACGGCTCAAGCACATGCTGCCACGGGCGGGTCGACTTCGGATTTCTTATGACAACTTTCTCGTCTTTGCCGACCGCACGCATTATGTCGGGAATCAATCTGTCCTCAGCCCAATCCCCACCGCCGATCACATTGCCCGCCCTTGCACTGGACAGTAAAACCAGAGGGCTGGAAGGCTGGAGGGCTGGAAGGTTGGAGGACTGACGCTCTGACCCTCTGACCCTCTGACCCTCTGTTCCTCCAAAAAACGAGCGGCGGTAGCAATTGGTCACAAGTTCGGCGCAGCCTTTGGATGCGCTGTATGGGTCGTATCCGCCCATAGGGTCGCTCTCGCAATACCCCTGCTCGCATTCCCTGTTTTCATAGCATTTGTCGCTCGTGATGTTTACGATCGCCTTTACAGACTCTGTTTGCCTGCAGGCCTCGAATACGTTGATCGTCCCCATCACATTAGTCTCAAATGTCTCAACAGGATTTTTATATGAATATCTGACGAGAGGCTGGGCAGCAAGATGAAACACAATCTCAGGCCGATATGTCCGGAAAGTATCGTTGAGGCTGTCAGCGTCGCGTATATCACCGATAACTGAAACGAAGTTGTGAAGTTGTGAAGTTGTGAAGTTGTGAAAGTCAGGAGACGGAAGTTGAGCAGGCAAAAGGTTTGATGAGACAAGCAAATCGAAGTGACTGGGATTACTAGGAGGATTAAGGGAATAACCAATTATATCTGCGCCAAGCTCCCTAAGCCACAAGGCGAGCCACGATCCCTTAAAACCAGTGTGACCGGTGATCAATACACGTTTGCCACGATAAATATCGCCGAACATCATCTATCCGAAGCTGAGAAGTTGTGAGGTTGTGAAGTTGAGAAACAAAAGGACTCGGCTTTCAAGTCCATAGTGTTCAACATAGCTAATATATGCTCATAGCTTTGATCAAGTTCGTCAAACTTGTTTTGATCGATATAATTGCAAGCAATACTGAACTCCAGCCATGTTTGGGTTTCGGACGCCTCTTGCATTGCATCAGATAATTTGTTCTTAAACACAGCTTTATATCGCCTTTTTCGCCATGCTTCCGCAAGATTCGAGCAAACTGATCTTGACGAACGCCTTATTTGATCTACGAGAGAATATTTTTCTTCTTGTGGAAAGCCACTTGTAATCTGCCAAATGTCCATTGCTGCATCAAAAGCTATCTTATATACATCCAAATCCCTAACTCTTTTTATTTTCTGAACATTTCCCAACTTTTCATCTTCTCAACTGCTCATCTTCGGTTTTTCTCACACCTTCACACCATCTCAACTTCCCAACTTCCATCAGTTCAGTCTTTCCACGCCTTCCACGGCGCGTTTCCGGAGTTCCAGAGGGTTTCCAGTTCTGTCTTATCACGAATAACATCCATGCATTTCCAGAATCCCAGATGCTTAAACGCTGCAAGCCGGCCGTCTTTTGAGATATTTTCCAACGGCTCTCTTTCCCAGGTAGTTTCATCTCCCTTAATATAATTAAAGGCTTCAGGCTCTAAAACAAAAAAACCGCCGTTTACCCATGCCCCATCGCCCTTCGGCTTTTCCTGAAAATGCATCACACTGCTTTTTTCGTCAAGTTCCAGTGCCCCATATCTTCCTGTGGGTTGCACTGCAGTTATCGTAGCAGCCTTGCCGTGAGATTTATGAAACTCCAGAAGTTTGGCTATATCAACATCCGCAACTCCATCGCCGTAGGTGAGCATAAAGGTATCATTGCCGATATACTTCTCCACCCTCTTTATCCTTCCGCCGGTCATGGTGTTCAGACCTGTATCCAGGAGGGTAATCTTCCAGGGCTCAGCTTTGCAGTTGAGGACTTCCATTTTATTTGTGCTCAAATCTATGGTCGTATCTGACTGATGAAGGAAATAATTGGCGAAGTATTCTTTTATGACATAACCTTTATAGCCGAGGCAGACGATGAAATCATTGAACCCATAGTAAGAATAAATCTTCATGATATGCCAGAGTATAGGCTTTCCGCCTATCTCGACCATCGGCTTGGGTTTTACATCAGTCTCTTCGCTTAGACGTGTGCCGAGACCACCTGCAAGGATAACGACCTTCATATTTTTAGAGGGTTGGAAGGTCAGAAGGATAGAGGGATAGAAGGGTAGAGGGATAGATGGTTTGAGGGTTAGCCAACCCTCGCAGCCCTCCAGCCCTCAAACTTCCAGCCCTCCAGCCTTCCAGCCCTCCAACCTTCCAGCCCTCCAGCTAATCTTCCGGTCTTCATTTCAGCCCCTGCGGCGCGTTCTGGGCTTTCGGCGCGTTCTGAACCTTCGGTGCGTTCTGAACCTTCGGTGCGTTCTGAACCTTCGGTGCGTTCTGAACCTTCGGTGCGTTCTGAACCTTCGGTGCGTTCTGAACCTGCGGTGCGTTCTGAGACTTGGGTGCGTTTTGGGCCTTAGGTGCGTTCTGGGCCGCTATACGGGTCTCTGCTTTGGCAATCCCGTTTTGCATGTTATTTATATCCGTCTGCCTGTTTCTGTAAAGCGTACTTACATTTGTTTCATATATCCGAAGGATCTCGCCGCCGAAAGATGGTCCCAAATGGACATAGAAGTTGAACAATGTCCTCAGTATGGAAGGATTGTCAACGTCTTTGAATCTGTTGGTGCTAACATCCTGAGAGAGAGCCTCCTTGGATAGCAATGGGATTATTGATTTATCAACAATTATAAGGGCATTTTCGCCTATAAATGCAATCCTCCAGTCGGCCTTCAAGAGCCACTGAATCATCTGAGTGTCATAGTAAGCCACCAGGGCAACCTTAAAGGGAAACCTCTTCGCATAGCTTTCCACTCCTTTTGAATCGTTGTATTCCTCGCCCGTGGGCATGAAGTATTTCATATATCCGCCATACCGCGGGTCAATAAAGACTTTGTATTCAGGATAAAGCGCCCATAGCATATACCCTCCGCTCAGGTAGTCATTCCATATATTGCCGGGCGGATGGGCCTTTTTTAAATACTCGACCTCTTTGACAGGATAGCTTTCCTCCCAGTTGGTCCCAAACCATGCAAGGGAGTCATAATCCGTAAATGCAAAGGTGACTATTTTCACACAGAGGACAAATATAATACCAAGTGATATGAAATTTATAACACCTTTTATTTTTGGAACATCATAACGTTTGTACACATAAAAAAAGGCAAAAAACCAGACAAGCGGGTAGTACATGGATGCGCGGGTAATAGACATGCCGAAGATATAGAAGAAGACAACAAGAAAGACGGACGGCAGATCGAAAAATCTTTTCTTTACCAGCAGATAAATGCATATGGCGATAAACGAGGCGAGCATCAGAAGCATTGTAACTCCGGCAAATCTGAACCTTAAAGTGGGCTCTTTAACCGGTGAAATCGAACTCCACATGTTCATGTACTCGAATATAACTTCCTTTGTGGACTTCATCTCCGGGGAAACAAAGTCCTTTATTATCCCCAGAAAATATCCGTAGCCCTCCGGATTAATTCCGAGCACCACATAGCTCAGCACAACGCTTACAGCAAAATGCTGAAGCTGCTTCCGGCTGAGTCGCGCCTTTTTGAAAAAAAGTGCGTTTACCAGCTCGCCTCCAAATGCCACGCTTATAAAAAACAGACCGACTATAAAACCGCCGTGCGTATTCACCCACAATAGAAAAACCGGTGGATAGATATAAAACAGCTTCCAGCTTTCCGTTTCCTTTGCCTTGTAATAAATCAGACAGGCAATGACGAATAACAGGCCGCTGAACATATCGGGTTTTATATAGAGGTATTTCAGGTTTATTACCAGCAGGACTCCCAAAATTGCCAGAAGACTCGTAATATCGAAGCGGTATCCCGTTTTTTTAAGGAAATAGATGAGGCAGAATACCATAGAGCCGATGACAACGTATGAAAGCAGATAAAGACCATAATGTGACGCCAGGGAATAGACAATATAGAGTATGGAACTGCCGATCCATGTCACATACTTAAAGTTGGGGTTAAACGGGGTCCAGCTAAACTGGCCGTGATCTATTTTCCAGCTGAAGTTGTGAACAAAGCTCGCTCCGTACCTTATGTGAAACCATATGTCCTGGTCCCCCCCGATAGAGGGATAATAAAAGAAGAATGCAATGAATACCGCAAATATTGCCAGTCCGATAGTAAACCAGTTGCTGGTTATGTTGGTGGCGACTGTCTTAAACCACTCAATCAAGGAGGGGTATTCGTGGACGATGACTTCTCCCGCCCCTCCTGAATCCGGACCATTTCGCACAACAGCGGCTTTCTTTATTTTCGATTTTCCGTCAGATTTTGCCATAGTCTTTAAGAATATAATATCGGAGCTGTAAAAATCAATGAGAAGGGCAGACTTCGTTTCTGATACGTTCCGCAGGTGTTCCCGGGTCTATGTCATATGCGATAACAAAATTAAAAGTGCGCCTTTCAGCGGGGGGTACCCGTATCTTGTTTTCGGCGCAGTCCACATATACCATATATTCCTTAGTCTCGCGTTCCAACAGGGCTTTCAGAAGTGGTTCAACAGGACCCTTTATTTTACTGTCCGCCGTGTCTTCCGCCTCCTTTACAGACGAGTAAAAGTCTTTTTTAAACTGTTCGATTCCCTCCTTTGAGCGTTCCTTTTTAATGTTGAGGCTAACATAGTCCTTTCTTATATACTTCACGCTTGCAGTATCATAGTATATAAGAAAGTTCTTGTCCTTTGTCTTTCCCATAAACTTCCAATGAGTTTCCTCACAGCCGGCGCCTTTTGAAAACATGACAAATGTAAAAGCAAAACAGAGCATCAAAGCGTAAATTGTGGATTTCTTAAAACTCATATATACGGCCTCCTTAATTGTTTCATTACCCCCCTTAAGTTCCCCCCTTGCTAAGGGGGGACACAGAGGGGTAGATTCTCTGGTCAAGCCGGAGAATGATGGACAAAAATTGTCATTCATCCCTGACAAAAACTGACACTCCACGATGCCCTTTTGACAACCAGTAACAAGATTAAAAAAAGAGGCGGACACAGAGGTCCGCCTCTTTTGTGATAAGTGAGCTAACTAAGTTACCTGCTACTCCAGCGAGTAGCCGTTGTTTACGTTAGTGTTCTTAAGCACCGGCACAGTCCAGAACGTGGTTCCGGAACCCGTGGTGCATTGTACAACAACATTCGCTGGAGATGCTCCCACCTTGATATCAGCAACATATCTGTCATTAGACGCGATAGTCAGCGCTGTTGTGGTGCCTGTTTCTGCTGAGGACCCATAGGCATACGTAATTAGAGATTGCCCATTATAGTCTACGCGCAGTGTTTTTCCCGCACCTATTGTGCCAAGCGACAAGGCGCTCTGGAGGGTTGCTCCGCTCTCAGAAGATAAGATGTCCGTTACTGCTGAAGCGGCCGAAGTGCCCTTGTTGGTGACAAGACAGTAAACAGGATTGTTAGCATTTATACCAGGGATAAACGCCTGGAACCCGTTAGGCGTCCATGTCTCAAGGACACGGGTAGTATCCGCAAATGGATTGTTAGCTCCGGCTTTGACAGTCAAGGCTCCAGAGATATTCCTTGAGTTGAGGATCGCACCGTTCACATCTATACAAATATTAGCAGCAGTGGTGCCTGAGTTCGGGGAAACGCCATTAAAGGCACCAGTAGCAAAGGTAAGGGCCACATTGCCGGTACCGGCAGCTACAAGATTAGCGGCATTATTATTCCCCGCAACCGTAGTAATGAACCCTGTGCATGCTCCTTGTTGAACATAAACATCAGCCACCCCCTGCCAGCTTGCGCTGTCCTGAAGGTTCAGGAGCGCCGACACGGCAAGACTTGCAGGAGCGCTTGTCGTGTTAATGGTAAACGTAGCAGAACTGTTAGTAACAGTTACGACTGCCGGATCGGGAATAGTATTAGTAGCGCCGGCGGTCACCTGGAACAGGTTGCCGGCTGCACCGGTCGAGATAAAGTCGATCAACGAACTATTCGCCGCAGTGTAACTGGTTGAATATTGTCTTGCAATATTTGCAACCTCGACTGCTGTCGGCGCATCGCCTACTGTGTCAGTGAATGATACGGTCGCCATGGTTGCGGAGGTTATAGCTGTCGGCGCGAAGTTAACAGACAGCGTGCCGGTAGTGCCGTTACAAGTTATTGCACCACTTGCCACACCATTGTCCGTAATGAAAATCGAGCCGATCGGAGCAGGCGAGATAACTCCGAATGTTTGGCTGGTGGCATTGGCTGTTGTCGTTGCCTGGCCAATGACAGTAGAACCGTTGGCAGAACCGTCAGCACTATTAGTAACTTCGCAGAGAGAGACAATATCACCACGGAAGCCCATATTGGTGAATGATACTGTGATCGATTGGGCAGTACTCAGCGACTGGCTGGGAGTAAAAACAATCGACCCACCGGTAATTTGATTAGCGCCAGCAGGGATCGAAAAGAGTCTCGGGGCATTCATTGCCTCAAGGGCAACATTAATATTGGGTGAGCCACCCTGGGGGGCCGCTAAAGTGCCCGCTGCCATCGCCGTTCCGGCGACAAGAACGACGCACAACATTGTTAAAAACGAAATCTTTAAAAACCTGGTCATTTTCAGTCCTCCTTTTTTTGAATAAATAATTATGATAACAGCTATTTGTTCGTACTTTTTTGCTTCACGAAACTCTCAAGGATCGTCTCTGCCCATCACCTCCTTGATTACTAAATTTCATTCGCTCTAATCCTGAACAACCAGAAATTAATTTCATTTTTAAAAAACTTACCGCCTTAAATAAAATCTCAAAGATGCAATAATAATAATTAATTTCTATTTCCTTGTCAAGTGATTAAATAAGGCAGATATAAGGTATAACCCATTAACTGTCCTTAATTAAACATATAGTGTTCTATTTATACCACATACCTCTAAAAAGAGCAACCCATTTTTCAATGGGTTAAAAATAAGAGTTAAAAAAAAACAGTTCCCGGAGTTTTAGTAATGCAAGTTCTACGCCATTCTTCAATGCGCATCTTCAGACCTTCACAACTTCCCACGTTCGGCTTTACTGCAGCCATTTAATCCCCTTTTTGATCTCATCGGTCACTTTTGCCGCCTGATCAGTGTTTGTCAAAATATGTGGCGTCAACATTATAATTAATTCTGTTTTATCTTTGCTCTTCGACCTTGTCTTGAAAGCGTTCCCGATCAGCGGTATGTCACCCAAAAGAGGGATTTTGGTCTCCGTGTCGCTTACAGTGTCTGAAATCATCCCCCCCAATAAAATCGTTTGGTCTGACGAAGCAACAATAGAAGTAATGAGATTTTGCGTCGTTATCAGTGGGCTGTTGATTGTTGATGTATTGTTTGTCTGCGCCTCACTGTCCTCAAGCGAAATGATGAGGGTGAGCAACCCTGCCGTGTTTATTGTCGGCGTAACTGTCAGGATAATACCGGTGGTAATGTATTGTACAGCCTCCGTCGACACTACAGCCGCGGTCGTGGCTACGCTTGTTGACGTGGACCCCGAAAGGATAGGGACTTGCGTGCCTACAGTTATTGACGCCGACTGGTTATCAAGGACCATAATCCTTGGAGTTGACAGAACAGTCAGCTTGTTCTGCTGTGCAAAGGCATTCACCGCAGCCTTAATTCTTTGCGAGTTGGAAACAAAATTATATAGGACGCCAGTGCCTGTGTTTAGCCCAAGCTGACCGAGAGTCTGAACCGTGTTGTTGGGAGCTGTACCTGGGGGCCCAACTGTGTCCTTGGTCTGTAGGTACCATTCAATCCCGTATTTCAAATCATCCGACAAAGTCAATGAAGCTATCGTCGCCTCGATCAGCACCTGCTTCGGCGGCTTATCCAGTTCCTGGAGAATAGAGAGAAGAGACTTAAAGGTGGAGGGAGTCGTAATGAGGACAATAATATTTCGCCTGTCATCCGCTGAAATCTTCAACCCGGGAATAGCGGCGGCAGTCGCAGGAGATATCGAAGCCATAGTCGGAAGAGGTACTGCGGCAGGGGAGCCGCCGGGGGCTCCGCCTGGGGCGGAAGAGGCAGTAAGGGAGCCGCCGAGGGAAGCAGCAGGCGGAGCAGAGGCCTGGCCGCCCTTTGGAGACAATGGAGCGTTTGAGGGCATAATATTATACAGCCTTCTTATAGAGTCAACGAGGTCCGAGGCCTTTGAATACTGCGGAGTAAAAGTGAAGGTTTTTTCCTCTGCCCCTGCTGCTTCAGCGTTGTCAAGTCTTCTTTTCCAGTCCATAGTAAATTTCAACGCAGCATCGTCAGGAGACACGATAAGGACACTGTTAAGATACTTGATGGGGATAAAACTGATCCCCGCGTCGCCGGGACCCCTTGCAACACCAAAGCCGACACCCTCCAATATCGTAGTGATCTGCTTTACGAACTCGTCGGGCTGCCAATAGGTGAGCGGGGCCAAAAAGAGTCTTTTCTCCTTAAAGGTCGGGATATCTACCAGATCAATAAAGTCGACCACCTCTTTTATGGACGAGGCAGTTCCTGTGAACATAAAGGCGTTTTGTCTTGGGAACTCTCTTATCTGGACGTTTTTAAATAAATCCGTCAACAGTCCATAGAGGTCCTGCATCCCCAGGTATTTCAGGGGCACAAACTGGATCAGGGTCGCAGGGCTGTCTTCCACTTGCCTGCCTATCCTGAAATCCATCGGCGCGGGTTGAACAGGCTCCGGTTTAGGCTTGAGGATATACAAGGCCCCGCCCTTTTCTTCCACATCCAGATTATTTTTCTCGAGAAAACCGACAACGATCTCGACGACCTTATCAGCGGGCATTTCCTGAGTCATTCTGAGCGTAACTGGATTCTTCATGGACATTACCGTCTCGTCCATGAAAAAAGTGATCCTCAGGGTCTCGCCGAGGGCATAGATGACAAAGTCCGAAAGGGGCATTGATTCGGCGTTAAGGATAACGTTGCCCTCTATATGCGTAATGCGTTTCGGATCGATCGGTACCCTTTCAACTTTGTGGGGGAGCGGTTTTGTGGTAAGATATTTCTTTATTTCCGGCATTAACACTTCTTCGTACTGCTGTTTATTTTGGTGCTGCTCTGCGGGCTGAAGTGTCGCGGCATTGTTAGCTTCATTGGTAATATTTCCCGCAGCCGGCGGATTGCCCTCCCCGGAAACAGAAGGCTGCCCCTCTTTGGTCGAAGCGCAGCCGGAAACAATAGAAAAAATTAACCACAGAGAGCACAGAGGAATTAAAGCCGAGATAAAAAACTTTTTTTTGCAAGCTGTAATAACAATGTATGTTTTACTCTGTGTTCTCTGTGGTTTCATTTCTTGTCCTTGCCTTTCTTGATTTTAATCTCGAAAATTCTGTATACCTTTTCCTTTTTTCCTTTTTTTGCGGTAACACTCATACTGTCGATGCCGGTCACAATAGCGCCATCGACCATCTTGTCGCCAATCTTCAAGGAAACCATCCTGCCCGTGTATTCCCGTAATAGAGCACGTTTTTCCTTTCCTTGCAAAACAGCAATGAGATTATATGGGTTTTCGGGAATGATTATCAACTCAGGGGGTTTTTCGTAGTTGCCTTGCGGCTCGAATATATTCCTCACTTCCAGATTCCGGCTCTTTGGGGTTTCCTTCGGATAGGCCGACTCCAATATCAATCTGTTCAGCCTTTTTATTACCTTCTGTTCATCTTCTTTAAGGTCCCTGAATGGCTTCTTCCTGTTGCTTTCTGTTTGCTCCTGCAGCTTTTTTATCTCGCCTGTCATGACAAGGTCAGGTTTCTCTTCGGTCACCTTATCGGAGAGATCAGCAACCTGCAGCACTCCATTCAACCATTGAATACTGTTTACGGGAGCTTTAATCGCGCCGAGTTTGTAGCGGTCACTCTTTATTGCCTCGCAAAGTTTCCGGACATCCTTTCCCTGGATCCGGAATTCATCCGTGTCAAAATCTGAAATGTCCGGATTTTTATTAGAAAGTTTAAGACTTTCCGGAGTGCCGGCTGGGGCAGCCTTTTCCGGCGCCCGCTTAACGTTCGCTCTCCCGGAAACAGCAGGCAGCGCTTTTTTCCCCTCCGTACCGCTCACCCGCCCAAGGCGGAGGTAATCCACCTGCGGCCTTTCTGCAAGGACAAGAGCGAAAAAAATAAATACGGCGGCAATGGCTATATCGAAAATATATTTCTTTAAAAAAAGGTTATAGGTCATGGGTAATCGGTCATGGGATGTAAATTTTTTTTTATCAGTGACCTATAACCCATGACCCATCACCTATTACCTGTGTTTTCTAATCTGAAAGCCGATACGGTCAGGGAACATTGGGATGAGTATGGCCCATTCTTTGTAACCTCGAACCGTTTTACTATAAGCTTCTTGTCAGATTTCTCTATCTCTCCGAGCAGGGCAATAACTCCCTTTTGTTCTCCATTCATCCTGAGTATAACGGGGACTTCACTTATAGATTTCAGGGACGTTGGATCGGAAAATTCAAAAGTCGAAACAGCGAGCTTATGCTTCTCTGCCAGATCAGAAATTTTCTGGACAACGTCTGCTTGCAGGTCGGTATATGGAATGTCCTGGCCATACAGCGAGTTCAGGAAAGATGTCTCAACCGCAGCAGCCTTTTCTTTATTCTTTTCATTTTCCTGCGACTTGTATTTTTCGAAAGAGATCATGCGCATCTTATAGGCGTCTTCATATCCGTCCAGAAGGGCCTTTTTATCGTTCAGCGAGTGCTGCAGCGGCGTTATCACAACCCGCCCTATTATCAGCGCCGCCAGTACATAGAACCCTATCACCTTCAATCTTTCTTTACTCATCATTTCAACTCCATTCCGGAGGGTCGGAGGGTCCGAGGGTTGGAAGTCTGGAGGGCTGACCCTCTAATCTTCCAAGCTTCCATCTTCATTTCAGTTCCACTGCCAGATAAAAAGAATAGCTCCCTGTGGGGCCTTTCGCCGGAGAGCCCTTCAATTTAACAGTCTTAAATCCTTCGGTCCTGCCTGCGGCTTTCACCACCTGGAGGGGGTTGTCCGATACAAGCGTTAATTCGAGATTGGTATCGTTCAGTACCATTCTTGTAACATAGCTCTTGTCCGGCAGATTGTCAGCCAGCGCCTGCATTGCCATCAATGGAGAACGCTGGGTCTTCATTTTTTCTTTCAAGGCATCTGAGGCCTCGGCGTAATCCTTCTTTCTTTGTCCCTGCGCAATTGACGCCATGCTCGCCGTCAGCTTTGCCGTCTTCATCTTCACTTCATCGCTCGCTGCGTCATAATGCATGCCTGTCACAATCAGCGACAGCCCGTAGGCAACTAAAAGGTAGATGACGGTCCTCATGCTTATATCAATGTATTCCATAACAGCCGGTTCCGTCCGGACACTGAACTGTTTAAGGTCCAGCCTGCTCAAATTCTCCAGGCAGGCAGGATATCCCCTGTTCTCTTTTTTCACCACAGGGAATCCGGCGTCATGAATATCAGCAACAGCTTGCCGTTCCACACTGTAGAGGTTCACCCTCTTAAACTCTCCCTCATGTCTGCCGACTGCCTTGACAAGTTTCTCTATATTGCTCCGGGTTACGCTGCCCCTGAATGAGGACACGCCCAGGAAACCCTTTTTTGAATGCGCAATCAGCCGGGAGACCTCTGTTCCGCCCAGGGCGCTGATTTCAGACTCCTCAGAAATAAAGGCCATGTCTTCCGGCAGCACATGGGTAAAGGGGAAGACCCGCTTCAGCTTGTCATATTCGGAACTTTCCCACGCCCATATATCGGCAAGGGTATAAGATGGTGTCCTCTCGAAAACATTTAGAAAAAACGACGGGTTCTTCAATGGGAACAGCTCGCCGGTTTCAAGAGCCGCAGCCTTTTTCAGATCTTCGAGAGATGCGGGAGGGAATTTTTTTCTTGTGTGAAGCAGGAGGTCCCTGCCCACAACCAAAACTATTTTGCCGAATGACTGGACAGGTTTAAGCGTATCGAGACCTCCGGAAGCAAACTTTGCAATCTTGCCCTCCGCAGGCCCGGAGCCCCTTTTTGAGGTGGAGAGCCGGTAGATTTCCAGCCCCCCTTTATGCCAATAGCCAATCAGAAGCTTAGAGGGCTTGAGGGTTAGAAGGTTAGCCAACATCCATCCCTCCAGCTCTCTGAACTTCTGACCTCATATCCCTCTGACCCTCTAACCCTCTGAGCATCCAACCCTCCATCATCCCTTTTCCCAATAAACTACGGAGAATGGATAAGTAGTGTTCACTCTTTTGTCTATTCCGGCCTTAAGCGAATACACTGGCTCGGGCTTCCCCACCTTTATGGTTATGTCCCAGAAATCGGAAGGGTAAAAATTCTTTCCTGGTTCTGTGATCTCCTTTTGCACACTTTTAAAAAGCATGGGATTGGAGGTGACCGGCGTCTGCGATATCTGGTCCTTAAGTACCAGGCCGGAGTCCTGGGCAAGGCCCAAATAAGCCGTCAAAACTGCTTCCCCGGCCGTATTCGGATTAAAGCCTGAATTGGGAAGCAAGGTCAAATAAGGAGCGATTTTCTTATAGAGTGCCGGGTCCATTCCCCGCAATAAAGCGAACTCCTCCTTATATTGAATGGAATATTTACGGGCAGAGTATGATTTTCCTTCAGCCTTATAATATGCTTCCTTCGCCCCGTTGGTGCGCGCCACGTTGCCGATGCCGACCCAGTCAAGGTAGCTGTCAATGATAATGGGGCTTTTATCCTCGCCCGGACTCGCATTCCGCAACAGGTTTTGCAGCGCAGGGATATTCGGATTGGCAAGAGAAATCATGCCGTTGCTGTCCTGGATTTTTATTTCCACATCGCCATGGACGATAACACCGTCATTATTAAGAGGAATGCTTTCCACACCGAGCAGGTCACCTCCATTGGCGAAAACAACCTCATTCTGGCCGACACTGCCTGCAAGAATACTATACATAAGGGTATTATATGTGGAGACCGCCTTCACCATGGCCTCGGATTTGCGTTTCAATCCCTCGGCAGCTTTAAGATGTTCTTTCACAAGCCAGTTGAATCCGATCCCTACGGTGATTATGACACCTGTTATCAGTAATGCAAGAATAGTGGCTGAACCCTTAGTGCTCCAAGAACTGAAGCACTTCCCCTCTCCACTAAAACATGACATTGTACAGATCCTTTCTCGTTGAGTTGGTATTAATACAAAAGAGCAGTACATGTTTTTCGTGTTCCGACATATAGGTCAGCTTTATAGCGGACGGCAGTGACTTGTTCTTGAAGCCATCAAAAACAGGAGACCATTCAGCCTGCCGTCTCGATTGGTAGAACCCATAGAATTCCATGTCAATATTTTCAACCCCATCCAGCAGGACCAGTGACTTTCCATTCTTGTAATTGCCGGAAATATAATCCTGGTCCAAATCCCTGTAGTTTTTTGTATAAACCGGAAGTTCATAATATACCACAGCGTACAGCCCATTATCCTTCTTTTCCTTCACGATCCAGACTGCTACCGGCAGGTCTCCCGCAACAGGGGAAAGGGAGACATAGAAAATACTTTCGCCATCACCGTGGAAATACGGGACCCAGCCGGCACCTTCCTTATAGACATAGTAATCAAGCGCACAACCGAAACTGCTGTCGATCCAAAGGTATTTCGCCTTTTCCCAGAAATTGACTCCCTTTTCCATCAGCCCACGATACTGCTTCAGACTCTGATTGAGCGCCATGGTTGCGAGCATCACCATAGCACTGAAAATGGCCATGGCCACCATCACTTCAATGAAAGTGTAGCCGCGGCGTCCGGCTGGGGCGTTAGAATCCCGGCGCCGAAAGGCCGGCAACTCTTGAACTCCTGAAAACATTTATTTCATACTCCCTGTCAAATTTGTTGTGATCAAGCCGGACACTGACCTTATAAAGATACAAATTAAAAGAAGATGGCACCTTGCTTTGAAAACTGCCGCCGGTTTCAACAGAGGGACGCACCGTCTCGAGAAGTTTCGCATCCCAGTGCATTATAACGTTGTCCCCCATGTCTTCTGTCCCTGATTTAACGTCCATATCAAGGACCTTCATATAGTTGACAACCTGGGGGAGCTTGGAAGAGAGAAGGTTTGAATCCTTCGCATGCTCGAGATACTGAAATCCCATCCTGAAAAGATACATGGTCGCCGCAACTCCCGCAGTCAGTATGAGGCTCGCGACCATGACCTCGAGGATCAGAAAACCCGCGGAAGAAAGAAGAAGCTTGGAGGGCTGGAGGACTGGAGGACTGGAGGGCTGGACGGCTGGAAGACTGGAGGACTGACCCTCTGACCCTCTGCCCCTCTGCCCCTCTAATCTTCTATCCCTCTGACCCTCTAATATCATGCCGATTTCATCAAGAGGTCGCCTAAGGGGGCCTGTATCACGATGAGAAAGGCGTTGTTGTCCGCATACACCTTTATTTCCCCACCGGAAGTCGTGCCGGTATCATAAAACCTGATAGGATTGTCTATCTGGATGAAGAGGTTTTCAAACCCGCCCGGATCAGTGCCGTTGACAAGCATCCTGCCCTCTTTCGACTCGATAAGCTGGTCCTTGCTGTGCAAAAAGGCCTCGAGCCTCATTGAAGAAACAAGGGTCAGGACTTTTTCCGCCTTGAGCGAGGACTGATAACGCTGGTACATTGAATAGGAAATCGGCACGCTCACGGAAAACATCATCCCGATAATAGTGATAACGATGAGCAATTCTATGAGGGTGAAACCATTCTGGAGGGATGGAAGTCTGGAGGGTTGGAGGGATAGAAGTCTGGAGTATTGGAAGTCTGGAGGGTTGCCCCTCTGCCCCTCTGCCCCTCCGGCCCTCTGCCCCTCCGATCCTCTGACCCTCTGACCCTCCAGCCCTCTGACCCTCTGACCCTCTGACCCTCCGACCCTCATAATTTAATATCACTCGCGCTCATCACTGTCAGGATCAGGGAGATGACGATAAAGCCCACAATTATGCCGGTGACGGTAATGACCACAGGTTCCACGAGGGCGAGTGCTCTTTTGGTCGTGTTTCTGAAACGCTCGTCGAAGATGCGGTGGATCTCAAAAAATATGTCCCTGAGATTGCCGCTCTCTTCTCCCACCCGGATCATGTTCGCCACGATCTCCGGCAGGATCTGTATATGGGAAAAAACATCGGCGATGCCTTTTCCCTCCTTTATCTGGTCGATAGTCGGCTCAATGGATTCCCGGATCTTTTTGTCCATAATCACTCCTGTGGACAACCGCAGGGCGTCGATGAACGCGATGCCGCTGTTGAGCATCGAGTACATGGAATAGGAAAACCGGGACAATTCGAGATATAGTATCAGACTGCCGAAGAGGGGCAGATAAATGATGTATGAATAGGCCTTTGAAAGGACCTTTTTCGTATTCACCACCTTCAGCATTACGAAAACGAGCACAGCGGCAAGCACGATAAAATAAAAATTTGTGACGCTGAGAAAATTACCGATGGAATAAAGGATCTTTGCCGTCACGGGAAGGGTTGCGTCATTTTTGCCGAAAATGCTGAAAAACCGCGGGATAATGAACTTGAAGATAACAAAGATCACAAGCATACTCGCGCCTATCAGAAACGAGGGATATGCGAGTGCGTTCTTTATTTCTCCCTTTAACTGTATCTGGAACCGCTGGTATTCCGCGATGTTCTCGAAGGCCGACCGCACATCACCCACACTTTCTCCGGCGTGGATCATAGTGGTGCTGAGCAGGGTGAACTGTCCCGTATCGGCAAAGGCCCGCGATATCGCCTTCCCCGCCTTGATGTCCTTCAGAATAGCGGAAAGGGTTTCCCTGATTTGCAGAGACGAACTGGAATTGATGATGATTTCAAGCGCCCTGTCTATCTTTATCCCGGATTTGAGAAGTATGCTCATTTCACGGAACACATTGTAAAGGTCAGCGTCCTTCGCCTTTTTTCTAAACCCGCGTTTTTTTATGACCCTCGCTGCAGCCTCGTTTATTTCCACGACGGTCAAGTCCCGCTGTTTCAACAGGGAGAGGGCCTCAGCAGGACCTCCGGCTGTTATGCTTCCCGCGATAACTCTTCCGGCAGGGTCGAGGCACCTGTACTTGAAATCCATCAGCTCACCCTCAGTATCTCTTCTATTGTAGTAATTCCCTTCAGCACCTTAAGCATCCCGTCCTCCCGGAGCGTCCTGAAGGAATGTCTTTCCCTGAGAGCAGCCCGAAGCGTTTCGAGGGAACGGCCTCTGAGAAATGTTTCCTTAAGGTCATCGGTATAATCAAAGCACTCGAAGATGGACATCCTTCCCTTGTACCCTGTGCCGGCGCAGGCAGGGCATCCCTTACCCTTTTTGAACTGGAGGGCTGGAAGACTGGAGGGCTGGAGGGCTGGAGGGCTGGAAGGTTGGAGGGCTGGAGGGTTGGAGGTCTGGAAGTCTGGAAGTCTGGAGGGCTGGAAGTCTGATCCTCTGACCCTCCGGTCCTCTGACCCTCTATCCCTCTGACCCTCCGGCCCTCCAAACAGATGTTTAAACCTTCCGTAAAGAGCGGGGAGGTCGAACTCGCTCAACACCTCTTCGGGCACATGGCAGATATCGGTGCATTTGGGACAATTCTTTCTTATTATGCGCTGGGCTATCACCCCGATAACAGAGGCGTTCAACAAATAATCTTCGAGCCCCATTTCCATCAGCCTGAAAAGACTGCCCGGAGAATCGTTGGTATGGAGAGTGGAAAGAACGAGATGTCCGGTAAGGGCAGAGTGAATCGAAATTTCGGCAGTCTCCCTGTCCCTGATCTCACCCACCATAATTACATCGGGATCGTGCCTGAGAATAGAGCGCAGGGCTGAGGCAAAGGTCAGACCGATATCGGTCTTCACCTGTATCTGGTTTATCCCATCGATCTGGTACTCCACCGGGTCTTCCACTGTTATGATTTTCCTGTCCGTGTTGTTCAGACGCGTAAGCATTGAATAAAGGGAGGTGGTCTTGCCCGAACCTGTGGGGCCGGTCACAAGGAGAATTCCGTATGGCTTAGCTATAAGATCGATGATAGTCTTTGCATGGTCCGATTCCATGCCGAGCTGCATGATATCGAAAGTCAGCCGCTCCCGGTAGAGGAGCCTCATCACAACGCTCTCGCTTTTCACCATCGGGATGGTGGACACCCTGATGTCGAGGAAAATGGATGCGATCTTGGTGCTGAACTTACCGTCCTGGGGCAATCTCTTCTCTGCTATGTCCAGGGTGGACAGGAGTTTTATCCTCGATACGACAGCAAGATAAAAGGCATCTTCCAGAGAGTCCATATCATGGAGTATTCCGTCGACCCTGAACCGCACGCGGTACCTTTCCCCGACCGGCTCTATATGGATATCCGTGGCCCGCAGTTCCACCGCCCTGCTCACAAGGTTGTTGAGATATTTAATAACAGGCGCTTCGAACGCCAGCTCCTTCAGGCGCTCCGGCGTGTCATCCACATGAAGGGAGACAAAATTATCGTCCTTGTCCCCTATATATGTCCTGGATAGTTCCCTGACACCACGTTCGGATGAAAGGAGAGTAACGATGGAATAAGGAGTGCTTTTGGTTAAATACTCTTCGACTGAATTATTAAGAGGATCGTCCGTGACAAATGTGATGACCCCTTTCTGCCTGTCAAACTGCACAGGGACAAAATGGTTTTTCACAATAAAATCGAGGTCCACTTCCTGGGACAGAGGGATAATTACGCCTTCGCGGTCCGCCTCGTAATTTTCTGCGTCGAAAACAGGGATGGCCAACTGCTCCGACAACGCCTCTACAAGATGTGTTTCAGTGATAATGCCCTGCTGGATGAGAATCTGCCCGAGATAGCCGCCTACCTGCTTTTGGACGGCCAGCGACCTCTCTACATCTTCCTGCTTTATGCCAAACCGTGACTTAAGTATCTCACCAAGCAACATGTTGACCAACCAAACTCGTCATACCCGCGACCGGGGTCCCCAAAAGTTGCGAACTTTTGGGGTGCGGGAAGGCGGGTATCCAGGTGTTTTTTCTAAAAACTGGATTCCCGCTAAACATGTCCCCGCAGGTAGTAAGCGGGGAAGCCTGCGGGAATGACGGCAATAGCGAATTTTTTATCTTCAATATGAGCAATTACCAGTTCTTCAAGATCTTCTCATCGATCTTTCCATTGGGACCAAGGGAATAGAGATCGAATGGTCCATGATCACCCGGACATTTATACTGGTAATCCCTGTTCCATGCGTCCTTGGGTATTTCCTGCTTTGAAAGGTACGGGCCTCTCCATTTTGTATCGTTTGTATCGGCGGGCTTGATCAGTTCTGATAATTCGTTCGGACATCTGCTCTCATCGAGCATAAAGGACTGGACAGCGGAGGAAAGCATCTCGACCTGTGCCTTACCCAATTCCTCCTTGGACCTCTCGAACTTGCCCATAAGATTAGGCGCCACAAGAGAGGCTATCAGACCGATAATCATCACCACAATCAGTATTTCAATAAGGGTAAAACCTTTCTCCTCATGCAACCTTTTCTTCATCATCTCACCTCTGAAAAGACAGGTTATAGGTCATAGGTCATAGGTTATAGGTAAAGGCAAAAGCAAAAGATTCTAAATCCATTACCTATTACCCATAACCTATTGCCCATTACCTGCTTCATAAACGATATTATTACACTTCTGCCCAAAAGAAATCAAAAGCATGAAACCCATGACACTATGATTCAAGAAAGCTGTCATTTTTTTACAAGCTCCTGATATGCAGATTCTATTCTGCTCATCACTGTATCAAGGCTGAAATGCTTACGGACAAATTCGCGGCCATTAGTTGAAAGATTTTCCACCAGTTCCTTTTCTCTTAAAACCCTGAGAACAGCGTCAGCAAAGCCCTGGGGGTCATCCTCCACAAGCAGGTCTCTTCCGGGGACAGCCCCTATTCCCTCATTGCCATACGAGGTGGTCACCACGGGCGTTCCTGCGGCCATTGCATCAATAATTTTGACGATGACCCCGCCGCCTATCATTATGGGAGCTACAAAGACAGAGGCCTTTTTGTAGCATTCATCGATATCATCGACATACCCAGGGACAACGACACCGGGATCCTTCTTTTGAATAGATGTCAGCACTTCAGGCGGGCCATAGCCCGCGATAACAAATTTCGCATCAGGCACGCTCGCCCGTATCAAGGGAAAGACGTTTAGATAAAAATATAAAGCTGCGTCCACATTCACCTGCCGGTATTTGTAAGATGCGAGAAAAAGAAGCGTACCTTTCTCCTTCTCATACTTCTTATCGGTGATGTCGAGGCCGGCAGGATGAGGAATGACCTCGACATTCAGTCCAGGTTCCATTGAAAGTATATATTCCCTGTCGGTTTCTGAACGGGCAAAAACCATATCAAAACTGCCGGCAGTCCGGATTTCCAGGGCCCTGACAAGACGATATCTAAGGTAACCGATTACCTTCCCGATACCCATGCACTTATTCATGTATCGTTCAGCAGGCTTTGTTATGACATCATGGGCGTCCAGTGCCATCGGGGTTTTGCTCCTCTTCATCATCACGCCGGCTTCAACCCATTCTACCTGTATGATGTCGTAAAATCCGCTCCGGGCCAGCCTATTGACGTAACGGCCAAACCCTATGTAACTGAAAATAAGCCTGACGATATCGAAAAGACCTCTCTTGCCGGCAGTCCTGTATGCGTATGGATATATTTCTTTGCAGAGGGGCCTGAGCTCTTCCAGCGAGGAGAACTCGTTTTCTGTCAGCCTTACGGCAAGATGGATTTCATGTTTTTCTGAGAGGTTCCTGATTATCTCAAAAACATACCTGCCGCCCGCGTGATACGATTTTTTCTGAGGGAGGAACAGGCTGACAATAAAAATTTTCATTACACTTGATTATCAGTACGCTAATGTCGTGTCCCTAACGGTTCTTTACATTTGTCATTGCGAGCGAAGCGAAGCAATCTCGCAGTTAAATAAGATTGCCACGCCCGATACGGCCGGGCTCGCAATGACAAGCTATTTATGCAACACCACGCTAAATAGCGTCTGTCCTTTTATTCCGCTTCCTTCCTCAAATCGTAGCCTGTTGCGTATATGCTCCATCCAAGGACCTCCCACACAGCAAGAGTGAGCAACAGACGGTCCCGGAATAACAATCCCCTGCAGAAAAAATATGGGGCCATAAGCAACGACCATGGATTCCTCGCAGTACCTGTCCTGATTTCTTCAAATACAAGATTTTTGAGAAAAATAAAGAGACCTGTTTTTGAAAATGGCTTCTGGTGAGTGGGATCATCGTAGAAATTCATCGGTATGTTTTGTTCGCGTCCATATTGAAAAGACGGCACCCACAAGCTGCGAGGACCAGGAGTCTCTATATATATCCGCCCCCTGTCCTTTAAAACCCTTCTTATCTCTTTCGAAATCAAAGAGGTTGAGTAAAGATGCTCTAACACATGGGAGCAATATACGGCATCAAAGCTGTTCTCCTCAAAAGGAAGAGGTCCGCCTTGAATGTCAACCCTGCAAAAATCAACTCCCGGCGGAGCAAAATCTGCAAGGTCCCTTATGTCAACTGCTGAAAAAATGAGATCGGGCCTCATTTGCAAAAACTTTTTCATTGCACTGAAGTCTCCGCACCCCAGGTCCAGAACTCTACTGCCAAATCGCAAACCCAGTATAAACTTATATCTCGGATGATACTGTCTTAAATGTTCTTTTAAGTTATTTATTTTTTCCACTCAATTATGCCTTATACTCCGGGTCCGAAACTCAACCCCTTAATGTCCTGTCCCTAACAGTTCTTTACATATTTTACCGTCATTCCGGGCTTGACCCGGAATCCAGTCCTCTGATTTTTCTGGATTCCCGCCGGAGCCTGCCCTCGAAAGCCGTTATCGGGGGCGGCAATCCTCATGAACCCAAGCTCACAAAGGGACATGAAAATACCCTAACGCCTGTCATTCCCGCAGGTCCTTTTAGCGGGAATCCATTTTATGTTGTTTCCTGGATCCCCGATAAAAGATCTCGGGGATGACGACTTTCGAGACAATGACAGGACATGTAAACTCATATCCGAGACACCACACTAAGTCTTGAATAACTGCCTTCCGCTGAGCCATAAGAAAAAATTAAATATGGCGTAGTACCCAAAAAAAAGCGTTTGATAGCATTTAACCTTAAAAGGATTCTTACTCAGCATTATATTCCTGAAGAGATAACTGATAGTCCCGTAATATTCAGCGGCTGCCTGCCTGCCGTATCGCTGCAAATCTGCGGGACTGACAGAACACAGACTTATCATGTGCTTATACCCGTAATAACCATTGAATGCTTCCCAGTTAAACTTTATCTTTTCGTCTAAAAGCTCATACACTTCTGTGCCTGGAAAAGGGAGCAGGACAGCAAAACCGCAAAAATCAGGCCTGATGTCCTTCACCAATCGCATAGTCTGCAAAATGGTCTCATGAGTGTCCAAACGGTTTCCAAAAATAAGGAAGGCATTTGTTAAAAGACCCTCTTCCTTTGCCTCCCGAAAAGTCTTCTTGATCCGGGAAAGCGTTATTTTTTTGTTGATATCCTGCAGTACTGCTTCATTCCCGGACTCGACCCCAAACTCTATGCCATAACACCCGTGCTCTTTCATCATCCGCATATTATCTACGCTCAAAGTATCCACGCGCCCTAAACATTTCCAGCAGATATTCACATTGTTACTTTCAAGTTCATCGCAAAATTCTCTCAGCCACTGCTCATTTACGGCAAAGAGGTCATCAACGAACATAATGTCATCCACTCCATACTTCCCTATAAGAATCTTAATCTCCTCAACAACATTTTGAGGAGACCTTCGTCTGTACCGCGAGCCGAATATGGCTTTATAACAGAATGAACACTTCCATGGACAACCCCGTGATGTGATTATGGCGGCAACCTTATTGCCTGTCTGCATCCTGCGGTTATGGTACTTATAGCTGTTATCAAAGATCAGATCATACGCCGGAAAGGGAATATCATCCAGGCTTGCTATTAATTCCCTGCTTTTATTTTTTATTATTTTCCCATCTCTTCTATAGCAAATACCATCAATCTCATAAGGCGGTTTACTGCTTTTCAAGGCATCAATAAGCTTGCCGACAGTTATCTCTCCTTCGCCGTGTATCAGGAAATCTATATCTTCACACTCCTGCATAGTCCTTTCCGGCAAGGCCGAGGCATGGGGACCGCCGACTATAATCAGGCAGTCACGGAAGAGCTCCTTGATTTTTTTTATGGTCCCATACTGATGCAAAAGTCCACCCGTATATAGAGAGAACCCGCAAACATCGGGTTTAAAACTCTTAACTGAAGACAATACGTCGCTTACAGTATAATTCTCCGCAGCGGCATCGAAATAATTGACATTATACCCCTCGTTTCTCAGAAAGGATGCTATGGAAAGAAGTCCCAGATGGGGGAATTCATTATTGGAAACGTCGTCCCGTATATTTATTAAAGCTATATTATTGACAGATTTTATAATTGCCCCTTCATTTTCCGGTAAAAATGCACAAGACTGTCCAACCCGATTTTTTGCAGGACTAAACTAAAAAAGGTCATTGTATACCGATAAACCAGGTTCATGGAAGAGATTACCCTGCTTGCGCCATTGCCTCTCATGAGTCTATAGACTTCTCTGTGACCTTGATACATATTCCTGGTGCTGAATCCGCCCCAGCACATAACTGCCAAAATCTCATCCAGGAAAAAAGGTTTGTATAGTTTTATGACTCTCAGATAATACTCATAGTCCGTGCACACGACATACTCAACGGAAAAAGGGCCGATCGTGTCGTAAACCTTTTTTCTCAGGAAAACGGCAGGATAGGGCATAAGAATATGCCGCCGGATCATCCTTTTATAATTAAATGGCTCGCCATAAATAGCCAGGGTCTGTTTTGTCTGCGGGTGAATGCTTCGCACTTTGCCATATATCACGTCCAACTGCGGGTCCGAGACGAACAAATTGACGACCTTCTGAATCACATTGTCGTCGGCATAGTAATCATCATGATTCAATAAAGCTATTATCTCCCCGGAGGCGATCCTCAATCCCTTGTTAATCGCGTCTGTAGCGCCGCTGTCGGGTTCAGAGACGACGATAGCCCTGGGGTTTATCTCTCTAACGATAGAAAGGGTATTATCCGCTGACTTGCCGTCTATAACAATATGTTCTATACGAGGGTAGGTTTGAGACAGGACGCTTTTAATCGTACAGGAGATGAACTTTTCGCCGTTCAGTACAGGAGTAATAATGGATACTAACGGGTTAGCGGTACGCTGATCATTCACTGAATTTTATCCAAACTTGTTCTGCAGCCGGCGGATCAAGTTTCAAGCAGTTTCCTTTTCAATCTTGTTTTTGTCATCTCCTCAATATGTTCTCTTACAGGTCTTCCGAACTTTTTCTCGATCATAGTTAAATAATGCCGGCTCTCGAAATACTTGTGAAAGGCATCATCTCTGAATTTCAGCACTTCTTTTGCGCTGATATGCTTCGTCGGCAATGGGAGCATTTCATGGGAGTGCTGAGAAAAGCCATGCCAACATTCTGGAAGTTGCCAGCCTTCCCTTACTGCTATGTCATACAGTCTTGAACCTGGATAGGCCATTGCACAATAGAAATTTGCGAATTCACAATTGAGCGACATCGCCATATCGAGCGTTTCCTGCATTGTCGCCATGGTATCGTCCGGCAAGCCGAATATATAGTTCCCTATCACACGGATACCTTCATTTTGTATGGCCTCAACAACCTGCTTTATGTCTTTAACCTTCATCCTTTTTTCGGCGCCATCCCGCACCCCGGGATTTGCCGATTCAATTCCCAGCGCCAACCAGTTAATGCCGGCTTTCTTCATCTTCTTCAGATTATCGGGCCTGACCGTATCAACACGGGCGTATGCCCAAAAGTTCAGATCATAGCCTCGTTCAATCACCAGATCGACAATTGTCATATAATGTTTTTCATTCAGAACAAACAGCTCGTCAACAATTTTTATATTCTTCACTCCGTAGTGCTCTACCAGCGTTCCGATTTCCCGCACCACAACTTCAGGGTTTCTGTATCGTATGCCCGACTTTCCAAAGAGAGCATTGATGCAGCAAAACACGCAGGAATAAGGACACCCCAGGCTGGTATAAATTGCGCCATAAGGCATCCTGTTTCCGATATCATCAAAACAGTGCCAGTTATGCGCCCTGTATTTTTGCATAGGCAGGAGGTCCCATGCAGCGACAGGTGATACCTCATCCAGTTCCGGGACCAGCGGGGCCCTTGGATTTCCCTTCACGGAGCCTCCTTCGCGATACCACAGTCCCGGCACCGAAGAATAATTCTCACTTTTCCCCCTCAATGCGCCAAGCAGGGCTGCAAGGGTATAAGGACCTTCTCCCTCAATGACAAAATCCACCTCTTCTTCCCTGATCGTGCGTTCGGGAAGTGAGGAAGGATGCAATCCGCCAAGAGCTACCTTTGCAGAAGTATTTTCTTTCAGCGCCCTGCAAATCTTTCCGGCAATAGTCATGTTCTGCGTCGAGGCTGAGGGCTGGGAGCCGTACACTATAACGGCAGCCAGCAGCGGGGCCGACCGCCTGACAAGATCCGCGGTTTCAAGAGGCGATATATTCTCGGCATTGGCGTCTATTATCCCAACCTCAAAGCCTTTGCTCCTCAGGTATGCAGCCATAACGGCTATCCAGAACGGAGGTTCTACTGCTGAATAGTCTTTGCCCAGGTCCTGATAAACCTGGCGTCTGTCACCCGGGTTTATAAAAATAATATCCGTCATAATGCCTAAGCCGCACCCTTCAGTAATCCTTTGGCCTTTTCCATTATACTTTCCTGATCAAGACCATACAATTTATGGAGGAAACCTCTTCCACCCATTTCAAAAGCATATTTATCATCAAATCCCATTCTTCTTATCCTTACCCCGGCTTCCCTGCTTTCGAGAACTGCACAAACCAGGCTGTCCAGCCCTCCCCTGTTTATGAAAGCCTCCTCAATGGTTATTATGCAGTCGTATTTTTTCAACGCATTGAAAAGAGCATCATCATCGACGGGCCTCAGAAGAAAAAAATCGATAAGCCCGACATGGATCTTGTCCTCAGCAAGGCCCTGAACAGCCCGCAACGCATTGTGCGTCATATAGCCTGTAGAGACAAGACATACTTTTTCGCCATTGGCAAGCTCGTAAAACCCTTTCCGCAGATCGTCATTTCCAATGCTTTCATAAATGCGAGGAACAGGTTTGCTGTCAAACCTGAGATATTTCGGCTTTTTTACCTTTATTGAATAATCCACAAAGCTGCCGGCAAGCACCCAGTCGCTCGGGGAAAAAACGGATATATTCGGCAGTGTTCTAATGATTGAAAGGTCCTCAAGGCAATGATGCGTCGGGCCCGAGACATCATAGCTCAGCCCCGCGCCGACACCGACGACGTTTACATTCAGATCCTTTATCTGCGACAGCAATGAAAGATTGTTCCGTATTTGCTCATACGCCCTCATTGTCAGAAACGGGGCTATGGCATAAGCGTAGACGGTAAAGCCCTCCAACGCCAGGCCGGTTGCCACATTTATGAGATTTTGCTCGGCAATTCCGACATTGATAAAATTCTTCGGGAATTCCTCCCTGATCTTATCGAGCTTTGGCGAGCCGAAATCGGCGGCCAGGAAAAACAGCGTGTCGTCACCGCGCATCCGGTCATATATCGCCTCTATGAAAACATCCCTCATCGCCTTCTCATTCCCGGTCTTCATTGCAACCCCTCAATACAGGTATTAATCTCTTCCGCTTTAAGGCTCTTTATGTGGCACAGGGAATCGATTTCAAGGCTGGGCACCCCTTTCCCTTTCACGGTGTCTGCAATGAGTACTTTAGGTCTGCCTCCCGCAGCCGCCTTCAGGCGCGCCAGGGAAGCATAAAGCTGTTCCATGTTATGACCGTCCACCCTTTCGCTAGACCATTTGAAAACCTTGAACTTGTCATCAAGCGGTTCAAGATCCAGAATATTTTTGCAGTAATCGAGCATGCAAATCTTGTTGTTGTCGATTATCACAATCAGGTTGTCCAGGCCGTGTTCTCCCGCAAACATCACCGCCTCCCACACAGACCCTTCGTATAATTCCCCGTCGCCAAGCAGCACAAACACTTTCTCTTTTTTGTTTTTCCTTTTCAAGGCCAGCGCCATGCCGCAGGCAACCCCGAGCCCATGACCCAAAGAGCCGTTTATCGTCTCGTATCCCGGGATGACAGGGTCGGGGATGCCCCCCAGGAATGATCCTTCTTTGCACACTTTTTCAAGCTCCTGCTTTCCGAAATAGCCGACGTCTGCCAGAATCGGATATAAAGAGACCGAGCCGTGCCCCTTGCTGATAATAAAACGGTCTCTTCCATCCCAGGCAGTATCGCGCGGGTCGAAATTCAGAAACTTTCCATAATACAGAACGACAAATATTTCAACGGCCGAGAGAGACGAGGCAATCCTCGTTTCCGGGGCAATCCTATGAATATTGAGTGTCTCCCTGCGTACCCATAGGGCCTTTTGTTTGAGCAAGTCAATGTCCTTTAGTTTTTCCATACCCGGATCTCCCTATTTGACCAGGCGTATTGTCAAAACGTAACCACAGAGAACACGGAGACAACCTAACCACAGAGCGCACAGAGAAATACTCTGTGTGCTCTGAAAGACTTTATGGAGCTTTTTATTTATAAGGACTCCTCTGTGACCTATGTGGTTTATTTGTGGTTTCATGTTTTCCCCTTTTTTTTCATAAAACTTTTGACATTATTTGACCAGGCTTCTTTCAAACCACTGATACGTTGTTTTCAGTCCCTTTTCAAGGACCATGGACGGTTTCCATCCAGTATTTAAAAATTTCGTGCTGTCCAAAAGTTTTTGCGGCGCGCCATCAGGCATGGCCGTGTCCCACTCTATCTCTCCGGTATACCCTGCAATCCCCGATATTATTTCCACAAGTTCCTTTATTGAATAATCGATTCCGGTACCGATATTGTAATGAGTATTCTTAAACAAACCTGTATTTTTCATCGCAAAAATAGACGCATCAGCCACGTCCTCGCTGTAAATAAATTCTCTCCTCGGCATTCCGGTTCCCCATAGAGTGACTTTGGAGTTCCCGCCGTTCTTTGAGTCATGGAGCTTCCTCATTAAGGCAGACAGCACGTGGGAATTTACAGGGTCAAAATTATCATTGGGGCCATACATCGAGTTAGGCACGAGCGCGATAAACCTGTTTTCCCCGTGCTCGATATTATACGCCCTGCATGCAATGATCCCTGATATTTTTGCCGCCGCATAAGCCTCACTTGTGTCCTCTATAGGACCGCTGAACAGATATTCTTCCTTTATCGGCTGTGGCGAGTTTTTCGGATAAACACAGGAAGATCCGTAAAAGATCAGGTGCTTTACATCATACCTGCAGGCGGCCTCGAAAACGTTGTCCTGTATGGCAATGTTGGTATGCAGAAAGGTCGCAGGATAGGTTTTGTTTGCAATAATGCCGCCTGTGCGCCCGGCGGCAAGAAAGACGTATTCAGGCCGTTCATTTCTAAAAAACTCGTCAACCGACCTGCTGTCTGTCAGATCGAGTTCCGCATGTGTTCTGGTGATTACCGTGCCGCAGCCTTCTAATGCCAGTCTTCTCAGCAGTGCCGTGCCAAGGAGCCCCGTATGGCCGGCAACATAGACCCTCGAATCATTAAACATTACTATATTTAGTGTTTGTTATGATTTTGTAACCCTTGATAAGCTCTTTGATGCCTGTGTCAAGCGAGTATTGAGGTTTAAACCCTGTCTTTTCAATCTTCTCATTTGAAACGATATAGTCCCGCTTATCCGGGTCCTCTCCTATCGACGCTTCAAGGTAGACAAAATCCGGCACATGTTCCTTGATCCTGGCGCAAAGTTCGAGCTTTGAGAGATTGGCGTCAGACAGTCCAACATTGTAGGCCTCATTTTTCATAGAATCAAAATTATCTACACCGTGCAGGAAGGCCCTTGCGACATCACGAATATGAATGTAATTTCGCTTGAAGTGGCCCTCAAAGACTACTACAAAACGGTCCTTTACCGCCCTGTAAGTAAAATCATTGACAAGCAAATCTATGCGCATCCTTGGGGCCGCTCCGAAGACAGTGGCCAGTCTGAAGCTGATAGCATTTCCTCTGTCGAGCAAGGCTTTTTCAGCTTCGACCTTTGCTCTCCCATACAATGAAATCGGGTTCAGCGGGGTTTCTTCGGTACAATAGACACCCTTCTGGCCTATGCCATAACCGCTGTTGGTAGTCGGGACAATAATGCGCTGTTCCTTCGACGAGAGCCTGGCCAACGTCAATATTGCGTCCCTGTTGGTAGTAATTGTCCCCACCTTGTCTCTGCTGCAAAGCGGGGCCCCGACCAGCGCCGCAAGAGGGATTATGTAATCAGCCTTTTTCAGGAGTGGCTTCAGGACATCTTCCTCCCTGGCATCTCCTCTTACGACATCAAAATTCCCGTCCGCACAGCATTCGAGCAAGGAATTCTGCCCGAACATGAAGTTATCCAGGACACAGACCTTGTGCCCTGCTTTCAACAGCCCGGGGACCATTATCGATCCAAGGTAACCGGCTCCCCCGGTGACCAAAAAATTATAACCCATCAAAAACTCCTCCTTTAAACATCATTATGTATTGTCAAAAATCAACCACAGAGAACACAGAGAAATACTTTAACAACAAGAAATTACGCGTACTCACTGCCACCCCCTCTGTGATCTCTGACTTTTCACTCAGATTCGACTTCCTGTTGCCGTAAACCAATTAGAGTTCACAGAGGAAGCGTCCTGAGATATATGTCTTTAGACTTAATCTTTTTTTTACCATGATTCCTTCTTCTCTGTGACCTCTGTGGTTTTTCTTTCTTCTCGTCTTTTTCATAAAACTATTGACATTACCTAAACATCTTTCAATGTAGCGTGAAGATAATCGATCTTGTCCCGTATATCGTACGGGTGATTTCCTACAAAAAAACCATTGTAATGCGCAATATCGGCATTGGTCGATTTTGTGACAGTATGGTCAAAATATTTGATGACATCATGCCGCAGTATATTTCCACCCGTTATTATCCTGTGCTCTATATCAGCGTCTTTTAATTTCTGAAGCACCTTTTTCCGCTCGATACCCGACGCCGGATCGACAATCATCGTAAAGCTGAACCAGGAGCTCTCACCCGTCTCTCTTTGAATAATAAACCTGCTGTCATTTCCGAAAAGGGCTGTAAAATGCGCGGCGTTTTTTCTCCTTATTTTTATAAAATTATCCAGCTTGACAAGCTGCCTTATGCCTATAGCGCCATGGAACTCCCCGGGCCGTACGTTGTATCCGGGCAATATGAACCGATACGCCTCAAAAAAGTCGTCGTCATTCCTGGCGAATATGGGGCTGGGGCTGTCTTCGTCCTGGTCCCTCGTCCATCCGTGGTTCCTGAAAGCTTTCAGCAGATTATAGATTTCACTGTCGTTCGTTAAAACCAGGCCGCCCTCCATGGTTGAAATATGATGGGAAAAAAAAGTGCTGAACGTGTTCACCAAACCAAAAGTGCCGGTGTACTTTCCGTTAAGCCTGGCGCCCATTGACTCGCAATTGTCCTCAAATAGAATGAGATCCCTCTCTGCGCAGATCCTGCTTATTTCATCGAGAGGGCAGGGATTGCCCAGGACGCTTACAGCGACAATCATGCGCGTATTTGGGGTTATGGCCTTCTCGAGTTCCCGGACGTCGTAATTCAGCGTATGCAGATCAACATCCACAAACCGCAGTTTTAGTCCGTACTGGTGCAAGGGATAAAAAGTCGTGGCCCACGAAATGCACGGCACGATTACCTCATCGCCCCGCATGAGTGGATTCTCTTTCCGGTAAAAAAGGGCTGCCGTTGCAATGAGGTTTGCGGAAGATCCAGAATTCGCCATCACCGCATATTTCATCCCGAAATGGCCCGCGAATCTTTGCTCGAACTCACGCACCTTTTCGCCCATTGAATACCTGTCGCTTTCCATAACTTCCATGATGGCGTTTTTCTCTTCTTCACCCCATGTGGAACCGGCAAGTTCAAATCTCATCTTATTTTCCCGTTTGATTGTTGGTAACCCGGCATATAGACAATGATTTCAGAACCGGAAAAATCAAATTTAAATGGTATATGCAGGTAGCTGCCCAAGGCCGCTTTTACCCTGTCCTGGTTTTCAGGCTCAACATAAAACAGGATGAACCCGCCGCCGCCGGCCCCCAGCAGCTTGCCGCCGACCGCGCCATTGCGGATTGCAGTATCATACATATCGTCAATCTCACTGTTTGTTATTTTATGGGACAGGCTCCTTTTCAATTTCCAGGTTTCGTTCAGGAGAGTCCCGAATCTTGAAAAATCATCTTTTCCTGAAGTGAGAACGCTGTAAGCATCATCGACCAACCCCCGCATTTGCAACAACTCGCTTTTTTTCTTTGAAGTATTTTGTATCTGCTCTCCGGCAATTTCGGATGCGAATCTCGACAACCCGGTGAAATAAAGCATGAACTTCTGCTCGAAATTTTTCAGAAGGCTTTCTTTCATTATAATAGGCTCAACAATAATTTCGCCATTCGGAAGAAATTCGATTGTATTCAGCCCGCCGCAGGCCGCCCATACCTGGTCCTGGGAGCCTACGTTTTCCTTGATCAGGTCCTGCTCAATATGTATGGCGTCCTTATAAAGCTGCTCCTTGGCAATTATTTTCCCATCCAGCGCATACAGTGACTTGAGCAGTCCGACAGTGAACGCTGAACTCGAACCCATGCCGGAGCGGGCAGGAATGTCGCCGTCGTGATGAATTTCCAACCCCTGCTCGCAGCCCAGAAACCTCAAAGTCTCTCGAACAGAAGGGTGTTGGATCTCACGATAATCAGTAACGTTTTCAACTTTTGAATATGCGATCCTGTGCTTATGTTTAAAAAAAGGCGGGAGTTCCCTGCACGTTATGTAACAATATTTATCTATGGCGACGCCAAGTACCTTGCCGCCATGTTCCAGGTACCACGCCGGATAATCGGTGCCTCCCCCGAAAAAAGAGATCCTATGCGGTGTGCGTGAAATAATCATCCGGATGTTTTCCCAAACACCTGCCCTAATTCCGTATGTGCCTTCCTGTAATCTTCCGGGATGCCGATATCTATGAAATACGCATCGCTTTTAAAAGCGTGAAGATTAATATTATGGGCATTGTTTTGCAAAAAATCAACCTCAAAGGAAAAAGCTTCCGTTATCTGAAACAACTGCCGGATGCGCTTTTCCATGACATATACTCCGCCATTGACATAGCCGAATGACCTGAATGCTTTTGCCTGAAAGCCGATGACCTTGCTGTCTTCCAGGAGGACCGACCCGTAACGCTCATAATCATGCATCGGTTTGACTGCGAGCGTCAGAAGCGAGTTGAGCCCGAAATGAAAATTAATAAACGCCTTGAGATCGAGCATAAAAATGGAGTCACCGTTCAGGACAACTGCGCTATCACCTTCAAGCAGTGAAAGGGCCTCCCATATTGCGCCGCCGGTCCCAAGCGGCTTGCTCTCTATTGCGTAATCAATAGTCATCGCACGGTAGCTTGGGCCGTAATAGCTGCGAATGACATCATTCATGTATCCGACGGAAAGTATTATTCTGCTTATTCCCTGACTGTGCAGATAATCCAGCAGATAGGATAAAAAAGGTCTGCCCTGTATCTCAGCCATCGGCTTCGGAACATTTTTCACAACACTTTTCAGCCTTGTGCCAACACCGCCAGCCAGTATTATAGCTTCTATCAATATAACTCCTCTACAATGCGGGACACCATTTTTGCTATCGCCGGCGCGGCGGTGAGTCCCGGAGACTCGATCCCGATAAGGTTTATCAGGCCCGGAAGTCCCTGGGAGGTTTCATCGGCAATGACAAAGTCACGTACTTTTTCACGGGGGCCGTATAATTTCGGACGTATTCCGGACATATCGGGGACAAACGCATCCTTTTCGAGACCGGTTATAATCCTTTGCGCTCCGGAATAAAAAGAGTCTCTTTTCGCCGGATCTGTTCTGTAGTCAACAGCGTCCGTATACTCCGCATCAGGGCCAAAGCGAAGCCTGCCTCCAAGGTCCGGCGTGGCATGCACACCCAACCCGACAAGTTCATTATTGGGAACAGGATAGACCAGCATTTTTACCGGAGACTTCCCGGCATAGGAGAAATAAGAGCCTTTGCAGTACTGCAAAGCATAGCCGCTTTGTCTGATATCAATTCCTGCAAGTGAGGCGATGTAATCTGATGAAAGACCTGCGCAATTGATAATTACTCTCGACCTGAAACGATAGTGTTCCCTCTTTATGCCCAGAACAAATTCTTCATGATCTTTTTCGATCGACTCCAGTTCGCTTGAATAGGCAAAAAGAACTCCCCCGTTTTCCGCCTTGAGGCAAAAGTGCTTCATGAGGGAGTGAGAATCTATGATCCCGGTGTTGGGAGAATAGAGGGCTGCAATTGCGTTCACACTCGGCTCGAGTTTTTTTATCTCGCCCACCTCCAAAAGCCTCAACCCCCCGACACGATTTTCGGTCCCCTTCACAAGAAGTTCCTCGAGCGTTTTAGCTTCCGTCAATTCAGTGGCGACAATAAGCTTACCCAGCCTTTTATAGGGGACGGCATTTTCGTCACACAGCTGATAGAGAATTTCGGCGCCCTCGACACAAAGCCGTGCCTTTAAGGAATTGTGCGGGTAATAGATGCCTGAATGGATGACCTCACTGTTCCGGCTGCTTGTTTCCTGGCCGAAGTGTTCATGTTTCTCCAGTACGACTATGCTGTCGTATTTCCCGGCAAGCGCAGCAGCACATGCAAGACCCACGACGCCAGCTCCTATAATGGTTATGTCAACCTGGTCCATTGATTTTCCACTTCTGCTTAACTAGTGTGGTGTCTCGGATATAAGTTTACATGTCCTGTCATTCCCGCAGATCCTTTTAGCGGGAATCCATTTTATGTTGTTTCCTGGATCCCCGATAAAAGATCTCGGGGATGACGACTTTCGAGACAATGACGTATAATGTGGTCTTACTTATGAACTCCTTAGTAACTAGTGTCAGATAACAACAATCTGCTTTTGGGTTATCGACAACCTTTTCAATATTTCCGCCCTGTATTCGGCGCCTTTTTCAGCAGCGACGACGATAATGCCGGCAAAGTTTTTTGCTGCTTCCACAGGCTGGACCTGCATGCCGAAAAAACGCCTCTCCGGGCCGGCGTCATCAAACACCGCGTTTATGGTAATGGATGAACCGATCGTCATCTTATACAGAATCTCCGCTGTGTCTCCCGTTCCGTAAACACCAATCTCCTTCACGCCCTGGCAATCAAGTTGTTTCATGCATTGCGTACATTTTTCAACAACAATAGCATTGTAAGATGCCGTGTTTTTCAAAAAATCATATGTCCTGAAAACTTTGCCGGGTATTTCGAGCAATGATTTAGGCTGTCTGAGAACCTTGACAGCCTCGGCGTAGAATTTTTTTAATAGCATTTTTATAAATGACGCAGCAAGTCCCATTCTCCATACGCTCCGTCTCTTTTTCTCCAACTCGTTCCTGGACCAGCCTCTAAGGGTCTGTTCAGGAATCGCCAGCGTAAGGAGCTGCTCAAAAGATACGTCGCCGTCTTTCAGACGGAGCAAGGCAACAGCAGGGTTTTCCACCAGGGGCAGCACACGGCCTGACCGCCGCGCCTCGAACGCCGTCGCCGACATATTGAACCCGTCATGCGGGCCAAGATAATTGTCCTTCCCATCTGTTCCTGGATGCCATGCATGGTACAGAAACTCCTCCTGATGCCAAACCTCCTTCTTCCCTGCATTCACCAGCCTGAATGTCATCTCATACGGTCCGCAAATATGCCCCAGGTAATCGATATGCTCATCCGCTCCACCTATGGCTATCAGGTCCTCGCGGCGTGCGCACATGCAGGCCCCGTAATTCAACGTGTGCAACGGGTCCTCTTTGTCGAGCAACCCCGTTGTCTTGCCGTCTCTCCAGTTGATGCACCCTTTCTCCGTTAACTGCTCTATCGAAGGATAGTTGAAGGGATAATGTTTTTTGTCGGTATTCCTTACCTCGTCCATATGCAGCACGATATTCCTGTCCTCTTCGAAGGCCTTTTCAATGCCCTCCACGAACGTACGGCTGAATATCGCGTCGGAATCACAAAAAACAACAATCTCCCCTTCGCCCGCCAAGATCCCGATATTGTACATAAGGTGCTTGTGGTAATATAAATCCTCCGGCATACGAAGAATGAGCCATTTGTCTAGAACCGGCGGCTTTCCCGGGCTCACGGACTCATTAAGCTTTCGCTCTATCCCTGGTGATCTCCTGCCGTAATACTCGATCCAGATAATTTCGTACTCTTCCCTGGCCGCAGTCTGATCGGCCAGATAATCGAGCGAATGGAAACTCTCCCTGCATGACCAGTCAAGCAGTATTATGCTCACTTTAGGCGGGGTTTTCCGGCAGCCGTAACGCTCAAATATCGGCGGTACTTCCGGCATTGCTTCAGTGTGTCTCATTCATATATAGAAAAATAGGGACAGCGACCGTTTATTTTGTTTTCCTGCGTTTAACTCTTAGAACGGAGTCGAGTTTGGGAAGGAGAAAATATTTTTGGGCAAGATGTTCAAGTTTGCCCATATCTGCTTTTTTGGCAAGCATCTTAATGTCAAGCACATCTTGATTACTCAGCGGTAACAATTTCAGAAGTATCAAATACTCCGGCGTTGCTACTTTAATATGTTTGCCTAACACTTCGGCAACGACGGCATGTTTAATTGCTTCGGACGCCAAATTAAAATCCTTTGTGCCTATGATATCTGCCTGAAAATGACCGGACATAAACGAGAATTTTTCCTTTATGATCGTTCGCTGCGTTGCCTTGTGAACAGAAATTTTTTTATGGAACCTTGTTTCCACTATGGAAATCAGGTCAGACCAATTTATTTTCTTTGAGATGATGACTACCAGATCAACATCTCTTGTGGTTCGTGGCCTAACCCATGCAGACAATGCCAATCCGCCGATCAGAGCATAATCCTCAATAATGTGCTCACTTTTTAAAATATCGAAAAATGAGATGGTTTTAACAAACGCATCAACAATTGACATTATCTTTTCTTCGCTGCTCTTTTGACGGCACTTTTCAGAATTAATGAAAGCTCGAGAAGTTCAAGCGCAATTTCAATATTTTTGCCATTAGGCGTCAAAGGTTTCTTTTTCATATTTGTAAATTATACACTGAGTCCTGTTAGAAATTACAAAATAAAAACCGGGGACAGCGACCGTTTATTTCACGTCCGCCTTCTCCTGCTCCTTCCTTTGGTTATCTGCCACGACCGCAGCAAAAGGTCCGAGCCCTATACCATTCTTATACAACCCGGCGACTATCCTGTTAAACCGTTTTGTCCTTATTCCCTGGTCTATGTATGGGTCATCGCTGTACCAGAGGTCGTTCGGAATGCAGTGCGGATAATCACTGTAAATTTCGTCTTTCCCCCTCCGGAACCGGATCTTATACTGGTCAGGATTTCTGTAATATTCGCTGCCGGCTGCCAATATCAGTGTATTGAACGATACGACGGAGTCTATATGGTCTTTACACTTTATGATATTGCCGATTGCCTCAGCGATATCATCCTCCGTCTCCCCCGGCACTCCTATCACGATGTTCACTGCCGTATAGATACCGGTCTCATAACAATCCCGCAAGTTACGGAAGACGAGGTCCATTCCATAGCCTTTCCTTTGCAGGCGAAGCGTATTATCAGTCCAGCCGTCAACACCAAACCTTAAATGAACGAATCCGGCCCTTGCAAGATGCCTGAAATATTCTTTCGTGTTGCGCCTGTCAATGCGCAACTGTCCGACAAAAGAAGCTTTTATCCCGCGCCCGATTATTTCAGAACAGATATTATATAAATTCTCCGGGTCCCCGTTAACATCGCTCTCATTGAAATGCAGGTTATAAAAACCATGTGCCACCATGAATTCTATCTCATCGGCGACTTTTTGAGGCGATCTTTTCCTGAATGGAAAACATTCGGCACAAAAACGGCAGCTGCCCCAGTGGCAGCCTCTCGAAGCCGTAATGGGCGCGAATCTGCCCCTGTCAAAAGTGGTGTAAAGCGCAAGGTCAGTCCATTCATAAGCCGGGAAACCGGTGGAATCGAGGTCTTCCGGCACAGGCGGCGCAGCCCATTTCCGGTCGGATGAATCATAACGGGATACAACTCCAATCATGTCTTTTGGCCGTTCGCCCCTGGACAGCGCTTCTACCAACCCGCCCAAGGTCTTCTCCGCCTCGCCGATCACCATGTAATCAAAATCCGGGACCAAATACGGGCCTGACTTATGGTTAACACAATCATACCCTCCAACAACAATGGCAGTTTCGGGGACTCTGGCGCGCAATGCCGCAATGAACTTGTTCGACAATGTCCTGTTGGTTTCGTTTACAGAAAGCCCTATCGCCTTTGGCCTGTTCGCTTCAATGCGCTGAAGACTTTCCTCGATATAAGGCCAGAAATATTCTATAACCTCTTTTTTGTCCCATTCCGGGGCATTAGACTGGTCCCAGGGGTCTTCCTTCATCACATATCCGGAGGGGGCGATCACGGGCTTTCCCCCAAGAATCCTGCCGTAATGGTACAGATGATAAAAAATTATATTTGCATCCAGCACCTGAAAACTTATCCCGCAATTCCTGAGGATGTTAAAAACGTATCCGAGGCCATTGGGCATCATAGGCTGGTAGCGGGAAGGAAATTGAAGGACGAGAAAATCAAGCCCGGGCTGAATATCACCAGCTGGAATGGCAATAGGGTAGATGCTTCCTTTCAGGAGACAGGACAGCCTTCTGTTAACTCCTCTCCATATCCTCACAGGTCCCATATTCTTCAGGAGCCTGGCGCGGTTAAGAAGTTTTCCAGCAGATATCGCCTTAAACGTCATTCCCTGGATTGTCGCAGAAAAGATGTGAGAAAACTCACGGCGCTCGTCAAAAAAGTTTTCTTTTTTGGTTGGCAGATTTCACTGCCGGAGGATAAAGGAAGATACTTATTAAAAGGCCTCTTATGCAAATTCCTGTGCCACACAGCAGCGCCTTCGGGAATTACGCCCACTCTAAACCCGATTTCTGCGGCATTAAGGCAGAAGTTAACATCATCATTCTCCCACGAATGCAAACGCGCGTCGAACTGAAGGTAGTCCATCACCTGCCGTTTAACAATCAAAAGAGCTCCGTTGACAAATGCCTTATTCGTCCATTCGTCATAGTGGAGGGGACTCAATGTCTTGTCGGATTTCTCCACCCCCCAGTCAACATATCGCTCATGCTCCGGTGATAATAATCGGGTTCCAAAAACGTCATAATAATTCACCTGCTTTATGCTTTCGTACCATCCAGGGGTCAACACAACAAAATGGTCCATAAAAACAATATGCTCTTTCCTGGCCTGGGTGAACAAATAATTCCTCGCCTCGTTTAAGTTGTTTAGCTTTAACTTCCCGGCGTCGACAAATTTGATCCGATTGTCGTTTGTTTCATTAACAGGAAATCGACTATAGACGAGAATTTCAAAGTCGGGGATCTCTTGCAAAAGAATGCCGGCTATGCATCCTTTAAAAAAGGGAACGTCATGAGCAAGGTGGATGACGCAAAAGGATATAGAATTTATCATTAATGCTCTTTTTGGTCTCTAAGCCGCAACTTCATGATTTCCGGATTCTCCTGAAGAGGCAGCACCCTGTCCCCTTCGAGAATAGCCATTGCCGTCGTGGACATGCCCCTTCCGTTGTTCGGGCCGCAATAGTTGTTGTCGCCGCCCTGATTAGGATGGTATACATGATAAAGAAAATACGTCGGGTGAAGCCTGTCCGCAAAACCGGCGTTAATAAATCTGAACGTCAACTCATATGGGCCGCAGATATGCCCCATATAGTCTATATGCTCATCCGCCCCGCCTATGTTTATCAGGTTCTGCCTCCCCGCGCAAAAGCAGGAACCATAATTGTAGACATGCATAAGCTCCGGCTCGTTTTTCAGACTGATTACGGATTTATTCAGATCTATACGAGTCTTATTCGAGACCTCAATTTCATACGGCATGGATATCCCGGGGCCAAGAATCTCCTCCAGAGTAGGGTATGGGAAGGGGTAAAATCTGTGGTCGAAGTTCCTTATCTCTTCAAGATGAAGGACAAGGTCGGGATTCCCCGCGAACTCATTCAATATGAAAGTTATGAAATCGATTTTCACAATAGCGTCCGAATCCATTATGACGATAATGTCTCCTTTAGCATGCAGAATGCCTGTGTTGTACATGACGTGTTTGTGATAATAACGCTCGTCAGGGTTCTCTAAAACAATCCATTGGTCGACCGGTGAGGGGAGGCCCAGCTTTTTATATTTTGAGACCATCTTCAGGAGAGGATCTGCCGTATAGTCATAAAATTCAACCCAGATAATCTCGTATAATTCCCTGTCGCAGCGTTGACGGTTCAGATAGTCGATAGTATGATAACTTTCCCTTACCTTCCAGTCTAAAAGTATTATACTTATCTTAGGTTTTATATTTGATTGACTCTCAATAATATATCGCATTGGTCCCTCAAGAATTAAATGGATAGCGAGCGGTTAGCGCGCGAATAAGAATAAACAAAATTCCTTGCATTAGATTCCCTGGGGCTTTGCCGCAGGGAAGATCAACAGTGTTATCGATTTTCGTCAATAGCTTGTCCGCTCCTGGCTGATTCGGGAGCCTTGTGTTTTAGGTTTTCAATTACTTTCGACGCAAACCCGCCTATATTCATCCCATGTTTATAAAGTTCACTGGTAATCTTATCCAGCCTCCTCATTCTTACTTCCTGATCAATATAGGGCTCTTCGCTATACCATAATTCCGTGGGAATATAGTCGGCGTACTCACGATAAATCTCTTCTTTTGGTTTTCTAAAACGGATCTTATATGCATCGGGGTTAGAATAGTATTCGCTTCCACATGCCAATAAAAGCGTATTAAAGCTCTCGATAGTGTGAAGATAGTTCCTGCATTTCAAAATATTACTTATTACCTCATTGATATCTTCATCTGTTTCGCCTGGTACTCCTATAACAATATTCACCGTTGTTGTAATACCCGCATTTGAACAATCACGAATGTTTTGGAAAACAACGTCCATCTTATAGCCTTTCCTTTGTATCTGTAAAAGCCTGTCATTCCATCCGTCTACACCGAAACGCAAATGTCTGAAGCCGGCACGGGCCAGATGCTCCAAATATTCCTGGGTGTTTCTCCTGTCGACCCGGAGCTGCCCCACAAGATTCACGTGGAGGTCCCGTCTGATTATGTCTGAGCAAATGTCGTATAGATTTTGCGGGTCTCCGTTAACATCACTTTCATTAAAGTGAAAAGAATGGAACCCGAGTTTTACAAAATGTTCTATTTCATTCACCACCTCAATTGCGTTCCTTTTGCGGAAAGTGAAGCATTCAGCACAAAACCGGCATTTACTCCACTTGCATCCACGGCTTGCGGATATAGGCACCAAATGCTTTCTGTCGTATGTCTGGTACCAGTGATGTTTTGCCCATTGATATTTCGGCCAATCTATCTCATCGAGATTTTCGAGCAACGGGGCTGACCACATTCTCTGTGGAGTATCATAGCGTGAAATAATTCCGGGGAGGTCCCTGACCTGCTCCCCTTTTGCAATAGCCTCCATCAAGGGCTGCAATGTGGCCTCTGCCTCTCCTATCACCATATAATCGAAATCCTGGAATAAAAAAGGCCCCAGCTTCGCATAGACGCAATCATATCCTCCGACCACAATAACAATGCCGGGAATGTTTTCTCTTATTGCCGCGACAAAGCGCTTTGCGAGCTTTCTGTTGATTCCACTCAAAGAAATACCGAGCGCTTTCGGAGGGCGGCCCTTTATTTTCATAATAAGGTCTTCAAGCTCCGGCCAAAAGTGATTGATGACCTCTTCTTTTCCCCATTCAGCGGTATTTGTGTTGTCCCACGGGTCTTCAGGCAGCAGATAATCAGCTGAGGTACTGACATTCGTCAGCCCATTTCGCAGCCTGTTTTCATGAAACTTGTGGTAAAGACTTATGTTGGCATCCAAAATTTGAAAAGATACGTTGCATTTCAACAAAATGTTATACAGGTAACCCAGGCCGTTCGGCATAAGCGGCATATATCGTGGCGGGAGTTCAAGCACCAGAAAGTCGAGACCAGTTTCAATATCCATCGGAGGTATCTCGCATGGATAACCTTTTTCCTTATATTGCATGAAACTATCCCCGGAGCTGTGCAAAAATTCTCTTACCCAGCGCAGCCTTCCCAGCCTTAGCCTGGCTCTTTCCGGAATAATCGCCCTGCCGATTTCGATAATAGTATTTCTGATTAGTTGCACTTTCACCTTAGAGAGACGGAATCCTTATCTCACTGACCAGATTGAGAGCCTTGCGTTTCCAACCCACGTTTAAAGACCTTTCTCATTTCTCCTATTGAAAACTTCTGGAATGGCAGGAACACCATGCCGAGCAGAATATTCATGACCACGACCACAAAATAATAACTCATCGAAAAGGCAAAGGCGGAAGGTCTGGCAACATGGAAAACAGAAAGGGCCATCATACAACTGAACTGAAAATTACCCAAAAATCCCGGCGCAGTCGGAATACTTATACCTATTACAGTAATGAGGAGCACCGCAAATGCTCCTATAAAAGGAAGAGGAAGATTGTAAAATAAAATTAAGCTGTATGTGGCCAGGCCCAAAGACCCCCAGATCAGGATGGTGAGGCAAAGAGCCGAAAAGAGCCTCCCCGGGTTTCCGAGTATTTTAAACCCTCCGGAAAAGGTCAGGGCCAGCGATTCAATTCTCGTTCTTAATTTGACCGGCAGCCTTCCGAGCAGCGGAGACAGGAACTGCAAGGCATTCTCCGTCCTGAAGTACAGGAAAAACACAAGGGCCAACAATACCAAAAAGGTAAATAGCATGCCGTATCCGGACTTTAAAATCCACCCCGGCAGACTGGAATTAAAAATAACAATGAGCATCATGCTCAATAAGATCAAAGCATCGAGCACCCTCTCTATAAAAATACTTGCCAGCGCGGAACTCAGAGGAATCTCAGTGTTCCTGCTTACCAGGTAGGGGCGCACCAACTCTCCAATCCTCATGGGCACCAGCGATATCGCCATAAACCCTATGCAATTGATTGGAAAAAGTATTCGCTGACTTACCGTTTCAATGGACGACAGTATGACCCCGAACCGGAGCGATCTCAGGAGAGATACGAGCAAAATTAATATTACGGTCGGCAGCAGAAAAGAGAACCTCGCCTTATCCAATCCGTAAAATAAGTCCTTATACACAATTCCCTGAACAGAAAAGTAAATAAAGACGATGCTGAAAACTATTCCGATCAAAAGTTTTTTCAACGCTGTTTATCTCCATGGTTCACTGCGATTTCTTTTTTCGCAGCAGTAGACTTGTCAGTGGGGAACCCTTTTGAAATGTCCTTTAACTTATATATTACATAATCCGTGTATACGATCCGCTTAAACGGCGTTTTCGTGTTATCGTAGAAAAAATCTGTGGACCAGTCCATATATCCGATGAAGGAAATGAAGTACTTCGGCACAAAATATTTCAGAGGATCAACATAATAGTAATATGTCCTCGCAGGAAACACGGCCAGCTTCTCTATCTCCCCCGGAGGCTCCTTCACCCACTTGTGAGAATGGTATGCTGCAAAACCGCTGTATCTGAATTCATGGTCGGAGGCGAGCAGGTACACATCCCTTATGCCGAAATTCCTGTCGAGAAGGCCCTTGAACTCCTCGTTCTCGTGCACCACCTTTGCCGGCCCCATCGGGCAATTCCCAACAGACTCATATGGGTCTATATAGTAATGCGAATAGTAATAAACGTCAGTAAAATTATAATAGTTCGCAACGACGATACTGTGTCGGGGCGCATTGTTTACAAACCAGGCAGCGGCAGCCTTGTTCGCCCCGACTATGCGCTTCTGGGCAGCAATACATGATGGGAGGTTAAGAAACTGGTCCGTCAGGCCTATCACGAGCAGTACTGAAACAAGCACAACCGAAAGCGGCCTCTCCCCGGCCTTGAGATTCAAGGTCAAATGATGGAACAGGTCCTTTATCCATAACGTCAGCAATATGGACAAGGGAATCAATACAAACGCCAAATGCAGCTCGGCAAGCTGGAGCCGCAGAAAAGGCAGAAACGTGGCCCCAAAAAACACCGGCAGCAGCGCACTGAACCTGAACGACGCCAGCGCCACTATGAACACAACAACTGTGGTGAGAAGCACGAACAGCAGCATCCATACTCCGTAATTGGCTATCAGATGCCCAATCATACCCCTTTTAACAATCAAATACCCGAAACCGCATGCAGCGACAACAAGCATTATAATATGGCCATACTTCGGAGTGCGCGCAATGCCCGACAAAACACGTCCTGCAAGTCCCCCATCCTCTGACTCTTTGGCCGAGACCTGGGTGACCCTCCCTGCCCAATACACGATGGCCGTTAACACCAGTATCCACACCGTAGGCGGAAACTGCGCAAAAAGCAGCCCGCTGAAATACCAGTTCAGCGGCTGCGATCCTGCGCCAGTAGCCTGCATCACATTGCCCTGCGCCAGCACATTGTACACCCCGCCCTTGTTGAGCCCTACAAGCCACGGCAACAGCGCTGGATAAAAACTGTGCACCATCAGCGGAATGCAGGCTATCAGAATTACCCTCGACCGCTTCCCCTGATAACTCATCAACTCGCTCACAAACACTATAAACGGTGTCGCACCAGGAAATTCCCTGAACCACGGCCCGATTATCGACAATAAAACAAACGCCAGCAGCCACCACACATTGCCCTTTTCCTTATACTGCAAATACGCCAAAACCGCTGCCGCCATCATCAGCGGCACAAATATATACGGCAGGCTGAACAACTCATAGGAGATAAGTATTGCTGACACTGATGCCTGAAACAGCAACACTGCGCACAACGACCACCAAACAGACCTGATAAACTTGACCGCGATCAGAAACACTACCGTGATCATCGCAGCATAGAACAGTCCGTTGAACACAATAACAGGCAAAAGATGCTCCGGGCTGTTCTGCATATACATCTGGACCTCGGTGACATAAATATTTACAAGCGGCGAGTACCGGGTTGGGACGTTAATGGTAAAGTACGCCATGGTCACCTTCGGCAGCTCCTCAAGTATCGAAGCTAGATCATACTTCCACTGAAACCGCGGGGGGAAAGTGTCCCTGACAATGCCTGGATACAAGCTGCAAAGCACGACAAGATTGTAATTGGGCTTGCCGGCCTTTGCCAGCAACGGCTTCCTGAGCGCATCTTTCAGAAGCGCCGCCGGCCAGATGATGTCCCTGTCAAAAAGCGATTTGTTCAGCTCCAACAGTAACAGCTCATGGGCCCTCACGTCATCGGGTTTCTCTGACAACCGCTCAAGGGCCTCCCTGCCTTTGCCGGAAAGCTGATTGTATACAAAGGCGTTCTTGTCCAGCTCAGGGTTGCCGCCTTTGCCCGACAATAGCTGTTTGTAGAAAGCAGGCCAGTCAATCACGTTTGTGTCCTTGAGCGTGTAGGAATCCATTATGCTGATTGCCACATTGACCGTATCGCCGCCGAAAATATCATCGGCGATAAAATACCTGACACACGCATAACCGCATACATTGAAAATAAATATAAGGACCGCTATGGCGTATACAGGCAACCCTCCGGGAGAAGACAACCCCCCTTGCAGGTCCTGGAAAGGCTTCGCTCCGTCCTCTGTCCTGTTTCTATTTATTTTTTCCCCTCCTGTATAGCTCTGTCTATGAGCTGCTCAACTTCTTTGCGGTCCTTGCTCACCACAATGCCTGCGCGGCTGCGGTCTTCCTTCCTGCTCAGATCCAGCGGCCCCATTGACTGTGCCACCCCATAAAACTGATTGCCATAATCCACTATGTTGTAGCCCCTATATGACCCCACCAGCTGCGGGGCATAGTTAGCCCCGTTATCCGCTCTCGGCGACTGAATCGCCTTGTCTATTAGCTGCTCAATTTCATTGCGGTTCTTACTCACCACAATGCCTGCGCGGCTGCGGTCTTCCTTCCTGCTCAGATCCAGCGGCCCCATTGACTGTGCTACCCCGTAAAACTGCTTGCCATAATCCACTATGTTGTAGCCCCTATATGACCCCACCAGCTGCGGTGGCGTCTCTCCGGGGAGGGGAACATTCTCAGGGGGGAACCCTTTTGAAAGATCCTTCAATTTGTATAAAACATAATCAGCGTATACTATCCGTTTGAAGGGTGACTTTGTATTGTCATAATAAAAATCATTGGACCAGTCCATATAGCCGAGAAACGAAACAAAGAACCTGGGCACAAAATATTTAAAAGGGTCTGCGTAGTAGTAAATAGTCCTGGCAGGAAACACGGCCAATTTTTCCATGTGGCCCGGAGGGGTCCTCACGTACTTGTGGGAATGGTATGCTTCCGCATCTTTCCATCTGAATTCGTGCTCTGCGGCGAGCAGATACACATCCCTTATGCCCAGGTTTCTGTCGATAAGGCTTGCGAAATCCTTGTTCCAGTGCACAACCTTTGTCGGTCCCATAGGACAGTTTTCCACAGTCTCATATGGGTCGATATAATAATTCGAGTAGTAAAACACGTCCGTAAAATTATAAAAGTTCATAACGACAATACTGTGTCGCGGCGCGTTGTTTACCAGCCATGCGGCCATTTCCTTGTTCGCTCCAACCATGCGCTTTTGGACCGCAACACAGGCGGGTATATTTAAAAACTGATCGGTCAAGCCGATGACAAGCAGCACGGAAGCGAGCACAACGGCAAGCGACGGCCTCTCCCCGGCTTTTAGATTGGCTCTCATGTGATGGAACATGTCCTGTATCCATAACGTCATCAATATGGATATCGGGACCAGTGCAAACGACAAGTGCAGCTCGGCAAGCTGGAGCCGCAAGAATGGCAGAAACGTGGCGGCAAAATATACCGGCAGCAACACGCCGAACCTGAAAGACATAAACGTGACAAGGGACACAAGCAGGAGCATCCACATTCCATGGATGGGCCGCAGAGCTGTGAAATGCTCCAGCCCTTTGCTCGCAATAAAAAAGGAATAAGCGAAACCGCAGGCAACAATAATAAGCATTAAAATAAAGCCATACCTGGCAACTGCCGACGGCACGGAACGAGCAATACTTAACAAAACTCTTTTCGCAAAGCCAGCATCAGGAGACGCCTCTAATGGGGCAGCGGTGGTCCTCCACACCCAGTACCCGATAGAAATCAATACAAGTATCCAGAGCGTAGGGGGGAACTGCACAAAAAGCATCCCGTTAAAATACAAGTTCAACGCAGTTGTGCCCGACACCTGTTGCACGTTCCCCTGTGAAAACACGCTATATACGCCGCCCTTGTTCAGCCCGATAATCCAGGGCAGCAGGGTTGGATAAACGCTGTGGAACATCAATGGAACACAAACGAGCAGAAGTATCCTGGAGCGTTTCCCCCTGTAACTCAAAAGCTCGCTCGCGAAAACGATAAACGGGGTCGCCCCGGGGAATTCCCTGAACCATGGGCCGATTATTGACAGGAAAATAAAAACCGCCAGCCACCAGACATTGCCTCTCTCCTTATATTGCAAATATGCAAGAATAGCTCCCGCCATAACAAGCGGGACAAACAGATAGGGCAGGCTGAACAATTGGTTGGAGATGAGGAGAGTCGACACAGAAGCCTGGAACAGGAACACGGCACACAGCGCCCACGCAATGGACCGCGTAAACTTGACGGCAATCAGAAAAACTACTGCCATCAACGACGCATAGATAAGGCCCATCAGCAGCATGGCAGCTAAAAGATGGCCGGGGTTGTTTTGCACATAGATCTGGACCTCGGTGCCGTATATATTGACAAGCGGCGAATAACGGGTGGGAACGTTAATGGTAAAGTACGCCATGGCTACCTTGGGAAGCTCTGCAAGGGTCGCTGCGAGGTCGTATGTCCATTGAAAGCGCGGAGCAAACGTTTCGCGAATAATACCGGGATATAAAGTGGAAAGGACTACAAGATTATAATTGCGCTTGCCGGCCTTCACCAGCAACGGATTTTTTAGGGCGTCTTTCAGAAGAATCTGCGGCCAGCTGATGTCTTTGTCAACAACGGACCTGTTTAACTCCAGAAGAAAAAGCTCCCTGTCCCGCCCATCATCCGGTTTTTTCACGAGCCGTGCGACGGCATCTTTGCCCGCATTGGAAAGCAACTGATAGACAAATGCGTTCTTATCAGTTTCAGGGTTGCCTCCTTTGCCCGCCAAGAGCTGTTTATAAAGCGCCGGCTCATCAATTATATTTGAATGCTTGAGCGTGTAGGAATCCATTATGGCAATTGTGGTATTGGCGGTATCGCCCTCCGAAAATATCATCGGAGATAAAATACCTGAGGCCCGCATAGCCGCACAGATTGACGAGCAATACAAGCATTGCAATAACAGAAACCGGTAACTTGTCGATAGAAATTAAGCCCCGCACTTACTCCACCATCTTTTCCTTCTTCATCACTGCATACATCTCTTCCGCTACCATTTTATTCCCCTCGGCCGGGAAATGAACTATGTCGGTAAACATATCCTTCATCCTGAACCCCATATACACCATATCGTGGTAAATCCTGTTCGGAGAGTTCCCTTTGGCAAGCGTCTTGAACCTCTCGCTCGACATGCCGTACACTTTCATCAGCGCTCCGGTCTCGGGCCTTTCAGGGTTGATTTTGTTGTGCTTCGGAGAATACGGCTGCAGAAAGACCGCCGCCTTTACTCCGAATGCGTTTGCAATAGTTGACATATATGTAATATTCCTGAAATATATGTCTACACTCTGAGTAATTGCCTCCGCCATGGTGGGCTTCTTGATCCCAAGTTCCTCGTAATAATCATGGATTATATGCGGCGCCGATTTGTTGAATGAGGTTAAATCAAACAGGCCCACAAAAGCGTCCCACCACTTCTTTTCGCTATTGAATTTGTAGTACCGGTACTCCTCTACTATATAGTCGTACGGGTACCCCGGCCTCCTGTCATAGTTGAAGGTGCAGTAAAAATCATTGTAGCCGTCGAATACCACCAGCAAATCAATATTGAGAGGCAATACATTGTAAACCAACTGAGCCAGTTCCTGCCCCGAAACCGCGGACGAGATACCAGCATTTATATAGGTCACCTCTTTGTCTTTCAGCCTGGGGTCCCTCTCCTTCAGTATCTTTGCAAGATAGGCTACTATAGTTGAATAATGCCCGCCGGTGAAAACAACTGAACCACCAACCATAGCAATCCTGTACTCGTTCGGTTTCTTGTCGTTTGATATCTCGGGCGAGTTAAAACCGTGGGAATCGAGACCGGCCTTGCCGGGTGTGGGACGGAACATGACATATGGCGCCCTTGCCCTTAAATCAGTAAAATTAAGACATCCACCATAAAGTACTTCTATAGCCTCTCTATACGCTTTGTCCTGTGACAACTTTAACAGCTCATGTTTTTGTTCCTTGGACATAATTCCTGTAAAACGTAATTTCCTGGCATCGGCATCGTAACGTATTTGATTCCTGCTGGACGGCGGAAATTTTATGCTGCGCGGCAAATTATCCAGTTTGGCAGAAAACTCGCTGCTCATGACAACTTCCCGTTCGTAATCAGACTCCACCGATGTCCGGCCCTTCAGTAAAATCAGCGAAAATCCAAGAAAAATAACCGGCACCAATATCATCAACAGTGTAAATAATGTCTTTTTATGGTTGTTTATATCAGTCTACCATCCTCTCTTTTTTCATCACAAAATACATCTCCTCAGCCATCATTCTGTTTGCCTCCTCAGGGAAATGGGCTCCATCAGTAAACATTTCACGAAGCGTGGTTAACCCCATAGGCACCGTGTCATAGTAAATCCTGTTCGGCGAGTTCCCCTTTGCAAGTTCCCTGAACCTCTCCCTCGCCATACCGTACACTTTCATGAGCGAACCGGTCTCAGGCCTTTCAGGGTTGACTTTGTTGTGCTTCGGAGAATACGGCTGAAGAAATACAGCGACCTTGACTCCGAATGCATTTGCAATCGTAGCCATATAGGTAATATTCCTGAAATATATGTCCACTGTCTGAGCAGTCGCTTCCTCCATTGTGGGTTTCTTGATTCCGAGTTCCTCATAATAATCATGGACAATCTTCGGTGTTGATTTCCTAAACAACCCAGTATCAAACAGGCTAGAGAACGTGTCCCACCACTTCTTTTCGCTATTGAATTTGTAGTACCGGTACTCCTCTACTATATAGTCGTACGGGTACCCCGGCCTCCTGTCATAGTTGAAAGGGCAGTAAAAATCATTGTAGCCATCGAATACCACCAGCAAATCAATATTTAGCGGCAATACATTGTAAATCAACTGAGCCAGTTCCTGCCCCGATACCGCGGACGAGATACCGGCATTTATATATGTGATCTCTTTGTCTTTCAGCCTGGGGTCCCTCTCCTTCAGTATCTTTGCAAGATAGGCTACTATAGTTGAATCATGACCGCCGGTGAAAACAACTGAACCACCAACCATAGCAATCCTGTACTCGTTCGGTTTCTTGTCGTTTGATATCTCAGGTGAGTTGAAGCCGAGAGAATTGATACCACCCTTGCCAGGAGTGGGACGGAACATGACATATGGCGCCCTTGCCCTTAAATCAGTAAAATTAAGACATCCAACATAAAGGAATTCTATAGCATCTCTATACGATTTGTCCTGCGAAAGCCTTAACAAGTCATCTTTTTGTTCTTTATCCATTATTCCTTTAAAAACCAGGAGCTTCCTATCGGAATCATAATGTATTTGATTCCTTGAGTAAGCAGGAAATGCTATACCCTGGGGCAAATTTTCCAATTTAGCATAAAACTCACTACTCATGACAACTTCCCGTTCGTAGTCAGACTCCACCGATGTCCGGCCCTTCAGTAAAATCAGGGAAAATCCAAGAAAAATAACCGGCAGCAATATCATCAACAGTGTAAATAATGTCTTTTTATGTTTGTTCATATCCATCAGTCTATCATCCTCTCTTTTTTCATGACAGAATACATCTCCTCAGCCATTATTCTGTTTGCCTCTTCAGGGAAATGGACTATATCAGTAAACATATCACGCAGCGTGGTTAACCCCATAGGCACAGTGTCATAGTAAATCTTTCTCGGAGAGTTCCCCTTTGCAAGTTCCCTGAACCTCTCCCTCGCCATACCGTACACTTTCATGAGCGCACCGGTTTCAGGGTTGTGCTTCGGAGAATACGGCTGAAGAAATACAGCAACATTGACCCCGAATGCATTTGCGATGGTTGCCATATATGTAATATTCCTGAAATATATGTCTGCAGTCTCAACAATTGCCTCCTCCATGTTAGGCCTCTTGATTCCAAGTCCCTTGTAATAATCATGGACTATATTCGGCGCCGACTTATTCGATAACATTGAGTCAAACAGGCCAACAAAAGCGTCCCACCACTTCTTGTCGCTATTGAATTTGTAGTACCGGTACTCCTCCACTATATAGTCGTAAGGATACCCCGGCCTCCTGTCATAGTGAAATGGGCAGTAAAAATCATTGTAGCCGTCGAATACTACCAGCAAATCAATATTTAGCGGCAATACATTGTAGATCAACTGCGCCAGTTCCTGCCCCGAAACCCCTGAGGGAATGCCGGCGTTTATAAACGTAACCTCTTTGTCTTTCAGTTTGGGATCATTCTTCTTTAATATTTCCGCTAAGTAGGCAATTATTGATGTCTTGTAAGTCCCGTTAAAGGCAGACGAACCCCCTATAATAGCGATTCTGTACTCGTTCGGTTTCTTGTCGTTTGATATCTCGGGCGAGTTAAAACCGTGGGAATCGATGCCGGCCTTGCCGGGAGTGGGCCGGAACATGACATACGGCGCCCTTGCCCTTAAATCAGTAAATTTAAGACATCCACCATAAAGTACTTCTATAGCCTCTCTATACGCTTTGTCCTGCGAAAGCCTTAACAAGTCATCTTTTTGTTCTTTAGACATTATCCCTTTAAAAACCAGGAACTTCCTATCGGAATCATAATGGAATTGATCCTTTGAGGAAGCGGGAAATGCTATGCCCTGGGGCAAATTCTCCAATTTAGCATAAAACTCACTACTCATGACAACTTCCTGTTCGTAATCAGACTTAACTGAAGTCCGGGCCTTAAGTACTTTCAAGGTAATCCCAAGTACAACAAGCGGGATTAATATCATTAAAAAATAAAAAAAGATCTTTTTTTGTTACTCATGCTCATCCCTATATATATATCCTCTATCAGTCATTAACACTTGTTTAGAACATTGTGTAAATAAGCGGCGCAAGAGCGGAACTCTCGCTAAACAGCAAGACAGCACCTAATAAAAGTATCATGATGATAATAGGGATGAGCCAGAACTTCTTCCGTACCTTCATAAAGTCCCAGAATTCTTTTGCTATGGCAATCTTTGACATTTACCCCTCCTCGATCTTAAAACTGCCTCTCGTATCTCTTTTTGTCCGTATCATGCTTCCTCGGGACCCAGTAGCTGCTCTTTTCTTTTTCTATCTTACGGTCAAGGGGGTCCCTCCCGATAAGTTTGAACACAACCGCTACCGGCGTGAAAAAAACATAAAACAAAACCCCAAGGAGTATCCTTGAATTTATCCATCCGATTTTATGCCCTATGGCCGTCAGTATCTTATATACAGGCTTGAGGACCAACGGGGCCAGCAGCGACAATAGCAGGACCACCCCGGACCCAAGGTAAAGCCCGAGTGCCATGCCGGTGTGTCCCTTGTAAATCTGCATCGAGCCTATAGCAATAAAAACCGCGGTCAGCCCAAGGCCGAAGGTCCTTATATCCTTCCGTTCATCTTTTTGTTTCTGTTTCATAGGGCTACATTATTGCAGGCATCAGTCCAGCGCAAATTCATTCTGCCAGGCTTTATCGTCCTGTTTGTATTTCATTTCTTTTTTGTCCAGAAGGCAGTTCCCCATGATCAAATAATCCATATTGGTCCGTATAAAACAGGTATAGGCCTCTTGCGGCGTACAGACTATAGGCTCCCCTCTTACATTGAAAGAAGTATTTATAATTACAGGACACCCTGTCTTCTCGTAGAACGCCTGTATTGTCCTGTAGTAAAGGGGGTTGTCTTTTTCGGCCACTGTTTGAATCCTGGCGGAATAATCCACGTGAGTAACAGCAGGAATTTGGGAACGGACCACCTTCAGCTTTTCGATACCGGACAGCCGCTCCCCATCTTCCGGCTCCGTTCTGATCTCCTTTTTCACCGGCGCCACAAAAAGCATGTAAGGACTTTCAACATCCACTTCAAAAAATTCGCAGGCCCTCTCTTTGATTACCGAGGGAGCAAAAGGCCTGAACGATTCCCTGAATTTTATCTTAAGGTTCATGGTCTCCTGCATTTCAGGGGACCTGGCATCGCCGATGATACTCCTCGCCCCCAACGCCCTGGGCCCAAACTCCATTCTGCCCTGGAACCAGCCTATCACTTTTTCATCGGCAATGAGACCGGCAATGAGAGACGGCAGCTCCTCATCATTGACCGTCCTGAAAGGAATTCCGTTTTTCTCAAGGAAATCCTCGATCTGCCGGTTCTCAAATGCAGGACCAAGGCAGGAAGCTTTCTGTGAGTCTGCCACGCCGGATGCCTTTCTTGGATTCCCAAAGTAATTGTGCCATGCAAACAGGGCCGCACCCAGCGCGCCTCCAGAGTCACCTGAGGCAGGCTGCACCCATATATTCCGGAAAAGCCCCTCTCTAAGGATCCTTCCGTTGCCCACGCAGTTCAGCGCAACTCCCCCCGCCATGCACAGATTCTTTTGACCCGTCTCTTTATGGACATGCCGGGCCATTCTCAACATCACCTCTTCAGTGACATCCTGTACAGACCGCGCCAGATCCATTTCCCTCTGGGTGAGTTTGGCTTCAGGCTTACGGGGTTCTCCTCCAAACAACCGGTTGAATCTTTCATTGGTCATGGCAAGACCTGTGCAATAATCAAAATACTTCATATCCAGTTTGAAAGAACCGTCATCCTTGAGGTCTATCAATTCGGATAAAATTTTATCTGTATACTTCGGCTCGCCGTAAGGAGCAAGCCCCATTACTTTGTATTCCCCCGAATTGACCTTAAAGCCGAGATAGTAGGTAAAAGCGGAGTAGAGAAGGCCGAGAGAATGCGGGAATTTCAATTCGCTGACGATCTCCAGGTTGTTGTCCTTCCCGATCCCATAACTCGCCGTGGTCCATTCGCCGACGCCGTCCATGGTCAGGAATGCAGCCTCCTGGAAGGGGGATGGGTAGAAGGCTGATGCCGCATGGGATTCGTGGTGCTCCGTGAATATCAGCTTGCCGTCGTAGCTCAGTTCGTTCTTAAGAATATCTTTTATCCACAGTTTCTTCTTCTGCCATGAAGGTATCGCCTTGATAAAAGACTTTATCCCGACCGGGGCATAAGCAAGATAGGTTTCCAGGATTCTCTCGAACTTGACAAAAGGCTTTTCATAGTAAGCGATACAATCTATTTCATTTATTGTGATGCCGCCGTATTCAAGGCAGAACTGTATGGCCTTCTCAGGAAAGCCGGAGTCATGCTTTTTCCTCGTAAACCGCTCTTCCTGAGCAGCCGCAATAATGTCACCGTCAACAATAAGAGCTGCGGCGCTGTCGTGATAGAAGGCAGATATACCGAGTATATTCATAAATCAACAGAATTGTGAGACCATATTCTTGCTTCACCCTGCGTTAAATCTCTCAGAGCAACCGGCTCCAAAACTTTTTCGTGAGCAAAATATTCTCTCAATATATTGGGCGAGGAGGTACCGCCATTGGGAGCATTATTCATGTTCTGTTCAAATAATATTCCTTCTGGTGATAATTTTGTTATTCCTTTGGCATAAGTCCGGAATTGATATTCCGACATTTCGGTAAAAGACAAAGTATTAATCACGAGGTCGAATTGCTCCTGGATATTCGAAAACATATAATTAGGCATCATCGTAAAACCCAGGGGCGCCTTTTTAGCGAGACCGAGTGGACAATCTGGACGGTTTAGCGCTAAATACAAAGCAGAAAAAATAAGTGTCTCGGGCAAATCACATACCCAATAGTTGCTCTGAGGCACCAAGCTCTTGACAATGGAGGCTAAAGCGCCGTATCCCCCTCCAATTTCCAGGATATTGACGTGACCCTTTATGCCCACCTTACCCATCAACCAATCAATAACACCGGATTCATATAACAAATTCAGTCTTTCCTGATACACGTACGTATCGCAATTAACAACAACGCCGGAAACCTCCCAGCCCACTTCACCAAGAAACTTTGGAGGCATGAACACATATTCGTGCGGCATATTAGCCGTAGCTTGGAGCCATCGGTCTATAAATGAATCTCGCGTGGCAAGCACTGATTTTTTTACTTCCTCTGTAAGGTGCTGAAAACGGTTTCCTGCCAACCATCGCCATCCTTTTTCACCAATTGGGTCGCATAAAATCGAAGCAAGGTCCTGGTCCGTAGGAATTCTGTCAATAGGAGGTCCCGCACCTTCTCCCAACGCAGCCACATTGTACCCTGCGATAAATCCTGAAAAAGGATAAGCATAAAATCTTAATTTGTTTATTATTTCATATTCGGACATAGGCATATCCGTAAAATAATTTGCGATAGGTTGTGCAAATTTAGCGTTGTTTTTTTCCCCGGAATCGATTCTCCAGAAACCACCCGGCATACAAAACTGGACATCGAGGTCATTCTTGCGAATATAATCTTCGCGAGTGACAATCAAATCAAATACCTGCTCGTAAATCTGTTTCGCTTTTTGATATTCCGCCGCTGAAAGCTGGCGATTATCCCGAAAGAAAACAGGGTTGCCTATATTCCCGTGATCCTGCATTCCAGCCACCTCCATTTTCCACCGTTGAAATCAACTGAGCCGATCTCATGATATCCGGCCTTTCCGTACATCCTGAGTGCATGTAAATTGTCCTCCCTCACCCGGGCTAGGCAGGCCTGCACTCCCCGCTTCTTCAATTCGCTATTCAGCTTCGACAGCAGGACCGTTCCAAGCCCTTGTCCCTGATATGCTGCGGCAACAGTGATCATTATAATTTCAGCTGCACCCCGTGACTGTCCCGGAGCTTCTATACTCAGTGCCTCAATAAAAGACTTCCACATGCCGGGCCTCAGCAAAACACTCGAAAAACCATGCCACACGCTCAGCAGCGGCCTTGACAACACAATTTGACGAAGACAATGCTTCATGTCCAGTGCTGCTGCCACAAACCCGACCGGTTCTTCCCCTTCAAGGGCCTCATAAACAACCGCTTGCGAAGACCCCAGAAGCCCGGGATAAAACAGGTCCTTAAGAAAGCTCGCCCCAATCTTAGACAACACATCGTTTGGCGCTCCCTCTCTATGCAGGCCTGCAAACACGCCGCACAACGCCTCCGTTCTGCGGCTGCCATGAGGGACCTTTATTAAAACAGGTTCGAGTCTCACCGCATAATCATCGCAAAAAGAGAATTACCCTCATAATTCTCAAGCCGTCGAGCAGTGCGTTGACTTTGGATTTGCCTCCCATCCTCAGCCTTTCAGCAGAAGGGACCTGGGCAATCCTGAGTCCCGCCTTATGAGCGCGGATCAGGATTTCAACACAATATTCAAAACCGAGGGATTTGGGTTTTATCAAATGGAATTTGTCCTTCCGTATTGCGGTGTAAAGATAGAGCGCATCGGAAATAAAAGTTCTGTGGATAAGATTGACGAGAAACGTGAAAAACATATTTCCGGTGTGCCGTATCACGGTATCGTCGTCGCTGCGGGACCCCGGGGCATAACGGACAGCCAGCACATAATCATATCCCTCCTTGATCTTCTCGACCAGGAGCGGAATGTCCGTCGGATTATGGGACCCGTCCGCATCCATAAGCACAACAATATCACCGGTCGAGGCTTCTATCCCTTCCGAAAAAGCGCCTCCGTAGCCCTTCGTTTTCTGCATGATTACCCCGTAGCCGAGTTTACGGACGATGTCGGCAGTGTTATCCGTGGAATGGCCATCGACAATGATGACTTCGTCCACGGCCCCACGCGGAATTTCGGAGAGGGTTTTTTCTATGCAGCTCGATTCATTCAGTGTTGGAATTACCAGTGATACTTTCATGATTTTTTGTCCTCGATGAATTCAGGATTCTTATGCGCCTTTAAGGTCACAAACATGTTCAGGTTATGTGAGGGTATTCCGAAAGGGCTCCAGATAAGCCGGTCGATGACAAAAAGGCGTCGAACAGCCTCCAGTATATACCGGCTCGTGTTGCAGTGTTCCACCTTCAATACCTTATTCCAATTGAGCCCGTACCGCATCCTGAATTCCCTTTGAGGACCGAGCCGGCTGAGAGAATCCATCAGCCATCCGCCGACTATCGGGAACGACGCAACGAGGACCCCGTTGTTTTTTAATGTACGGTAAATCTCCTCCATGCAAACCTCCATGTAATAGAGATGCTCGAATGCATAAGTGCTGCAAATGGTGTCGAAGCACTGGTCGGGAAACGGCAGCCTTGCAAGGTCGGCCCGGTACAGCGGAGCTTTGATCCCTTTCTTGCGAATGTCCCTCATGGCCTCTGCATCATAGTCAATGCCTGTCAGCATGTCTCCGTTTTCAACATAATCGTAATGGTCGCCGCAGCCTACCCCAAGGTCCACGCAGGTCCCTTCCACCTTTCGTCCTGTCAGCCGGATTACGTTCTTATGGCCCCACGACATCGACCACCGCGCCATTTTTTTTGTATAGAAATAGCGCCGTATCTGCTGAAGGTAAGGGAATTGCGCTTTATAGTCGGCATGCCGGTAAATGATTTCATCTCCGACTTTGTTATGCTTGGGTAAAAGATCGATAATGTCCCCATCAAGGCGGTCAAATGTGCTTTTACATGAGGGACATCCAAACCCTGCGCTTTCAGCCCGAAGGTCGGATCTGCAATCGGGGCAGATCAGGCGAACGTTATTTGCTTTTTCCAAGTTGACCCAGGCTCATAAATTCAATAATTCTCTCCGTAATGGCCTCTATCTGTTTGTCCTCCAGCTGCACGGAAGACGGCAGCCACAAGCCGTGACCGGCTGCAAATTCTGAGTTAGGGCAGCTTGCGGACGCACCATAAGCAGCCTGCGTATGAATCGCCGGATAGATTTTGCGGCTGCCTATACCGCGTTCCTTAAGCCATGCTGCCAGTTCATCAGGATTATCGACATAAATATCAACAAACCAGGGAGTTGTTTGCGACAGATCAGTCGGCAGCATATTTACCTGCCTCAAGCCTTCCAGTCGATTTTTATAGAGGGCATATATTTCACGTTTCCTGGTTACGCGTTCGGAAAGCTTTTTCATCTGCTCGATCCCGATGATTGCCTGAATATCGGTAAACTTGAAATTATATCCGATGCTGTCGTGAATATCGATGCCGCCTCGCGAGCGGCCGAAATCTTTTAACCTGCCTATTCCCCTGGCAATATCGTCATTATCGGTAATGAGCGCTCCTCCCTGACCCGTAGTGATGATCTTCGGCATACTGAACGAAAAGCTCCCGACCTCTCCGAACCTGCCCAGGTGTGAGCCTTTGTAGTAAGAGCCGAGCGATTGTGCCGCGTCTTCGAGGAAAAAAAGTCTGTGCCTTTCACAAAACGCCTTTACCTCCTCCATATTGCCGCATCTGCCATGCAGACTGACGTAAATAAGCGCCTTCGTGCGCGGGGTAAGAGCTGCTGAGGCACTGTCCAGGTCCATGCATAAAGTATCGGGCTCAACATCCACAAAAACCGGATTTGCGCCAAAAAGCTTGCAGGAATTCGATGTAGCGATCATCGTTATATCAGGAACAAGGACTTCATCGCCGGCTTTTATGCCGCCTGCAAGGAGGGCCAGGGTCAAACTGATTGTTCCGTTGTTAGTCACAATGCAGTGTTTGGCCCCTGTAAACCCTGCAATCAGCTCCTCGAATTCGCGGGTTTTTTTAAATTCGGTGACCCATCCGCCGGACTTCATATACAAGGCAAGCGCTTCGGACTCGCCTCCGTCAAACAAGGGCTCTATTTGCGGAATAAATCCCATATCCTCACTCCATCCACACTAAAATTTTTCCTTATCGGTATCAACATCTACAAACGGCCCGTTCTTGGCTTCCAGAATCTGCGTGTTATCTTCAAGTATCTCATACCCATGGCCGCCTTCAGCCATAATGGCAAGGTCTCCCTTATAAAGAAAAAACTCTTCCTTGAACACCTTGTCGCTGCTGTACAACAGTACTTTCATGCTCCCCTGTTTTACATAAACTATTTCATGGGTGCGGTTCGCTGTCCTGACATAATCTTTATGAATATGCGATGCCAGTTTCTTACCCTTTTGATAATACCAGGCGCCTGCCTGGAGGAACAGGTCATCAGGTGTGATGAAAGTCAGCCCTTCTTTCCAGTCACTATCACGGTAAATAATAGCCAGTATCCCGCTTTCGTCCTTAATTGTCTCCATAACTACCCCGGATGCTTCTTATAGTGCAGCAAGTTTTGCAAAATGCCAAAGGCCCCTTTTGCCAGCCGTTTGAATTCACTGAAAGACTTAAGCCTGAGAGCGTATCTAATGATAACTTTGGGACGGAAGTAAAACTTGCGGTACGCTGATGCGACATAACGCCCCGTCTCCTCCCTTGTTACGGTAGTACCGATCAGATCAAGTTTCCTCTCTTTTGTATAATCCAGGGTGTATTCACGCCAATAATCGTCTTGCAGGCCATGGCTCCGGTAATACTGGTAAATCTCACTGTCGGGATAAGGGACCAGTACCGTATATTGGGCATAGTCGAGTGGAAGCTCAAGGGAAAACCGAATAGTGTCCTCTATAGTTTCCCGTGATTCTCCCGGATACCCGAACATGAAGAAACCCAGCGATTCTATTCCAATCTTCTTTGTGTAAGCAATAGTGCTTCTTATCTTTTCAACGGAAATGTCTTTTTTCATACGTTTCAGGATCTCGGCATTGCTCGATTCAACACCGTACATGATAGTATGGCAGCCGGCGCTTTTAAGCGCGTCCAGCACAGGCTCGCTGACGGAATCAACACGGGTCCTGATCGTCCAGCTGACATCAAGATTATTGTCCTTGATCATATCGCAAATTTCGATGACCCGCTTTTTGTTTGCTGTAAAAGTCGAGTCATAGATATCGAATTCCTTTATCCCGTATTTCTCGTAATTCTCCTTTATCTCGGCGACAAAATTCTGAGGGCTTCTCGGTCTGTAAGCGGGCTTGTTCTGATCGCAGAACGAGCACCGGTACGGGCATCCCCTGGCGGACAGCATTGCGGTAAAGTTTTTCCTTCGGGTCAGGATGTTTGAGTAAAGCTCATTCTTGATCAAATGACGGGAAGGGAAAGGGAGCGAATCGAGGTCTTTCACTATCCTGGAAGTATTATCGATAATTACCCGGCCGTTGTCGCGGTATGCAAAAGATTGGATGCCGTCAAACTTTTTCCCATTCTGGAAGGCCCGGATGAACTCAGGAATAGGCATTTCGCCCTCTCCTATGATCATGTAGTCTACTTCCTTATACTGCATAATCTCTTCCGCATACAGCACAACATGCATCCCCCCGATGATAACAGGCAGATCGATATCCTCCTTGAATTTCTTTATCCACCTGAGCACAGGGTGAAAACTGTACGTCGAAACAGTAAATCCAAGCAGATCGGGTGAAAACTGCCTGATCCTTTCGAGGGCCATGCTATAGGAAAGTCGCTCGGCGTCCATATCCAGCAGCTGGACTTCCACTCCCTCTTTTTCGAATGTAGAGGCGACAGTCAACAGTGTCAGCGGGGGGATAAATCCTATATTATCGTCCTTAAACGAAAGCTCACTGAAGTTGGGATTTAATATGTTACTGGTAAAAATTAAACTTATTTTCATTCTTTGTTCCTCGCGTTGACGTTATTCATTGGGCGATAAGACACCACTGCCGCTTTCCTGCTCATTGAAAATGAGAAATTCGGAAAAAACATGATAGTATAAATAATTTGTCCGTATCATGGCAAGTGCTGTGATATGGAATTTCTATACCATTCTATGGTCCTGCGGAGTCCCTCCTCAAAGGTCACCTTTGCCTTGAATCCAAACTCTCTTTCAGCCCTGGAGGTATCAAGACACCTTCTTGGCTGCCCGTCAGGTTTTGATTCATCCCACACCACCTCGCCCCCGAACCCGGTAAGTCTTGCAATCAACGTCACCAAATCCCTGATAGATATTTCAACTCCTCCCCCCAGGTTGACCGGATCAGGCTTGTTGTATTTCTCCGCGGCAATCAAAATCCCTTCCGCGGCATCCTCCACATAAAAGAATTCCCGGGTTGCTTTTCCGGTCCCCCAAACAGTGATAGAGCGCCCGGCTTGGCCTTTACTGATTGCTTCAAAGCACTTTTTTATAAGGGCCGGAATTACATGCGAGGTGTCGAGGTCGAAATTATCTCCTGGTCCATACAGGTTGACCGGAAGCAGATAGATGGCGTTTAATCCATACTGCTGCCGGTATGCCTGCGCCTGTACCAAAAGCATTTTCTTTGCCAGCCCATAAGGGGCATTGGTCTCTTCGGGATAACCGTTCCATAAATCATCCTCTTTAAAAGGGACAGGTGTGAATTTAGGATATGAACAAATTGATCCGACAGCAACAAACTTATCCAGACCGTATTGTCTTCCCTGCTCCATCATCTGGGCGCCCATCATAAGATTGTCATAAAAAAACTTGCCGGGATTCTTGAGGTTTGCTCCTATGCCGCCGACCTGAACGGCGAGGTGGATAACCATGTCGGGCTTCGCATCTTTATAGAGTCTCTTGCATGCCTCATTGTCAACCAGGTCATAATCCCTGCTCCGCGGCACGAAGATCTCGGTGCATCCGCGTTCTTCAAGCTTCCCCACAAGAAAAGACCCAACGAAACCCGCTCCGCCGGTCACCAAAACTTTCTTGTTATTCCAAAAACTCATGCCTGCCTCCCTAAATCAGTTTGTTCTTGGTCCAGACAATATTTTTGTCCCTGAGTATTTTCTTGCCCTCGCCTTTGGACGACAAACCAAAGAATTCGAGGTCGTAATCAACCATCACTTTTACGAGGTCGTTATAAGTCAGGCGGGGCGACCACCCCAATTGCTTTTTCGCCTTTTCGATATCGGCCTGTAAATAATCGACCTCAGCGGGCCTGAAATATTTCGGGTCGATTTCCACATACTCGTTCCAATCCATATCGGCGTATGCGAACGCTTTGGAAACAAATTCCCTGACCGAGTGGCTCTCTCCGGTCCCTATAACATAATTATCAGGGTTGTCTTGCTGCATGATGAGCCACATGCATTCAACATATTCTGGCGCAAACCCCCAATCCCTTTTGGCATCCAGATTGCCGAGGTATAACTTTTTCTCGATATTTTTCTTTATCTGCGCTATCCCCCTCGTGATCTTCCTGGTCACGAACGTTTCCCCGCGCCTGGGTGACTCATGGTTGAAGAGTATGCCGTTGGATGCAAACATATTGTAGCTTTCTCTATAATTCACAACAATCCAGTAGGCATACACTTTTGCCACGGCATAGGGGCTTCTCGGATAAAAAGGCGTTTTCTCATTTTGCGGGGGAGGTGCCGCTCCGAACATCTCGCTGCTCGATGCCTGGTAAAATCTGGTTTTGATGCCGCTTCTCCTTATCGCCTCAAGCAGCCGTAACGTGCCGAGCGCCACAATTTCCCCTGTGTATTCCGGTATCTCGTAACTCACTTTAACGTGGCTCTGCGCCCCAAGATGATATATCTCATCAGGCTGCACGTTGTAAATAAGATCGGTCAGTTTGCCTGAGTCGGATAGATCGCCAAAATGAAGGAACAGCATGTTGTCAGGCACATGATCGTCCTTGTAAATGTGATCTATCCTGTTAGTATTGAAAGTGCTTGCGCGGCGGATAAGGCCATGGACCTCGTACCCCTTGCTCAGCAGAAACTCGGCAAGGTAACTCCCGTCCTGGCCAGTTATCCCGGTTATCAATGCTCTCTTCATGTGCGACCCTCCCTGTTTATGATGATCTCTTCATCTTGTAATTAAAGCAATCTCTCTTGCCTGAGCGATTGTTCATAAGGCAGCGAGTAAGCGAACTGCAAGTGCCTGCCATCCCTGTGAAAAAATTTTCCATTTGGGCCGCCCGCCGGACTGGATAAGAGGAGAAGCGCCATATTGACGATCGAATACGGGCTCTCACTCGAATTCCTGTTCATCTCAGTCCTTGCCTCACCCGGGACCAGAGTATTTATCTGTATGTCGGTATCCGGAAAACTGGTTGCACACTCTTTAGCCATGGAAGCGGCAAGGTTGTTCAATGCGGCCTTGGAAATATTATAAGGGCCGAAACCCGGAGTGAAGGCCCACCCGGCTTCGGAAGTCATAAACAAGACGCGCACCGCGCCGCCTTTCTTCATATGGGGGAAAATAGTCTTTGTTACGAGCCATGGCGCAGTGACATTAGTCCTCATTATACGGTCCCATTCCTCCAACGTGCCGTCCTGCAGCGGATCGTGCAGGTGTTCGTTAGGAGGCAGAGCGGCGTTATTGACAAGACCGTACAGAGAATCGCACAAGCTCATGACTCGTCCGGATGCCTCTCTCACCTGATTGCTGTCCGTAATATCTGCATCAAGCAGGTGACATTTATCGGCGGTAATCTCCAAGGAATGCATTTCATGTATCGTCTCCTCGAGTTTCTCTTTCCGTCTGCCTGACAGGAAAACCGTTCCGCCGGTTGCCGCTAAAGCTACAGCCAAGCACCTGCCATATCCCGTGCCGGAGCCTGTGATCCAGAAACTTTTGCCTCCTAAATATCTCCACCTTTCGGAAGAAAGGCCGAACCGATGCTCTCTCCACTTGTGGGGATTAATATCCTGAACTACGCCGGAGGTGACAGGGACTTTCATGAATGACTCAAAACAGCACCTTTATAAACTGAATCTCCTGAGCCGGGCAAACGGGGACTTGTTCGCATACTGATCTACAGCGGATTTCAGGACGGTTATACTATCTGCAATAAAACACTTTGAGCGCTTTATGTAACGGCTTAAATCTTCGGAAGCTATATCGAGACTGCCAAGGCTGCAAAGGATGGCGTAGCGCTTTGTCCCAAATGCCACAATGTTATATCCTTTATAGTTCTCCATGATCAGGTGTGGCTTATCATACACTCCTGCACTGTCTTCATACCTTTCCCAAAACTTCTCTACCTCCCGCTTCACTTCCTCAATTGTGTCCATGATAAAACACTTCTCGCTTTGCTGATACAAGCTCATATCCGTAGTCGTCAGATCGATATCGCCCAAGCTGCAATGGATAGCATAGCGCCGTGCTCCATAAGCCACAATATTGTACCCCTCATAATCCTCCTCGATCAGACTCGGCCTGGCAAATATTTTCCCCCGATCGGAAAGATCGATCAGATCTTTTATCCCCGTGACAGTTGCAGCGGTAATAACTGATGGATTACTTCTGCCTGCCTCTTCAGTCACATCGAAGGAATCCATGTCCTGAGGCACAGCGTATATAAGCCTTCCGTATCTCATCAGATTATAATATTTGTAAGCTTCAATTGCCGGCGGCTGATATTGTCTCTTGGTCCTGAAAGAGCCGAAAGAAACATCGGGTTGTTTCCAGCCGTCCGCAGTCTTTTTCACGCTCCAGGTATTATAGTTAATCAAATAATCGTGGAAATACTCTCCCACCGCAAGTACAACCCCGCAATGTACAGACTCATGGCAGTCGACAGACTTGCCCTCTTCCAAAAAAGACCTGTCGTAATCAGACACATATCCTTCACAATCATCACCGCATATAATCCCGCCGACCTTTAGCAGGGGCGCATATCGTTTTATATCGTTCAGAGCAGCGTCATGCCTGTGGTCGCCGTCTATGTATATAAGATCAAATGATTCCTTTTGAAGGATATCCGATACCATATCGGAACGCGCCCTGATAGGGATCACCACATCCTCCAATCCTTCTTTTTTCATGTTCTCCCAGAAAACCGAAAAAATGTCGGAGCGTTTTGCTATTTGCTCAAGCTCCATACCTGTATTGCCCTTCCACCAGTCTATACAGAACAACCTGCCGTTTTTATTTTTGGCGACCTTCCCTAAAACTGCAGAAGACTCGCCGCACCAGCTCCCTATCTCCAAAAATGTGCTGCCCTGCCCGGCAGCAGCAACGGCAAGGGCGTCCAACACGGCCTTCTGTTCCTGCGAGCCCATCTGCTTTTCTCTTATATCAGTTGGTTCCATAATTCAAAACCTTTTCACTTGCAGCATTATCAGGGTCTCACTCGATTGAATGTAAGAATTACTTGCACTATTTGTAGTTCTGAAGCCAATCTAAACGATTTCTCATTTCAGCCATCCCTTGCCTATTCAGAAATCTCATTATTCTTCTCATCAATTCCTTTAGTGGATGATAATCTGTCACAACGATTCCTTTATGCAATATTCCATTCTTGTAATATTCTCTTTGAAGGATAACGAAGTGCTTAACATTTCTCGTCAAAATAATCCTATTATTTTTTGTTGCAAATTCCAACTGTTCCTTATCCGTCCTGCCCCTCATATTAACTTCATGGGCACTGATTACATCATATCCCCTGCTTCTCAAAGCAACGGCTAAACGGTCCGTCAGATCTTCATCTATATAAAGCTTTATTTTCTCCAAGCCTCACCCGAGGTTTTCTCCATCCAATATTCTTCTCTGTTTTCTTCGATAATTCTGTCAATCTCACCTCTATGGTGATAGTAATAAGACAGGGCGTCATAAACCTGCACATGTGTTATGTGGGGATACATAGCCACCATTTCGTCTGCTGTATAACCTGATTTTTCCATCTCTGCTATCAGACTTACGCTGATCCTTGTACCGACGATTATCGGTTCCCCTCCACAAACCCCTTTCTTGCTTGCAATATAGAGGTGTTTTGTTTTTCGTTCTTTTTCTATTACAGGTGACATGTTAACCCTCCTCTTTGCTTAGGACTCGGTCAAATTATACATTGCTTTATTATACATCATAGTACCATTACTACTTCGACTCGCCGCACCAGCTTCCTATCTCCAAAAATGTGCTGCCCGGCTCGGCAGCAGCATCGGCAAAGGCCGCCAATATGGCCTTCTGCTCCTGCGAGCCCATCTGTTTTTCTCTTATATCAGCTGGTTCGATAATTCAGCAGTTCTGTTCATAAATTGTGTCACTGGCGGAAGCTATAATTACAGTCTCCATGAGCGGAATGTGGGGGAAGACAAGCCGATATCAACGCCTGAGCTTCCTGTAATCCTCAATCCAGACAACCGCCGGAATTTTTCCTTTAACAGCGTTATAGAGCCTTGAATCTGCCGTTACCAGTTTCATGTTAAGCGCTTCTGCCAGGAAAATATAGGCGGCATCGTAGGCGGAACGGCCATATTTAAGAGAGATATTAAACAGTCTCTCAACGTCCTCTACGTTTGTCAGATTAATCTCTATTTCTTTTATCTCCGTAATGATTTCTCTAATTTGTTCAGAACCAAGCCGCTTGCGGTTCTCTGCTACGACAAGCGCATTGACGATTTCATACATTATGAGATGCGGGGCATGAAGTTCGATAAGACCTTCAGCGTACTCCTTGATAATGAGTTGAGCATATTCATGCCCCTCTTCATCAGGAAACTATCCCTTGAGGATGACTCATGCATCAATTACAATGTTCACTAATATCTCTCTTCAAGCTGCTTCCTTGATTCTTCCAAAAGTCCCGAAACTTTCACTTTTTTCCCTTTCATTCCCATGGAGATCTCCACCATCCTCATATAGCTCCGTATTCTATTAATCCTCCGGTATTCAGCATAGGGCATAATTACACAAACAGGTTCACCCCGTCTTGTTATAATTACATCCTCCTTTCTGCTCTCGGCCTCCTTCAAAATGCCTGAAAAGTCTCTTTTCCCCTCTGTCACCGATATAGTCTTATGCATTAGCCTCTCCTTTATTGGTCTTATATCCATCCAATGAGACTACGTCATATAGTCGTAGAGATAGTCTATAATAACGCTCATCCGTAAGCGTGCTATTCTCCATGGCCTTCTGCTCTTGTGAGCCCATCTGCTTTTCCCTTATATCATCTGTTTCCATAATTCAAAACCTTTTTACGTTCAGCATTATCAGCGCAATCCAAGAAACCCTTTGAGCCGGCATCCTTTCCATTTGAATACTGGAAGTGTCGAGTCAGGCGACGGGATTTCATATATGGACTGGAACCCCATAAGTTCAAGAGACTTCCTCAACAAACCTTCTGATATGGTGATCAGGGTATCGAAACATAGCGGGAATGGGTCATCTCTGTAGTCGCCGGACGGCTCTCCGTAACGGAGTGAATACCCATCGTCGTCATTGACCAAGGTCCAGACAAACAGGCCCTGACTTGCAAGAGCTCCAAGGCATGTCAAATGATTAAGGGGCTCGCTCAAATGGCATAAGACGGCCATGGATAAAACAATATCGTGCTGATTCATGCCCTCTATCCGGCGCATCTTTGGATCATAGAAAGCGTTATAGAATTTAGCTTCAGTGCCCAATATGCCATTCAGCAGGGCAAACGTATCAGAGAAATGTCCTTCCCTGTCGCACCTCGCAGCGCCTCCCGCGCCCCGCAATGCAAAACTCTGGGGGAAATATCCGGTATTGCAGCCCACATCCAGAAAGCTCGTTTTGCTCACGTCATCGACTTTCGAGCAAATCTCATCGGCAATCCCATCGTATAGCCGTCTTAACCTGTCGTTGGAGTAATGAAATTTTTCATACCTTTCAGGATTGATGACAAGTCTGCGCAATTCCGGAGATTGCTCAAGAAGCCCCTTGTCTATATCAGGGTAATACGTAAGACCGACAAATTCTCCCTCGTCCCACTCCAGGCCCACCCCGGTTTCAAAATCATCGGAAAATATCCATGGCTGATAATTTAGAAGGCCCCTTATGGCCAGCTGTTTGGCGGTCTCAATCTGAGTACTGCTTTTTATGTAACTTCTTAAATCCACAAAATCTGTTTAAATGCCAGAACACCGCTGCATCAGTGCCTGCACATTAGCCCTTCTTTGTCAGTGAATGCACCTTGGATAGCCCATTCATAGCATCCTGCAATATCGCCGTATCAGCGCTATCGATATTATCTATTGCCTTACTGAAGAAATCTTCGGCTGTTTTTGCGTCGCTTTTCCGGTAATATGCCCAGCCCAATCCTCTGTAAATATCCTGCAGTATTACTGCCGCTTTATTGTCTGCATGTTCCAAAGCCTTGAGGAAATATAGTATGGAACTATCATAGGCTTGTTCGCAATAATTGACCCATCCGAGACCTCGGTTCACTTCCTGCAGCAGGTTACGCTCCGCAACCGGGATTAATTTGAGAGCGTTTTCAAAGTCCGAAAAGGCATTCTTATAGTCCTTACTTTGATAGTAGGTCCATCCCCTACCGTTCAACGCTTCCCATCCGGCTGAGTCCATGTCCAAGGCTTTGGTAAAAGACCTAAGTGCCTCGCTATATTTTATTTTGTGGTAATATTCCCACCCAAGTCTGATCCAATCAGCAGCGTTCTTGTACGTTTTTTTGATTTCGACATACATATCCATCAAATCTATATGGCTATAGCGGTCCATATCTGCAAAAATGTTCTCGAACTCCCTGTCAGCCATATGAAAGCGTAACAAATAGAGCATATATATTTTATGATAAAACTCCTCATCAACATTACCAGGATGTGCCTTCTGTATTAAGTCACTGATTTCAGAACCCGGAAATGGCCGCAGCCGCTGCAGCACAAGCTGAGCGTTCTTCCTGGGCAGCCGGGCAACAAGATCAAATGCCTCCTTAATATCTTCCATTGTTTCAAGTGGATTGTGCGTGATGATATGGTAATCTAATTGCACGTTGTCATACTTGACAACCATTTCCGCAAATTTCAATATGCTTTCACTCGAAATTTTACGGTTGTATATTGTCTTGTTGACCCTCTCGCTCCCTGATTGTATGCCGATAACAGTAAAAGTCATTCCGGCATCTACAGCTTTGTCCAGGACTTCAGGTTTCAAAAAAACCTGCTCCGGGAGCAGTTGGGCAAAAAATGGCAACCCTACTTCCCTCTTGTAAGCATCAAAAAAATCCAACAGGTAACTCGATTCACCAACAAGAAAAGAATCCATAAAGAATATCTTCGTAAAATTATGTTCCCTTGCGAGCTTTAGCTCAGCTATGACCTGGTCAATTCGCCTGTTCCTCCTGCGCTTTACCACGATATTGTCTCTGTTATACACATCATAGAATCTGCCGGCGGAACAGAACGAGCAGTTCCACATGCATCCGCGTCCCAACATAGTGTAATAATTGCCCGACCCTGCATATGTAGGGTCTATTCTCCTGACATAATCCATAAAGACATCAGTCTTTCCAGTTCTATTGTCCTCGATAACGTAATGGGGGATCTTGTGCATCTCCGAATGATAAAAATAATCGCCGCTATCGTCGGGTTTTTCCATGGGATTGAAAACAACCTGCCCGGAATGCTTGTATGTAAGATTGGGGACGCCACGTATAGATTCAGGAGCATGATTATCTATACATTCCGCCATACCTACCACTGCGCTCTCTCCGTCTCCGAGGCAGACATAATCTACTTTGTCAAAATACCAGGCCGGGTTCAGAGTTGCGCCAAAACCGCCGGCCATCGTTATTGCAGAAGGAACTCTCCTCATCTGCTCGAATATCGGCCCCATAAGCTTCTCATAGACAGAGCGCGTAGTTATCCCTATAATGTCGGGTGCAATATCTTCAAGGATATCTCCCAGCAGCATGCATTCGTTCTGGGTCCACATATTTACATCCATGTTATAGCCTCTTATAATCACCTCGGAATGCGATTCTCTGGATTGGGAGTTCTCATATGCTATTGGGTGCTTCAGAAAATCCTTAAGCTGCTTTTGAAAGGCGATCTTGAAATGGATAACGGCGACGTCATGCCCTTTCGCATACAGCGCGTTGGATACGACTCTCAAGCCGAGTGCCCAACTATCATAAAGACTTATTAATGCTACTTTGGCCATGTTGTTTTACCCCCAGGTCGGCTTTAGTTTATTATTCCGTAACGCTTAGATAAAATTAGATAAAAAGTGAATGGCATGTTCCGCCCTGTTCGTAGTGATCAATATCCCACAGTGACATGAGCGCTTTGTTATTACCGGGGTCCAACAAAATGCACTTGTTCCACATATCCCTGGCAGTGGCAATATCACCAGTTCTCCGTGCAATCCTGCCGAGCTGGTAGAGGATCTTTGCAGTGAGTTCTGTAACAGGATTTGTGTGCCTATGCAGGAGGTCATCGAAAACCGCCTTGGCTTCATCCAATCTGGATGTAAGCAGAAGCTCGCATCCCGCATCGTATTTGAGCCTGTCTCGCTCATCATCCTGCGCTGTGCCGGCATTTCCCTCGATCATACCCCTGACCTCTTCAAGAGTGGTTCCCAAAAAACACTTTTTATTATTCAACACCTTGATGATATCGAAGTCTTCCATCTCGCCCTGAGGAATCCCGTAGTATCGTTTACCGTAACTCACTATGTTATATCTCCTATACCCTGCTTCTTCCAGTCTTGCCTGCTGAAAAGACAGATAATCCCGCGATTCCATGTATTCCCTGTCAAGCGCAGCCTCATATCTGCAAAATGCCCCGTCAGGGTGTTTCTTTCCAACCAAAATCACTCTTTTGTCGTTTTTATAATGTGCCGGAGCAGAAATTCCCGGCGGCACATGAAAGATATTATCAAACCCCGCATAGTTCATCATAAGCTGCATTGCACGCCTTGAATATTGAAACACGAGGTTCCCTTCATCGGCGCTTGTCGTTTGATGCGCAGGCTCGAAATGACAGCGCATATTCCCGAATACTGAGGCCGCACTTGTATCAAACCTGGCTTCTGCAGAAGTTTCCACATAATCTTCGCAAAGCGCGTCAAAGTCGAGCATCAAATATTTGTCCGTGACACTGTGAATGTTGCGCAATATGCCGATCGGGTTACAGGTGTGATTAATAACGCCCAGCATTATAGAGAAGTCGAATTTTTCGTTGGTCTTAAAGTCATTTATGTCGGCCTCATGGAACTCCGCGTTCTGCATATTGAAGTGCTCTTTCAAAAAGTTAGCCTTTTTTATATTTGCCCCATTAGGGTCAATGCCGACCACCCGCTTGAATCCCCTTCGATGGAATAGCAGAGAAAGCCACCCCTCGTTGCAGCCGATATCAAGCACCGTGGTCTCGGAGCGCTTCTGTTTGTTCAGCATATCGATCATGGGGAACAATGTTCTTGTTATATAGTCTTGCACAACGATGTTGTGCCACAGTGTCTTCCATTGGTCCCTCGGGATAGTAAATACTCCCGGAGCAAGCTCAACCAGAAAATGCCAGGGGCCGAGCAAGTGGAGTTTTTCCTTCATAAACACTTTGGGATATATTTTATTTTTCACCTAATTCCTTGTTTCGGATTTTTGTCTGCCTCATTTATAAGGTTTTTTACTTCTTCAATAGAACTCCCTGTAAACCATTTGCCAGCTTCTTGATATTTCTCAACATCATCCTCTGTAAGCTGAGGGATATCAAGAGCGCCCAATGCCTGCGCTATCCCATAAATATAATTCGCGTAGCGAACTATATTAAAATGTTTGTGGGCTTCCAACAACTGGGGAGTTGGAATCGGCCGCATAATATACTTATTGATATCAAATGGATAGTAATTCGAATAAGGGCTTTGCTGATAAAATCGCAAATAAGGAATGTCTTCAGGATGGTGCGTCGGAATTTTCTTGGAAATATCCAATAGGATTCTTCTATGGCATTGAGTACAATAGTGAATAATAGATGGGGTAATAAGCCTGCTGCTATTCATCTTTAGGGGATAGACATAATTAACATGCTCTAAGCAGTGGGGACATGTAGCTTCTATTTTATAAAAGGCGCGACGTGACTCAAATGGAGCGTCACGGTCACAGGTCTCAAAATTTGCCTTCTCGCATGAAACCACAGAAGCTATCTTGCATTTATATTCGTCCGCCATGACGGGTGCTGTAAGTTTATAAAAAACATCATCCGGCATACTCGTCATGTTAATACTGCCTTTGTTATGGATAATCGATTCATAATACCCCGGTCTATCAGTAATAAGTGCCTTGTTGATGCAATATTCAAACAACTTACTCCCGGGATAAGGTGTGATGTAAAACACATGGACGCATTGGTCACCACAGTATTTCTCATAGAAATTTGTAGTTTCCTTTATTGTATCTGGAGTCTCGGCAACATCTCCGAAAATAAAATTGGCGTGAATCCCTATGCCAGCTTCTTCAGTCCACTGTATAGCCTGTAGCATTTGTTCAGTTGTTATTCCTTTATTCATACTTTTCAGAACACTATTACTTGCACTTTCAAATCCATACCCGATAAACACACAGCCTGCGTCTTTCATTTCTCTTAATAAATTCCTATTGACATCACTAACCCTTAAGTGGCAACTCCAATCGAAATCAGCTTGTAAGTCCTTTTTCAGCGCTTTCACTTTACTACAAAATTCCAAAGCCTTTCCATCCTTAACAGAGAAGAGCTCATCAGTTATATAGAGTATATTGAATTGGTACTTCTCATAGAAATAGGCAATCTCCTTCATAGTGTTGTCAATAGATCGCGTTCTGTATTTTGCCATTTTACAGCAAAACGTACATTTAAATGAGCAAGATCGTCCTACTGTAATCGGCATAACCCTAGGACGATAACGACTATGGGAAATCGAATTGTTCATCTGATTATATAATGATAAATATGACTCAAAATCAAAAGGACCATAATCTGGAAATGGCAACTCATCAAGCTTTTCTGGATATTGCACCTCGTTAAAGACTGCCTCTCCATCCTTCCAGTAAGCAAGGCTTGGAATAGAACGCAAATCGCCTCCGTTGTCTAAATACTCAACGAGTTTTACTATTGAAATTTCTCCCTCACCAATGATGCCATAATCAGGCTTAACCTGAGAGAAGATAAAATGGGAGTCATATGTGATGATTCCTCCGCCGCATACAATCGGGATATCAGGTGCTATCTGTCTTGCAAAAAAAATGGCGTCCCGGATGAAAAAATAATTGGGGGCCATTCCCCCAATCCCTATAAGATGCGGCTGATATTTCTCGATTGCCTCTCTTAATATTCTTTCCAATGTTAACGGTGCCGAACCATGGCACCAAAGGTGGTACATGTTGGCCCCAAAAACCTCGTGACCTGCTGCCTTTAGTGCACCAGCTAAATAAGGCATTCCTTGCCCAAGACCAAAATCCACATGAGGACTAGGGTCAGGATAGTTATTCTTTGGTGGTATTAAAAGAATTCTCATAAATTGCTCTGCCAAACAAACAACTCAATATTAAATAGGCACTTGGAATTAGTTAATAATCTATTCCGTAGACTTTTCGCTGAAAGCAAAAGATTCCCCTTTCGTCCTAATGATTTCGTCATAACTCATATTAAAGTCTACAAGGCCGTCGAAACAGTTCTTACTCTTGACTGAGAGGTGAATCATATCGTGCCTTGAATCAGCCATATCGTATTTAAGCCCCTCGACCGCCCGTTGGTTTTCAGCAATCCCGATCGAAATAAAATAATCTCCAGCCTGCAGGTTTAAAGTTGTGGAGAGTTTGATTATAACAATATCTGATCTTTTAGCAGACGTTAAACTAACGTCCATATGATTCGTATTAATTGCATAAATATAGATTCCATCAACTGTCTTTATGCCATAGCCAAAAAACGGGGATTCAACATTATCATTGAATAGAGCTTTTATATAAAGATCGACTTTCTCGCCAGAATTAATTACCACCGCATCATGGCAGTTCGCACATACAATAAGATAATCAATAATTTCAGCTCGCTTATTCCCAAAGCGGTATTCATTCTTGTTGTAGCTCTTCCTATAAATGCACTTGTCGGATACAGTAGTATCCTGGAGAAATCTTTCCAATTCTGAATTTCCCATGTCCATGTGTGAGGTCGCTTTTTCATAAGACAATGATTTATCTTCGGATGGTGTTCTTTCGCTTTCATCAAGACTTCCCGTAAGTATTAATTTCTCATACCGTTCCACGACATCATTCGGCTTGCCGTTTTCCAGTACCATCCCGTTCTCAAGCAATATTGCATGATCGCAGTGTTTCACAATAGCAGTAATATCATGGGTAACCAGCACTACGGTCTTACCGGCTTTCTGAAACTCCAAAAATTTATTGTAGCATTTGTGCTGAAACTTGGCATCGCCGACCGCCAGGGCCTCGTCCACGACCAGAATATCAGGGTCTACGTTGATGGCTGCGGAAAATGCCAGCCTGACGAACATGCCGGATGAATATATTCTCACGGGCTGGTCGATAAACTCCCCAATCTCCGCAAATTCCTCTATCAACGGCATGCGAGCTTCCATCTCATCTTTTGAGAATCCCTTTGTTATTCCTTGAAGCAATACATTCTCCCGCCCCGTAAATTCCTGGTTGAACCCCGCGCCCAATTCCAGCAGCGCTGAAATCCTGCCATCGACTGTGATCTCCCCTGTGGTGGGCATTAACACAGAACAAATAATTTGCAAGAGCGTGGACTTACCTGAGCCGTTCCTCCCGATAATTCCAATCGTCTCCCCGCGTTTAATATCGAAAGACACATCTTTCAACGCCCAGAACTCACGATGAAATTTTTTCCTGAACGGATGCAGCGCCTCTTTGAGCCGGTGCTGAGGGCTTGCGTACAAGCGGTATTTTTTGCTCAATTTTTTAACGCTGATCGCGATGTCGGTCATAGTTCATAGCAACGACAGCTCGTAGGTCGAGACCAAAAAAACATAGTTCATAGCAACGACACGAGACCAAAAAAGCAAAGAACTCATAGGGTTTTCTTAATGGCGGCAATGAGACTTGAAAGCATTTTTCCGATTTCATCTCCGGAGGATTTTAGTTGTTCAAGTTGCAAATCGGTAATCCAATCATTTTGTCTGAAAATGATTAGCATCGTTATTGTCTCAAATAGCGAGCCTCGGGCAATGTAAAGAAATTGAATGAACTCTTTTTTTGAGAATCGCCCCTTTCCCTCGGCAATATTAAGGGCTATAGATGTCGAGCATGCCTCAAGTTGTTCCATTAATCGGTAATGCTTTCGGTCTGTTGTGACTCCCTCAACAAGCACTATAACTTGTCCCGCGAAATCAACAGCTTTCTGCCATACTTCCAGATCCTCAAATCCAAAATAGCTCATAGTTCAAAATTAAGTCTTATCATTGAAGCCAATCTTTCCTCGTAATTCCAGCCTGTTTTAACATTCGTGACAGCAGATCGACACCGATATCATTTTCATGAGGATTAGGCAACGTTAACCTGACACGACCCCTGATCATGAATTGATGTTTACCACCGCTGTGGGGTCCGTTAAAGCCAAGTTCTTTAAGTCGCGATATAAGTTCAGAACGTGTAACAGGAACTAATTTCGGCATCTAAGCTGCAGATGGGTGAACTTCTCTTATTCTATATTTCCCAAGTTTCGGGATTTTTATCTCTTTTTTGATGCTGAGCAGTATCCATCCTTCAATAACATCCTTGAGATTTTTGCGGCACTCTTCAAGAGATTTGCCGGTTGCCCAAACACCCTGAAGTTCTTCAACCTCTGCGTAAAAGGGCGACTCATCATCAATTTTTTCATAATGGGCTCTTTTTAGTGCCTCGTTGATGTATTCCGTTAGCATGCTTATCCCTCCTCTCTGAATTCGGGGACGTTGTTTCTTGCGTTGTATAACAAGCTGTCAAGCTTATACACTATTTCAAACCGTATCTTTTCCCAAAGTCTTTAACAATAATTGACTTTTCGAGGTCAATATTTTTCAGCCGAAAGATAAAATCGTTGTGCAACTCAGGTTCTTCCAGAAGACTTTTCCCGATTTGCGCAACGTCTCGTTGTAATGCAACAACTTTCTTATAAATGGCGTCGATTGTAATATCCTTCATCTGTAGAGCTCCTTCGCCATTTTTTATGATACCATAAATAGTAAAAAACTCGTGAAAAGTGAAACGTGAAAACAAAAAACAGGGACCGAATCCAAGTCAGACTTGCAATATTGCAGTCTATCTATCAATCATCTTCTTCTTTTGGCTTTCTTATATATAACCTCACGAGTTCCGATTACAGTGACCGTTATGGTATGCCCTTCAAGAAAATAGATGATCCTGTATTCAGGCCGTCTGCCAAAATGATAGGAACGCTCTTTGTTTGACGCGCCTGCCAACGGCCTGCCTTCTCCAAATGGGTTTTTCTGAATCTTGGAAAGATGGGTCATAACAATCTCTTTCCGGACATTTTGAGGTAATGACTTAAGATCCCTTTCAGCGGCAGAAGAAAGCTCGACTTTATAGGACTCCATAGACTTTAAATATATGTCTTTTGCAAATCTTCCAATCTGACTAACTTATTGCCGGCCTTCTTTTCTGCCTTTGCTTCTTTGCCGCGTTTATTTACGAACTGGATAAACCAATCATCTTCCCTGATCTTAAGGTAGCCGACAAAATCCAGAACCTCCTGAACTTTCTTCTCAGGCAGGTCCTCAATTGCATCAATAACTTTCTTTCTCATCAGAGCTGTTGCCATAACAATCCCCCCTTAAAAGCTACAGATTATTTTGTCCATCATAGCCGACTTCCTGGGTCCTTCTCAACAAACTCCTCGATATTCTTTTTCACTGAACTTTTTCGTGTCGTCAGAGTGCTTGTCTTCATTAGTAATTATTATAACAGACGTCTTTAAAGAACATCCGCAAAATGCGGTCGGAGTCGTAAGAAAACTGCGGCGCCCAGGGCGAAGACGAAAAAGGTGAATCCCCAGAAGTAGATCGTCATCTGCCAATGGTCCCAGAAGGGGACGAAGTAGATGAAAGATTCCCGGTAACCCTGAACAATATAGAACATGGGATTTAGCCTGAGAAGGAACTGTACTTTTGGCGGCATGATGCCGGGGTCCCAGAAGATCGGGGTGGCCCAGAAGCCGATCTGCAAAATGACATTGACAATCTGGCTGGTATCCCGTGCAAAGATATTGATGGAAGAAGAAATCCAGCTTATGCCCAATGCGAGAATGCTCATTGCTGCGAAATAATACAATGACTGAAGCCAGTATAAACTGGCAGGCATTGTATGCAACAGGATCAGTACCGTCAACACAAGCAGGAAAACAGAATGCGTGATAAATGAGCCTGCCAATTTGACTACCGGCAGTATGCTTAAAGGGAATACCACCTTCTTTACCAGGTGCGTGTTGCTTATTATAACGCTGGTAGACCCGCTGACAATCTCGCTGAATGTATTCCAGATGGCCATAGCTGCGGTGAGCCACACAACAAAGGGGACGTTGCCTTTTGGAGCAGCCTTGAAGCCGACACCGAAAACGAACCATAAAATAAAAATAGTAATTATAGGATTGATAAAGGTCCAGAAAATACCGAGCATGGAACCGACATGCTGGGTCATGATGTCCCTTTTGGCCATCTCGAAGATCAGGAATCTGCGTTGATACAGTGTGCGAAGGAAGTTGCCGAAACCCGTTAATATAAATGTGACTCTTCTTTTCACATAAGCCCCTTTACTTACTACTTACCGTTTTGAGACAGGCTACCGCCATTCAGGTCTTTTATGGCCTGTTCGTAAAAGTTATTTAGGACACATCTCATCAAGTACCGACATCGATTCCGGACAAGCCGGAATGACAGGATACCGCGGGCCAGAGTCTTTCATCTCCGGTCCCCGGTACCCGGTCCCTACTTACTAAACCGGAAAGATAACTTTGATATCTTCCTTCCGTACGTTGCTGCTGATAAGCTCTTCATATATCTTTTCCCTCTTGAGATAAGAGGTGATGACTACGCAATCATATGCCGTGCCGTCGATCGAGGCACAAGGTTTTATGCCTCTGCCGAAAAACTTCTTCCCTGCCATTTCTTCATCAATAACGCCCGAAAGCTCAATGTCCGTCTCCAGGAGAGTAAGGTACGCAATCTCCGCCACCTCGTCAGCACCGGCGAAAACGACCCTTTTTACTCCGTCGGAACTTAGCTCGGCGAACAACCGTTTGAGGTTTGACCTCGCTTCCTGATAAATCCTCGTATAGTCCTGCAAAAGATCGTAAGCGAGGCGGGTCTTTTCGGCAAAACCCTTCGGCGTAAGGTAATAGGCATATCGTCTACGGGGGATAGTTTTAACCGTTATAAAGCCTTTTGTCACAAGGTTTCTGATATAGGAGTTCACGAGCCCCAATGCAATGCCGAGGCTGCTGCTGAGGTCTCTCTGTGTCAGGGAGTCATTGGCTGAAAGCTCGGTAAGTATCTGCAGAGAACTGCGCTTCTCCGAATCGGGAATATTGTTCATGTTATGAACAATAACACAGGGTAGTCATTAAATTCAAGCATTTTTACCGGGGAACTATGCTATCATTCATTCAAATCTCATGGATCCACATATTAAATTTAGCAGACACGCAAAAAGAAGAATGAAGTGGCGAAGAATATCAGAAGAAGAAGTATATCTTGTCCTTGATAAACCGGATACATTTGAGGAATCGTTTGGAGGGAGGACAAATGTCTATAAATCTCTCGGACAGAGACATATAAAGGTAACCTACAAGAAGTTTTCCAATGAAATTCTTATAATAAGTGTAGTGGATAAAGCGTAGGGGGGTCAGATGAAAATAGAATACAGTAAAGAGGCCGATGCACTTTATGTATATTTTAAGGAAGATGTTGTGGCAAAATCCAAAGAAATAGAAGACGGCATTGTAATAGATTTTGATGAGAAAGGGCAGTTGATAGGGATAGAGGTATTGGATGTAAGCCAGAGATTTAGTCTTTCAGATATCGTTAATGTAAATATTGAGAATCTCCCTGTTGAAGCTGTGAAGTAATCTAAGAACGCTCTCATAATTAATAGACATGCCATCTCCTGTTATATCGGTTATAATAGTCAACCTGAACGGTGAAAAGTACCTGCGAGATTGTCTTGGATCACTTGCGTCCCAGACCTTCCGGGATTTCGAGGTCATCGTGGTTGACAACGGGTCGACAGACGGCTCGCTTGATCTTATAAGGAATGATTTCCCGTGGGTGAAGGTAATATGCCTCTCGTATAATACGGGCTTTGCGAGGGGAAACAACACAGGCTTTGCGGCTTCTTCTTCACGGTATGTGGTCACTATGAATAACGACGCCATTGCAGACAGCGGATGGCTCAATGCATTGTTCGGGGAAGCCGAATCAGACCCCTCAGTTGGCATGGTGGCCTCAAAAATATTCCTTGGCAGAGATGGAAGCGAGTTGGATTCCGCGGGCATGCTGTTATATCCCGACGGAATGTCCAGGCAGAGGGGACGTGGCGAAATAGACAACGGACAATTCGACGGCATAGGAGAGGTGCTTTTCCCGAGCGCTTGCGCTGCTCTTTATAGGAGTGACATGCTGAAGGGCATAGGCTATTTTGATGAAGACTTCTTCTCCTATTGCGAAGACGCAGACCTTGGGTTAAGGGGCAGGCTGGCCGGTTGGAAAGCGGTATTCGCTCCACAGGCAACTGTCAGGCATTTATATTCACAGACAGGCGGACAATATTCGGGATTTAAGGCATATCATATTGAAAGGAACCGTTTCTGGGTTCTTATTAAAGACCTTCCGGTGTCGTTTATATTATTGGCCAAGGTTTATACGCTATGGCGATACGTTGTGCAGGTTTACGGGCTGTTATCAGGCAAGGGCAGCGTGGCGCGGTTTGCAGAGGGCAGCGGGAGTTTGAAGCTTATTGGTGTTGTCTTCAGGGCATGGTGCGGCGCCGTCGCAGGGCTGCCTGCAGCGCTGAAAAAAAGAAAAAGGATTTGGAGCTCAAAACAGCTGTCCGTCAAAGAATATAAGGACCTTTTGAATAAAAACATTATAACAGCGGCTGAGCTTATGCTAAAGGACTAAAAGTTGATGAGAATCCTTGTAATCATACCGGCGTATAATGAAGGAGGGAGCATCGGGAGCGTCATCGAAGACATCCGGGACAACTTTCCCGAAGGGGACATCATTGTGATAGACGACGGCTCACGGGACAATACATCAGCCGTAGCAGGCAATCTCGGAGTCAGGGTCACAGAACTTCCATACAACCTCGGGATCGGCGGGGCCATGCAGGCAGGGTTCCTATACGCCCTTCAGGAAGGATATGACGCGGCCATACAATTCGACGGAGACGGCCAGCACCATGCAGACCAGATCCAAAAGATACTGAAGCCCTGGATATCTCAGGAAGCCGACCTCGTTGTAGGCTCAAGGTTTCTCTCGGACGGCGGGTTCACATCATCCGTGCAAAGGAGGATAGGCGCCAGGATACTCTCTTTTGTAGCTTCCGCTATCACAGGGCAAAGGATAACAGACACCACTTCGGGCTTCCGCGTCTACGGCAGGAAAACAATCGAATTTTTCTGTTCGCTTTATCCTGAAGACTACCCTGAGGTGGAGGCCCTTATCCTTGCCCATAAAAAGGGGCTGAAGATTGTCGAGGTTCCGTCTGAAATAGGGCCGCGGACAGGCGGCAGATCGTCAATAACAATCTCAGGAGCCGCCTACTATATGGTCAAAGTACTCCTGGCAATATTTGTTGATTTGATGAAGAAAATCGATTAGGATAAAACCGCATGGATATCGTACAGGTCATAGCTGTTACAGTCAATATCGCAATCTTCATAGTTGTAATAGAACTCATTCGGCGCAGCCACCTTAAAGAGCGGTACAGCCTGATATGGCTTGCCGCCTCGATAGTTTTGTTGGTCTTTTCTGTCTCAAGGAAACTGCTTGAGCTAATATCAAAGATGTTCGGCATATATTATCCGCCTTCATTCCTGTTTCTCCTTTCAATTACCTTTCTGCTTGTCCTGCTCCTGCACTTCTCGACAGTAATATCGATGTTGAACGAAAAAAATAACCGGCTTGCCCAGGAGTTGGGTCTCCTGAAAACAAGGATTAAGAACCTTGAGAAGACCGTGAAGCGTGAGAAGTGAATAGTGAATAGTGAATGGTGAAAAGAGCACATAAACAATTAGACGTTTGGAAAGAAGCGGTTGCTCTTGCAACTGACGTTTACAAGCTAACTGAGACATTTCCTAAAACTGAGATATACGGCCTTACATCACAAATGAGGCGCGCAACTGTTTCGGTATCGAGCAATATTGCGGAGGGCGCTGCCCGATTTTCGACAAAAGAGTTTGCACTGTTTCTCAATATTGCAGGAGGCTCTCTCAGCGAGTTGGATACCCAAATAGAAATTGCCCTGAATCTTAACTACATCTCAGACATACAGAAACAGGAGATCGATTCGAAGATTGACTCCATTACTGCAAAACTTGCAGGCTTGATCAACAACGTCAGAAAGCGGGCTGAGAATTGATTCACGATTCACGATCCGTTCACGATTCACGATTCACGTTTCACCCTTCACGGTCTTTTCAAATGTTTCTCATTGTGGTGGTGGGGCTGTTAACTTATTCGAATACGTTTCATGTGCCTTTTCAGTTCGACGACTTCCCAAATCTCGCGGATAACCAGCTTCTAAAAAACCTCGACAACTTTATAGCAGACTCAAAAGGCTATAACTATAATCCCGGAAGGTTTATAGGGTATCTTTCATTTGCAGTAAACTACCATTTCGGAGGGCTCAATGTGATGGGATATCATATAGTCAACCTCGCAATTCATATAGCAAATGCCCTGCTGGTATATTTGATGGTTGTCCTTACATTCAGTACACCATTCATGCGTAGAGATGAAAACATCGAAGGTGGGAAGGTGCGAAGGTGCGAAGGTGCGACAGAACCGAAGGTGCGAAGGTGTGAAGATGCGAAGATGAGCAAAATCCCAACTTCTATTTTACTCACAACTTCACAAGTTCTCAACTTCTCAACTTCAGGCAATCCCGAAGGGATTGCCTTCTTTTCCGCCCTCCTCTTTGTGGCCCACCCTGTGCAGACCCAGGCTGTGACATATATAGTCCAGAGGTTCACCTCCCTTGCAGCTATGTTTTATCTGCTGTCTGTTGTGGCTTATATAAAGGCAAGACTAATGGGCAGAGCGCAAAAGAATGAAGATGTGAAGATGAGAAGTTGTGAAGGTGAGAAAAAAACGAAGGGGCAAAGATGTGAAAAAATCACAACTTCACAACTTCACAACTTCACAACTTCTGCTTTACTCTTCTACCTCTTATCATTTATTTCCGCCGTGCTTGCGATGAAGACAAAAGAAATCACGTTCACGCTGCCGGTAATAATAATCCTCTATGAGTTTACTTTTTTCAAAACCACCTTAAAAAATAAGCTCATTTTCATAGTGCCCATGCTTCTTACCATGATGATAATTCCTCTAAGTATCTACGGCACAGGAATTCCCCTGGGCGAAATTATATCTGACGTTAGCAAAGAACTCAGGGTGCAGACCAGTCTTTCGAGGTGGGATTACCTTATGACACAAATGCGTGTAATCACGACATATATACGGTTGATATTCCTGCCGGTAAATCAAAATCTCGATTATAACTATCCCGTATTCCATTCACTGTTTCAGCTTCCCGTATTCCTCTCTTTTGTATTTCTCGCGGCAATCCTCTGCACCGGGGTGTATCTGATAATAATAGGCAAAAGGCAAAAGATTGAAGTTGAGAAGGTGGGAAGTTGCGAAGTTGAGCGACAACCCGTTGAAAAGTTCTCACCTTCACAAGTTCTCAACCTCTCACCTTCTCGAGGCGCGCCTGAATTGCGCCTCGTCGGTTTCGGCATTTTATGGTTTTTCATAACGCTTTCTGTAGAATCCAGCATTATCCCTATTGCAGATGTAATATACGAGCACAGGCTGTACCTTCCCTCGGCAGGCGCTTTCATTGCCATTACGACAGCTGCGTTTATTGCCGCAGACAGGAAAGGGATGGGAAGGGCTGTCGTAATAACCCTCCTGTTGATCATTGTTGCCCTGGCAGGAGCTTCTTATTCGCGGAATGCGGTATGGCAGGACCGGGTTAGACTGTGGGAGGATGTCGTACGCAAAAGCCCCCGGAACATTAGGGCCCATAATAATCTTGTGGCAGAGCTTATAAAGAAACACAAATTTGACGAAGCAATAAATGAAATCCGGATGGCCATCGTGCTGAAGCCCGACAACGCAGAAGCGTATTATGACCTTGGTCTTATTTGTCAGGCTACATACAGGATTAATGAAGCTGTAGAAAACTACCTGACCTCAGCTAAGTTGAAACCTGATTTCGCATGGACACATCTTAACCTCGGCATTATCTATTATAAAGATCTAAATAAGCCTGACAAGGCAGAAGAAGAATTTCTGACCGCTGCCCGCCTGATTCCTGATTTAGCAGAAGCGCATTTTAATCTGGGACTTATCTATCAGAATCGCGACATGCCGGATAAGGCTATAGAACAATATCTGATCGACATCAGACTGAGGCCGGATCATGTAGCCTCGTACGATAACCTTGGGTTTATATACTATAAAACAGGACAGATGGAAAAGGCCCGAAGCGAATTAGCAATTGCATTAAAGCTGCAACCGAATAATATTACGACTCAAAGCCTGTTGAAACAAATAAACACAAAAGACAGGTGATAGGTAAGGGGCAATAGGTGATGGGAAAATTAATAAATAAAAACCTATTTTGTGGACAGGCACTATTTAGCTTTGTCATATACGACTTTATACATTTCCTTATCCTGAGTCAAATCGTCAAGCTCCTGCCAGTCTTTGACCCAATCTGATATAGAGTAGCCAGTTAAACTATCATCAGGATTGTTCCCTACAAATCTATAGATGCCGGCATTGATAATCATCTTCTTGCATAGCAGACATGGATAGGCTTTGACAGACTCGAGGCCGCTATCAGTTCTTTTGCCGGCATACACATACATATTCCCATCCAATACTGAAACCCCGGCCCTTGCTGCGTTAATTAGAGCATTCATTTCCGCGTGCACACTGCGACACATCTCGTAACCACGCCCGGACTCAATGTTCTTCTTACGTCTTATGCAAAAACCTAATTCTACGCAGTCTTTAGTTTTACGAGGTGCGCCTACATAACCAGTTGCAATTATTTGATCTGACTTTTCTATAACACAGCCAATTTCAACGTTACGGCACGTGCTTTTTTCAGCGACCGTTTTAGCAATGTTTAAATAATACTGGTCTTTAGTGAGTTTAGTCATCGCGTAGTTGTCCCCTCCTGCTATATGAGATTGAGCAATCTATGATACCAAATATGCCGCCTTTTTTAATTAATTGGAAAGGTGTTCGAGTAATTTCCGGGCTTTTTCAAAGGCAGCGTCGATCTTTAAACTTTTCATCAACTCGTCACGGGCATTTTCCATATGACCTGCATTGTAATAGAGTACAGCGAGATTATAATGCACATCGGCTGCATCGGGCTTAAGTTTAAGGGCAACCAGATATTGTTCCTTTGCCGCGTCCGGCATATTGAGCATCTGATAAATAGAACCAAGGTTGTTGTGCGCCATAAAAGAATCAGGCTCCAGCTTTAGAGCTATAACATACTGTTCCAACGCTTTATCCGGCATATTAAGGTCTCTATAAGCACTGCCAAGATTACTATAGGCGAATGGGATTCTTCCTGGAGCTTTATTGATGACATAAGTCCATAAGGATATACTGTCTTTCCATACACGTATTTGCGCTATAGTCAATAGTGACATCGAAACCAAAATAACAATAGCACCTGCAAAACAAAGAAACCTTAGATATCTTGCCGCTGTTTTCCAATTGGAAACCTTATTCCACACATAAGCTGCCGATAATCCTATCAAAAGGAATGGGCCAATACTGGGCAAATAAGTATATCTGTCTGCCATTGAAGCCCCCGCAAGAGGAACGATACCAAGGACAGGTACCAGGGTCAGGACATAATAACCCCAGACGGACAAAAACAATTTCTGTTTCTTTGCCATAATAAAGCAGACCACCGTAATCACAATCACAAGTATTATTGAAAAAAGATATTCCTTGGAAAAGGGCGCAATATTCTTCGGGTATGGATAATACGGAATCAAATTCAATGGCAAAACCATTTTCCAAAGGTAAACAATAATTGATTTAAAGGCTACTAATAATCGTCCTGACAATAGTGTCGGGATAGTAAGTGGTTTCCATCCTTTGACTTCATGCATATTCAGCATCACATCAATCAGGCTTAAGACTATAAATGGAAGTTTTTCGACAAATGCCAGCGCAAATAATCTCACGGACCGGATTCTCTTGAAGGGATGCCAATCTAAAATCAGCAAAACAGCAGGGAGGCTGATCGCCATTGGCTTGCTCAACAGGGCCAGAATATAGAACCCAATACTCAACAAGTACAGCTTGTTTAGGAAATGTGATTTTGTTTCCCGGACCGTTCCAGCGTCTCTAATAAGTGCGTATTTTGTATACATCATGACACTGAGCAGGAAAAACATGGCGCACAAAACATCCTTTCGTTCCGAAACCCAGGCCACTGATTCTACATGCAGAGGATGAAGCCCGAATAATAAACCTGCCACCCCTCCTGTGATAAGCGTTGACTGCTCGTTTAAAAATCCTGTCATCCCGGTTTCTGTCGTTTTCCCTTTCCATACATCTACAAGTCTCATCACCAGGACTGCCACCAGAAATGTATTGACTGCATGTAGAATATTGTTGGTTAAATGGAAGCCAACCGCACTCATTCCCCATACGGCGTCAAACGCAAGAGAAATCCACGTAAGGGGAATAAAGAGATGAAAGTAGAAATCAAAAAAAGCCCACTTGAGAAATGGAAAATTAAGAGACTGGATATGGGGGTTATCAGTCACATAAAGCGGATCATCCCAATTAACAAAACCATTAAATAAAGATGCTATATATACAAGAAAAGTTATCAGGGAAACACAAGCTGCGAGATTGTATTTGATAAAATATCGGCTTCCCGCAACTGTAAGACTTTGCGGCCTCTCTTTAGCCTTTGACTCTCTCGTCATAGTTTTTTAGTATATCACAGCAATTACCAATAAATTATGCAGTCCAGTGAGGATTTAACCGTTTATAAGAACCCGATTTGTTTGTCAGATATGCCTCATATAGAGAAACAGAAATGGAAGTTGTCAAGTTAAAATTTGGCATCATGTGCTGAAAAAAAGAAACCCCTAAGTATCATCTACTTAAGAGGTTTCTTTATCAGCAGAAAGCTATTTATTAACTTTACATTATGCTATTCAGATTAACACTTCGTGAATCCGCAGTTGCGGCATATTGCACAGCCGCCTTCGTGCTCAACAGCTCCGCCGCATTCAGGGCACGCGCCGATCAGCATTGCATCGTTGTCCTTTGAATGGCCGTTACCATTGTCCCCGTTGCCGCCGGGATGATAGTACTTCTCGAGGGCCTTGGCAATGGCGTCCGAGCATGAAAGCACTTTGCCCCCCTCGTTCCATGACGGCTGGTGGCACGAGATGCCTTTTAACTGCTGCACAATCTCTTCAGGTTCGACATTTGATCTCAGGGCAAGGGAGATAAGCCTTCCGATCGCTTCTGCCTGGCTTGAGGCGCAGCCGCCTGCCTTGCCGATATTGGTGAATATTTCAAAAGGTTTCCCGTTCTCATCCTCGTTAATCGTCACATAAAGGTTGCCGCACCCTGTCTTGAGCAGCCGCGTGCAGCCTTTAATGACATAGGGCCTTTTTTTTGGAGTGATTTTTACCGGTCCGCCTGAGGCGGACTGTTTTTGCTGAGCCATCTCTTCGCTTTTCCCTGTCGAGAGCACCTGCTCTTCCCTGGAGCCGTCGCGGTATACAGTCACGCCCTTGCAGCCTTTCTTATATGCCATCATATAAACATCTTCCACATCCTTTGATGCGGCCGTAGAAGGGAAGTTCACCGTCTTTGATACCGCATTGTCCACATATTTCTGGAACGCGGCCTGCATCTTTATATGGTCCATAGGCGTTATATCGTGGGCCGTGACAAACACTTCGCGCACCAACAGGGGGAATTCATTGAAATGAGCTATGGAACCTGTCGAGGCAATTTTCTCCATGAGCTCCCTGCTCCAGAATCCCCTCTCCTTGGCTTCTTTTTCAAAGTATGGATTGACCTCTATCAATTTAGTGCCTTCCATTACATTTCTTACAAACGATACCGCAAATAGCGGCTCTATGCCCGAGGTACAGCCCGCAAGAATAGAGAGGCTGCCGGTGGGTGCGATAGTGGTGACCGTTGCATTCCTTACAGGCATCTCATCCCGGTAGACACTGTGCTCATGGTTGGTAAATACCCCGCGTTCTTCAGCCAGGGCGCAGGAAGCAAGCCTCCCTTCAGTCTGGATGAATCCCATTACCTCTTCCGCCAGACCTATAGCCCTGTCTGAATTGTAGGGGATTCTCATCTCGATAAGCATGTCAGCCCATCCCATGATGCCGAGGCCGATTTTTCTATTGGCTTTTGTCATTTCCTCGATCACCTTGAGCGGGTACTTATTGGCGTCGATAACATTATCGAGGAAGTGCACTGCCTTCCAGGTGACATCCTTTAGCCGGGACCAGTCGGCAACATACCGACCTTCATCATTTATTTTCACCATTTTCGAAAGGTTTATAGAGCCAAGATTACAGGATTCATAAGGCATCAAAGGCTGCTCGCCGCAAGGATTGGTCGATTCTATTTCTCCCAGCGCAGGGGTAGGATTTGACGCATTGATCTTGTCCAGAAAGACGATCCCGGGCTCGCCGTTTTTCCACGCCTGTTTGACGATGGTCTCAAATACAGACCTGGCCCTAAGGGTGGCAACGCTCTTTTTGCTCCTCGGATTCAGGAGTTCATACTCCTTGTCTTCTTCAACCGCTTTCATGAAAGTCTCGGTAAGTCCCACAGAGATATTGAAATTGTTAAGCCGCTTGTTGGAGTCTTTGCAGGTGATAAATTCGAGAATATCGGGATGGTCGACACGCAGAATACCCATATTAGCGCCCCTTCTGGTCCCGCCCTGCTTTACCGCTTCCGTGGCGTTATCGAATACTGTCATGAATGATATAGGGCCTGAAGATATGCCCTTGGTAGACCCGACCACATCTCCCTTGGGCCTCAGCTTGGAGAAGCTGAAGCCGGTGCCACCTCCTGATTTATGAATGATGGCCGCATATTTTACAGCATCGAATATGGATTCCATGGAATCATCCACCGGCAGCACAAAGCAGGCGGAAAGCTGGCCCAATCTCCTGCCCGCGTTCATCAGCGTCGGGCTATTGGGAAAAAATTCAAGAGAAGTGATAAGATCGTAAAATTCTTCTTCAACACGTTTAACATCCGTATCCGACTTCCCGTAAAGGGCATCAGATGCTGCGACATGATGGGCAACTCTTCTGAACAGTTCCTCCGGAGTTTCAATGACCTTGCCTTCCTCATTTCTTTTTAAATAACGTTTTTCAAGGACCGTCACCGCATTAGCCGACAGATTTAAGACCCTGGATGCTCCTCCCATAAAATCCCCCTCTTTTTTTACATTTTGAATGTTGAATTTTGGATTTTGAATTCAGGATGAAATAATTTATTTCTCATTAATTCAACATTCAGCATTCAAAATTCAAAATTTTGCCGCCCCGCTATATTGTGTACTTCAAGACATTAAACCACAATATCTTGTGAGTGTCAAGGGGAAAAATGCTATTTTTGTAATCTCCTGATTTAACAAAACATTTCCGGTGAATTATGTGTGAATGGATTGTTAATAACATCGTGGCCATAAAGGACGTGAAAAGTGAAAGGTGAAGCGTGAATAAAGATAACACATAAAAGCCGTGAAAATGGATTCCCGTTTTCACGGGAATCCTCATGAGCCAAGCTCACAAAGGGACATGAAAGTACCCTAACGCCTGTCATTCCTGCAGATCCTTCTAGCGGGAATCCATTTTATGTTGTTTCCTGGATCCCCGATAAAAAATCTCGGGGATGACGACTTTCGAGACAATGACAAAATATTATGACTTTTCACCTTTCACCTTTCACGTTTCACAGTATTTTGATGTTATTATAACCCGGTGAAGTTCTGTGTAAATGATATTGACGGAAACGCACGCACTGGCAGACTTGAAACCATGCGCGGACCGATCAGCACTCCTGTCTTCATGCCTGTAGGCACTCAGGGAACGGTCAAGGCCCTTTGTCCTGAGGAACTTAAATCAATGGGCGCGGAAATAATCCTCTCAAATACGTACCACCTTTACCTCAGACCCGGCCACGAAATAATCAGGGCAGTAGGTGGACTCCATGCGTTCATGAACTGGGACAGGCCTATTCTTACCGATAGCGGCGGGTTCCAGGTCTTCAGCCTCTCCGCTCTAAGAAAGATACGGGATGACGGTGTTGAATTCAGGTCCCATATCGACGGCTCTCTTCACTTCCTCGGGCCTGAGAAGGCAATGGAGGTGCAGGTAATGCTCGGCGCCGACATTGCAATGGCGTTCGATGAATGCACCCCGTACCCAGCCGAATATCCCTATGCCGTGAAATCACTCGAATTAACCACAAAATGGGCGCAGAGGTGTAAAAGCTACCTGGAAACCAGAGGGTCAGAGGGTCAGAGGGTCAGAGGGTCAGAAGATCAGAGGGTCGGAGGGTCGGAGGGTCAGAGGGTCGGAGGGTCAGACGACCAGTCCTCCAGACTTCCAGACTTCCAACCCTCTGATCTTCCAGCTTTATTCGGAATAGTCCAGGGCAGTATGTATAAAGACTTGCGGGCGAGGAGTATTGATGAACTGGCGGGCATAGGGTTCGACGGGTATGCTGTGGGTGGATTAAGTGTCGGAGAGTCCAAAGAGGAGATGTATGAGATCATTCAATTCATTGCCCCTCTTATGCCTCCCGGCAGCCCCCGGTACCTTATGGGAGTAGGCGATCTTCTTGATGTGCTCACAGCGGTCGAGAGCGGCTTCGACATGTTCGACTGCGTAATGCCCACACGTAATGCACGCAACGGAACACTCTTTACGAGCAGGGGCAGGATCAGCATTAAAAGGGCCGAATTCAAAGGCGACGCCGGCCCCCTTGATCCCGGCTGCTCCTGCTACACCTGCCGGAACTACTCGCGGGCATATTTAAGGCATCTCTTTCTTGCTAAAGAAATTCTCTCCATGCGCCTCAACACCCTGCACAACCTTCATTTCTATCTCACCTTTTTCAAAGAAATGCGGGCGGCAATACATGGCAAAAAATTCGGCGCTTTTAAAAAACACTGGGAAGGGGTATTTGGACAGGCCAGGGATTCATTATGATATACTAACGCTTATGGAATGCACATCAGCGAACAACGAGAAATATTGCAATTGCACCTACAGTTCCTGCGAGAGGAAGAACAAATGCTGCGAATGCCTTCGTTATCACAGGAAAAACGGGGAACTGCCCGCGTGCCTTTTCAATGAGAAGTTCGAGCGCACCTACGACCGTTCTCTCGAAAATTTCTTCAGGATGCACGGCAGATAACCCGGGGCAGCATCGAGCCGGTGTGGTGGAATGGCAGACGCGACGGACTCAAAATCCGTTATGGGCAACCATGTGAGAGTTCAAGTCTCTCCACCGGCATTTTATTTTTAAAATTATTTAATTCTGTGGAATTGTGGAATCATTTCTTAATCCACCTGACCCGAAATATTCTTATCGGATGTCTGCTCTTTTCTTTTTTTCTGAGCATGATAGGTGACAAATCCTGGTCAAGAGGCTGAATCAACAGATTATTGTAAGGGTAATAAATTTTACCGAGACATTTGTTTTCAGCCGACAAAAAAAGAACCATATCGCCTTCCCTGATCTCGGCTGCAGGTTCAATTAAGATCAAGTCACCTTCTTCTATGACAGGTCGTATGGTGAAACCAGCCGTAACCTTGAGATAGAAGGCATTTTTGTCCGAGGACAGGTCCAGTGTATTAAGGTCAGTGCCCTATGAAATCGTTCGCGTATGGTGGTATGATGAAAGAAAAGAATTGGACGGACCCACGGATCCACAAATGCCTGGTCATAATTCACTATAAAGAGGAGGCGATGACATGACACATACCTATACTGCGAAATATACGCAAATCCCTTCCGGTTATATGGGGCAATTGATTGAATGGCCTGAAGTTATAACAGAGGGCAGAACAATTGAAAAATGCAGGGCAATGCTTCAGGATGCCTTGGATGAAATGATCAAGGCATACAAGCAGCAGAAAAAAGAAATCCCCATCGGCAGGGTTCTATTTGAACAGATGCCGGCAGAGGTATAGAGTGTCTGTCAAACGCCGCGAACTCATCAAATATTTTGAAGAAAACGGCTTTTGTCTATTGAGGGAAGGCAGCAATCATTCAATATTTTCAAACAATGACAAGGCAATCCCGGTAAAGAGACATTCAACGATTGATAGAATAACAGCTAACGAGTTGTGCAAACAGGCCGGACTTAAGCCGAAATTTTAAGCAAGTATTCAATAAACTACACACCTCATCGGCTTAGAGTCACGCCTTTACGTTCGCAATAACTATATACATTGCATATGGAGCAGCGGGGGGATATGGGCCTGCAGAGCCCCTGCCCAAAAGCCACAAGCATCCCGTTCAGTTCTTTCCAGTATTTTACGGGCAGGAGTTCTCTCAGCCTGAATTCGGTCTCGTTCGGATTTTTTGTCGTGACAAGCCCCCACCGGTTAACTATTCTATGCACATGGGTGTCAACGCAAATGCCGGGTTTATTGTAGCCCAGGACAACAACAAGATTAGCGGTTTTTCTGCCAACGCCCTTAAGGGTCAAAAGTTCTTCAATGGTATCGGGTACTTTCCCTCCATACCGTCTCATTATTTCCTTGCTCATTGCCTTGATCCTCTGCGCCTTAACGCGGTAAAAGCCCACCGGGTATATTGCTTTTTCTATTGTTTTCACCGGCAGACCGGCCAGCACTTCAGGGGCCGACGCCAGGGCAAACAGTCTCTCAGACGCTTCGCCGGTTGTCTTGTCCTGTGTCCTTAGGCTCAGAAGACAGGAAATGAGCACCTTAAAAGGGTCCCTGTCGTGGCCGGCATAATTTTCGAGCCAGGGAGTATTGAGAGTTTTTATCTGCTTTTTTAAGAGAGGCCAGGCTCCGGGGAACTCATCAATGGTCATTCTTCAATGGTTATAGCTTCGACCGGGCAGTTTTCTTCGGCAGCTTCGCAGCAGCCCACAAACTCGCATGCCTCTTCGTCGATAACTTCCGATTTGCCGGTTATCTCGCTGAGGTGGAATACAGCAGGACAAATCTCCTCGCAATTGCCGCACCCAATGCACTTTTCCTGGTCAACTATAACAGTCATAGTTCTTATAAAATCCCTTCCAACCAAAAATTAACCACAAAGATCACAGAGACAACCTATCCGCGGAGAACACAGAGAAATACTCTGTGCACTCTGAAAGACTTTACAGAGCTTTTTGTATATAAGGATTTCTCTGTGTCCTCGCTTAGAAGCGCCTACTGTTGGCTGTGGTTTCTTTGCTTCTCCTCTATTTTCATAACTCTTCGATTATCATCGCTGCCAACAAAGGCAACATTATTTCATGATGCCCTGTGAGCGCAAAGCATTGTCCTTTCATCATGGTCGGCCTGTGCAATACATTTTCGCGGGCGCGATAGTGCTGGAAAAAATCCATGTTTACCGTTGTAAACGCTTCGACCTTGTTCCCAAGATTCCGCGCAGTGGTCAGCGCCTTGAGAAACACCTCGGGCAACAGAACAGCTGAACCGAGGTTGATATAAACTCCGCCTTCAAGGTCGGCTGCAACCGACGAAAAAAGCCTGAAATCCCTTAGGCTCCCCTCGCCGATGCTAGCGCCATCAGCCTCCGGATGCATATGAATAATATCTGCACCTATCGCCACATGGACAGTCATGGGAATATCAAGCCTGAAGCCTCTGCCGAAAATGCTCTTCTCTTTAAAGGGGAAAGATGAACCCTCGATAAAGGAACCCACAGAGCGGCCTATCCCCTCACCTTTTGATACGCCTTCAGTGATGGCCTTGTTCAGCATCCCGCCGGTTTCCCTGCCCATGCCGAAGGATCCGGTGCACAGCTCCTGAGCCACATCCTCCGAAGTTCGACCGATAAAAGCGATCTCAAAATCGTGGATGATACAGGCGCCGTTAGCTGCGACAGCGGTAATAATGCCGCGCTGCATTAAATCAATGATCAATGGCGACAGACCCACCTTTATGGCATGGGCACCCATGCCCAGGACCACCGGCCTGCCGTTTTTGTGAGCCTGAACCACTGCCTGCACTACGGCTTTTATGTCGCTTGCGGCAAGGAAGTCAGGCAGGCTGCCTGCAAAATCCTTGAGCGAACCGCCTTTCACATGCGGGAGGGCCGATTTCTCTATCGATACTTTGCTGTGCCGGTCTTTAATGGAATAGGTTTTTAGACCGCTGGGGTCAGCCGGAGTATATTTCATATGACAGATTTTAGCATAAACATTGATTTTCTGTTAAGATTTATGTTAAAAAACAGGTCATAGGTTATGGGTCGTAGGTCAGGAAAAATGAATAACCAAACTGTTGCTTTTGTCCTATAGCCCATAACCTATAACCTATAACCTGTTTTTAAGGAGGAACATTGGCAGCCAAATCAGCACCTAAAAAGAACCCGTCTGCTATAAAGAAAGCCCGCCAGGATGAAAAAAGAAGAATGCGCGGTCAGTCGGTGCGGGCAAGCATAAAGACCCAAACCAAAAAGGTGGAGTCCGTGCTATCCGGAAGCAACAAGACAGATATAGAAAAGACTTTGAAAGAGGCCTTCAGCACTATCAGCACTGCTGCATCCAAGGGCATAATTCATAAGAATACCGCATCCAGGAAGATCTCGAAACTGGCAAAAAAAGCAAACGCATCTCAAAAAAAAGAGGGATAGAGGGATAGAAGAATAGAAGGTTGGCTAACCTTCAGACCCTCTATCCCTCTATCCCTCTAAGTAGTTTCACGAGCAAATCTTCGATAACATACTTGTGCGATGACTTTATGGCAATGTCCGCCTCATGCAAGAGGCGGATTGTCGGGACGGGTCCGGATGCATCTTTTTGACGGTATGCGGACCCTTGCCGTGCATAATAATAATTCAGAGCGCCGAGCAGCATTTGCGGTTCCTGATTTTTAGTGACGTTCTCAAAGATCCTGAATACCTCTTTCGCATCTTTTATCTTCAGCGCGTCAAGAAGGTCAAAGGCTGTATACTCAACTCCGGAATAGATGATACTTCTCAGGTCGGCAACGTCAATAACACGATCGCTGATAAAGCATGCAAGCTTTTCTATTTCTGCATAGAGCATGCCGAGGTCTGTACCGTCCATAGTAATAAGATATTCCACCGCGCTGTCGGTGAGACGCACCTTCTTCTGTCGGGCCTGCTCCTTTATCCACATGGGGAGTTCCTTTTCCTGGACGGTAAGTGCAATTGTCTTGATGCTTCCGGAAGCCGCGGCGCCAAAAAGCTTTGGCGCGGCGCCTGAATGCAGCATTACCAAAAGCGCAGTATCAGCAGGATTAAGCAGGTAGGCCTCAAGCTTTTGCAAATCTTTTTTGGCAAGTTTCTGGACGTTGTTGATGACAACTGTCCTTCGCGCTGATATAAACGGCATCGTGTTCACGATATCCACAATCTGTTCTACCGGGATCGTATCGTCAGGCGACTTAATATCGTATACTTCAAAATTAAAACCGCTCGCGTCACTGCACTGTTCTTTGATTGCTGAGAGAGCCCCGTACAACAGAAAATCTTCTGATGAGTATAAAAGATACACCGGGGAGGGCATGCCCCTTGAAAGTTCCTGCTGAAATTGCTTTATGCTCATTCAATATCCGAAGATGAGAAGTTGAGAACGTGTGAAGGTGTGAGCAAGTCCGAAGGTGAGAAGTTGTGAAGGTGTGAAGGTGTGAAAAAGATAGAAAAGCTGGCTCTTTTTGTTACGCACCATCTCAACTTCCCACCTTCCCATCTTCGGGGCTCTTGCGCACCTTCTCATCCTTCACAACCTCTCATCTTCGGGTTTTGCGCACCTTCCCATCTTCTCACCTTCATATTTTCCATTACCTAATTGCCTGCTGTTTTTGCCAATTCATCGTGATACGCCTCATCAAGAAGTATACGGTTGAGTTTCACCCGATTACCGCCTTGTGCATTCTGCCTGATGAGCCGAATGGTCTCATCGCTGAGTATTACATGGGCAAAACGCTTTTCATCAAAAATGTCCTTGTTCTGGATTATATTGTTTAATGCATTGGCCAGGGCAGTCTTGAGTTCATTTGCCGAATAATCGAACTGGTTATAAGCATCCATTTTGCGTTGCAGTTCCGGAGAAAATTGGTCCCTTAAATATTGAGAGAGTGGGTCTTTTTCATCCCTCAGTTTGATTACAAGGCCCTCCAGATTTCTTATATCGTCAGGCTTAAACAACAGGCCGGCAAAATTCTTGGGAGTATTGTATGTAACAAGACTTACCAGCGTCTGGGCCAGATTTGCCATAGCGCTGGCCTCCGCAAGTTCTTTTTGCGTCATAATTTCCTCAAGCGTGTCGGTGGTGTTGGCGTTGAAATAGGTGATAAAAGGACTATCAGCCGGAAGGGGGATAGATTTGCCGCTTTCCGTATCAACAAGTTTAAAACTCCCCTTCATGACTATCTGATATTGTGTCGCAGCGAGGTTAACTTCGGTTGTAGGGATTAACTCGAACCGGTATATCTCACCCTGGAGCCGGTACCGTGCAAAGAAACTCACCTCGTAACCGAATTGGGAAAAGGTCTCTGCCAATGCCAGGTGACACATGTCCTGCAGTTTGGGCTCAGATGTTTTATTCTCTATTTTGCCCACAGAAATGGTATCAAAAGGCAGGGTCGCCCTCGTTTCAATGGTATACCCGCAACCGGACAAAAGAACAGTGAGAAGTAAGCAGTAAGTAGAAAGTAGTAAAATTGAAAATTTAACGGATCGTTGTTTTATCATTTTATTTTTTCCTTCTACTCAACTACTTACTACTTACTACTTACTACTTACTACTTACTACTTACTACTTACTACTTACTACTTACTGTTATTATTTAGAATTTAATTCCCAGATCAGGAAGCATGGCTGACAGCATACTGACCCTGTTGGTCAAAAGCATAATGCCGAATGCTATCAATATCACACCACTGACAATCATTATTACATTCATGAATTTGTAAATCTTTTTTGTATGGCTTAAAAGCGCATTTATGCCAAGTGTCGAGAGGATAAAGGGAATGGCAAGCCCCAGCGAGTAGACAGAGAGGAGTTTCAGCCCGTAAGTTGCAGACCCCTTTGAACTCGCATAGATCAGGATGGTCCCAAGAATAGGCCCTATGCAGGGTGTCCATCCTGCAGCAAAACTCATACCGATAAAAAATGCTCCGACATAACCCGCCGGGCCTTTTTGGATATGAAATCGCATTTCCCTCATTAGAAAATCTAATTTTAAAAACCCTGCGATAAAGAGACCGAACATTATGGTAAGTATGCCGCCGGCAATCCTGAGATAGTCCTGATACCTGAGAAACAGGCTGCCGATGAACGATGAAGAGGCGCCAAGCGCAATAAATATCGTCGAAAATCCCAATATGAAGGCAATCGTATTGCCCATGGCTTTTGAGAGGCGGGGACCTGCTTTAAGCTCATCCAGAGAAAGCCCTGTAACAAACGAAATATATGCAGGGACAAGCGGTAAGACACAGGGGGAAAGAAACGAAAGGACTCCTGCAAAAAAGGACAGGGTAAAAGAAACATCTTTCATCGCGCGCAATCCCCCGTGTCGCCTTTTATTTTTTCAACAGCATGGGGCAGGACTTCGAGAATAGTCTCAAGGTTTTCTTTGACAGCTTTGGGACTGCCCGGCAGGTTTATGATCAGTGTCTGCCCTTTCACCCCGGCAACGGCTCTCGACAGCATCGACCTGCTCGTCTTTTTCATCCCCTCCATCCTCATGGCCTCTGCAAGGCCCGGCACTTGCCGTTCTATTACATCAAGCGTTGCCTCAGGCGTCACATCCCTCGGAGAAAGACCGGTCCCGCCGGTAGTAAGTACCAGGTCGACCTTGCCTGCATATTCCAGGAGCCTCTTTTTTATCAGCTCGCGCTCATCCGGCAGCGTATCATAATAGTCGACTCTGCCTATATCTTTAATCATATCTGCAATCAAAGGGCCGCTCTGGTCAGCCCGCTCCCCCCTGGAGCCTTTATCACTCAATGTAAGCACAGCAACTGTAATCATAAAGTCAGTAGCAGCAGGCAGCTTATTCCTTACTGCCTGATATTATATTGCCTCCTCATTAACTTCAGTTTCCGGCAGCCGGAAGCTGACATCTATTTTGTCCCCTTTTCTGATCACGCCGCCCTTGAGGATCCTTATAAAAATACCTTCTTTCGGCATGACACAATCACCAGCCTCGTAGTAAATGGCGCACCGTGTATGGCATTCCTTGCCGATTTGGCTTACCTCGCCGATAACGTCATTGCCGATGCGGATCCTTGTCCCGATTGGAAGAGCGATGAGATCGAGCCCCTCGGTAGTAAGGTTCTCGGCAAAGTCGCCGGGACTTACCTTGAGTCCCATCGCCTGCATTTTTTGTATGCTCTCAAGAGCGAGAAGACTTACCTGCCTGTGCCAATCCGATGAAGCATGGGCATCACCCTCGATACCGAAGTTTTCGCCGATTTTAACCTCATCAACAGGTTTCTTCCTTTCGCCTTTTTTATCGCTTATATTTATGGAAACTATACTTCCCTGCATGACATTCTCCCGTGCCTTTTTGGTCTTTTAAAATAACATAATACACTCAGATTTTAAAAACTTATTATCCCGCCGCCCAACACAGTGTCACCGTCATAAAAAACCGCACTCTGCCCCGGTGCAGGCGCCCACTGAGGGTCATCATATACTACTTCGGCGAGATCGCCATCAACAACCTTTATAGTCGCGGGCTCGTCTCTCATTGTAGACCTTATTTTCACCGTAGCCCGGATACTTGTCACCGTGTCTCCGTGTCTCCGTGTCTCCGCGTCAATTTCCGGCGACAGCCAGTTAATTCCTTCAACCTTAAAGGTCCTCTTCATCGCGGCTTCTCTCGGTCCTATGTAAATAGCGTTCTGCGCAGGATCTATTCCTGCCACATAGAGCGGCTTGCCTACTGCGATCCCCATGCGTTTCCTCTGACCGATGGTGTAGAGATGTATTCCCTTGTGAGTGCCCAATGTTTTTCCTGTTTCGACATCAATGATCCGCCCTTCCATTTTCTCGGCCAGACCCTCCATGAAGGCGCAGTAGTTTTTATCGCCGACAAAGCAAATTTCCTGGCTCTCCGGTCTTTTGGCCGCAGGAAGATCCAGCATCTTTGCCATCTCACGCACCTCCGGTTTTGTCTTGACTCCGAGGGGTAGTATGAGCCTGGACAATTCCTCCTGCTTCAAGACGTATAGCACATAAGATTGGTCCTTTCGCACATCGATCCCCTTCTTTAAAAAAGACGAACCGGCGAATCGGTGAGTCGGCGAATCGGAGCAAAAGACGAAGGGGAGAAGGGAATTAGTCACCCTGGCGTAATGGCCTGTGGCAATATGAGCGGCTCCCATTTCGTCTGCTGCCTTCAAAAGATAGGGGAATTTTATATGCTTGTTGCAGAGAATGCAGGGATTTGGGGTAATCCCCTTCTTATAAGCTTCAATAAAAGGCTCTATGACCTGCTCCAGGAATACCTCTCTCAAGTCAATTACCCTATGCTTTAACCCGATATGTCCTGCGGTCCTTCGGGCATCGTCGATAGATTCCAGAGAGCAGCAAACGGAAAAGGTGTTTTTTAGCCTCGCCTCATAAAGAACAAAACTCACCCCCTCAACCTCATATCCCTGCTCTTTCAAGAGGTAGGCGGTAATGGACGAATCTACCCCGCCGCTCATGCCGACTACTATTTTTTTCATTGATGGCCCCACTCCCATGTTTTATTATACAGAGAAAGTTAGGTCATAGGTTCTGGGTAATCGGTCAGGGGACAAAAAAACAGAAAGATTTGTTTATTTTCACCTATGACCCATTTCTGTGTTTTTTTTACTTTTATGGCTAAATTATGTTAGAGTTTCAAACTACTATCTAAAAGGAGATCCCTGATAATGAGAAAAATATTGTTATTGTTTTTGGCCCTTATTTTTGTTGCCTCCTGTTCAAAAGGTGGAGGAATGCAAGGCAGTTACGTGGTGAAAATTGATGGCGACAATCTTACCAAAGATGACGTGCAGGCTGAACTGAATTCGCTGCCGGAAATGGCAAAACAATTCTTCCAGGGGCCTGAAGGCACCTCACGGTTTGTAGACGAACTGGTCAAAAAAGAAATGCTGTATCTTGAAGCCAAGAAGATGGGCTTGGACAAGAATAAGGATTTCGAGAGAAAAGTTGAGGAGTTCAGGAAGATCACTCTGATTAACCAGCTGCTTCAAAAAGAGATAGAGGCAACTTCACAAGTCAGCGAGAAGGACGCCGCGGACTATTACAGCGGTCATAAGGACGATTTTATGATGCACAATCAGATCAAGCTGAGCCAGATAGTCGTACAGAATGAAGACGATGCTAAAAAAGCTCTTGGACGGCTAAAGAGCGGCGAAGATTTCGCAAAAGTAGCTGCCGAAGTTTCAACAGACAAGAAATCTGCAAACTCGGGAGGCAGCACGGGTTGGTTTAAGAAAGGGGAACTTGCCCCTGAAATCGAGGATGTTGTCTTCAAATTACGGAAGGGCGACGTTGGAATGCCTGTGAAATTAAAGGACGGCATCCACATTTTCAAGGTGACCGATATCAAAGGAACGGTTGTCGATTATGACAAAGTAAAGGGAATGATCATGCAGCGTTTGACCGCCGAAAAACAGAAAGCAAGCTTTGATAAATACATAGACGGCCTCAAAAAGAATTACAAGGTCGAAATAAACAAGGATGAACTTGCAAAGCTGTCTGCCGCGCCTAAGACGGCGCCGGCCCCAAACCCGGAGCCTATGCCGCAGCCTGCTCCTGCACCGAAAAAGTAAAACCAGGGATCGGGGACCGGGGACCAGGTACACTGTTTACTGGTCCCTAATTCCCGATCCCTGGTTCCTGACTTCACTTTCCTACGCAGAACTCGCTGAATATTTTATTGAGAATATCGTCGGTGGTAAAAATACCGATTATTGATCCCATCCAGTCAAGCGCTTCTCGCACGTACATGGCGACGATCTCGATCGGGATGTCTTTTTCGAGTACGTTTACTGCCTCGGCAAGTGCCTGAGCGGCCCGGTCGAGTGAATGCTTGTGTCTGATGTTGGTGATGAGAGGGCCCTCGGTCTCCCCGCGAACTCCGGAAGAAATGCACACGCAATAGATCATGTCTTTCAGTTCCTTGATACCCTCTCCACTCAATGCCGATGCCTCGACAACATTCGTTAAGCCGTCGGGGACAGAGAAATCAGGCGACCTGATATCACATTTATTAATAAGGACAATGGTCCTTTTATAAGCAACCGCCCTAAGCAGTTCTTCATCAGCCTTGTCAACGGGCAAGCTGCTGTCCAGCACTGCAATAACGATATCAGCCCCTTCAATAGCCTTCAGGCTTCTCTTTACTCCTTCTGCTTCAGCAAGGTTATGGGTCTCCCGTATGCCTGCAGTATCCATTATGCGCAAGGGCAAACCCTCAATGTTCAGCGTGTCCTCTATCACATCCCTGGTTGTCCCGGGCATTTCGGTAACGATGGCACGGTCTTTTTCGAGAAGGGCATTCAGCAGTGATGATTTGCCGACATTAGGCTTGCCCACAATGGCGGTTGCGACGCCATCTCGGAAAAATCTGCCTGCCTCATATCCGGCAGAAAGGTATAATAATTCCTTGCCGACGGCCCTCATTGTCTCAATAACTTCGTCTTTCCTCGCCGTCTCAATTTCATCCTCAGGAAAATCTATCTGCGCTTCCACGTACGCGCACAATGTCGTGATACGGTCCTGCAGTTCTGTTATTCTCCTGGAGAGCTTCCCTTCCAACTGGGCCAGCGCCAGGCGTTCCGCCTGATCGGTTCTGGCCTTTATGATATCAATAACCGCTTCCGCCTGAGAAAGGTCTATCCTGCCGTTCAAAAAAGCCCTCCTCGTAAATTCTCCTGGCTCCGCTATCCTTGCTCCTTCCCTTAGGAGCAAATGGAGCACTGCTTTAAGCGGAAGCAGTCCCCCGTGACAATTGATCTCAACCACATCCTCCCTTGTGTATGTCCTTGGGGCACGCATAACTGTAACCAGCACTTCATCTATTTTCCCCCCATGGGACGGATCGACAATAAATCCATAAGTTATAGTATGGGACAACACATCCTTCAGTTTTTTAGATCCGGACGGCGAAAAAATGCGGCCGGCGATATCAACGGCGTCCTTGCCGCTAAGACGGATAATGCCTATCCCACCTTCGCCTATGGGGGTGGCTATTGCGGCAATTGTATCTTCAGGAGAGTTCATGGAAATTTTGAATTTTGAATGTTGAATTTTGAATTGTGGAGTTCAAATTTTAAAAAATGTTCTCTTTCCACAATTCAACATTCAACATTGAAGTCTTAAGCCAGTTTCTTGACCAGCTTCCGGTTGGTATAGAATTGCTGGCCAATGCTTAATACATTATTTACAAGCCAGTACAGGACGAGGCCTGACGGAAAGCTCAGGAACATGAATGTAAACACAACCGGCATAATCATCATCATTTTCTGCTGCATCGGCTCCATGGAAGAGGGAGTCATCTTCTGTTGTATGACCATGGTAATTCCCATAACTACCGGCAGAACGTACGTAGGGTCCTTCAGGGACAGATCATGGATCCAGAAAATAAAGGGTGCCCCCCTCAGTTCAATTGAGATTAGGAGCACTTTATAAAGAGCGAAAAAGACCGGTACCTGCAGCAGCATAGGAAGGCAGCCGCCCATCGGGTTGACCTTGTGCTTTTTGTAAAGCTCCATGACCTCCCTCTGCATCCTCTGAGGGTCGCTTTTATGTTTCTCCTTGATTTCAGCCATTCTCGGCTGGATATCCTGAAGCTTCTTCATCGATTGCTGCCCTTTGCTCACCAGAGGGATAAACGGAATCCTCACTATGGTGGTAAGAATAACAATGGCAACCCCGTAATTATGAAAAACCTTGTAGAACAGCTTCAAAACCCAAAAAAGCGGGCGTGCGATAATGGAGAAAAAACCGAAATCAATCACATACTCAAGCCCTACATGATATTGCAGCAGCCGGTTGTTTTCTTTGGGACCGGCGTAAAGCATATAGTTGTTTGTCCCGCCTTTAAATTCCGCTGCCACCAGCGCATCGGCGTTTTGATTCCACACCCTGACTTCATCAACAGGCCCTTTGGGAACCAGGGAGGAAAAGAAATACTTGTCTTCCTGTGCAATCCATTTGACGCCATCTTTAATTATTTTGGGCTCTTTCAATTTGGACTCAGAAAATTCAAGTCGGTCCGCATCCTTCAATACGACAGGCCCGTAGTGTACTGAGCGTGAACTCTCTTTATTATAAATACCGAAATCTTTTCCAAGCGTTATCCAATATGACGGAAGACCGTTTACTTCATCTTTCAGGTCAATTGCATAGTCATCGTAATGAAAAGTATAGGTCCTGCGGATAGATATCCCCTTGTCGGAATAGTCGAAGGCAATAGAGGCGGTATTTACTGCAGGAGTAAGCGTTACATTGCTGCCGATAATCTGAAAGGGGGCATGAGCAAATTGGAACCCCTCATTCGCCCCGATCGAAAACGGAGGAAGCACATCTTCGCTTTTTAAAACTATCGGTTTCCCGTTTTCATCTTTGTACTGCTTCAGCAGAATGCTTTTTATGACGCCGCCTCTGGAACTGAAGGTAGCAGTATAAAGGTCGTTATCCACCGCTACGTCGTTTTCAGGTTCGGCCGCTTCCGTCTTCGGGATCAAAGGCGCAGGGGCAGGAGAAGCCTGTTTCACTTCCTCTTTGGAGGATTCCTTTACAATGCCGCGACCGGTAACCGGAGGTGCTTCAGGTTTAAGAAAAAAATACTGGTATACAATTAGTATGGCAATAGAAATAGCAATCGCGAGTAAGGTCCTTTTTTCCATAACAAAATCCTTTACATTTATTTTACCGGGTCATATCCGCCCGGGTGAAATGGATGGCACTTTAAAACCCTTTTAACGGTGAGATAACCGCCCTTGACCGCGCCGTATTCTTTTAAGGCCTGGATGGAATACTCAGAACATGACGGCGTGAATCTGCAACTGGAAGGCAACACACTTGAAATCAAGTACTGGTAAAGCTTCACCAGGACGATAAAAAGCATCTTCACCGTGGAATGCCCCCTTCATATGCTTACCATTGACGGGTTCGTAAAAAGCTCATAGGCAAGGCATGCGAATGCCGACGAATGAGACGTACCTTTTGTACGTCTTGTACGTCGCAGTGAGGAGGCATGAAGCGTAACGCAGCATATGAGTTTTTTACGAACCCGTCAGCCTGCCAAACGCTTCCTGCCCTTGGCCCTTCTGTTCTTCAGCACCTTTCTGCCCCCGGGGGTGCTCATCCGGGTGAGAAAGCCGTGCGTTTTTTTCCTTCTGCTGTTATGCGGATGGAATGTAGTATATGTTCCCATTATGGATAACCCCCACTCAAAATATTGAACACAAATTATAAATTCCCCAGCATGGTAAAGTCAACACGCGTACTACCGCTCTACAGGACAAACATAAGGTGAAAGGTGAATATTGAATAGTAATAAAAGACTGAGGGTCAGAAGGTTAGCAGCACATCTGACTATCCAGCCCTCTAATCCTCAGTCTTTATATTACTATTTACTATTCACGTTTTTTTAATTCCTTAGGGTGATTAGGCTTTTTCTCATGCTTCAGGCATTCCTGGGCAGAGGCATTGAACACCTCGGCGGAAGGCATGCCCCTGCTTTTGAAACCTAAGGCCCTGCATCCATAGGGGAAGCGCCTGTCCCAGGTGATATAAAAATGCTTGCACGCAAAACAATCAATATTGTCCATGTTTCACTAAAATAAGCATATAAGTAAATGAGCATGTGAGTAAGACCCCCTACTCTCTTTTACCCATTTGCCCATATACTCACACACCCTTTGTTATGTGCCATATGCCTCGTCTCCATGCACTGCTTCGTTGATGTCGCCCTTTATTAATATTAATACATCCGGCAGGTTAATTGGCGTCCCATCGAGAGCTTTTTTTATTGCAGGGCTGTCAAAATGATAGGAAAAATCGTCACGCACATATGTCAGCGTAAAATCTATGTCGGGGTGGCCGCTTATAAGAACAGCCATCGTGGCCCCTATGTTTCCCATAGGCTTTCTGTCGATATGGCTGCGCTGGAATACCGCTGTGATGAAAGTTCCATTACCCGGCGAGGATTCCAGGGAAAAGGCGCCGTTGCATTCTTCGGCAGCCTGCTTGAGCAGGGGGATTCCAAGGCCGAATCTCCTTACCTTTTTGGTCGTAAAGAAAGGGTCGTCGACCTTCTCAAGCGTTTCGGCATCCATCCCCCTGCCGTTATCGCGGATGCTGAAAGTAAGCAGGTCTTCGGCAGAACTCTCTTTTATGATCATATCGATTTTAGTCGCCCCGGCATCGATGGAGTTTTCCGCTATATCAAGCATGTGCAATGATAAATCTTCCATAATTCTCCCTGAGCATGATGACTGGATGACCCTTCCAGCCTTCTAACCCTCCAACCCTCTTAGCTGTTAATTATGATTTTCCTTTCGCCTTTAAACGCCAGTGCGATCTCATCAAATGTGGGTTCATTGAGCAGAAAAGTCGTACATCTCCTGCCTATATCACCCAGACTGTGGGCATCGGATGACGTGACCCATGGGATCCTGGCATACCTGCCGAATTGGGCGGTCGCCTCAGGTAAATCCATGGCATACGAAATCTCCAGGGCATCGAACGAGACATCCTCAGGAATAAACCCGAGCTGGGATATGACACTGAAATTCTGCCTGTCAATATGGCCGGCAACTGCTATCCCCCCAAAGGCATGAATGTTTTTTACCAGCTGACCGAGGGGAAGGCTGGTTGCCCCTATGAGCAGTCTCTTGTTATAGTCGAGGATTTCATCGAGTTCGTTTACAACCAATTGATAGCCTATTCCGAATTCGTCATTAACACCGCTCTGCAGCGTAGCATAGACGATTTCCTGCATTGCGGCAACGTTCTCCTCTGAATTAAAAATAGCGAGTACATGGACCTCCTCCTGAGAGGTCAATTCCATGGCCGGCAGGACAGTAATGCCTTCATCACGTCCAGTCCTGACTGCAACCCCGGCATTTTCAGCGGAATTATGGTCTGTTACGGCAATTATGTGCAGCCCTTTGTCGAGCGCCGAATTTATGATCCGCCGGGGGGTCATATCTATTTCGGCGCACGGTGAAAGGCAGGAATGGATATGAAGATCCGCTTTGTAATATCTCACAGGCTAAAACCGTTTATGAGTATATGGGTGTATGAGTAAAAGAGTAAAACAGATATTGCCCAAAGGGGAAAATACTCATACACTCATATACTGTTTAAACCGTCTTTCATGACGGCCGGCTGTCTTTTATCATGGGATACAGGAGTCCCGCAAGCTCAAATGTGGTGTGGGGGCTCATCATGATTGTCACTTTTTCAGCTTCGGCCTTTTTTATCGTGGCAGGTTCAGGATTTCTTTCGTTTGTTAATATAATGGCGGAGATCCCTTTGATGACTGCCACTGCCACAATGTTCGGGTGTGTCTGCAGCGTTATCCATAGTTCATGGTCGTTGCTGTGCGCCATCACATCGGAAAGAAGATCGCTGATGTAGCAACCGCTGACTATCTCGGATAAATCTCCCTGAACCATCACTTTCAATCCAAGTTTCTCGGCAATAGTGTTAACTGTCAGCATTTCTCTCCTTCAAGGGCTCGCGTTCGTGAGCCATTTAAATAGAAAAAAATTTCGAGGGTTGTTCCTTCTCCGACAACTGTATCAAGTTTAAAATAGTCGGATTGTTCGTTGATATTGGGCAGGCCCATACCCGCCCCCCAGCCCATCTCCCGTACCCAGTCAGGGGCAGTGGAATACCCCTTCTGCATGGCCAGATTGACATCTTCTATTCCGGGCCCCATATCTGTGACAGAAATCGTCAGGACTTCAGTTGTGATCAGATAATGCAGTGTCCCGGCCACCGCATGTATTATTACATTCATTTCAGCCTCAAAGGCAGCTATTGCGGCCCTTCGCACTATGCTCTGTGCCACCCCGAAACTGATGAGTTTTGCCTTTAATTCGCTCGAAGCAGAACCGGCATTAGTGAAATCCCCGCCCATGAGATGAAAACTTCCCTCCAGTGAACCGGACTCAGGCATCATTCCTCCGCACAGCTTCTCAGCCCTGCGGCATAGAGTATCCCGCACGTTGTGTACATAGGCAGGAGTGTCGTTATAAGCGCAATGTTTTTCTCTCTGGCAAGCGAGAGCATATCTTTTTCAGGAATTCCTCCTAAGGCCAGCAGTACCGCAGGTATATCCGAGATCTCTGCGCTTCTAATGACCTGGGCCTGATTAAGGCAGGTGACCAGTAAAGCCCCTTTTTTGCCATAGCGTAATACATTGCTTAACAGGTCTGCGCCGCAGACAGAGGTAATGTCCACCGCTTCAACGCCTCCATTGATCACGATGGTGCCGCCTACAAGTTCTATTATTTTCGACAACTGCATTAAATAAACCTCTTCAGCCTACCGGATTAACCACCGGTAGTTGGATGCAAAAACTTGCGCCGCTGCCCGGTGAGTCCTTTATAAATAAATTACCTGCGTGTTTTTTGATAATGCCGTAGCTTACCGCAAGTCCGAGCCCCGTCCCTTTTCCGACTGGTTTGGTCGTGAAGAACGGCTCAAATATCTTGCTGCGGATGTTTTCGGGAATCCCCGGGCCGCTGTCGGTAACATTGACCTCAACGAACCTGGCGCCGTCCATTTCAACCTGCCTTGTCCCCAGGGTTATCTTTCCCTTTTTTTCCGTTGCATCCGCGGCATTCATCAGCAGATTCAAAAGGACCTGCTGTATCTGGTTGGGATCAATGTTCACTTCCGGCAGCGAGCTGTCCATATCAAGATCAAAATGGATATTGTAAAATCTGGATTGATGCCTGACCATTGCCAGCGTGTTTTCGAGCAATGTATTGAGATTGACCATGATTTTTTCCGAAGAGGTTTTTCTGGAGAATCCGAGCAACCCCTTTATGATCTTCGAACAACGTTCAGCCTGGTCGATAATTATGTTAATGTCTTCAACATCCTGTGTATTTTCAGGGGGAGTGCGCTTCAGCATCAGATGGGAAAAGGTGACAATGCCGGTGAGAGGGTTGTTTATCTCATGGGCGACACCGGCAGCCATGCGTCCCAGTGATGCAAGCTTTTCCGTATTAATCAGGTGTTCCTGCGCCTTATAGATTTCAGCGGTTTTTTTCTGCACTTCATCTTCAAGGCTTTTGGTCCAATTTTCCATTTTTTCCTTGTATTCTTTCAACTCGTCCGACATGTTATTGAAGGAACGCGCCACCATCCCGATTTCATCAGAGCCTTCAAGGTTAATTCTACACTCCATATCGCCTGAAGAGAGACGCTTCATCCCGTCAACGAGATACGAAAGAGGTCTCGTAACAAAGTGATAAATAATCAGGCACAGTAAAAGCGACATGATTAACACAAAGGGCGCGCCGTAAAAGAGAACCTTTCTGAGCGGCACATCCGGGAATTGTTTGATGAAAGTAAAGGCACAGAAAAACCCCACAATCAGCATCGTGCCGCTTAACGCAACTAGAAGCTTCCCGGAAAGAGAATCTACTTTAAGCGGCATCATGCCGCGTAAAGCAACTACAAGCTTCCCGGAAAGAGAATCTACTTTTTTACGCAGAAAAGCACGCATCGATAACATCGATAATAATAACTCTTATCACCCATATACAGTCAACATGGAATTTGTTTCGCGGTCTTGACAGAAGCAGCACGTCCGCGTAAGCTAACCGGAGAAGGATATTTATGGATTTTAGTAAAAAGCGAGGTGAAAAAAGGGTGCGATTTTTTTTAAGACTCCCTCTGGTCAACTGAAGATATGAATAAAGGCAGGGTTCTTATTGTTGATGATGAAGCTATCGTAAGGTTAAGCTGCCAGCGCATACTCGTTCCCGAGGGGTTCGAGGTCATGAGCGCCGGGGGTGCTACAGAAGGTTTCGCCATACTCGCAGACGGTCCCATTGATGTTGTACTGACTGACCTTAAAATGCCTGATATCGATGGGATCGAGGTGTTGAGGAGGGTCAAGGAAGAATGGCCGGATACCGAGGTAATAGTAATTACCGGCTACCAGACCATCAATACTGCGGTTCAGGCCATCAAGCTTGGGGCCTTTGATTATATCGAGAAGCCTTTTGTTCCTGATGATATTATCGAAGCGATTGAAAAGGCCATAGCGCACAGACAGGAAAATAAGAAAAAATAAAGGTTTTATTTTTTGTTTTTTTCAACCTTTTGTCTTTTTCCCTTAGCCTTTTGCCTTTAGCCTGTCAAGTTGTTGTCTTTTTTATCAGCTGCCTTATAGCTGGCCTTCATATCTGAAATGATTTTTCGGTATATTTTAACTGTTTTAATTTGATATTTTTATTATAATTGTAGTATAAATGTGAGGCAGGATACCACGTAATCTTGAGTATGATGTAATAAAAGGGGGTATATCTATGGGGAAAAGGGGGAAGATATTAATAGTAGATGACGACCCTGTTGTAAGCCTGAGTTGTAAAAGAATACTCGGTGCTGAAGGCTATAATATCATAACAGTTGATAAGGGAGAGGATGGGATAAAGAGAATTAATAGCGAGGAGTTTGATCTTCTAATTTCTGACATAAGACTGCCGGATATTAACGGAATGGAAGTAGTAAAAGAATCCAGGATTATTCAACCAAAGTTAGATGTGGTCATTATTACAGGCTATCCTAATCTGGAAGATGCTAAAGAATCAGTGCGACTCGGTGTATTTGAGTATATTGAAAAGCCATTCACGCCTGATTTTATGAGAAATGTAGCAAAGAAGGTATTTGATAATGTAGGCTGGATACTAAGGCAATCATTTATCGATGAGTTCAGAGACTATTTTGTCCCTTTAAGGGATGAAGAAAACCCTGTTATATTTTATAAAGAAGGCACATGGGCAAGACCGCTTAAGGAGGAAATATGGGAGGTTGGTTGTGATGTCAGGTACTGGCTCCTTGCTGCCGAGCTCCTCTATATAGATATACCTGAAGGGCTAAGCACCCTGGTCGCCGGGGAATCTTTTGCCAAGGTATCGAGCACTATCGGTGAGACACATGAATTAGTAGCCCCGATGACAGGTGTTGTTAAAGAGATTAACCATCGCGCAAATGAGGCCATGAGCGCCCTTATTCGCGACAACCTGAGTGGCGGCTGGCTACTCTGGTTAGCACGAATACAACCGATAACATCTGCTTAGAATTCAAACAAGGAAAGAGTAATAAAGAAAAACCGAAGCTAACGGAGAGGCGTTCTTTATATCTTTTGTATCGTAACTTCGCAACCCTCAATTCCCGGGGCCTTCGTGATCGGGTCAAGGTTATAACCAAGAAGTGTAAAAGCCCCTCTGCCTTCAAAGTAATTTGTGAGCATCACTGATGACTCATTCACCGTAGTATCAAAGACAACAGGAAGGGTTAAGGCGCCAAATTTAGTTGAGACACTTACTATGTCTCCATTCTTCAATCCCAGTCTCTCTGAAATAATGGGGTTAATCCTCACAACTGCCTCTGGATAAATACTGCTTAGTGCCACGGCCCTTCTGCTTAAAGTTCCTGAATGGAAGAGTGGTTTTTCGATAACTATATAAAGTTTTCCATCTGAGGCGCGAGGGTTTAGAGGCGCAATGTCTTTTATCATGACTTCCTCTAACACCCCCCTGAGAGGCTCACCCTTATACGGCCAGAGAACACCGCCTTTTCCAATCTCTTCATATGTAAGGCCTCTGTAGAGAGGAGAGACCTCGCTGATCTCCCTCATAATATCTTCTGAAGATAAGTAATTCATAGCGATACCCATGTTTTTTGAAATCTCAGCAATTATTCTCCAGTCCTCCATGCCATCGTTTTCTAATGCCTTTCTCAATCTCTGAATCCTTCTCTCAAGGTTAGTATAGGTACCATCGTTCTCTCCCCAGCTCAATGAGGGCATAACAACATCTGCTATGCGCGCAGTCTCTGTTAAAAAAATATCCTGAACAACTAAAAAATCAATATTCTTAAGGGCAGATTCTATCTTCTTAGAGTTCGGCAGATTGAAAACTAAATTTTCACCCATGACATACATTGCCTTTATTGAACCCTCTTCTACTGCCTCTATCATTTCAAACAATGTAATACCACTTTCCGCAGGTATGCTTGCACCCCATGAACTCTCATATCTCTTTCTAAAATCAGCTAAGCCAATAGGCCGATATCCAGGCAACATATCAGGTTCACAGCCCATATCAAGAAGACCTTGTTCGTTTGGCCGTTCAGATAGCAGATATAGCCTTGCGTTGATAACGTGACTCAAGGCAGAAATAAGCATGATACTGTAACTACCGTCAGTCCTTTGTATTAGTTCCGGACCAATCACAATGGCTGGTGATTGCGCATTGAACAATATCTCTATAAATTTTTCAATATCAGGTCTGGTTATGCCACATTTATTCTCTACATCTTCCAATGAGGTCTTTATATCTTTTATCCTTGCCTCAAGCATACGCTGTCCGCCTGTAAGGGCCTTACCTTTTGAGATTTCTTTAACAAGCCCTTCGAGGAGAATATTCTCAGAGTAAATATTGGGGTCTATAATTACAGGTCTGAAATGCTCAAGGCCTTTCAGATGTCCCACTGTCAAGATATTTCCGCCATTATTATGCGACGCCCTGATCTGTAAACCAAGGATAGGATTTATAGTAGTCGGATCCCCGCCAATGCATAATATCGTGTCAGAATTGGCAAGACCTGAAATCATATTTGCAGTAACTCCCTGCCCAAAGATATTTTCCATTAATCTCTGGGCGCCTGCATAACCCATCCTCGCTATGCTATCTATATTGTTAGTCCCAACGGCAATCCGCATAAATTTCTGGAAAACATAATTGGCCTCATTTGTGCATCCTGGCGAGGCAATACCGCCGATCGCTTTGCCGCCATGCAAATCTCTTATCTCACTTAACCTCTTTGCAACAAGGCTGATTGCCTCTTCCCATGTAGAAGGCTCAAGCACCTCGCCCTTTCTGATGAGCGGGGTCTTCAACCTCTCGCTGCTCCCTACAAAGTCATAACCAAATCGTCCCCTTGCACAGGTAAGCCCATTATTTACACCCACTTCGAATTTTGTGGCAACCCTTACAATGCTGTTGGATCGAGCCTGAATAACGAGTGTGCATCCTACACCGCAATGTGGGCAGATTGTCTCCGTTTCTTTTTCGATGTACCATGGCCTAAAAGCATGCCTGTGCAACTTCGACATAATTGCTCCTACAGGACAGGCTGAAATACAATTACCACAATATTCACAGCTAACGGCGCCATCCGAAAAAGGCTGCACCTGAGAAGAGCCTCCACGATTAATAAGACTAGTTGCGAATGCTCCCTGAACCTCCTCACACATCCTGACACATCTTGTACAGGCAATACATCTCTCCATATTGCGCGCAATAATCGGATCTTCCACGCTTTCAGGAATTTTCCGCTTTTCCTCTATGTAACGGCTTTGGGTAGGCCCGTATTTGTTAACAAGATCCTGAAGTTCGCACTCACCTGCTTTGTCACAGTAAGGACAATCAAGAGGATGATTTATCAGTAAGAATTCCAGCATACCCCTTCTGGCTTTGGTTATATGTTCAGACTCGGTCCTTACAGCCATACCGTCCACGGTAAAAAGTGTGCATGCAGTCTGTAACGTCTTCATTTTTTCCACTTCAACAAGACAGAGCCTGCAGCCTCCAAAAGGTTTAAGTAGTTCATGATGACAGAGTGTAGGGATTTTTATACCTGCCTGCTTTGCGGCCTCAAGAACCGTCATTGTTTTCTCGAGCTTTATTTCCTTATCATTAATAGTTATTGTAATCATCAGGTTATTACCGCACTGCACTTTTTATTTTTTATATGATCTTCAAATTCTTCTTTAAAATGCATAAGCATGGGCTCGATAACTATCGGTAAGCTTTCACCGAGGGGACAGAAGCACTTATCCCTGAAATTATCTACGATATCATTTATAAGCTCTATATCATTATCCCTGCCTTTGCCATTTTCTATCCTCTCGACAATACGCCTCAGCCATCCAGTCCCTTCTCTGCAGGGCGTACATTTCCCACACGACTCATGTTCATAAAATTTTAAAGCCCTCCACAATACCCTGACCATGCAGGTCGTCTCATCCATAACCATTACACCACCACTACCTAAACCGCTCCCTGTCTTTGCCATAGAATCAAAATCCATAGCGCAGTCTATTTTATCAGCTGGTAAAACGGGCGTTGATATCCCACCAGGTATGACAGCCTTAAGCTTCTTACCCCCTTTTATCCCACCCGCATGTGTATAAATAAGTTCTCTCAGGGAAGTGCCCATAGGAAGTTCATAAAGCCCTGGTTTATTTACATGTCCGCTAATCCCGAATAGCTTTGGACCTGGAGAATTAGAAGGACCTATCTTTCTATATTCTTCGGGACCTATCTGGATTATTAAAGGGACATTTGAAAGAGTCTCTACATTATTTACAATGGTTGGTTTTCCCCATGCTCCCACATTTGCAAGGCGATAATATGGTATTCTCGGATGTCCCCTTCTTCCTTCAAGAGATTCTAATAGTGCGGAGGCTTCACCGCAAATATATGCCCCTGCGCCCTGATGAACCGCCAAATGGAACTTCACCCCTTTGCCGAAAATATTATAGCCAAGATATCCTTTACTATATGCCTCTTCTATAGCCTTATTCAATATTGCTTTTGCCTTTGGATATTCGCCCCTGAGGTATATATATCCATATTCCGCGCCGTAGGAATAACCAGCTATAGCCATGCCCTCTATTAATAAATGCGGCCTTTTCTCAAGTATAGCCCTGTCTTTAAATGTTCCCGGCTCTCCCTCATCAGCATTAGCTATAAGGTATTTGGGAGAAATATTTTTATTGAGACTGCAAAAATACCATTTCATTGCTGCAGAAAATCCGACACCACCACGCCCCCTGAGATTCGCTTTCTTTACCATGTCAATAACATCTGCCGGCGCTATCTCAAGGGCTTTTGGGAGGGCTTGGTACCCCCCTTGCTCAATATAAAAATTGATATCTGCAGAATTAGGATTTTCTATGCCTTTTAAAAGGAATCTTTCCATTATCAAATTCAACCTATTAATAAGTAATTCTATTTATAAAATAGTGTGCTTAGCTTCAAGATTCTAACTATATTTAGCGAGAATTTCTTCTATCGTCTGTTCCGTAAGATCCCCGTAAGTATCGTCATTAACAAGCATTGCAGGGGCATTGCCGCACATCCCGATACATTCCATTATCACAAGAGAAAACCTTTTATCAGGGGTAGTGCCGCCATCCTCAAGACCATATTTATTCTTTAAGAGGTCTTGCAGTCTTTCAGCGCCTAATATCATGCACGCTACATTCGTACATAGCCTTATCACGTTCCTTCCCATAGGCCTGTTACGTAACATAGTATAAAAGGAGCCAACACTCCTGACAGTAGCCTTGGGGATGACCAAAGTAGTAGAGACAGCTGCATACGCATCGGGACTCAACCAGCCAAATTCTTTCTGGGCAATATAAAGGGATGGAAGCAGTGCTCCCTTACAATCCGGGTATTTTGCCATTATCTCCTCTATTTCTTTTATTGCTTTCTCACTCAACATCTATACCCCCGAGCACACTCTCCGGGAACTATGTCTTCGATTAACATGCAGTAATCCAAAAACTGTTTCAATTCCCGAGAAGATTAAAAATGGCACACCATTTCATAATAGCATATTAAGATTCTATTTTTGAATCCAAATTGTCTACTTTTATACTCGAACCTATTCGTTATTGTCAAGTAAACGATTGCCTCATCTAAAATCTATTCGAAACCACTACTGTCCCAACGTTAATCCAGTAAATACAGCTGATTATAATGAGCTTCATCTTCTGCTTTATAATCTACGTTCGACAAAGCCTGATAAATAGCCGTTTTCTCAAAAAGTGTCACACTCAAAATCTGTAGAATTGAGTAGAGACTTTGTTGTAGTTTCAACCGCTTTTTTACGATGGCAACAAGCACATAGACTGAAATTGCAATCCAGATTTGTGTCTTTACCGCATTCTCTGACGTGCCATAAAATGCCTTTATTCTCAAATGCTGCTTGATCCACTTAAAAAACAGTTCGACCTGCCAGCGATAGCGATAAAGTTCTGCAATAGTAATTGCCGGTAGTGTAAAATTGTTTGTTAAAAAAACCAGGCGCTTATTGTTATCAGCGTCATAGTAACGAATGCGCCGCAATTTCTCGGGATAGTCTTTTTTTGCATAGAGACCATTCGTTAGCACAATTTGGTCACATTGCACTCCGGTTGTTTTATCAACCTGCCGGGAATAAAGCCTTCTGAAATCAAAATTGCGTCTTGCTCGTGTGATAAAAAACGCTGATGACTGATGGATTGCATAAAATCGAGCAAAATCCAAATAGCCACGGTCCATGATGTAGGTAGCTCCGGCCTCTATAAGAAATTTATCGAGGATAGTTACCTCTTGCACCTTCCCCTCAGTAACAATTACTGCGGTAGGAATGTTGCCCTGCAAGTCCAGAAGTGTGTGCAACTTTATTGCCCCTTTGTGTTTTTTATACTTTGCCCAAGGAAATAGTGAGAGACAAAGATCGATAGTTGTAGCATCCAATGCGTATACTGTTTGATCCAGTTGCAAACCAAAGTCGTCGTTTCTGTAGAGATCGCGGGCCGACTTAATAAGCACTTGTGCGAAATCAGCATATATTCTCCAATCTCGCACCTGATTGGCATTTGCCAGAGTATTGCGTGAAACCTTGCCACGGATGCCCATGTGATAGAGCTTTTGTTGAGCCGCTCGTAAACACACCTGTATATCTCTGAGGCTCTCCCGATACGTGAGTTGTGCAAAGGCCATACACAAATATTGGTCCCAACAGGAAAAGGTCTTTACCTTGTAATTGCCGTTGTATTGCTCCACGCATTTCTGAAATTCGTAGGCTGGAATAAACTCCATAAGCTGAGAGAAAATGGTCTTGCCAATATTCATGTGCCGTCTCCTTCCACTTTATTGCGGAAGTATGGCGATCAGTTGGTTCCATTTTCAAATCGAAAAATCCTCCGGTGCTCCTTAGTGTCACTATTTTCAAGCTCTTGCGCCGCTCTTTCTGTTCAACGTTGGGACAGTAGTGATTCGAAACTGATTCGTTGCAACATGTCACCTGAGCTTGTCGAAGGGTGGATGCCCGATTAATCCGCCTAGGCGGACGGGCATGACAGATTACGATATACGTGCCTTAAGTTATGATCCTATTAGTAAATCTTGCAATTATCTGCCTGAACAAAAAATTTACAGCCATAGCGTGATGATACAAACAGCTCAAGACGGTCGCATATCCCGGATTCTGCCCTGACTGATGAATAAGCAGAACTCAGGGAGTTCAATCCAGGAAAGGCTGTTTCGATCATAGCGGGATCGTTCTGGAAGAACCCGCAGTCAATGCATTTGGCTATCATATCCGACTCCTAAACTGCCGACGTCCATAAGGCCGGGTTGCCCCGGCCTTAGACTGGGATCTCTTATTTGCCGAGAGTCATCCAATAACTGCCGAACACATAAACCGATAGAATAAAGCCAAGCGTTACATTTACCAAAACCCCAACAGTGAATGAGATGAAAGGTTTCGCTCCTGCAGACTTGAGCTCCTTAAAACGCGACGTAAGCCCGATGCTCATAAAGCAGAAAATAAAGGCCCACGTGCGAAGCCCTGCAATGGGTCCGAAGACACCCGGTTTAAAAACCTTGTTAAAGTCCGCAGGCGAATATCCGGCTGCTATAATGGTCATAAGCAGCGACGCTGCGAAAAATCCGATTACGAATTTCGGGAACCTCCACCAGATCTCCATGGCGCTCGGCCTTACCCCGCACTCCTCTTTCTCCCACTTCAGGCAGGCGATCAGGGCAAAGACAAATGACCAGATGCCTATCCAGATGTCCCTGCCGATGACCTTCATTAAAGTAAAGCCCTGAATAGCCGCGTCCTCATTGCCTGCCATTTTTCCATAGGTGCTGGCAGCGGCAAAGCCGGCGGCATCGGCAAACTCCGAGGTCCCGACCCATGCTCCTGCTACCCCGGGATTAAGATTGAGTGTCTTTGACACAAACGGGATAAAGAAAACCATGACTAAGGCCCAGATGACCACGAGGGAAACGGAGGTATACAAATGCTCCTTTTTAGCTCCGACCGCGCTTGCTATGGCCATTGAGCCGGACACGCCGCACACGGCGCCTCCTGTGCCGATTACCGCTGCAAGCCGCTTATCGAGTTTGAAGACCTTTGTTGCCGTAAAGTAAATTGTCAGGCATGTCGTAATGGATATTACCGTTGCCTGAAAAAGAGCAACCGGTCCGGCTGATAACACAAGGTTGATGGGGAATGTTGCGCCGAGAAGCACAATGCCTGTCTTGATGTAATATTCCACCCTGAAGCCCGAATCCATCCATTTGGGAAAGGGGAAAACGTTTGCTATTACAAGCCCTATCAAAAGAGCTGCGATCGGGGGCTCCAGCATCCATGGGCCCGAGTCCTTCCATCCGGCAATCACAAAAGCCAATATTGACAGTATATAAAGAATAATAAACGCAGGAATAAACTCCGACGTCTTTATGCGCATTATTTTTGTCGTAATGCTGAATATGACCAGCCAGAAAAGAAATTGTATGCCGTACAGACCTGCGTTATTCGAGAAGTGGTCAACCACCTTGCCGAAAGAACCGGGAGTCCATTTCAAACCGCCTGGATTTATTGCAAGCGACTTTGCAAATGTCGAGCCGTTAAAAAAAGCTAGGAGGCAAAGCAGCGCGATGCCAAAACCTACATAGATGGCCCACCAGTCCTCCTTTAAATATAACTCTTTCCAGCCCATTGCCGCGGGCTTTCCCGGAGCCCCCGCTGCACATTCCTTTGTCTCGCAATGATCCGTCGTAGACATAATTACCCTCCTTTTTTCCGCCCACTCAGTTTATAAGATATTTAACCCTGCAACTTACAGGCAACATAATTGTAACACAAACGCAAATAGTAAGCAGGCTAAAGGGGCCGTGAATAGTGAAAAGTGAATAGTGAATCGAAAAAAAAGAATCTTAAGAAAGTTTTCCTGTTTTCACGATTCACTTTTCACGTCCTTTTTAGCCTGTTTACTACTTATTTGTCTTGTTAATCAGCTGCTTTATAGTGGCTTTCAGATTGGTTAAATCCGATGACTTTACCACATAGGCATCGGATACCCACACTGAAAAGTCGTCCCTGTAGTCATATGCGGTCAGCATGATGATCGGCACATTGGGCCTTTTTTCCTTCATCAGCCTCAATACCTGAATCCCATCCAGATCCGGCATGAGTATATCCAGAGTGACGATATCAGGGTTTTCCCTTTCAAACACCTCCAGTCCCTCTTTGCCTGAATTGGCCGTGACTACTGTATACCCCTCGTCCTCAAGCTCAACCTGGTAAAGTTTCAGTATGTTTTTTTCATCATCTACAACGAGTATTTTCATGTCAGCCCTCCTGTAAAGGAATATAAATTTTGAACGTTGCGCCCGAGCCCCGTCTGCTTTCCACCTCAATCCTCCCGCCATGCTCTTCAACGATCCTTTTGGTTATCGAAAGGCCGAGGCCGGTCCCGGTCGGACGCGTTGTAAAGAATGGGTCAAAAATACGATTGATATTTTCCTCTTTTATTCCGCATCCGCTGTCTTCGATTTCAACAATACTATTGAAGCTTTGGGCCCTGTGACCCAGCAAGTCGGGTTCTGACAGCAGCACTTGCCGGTACGACTTAATAATGATATTACCGTGGTCCGTTGCCTCGTTGGCGTTCGTGACAAGATTAATCAGGACTTCCTTGATCCGGTCATAATCGCCGCGTATTTTAGCGGGCTGCGCCACCTCCCTGGTCAGGCTATTGCCTCTTTCGAGAACTGCCGGTTCGAGAAGGGCGATAATGCTGTCAATGATTTCGCCCAGGTCAAAATCCGTCTTATTGACAGGGGCGGTCTTAACAAAGCTGAGAGCGTCATTGAGTATACCTTCGAGGCGGCCTACCTCATCGACTATGATTTTCGAATATTCTTTCATTTCGCCCTCCAGCCGTTTTTCGAGCCTTCGGGCAAAGCCGCCTATAGACAGCAGGGGGTTTCTTATCTCATGGGCGACTTTAGCCGCCATTTCACCGAGGGCCGCCATCCTCTCGGCCGTCGCGACCTTTTCACGCAGCTTCTTCAGCTCAGATATGTCCCTGACTATATGCACTGTGCCCATAAGCTGTCCTTTCTTATCGAAGATCGGGGAGGTGGAGACCAGGAATGTTCCGCCGAGTTGGGGGTCTTGAAGCTCCTCAATATAAGGCTTGTTAGTAATCATTGTTTTATGATGAGGACATTTCCGCCAGGGTTCGCTGGTGCCGTGGAATACTTCATAGCATTTTTTGCCTACGATCGACTCAAAGGGTTTGCCGATCTTGGCCAGCTACCGCCTTATTGGCATTTTTGATGGTGTAATCACTGCTGGTGAAATACACGAGGTCGGATATCGATTCAAAAATGTTTTCCAACTCCTGTTCGGCCTGGGCCACATGTTCAAAAAGACGCGCGTTCTCTATGGCCGAAGCCATCTGGTCGGAAAAACCCTTTGAGAAATTCCATGTCCAGATCAGTAATAGGCCTGCTGGTGTAGATGTTATCAACCCACAAAACCCCGATGACTTTGTTCCGTGATACAAGTGGGAGCACAGCGTAGGCGACCGTGCCGAGCTGCTGTATGAGAACAGGATCGGAAAGCGGCTCGGCATGGACATCAGTCACGTTAAAGGCCCGTTTTTCTTTTATCGCTTTTGTAAGGACTGTTTCGCTATCCATGGAGACCTCGACACCACAGCAGAGTCTGTCCATAAAGGAATCTTTTCTCAAAGGGCCTTTCTCAATTTCCTCCATGATGGAAACAAGACTCTTTTGTTCAGTGGTTAACTTCGACCATATCTGCCAGGCCTCCTCATGGCTTGAAGGCCCTACGCCAACCGCCCCTTTTAAGCTTTTCTTGTCTTCGTCAAGCAGAAAGAGCATCGCACGATTAAACCCAAGTCCGTCTCCCATGGTAACCGCGGTCAGCACCATCCTTAAGAGCTTGTTCAGTTCAAGTGTTCCCCGCATTGCAGAGCTTATCATCATCAGCTTTGATAACACCGCATTCTTGCTTACCAGATCTTTTTCAATGCGTTTTTTTCGGTTATGTCACGGGCGATGCCGCTGATGCCGATAACAGCTCCGGAGGGGTCCTTTATGGGCGAGAGGGCAAGATTAACGTCCAGAAGCCTCCCTCCCTTGGTCCTCCTGACCGTCTCGATATCCTTGATGGTTTCTCCTCTTTTCACACGGTCGGTGTAGACTTTTTCGACTTCCCTTAGAAAATCAGGGACAAAAGGCATGTACCTCCCTATGGCTTCATGGCGTGTATAGCTATAGATCTTCTCGGCCCCGATGTTCCACGAGGTAACAATACCTTCCACGTCAGTAGTGACAATCGCGTCAGCGGAATTCTCTATAAAACCCTGCAGATGGTCCCGCAGGTCCTCAACCTTCTGTTTGGCTTCCAATGCCTCTTTCTCTTTCTTAACTGAATTTTCATATAAAATGGATTTGTCTATAACGATAGCGGCAATTGAAGCAAAGCCTTCAAGTGTTATCCGGTCGTCCGCCGTAAACGGTACTATGGTCTCGTTGCCGGCCTTATCAACATTTTTTTTGTTATACAGTCCGAAGGTCCCTATTACCTGATCGCCGATTTTTAATGGAGTGCACAGAGCTGTTTGCATATTTATGAGTTGTGCAAGATGGCCGAAATCTTCAGGGCTCTGAGCGAATATCGTTTTCCCCTCTTCAGCCACTTTGCCGACGAAACTTTCTCCCAAGCTGACTGTTAATGCCTCCTTCATTTCCGGCGGGAAGCCATAATGGGCCTTGATCTTCAGCATACCGCCTTCTATAAGGCGTATCATGCAGCCTTTTGCATTGAAGAGTTTTGCCGTCTCCTTCGAAACCTTTTCCAGCAACTCACTGGAGTCATGAGCTGATATGATTGCTTTGGTAAGTTCATATATGACAGATAGCCTGTTAAGCTGTTCTCTTGTGCTTCGGAGCGTTTCGGTCCCTGAGTCGTTCCCCGGTGATTGCCCGATTGTATTTTCCGTGTCGTCCATTATGCCCTTGTCAACGTTTGTCATGCATGCTGCCATGCATTCATTTTTAAAGCATTCCGATAAATTGCAATATATTCCCTGGTGGATTTTTTCCACGAGAAATCCTTTTTCATGGCATTGCTTATCATTTTCCGCCAGGCCTTTTTATCATCAAAGGCTTTTACTGCCCGCCTGAAAGCGCTCATGAACGCAGTCACGCTGTATTCTCCGAAGAGAAAGCCTGTCTTGTCATCCTCTACAGTATCCGACAGACCCCCTGTTTTGCGCGCCACTGGAAGGGTCCCGTAACGCATCGCTATCATTTGCCCAAGCCCGCAGGGTTCGTACCTTGAGGGCATTAAAAGGACATCAGAGCCGGCATAGGCCAGATGGGCCAAAGATTCATTAAATTCTCCACAGAAGAAAAAACTGCCATTGAAACGTTTGCTCGCTGCCTGCAGCATATCCTGATAACTGCCATCCCCTTTGCCTATAACTAACATGTTTGCTCTCCCGCCCAGGAGCTCCGGAATAGCATCTGCCAGCAGATCAACCCCTTTCTGGGATGAGAGCCTTCCGACAAAACACGTCAGCGGGCCGGGCGCTGTACTTTTTAATGAGGTTTTTTTAATTAACTGTTTCTTGCAGGCCTGCTTGCCTGAAAGGTCTGTCTGGTCGTAATTTTTGACAAGGAACGTATCGCTTGAAGGGTCCCATTCAGTATAATCTATTCCGTTCAGTATGCCGCTGATAGAGGAGCTTCTTTTTGTGAGCAGCCCCTCCAGCCCAAAACCGTATTCATGAGAACGTATTTCCTCCGCATAGGTTTTACTGACAGTCGTTATTTGGTCCGCCCCTATAATGCCGGCCTTAAGGAAACTTACTTTGCCGAAAAATTCAATTCCTTCAGGATTAAAAACCGAGGCTCCCAATCCGGTTACTTCCAGTGCATGGGGCTGGAACAGTCCCTGATAGCCGAGATTGTGGATGGTAAAGACAGAGGCGGTCTTTTTTAAAATGGGGACCTGACTGTACAAGGTCTTCAGGTAAAGAGGAATGAGCCCTGTCTGCCAGTCGTTGCAGTGAATAATATCTATTTGCAAGTCCAGTTTTTTACAGATCTCAAGAACACTTTTTGAAAAAAAAGCAAAACGCTGGTCATTATCGGGATAATCGCCGGCAGGCATTCCGTATAACTCATCCCTGAAAAAGAAATCTTCGTTGCCGATAAAATAAATGTTCGGTGTTGGGCCGCTCATGACGCCCGTAAATATTTTGCATGTCCTTACCGAGTTGCCTACCGGGATGTCAATTTCAATGCCGCTGTCCCTGATCATGCCGCTGAACCGTTGGGCAGTGCTTTTATAGAAAGGCACAAACAGCAGAGCATCGTGTTTCATGGCAAGGTACTCTTTGAAGAGCGTCCCTGCCACATCAGCGAGTCCCCCTGTTTTGGAAAAGGGGGTCGCCTCAGAACTCACGATGGCTATTCTCATAGTTTTGCTTCTTTCATATATTTGGTTGCTTCTTCAGGAGGTGTGGGGTTTATATAAAAGCCTGAGCCCCACTCAAAACCGGCCCTCCTGGTGAGCTTGGGGACAATCTCGATATGCCAGTGGTAGTAGTCGTTGATTTCCTCTTTGAAGGGGGATGTGTGGATGATAAAATTATAAGGGGGTGTATCAAGAACCTTGTCGAGCTGCTTCAGCGTCCTCTGAAGGATTTCCGCGAGACTGGAAAAGCTCTTGTCCGGAGGAGAAAAGTTCGACTGATGCATCTTGGGCAAGATCCATGTCTCAAAAGGCTCACGCGGGGCAAAAGGCGATATCGAGAGATACTTGTCGTTCTCGTAAATTACCCGTTTGTCCGCATTTAATTCCTGGTTAATGATGTCGCAGAATATGCAGCGTTCCTTGTTATCATAATATTTTTTTGACGACTCTATTTCTTCTTTTACGCTCTTGGGCACAATCGGAAGGGCTATCAGCTGGCTATGGGTGTGTTCCAGTGAGGACCCTGCAACTTCCCCTTCGTTTTTAAAAATCAGGACATACCTGAGCCTGGCGTCTTTATTCAGGTCTGTAAGTCTGAAGAAGTATGCCCAGAGCACATCCTCGACTGCCCTGAGCGGCATGGTGGCAAGTGAAAGTTGGTGGTCCGCCGTCTCTATAATAACTTCATGCGCCCCAACGCCGTTCATCCGGTCGAAAACCCCTTCACCTTTTTTAGTCAGTTCACCGTGTATCTGCAATGCCGGGAACTTGTTGGGCACAACCCTGAGCGTCCATCCCGGCGAATTGGGAGTGGTGCCGGCAGGTCTGAATGATATGATCTCAGGGGTTGTTGTATGTTCGTTACCGGGACAAAACGGACAGAACCCCCCCGCCCTCCTTTTTTGAGAGGGGGATATAAAGTCCGAAGGTCTTTTCCCTCGTTCTATCGAAATAATCACCCATCTGCCGGAAATGGGGTCTTTTCTTAGTTCAGGCATATGTCCTCCTAATTAAAAGACAGGTTATAGGTCATAGGTAATAGGTTATGGGTAAAAAAAACGAACAGACTTTTTGTCGTTATCCTATGACCCATAACCCATCACCTATTACCTCTTTTTTTTAGTGTTATAATTATAGCACTATGAAGCCAAGTTTTCATGCCAATGCTGTTAACGGTCCGTTTGAAGACCCGTGTGTTTACATTAGAATAATCAGAGAGAACCGGGCCATGCTCTTCGATGCAGGTGACCTCGCAGCACTTGGTCCCGGCAGTCTTCTTAAGATCACCGACGTATTCGTATCCCACACGCACATAGACCACTTTATAGGTTTCGACACGCTTCTGAGGACGGTACTAAGGAGGGACATCCCGCTCAAAGTATTCGGTCCCGCCAATATCATAGATTGCGTTGAGGGAAAGCTCAAAGGATATACCTGGAACCTGATAAAAAATTACCCGCTTGAAATAGAGGTTTTTGAACTAAAGGGCCCGTCCATGTCTCACGCGAGTTTTCATGCGGCGGATTCATTTCAGAGAAAAGATAATCCGGAAAGGGAATTTAACGGCACTGTCATGAAAGACCCCCTTTTTACCATTAAAGGGGTTGAGCTTTGCCATCAGATACCGGTCATGGCCTATGCCCTTGAAGAGGCGTTTCACATAAACATCGACAAGGCGGCACTGAACGCGCGGGGGCTGCCTGTAGGGGCCTGGCTCTCTTCCTTCAAAAAAGCGATCAGGGCAGGGTCTCCCGCTACCATGGTTTTCGAGGTGTCGGGCACGCAATACAGTATGGCCGAACTGATGCCGATTGCTCACATTGCCAGGGGACAGAAGGTATCATATGTTACGGACATTGCGCCCGACGATGAGAATATAGAGAAGATAGTGAGATTTGTCAGCGGCTCAGACCGGCTTTTCTGCGAGGCATACTTCCTTGAAAGGGACAAAGACCGCGCGCATGAGCGCCATCACCTTACAGCTGCATTGGCAGGCCGGATTGCGCGCGAAGCACAGGCAGGCAGCCTTGAGCTCATTCATTTCTCGCCTAAATACACCCACTGCATAGATGAGGTTTACAGTGAGGCCATGCGGGAATTCAGGGGGCCCTGATCGGGCGCCACCCAACCTTGCTGATTTCCGGGAAAGAAGCCGCGTTGCATCATCTGAATCTATTCGAAAGAATATTAGTTGTCTTATTGGATGCTGCTATCAGACTTATATGCACTGAATAAGCATTTGTGTTTACAAAAATTGTAAACTTAATTGTGCCTTACAGCAGGCTATTTCTCTATCGCACCATCCGCATTCATTATGCGTTGTCGAGCAGTCAGCGCATAGTGCCTCTGCTAAATCTCGCGAGGCGTCCAGCCTCGCTCGAAGGCGACGCCAGCCCGTTCAGCCATCCCTGGCAGCACTGTCTGCCAACGGCCCGCTTCAGCACCATGTGCTGCCTGCTCTGGGCTGCAATTTGCCATAATGCAATCACAAACTGCTACGCACAAGGCCTAATTGTTTCGTATATCATCAATTACGCAAGGAGCCTAATAGAAGCGCAATGAGAAATCCAGTGGTAAGGATGAGTTTCAGGGAGCGAATCTCGGAGCTTTGGTAACGATTCCTGGCGAAATGAGCGTAAAGCAGACGCTATGTCTGAGCCCGCCCACCCTGCAAAGCGGGCCAATGGGCGAGTTTAGCGGCTGTAGCGAATGAGCCTTTGGAATCGTCAAAGCGGAGGGCCTGAGCGGAAGAAACTCGTCCTTATCACTGGATTTCGGTTTTGCGACCGGACAAAGTGCTGCTCCGGAATTGTGTTTGGAGATATTGTAAATGCAAATGGTGTCTACAACAACTTATACAAAGTGCTTGACTGCAGACGGCGGTAGCGTTAACAGGACATTTCTATTTTGGTAAAAACCGGACATTTCTAAATTGGCATGACACGGCAAGGCCCCCCCCTTGACAATTTGCCCTCATGTGCTATATTTTCTAGATGCTAAGCTGACACAACGTTTCGTTTCAACTCTTTTCTTTTTTTCAACTAAATCTGGTAATCAGGGGTCTTTAACAAGTGAGACAGTTGTTTATTCTTATATCGCTGCTGTTATCTTTATCGTTGCCCGCGCATGTTCTTGCCGGGGAAGAACTGCAGGCAATTACTGAGAATGCCGCTACAGGTAAGATGTACGAAAGAGCAATTGAATTTTTTACCGAGAAAATACCGGAGGCGTTTGAAAAGCAGCTCAATGCATCTCAGAAGTATATTGATGTGACAACCAGGATTTTCAGTGACAAAGATATACCGCTCGATCTGGCTTATCTGCCTCTGATCGAGAGCGGGTTTTCTCCTTTATCTGTAGGCAGGGGTGATGCTGTCGGGCTCTGGCAACTGGTAAAGGGGACGGCTAAAAGGTACGGACTAAGAATAGATCGTTATGTGGACGAGCGGAAAGACCCTGTGAAATCCACATATGCAGCAGCTAATTACCTAAGGGATTTATATGAAATGTTCGGCGGCTGGGATGTTGCACTCGCTGCATACAACGCGGGAGACGGGAAAATCAAACACCTGCTCAGTAAAGATAAGGGGGCGGGAGTTCGCTTTCCGGGCATGGTAAACCACTATTTGGCAAAGTTTATGGCTGCTGCCACTGTGGCCCAGGACCCGGAAAGTTATGGACTCACTCCGTCTGACGATATCGCGGACGACGGGCCGGGATACAGCGAAATAATAACAGACAAATCAATCAGCCTGAGGGCAATTGCCGGTATGTGTAAAACGTCGGTCCGCACAATCAAAGACCTGAACCCGGCATTAATTGCAGACACGACGCCGCCGTATCAGTATGTAATACGCCTGCCTAACCCCTGAAGCGCCGATACTTATCTTTCATTCCTGTCAGGATACCGGCCCTTCTGAAAAGACAATCTTCTTAAAGGTGCGATTAAGCGTTTTGCTCGTAAAGTTTTCCATTTCGGTGCCCGGTTTGAAAGACAAAGTCTGTCCTTTGGTGACTTTCATCTGGGGAACTGCAATCCATGTCTTTTCACCGTCCTTTTCGAGGAGGACGTAAGTGTAGCCGCCGCTGTTCATGGTTTCTGTCACTTTTCCAGACAACCCGGATCCTGCATATGATGCGGCATGCATTCCGTGCAAGGCTATCAGCAATGTTGCAGCGAATACGACAACCACTGTCCACAAATTCTTTTTCATTCTACAACTCCTTCCAAACAATTTTAATCTTCTTACCAGATATTATAACATTATGACGTCTCACTTAGCCCAAATTACCTAAATTCACCCCTCATACCACAGCCAACAGTAGGGGCCTTAAGCCAGGCCACAGAGAAACTCATGGATTTAAGAAGACATAACATCAGATGAGGCCTTCATCTCTGTGCACTCTTTAGTGAAAGTTCAGTTTTATCTCTTTTTCTCCAAGGCTTTGAGAGCACAGAGAAAAACTCTGTGTTCTCGCTTAGAAGCGCCTGCCTAAGGCACCTACTGTTGGTACTTTTGGCTGTGGTTCGTTGCTTTCAGGTGGTGGATTCTGCATTATTCGCGAGACCTGACCCCTTTTGCCGGTCCCTGAAGGTTGTGCACAACCTCGGCGCCGATAAGGAATATGCACGATGAATAAAAGACCCACAATAAAAATATCACAAAGGCTGAAAGAGGGCCGTAAACAGTCCCCAGGCGCACTACCTTAACTATATAAAAAGTAAAGAGGTGTTTTGCGGCTTCATGCAAGATAGCAGTAAACAGTGATCCGGCGAGCGCATTGCTGAGTCGCACCTTCCTGAGCGGAAGGAACTTGTACATAATTGCAAGGACCAGAAAGGTAAGCATAAACGGGATCAGGTATGCTATAAGAAGGCCGGTAATCTTGCCCACCTTAATATCAGGGAAAACGTCCTTCAGAACCTTAAGGATGGAAATGGCTGATGTCGCGCCAAAAGATATGATGATAGCAATTAAGATGAGAGTAACAATAAACAACGAGCGCACCAGCCTGATGTGAAAAGGTCTGCCGGCCCGTTTTTTGAAGACTGTGTTGACCGCAGTTTCCAGCGACGCAAAGAGCTGCATTGACAGCACCCCGTACAGAAAAAATGTGAATTTTCCAAGACCGCGGTACGATATCAATTTCTTTAATTCCTCTGTTATTTTATATGTGATGCTGGGGAAGAGGCCGGTCAGTTTGGCCGAGAAAAATTTCAGGAATGCCTGATTTTCTCCTATAAAATAGCCGAAGATAGCAACGAGAAAAAGGCAAAACGGAATAATGGCCATCATAAAAAAATATGACAGTGACCCGGCAAGCATAAGCCCGCCATCTTTAAAGAAATCGACGAAGCTCTTCAGAAGTATTTTCGGATATCGGACAAAATTCATTAATTGCGCTGCCCCTTCAGTACTCGTTACGGATACCTGCCCGGAGACCTGTATTGCCCGGCAATATTGCGCTATTATAACAAACCCGGCAGTTGAAAAAAGTATCAAAGTGTCAGAGTAAAGACCACGACCCTTGATTTGCAGTTTTATACCTTTGACACTTTGATGCTGTTTGTTAATCCCTTGCTCTGACACTTTGACACTTCGATACTCTGACACTGCCTTATAGGGCCCCCCCGAATTCTTGACTTTTGGAAGTATAAAAGTTTAATGTTTAAACTTATGGGCAGTTAGCTCAGTCGGTAGAGCAGGGGCCTGAAAAGCCCCGTGTCGGGAGTTCGATTCTCTCACTGCCCACCACTTCAAATACCCTTTGCCTTTCCTATGTTCCCCATCACGGGCCCTAACTACATTTTTTTATAGACAACTTCCGGTTAATCGTATATGATATTATAAAATTGATGTAATAATAAGGATTGGGGCGGCTAAAAAAGTGTACTTATATCCATTGACAAGAATGGAAATTTTCATGTATGATTTATAGCTTGAGGAGCGGTTTGCTTCCTCGATTCTAAATCAAAGGGGGAGAGGATTGAATGCTTTAGGTACCCATCTTTTGGTGGAATTGAGAGACTGTAACCCTGAGATCCTGAAGGATCTGCGCAAGGTCAAAGGTGCTTTAGTTTCTGCTGCTAAGGAGGCGAAAGCAACTATCATCGATGTTTCTTTCCATGAGTTTAATCCATTTGGCATCAGCGGCATGGTAGTGATAGCCGAATCACATCTTTCGATACATACCTGGCCGGAATATGCTTACGCTGCAGTAGATATCTTCACGTGCGGGGATATTATCAAACCTGAGGTTGCTGCGAATTACCTGATCAGGCGTTTTCAAAGCAAAAACCCTTCCATTGTTGAATTGAAGCGCGGCATCCTGTCACACACCAACGAGAAGTTTCCTCATAAGGTATGTGATGTTGAACTCCAGATAGCTTAGGGCTCGCCGAGCACTCAAATCGCATACAAAAAAGCGTGTTGAGTGCTCGGCGGCTTATTTTTTATCGGTCAGCGCCGAAATTCCCGGCAGGTTTTTCCCTTCAAGCAGCTGCAGTGAAGCCCCGCCGCCCGTTGAAATAAAGGTAATGGCATCACTGACACCGGCCTTATGCACAGCATAATCCGTATCTCCGCCGCCGACAATAGTCAACGCGTAGGCATCTGTCACCGCGTGGGCGATCGCAAATGTCCCCCTCGAAAACGCGTCGATCTCGAAAACCCCCATCGGACCGTTCCAGATTATAGTCTTGGCATTCTGAAGCGCCTCTGAAAAAAGCTTCACCGATGCAGGGCCTATATCAAGAGCGCGCCATCCCTTCGGTATTTCCTGAGTGGGGACAATTTTAGTTTCAGCGCCGGCTTCTATCGTCTGTGCAATTACGCTGTCAACAGGCAGATAAAATTTGATATTATTGTGCTTCAAATTCTCCATGATGCGTTTAGCAAGCTCAAACATCTCTGTCTCAACAAGTGAGTCGCCTATCTCGTATTCCATCGCCCCGAGAAAAGTATATGCCATCCCGCCGCCGACTATGACCTTGTCGACCTTGCTGACGAGATTTTCGAGGACTCCTATCTTGCCCGACACCTTTGCTCCGCCGAGGATTGCAACGAACGGCCTCACAGGGTTCTCCACAACTCCCTTAAGATATTCGATCTCCTTCTTCATCAGGAAGCCTGCCGCGGAAGGGAGGAACTTGGTAATTCCCACAGTGGAAGCATGGGAGCGGTGAGCAGTGCCGAAGGCATCGTTTACGAAGAAATCCGCAAGCCCTGCCAGGCTTTTTGCAAAGGCCTCATCATTGTTCTCTTCTTCAGGGTGGAACCGGAGGTTCTCAAGGAGAATGACATCCCCCTCTTTCATCTTTGAGACAACATGTTCGGCCTGAGGGCCGACACAATCGGAAACAAACATGACTTCCTTATTCAATAGCCGGTGCAGCCGTTTGACAACGGGAGCAAGGCTGAAACGGGGCTCGACCTTCCCCCTTGGCCTGCCGAGATGAGATGCAAGAATTACCTTGGCGCCCTCATCAATGGCATAATTGATAGTAGCAAGGGTTGAGCGTATTCTGCTGTCATCTGTAATGACCAGATTGTCATCAAGGGGCACATTAAAATCCGCCCGGATGAAAACCCTTTTCCCCCTTATCTGAAGGTCTTCGATTGTAAGCTTGCCGAGTATATCTTTAATATCGACAGCGATATCATTTCTCCTCGCCATACTCACCCCCTCTTGCCGATGTAAAAGACAAGGTCTCTTAGGCGCGAGCTATAGCCCCATTCATTGTCATACCAGGAAATAATCTTGACCATGCGCTTATCCATTACTTTCGTCAAACCCGCATCGAAAATCGAGGAGTGTGGATTACCGTTGAAGTCGCATGAAACGAGCGGTTCCTCCACATACTGCAGCACCCCTTTCATAAGGCCTTCCGCCCATTTCTTCATAGCTGCATTTACCTCTTCGGCAGTAACATCCTTTTCCAGGTCAACCACAAGGTCCACGGCAGAGACATTCGGGGTAGTAACGCGAATGGCAAATCCGTCAAGCTTCCCCTTCAGTTCAGGCAGCACAAGACCTACCGCCTTGGCGGCGCCGGTTGTTGTCGGGATCATTGAAAGCGCCGCAGCCCTCGCTCTTCTCAAATCCTTGTGGGGGAGGTCAAGGATCCTTTGGTCGTTAGTGTAAGAATGCACAGTTGTCATCAGACCTCTGATAATGCCGAATTCCTTATGCAGGACTTTCGCCACCGGCGCCAGGCAGTTTGTAGTGCATGAGGCATTGGATATTATTTTATGCTGCCTTGGATCAAGGGCCTCTTCGTTGACGCCCAGGCAGACGGTAACATCAGGCTCTTTTGCAGGAGCCGAAATAATGACCCACTTTGCCCCTGCATCGATATGTTTTGAGGCTTTTTCCCGCTCAGTGAAAAGTCCGGTGGACTCTATTACAATATCCACTTTCAGGCTTTTCCAGGGAAGGTTTTCAGGCACACGCTCCGCTAATACTTTTATCTCTTTCCCGTCGACTATAATAACGCCCTCGCCTGCCTTGACCTCAGCATCGAAAGGTCCATGAACGGAATCATATTTCAGAAGGTGGGCCAGTGTTTTTGCATCGGTAAGATCGTTAATGGCAACGACCTCCAGGCCGCTGTGCCCCCTGCTCGTCCTGAAAAAATTTCTTCCGATCCTGCCAAAACCATTGATTGCTACTCTTATTGACATAATAGTCCTCCTTAGAACTTGTTTTTAAAACTATTAATAACCAATCCGGTTAGTATCTTCGGGTAGAAATAGGTAGACTTTGGCGGCATTCTCAAATTGGACAGCGCCACCCTTTCCACTTCGCTAATGCCCGTCGGATTCAGGAAAAACACACCGTCAAAATCCCCTTTGCGGACCCTCCCGACTGCCTCGTTGATATCCATTTCATAGTCGATATCGGTTATGCCCAGGTCTCTTCTGAGGATAAGCTCATGGAGCACAACGACATCCAGGTCTTTAAGGGCTGGAGGGAGGTCGCCAAGGCCGTCTCTTTTATATTTCAGAATGTAGAAATCCCGTCCCTTGTCCATATAAAAGCCGAAAGCATTTTTCCCTTCAAGTAAAAGCGTACGGGGGAAAGCGGCGGCATCGGGCAGTCTTGAAATCGTAAAGTCAGATTCAAGTTTTTGGAAAATGTCATTCTCTTTGAGACCCCTTACCAGCCGGTGGGCGGGAAGTATGGTAATGCCTTCATCCGCCATATTGGCAAGAAACATCATTACATAATCCCATGGGCCTCCACTCGTTTGCCCCGCCTTAGGCGAGCCCTCTTTTAAATCCATCTCTTTTTTGAATTCGAGCGCCACCTCATAACGGTGATGGCCGTCGGCTATAAATATGGGTTTATCATGCAACTCCGCGGCTATCGATTGAATTTGCGACTTATCGGTGATCTTGAAAATTGAATGCCTCGCTCCGTCCGCGTCGGTGCCGCTGACAAAAGGGGCGCTATTAATGTCGTCTAAAATCCTGGAGGTAATCTTGTCGGGGCTGTTGTAAAGGGAATAAATCGGACTAATGTTCCCATAACATGCTTTCATCAGGCTCAGCCTGTCTGCCTTGGGCTTTGAATGGGTCTCCTCATGCGGATATACTCCTTTGCCAAGCTCCTCTATTTTTACGAGGGCGATTATTCCCCTCAGTCGTTTTCTCTCTCCCGAAGAAACATAATCCATCTCGTAGCCATAGAATGCCGGAGTCTCATCCCTGATGAGAATCTCTTCCCTGACCCATCGCTCCAGCAAATCCCGGGCCCGTGTATATTTGTTGCTGGTGTCAGTGTCGCCGGCCACTGGTTTGCCTGAATCGATGCGGACGATATTGTAGGGGCTCTTCCGGTAAAGCGCTTCCTTGTAATCAGGGGTTATTACATCATAAGGAGGCGCGGTTACATCGTCGCCTGAAACTTTTGCCGGATTGTAGAGCAGACCCTTAAAAGGAATAATATGTGCCATTTCCCGTTGTTCTCACTAATTACCTGTTTTATTTAAAAAAACCCGTCGAGTTTTTATATTAGCATTTCAGCGAACCAAATTCAATAAAACGGAGGGGAAAAGATTGGAGGACTGGAAGGCTGGAGGACTGGAAGACTAGTCCTCCGACCCTCTAGTCCTCCAGCCCTCCGACCTTTCCTCTCGGCTAAGGTTTTTCGCCGGCCTTTTGGTCAAATAATGTTTTCACCTCTTCCATCAAGTCACTAATATCTTTAAACTGCCGGTAAACAGAGGCGAACCTGACGTAGGCAACCTTATCAAGCTCCTTGAGCGAGGACATGATCTCCTCTCCTATCCAGGAGCTGTTTATCTCTTTCGCACCCAATCCTATAAGTTTCTTCTCAATGTTCTTCTCGGTTTCCTCAAGTTTAATAATAGGTATCGGACGTTTTTCACAGGCCTTCTTCAAGCCGGTGATTATCTTGTGACTGTCAAAAAACTCGCGGCTGCCGTCCTTTTTTATTACCATGGGTAGCGGGTCCTCAACACGCTCATACGAGGTAAACCGCTGCGAGCATTTAAGGCATTCCCTTCTCCTCCTGATGACATCGCCATCCTTGCCGGCCCGGGAATCGATCACTTTGTCCTCTATGCTTCCGCAAAAAGGGCATTTCATAATGCATTAAGCGGTGGCAAAAAATTGTTAAGACAGCAAACATCGGACGGCTTCGTAAAAAGTTCATAGGCAAGGCGTGCAAATACCGAGGAATGAGGCGTACTTTTCGGTACGCCGCAGTGACGAAGTATGCAGCACAACGCGGCATATGGGCTTTTTACGAAGCCGTCATGCATAGATAGGAAACTTGGCGCATAGGGCCTGCACCCTTTTATTCATATCACCGACGACAGAAGGGTCCTTTATATTCTTTATAACGCCGGTTATGATATCGGCTATCTCGTCCATATCTGCCGTCCCCATTCCCCTCGTGGTTACGCAGGGGGTCCCCAACCTGATACCGCTGGTAATCGCCGGAGGTTTGCTATCGTAGGGAATCGCATTTTTATTCACCGTAATTCCTGCCCTGTCCAGGGTTTCTTCAGCCTCTTTTCCTGTAACGCCGGTTCCGGTGAGGTCAACGAGCATAAGGTGGTTGTCCGTGCCCCCGGACATGATTTTAAACCCATTCCTAATAAGACCTCCTGCAAGGCGGCGGGAGTTTTCAACCACCCTTTTCTGATAATCTCCAAACTCCGTGGACAACGCTTCTTTTAAAGCCACCGCTTTTGCAGCGATCACGTGGGCCAGCGGCCCGCCTTGTATTCCCGGGAAAATCATTTTATCAACGGCCTTTGCATGATCTGCCTTGCACATGATCATCCCTCCCCTGGGACCCCGGAGCGTCTTATGAGTGGTCGTGGTCACAAAATCCGCATAGGGCAGTGGAGAAGGATGCACGCCGGCTGCTATCAAGCCTGCGATATGGGCCACATCGGCCAGGAAATATGCTCCTGTTTGTTTTGCAATCTCCGAGAACTCCTTAAAATCGATGATGCGCGAATAGGCGCTGGCGCCTACAATAATCATTTTAGGTTTATGCTCAAGGGCAACTCTCCGCACCTCATCCATATCAATATATCCGCTTTCCCTGCTCACTCCATAAGATACGGAATTATAGAGCATGCCGGTAAAATTTACCGACGCTCCGTGTGACAGGTGTCCGCCGTGGTCCAGTCTCATTCCGAGTATGGTATCTCCGGGCTTTAAGACTGAAAAGAACACTGCCATGTTGGCCTGACTCCCTGAATGGGGCTGCACATTTACATGCTCCGCGTTGAAAAGTTTCTTTGCCCGCTCAATAGCGAGCCTTTCAATAATATCAGCATATTCGCAGCCGCCGTAATACCGCTTATTGGGATACCCTTCCGCATACTTGTTGGTAAGAACGGAACCCTGTGCTTCCATAACCGCGCGACTCGCATAATTCTCCGAAGCGATCAGAAGTATTTTGCTCTGTTCCCGCGCTGTTTCCCTGCAAATCGCATCGAAAATTTCAGGATCAATCTTCTTCAGCTGCTCACAATTCATTGCCGGCCCCTAATTTGATTCTCAGAAAAATCAGGAATTCTGGGAATCCCCTTTCATTATTGTTTTTTTCTCAATAAGCTGTATTTTTTTAAGCCTGTTTTCGTGTCTTCCCCCTTCGAAAGGAGTGACCATCCATGTTTTCACTATTTCCGATGCAAGGTCTTTACCTATTATTCTGCCTCCGAGGACAAGGATGTTTGCATCATTATGGAGTCTGCTCATTTTTGCAGAGAACAGTTCATTGCAAAGGGCTGCGCGGATATTGCCAAATTTATTGGCAACTATGGACATGCCGATACCGGTGCCGCAGATCAGAATCCCGCGGTCGGCTTTTCCCTGAGAAACCGCATGAGACACCAACTCTCCAAAGTCGGGATAATCGACAGACTGCGGCGTAAGCGTCCCAAAATCCTGATGCTCATGCCCCATCCCTTTCAGCACAGAGATTACTTCATACTTCATTTCAAGCCCGGCGTGATCAGAACCAATTGCGATAAGCATCTACCCTCCACGGCACCGGTCATAGCCCTCTGACAATTATATATTCACAGGCCATGAGCCGCCAATAGACATTTGCGCTTGATATTTCGAGGCGTGTGACCGAATTTATTATCTTATCCAAGAGACGAAAGGCAAGTCAAGGGAATTGCTGTAATTGATTATGATATAATAATCGGGAAATTCAAGTTTTTCGTTCAGGCAATTGAAAAGAATATTGCTGTGTCGGAACCGTTACTTCAGATCGCATGTTGTAACCTTGTGACCATTTTCAGCGACTTGAATAATATCGAACTTTCAGTTGACTGAAAGTTTTATAAAAAAGGATAAAAAAAAAGCACAGTCAATTTTCACGCAAAGGCGCAAAGGTCGCAAAGAAAGACAAATATCTATTAAAGAAAGGTACTCCATAGTAGTTGATTTGCTTTGCGTTCTTTGCGCCTTTGCGTGAGATTATTTGTTTCTTATGTTTTGACTTGCTTTTTATAAAGGGGTGAGAAATGAAACTTATCAGCAGCGAATTTTCACGCAAAGGCGCAATGGTCGCAAAGAAAGACAAAGACTTATTAAATTAAAGATACCTCCCAATGAGCTGCTTTGCTTTGCGGCTTTGCGTGAGACTATTTTTTCACTACGACAGGAGGGCAAAATGAAAATTAAGAAGGGATTCAAAACAGTATTGGCACTGTCTCTGTGCTTAATAACGGCGGCGGCATTAATGAGTTGTGGAGGAAAAACTACAATAGAGTCCCTTTCCATATCGCCGACTAATATCAACGTGGCTAATAACACTGTTATACAGTTTGAAGCGGCTGGTTCAAAATCCAACGGGGTGATCTCTAACGTAAATACTCAGGTTACATGGAGTTCGTCCAATCCAGCATGTGCAAGTGTTAACGGCAGCGGCCTTGTTACAGCAAACCCCAATACCACTTGTTCTACCACCATTACCGCCTCTTCACCGGGAAACATCACGGCGCCGGCCACCCTTACAGTGACCGTTCCTGTCCCTGCGACGTATACTGTTGGCACTAATCCATCCGCCATTGCCATAGACTCAGCAGGCAATATATGGGTGACAAACTGGGGCAGCAACAATGTTAGCGAGTTGAGTTCCGCAGGGGTACTGATAAACACATACACAGTTGGCTCTAATCCCTCAGGCATTGCCATAGACTCTGCGGGCAATGTGTGGGTGACAAACCAGGGCAGCAACAACGTTACAGAGTTAAACTCCACGGGGGCATTCGTAAACAATTTCGCGGTCGGCTCTAATCCATCTAGCATTGTCATTGACCCCTCGAGCTTTATTTGGGTGACAAACATGGGCACTTCCGCCGCGCCCGGCACTTCCGTTACAGAATTAACCCCGTCCGGTGCGCCGGCAGCCACATACTTTGATGTCGGCTCCGGGCCGACCGGCATTACCATAGGCCCCGTAGGTCTTTCCTGGACCACATGGGTCGCAAACATGGGCTACCCCTCCGCTCCCGGCAACACTATTACAGGGTTGAACTCAGTCGGGTCTTCGATCGGCACTTTCACGTTGCCAGCCGGAAGTGAGCTGCCTGACAGTATTGCGGTTGATCCCTCTGACAATCTGTGGGTTACAAACCAGGGCAGCAACACCATTATAGAGTTAAACGTCGGCGGAGGAGTGATCCCGTTCACATCATCACCAGCCCTCAGCGGGCCTTCAGCTGTCAGAATAGACACCGCCGGCAGCGTGTGGGTAGCTAATTACGGCAGTACTGCAGTTCCAGGCAACACCATTGTTGAGTTAAATCCCTTCACTGGTCAGATTATTAATACTTTTACTGTTCAAAATAATCCGTCTGCCATTGCCATAGATTCGTTAAACAATGTCTGGGTTGCCAATTACGGCAGTAACAGCGTTACTGTCTGGAGGGGAGCTGCAACAGGACCACAGTTCCGCACATATACCGTCGGTCCCATCTGGCCCTAATAATATTTATCTGCCGGCAGGTTAAAAGTGAACACTCCCCGGGAGTCCTAAGCTCCCGGGGAGTGTTGTTTACGGACTGATATATTTATTCGTTTGGATTATAATTACGAAGGCATCATTTGCAGGTGCTTATTTTAATGGGAAAGGGATGCTGTGTATGGAATACTACATTCACCATGTGCCGGGCAGGATAAGAATACAGACGCCCTTCTTGCGAGACAAGCCGCAGAATGTCGACGTGTTTACAAAAAACATGAGGACAATAAATGGCATTCAATCCTTTAAGATCAACACTGCGACCGGCAGCGCCCTGTTCCTGTATGATGAAAAGAAAATAAACTGCGAACAGCTCATAGGCATCCTCGAAAAATACGGCTACTTCAATCTCGCTAAATCCTCAACCAGCGATGAGCTTTTTGAACACCTTTCAGAAAAGGCGATGGGAGTAGCGGGAGAAATCATAGTCACTGCCCTGGAAGGCGGCATTCCGGAAGCTTAGTGACCCTAATTCACCGTTACACCACAGAGGACACAGAGATACTCATTGATTTAAGAAGACATAACATCAGACAGGGCCTTCATCTCTGTGCACTCTTTTTGTGAAAGTGCAGTTTTCTCTCTTTTTCTCCAAGGCCTTGAGAGCACAGAGAAAAACTCTGTGTTCTCTGTGGTTAGCTGTTTCAGTCTGTGGTTAGCTGTTTCAGGTGGTGGATACTGGGTAATCAACCTTTCGCTTCAGCGGCAGAGTGTCGCAAGCGACAGAAATGCTATGGCAATAGACATGAAGCAGGCAGCCAGCACACCCGGCCAGCCGCAGGCGTTCCACAAAAACCCGGGCAGAAAGGCCCCGGCACTCCCTCCGATGTAGTATGAAAACAGGTACAGAGATGTGGCCGAACCCTTGCTCGATTTTGCATTGTCCCCGACGAATGAGCCTGCAGCTGGTTGTGTGGAAAACAGGCCCGCACAGAGAAGAAACAGGCCGGAAATGATCACTACCAGGGTATGGGCCATAGTAAGGGAAATTCCAAGCGCAGCGATCATCAGGCCGGACCCCATGACCGCCCTCCGGCCGAACCGCCCCGAGAGCGAGCCCGCGACAGGAGACAGCACGCCCGCTATATATACCATGAAAATTAGTCCAAGCCCGGTTGTTGAGAGATTGAAAGGCGGAGCACTGAGATAAAACGTGATGTAAGTGAATGCTCCTGTAAACGTAAAGAATAAGGTGAACGCTATTACAAAAGCTCCGAATAATCTCCTGTTTTTAAAGTGCTTCAACATTTCCCTGTAAGCATTCAGGAGACCTGCGCTGCGTTTGAATTGCCTTGATTCCGGCAGAAAATTAAACATGATCCATGACCCCAGCAAATTAAATGTGCCGAATACTATAAAGGTTATTCTCCAGTTGAAGGTCCCTGCCAGCACCCCGCTCAGCACCCTTCCCAAAAAACCGGCTGCGACCATCGAACTTACATACAGTCCCATCATTCTGCCCATAATCGCCGACGGAAACTCTTCATTTATATATGCCATTGCAATGGCCGCTATCCCGGCCACGAAAAGCCCCTGGACCGTACGCAGCACTAAAAAAATTGTGAAGTTATCCGTAAATGCAATACAGAAGGTCGGAATTACCAGTAAAAAACCGGTTGTAACCATGACAGGCTTGCGTCCGGCAAAATCGGAAACAGGACCGTAAACGAGCAATGCCAGGGAGAGTGCAAGGATGTTTAAAGACACCGCCAGACTCGCAACCGTGTGGCTTACACCAAAACTCGTGCTTAAAAGCGGCAGAATAGGCTGGGCCACATAAATATCGGAGATGATCGCCACAGTTCCAAAGCAGAGCGTGACAATTGCTCTTTTGTAGCGTTTCTCTTCACCTATTTTCAGCAGCGCCGCCTTCGGGACAAGTCTTACAGGCAGCGTTGTGCCGTCGCATGCCTTTAGTGATAATTATAGCAAAAGTCTACCCTTTAATTAGGGCAAAGCTCAAAGGTGAAAGCTGAAAGCCAAAAAATTAAGTGGCCGCATTCTGCAAACACAGTTCCGGAGCAGCACTTTGTCCGACCCGGCGATAACACAAACCGAAATCCAGTGATAAGGACGAGTTTCTTCCGCTCAGGCTCTCCGCTTTGACGATTCCAAAGGCTCATTCGCTACAGACGCTAAACTCGCCCATTGGCCCGCTTTGCAGGGTGGGCGGGCTCAGACATAGCGTTTGTTTAACGCTCATTTCGCCAGGAATCGTTACCAAAGCTCCGAGATTCGCTCCCTGAAACTCATCCTTACCACTGGATTTCTCATTGCGCTGTCATCAGGCTCCTGTGTAATTGATGATAGACGAAACAATTAAGCCTACTTAAGCAGCTTTCGATTGCATTATGACAAATTGCAGCCCAGAGCAGGCGGTGCATGGTGCTGAAGCGGGCGTTGGCAGACGGTGACGCCAGGGATGGCTGAACTGGCTGGCGTCGCCTTCGAGCAAGGCTGGACGCCTTGTGAGATTTAGCAGAAGCACTATGCGCTGACTGCTCGACAACGCATAATGAATATTGTAAATGGCGTCTACAGCAAATTAAAGACAGACAGATTCCATATTTCACTTTTGTTGCATATGTAACATTTATGTTATAAACTGCATATTAAATTTTCCTGGGTTTTCTTAATTATCAAGGAACTCAACTGTTGGCATGACAGTTGCTGATATAGAAATCAATTGTACGAAAAAACAGGAGGACATAATGAGACAGATAGCAGTGTACGGCAAGGGCGGCATAGGCAAATCTACAACAACACAGAATACCGTTGCAGGTCTTTCAGAGGCGGGATACAAGTGTATGATAGTGGGCTGCGACCCTAAGGCGGATGCGACACGATTAATACTCCATGCAAAGGCCCAAACAACTGTAATGGACCTTGCCAGGGAACGTGGCACTGTGGAGGACCTCGAGATTGACGAGGTGGTCCTTACCGGGTTCAGAGGCATACGGTGTGTCGAGTCAGGCGGCCCTGAGCCCGGCGTCGGCTGCGCGGGCCGCGGCATCATTACCGCAATTAACTTCCTCGAGGAAAACGGAGGGTATGGAACGGACACCGACTTCGTCTTCTACGACGTCCTCGGTGATGTGGTCTGCGGAGGCTTCGCCATGCCCATGAGAGAGGGAAAGGCAAAAGAGATTTACATCGTTACCTCAGGCGAGATGATGGCTATGTACGCGGCCAATAACATTTCGAGAGGTATCCTTAAATATGCACAGAGCGGGGGAGTGAGGCTCGGCGGCCTCATATGCAACAGCAGAAAAACCGATAAGGAATATGAACTGATTGCCGAGCTTGCAAAGAGGCTTAACACCAAGATGATACATTTTGTTCCCAGGGACAACCAGGTGCAGCGGGCCGAGCTGAGGAGGATGACGGTCATCGAATATTCCCCTGAGCACACCCAGGCGGATGAGTACAGGACACTGGCCAAGAAGATAGCGGATAACAGGGACCTTGTTATTCCCACTCCCGTGAGTATGGATGAGTTGGAAGGACTGCTCATGGACTTCGGGATACTGGAGAACGAAGAGGCAGTAGCATAAGGAGGAACTATGAGCACGGCAATTAAAGACACGCAAAAAATGATAGAGGAAATCCTGGACGCCTATCCGGAGAAAGCAAAAAAGGAGAGGGCAAAACACCTGACTGCCAATGATCCCACAGGCCAATGCAGCACGTGCCAGGTCAAATCCAACGTTAAATCCAGGCCGGGCGTCATGACCGTAAGGGGATGCGCTTTTGCAGGCGCAAAAGGTGTGGTATGGGGTCCGGTAAAAGACCAGATCACCATCAGCCACGGCCCCATCGGATGCGGACAATACAGCTGGGGGGGCAGGAGAAACTACTATAACGGGCAGACCGGTATCGACACCTTCGGCACGATGCATATCACCACAGACTTCCAGGAAAAGGATATTGTGTATGGAGGAGATAAAGGACTCGATGCTGCGCTGCATGAGCTGAAAGAGCTTTTCCCTCTCGCAAAGGGGATCGGGATCCTCTCTGAATGCCCTGTGGGCCTTATCGGAGACGATATCGAATCTGTTGCGAAAAGAGTGCAAAATGAATTCAAAATACCAATAGTTCCGGTGAGATGTGAAGGCTTCAGGGGAGTAAGCCAGTCCCTGGGCCACCATATTGCCAACGATACGATAAGGGACCATGTGCTCGGCAAGGGACACCTGGAAAAGACAACACCCTATGATGTGGCGCTGATCGGCGACTACAACATAGGCGGAGACGCGTGGGCCTCACGGAAGATGCTGGAAGAAATGGGGTTGAGGGTAATCGCACAGTGGACAGGCGACGCATCCGTCAATGAGATGGGAATAGCACACAAGTCGAAACTGAACCTTATCCATTGCTACCGTTCCATGAATTACATATGCAGGCATATGGAAGAGCAGTACGGCACCCCGTGGACCGAATTCAACTTCTTCGGTCCGACAAAAATATACGAGAGCCTTAGAAAGATCGCCTCTCATTTTGATGACACCATCAAAGAAAAAACTGAGAAAATGATCGACAAATACAAACCGGTCATGGATGCGGTCATAGAGCAATTCAAGCCGAACCTCGAAGGCAAAAAGGTAATGCTCTATGTAGGGGGCTTGCGGCCCCGGCACACGATCGGGGCCTATGAAGACCTTGGGATGGAAGTCATTGCATCGGGATATGAATTCGGCCACAGCGATGATTACAAAAGGACCTATCCCATGATGAAAGAGGGTGCTGTCATAATGGATGACGCCACGCTCTATGAAATGGAGGAATTCACCAGAAGGCTCAAACCGGACATGGTCGGCGCCGGGATAAAAGAGAAATACTCCTATCATAAAATGGGAGTGCCGTTCAGGCAGATGCACTCATGGGATTACTCGGGGCCTTATCACGGTTTTGACGGTTTCCCGGTTTTCGCGCGGGACATGGATATGACTGTTAATAGCCCGACATGGAGCTTAATAAGAAAACACGGGGTCCCCAGGAAGTCAGGGGACGTACTGGGGAGGTAGTTATGAAACTAATGAAGATACGGGACCACAACGAACTCTTTCAGGACCGGGAGTACCAGGAACAGTTCGAAAACAAAAAGGAATTTGAGGATTCATGGCCTGCCGAAAAAGTGAAAGAAGTGGCTGAATGGACGAAGACAGAGGAGTATAAGGAAAAGAACTTTGCCCGGAAAAACATAAAGATAAATCCTGTAAAGGCATGCCAGCCCCTCGGTGCTATTTTCTGCGCCTCCGGCTTTGCCGACACCATGCCTTTTGTTCAGGGGGCACAAGGATGTGTTGCCTATTTCAGAAGTCATCTGAATAGGCACTTCAAGGAGCCCATGGCCGCCATCTCCACGTCCATGACCGAAGATGCAGCGGTGTTCGGAGGGCTTAACAATATGCTCGAAGGACTCGAAAATGCATATGCGCTCTACAAGCCCAAAATGCTTGCGGTATCCACCACCTGCATAGCTGAAGTCATCGGAGATGATCTGAATGCCTATGTAAAAACGGCACGGGAAAAAGGCCTCATCCCCCCGGACCTGCCTGTTCCACAGGCACACACGCCGAGCTTTGTCGGCTCTCAGATTACGGGATACGACAATGAGCTGAAAAGCATACTCTCCACGATCACGACGGGTAAGAAGAAGGAGCCTAACGGAAGGGTAAATATAATACCGGGGTTTGATACCTACACAGGAAACTACCGGGAGCTGAAGAGGCTTCTTGACATCATGGACGTCAAACACACTATCCTTGCCGATGTGAGCGATACTTTCGATTCTCCGAATACCGGTGAGTATAAGCTTTACCCCGGAGGCACTCCGCTGGCCGATGCAGCAGATTCGATCAATGCAACGGCCACCATTGCTCTCCAGAGGTATTCAACGTTGAAGACCATGGATTATATCGAGAAAGAATGGGGCGGGAAGGCGGCAGTGCTGCCGCCGATGGGCATCAGAAATACGGATGCATTTTTTGAGGAAATAAGCAGGATTTCCGGGAAACCCATTCCCCAGGAGATAGAGGATGAGCGGGGGAGGGCCGTTGACGCGATGGTAGACTCCCATCCGTATGTCCACGGAAAGAGATTTGCGTTAACCGGAGATCCCGATCTCCTGCTCGGGCTGGTAAGCTTTCTCATGGAAATGGGGGGCCTCCCGGTGCACATAGTCTGCACCAACGGAGACAAGAAGTTCGAAGAGGAAATGAACGCTCTTTTAAGCGCGAGTCCTTTCGGCGTCGAGGGGAAAGTATATATCAACAGGGACATGTGGCATCTGAGGTCATTGCTGTTCACTGATCCGGTTGATCTGCTCATCGGCAATTCCTACGCAAAATTTCTGTGGAGGGATACAGGGACCCCCCTTATACGCATCGGGTTCCCCTTGTTCGACAGGCACCACCTCCACCGGTATCCCATTATCGGATATCAGGGAGTTCTCAATCTGGTTACTCAGGTGGTAAACACCGTACTTGAGGAGCTGGACAGGAAGACGGTGAATACGACGAGCTTTGATGTAATAAGGTAACAATTAAAAACAAAACCACAGAGTACACGGAGTGGATATAAGTGAAAAACGTGAAGATAAGCGAGTACCACAGAGAAGGAGTTTTTTTGAGTTTTGTATTGAACAGTTTTTTCTCTGTGCTCTCTGTGGTTAATTCTTTGATAGGATAAATGCAATGAAAGCAAACATAGACAAATTAACTGAGAGCGGCTGTGCTGCTCAAAAGAAAGATAAGGTCTGCCGGTCTCGCGGCGGGGAATCATGTGCCTTTGACGGCGCTATGATCGTACTCCAGCCCATTGCAGACGCGGCACATATTGTCCATGGCCCTATTGCATGCTGCGGCAATACATGGGAAGGAAGAGGCACACTGTCGGCAAAAGGAGAACTTCATAAAATGGGGTTCACCACAGATATGAACGAGATCGATATTGTGTACGGTTCGGGGGAAAAACTGTACAACGCCATTGTGAAAACCTGCGAAACAGTCGGACCCAAAGCCGTCTTTGTCCATGCTACCTGCGTAAGCGGACTCATCGGTGAAGATATAGAGTCCGTCTGCAAAAAAACGGAAAAAAAACTCGGCATCAGGATCATCCCTGTAAATGCGCCGGGTTTTGTGGGACCAAAAAACCTGGGGAACAGGATCGCAGGTGAAGTGCTGCTCGATTCCGTAATAGGCACTGGAGAGCCTGACTATACCACTGATTCCGATATCAACCTTATAGGTGAATATAACATTGCAGGAGATTTGTGGCTTATCGAGCCTGTACTGGGCGCTGCAGGAATAAGGGTCCTGTCCAGGATCACAGGCAATGCCTCCTTTGAAGAGATAACCCATGCACACAGGGCGAAACTGAATGTGGTCGTGTGCAGTCGTGCATTGATCAATATTGCGCGGACTATGGAAACGAGATATGGAACCCCTTATGTCGAGGTCTCCTTCTTCGGCAGGACCGAGATGGCGAAGGCCTTGCGTGCGATTGCACAAAAACTGCATAACGCAGGAGGGACACTTCTTTCGGGCCTGCATGAAAAGGTTGAGGCTGTCATCGCGCATGAGGAGCGGTGCCTTGAAGAGAGACTTAAAAGGTTTGAACATCTCAGGGGGAAAAAGGCGGTACTGTATACCGGAGGCGTCAAGAGCTGGTCTTTTATTTCGGCCCTCATGGACCTCGGGATCGAGGTTGTAGCCGTGGGGACAAAAAAGAGCACCGTTGAAGATGAGAAGAAGATGAAAGAGCTGCTGGGACAGGATGCGCCCCTGGTGGAAGATGTGGCCCCGAAAAATCTCCTGAAACTCCTTACGGAAAGGAAGGCGGATATCCTTATAGCCGGAGGAAGAAACCAGTATCTTGCAATAAAAGAGGGGTTCCCTTTTGTGGATGTCAACCAGGAACGGCATACGGCTTACGCCGGCTATGAGGGTCTCCTGAATTTGGCCCAGGATATAAGCAATAGCATCAATTTTTATGCGATAGCCGCTTCCCCTATAGCCCCGGGCCCGTCGCCTATAGCCCGGAATATTGCCATTAACCCTTTAAAGCATTCACAGACCATAGGAGCCGCTATTGCTCTGCAAGGGGTGGATAAGGCGCTGCCGCTCATACATGGCGCACAAGGCTGTACGTTTCTTGCCAAGGTGCTTCTGACGAAGCATTTCAGAGAGCCCATCGCCCTTGCCGGCACAAAGCAGTTTGCGGAAGATATCATCCTCGGAAGCGAGGAAAATATAATCAGCTCAGTCGAGGGGTTTATCGATAAACAGGGCCCTGCAGTAGTTGGCATCCTTTCCTCCGGATTGTCGGAAGTAAAAGGTGATGACTTATCCGCGGTGGCAAAGCATTTTAGTGTCTCAGTCTCAGAGACCGAGGTGCTTTCCATCTCCACCCCTGATTACGAAGGAGGACTCGAAACAGGTTTCGCCTCTGCGGTAGAGGCACTTGCCGGCCTCGCTGGGCACAATCAACAGGGCACAAAAAGAACAAAGGGCGCGATTAATGTTCTGGCCGGATGTCACCTGACGCCTGCAGACTTTCTTGAACTGCGGGAAATCATAGAATCGTTCGGGCTGCACCCTGTCATGCTCCCTGATCTGTCGGCGCTGGATGGCAGCAGACAGGGTTTTTCCGCTCTCGCAGCAGGAGGAACAAGCCTTGCCGAGATTAAGAGCATGTGTGACGCCGAATTCACGCTTGCTATTGGAATGAGCATGGAGTCCCCGGCCAGGAAATTAAAGGAACTATTCGACATCGAATACAAAGTGCTCGGGAGCATTACAGGTCTCCGCGATACCGATACTTTGATGGAAACGCTCTTCCTGTTGAGTGGTAACAGCGTACCATCAAGGCACGTGAGACAGCGACGCATCCTCGTGGATGGTATGAGGGATGCTCAACTCTGCTTCGGCGCTAAAAAAGTACTTACCGCTCTGGAGCCGGACCTTTCCGTGCAGACTTCGCGTTGGCTTTCGGAAATGGGCTCAGAGGTAGTGCTTTCGGTCATTCCACATGCCGCGGCATCGGCAAAAAGTATAGAGGCAAGAGGGGTAATCATTGGAGACCTCTGGGATATCCATAATTATGGCGCTGCAAATAGCCTGGGGAAGCCTGATCTCCTGATTTCAAACTCTCATGGGGAAGAAACTGCGCAAAAGTGCGGCATACCCCTTTATCAGTTGGGCTTTCCTCTCTATAAGCTGATGGGAGGGACTGCAAGGATAACTATAGGGTACAGGGGGACGCTGACACTTATTAACGATATAGCAAACGTATTTAAGTCATAGGTAATGGGTCATGGGCAATAGGTCATAGGAAAGCGGGGAAAAAGAAAAAATGACTTTAAACTGTGAATTATTAAGAAATACTTTGTCAATCACCTATGACCCATTACCTATTACCTGTGTTTAATTGAGGAGGTGCGCGCATGAAAGTGGCATTTGCAACAACTGACGGCATTAATGTTGATGAGCATTTTGGCAGGGCCGGATTATTTGCCGTATATGAGTTGAACGAGAAGGAATACCGGTTTGTAGAACTCAGAAAATTCGCGGAGGGAAGGGACTCGGAAATAGAAGAAACAAAAGGCATGGGGCAAATTCATGACAGCAAGGTTGAGGACAAGGTGAGGAAACTGGCGGACTGCAAGATTATATATCTTACAGAAATCGGAGGGCCTTCAGCGGCACGCCTCGCAAAAAGCGGGATAATGCCGATAAAGGTGAAGGAGATTGTTTCGATCGAGGGATCGCTGGAGAAACTGCTTGCTACTGCTCAGACGTCGCCGCCGCCATGGTTTAAGAAGGCGCTTAATGACACCCGTCAGCAGCAAGCCGGCAGTTGATATAACAAAAAATCAATTTAAAGAGAGGAAAAAACTATGAAGATGATAAGAGCATTTATACGGCCTGAGAAAGAGCAGGAGGTAGTCCTGGCACTTGAGGGCGCGGGGTTCCCTTCGCTCACCAAGATGCCGGTATTCGGGAGGGGAAAGCAGAAAGGGCTCCAGGTCGGGCCGGTGCATTACGACGAACTTCCTAAAACACTTATCATGATGGTTGTCGATGACAAGGATGTGCCTAAAGTAGTAGGCATTATTAACGACAGGGCGCGGACAGGGTTCATAGGCGATGGGAAGATATTCACCAGCCCCGTCGACGGTGTTTACACGGTAAGAACAGGGGAGGCCGCACTATGAAAGAGATTACCGCAGTGATCAGGAGGGACAAGCTCCCGGAGACAAAGAGGGTACTCGACGAGCTGGGATACCCCTCTGTCAGTATCCAGAGCGTTGACGGAAGAGGAAAACAAAAGGGTTCGGTATGTGATAACGACCTCGATCCGGAACTGCCGGACAACTATTGCATGTCGGTAAGATTGAAACCGACGCCTTCGAGCTACGCCGTAGAGCATACGCTTCCCAAGGTCGCTCTTTTCGTTCCGAAAAGGATGCTGACCATGATTGTGCCTGATGACGTTGTGAGCAAGATAGTGAAATCAATTATCAAGGTAAACCGGACAGGTAAAACAGGAGACGGCAAAATTTTTATATCACCCGTCGAAAGCGCGCAGAGAGTACGGACGGGCGAAAAGGATGGAGAAGCCATTTCATAAAAAGGCTGAGGTTGAGATTTGATGTTTAATGTTTCGAACTGGTCAGGATTAGGCGGAGATTGAGGGAACTGCAGGTTGTCTTTAGTTTTTCTTAACCTTAACCTAAACCTTTACCTGATTCTTTAGGAGGGGATTATGAGCATTGCAGGATACACAAGGGGCGGCCAGACGTGGACGCCGCAGTTCATTGAATCGATCGACGTCGAGAAATGCATCGGCTGCGGGCGCTGTTACAAGGTCTGCAGCAGAGACGTGCTGGAACTTATAGAGAAGCCCTTTGAGGGTGAAGATGAATTCGGCGACGACATGGGCAACAAAGTAATGTCTATTGCCAATCCGGAAAATTGCATCGGCTGCGAGGCATGCAGGCGCGCGTGCACAAAAAAATGCCACATTCATATCGCTCTGTAACCCCCCCACAGTAAGTACTTCAACCCGGTCATTGCGGCCTCCGGCCCGGGACCGGGATTGGGGGCTTTCCCCCGATTTCCTATCTTGACGACTTTCTGCGCGCTGCCTGACTAACTTTATGCAATGTTACTGTGGAAGCAGATATGTTAAATGGGTTATTATGTTACCGGAGGGCGATAGATGAATATAAAAAAACTTTTATTTACGGTAGCCATAGTTAATGCTTTAGTGCTTGCCGCCATTTTGGCGCTTTTTGTTGTCTATAACCAGGACATGAAGGCCAGGGCGGAACGGATGATAAGCTTTGACCAGGCGTTATTAATGGACCTTACCGGCATGTATGCCAACGGCCTTCAGACAGAGCAGGCGACAAGGAATATACTGTTAAATCCGACTGACGAAAAGGCAAAGGAAAATTACGAGGCCGCGAGTAAAGATTTTGTGAAGGAACATGACGATGCGGTCAAATTGTCTTCGGGCAAATTACAGGTGCGATTAAGAAATCTGAAGACGGTCTGGGAAGAAGACAACAGGCTGAAGAAGGATGTGCAGGACCTTGCACTTTCGGGGAAAAAAGAGGAAGCCGTTGCCGTGTTAACCGTGCAGGAGACCCCGAAGTGGAGAGATTTGAAATCCTCTCTGCTGGATATGATAAAAGCACAAAAAGGTACGTTCAGTGAAAGCCTCCAGGAAAATGAAAAAGCCACGCGCAAAGGCACCGTATTACTCATAGCAATTATTCTGTTATCAGTCGTTGGTTTTTCAGCATTCCTCTATTTCATCAACAGGACTATACAGAAAAATATGACACACGCTCTCGATTGTTTTACCACCATTGAAAAGGGAGAGCTGAAAGAGGAATGCAGCATAACCGACAAGGGCAATTTCCTGAAGGATATCTTTAACAAGGTTCTCCTGTCCCTGAGGGAAACTGTGGTGAACATAACCCGTGTTGCAAAGGGCTTATCGCAGGACGTCGGTTTGCTTTCCCAAGGGGTAAATAATATAGATGCCCATGCTAAAGATCAGCTGGCGCAAATCGATCATATAGCATCGGCAACAGCCGAAATGTCGCAGACTATAATAGATGTTGCAAAGAACGCGTCAAACGCCTCTGAAATGGCTAAAGGGGCTACAGACATAGCGAACAAGGGAAAGGATACCGTAAGGCGGGCGGTCGATGCCATAATGGGCATTTCGGATTCTGTAAGGGAATCGTCTAATACAATTGAAGAACTCGGCAGGAGTTCCCATGAGATCGGCGAGATAGTGGCTGTGATAAACGACATAGCTGACCAGACCAACCTGCTTGCACTGAACGCAGCAATAGAGGCGGCCAGGGCCGGCGAACAGGGCCGGGGGTTTGCGGTAGTGGCTGATGAGGTGAGGAAGCTTGCGGAAAGATCCTCAAAGGCGACAGGCGAGATAGCGGAAAAAATAAAGTCGATACAGATGAAGTCCGTGGCTTCTGTCGAATCCATGGCGAAGAGCACCAGGAACGCGGACGGTGGGGTAGCCCTTGCCGGCGAGGCGGCAAATGCCCTTGATGAGATTGTTGCGGCAACACAAAAGGCCATGGATATGATCCGGAGAATAGCCGCTGCAACGGAAGAGCAGTCCTCCGCGTCGGAAGAGATTTCACAGAACATGGACAACATAACAGAAAACCTGAACAGTACTGTTGCTATGATCAATGATGCGAAGGCAGTTATGGACAGGCTTCATTCCCAGGCCGGCGATCTTGACCGGAGCATAAGCTGGTTCAAAGTGTAAGCCCCTGTAAAAATAACCTTTGCGGAAATCTGTTGCACAGACTATTGCAGAAAACGCAGACAATTTAGTCGTAAATACTACATTTTGAGTCCTACTTGAGCTATTGAGTTCCACTGATTATCAATAACTTAGACCATGGCACGCTGTTTGCTGTATCCATATGGTGTTACAGGCTAAGAAATTGACCACGCGGGAGGGACATCAATGATACCGCTCATTGTGAGTAAAAAACGGAATATAATCGACCGGCACCCGTGTTTCTCGGAAAGTGCCCATCACTTGTTTGGGCGCATACATCTTCCGGTTGCTCCGGCATGCAACATACAGTGCAATTACTGCGTGAGAAAATACGATTGCGCCAATGAATCCCGGCCGGGGATAACCAGCAAAGTGCTCTCGGCAGACGAGGCGCTGGAAAGAGTGCGCGTCCTGGTGGAACGGAGCGGAAACCTTAGCGTCGCCGGTATAGCCGGCCCCGGGGACCCGCTCGCCAACAATGCGACATTTGAGGTGATGCGCGCATTGCACAGGGAATTCCCGGAACTTATTTTGTGCGTTTCAACAAACGGACTCCTTCTTCCCGACCGGCTCGAAGAACTTGTGAAGTCAGGGGTAAGAAGCCTTACCGTAACTATAAATTCCATACGGCCTGAAACTGCGGAAATGGTTTATTCGTGGATAACTAAAAGCGGGAAGCGTTATTCGGCCAGGGAGGCTGCCGCATATTTGTTGAGCAATCAATGGAAGGGTCTCGGCAATGCCATAGAAGCCGGACTTATTGTTAAAGTGAACACTGTTTTTATTCCTGGAATAAACGATGCGGAAATCCCTCTCATCGCAAAATCAGCAGGGGAACTGGGGGCGGACATTATGAATATTTTACCGCTCATTCCACAGGCTTCATTCAGCCATCTTGAAAGGCCCTCAAGAGAAGCAATCGCCGAAATGCGAGAGACCTGCAGGCAGCACATACCCCAGATGACCCACTGCAAACAATGCAGGGCTGACGCATGCGGGATTATCGGTGAAGACAAAGATATTGAGCTTGAGATGCTGAATTCAAGAATCGGAGAGGAATACTGTGAAAACGTCTTTTGAACGGTACCGCAGACAGTTAATGCTTAACGGGTTTACGATTGAGCATCAGCAGAAGCTTAAAGATTCCACGGTACTTGTCTCCGGAATCGGAGGGCTGGGCGGTACTGCCGCGCTCTATCTCGCTGTCGCGGGGATCGGCAAAATGGTCTTTGCCCACTCCGGCAACCTCACACTTTCCAACATGAACAGGCAGATCTTGATGAGGGATGACTGGATAGGAAAAAGCAGGGTCGTACAGGGGATGATGAGCATACAGGATATAAACCCGGAAGTGGAAGTTAAAATCTATGACGAACGAACCTCAGACGCGAATATTGATAAACTGCTCAGCGGAACTCGCGTTGCACTCTCTGCGAGGCCCAATTTCCACGAGCGAAGGGTGCTGAACAAGGCATGTGTACAAAAAGGTGTCCCTCTTGTCGAAGCGGCAATGAATGGCATGGAAGGATACGTCTTCAACATCATACCAGGCATTACCCCTTGCCTGAATTGTCTCTATCCGGATGACAATCCGGCATGGGAGGAACTGGGCTTTCCAGTCCTCGGTGCGGTATCAGGACTGCTTGGATGTATGATGAGCATAGAAGCGATAAAGCTATTAACAGGTTACGGGAAACCGCTGGGTTCGCAGATGCTTGTCTTTAATACTTTTGATATGGAGTTCAGGAAACTGGCAACTCACAGGGACGTGGATTGTTCCATATGCGGACAAACATCTTCCTCACGCAAAAGAACATGCGCGGGAAAAGTTGCCGGCCCTGCGATGAGCATGGAACGGTAGACAAAATCACCGAGGGGGCGTAATCAGGGAGGTGGCAGATGAATAATTCGGAAAAAGATTCAGCAACCGGCGCAAAGAGAGTTCTTTGGGATATATCCGGGGCTTTCGGCGACATAGGCGTCCTGTTTCCTCTCGCTGTAGCGTTGATCGCAAAGAACGGACTTAACCCTACCGCGTTGTTTCTGATGGCAGGGTTATTCTATATAGCCTCGGCAGGGTACTTCAGGATAACAATGCCTGTCCAACCGCTCAAAGCAATGTCCGCAATAGCTATCGCGGCAGGGCTGGGAGGAGGGGTGATAAATGCCGCGGGCATCATCATGGGCGCCATACTCTTGTTCATCGCATTAACAGGACTGAGTGGCAGGCTGGGGAACATCTTCCCGGTGTCTGTCATTAGGGGAATTCAACTCGGACTCGGTCTGATGCTGATGAAAGCGGCCCTTCCTCTCATGAATCAGGACGCGGCGATCGCGCTCGTAGCAAGTGTCCTGCTGATAGCAGGTCTTTCCCTTATTCGAAAGGTGCCGCCGCTTCTTCCAATCCTGATTCTCGGGGCAGTGCTTTCTCTGAAAAATTTACATTTTGCCAATATCGGGTATGTTCCCCTCACCCCGAAACTGCCGGAGATGGATAGTTTTGTGAAGGGATTCCTGATGCTCGTGCTGCCCCAGATAGCCCTCACCTTTGGCAACGCCATAGTCGCGACAGAGGCCACTGGAAAGATACTTTATGGAGAACGGGCTCAGAAACTCAACCTGACAAATGTCCCGGTAAGCATGGCTATTGCGAATATTGTATCCGGCTTCGTGGGCGGCGCTCCGATGTGCCACGGCTGCGGGGGGCTTACCGCACACTGCAAGTTCGGCGCGACGAGCGGGAGATCAGGATATATAATAGGATTCATCCTCATAGTATTAGCGCTTTTAGGGGGGCATTCCGCTCTTTCAATAGTGTCGGCATTCCCCACCGCTATACTGGGGGTCCTCCTTTGCGCTGTGGGTATCCAACATGCATTGCTTGTTGCGGATATTGCCAAAGATAAAATATCATTGGCTATTGCGTTGATCGTCGCAGTACTGGGTTTCTGCACAAATAACCTGACTATCGGGTTCGGAGCGGGCCTCGCAATACATTACTCGTTGACAGGTCTCACAAAAATGAGGAAATACTTGCTCGCTACTCATTAAAAATGCTGCACTGTAATGAAGAACAATTTGGACGCTGCTGAAATTCCGGCACGTTCACTCCACCGTATCCTTACGACCTACAAAGTTGTCCCATTATACAAAATTGTCGCAGTTCCCTCATTAAAGTTCATTTAGAAATCAAGAAGTTGCAGGCTGGCATAGTTTTAGCTAATACCTCGTTGAGGTGATCGCGCTATGAATACATTGAGAGACAAAGTGAAGGAGATGGAGAGAGAGGCTATTGTCAATGCCCTCAGCGAATGTAATTGGATCATGGCTAAGGCGGCCCGGCAACTCGGAATTACCGAGAGGATGATCGGGTACAAGATCAAAAAATACGGGATAAGGAGGGGAGAGAAAACAGAGGAGAGCGTCAGAGGCATTGAAGTATTTCAGACAACAGAAAAACAGGCCTAAGCCTGCATTGCATCCATAGGGAGGATATAGTGAAAAGAATGGGAAAATTTATAGGTGCTGTTATTATTACTTTTGCTTTAGTTTGTATTGTGTCGTCTAATCTTTATGCTGAAGATCAGGCGGCAGCTCCGGCAGCTCCGGCAACACCGGCAGCTGAGGCAGCCCCTGCGGCAGCAGCGCCGGCGCCTCCGGCAGTCACCGGCAGTGCGGCACTGTCTGCTCTTAACCGGTACATATTCAGAGGATACGAACTCAGTTCGCATAGCCTTGTATTACAGCCGTCCCTTACGATTAACTACTCAGGTTTCTCAGCAACCTTATGGAGCAACATAGACACCAGTGAGCACGCGACGCAAAACTTTACTCCTGTTACAACTTCGAGAGGTCACAACAACTTCGACGAGACTGATTTGACTCTTAGTTATACTTACAGCATAGACAAGCTGGCCCTCACCGGCGGCTATATCTACTACGGTACGCAATACGCCCCTGAAACACAGGAGGTCTTTGTAAGCGGCGCCTACGACATGATCGCGCACCCCACACTGGCAATCTATAGGGACGTTGAGCACTATCCCGGCACATACTTCAATCTCTCATTCTCCCAGTCGATTCCGACGTACAAAGATGAAACCGTCGACCTGGGCGCATCATTCGGATATGAGGCAGGGAGCTCTAATTTCTGGGATACTTATGTTGCAAACAAAGGCTATGTCGGCTCGAAATACAGTGCGTTCCATGACGGCATGGTAAAAGTCGGCTATACCATACCGGTGACAAAGATGTTCTCAGTTCAGCCTGTCGTCCAATACTGGTTCCCGCTTTCCTCCGATGCAAGCAAGACTGTAACGGATGCTGCAGGAGTCCATGGACTCAACCCTGACGGCCAACTTAAAGATATCTTTGTATACGGCGTTAACCTGACATTCAGCTTTTAAACGGTAAAAAAAAGGAGTATAACTATGACAAACGAAAAACAACCTGTCACAAGGGGAACGTTAGGCCTGACAGGCTTGACAATGAACGCGATGGCGCTGATAGCGCCCGGCGCGTTCCTGTGGTTGACTTTCCAGATGCAATCTCTTTACGGCGCCCCGATGGCCGGCATCTCCATGTGGGCCGGCATCCTGTTCGCATTACTGCTGTGCTTCGCCACAGCGATAAGCTATTCGGAACTCGCAAAGCTCTTCCCAGGTCCGGGGTCGTCTTATCTATACGCGGAGCAGGCGTTTCTTTCAAAAGCAAAACATTACAAGTTTGCCCGCATAGCGAAGTTCGTCACAGGATGGGCAAGCCACCTTTATTATTGGGTATATCCGGGTGTGATGGTCGGAGTCACAGCAATCCTTGGCGGATGGTTGTTGAACCAGTTCTGGCCGGACACCTTCAGCGCAACTTATAATAGCCCTCTGTTTATGTGGATCTTCTGCATTGTGTTCGCTCTCGGTGTTGCATATATAGCCTACCGGGGAGTTACAGGAACCACTGCTGTCAATGTGGTAATCAACATCATCCAGATCTCGGCCCTCCTGGTCTTTTCAGTGATCGCCATAGGCTATCACATGCAGCATCCGCAGGGCTCAACAGGGTACCATCTGTCCAACGGCATCGCGGTGAACTACCAGGTCGCCCAGGTCGTCACAAAGGATGACAAGGGCAATCCTGTCCCTGTGCTGGATGCCGCCGGTAAGCCGACTGTTGACAAGGACAACAAGCCGGTGTATGTTATGGCGGATGATACCGATGCCAAGTCCGGCATGCCGGTGATGGCCGACAAGGACGGCAAACCAGTTACCGATCCGAAGCTCGCTGCGCCGTTCACGGTCGATTATGTCGACGGAGCGATCACCAAGGATGACAAGGGTAACCCGACATTCAACTATCACAAAAACGCCGCGTCTGTCGTCGCTCCTCATGGGTTTAATTTCATATTCATTCAGGCTGCAATCGCTATCCTTATCCTGGTCGGTTTCGAGTCCGTGACTGCTATGGGTGAGGAGGCCAAGCGTCCTAAAAAGGACATCCCAAGGGCAGTGCTGCTGTCGCTGGCCATCCAGGGCGCTTTCTGTTACCTGATAGAGTATTTCGCAGCCAACTATTTCCTGCACAACGGCTACACCATGCCGATGGCGGGGGCTTCGGGCGCACCTATCGGCGATATGATGGTCATCGTCGGCACATGGCTATTCGGCAGCTATACTGCAGGCAAGGCATTCATGCTGGTCCAGGCATTCACCGTATTCCTGGCGCTGATCGGCACGACATTGTCCTGTCTCAGTACAGGCGCCCGCGTCACCTATGCAATGGGTCGCGATGAGGAAGTGCCGTCCCATTTCGGTCTATTGCACGGCAAACACGCTTCACCCCACAAGGCGATCTGGACGCTGGCTATTATCTCGGTGATTGTAGGTATCGTGACTGTGACAATATATATGGGCGGCCAGGCGACTGATCCCGCGGCCCTTGACAAACACAATTTCTGGTACAGCTTCGGGATATTCTCACCGCATTCGTACGTAACGCTGCCCAATACTTTGCTCATCGTCACGCTGATCAGCAATTTCGGCACATTCCTGCTATACATGATCACCTGCTGGATCGCGATGGTGGCCTTCAAGGAGCACCACAGCTTTAACGGGATCAAGCATGTCGTTATACCTATTCTCGGATTGCTGGCGAACCTGTCGATCATGCTCTTCTACCTGATCGGGCCGTTCACGGTCGCGGGCATGAGTTGGAAGGAACCATACATCGCGCTCGGCTTCGTAGCTATCTGGGGCATTTACGGGGCCTTCTACTTCCTGAAGTCCAGCAAGACCAAAGGCAAGGAAGTTCTGCTCAGCGGCAAACCGGTATCTACAGCTTCATAGGCAACATCACGTTTCTCATCAAGAGCACTTCGGGACAGCCACCCTGACGGGTGGTTGTCCCGATTTCACAGGAAAATGCTAAAATGCCTGAATTATGGAACTGACATACGCTGAACTTTCATCTCCCGGGCCTGCTCGCGAGAACAACGAGGATTTCGTCGGCTTCTGGCAGCCCGAAACTCTTGAGGAAAAACGCAGCCGCGGCGCGGCAGCAATGCTGGCCGACGGCGTTGGCGGGATGCACCGTGGTGAAGTTGCCAGCCGGCTGGCGGTAGAGACAGCCCTGAAGACCTTCCGCGAGGCCCCGGAGGCGCAATCTCCTCAACAATTGCTGACGCAGATGTTCAACGCCGCAAATATTGCCGTGTACGACAAAGGCATGGAGGACCACGGCAAGTCCCGCATGGCTACAACCCTGGCCATCGTTGTATTCCGCGATAACGAAATCGTGGTCGGCAATGTCGGAGATACTCGCGTCTATCTGGTCCGCAAGGCAGAGATCAAACAGTTGTCCACAGACCACACATATGTCGGCATGCAGCAAAAGTTCGGGATGATTACCGAACAGGATGCCAAGACCAGCGAGAAACGTTCTATCCTGACCCGTAGCGTCGGGCATGAGCCGATGGTCCAGACTGAAGTAGAGACCACCATGGTGTTCATCGGCGACCGGGTCGTACTTTGTTCTGACGGCTTGTATGCGCATGTCGCCGACAGCGAGATAGCCGACATTGTATCGCGCTTTTCTCCGGCCCAGGCCTGCCGTCAGCTTATCGCCCTGGCAGAGCAGCGAGGGACCGATGATAATCTTTCCATACAGGTCCTGCAAATCAACGACGTAGAGAAAATGGCGTATTATCGGGGCGTTCCGATGTATCAGGAGCGGCCGGACCTGACGAGCCGTTACGAACTCCGGCCGGGGTTCACCCTCGATGAGCGTTTTCTAATCCTTGAGACCATCAGCCGCAGCGGCATGGCGACCATATTCAGAGCGACCGACCTTAAGACCAAGGAGACCGTGGCGGTCAAGGTGCCGTTAATGGAGTTTGAGAGCGATCCCGGCTTCTACTCACGCTTCCAGCGCGAGGAAGAGATCGGGAACCGTCTGAGTCATCCCTACATCCTGAAATTCATTCCCATAGAAGAGGAGCACCGCAGCAGGCCGTATATCGTGACCGAGTACCTGCACGGGTATACGCTCTCGCACTTGCTGAACAGTGTCCGCCCTATGCCCGAAAAGGACGCGATCAAGATAGCAAGTTATGTATGCGAGGCGTTGGCGCACATGCACAAGAACGGCGTCATCCATCGTGACCTCAAACCGCAGAACATTATGATCTGCTATGACGGCACTATACGGATCGTGGACTTCGGCATCGCCAGGGCCGCAGAGGGGAGACGAATCACGTTTGCCGGTTTTACGCCAGCGGTCGGCACGCCGGATTATATGGCCCCCGAACAGGTCAAAGGGAGACGCGGGGATGCGCGGACCGACATTTACAGCCTCGGCGCAATGCTGTACGAAATGGCGGTCGGAGTGGTGCCCTTCGATGGTGATAACCCTTTCGCGGTCATGAACGCCCGCGTCACCGGCGACCCTGTGGCGCCCCGGAAACGCAATCCGAAACTATCTCCCCAGGTTGAAGAGATCATCCTTCATGCCATGGAACGCGAGCCCGGGAAACGGTATCCTGCAGCCGTTGCGATGAAGGCAGACCTGGACAACCCGGGAGCAGTGCAATTGACAGGGCGATGCGACCGGCTTCAGACGCCTGCTGCATGGGAACGCGGTGCAAAAAAAGCGCTTTGGATCACGCTGGCCGTGTCGATACCGCTCGTTGTCTTCCTCCTGATATTGTTTCTGATCATCCACAGGGGGACAGCGCATTAAAAAATAAAGGTTATAGGTAGCTGATTTCTTTTCTTATAGCCTATAACCCATAACCCATGACCTGCCGCATGCCTACAATGTTGTAGCACTATACAATTTTGTTGCAGTTTTTCATTAAGATTTGTTTATAAACCAGGCATTTAAAGTCTGGCATAGTTTTAGCTTGTCTTTGTTATGGAGGATGTATAAATGACTTATCTTGCCTGGCTAATTTTCATCGGTGCTGCATTTCTGGAGGTCGGCGGTGATGCGGTTGTTCGCAAAGGACTCCGGGGTAGCGGCTTAATTGTGATATTGACAGGATGCGCGATGCTGGGTTGTTACGGCGTGGTTGTCAATATAGTGAAATGGGACTTCTCAAAATTGCTCGGCGTCTACGTCGCGATCTTCGCGATAATCAGCATGCTTTTTGGACGGTTCGTGTTCGGAGAGGATATACCAAATAGTACCTGGATTGGGTTGATTGTAATTATTTGCGGCGCGTTGATAATTCAATTTGGAAGCAGGCTATAGACTATTGCAACAACAAAAGCGGAGAAGCGGTGAAAGGGCGAATCGGAGCAAAAGACTTTTCTCCGTTTCACCGGTTCTCCGATTCTCTTATACGAGGGGTGCGCAATTGAAAAAAATATGGGCGTTCTTGTTGCTGATGGTCTTATTAATCGGGTACATGATGCCGGCATTTCCGGCTCTTGCTGATGAACAGGTTGAGCCTGCACAGACCCAGGAGCTTAAACCCGATCCGTCCGGCGCTAATACAGGCGGGACAGGAGACGTGATCGGCGTCACATCCGGAGCTCCGACTGCGGACGACATTAAAAAATCGGCGGCAAGCGAGCCGCTTGCAATAAAACTGGCAGAGGTCGTCGGCCATAACAGGATAGCTGTTAATTTCGTATGGACCCTGATCTGCGCTTATCTCGTCTTTTTCATGCAGGCAGGCTTTGCAATGGTAGAGACCGGCTTTACGAGGGCAAAGAATGCCGCCCATACCATAGCGATGAACTTCATGATATTTGTTTTTGGAGTGCTCGGTTACTGGATTTGCGGGTATGCGCTCCAGATGGGAGGCGCCGGCGCCGGCGCCCTCGCCGGGGGGACAGGTTTGCTGGATGGCGAATTCACTATGCGCCTGTTCGGAAAGAACTTCGGCCTCTGGGGCACAAAAGGTTTTTTCCTTGCAGGACAGGCCTATGATGCTTCTATCATAACGCTCTTTCTTTTCCAGGTGGCCTTTATGAACATAGCAGCTACAATCCCAACCGGCGCCATGGCTGAACGCTGGACATTTAAATCATTCATGATCTTCGGGTTCTTTATAGCCATGTTTACGTACCCTGTCTATGCAAACTGGGTGTGGGGCGGAGGTTGGCTGTCACAGCTCGGCAAAAATTTCGGACTCGGCCATGGGGTCCTGGACTTCGCCGGCTCCTCAGTCGTCCATATGGTCGGCGGCGTTTCAGCCCTTGCCGGAGCCATAGTCCTCGGTCCGCGCACCGGAAAATTCAGGGCCGATGGAACTCCCAAGGCAATACCAGGCCACCATATCCCGATGGCTATAATCGGGTGTTTAATACTTTTCCTTGGATGGTTCGGATTCACTTCAGGCCGGACCCTCGCCGGCGGAGATTTGAGAATCGGGGTCATAGCGGTAAATACCTTGCTTGCATCCGCGGCAGCTTCCTTTTCCGCAATGGCGTACATGTGGATATGTTACGGTAAACCTGATCTGTCCTTGTCCGCAAACGGACTCCTTGCAGGACTCGTGGCTATCTCAGCTTCGTGCGCCTTCGTGAATACAGCCGGAGCAGTAATTATAGGGCTTGTCGCCGGCGTGCTCTGCTGCATGAGCATCTTTTTTGTGGAGAGGACATTAAAAGTCGACGATCCTGTGGGCGCGGTATCTGTGCACGGCACATGCGGCGCCTGGGGTCTTATAGCGCTCGGACTTTTCGCGGACGGCACTTATGGCGACGGCCTGAACAATGTGCCCGGCGCGGTAAAAGGTCTGTTTTATGGCGGCACTTCGCAGTTCGTGGCCGAGGTTATCGGGGTCTGCGTAAACTTCGCCTTTGTTTTTGTCGTGATGTTCGTGTTCTTCAGGCTGCTCGACAAAATAATTCCTATGCGGGTATCGGCTGAAGTAGAATTCGATGGCCTGGACCTGAACGAAGTTAATGTTACGGCGTACCCTGACTTCAACCTGACTAAGACCCGCAGGTAAGACAAATTTAAGCTACTCGGAAATCGGTGTCTACTTGTTCAGGTGAAAGGGCACGCTTGTCGAAACGACTCCCTTCCTGAACAGCAAAACACCTTTTATAAAAAATGCCGTCTGGTTATGCAGCAGGTGATGCCACCACGTTGAAGGCACAAACTCCGGAAGTATCACCGTGATTACACCGTCCTTGTAGCGGTTCTGGACTTCATCTATATAGTTGAGAAGCGGCTCTTTTATCGAGCGAAAGGGCGAATCTACAATATTGAGCCTCACACCCATGCAGTGCTGGTCCCATTTTTTCCTAACGCTTTCAGTCTCCGCCGGGTCGAGACACACATACAGCGCAACCACATCATCGGAAATAGCTTTTGCGTATTTTACTGCGCTGATGACAGCCTGCTGCACGCCTGATATGGGAATGACTACTGAGTGGTGCTTGAAATCGGCCTGATTGACCTCGCAGGAAGTTACTGATAGTTGTTCCGCAACAGAAAGATAGTGCGCGTGCAATTTCTTCATCAAAATTACCAGGCAGGGTAACGCCACAAGCACTATCCACGCCCCGTGCGTGAATTTTTCAACCGCGATAATAACAAGAACAACCGCGGTGGTGATTGTACCGACGCCATTTATCAGGATGCTTTTCTTCCAGCCTTCTCCCTTAAATTTAATCCAGTGTTTCACCATGCCTGCTTGTGAGAGCGTAAATGCTATGAAAACTCCGATTGCATAAAGCGGTATCAGCGCATGAGTATCTCCTCCAAAGATCACCAGGAGCACCGCGGCGAAGAACCCGAGGATCACTATGCCGTTGGAGAAAACGAGCCTGTCTCCGCGGTTGCTGAACTGCCGCGGAAGATAACGGTCGACGGCCATGATTGACGAGAGTCTGGGGAAATCCTGGAATGATGTATTGGCCGCGAGAACAAGCATAAAGGAGGTAGCGAATTGTATTGTGTAATAGATGATCCCTTTTGAAAATACCATCCTGGCAAGTTGTGATAGCACGGTTTCGTTCCCATTGGGCAGTATCCTGTAATAGTTGAAGTAATATCCGAGGCCGAGGGTAAGAATGCCGAGCAACAGACCCATCCACATGAGAGTGATTCCGGCGTTCCGGGCCTCTGGAGCCCTGAAAGCACGGACTCCGTTGGATACCGCTTCGATTCCGGTGAGGGTGGCGCAGCCTGAAGCAAAGGCCCTAAGTATGATAAAGAGCGGAACTATATTTGTAGCCGCCGCTTTAATCTCTGTCGGAGCAGGACGGGGAATAGTAAAGGATTTAACAAAACTCATGCCTATAAGCAGGAAAAGACTTCCGAGAAAGATGTATACAGGGACAGAGAATACTTTCCCCGACTCCCTCACGCCCCTCAGATTAATGATCATGATGATCACTATGGCGAGCAGACACATTAAGACTGTTTGGTTGCGCAGCGCCGGGAACGCAGAGGTGATCGCCTCGACACCGGCGGAGATACTGACTGTAACGGTCAATACATAGTCGATAAGCAATGCGGCCCCTGCAATCATTCCGGGATGATCGCCAAGGTTATCTTTCGCAACAATATAGGCCCCTCCGCCGGTCGGATATGCATGGATAGTCTGGAAGTATGATGTGGCGACAATTGCGACAAGCGCAACGATGCCGATGACAACAGGGAGCGTGTAATGAAGCATCGCACTGCCGCCGACAACAAGTGCCAGCAGGATTTCTTCCGGGCCGTAGGCAACGGAAGACAGAGCATCCGAAGAGAAGACAGCGAGTCCCATGAATTTGTTGAGCCGCTCGTGGGTTTCCCTGACTGTTGCGATTGGACTTCCGATTAGGTAACTCTTGATTGACACAAATTCCTCCCAGGGCACTCACAGGAGAAGACAAAAAAAACCGCTGGCAAAGCAGCGGTTCTGTAATCTGCCTATTGCCCTTCCATGTGCCTACGAGGTTAGCTGACGGGCTCGGGCTTGGAAGTGCCCTATTCTTGAAGAAATGCGCCCCATACGACGGTTCCCCCGCACCCACGTCCAACCCTACAGTTGGAAGTGGATTTCGGCTGCTCTTAGGTAATTACTCTAATTAAAGGTGGAGAAGATTGTCAATAGTGATGTGTTAATATACTAAATGAAATCGGCAGGTATAAATAGAGCTGCCATAGCCGAAAAAAACTATGTTCGCATTATACTCGCTGCGCCCTATAGGCTGGACAAATAGTGACAGTTCTGCCTCCTTTACGAAAAAGGATCCTCCGCGGTTATCTTGCCGTAGTTGCCCTGTTTGGCGTGATGGGCATTTTTTTCATCCTCTCCTCTTTTTTTATCATGGCGGGGACCACCCCTAAAATGATCCATTCAAATTATGACTCCATTGTGGCTGCCAGGAAAATGCAGCAGGCTTGGAATGCGCTTCATTTCCGGGGGGCATACCAGGATTTACCTGATAAAGAATGGATAGGACAGTTTACTGAGGCATTGCGTTTTGAGCAGTCTAATATTACCGAGCCAGGTGAAGACATCATTGCCCGCAATATTGAACGCCTCTGGAATCAATGGAAACAGGGGGGGCAGTCCGATGACAGGGTTATGGAAATGAACAGTCAGTTTGAACAACTGACCACACTTAATGAAAAGGGGATGTTCGAGCTTGTCGCAAAAGAGGGACGCCTGCGCCGCGCAATTGTTATCGGGACTGCGTTCTTGTATATTGTAACATTTATAATTACCCTCTTAATAGTCGATGCCCTGTCCGTCCGCCTTGCAAAACCGCTCAAAGATATCGCAGAAGTGCTGAGGTCAAGGATAAAGCCCGGAGAGAAACTCAAGCTGCCCGAGCCTTCCAGTCTTGAAATCCGCATCCTCAACGAGGAATTCTCGTTATTATGGGAAAGGGTAAGCCGCGCGGATCAGCTTAACCTGGAAAGACTACTTAGGCAGAGAAACCAGTTGGAAACCCTCCTGTCTTCGGTTGAGGACGCAGTAATAGCATTTGACAACAAGGAGCGTGTCACCCATGTAAACCTGAGGATGGCTCAGCTTATAGGTCTCGACACGGATAGTATAGTTGGAATGTTCTGGTCTGACCTTTCTTCTGCTTCAGATAATTATTTGAAACTTCGTGAAGTATTCAGGGATCAGGCAAAAGAGATTGCTCTCGTCTTCGAACTTCGGACTGAAAAAGAGGGTCATAGAAGCTTTGAGGTCCGGATAAGAGATGTCTTGTCTCAAACCGGGGAACTTATCTCGACAATCTTTCTTCTTCATGATGTCACCGAGATCCGTCAACGAGAGCGTCTTAAGGCAGAATTCATAGGCGTTCTGTCTCATGAACTTAAGACTCCCCTGCAATCACTGGGCACAGCCATAGAGCTTCTCGAAAAGAAGAAGGAGTCCTACGATGAACGCACACGCTTTCTTATTGAGACCCTGCTCAGTGATGCAGTCAGGCTCCGTTCTGTTGCCAATCAGTTCATACAGGTTGATCATCTTCCTGGAGCTGCAATTCACATACACCCGGAGTTGGCCAATCTGAGCGAACTTCTCCCTGAGTGGCTCAAACCCATACAATTGCTTGCGGCGGAGCGAGGGGTCACTTTACATTATGAGAAAGAAGGTGACGGAGATATCTGGGCCCAAATTGATCCGGCTAAATTTCCATGGGTGATCTCGAACCTGCTTACCAATTCCCTCCGGGTTTCCCCCATGGGCTCAACAATCAAAATATTGCTCGCATATGGCGCGGGCAACACTGAGATCGTGGTCACAAACCAAGGCCCGAGGATACCGGAAGAAATTCGGCGGCGTATGTTTGATCCCTATTTTAAAGGTTCATACGAAGCAATCGGTGCAACTTCACGTGCTTCGGGCTATCTGGGGCTGGGCTTAACTATAGTTAAAGAGGTTACCGAGGCCCATGGCGGACGGGTTGAGTACTTGCCTCTTGAGCCGACGGGGTCTTGTTTCAGGATAATACTGCCTCTGCCCGGGGATTCGTATCCTTCTGGTTCGGGTGACGGCATTCCATAATTAGGCGGCGCCATTTTTTCTTAAACCTGCCACTATGTTAATTCGAACTTTGCAAGACCTTACAGATTTCATTTTTAAGGGCAATTAATACATTTTTTAATCAGAGCCCTGATGTGTTTTTAATGTCAATGCATGTTCTCTTATAATTCAATTACTTCATTTTAGCCTCTTGAACGGTACAGAAAATGCTTATTGGAAAATTGAGTCATGAGACAGACCTCCGTGCATTTGAACAGCTTTTTAAGTGTACCCGGTGAGTATCAATTAGCCGCAGTAGGACATGTGTTATTCGACAATATGAATTTTGATCCGAACAATGGAAATCGTTTCGTGGTTGTTCCTGTACCCGGCGTCGACAAGGCAGTAATGAAGGCGATTCAGTATGCAAAACGCATTTCCGGGAACATCGTTGCAGTGCATATACTTCTTAATCCTCCTGACAAAGACATAATAGAGTCCCAATGGAAAATGCAGAATATAGATGTTCCACTTATTATCCTTGAATCTCCCAATGCCTCTATCATCGAGCCGCTCAGAGAATATGTCGATAGCTTACGTCGTCGAAAGAAGGAAGGTGTCGTCACAGTTGTGTTGCCGGTGATTGCAGCTTCTAAATGGTGGCATCGCTTCCTTTTCAACCATACAGCGACATTAATAGAAAAGGCATTTGAAGGCAAGGCAGGGGTGGCAACCATACGAGTCCCTTTTTCTTTGACAGATACAGCATAACTCACATATCACTTCTGTTATAATCACTGAATGGTCCCAAATCCAAAAAAACCGCGGAAATTGGCCCCGTTTTCGCGAGCGTTAGTTGAGACGGGTTTTATAATCTTTCTCTTTTATTCCAACCTCTTGATGGGAGAATTTACCCGTGCCAACGGGCAAGGGAAGGGCCTTCTTTTTGCAGTTAAGGATATTTTTACAACCGCCAATTTTACAATTGCCCTCATCACTGCGCTGATCGGCTATATAGTTGTTGAATTTCTTCGTAAGAAAATTTAGGGATTGCTCAAAACCATTCATCGGGACGGCTGGTCCTGATCAACGGAAAGATCCGTAAATTCCCCCTGCTGTTTACAACCATTTCCTTTGGCCCGATAGCCGATGATTACCCCTGCTGAATTTATTTCCCAATGGACACTGCAATCGTCACCGATCGGCTCAACATAGACATAATTGCCGTCCGCAAGGTAGTAGGTAGTCTCTTTCCACCCCTTTTTTGAAGCGTATGAATCAGGGCGGTTCATTTCCTGTTTCAGTTCGGATAAGGGCCTTGCTATCCACTCGCTGCTGTATGCATCAGCATCTATTTGGGATGCGCATCCATTTAGGAAAACCATGAAAAACAGTAAACATGCTGCATTGAACAACATGGTCAGTCGATATTCCATAAACTATTCCCCCTCAGGCCTCACAAGAAGCCGACCTTTTTATCTGCAATCATCTCCCTTTGCCTCAGGAAAATATAACGTTCTATATGACTTCTCTCAATTTCACTCATACCCACAAACATCGCGGAAACGTTGTAGTACCGTGAATTCTCAACTTGTTCAGACCGGATAATAACAACATTTACTTTAACAGGTTCAAAAGGCGGGTCGGTCTCTTTAAAATTTAAGGTAATCTCCAAATAAGAGTTCTCTCTAAAAAATGTTTTGGAGAAGAACTGCATACCGCCCGCACTGATATCCTGTGTATAGAACTCAAAAACTTTCCCGGTTCTCTCAACTATTAAATCATCAATGGGCTGTGTCCGCTCAGGCTTCAGCTGTGCACTAATCTTTAATCGCTCGTTCAGCCTAAAGTAGTCGCGCTTATTCTTGCCTTTTCTACCCTTACCCTTATACTGTATGTCTTTAGGCTCAACAACCATAGGTCCTTGCGATTATTTTATAACATTAACTATAAAAAAGTTAACAACATTTGCTCCTATCTGCAATTCAGACAGCGGCAAAAAGAGGATTGGAAGGTCAGAGGCTTAGAGGGTTAGCCGACTTCCAAACCTCTAACCTTCTAACCCTCTAATCTGCTACTGAGTCTGAATTGCAGGCTCTTATCCCTTCCAGCCGTACTCACCGATAAGAGGAACAAAAATGCAGGGGGTATGGAACTCCTCTGAAAGGACACCTTTTTTTTTGCGACCCTTGATCACAACCTGCGAGAACCGATCTCCCACAGGAGCAACAATGATCCCGTCCTCTTCGAGCTGTTTCACTATTATTCCAGGCAGTTCAGGTGCGGCAGCGGTGATGATAATTCTATCAAAAGGCGCCTTGTCCTCCAATCCTTTGGAACCGTCCCCTGTCAGCACAGTCACATTATTGTAGCCTAACCCGGCGAGGCGCGCTCGCGCCTCAGCGGCAAGGACCGGAACTCTTTCTATGGTGAAAACTTCACGCGCAAGCTCAGACAACAGGGCCGCCTGATATCCCGAGCCGGTACCAATCTCCAGCACTTTTTCGTTCCCGCTGAGTTCGAGGAGTTCTGTCATCACCGCAACCATGTAGGGTTGGGAGATAGTCTGCCCTTCGCCGATAGGGAGCGCCACATCATCATACGCCCTTTCCCATATTGCTTCGGGCATGAAAACATGGCGCGGGACTTTTTCCATGGCATCGAGTACATGGGAGTCCTTGATACCGCGCGCAACAAGTTGTGTTGCCACCATCATCTCTCTGAGCTTGTCATAATCCATCATTAAATATAGGTTATAGGTAATGGGTTATAGGCGATGGGTAAAAAATCTTATTCTTTATCCATGACCTATTACCTATTACCCATCACCTTACCTCCGGTCCTTTTTATCACTTCCCGAGCCGCTATAACTCCGGAGGCCGACGCCTGTATCAGTCCCCTGCTGACGCCTGCCCCGTCACCGATGGCAAACAGGTCCTGTATCTCCGTTTCAAGGCTGTTTGTCAGCTTGATCAGCAAAGAATAAAACTTCACTTCCACACCATAAAGAAGGGTGTGCCTGGAATTGACACCAGGAGCTATCCTGTCAATGACTTCGAGCATCTCCAGGAGATTGGACAAATAACGGTACGGCAGCACAAAACTTAAATCCCCCGGCGTTGCATCACTCAGCGTGGGCTCAACAATTCCCCGTGCTATCCTTTCGGGTGTGGACCGCCTGCCTTTGACAAGATCGCCCAGCCGCTGTACTATGACCCCGCCTCCAAGGAAATTGGCAAGCCGTGCGATATACATGCCGTATGATATCGGCTCATTAAATGGCTCTGTGAAAAAAGTACTCGAAAGGATGGCAAAATTAGTGTTAGATGTTTTTTTGTCGGAATAGCTGTGGCCGTTTACCGTACATATGCCCTTCGAATACTCCTTAACAACTTCTCCATATGGATTCACACAAAATGTTCTGACTTTGTCGTCGAATTTTTTCGAGTAGAAAATCAGTTTGGGTTCATAAGTAGCCAGCGTAAGAGGTTCAAGCACAGGCGCGGGCACCTCAACCCGGACGCCAATATCGACAGGGTTCCCGAGCAAGGTAAGTTTGAGCCTTTTTGCTTCTGTCTCAAGCCATTTTGAAGAGGCCCTGCCAGGCGCCAGGATCACGTAATCAGCGCGAATTTCGGAACCGTCCCCAAGCCTCACGCCAACCGCTTTATTCTTATCGACAACTATTGTCTGCACATCTTTCTGAAAGAGAGTGTCAACTTTTCCGTCAATTGCCGTCCTCATCTTAGTCAACACTTCCCGGCACCTGTCGGTACCGATATGCCGTATTCTCGAGGGAATAAAGGACAGGTCGTTTTTTGCTGCAAGGTCCTTTATGCTGCTCACCGCCCTGCTGTCATTGCCAAAAAGTTCGGTCGGCGCGCCATATTTCACATAAATGCCGTCTACATAATCTATAAGGGGCTGAAGAGCGGCCATATCCACATACCGGCTGAGAAATCCGCCGATCTCAGGGGACAGGGTAAGCTTCCCGTCACTATATGCGCCGGCGCCGCCCCAACCGCTTACCAGTTCGCATTCCGGGCATGAGATACATGCTTTCCCCCTTGCATCCATGGGACAGTGGCGGCGGTCAATATCCTTGCCCTGTTCAATTATCAGGATCTTAAGAGCCGGAGCGTTGGCGACAAGTTCGAGCGCACAAAAAATCCCTGCCGGTCCTGCGCCCACGATCACAACGTTATAGTCCATACCACCCCTGAAAATGTTAAATCAAATTCAACAGTTGCAAAAAACTTAACCACAGAGTCCACAGAGAAAAAAACTAAGAGCACCGAGAAAAACAAATATTCTTAAACCAATTATGATGCTCTGTGAACTCATCGTTTTAAAAACTCTGTGTCCTCCTGTGGTTTAGGTAGTTTTTAATCATTATGTCCAGCTTTTTCTCAGGTAGTCCAAGGCGGCAAAGTTAGTCAGGTCAAGGTGAATAGGCGTCATCGATACATAGCCGTCGAGCACTGCCTGCATGTCCATGTCCTCTCCCTGCTCCCAATAGATTTTTCCTCCACCAATCCAGTAATGCTTGTCGCCCCCTGGCGAAAAGACTTCCTGGATGGCATTATCATAAACCCTCTTGCCCTGCTTGGTGATCCGGATCCCTTTGATCCTGTCCCTCTTCAGCTCATTAGGGACATTCACGTTCAGGAGCGTGTCGTAAGGCAGAGACTTCTCCAGTATGAAACTTCCGATTTGAATAGCATAGGGAACGGCACTGTCATTATGGAACGGCCTCTCTCCGATTAATGAAATGGCAAAAGAAGGGACACCCAAAATAGTCCCCTCCATAGCAGCTGAAACAGTGCCCGAATACGTAATGTCATCACCCAGATTCGCCCCCCGGTTAATACCTGAAGCGATAAGGTGCGGCCTTCTGGGCAGAATTTTATGGACAGCGAGTGCAACACAATCGGTAGGCGTGCCGTTAACGCTGAAAACATTTTCGCGCAGTTCCTCCACTTTCAGCGGCCTGTGCAGGGTAAGGGAATGGCCCACAGCGCTCCGCTCCCTGTCAGGCGCAACAATATAGGCTTCCCCTAGTTCTTTCATTGCCTTAAACAGGGCAATGATTCCGGGGGAATGCACGCCGTCATCATTAGTAACAAGAATGAGTGGTCTCATGTATATCTTTTAAATACTACACCAAAACAGTTTTTGATGGTAGATATATCTGAATGACCTTGCTGTTGAGCATATCAATCGGATATGCTATTTATAGTCTGTGCATAAACTCAATTTTCCCGTCATTCCCAGCGCCGGTTTATACGCAGAAACTATTCAGGGGGAAAGTAATGAGCGGATCAAATTCCGGAGATGACATGAAATCACTTGAGTATATCAATGACTTTTTATTTTTTGTGATAAAACCCGGACAAGGCATGGGCGATGGCACATACATCTACTGCTCAGGGGCTGATTTATTTCGTTTCCTGCCTATTACAAAAGGGCGGCACGGCCTGGATTCGAACCCTGCCATGAGGGGACTGCAACTGGTCAACATCGGTGTCAGGGAAATGGCGCTATCGCGGCAAGCCACGATAAAGCCCGTCAGAGAAGATTGCGCGGGCATAGCCCACACAAGTGGAGGGTGGTATTCAGAGCGTCTGCTGATAGAAAATGCCCCTGCATTATTTCCGGAAGAAGTGATCAGTTACGGCGTAATCAACCTTGTAAAAAAAGTCATCAAGGCTTCTACTCTGCCGGACGTTGCGCCGGATACATTGCTTCAGCCTGAAGAGCTGCAAGCATTCCTTGAATCCCTGTGCGGCAAGTATGCAGGCAATTTCGATTTGATTGAGAAAAGACGCCTCAGAAAACCTTAATTTTTTACACAAAGCGCTTGACATTGCCAAATCGTACGTTAATAGGCATGTTTAAACTCGCCATGTTAAAATAAACCCGTATGCCTGAGGTCAGCAGATACCACGAATATTCTACACTGAATACCCTGAAAACGGTTTTCGGCTTTCAGGCATTCCGTCCGAACCAGGAATCCATCATCAGGAACATTCTTGAAGGAAGAGATGTTTTTGCTGTAATGCCGACCGGCGGCGGGAAATCTTTGTGTTACCAGTTGCCTGCAACCGTGATGCATGGCACCGCGGTTGTCATCAGCCCTCTGATCTCACTGATGAAGGACCAGGTGGACGCGGCTGTTGAGAACGGGATTTCTGCTGCCTTCATCAATAGTTCTATGACCGCAGATGAGGTTTCCGATGTCTATCGCCTGTTGCAATACAACAAGCTGAAGCTGCTCTATATAGCGCCGGAGCGGTTTGCCATGCGTCACTTCCTTGAGAGACTAAAGACCTGCTCACTATCTTTCTTCGCTATCGACGAGGCGCATTGCATATCCGAATGGGGCCATGATTTCCGCCCGGACTACCTGGGACTTTCCCTCATAACTGAGATGTTTCCCGATGCGCCGGTTGCTGCCTTTACAGCAACCGCAACCCACAAGGTGCAGGAAGATATAATCAATAAGATAGGCCTGAGAGGGCCGCATATCGTGCGGGCATCTTTTGACCGCCCCAACCTCTTTTATGAGGTGAAGGCGAAGTCAAAGGTGGAGGGACAGATACTGGAATTCCTGGGGGAACATCCGGGCGAGTCCGGCATCATCTACAGGACGACCCGCGATTCAGTAACGGAAATGGCCGATTTCCTGAGATCTAAGGGGGTCTCTGCTCTTCCTTACCATGCAGGGCTCTCCGCTGAAGACCGGGAGAAAAACCAGGAGGCGTTTAACCGGGATGAGGTGCTGGTGATGGTTGCAACCATAGCCTTCGGCATGGGCATCGATAAATCGAATGTGCGTTTTGTCATCCATGCCGACCTTGCCAAAAACATAGAAGGCTACTACCAGGAGACCGGCCGTGCAGGACGCGACGGAGGCGAGGCCCGCTGCCTTCTCTTTTTCGGAAGAGGCGATATCCCGAAAATCCGTTATTTCATCAATAGCATAACAGATGATGGAGAACGCTTTATTGCTATCGAAAAACTGAATAAGATGGTGGGGTATGCGTCGCACAATGTTTGCAGAAGAAAACAGCTCCTCGGTTTTTTTGGTGAGGACTATCCTCATGACAATTGCTCCGGCTGCGATATCTGTTCAGGTTCTGTTGAAGAGATAGACGTAACGGTGGAGGCCCAGATTGTAATGTCGGCCATGTCAAGGACAGGGCAGAGGTTCGGCACAGGCCATATTATCGATATAGTGACCGGCGCGGACACTAAGCGCATGAGGGAACTCAAACATGACGGTATCAAGACTTACGGCGCGGGCAAAGGCAGGGACAAAAGATTCTGGCGCGCGGTTGTTGATGAACTCATTGCCCAGGAGGCGGTCCTGCAGGAAGGCGATCCCTACCCTGTGCTTAAAATTACGAAAAAGGGGTCCGAGATCCTGTTCGGCAGAGAAAAGATCAGGGCTTTAAGAAAGCAAGAGGTGAAGGCAAAGACTCTGAAAGAAAAGAGTGGGCATCCCGGGGATTATGGGGAATATAATGAGGCGCTCTTCGCGAGGCTTCGCGTTGTCAGGAAAAGGCTGGCGGACAGGCAACAGGTTCCGCCCTATATCATATTTTCGGACAAGACCCTGCAGGAGATGTGCAGGAGCTACCCTTCAACAGCATCCGGTATACGAAAAATAAGCGGGGTCGGCGATACAAAGCTCGAACGTTATGGCGAGGATTTTATCAGTGAAATAAGGCAATACCTCGATGAAAACCCCGGGTGGTCCGGAACGAAACCAAGCTGACCCGCTACCCATACATTTTTCGGTTATAATATTCTAATAAGTTCATTCGAGGAGACGAGCATGGGAAGCAGGCCGCGGACACAATTCAGAAAGCCTCAGCCTAAAAAGCCCGGGGAGGTCAAAAGCGCCGCTGAAATTATCAGGGAGTTGAAAGAAGGCAGCGCTCCAGCCTCAAATTACAGGGAACAATCCCTGAAAATCCACGGCCTCATCTGCGCCAAATGCGGCAGAGAGTTCGACTCCAAGAACCGTCATCTGCTCACGGTGCATCACAAGGACGGCAACCACCGGAACAACCCTGCCGACGGCTCTAACTGGGAGAATCTTTGTATCTATTGCCATGATGACGAGCATAGCAGAGGGCTTCTCGCGGATTATTTGAGGAAATAATTGTCAGGGCTCCTTTTTTATGGTATTATTAAAAACATTCCCCTCGGAGGTCGACTAAATTGAAAAAAATTCTATTTTACCTGATCGCTGTGTTTATGCTTTTCCCTTTGTCATACTCTTACGGTTTCAGCAATTTGGGCGAGGACTGCTCCAAATGCCACACCCTTACAAAAGCTGAAGCAAATACGATTGTGAAGGATTTAAATCCCGCTTTGAGTGCTCTCGATATTAAGTCAAGCCCTCTCAAATCATTATGGGAGATTACGATTGACGCCGGAGGCCAGAAGCTGGTGGCGTATCTTGATTTCTCAAAACGGTACCTGTTAATGGGCGAAATGCTTGATGTAAAGGACAAGAAGAATCTTACCCGCGAAAGACTGGCCGAGATCAATAAGGTTGATGTTTCAACTATTCCATTGGATGATGCCATTGTCATGGGGGATAAGAACGCCCCTTACAAGGTCATTGTTTTTTCCGATCCGGATTGCCCATATTGCGCAAAACTTCATGAGGAGATAAAAAAGGTCATCCAGAAGAGAAAAGATATCGTCTTTTTCATAAAGATGTTTCCTCTCTCCATACACAAGGGCGCTTACGACAAGGCAAAAGCTATCGTCTGCGAAAAGTCGCTGGCGCTTCTGGATGCAGCTTTCGAAAAGAAAGATATTCCCGCAGCCAAATGCAATACATCTGTTCTTGATGAGAATATAAAATTGGCAAGCAAACTGGGTATCAATGGCACGCCCGCCATTATCTTCCCTGACGGCAGGGTAGTGCCGGGCGTTATGGACGCGGATGCGTTGATAAAAGAGGTGGAGAAGAAGAAATAGCATTATTTGCTATAAATCAGGCTTCGTCCCTTTACAAAAACCGGGGGGATAGTATAAACTTTTAAAGTTTTGCGGATGATTTCTATCCGGAAAGAAGAAACAAAACAGGAGGTAGTATGGGTAGTCCCGATGGCAGTAGTAGCCAGTGTATTAGTGCAACCATGAATCAAATTGAACAGGAAGAACCTGACCCGCATCGGTCATGTCATGCGGCTGCCGCGTTAAGCCAATCTCTCATCTGATCTCTTTTTGAGTGATTCGCCTCCGGCCGCCAGAACATTTGCGGCTTTGTATGGAGGTTAATCATGAAAAACCAAGTTTTTGTCCCGGCATTCCGGGGCCTTCACAAAACACCTTCTCCCCTAAATAGTCCTCTGTCCGTAAATAATTATTTTGGAATCCTCTCTTGTATAATGCAGACTCGCATTGGCCCGGCAACAGGAGGCGCGCATGTTTAAATTCCTTTACAACTTCTTCATGCCCTCTTCCATCCGCAATGAAGCGAGCACTCCGCACGCCCGCACTGCAGAGGAAGACCGGCTGATGGAAGTCTGCACAGCCTCTGCTATACAGGCTTTGCAAATAATGGACAGCAATGAGCGGGGACTGGACACGGAGGAGGCCGCTCAGAGGTTGGAGAAGTATGGCCCCAACGAGATATCCCATGTCAGACGTCCGAATTTTGTTCAAGATATCCTGAGACGGTGCAAAAGCCCTCTTGTTATTCAGCTTCTCGTGATTGCGATCATCTCGGGTGCTACAGGAGATGCTATATCGGCCCTCATTGTCTGCGCCATGATCGTGTTGAGCGTGGGGTTGTCGTATGTGCTGGACCAGCGTTCAAACCAGGCAGTCGAAGCTCTTGGCAGACGGGTAGAATCACGCGCCGCGGTTTTGAGGGACGGCAAGGAGATTGAGCTTCCTCTGGAAGAGCTTGTGCCAGGCGATATCGTGGTCCTTCATGCGGGGTCAATCATACCTGCCGATTTGCGCCTGCTCTCTGCCAGGGATTTCTTTGTCGGCCAGTCGGCCCTGACCGGCGAGTCCATGCCTGTGGAAAAGAACTCGGAAGCCTCGGCAAACGGGGGGCGGCCCTTGCTCGAAATGGGGAATGCGTGCTTTCAGGGAAGCAGCGTGAGCAGTGGGTCAGCCCGCGGTTTGGTGGTGAACACCGGGAACCGGACCTTTTTCGGCGCCATAGCTGAACGACTTGCCGGCACGGGTATACAGACCAGTTTCGACAAGGGAGTGCGCTCCTTCACATGGCTTATGATCAGGTTTATGGTGGTAATGGTTTCCATTGTCTTCCTGATTGTCGGGTTGACTAAGGGGAATTGGACGGAAGCCCTCCTCTTCGGCCTCGCAGTCGCGGTGGGCCTGACTCCGGAGATGCTGCCGATGATGGTTACGGTTAACCTGGCGAAGGGCGCTATTGCCATGTCACGAAAAAAAGTCATAGTCAAACAGCTCTCCGCCATACAGAATTTCGGCGCTATCGACATACTCTGCACCGACAAAACAGGCACGCTGACCCAGGACCTCGTCATCCTTGAAAAACACGTGGATGTCACCGGGGAGAAGAGCGAAAGCGTTCTGCGCTACGCCTACCTGAACAGCTATTATCAGACAGGGCTCCGCAACCTGTTGGACAGGGCCGTTCTTGAGCATCGCGAGTTCGACGTCGAGGATGATTGCCGCCTTGTGGATGAACTGCCCTTCGATTTTCAGCGCAGGCGCATGTCTGTGGTGGTCGAATTTGAAGGCGACCACGTCCTCATCTGCAAGGGCGCTGTCGAAGAGGTCTATACCTGCTGCGCCCACTACCAGTTGGATGATGAGATTTATCCGCTGCTCGACATGATCAAGGATGACCTTTTTGAAGAAGTCGCCCTTTTAAACAACCAGGGCTATCGATGCCTCGCCATTGCGTACCGCGAGTTCCCCCAGGACCGGACACGGTTCACCACCGAGGATGAATCCGGTCTTATCCTCCTCGGGTACATCGCCTTCCTCGATCCTCCCAAAGACTCTGCGGCCAGGGCGATCAAGCTGCTCGGGGAAGCGGGGGTGCAGATCAAGATACTCACAGGTGACAACGCGCTCGTAACCGGTAAAATCTGCCGCGATGTAGGGATAGATGTCCATCGCATCGTGTCTGGCGAAGAGCTGGACCGCATGAGCCCTGAAGAGTTTTCAAAGACCGCTGTCGAGTCCAATGTGCTGGTCAAGCTTTCCCCTTTTCAGAAAGAGCGGGTGATCGAGTCGCTGCGCAAGAGCGGACATGTCGTGGGCTACATGGGTGACGGGATCAATGACGCTCCGGCCCTGCATGCAGCCGACGTTGGGATTTCAGTGGACTCTGCGGTAGATGTGGCTAAGGAATCCGCTGACATCGTGCTGCTCGAAAAAAGCCTGCTCGTCCTCGGTGACGGAATTATCGAGGGACGCAAAGTTTTCTCCAATATCATAAAGTACATACGCATGGGGGCAAGCTCCAATTTCGGCAACATGTTCAGCGTTCTGGGCGCCAGTTACCTGCTGCCGTTCCTGCCAATGCTGCCCATTCAGATTCTGCTGAACAACCTCCTCTATGACTTCTCCCAGACCGGTATTCCGTCTGATAATGTGGACGAGGAACTGATTGTGCGGCCCCGCAAATGGGACATCGCGAACATCAAATGGTTCATGATCTTCATCGGACCGATCAGCTCAATTTTTGACTACGCCACATTTGGGTTGATGTGGTTCTTTTTTAATTCCCGGGCATTTCTTGACATGTCCCAACCGGCTGCGAGCCGGGAGATGCACGCGACGCTCTTCCAGACCGGGTGGTTTGTCGAGTCGCTTCTAACGCAGACACTTATAGTACACATCATCCGCACCAAACGCATACCCTTTATCCAGAGCCGGGCTTCCCTGCCTATGACGCTCACCACCCTCTGCGTCATGGCCGTCGGAGCCTGGCTGCCTTACTCTCCCTTTGCAAAGACCTTCGGCTTTGTTCCTCTGCCGCTGAGCTACTGGGGATGGATCGCGTTGTTTCTCCTGACATACAGTGTGTTAACGCATATCGTAAAGCAGTGGTTCTATAAACGATTCGGAGGTGATTGAAATGCTGAATACTATCCTTCAGGCGCTGGAAGAGGGCCGGCTGATCGAACTGCCCGACTACAACAAAAAAGATGCCCTTGAGGTCCTGGCGAGCCTGCTGGAAGCAGTCCCCTCTGTCCCTGCGGGGACCGACATCGTGGGAGCTGTCATGGCCCGTGAGAGTGTCTCTAACACGTCCCTCGGATCAGGCTGGGCGTGCCCGCATGCGCCGGTCGCGTTCGATGGTGAATTGCTTTGTGCTATAGGCTGGTGTCCTCAGGGAATGGATTACGGGAAACCGGGCGAGCCGCTGGTGCGGGTGATCATTATGTTCCTGGTCCCTGACAACCAGAGGACCCCTTATTTGAAAGAAATTTCGACCCTGGTCAAAGTAATCGGGAGCCATCCGGAATGTAAGAGACTTGAACATATAGAGGATTTGAATGCCGTCCGTCTGAGGCTGCTGGACATGGCGCATTTTGCCATGGAAGAGTCGGGCACCGATACCCGTGCGCGGATGATCCAGTTGAAAGCCCGCGCAGTTGCAGCTCCGGCAATGATGCTGGAACTCCAAAACATGGTTATTGAGCCCCTGATGATTGTGGCCGGCGCCGGGATAAGGACTGTAGTTCTGACCCAAAGCAGCGAACTGGCCGATCTGACAAGAGACGATGAAACATTGGCCCCTGCCATTGCTGATAAGAGCTTGTATGAACTGAAGGGATGGCGAATCGTGCGCCGGAGCAGCACCAACTATCAAGGGGAAAGAGTCGTGTATGATTGCCTGGCCATCCATCCGGCAAAAAAGGACAAGTAGTATGCCGGATCATTCCATGACTACTAATCGGGCGGCATGGATTCCCAACCGCCGCCCAGGGCTTTGTAGAGGGCGATGAGGTCAGCTGCGATATTGTCCTCACTTTGCACTAAAGCGTTTTGTGAGGTGTAAAGCGAAAGCTGGGCTTCCAGAACATTCAGAAATCCGATCTGGCCCTCGGTGTAAAGCTGCAAGGACAAGTCCACAGCCTTCTGGTTGGCGATCACGGCATCACTGAGCGACTTGCGGTGTTCCTGCTCCTTATTGAACGCGATTAAAGCATTCTCGACATCCTGAAACGCTGCCAACACTGCCTTCTGGTACGTGATGAATGCCTGGTCACGCAGCGCCTCCTGCAAACGCACGTTGGATATAGTAGCCCCGCCCTGGAAAAGCGGCCAGTTCATTGACGGACCAAAGGAGAACGAGCGGCCGGCATTCGTCCACCAGGTACTGAGCATGTTACTTTGCCAGTTCACGGTCCCGGTCAGCGAAAAAGACGGAAAAAGTTGTGCGACAGCGACACCGATTTGGGCAGTGGCTGCATGGAGCTGCGCCTCGGACTCGCGGATGTCAGGCCGGCGGCGCAGCAATTCCGACGGCAGACCGGCAGGTATTTTCTCAGGGACCCTTGGTATGATGCCCTCCGGTGACAACTTCCCGATCAAAGCCGCAGGCGGCTGCGCCAACAGCACACTTAAAGCATAAATGGACTGCTGTGCAGATGTTTCAAAGACCGGGACCTGAGATTCCGTAGTAGCAACATTGGATTCGGCCTCGGCAACATCGAGTGCGCTGTCGAAGCCTACGTTCAGTAATTTGCGGGTGATGTCCGCTGTATGCCGCTGGGCCTTAAGATTGTTTTGTGCGATCAAGATCTGCTGCTGGTAACCACGGAGCTGGATGTAATCAAGCGCCACTTCGGCAATGATGCTGACCTGGACGTCGCGTATGTTCTCGATTGAGGCCTGAACGTTTGCTCCTGCCGATTCGACGTTGCGGCGTATGCCGCCGAACAGGTCGAGTTCCCACCCAGCATCCAAGCCGGCCTGATAAAGATCCTCGGTCAGACTGCCAGGCATATTCCCCGCCGCATGCGATCTCTGGAAACCGGCTGAGGCGGAAACAGACGGCCACAGGCCCCCAATGACTATGCCGCGCAAGGCACGGGCCTGGCGTAAGCTAGCCTCTGCAATTTGCAGGTCCAGGTTAGCTTTGACCGCTTCCTCAACCAGTTCATTCAATATCGGGTCGTTGAACTGCTTCCACCACTGAGTGAGATCAGCAGGCTGAGCAGTGGCTACGTGCGGTTGATCTGCGGGAATCTTCGACACCCCTTCCCATGCAGGGGGGACTGCTGTCGGCTGCGGCGGGTGATATTCCGGCCCGACCATGCAACCACTGATCATGACCACAGCCAACCATGCTGCAATCAGGACAGCGAAAGAATACCGTTGCTTGTTAATGTTCATTACTCATACCTAAGAGCATCGATGGGATCAAGCCTGGAGGCTTTCCATGCCGGATAGAAACCAAAAATGATCCCCACACTGGCCGATACAACCACTGAAACAACGATGGCGCCCACCGAGGGCGCTGTCGGCCAATGAAGCACCGCCGTTACTATATGCGAAGCTCCGCGTCCCAGTATTATCCCCATAGCGCCTCCTATGAGGCACAGAATTACAGCCTCTGTCAAAAACTGCCTGAGGATGTCCGGCGGCGCCGCGCCGACCGCCATGCGAAGGCCTATCTCGCGAGTTCGTTCGGTGACCGAAACAAGCATGATGTTCATGATACCGATCCCGCCGACAATGAGCGAGATCATAGCAACGCATAACAGGAGTTTGGTTATCAGCTCCGTAGTCGAACTCATCGCCTTGGTAATCTCGGTCATGTCGCGTATGATGAAATCATCCGGATCAGAGGGTTGAAGGTGGTGACGCTCGCGAAGCAGCGCCGACATCTCCTGTATAGCAGACGGAATCTGGAGGGCAGACCGGGCATCTGTCAGTATCTGGTCCACGTTGGTAAACCGGATGGGCTGCGGCGTATCGGCCTGCTCTTTGGCAGAGGGGACCGGGTAGAGGTTCTGCTGGAGATTGGGATATGTCTGATTGAGCGAATTGGCTTCTGTGACGTTAGACGTGTTTGTAGTGCTCTGATTCCCGGAGGAAAGCGACGTAGCCACGACCCTGTATTTGATGGTAGTCCAGGGCGCCAGCAGAATATCGTCCTGGTCCATACCCATCATGTTCGCTCCCTTTGAGCGTAATACGCCAACGACCTTGAACGCCACATTCCGGATCCGGATTTCCTTGCCTATGGGCGATTCTCCGCCAAACAACTGCCTTACGATCGTCTGACCGATCACGCATACTTTATTTACGTTGAGGACATCATGATCAGTGAACATTTCGCCGCTGTCCAGCTCAGTCCAATCCCTAATGTCGAGGAATGAAGGTGTAGTGCCGTACAAATAAGACGGGACATAGTTCCGGTTGCCGTATACCAACTGGGTCCGGGCACGCACTATCGGCGCCACATTGCGGACAGCGGTGGACTCTTTCATGATCGCATCAGCATCCTGCGGGGTCAAAGTCACCATGCTGCCGAATCCCATATTAACGCCGCTGGCGCTGGCGGCCCCTGGAATGACCACAAGGGTGTTGGCGCCCATGCTGGACATGATACGCTGGATAGAGATGGTCGCGCCGTTGCCCAATTCCGTCATCGTGATGACCGCCGCTACGCCTATGACAATGCCAAGGGTAGTAAGCAGGGTCCGCATGACATTGCGTCGAAGGGCATTCAGGGCTGTTTTGAAGATGCCATACCAATTCATGCGTAATCCCGGGGCCCGCATATATCAGTACTTTTTTCCATCAGTCCGTCCCTGATGTGAACAGTCCGCCTAGCATGCTGCGCGACACCGGGATCGTGGGTGACAAGGATGATGGTGATGCCGTCAGAGCTGTTAAGCTGCCTGAACATCTCCAGGAGTTCCCCGCTGGTGCGCGAGTCAAGGTTTCCGGTCGGCTCATCGGCAAGCAGCACTTGCGGATGATTGATAAGCGACCGTGCGATAGCCACCCGCTGCTGCTGTCCTCCCGAAAGCTGAGACGGGAGGTGATCAAGGCGGTCGGCCAGGCCGACTTTTTCGAGCAACACGGCAGCGCGCTGCTTCTTTTGATTCTCAGTCAGGTTCTCCCTCGCATAGATCAGCGGCATCATGACATTTTCCAGCGCTGTCGTGCGGGGCAGCAGGTTGAAGGTTTGGAAAACAAAGCCGATCATACGGTTTCGCAGCCTCGCCCGTTCACTTGCATTAAGCTTCGAAATCTCCATGCCGTCAAACCAGTACTCTCCTGCAGTCGGGCGGTCAAGGCAGCCTACTATATTCATCAGCGTGCTTTTGCCTGAGCCGCTTGCGCCCATCAAGGCCACTAATTCGCCGCGGGATACGTTCAGCGACACTCCCATAAGCACCGGCACATCAACTTCCCCAAGATGGTACGTCTTGCGAATATCGCGCAATTCGATCAAATCCATAACAGTCTCAGTGCTTTCCCCCTCGGATTTGGGGTGTGAACGGACTCTTCTCCACCCCGGGAGCGAGAGACCCGGGACCGACGTTGCTTTCCGCTGTTGTTGCTCCGACAATGACCTGAAGTCCTTCCGCCAAATCCCTGCCTTCGACTTCAGTTACCAAGCCGTCAGTCATTCCAACGTTAACATGCACAGGCCGGACAAATTTGCCTTGCGGCGCCCAGATGGTCCCCCGGACCTGCTCAGCGCCGCCGGCGCCATGCATGTCTTCCCCGTCGGTGCCCGATGTTCCGGCATGACCATGGGACCTGCGCCTGTCCTCCGGTGCGATCTGGTTTGGCAGGGGGGTCCAGCGCAAAGCTGCGTTTGGAACTAACAGCACGCCGGTCCTGCGACCTATATGGAACTTTGCATTGGCAGTCAGGTAGGGCAGCAGTTTGCCGTCGTCGTTATTTGTATTGACCTCAACAGTAAACGTGACAACATTCTGCGTCATAGTAGCATTGAGCCTTATTTTCCCGACCTGCCCATGGAATACCTGGTTAGGAAACGCATCCACGGTAAACGACACCTGCTGACCTGGCGAAATACTGCCTATATCGGCTTCATTGACCGAGAGCCAAGTCTGAATGTTCTTTAAGTCTTTCGCAATGAGGAACAGGCTGGTGGCACTCAGACTCGACACAACGGTCTGGCCTATATTAACCTGCCGGTCGATAATCACACCCCTGACAGGAGACTTGATAGTACAGTAACCCAGATTCACCTGCGCGGTGTTGAGGTTGGCCCTGGCCAGCGCCACTGCCGCCTTTGTCTGATCCACTGCCGCTTCAGAAGCTGCAAGGTTGGCCTTGGCAACCTCGTAATTTGACTGGTACTGGTCATAAGCGCTTTTCGCAAGAGCATCGGAAGGGCCGAGCTTCTGCGCCCTGTCCCAGTTAAGCTGCGCAAGTGACAATTGCGCCTTCATCTGAAGGACATTGGCATTGGCGCTGATATTGTTTGCCATGGCCTGCTGCACCTGGGCCTTCGCAGCATCTACAGCAGCGGAATAAAGAGAATCATCAATTTTAGCCAATACAGTGCCAGGTTCAACAGGCGAACGGTAATCGATCATCTTCCCGTTTTTGTCTTTACCGAAGCTGCTTATAATGCCGGAAACCTGGGCGCCCACATCCACCACTACCACCGGCTCTACAGTGCCGGTTGCGCTGATAGTGGCCTCAAGGTCGCCCCGTTTAACCGCCACCGTGCGAAAAATTGGTCCTTTGCCGCCTTTGGCGCGCAGCAACCACGCGCCCATACAGATCACGGACAGCGCTATTACTATCAGAATTATGGTTCGAGTTGTCAGTCGTATGCGCATTTGTTTATTTTAACAGATCGATCGCTTCAGATACTTTCCTCATTCCAATTTCTGCTTATTCCGGGCGCTCATACAGTTAGTCGCTAAAGGGAAGATAAAGGTTACAATGGCGAGATAATCAGATTTGCATATCAGTATCACTTAGAATTCAAAATGTGGGTGCCTCGAAACAACGATTGTGTTGACATATAATTCATTAGTCAGAATAATAGTTGAAAGTGTTTTATAACAATTCAGGCATATAGGAGACTATGGATACATACATTGCCCGACAACCTATTTTCGACAGAAAGAAACATTTGTTCGCCTACGAACTGCTCTTTCGGGACGGACTATCTAATTGCTTTCCGCAAATAGACGGTGATACCGCGACGTCAAAAGTACTTGCCAGCAGTTTCCTCGCTATCGGCATCGAGAAGATTACCGGAGGGAAAAGGGCATTCATTAATTTTTCGCAGAACTTGTTAACGTCGGGGATTCCTTTCATGTTTCCACGTGAGTCAACCGTGGTGGAAATCCTCGAAGATGTCAACCCGGTCACGGATGTAATAGAAACTTGCAGAAAATTGTCTTCAGACGGATATCATTTAGCTCTTGACGACTTCTCATTTGACGCGAGGATGCACGCGCTCGTGAAACTTGCAAACATTATTAAAATAGATTTCCGCTCGACGCCCGTTGAAAATATCAAGAAACTGATAGTTAGCCCGGAACTTGCCGGAATAAAGTTGCTCGCTGAGAAGATTGAAACAAATGAAGAGTTTAGGTCCGCGTTCGATATGGGCTTTGAATACTTTCAAGGCTACTTCTTCAGCGTGCCTGAAATCATAAAGGGCAAAGAACTATCCGGTTCGACCTTGCAATTATTGAACCTGATCATTGAAATAAACAAACCTAATGTCGACTTGGAAAAACTTGAAAAGATCATAGAGCATGACATTTCTATTACATACAAACTTTTGCGATATGTCAATTCAGCCTCTATAAAAAGGAGGGAAGAAATTAGTTCGATAAGGAAAGCAGTTATGATTATCGGCATAGATGAGTTGAAACGTCTGGTCTCTCTGATCTCGCTATCCAAGGTCGCGGTGAACAAACCGGACGAATTAATTAAACGCTCCTGCATCAAGGCGAGATTCTGTGACAGACTGGGTCAGGATAGCACTTGTTCAACAAAGTATAACGACCTGTTCCTGATAGGCCTTTTTGCGCATATAGATGCCATACTTGATCAACCGATGAAAGAAATTATGGAAAAAATACCCATCACGAAAACTATCTCGGATGCTTTGATAAATGGCGAGGGAGAGCAGGCAAAATATTTGAGGCTTGCGGAATGTTACGAAAGAGGGCAATGGAACAACGTTAAGGAATACGCGGCTCAAACTTGCGTCGATGAGAGTGGGATTCCCGGCATCTATATGGAAGCCTGTAAATGGGCCGATGAGTTTTCCGATTAAACTTTATTGTTTCAGAAAATCGCTAACGCGGCTAAAATGGAAAGACTTTATTGTTTAGGCGAGACTTTATTGTGTGCGGATAAGAAATACCAAGCAAAGAAAAAATGCCGAAGGCGGGACTCGAACCCGCATAGGTTGCCCCACACGCCCCTCAAACGTGCGTGTCTACCAGTTCCACCACTTCGGCAGCAATATTAAATATACCAACTGTAACATATAGTTTTCAAGTAGAATCAGCATTCCCTGCAATTCAGACAGTGGACAAGGTTCCGGAGCGAATCGCGAAGTCCTGGTAACAGTTCTTGGAGAAGAGAGCGTTAAACAGTCGCTATGTTTGAGCCGGCAAGGCGAGTTTAGCGACTGTAGCGAACGAGCCTTAGAACTGTCAGGACGTAGCGTCTGAGCGCAGGAGGCTTGTCTACTGTCTGAATCACAGGGTCATTTCAACAAAACATACAGTGCGCCAAGCCCTCCGTCGCACTGCCGCGCAGAGGCAAAGGCAATGACATTTTTCCTGAAGCGATATGTAAGCCAACCTATTAAAGCGCTCTTAAGTACCGGGCCGTCAGGCGAGCGCAGCCCCCTGCCATGAATTATCTTGATGCAGCGGAGACCTTTTGCCAAAGCCTCTTTCAAAAACCGTTCTGTCGCCGCTTCAGCCTCATCTACGAAAAAGCCGTGAAGGTCAAGGCAGTCCTGGACAGAAAAAAATCCCTTGTGGAGCTTTCCGGCTATATTGCCGTTACGGAGAGGCCAATAAACCGGATTTGACCATTCGACATATTCCTGCGTATCAGGCAGATTGATGGCAACTTGGCCACTGGTAATATCCTCAAGAATCTGCAATGCCTCACACCTTTGTGGATTGCGCCTGCACAGGGGAACTGCTTTTTTCGGGTGAACGGCTATCTGCCTGAATTCCTTAATTTCACGCACTTCCTTCATGGCAGCTGAGAAGACTTCGTCATCGCCGTCATGTTCATATTTTTCTTCCGGGCAGGGTTTCACAGCAACAGGAATTCTTTTGTGCTCTATAATGTCCTTAAGGTTTTCAAAAGGCTGAAATGAAAAGGCTTCCGGCGTCCGTTTCTTAGTGCCCATAGCTTACACCCCCTGACAAATTCAGCCTTCTTTAAAAACACGCCTGAAAATGAAATCAATGTGCCTCAGATAGTATTTTAAATCGAATATCGCTTCTATTTCCAGAGGAGACAGATATGCGCCGATGTCACTGTCTTTCTGGAGCAGTTTCATAAAGCTTATCCCCTTGCTCCAGCTTTCCATTGCATTCCTCTGGACCAGACTATAGGCATCCTCGCGTGAAAGTCCCTTCTCAACAAGGGCCAGCAGGACACGCTGGGAATTGTAGAGCCCGTAGCTCTTATCCATATTCTCCTGCATCTTTTGCGGATAGATGTGGAGGTCTCTCAGGATGCCGGTCAGCCGGTCGAGCATATAATCGACAAGGATGGTGCTGTCGGGGATTATGATCCTTTCGACCGAAGAGTGGGATATGTCCCTTTCATGCCAGAGGGCTATATCTTCCATGGCGGCAATAGCATTGGAGCGGACGAGCCGCGCCAGCCCTGACAGGTTTTCAGATCCCACCGGATTTCTCTTATGGGGCATGGCGGATGAACCTTTTTGCCCTGCTGAAAAAGGCTCCTCTGCTTCCAGGACCTCTGTCCTCTGCAGATGCCGTATTTCAACAGCAATCTTCTCGACGCCTGCAGCAATGAGCGCCAGGGAGGTCATAAACTCAGCGTGCCTGTCCCTTTGAATGACCTGCGTTGCAACCGGTTCGGGCTCCAGGCCGAGTCTTTTGCAAACCTGTCCTTCCAGTTCCGGAGGAATATTGGAAAAGGTGCCTACAGCACCGGAAATTTTGCCGGTGGCTATGGTCTTCTTTGCCTGCTCAATTCTCCGAAGATTTCTTATTGCATCCTCATACCATAGAGAAAACTTCAATCCAAATGTCATGGGTTCGGCATGAATGCCGTGGCTTCTTCCCATGCAGGGGGTGTCTTTATAATCGAAGGCCTGCTTTTTCAGAACGCTCATCAGTTCTTTGAGGTCATCAATTATGATATCAGCCGCCTGGATCATGAGCAGGGAAAGAGCGGTATCGACCACGTCAGACGATGTGAGTCCTTTGTGGATAAATCTCGATTCAGGACCAACATGTTCGGAGACAGAGGTGAGGAAAGCGATAACGTCGTGTTTTACGGTCTTTTCAATCTCATCAATCCTTCCGATATCGAAACCGGCCTTATCTTTTATGATCTCTACGGCCCCGGCAGGGATTCCGCCTATTTCGGCCCACGCCTCGCATACCGCTATTTCAACCTCAAGCCATTTTTGATACTTGTTGTCCAGGCCCCACAATCTTCCCATTTCCGGACGAGTATAACGGGCTATCATTTTATTCTCCTTAACTACAGGCTATAGGCGATGGGCAATGGGTTAAAGAAAAAAACCGCTCTTCTTTTCCTATAGCCCATCGCCTATTGCCTGTCCTTATTATAAATTAAACAGCCTTTCTATCTTAATCGAGGTTGCAGTAACTTTTCCAATGCCGAATATATTCCCTTCGGGATTTTTAAGCCTTGCAAATACTGATCGGGGACTCTCCATTTCCGGGGCCCTCCGTTTCTCCGCTTCAACAATGGGGATGGGGTTGCCATTTCTTGCGCCCAGATACTCGTCGCTATTCAAACGTATTTCTTGCAGATGCTTTAGCGCTGCATCAATTGTATGCAGGGCCTCTGTCTTTTGGGGCAATTCGTCGATCGCGGCAGCATTCTCCAGAGTGAAATCACCAATCCTGGTCCGCGCAAGTTCCGTGACGTGTGCGCCAACACCGAGGGCGTCGCCGATATCATTGCATAGTGACCTGATATATGTTCCCTTTGAACAGGACACTCTAAGGCGGAGATAAGGGGTTTTATATTCCATAATTTCTATTGAACGCACCATTACAACTCTCGGTTTTCTATCAACGACAACCCCCTTTCTCGCGAGTTCATAAAGAGGCTTTCCGTTCATCTTGATGGCCGAAAACATAGGAGGCGTTTGTTCTATCTCTCCGGTAAATCCCGGCAATGCTGCTTCCACATCGTTCCGTGTAACTGCGAGCGCCGATGCCGATCGACCCGTTATAGTGCCTTCGGTGTCATACGTATCGGTGGATTCACCAAGCTTTGCCGTCACTATGTATTCCTTATCCAGATCAGACAGGTAACCGGTAATCTTCGTCGCCTCGTTAAGGCATACGAGCAGGACGCCGGTGGCAAGCGGATCAAGTGTGCCGGCATGACCTGCCTTGCGGACTTTGAATAGCTTTTTTACGGCGGTAACAGCATCGTGAGAGGTGCTGTCGCGGCCTTTATTGAATTGCACTACTAAATCCATATAGCTTGAAACCTCCGAAACCTTTTAATTGAACAAGAAAAGTCAAACTGTATTCCGGAGGGTGTATCGTATCCGGCGGCTTCCTCTCGAATAATACATCGAGACCCCAGCATTTGCCAGTATAAATTCCATGCAGTGCAAAGTCCTGTATCCCACCCTGATTCTGGGCGTACCACATATTCCCGACAACCGTCCAGCTTTTGCTCAGGACAGTGGAGAAGCCGGCGTTATACTGTTGTGTACTGACCGGGACCGCATATGCATAATATCGTGAAATGGACACTGTCGTTCCTTCTGTAACCGTTGCAGAAAAAACCGCGTTGGAGGTCTGCTCTTTAAAGGTATTCAAGTCCTCTGCCATAGTCAGACCTATGCTAATGGGCCCCCTGGTCAGATTCCCCTGCAGCACAGTAGGCTGAAGGGCATGAGCCGTAAGCACCGGACTGATGTCGTTGGCAACCGCAGGGGCAACTTCATTGAAAGCATAAGGTTGTATGAGGCGGGCCGACAAGGCAAAGTCTTTTAATGCCAGCGTATTAAGCACAGAAAATTGCGCCAAAGCTGTTCTGTTAATCAGTACTGTTGTTTGTGTGGGTTGAGAATAGTTAGTGTACCTATTCACGTCAACGGAATCAAAAAGCGGCAGGGGATGAGAGGATCCTGGCATATAGGAAAATGAGAGCGACGGTTGAATGATATGGGTTCCTGTTTCATATTGTTTAAAGAACCGCATCAATGCGGTTGCCTCGTAATCGAAGGATTCATGATGCAGGGTCGAACCTGAGTCTGTTGCAAAATCCGTGAGGTTATAGGCGGTTTCGCGTCCCGAGAGCGACTGGAATATGCGCACCGAATCTCCAAAAGCATAAGAGATCCTGGGGTTGATATCAAGCCGCTGCCCGCTTACATCCTTTACTCCCGTATAATCATCAATGTTGGAACTCGATCTTGTAAAATCGGCAATGCTGGAATTCATCGAAAACATCAGCGGACCGATATTGGTTGGGTTTACAACGTACCCAAGTTCCGGCAGCCGTTGTGGGACGGTCTGGGCCGGCAGAGGCGGCACCTGCAACTGAGGCGGCACCTCCAGGTCTACCCAGTATTGTCCAAGAAGGTATAGCCGCGAGTGATCCGAGTCGCGTGAAACTTCTGCCGAAGACTGAGTATACCTTTCGACCCTTTCGTTTCGGATCATAGAAAATTGATTGTAATAATCCCACTGATTCACATAATTGATATCGGCAAAGACTGTTGTATCGCCGAAAGTCTGGTTATGCGTACCTTTCACCACATAATTGGTTTTATTTTCCACTTTATCGGCGAGGTGATACACATACCACTTCCCGCTGTCGTTAAAATCAAGGTACCTGTATTCGAGCCCTTCTCCCACGCCCCGTTTGCTGAAATAATCCAAAGACAGCGTTGCATCCTTGTTCTCATCTATGGCCCAAAAAAATCCGGGGCTGAACTGAAAGCCTTTTACGTTGGAGTTTCCAAGGACCGGGGACAGCAGTCCGGTTGAGCGTTCAGCGCCCTCAGGCGCCCGGAAATAAGGGGAGTATATAACCGGCAGGCCTTTAACGCGATATACCATGTCGTTGCCGGCAATCCTGTCGCCGATGAGAATATCGACATTGCTCCCTTTAAAGCACCAGTCAGGATTGTCCGGATCAAAGGCTTTGCTGTCGGAAGGGCTCTTGTAACGGCCTTCGTCTTCAGCTATGGTTTCGCAGGAGGTAAAGGTTGCCGCCGAAGCATAGTAATGGCTATCACTGATTTTTTCTACTTTATCACTGTTGATCCAGAAATCAATTTTCTTGTTTGCTCCCTTTTTTTCCAGACCCTTCTGGTCCTTCAGGCGTATGAGCGCCCTGAACATTTTTCCGGTGTTCGTATCCGTATTAAGTTCGATGCGCTCCGCATTTATCAAAGTTGTGGGGTCCTCATAGATTACATGACCTTCCGCCTCCACATGGGCGGCCCTTGCATAGTAGACAGCCTTGTCGGCGTAAACAATTGTTTTGTCTTTTTGAAGCTTAACGTTGCCGACCGCAACGTACTTATCATCATCCTCAAAGTGTTCCATATAGTCTGCGGTGATTGTTGTTGGAGGCCCGGCAGATGCAAACGCCAGGCGGGAAGCAAAAAGTAAAAAATGAAAAATGAAAAACAGGAAAAAAAATAAATTTAACGGGCGCTTTTTCACTTTTCACATTCCATCTGTTTATAGTTCTCCCTTAAGTCTCTCAATACCGCCCTCTCTCCAAGCAGCTCTTTTGCCTCACCTATCGTAAAAAAAGAACCCGTAATTAAAATAACCGCCGGAACAGAAAGATTTGATGAAGGAGAAGTCGCGATTTTTTTAGCCCACGCGATCGCATCGCTTATGGACGGGACAACCGTGGACTGAAAACCCAGCGATGCCGCGTGTTCCGCAAGAAGTCCGGCCGGCGCCGACCTTCCGTAATTGGGCGCACTAAAAATTATATCCGATGCAAGGGGCAGCAGTGGGGCAAGAATGCCTGCAATATCTTTGTCGGACATTATTCCGGCGATAAGGATAACACGATAGTTTATAAACTGTTTCCTCATGAATTCGGCGAGGGCAGACGCCGCATGAGGGTTATGGGCCCCGTCAAGCATGATCGGCGGGTCACCGGGGTCACCCTTAACAAGTTCGAGTCTCCCCTGCCACCTTACAGCAGCAAGGCCTTCCCTCACAGCTTCGGGCTTCGGCCTTCGGGCTTCGGGAGCATTACACAACAAAAATGCCTGCGCAGCAACGCACGCGTTCATGACCTGGTGCTCCCCGGCCAGCGGAATATACAGGTCAGCAAAGGTATGCTCTTCGCTGTTATAGTCGAACCTGGTCCCTCGGGCATCTGTTGATTTTAGAGTGCCGCTGAAGTCCTTTCCATAGATGAAAAAAGGCGACGAGGCCTCAGCTGCTTTTTTGCGCAGCAGCAGCTCCACTTCGGGTTCCTGCGCTGAACAAACAACCGGAACACCATTTTTTATAATCCCTGCCTTCTCCAACGCAATATCTGCGAGGGAATTCCCGAGGAACTCCTTGTGGTCATAGCTGATGCCGGTAATAACAGAAACGTCCGGGAGTATCAGGTTTGTCGCATCCAGCCTGCCGCCCATCCCTACCTCTATGACCGACCAGTCAACGTTGTTTCGGGCGAAATAGAGAAATGCCATGACAGTTACAAACTCGAAAAATGTCGGCTCCCCTATCCTGGCAGCCACCGCAGATATTTTTTCTTTGATTTCCCCTGTCAGCTGGACCACTTCTTCTTCAGATATGCGAGAACTATTTATTAGGATTCTTTCTGTGAAACTGACCATGTGCGGTGACGTAAAGAGCCCGACCCGGAAACCACCGGACATGAGCATGGATGCGGCTATTGCAGCAACAGAGCCTTTGCCGTTTGTGCCTGCGACATGAGCGGAATGGAAACGGCGGTGAGGATGGCCCAGAACAGCAAGGAATTCTCCCGTCCTTTCAAGCCCAAGCTTTATGCTGTGCTTCTGCAGGTCGAACAGATACTTGATAGCGCCGGGATAACTCATGCTTCCTGAAAGGGGTAGGTCAAATGATCAATTAAAGTAAATATCGTATTTTTTAATTCTTTCCGCTCGACAACAAGGTCTATCATGCCGTGATCCAACAGGAATTCAGCCCTCTGAAAGTTTTCAGGCAGCTGCTGTTTAATAGTCTGCTCGATCACCCTGGGGCCGGCAAAACCGATAAGGCTCTTGGGTTCGGCAATAATAATATCGCCTAACATGGCAAAGCTGGCGGTGACGCCTCCGAAAGTGGGGTCGGCAAGGATGGAGATATAGGGCAGTTCCGTTTCCTTTAACTTCCCGATAGCGGCGGACACCTTTGCCATCTGCATAAGAGAAAACATACCCTCCTGCATACGTGCGCCCCCCGAAGATGAAACAGTTATAAGCGGTATCTTTTGTTCCAGGGCGCGTTCTGCGGCGCGGGCAATTTTTTCACCGACCACCGATCCCATGCTTCCACCCATAAAGGAAAAATCCATGATAGCCAATTCAACGGGTCTGCCGTTGATAGTAGCGTCCCCGTATATCGCAGCTTCTTTCAGGCCGCTATTTCTAGTATTTTCCTCAAGTCTCTCTTTATAGGGAATAGAATCTGTAAATTCAAGCGGATCTGCGGTGGCGAGTTCGCTGTCTATCTCGACGAAGCTGCCTTCGTCAGCTATGAACTGGATACGTTCGTATGAGCTGATCCTGAAGTGGTAGTTGCATTTCGGACAGACCTGGAGATTCTTCTCAACTTCCTTTTTATAGATTATCTCCTTGCAACTGTTGCACTTTATCCATAAACCTTCGGGGATCTTTACTTTTTTTTCTGTCCTTGTCTCCTTCTTCTTTTTAAACCAGGTCATATCGCGTTATAGAGTTAAAGCGTTATAGCGAAGTGATATAAATCCGGCATTCACCCTTAACGCGATGAACGCGATAACTCCATGGACGCTATAACGCATTAACTTATCGCCTCCTTCAGTCCCCTGATCAAGTCTTCCGCTTTTTCAGGGGTTTCGTTAAAAACCTTCACCAGGGCGCTCCCAACAATAACGCCCTCGGCCATCTGAGCTACTATACGCGCCTGATCGGGCGAGGCAATGCCGAAGCCTACTGCCACCGGCTTATCTGTGGCCTGTTTGACAAGGCCCAGATGCCTCCCGAACTCCTCATCAAGCTCAAGAGCCGCCCCGGTAATGCCGGTAATGGAGACATAATATACAAAACCGCTGCTCGCCGCAGCTATCTTTTTTATTCGCACGGGGGTAGAGGTAGGGGCAACCAGAAAAATGGTGTCAAGCCGCCTTCCGCCCTGGACTTGCCGGGACATTTTTATAAGCCCTCCTGCCTCTTCAGGCGGGAGGTCGGGGACGATAATGCCGTCAACGCCAGCCTGTATTGCATCATGGATAAATGCTTCCTCTCCATATTTAAATACTGGATTGTAATATGTCATGAGTATCACGGGAATCTCTGTTTGAAGCCTGATTTCCCTGACCATGGAGAGCACTTTCCTGAGAGTAGTACCTGATTTCAGCGCCCGTCCCGCAGCTTTTTGTATCGTTGGACCATCCGCAAGCGGATCAGAGAAAGGCACTCCCAGTTCAATGATATCAGCTCCGCAGCGCTCCAAAAGCAAGACCTGTTGCAGTGTTGTCCCGGCATCGGGGTCGCCAGCCATAAGATAGGGAATAAAGGCCTTCTTATTCCGGGCCTGCAAGGCCTCAAAAACAACGGTTATCCTGGTCTTTTGCATGGGGTTCACGCGCACAGATTTATTCCCTTTAGCCTTGCCACCTCTTGTACGTCTTTATCTCCCCTGCCCGAAAGATTGACAACGATTATACTCTCACGCGGCAGTGCAGGGGCGCGCTTGATCACCTCTGCAAGAGCATGGGCTGATTCAAGCGCAGGGATGATGCCTTCGGTCCGGGAGAGCGTTTCAAACGCCGCAAGCGCTTCATCATCCGTTGCAAAGGTATACTCTACCCTTCCCGATTCTTTAAGATGAGAGTGCTCGGGACCGACAGAGGCGTAGTCGAGTCCTGCGGAAACAGAATGGGTGTCCAGCACATTGCCGTCGTTGTCCTGAAGCAGATACGTTTTGCAGCCCTGTAAAATACCAACAGAACCCGCGGCAAACCGTGCAGCATGTTCACCTGACTCTATCCCTTTCCCTCCTGCCTCAACACCGATCATCCTGATGTCCGTATCAAGAAATTCATTGAATAAGCCGATTGCATTGCTGCCCCCGCCCACACAGGCAATCAAACAATCAGGCAGCCGGCCTTCAGCTTTTAGTATCTGCGCGGCTGCTTCTTTTCCGATGATTGATTGAAAGTCCCTCACCAGCATGGGAAAGGGGTGGGGCCCAAAAGCGGTGCCAAGCACATAATGGGTGGTACGGACATTGGTAGTCCAATCCCTGAGTGCCTCGTTAATGGCGTCTTTCAGCGTCCTGGAGCCGAGATCCACTTCTTTGACCGTGGCGCCAAGCAGTTTCATTCTGAATACGTTCAAGGCCTGCCTCTGCATATCGACAGTTCCCATATATATATCGCACTCCAGCCCAACAAGGGCTGCGCCTGTGGCAGTCGCCACACCGTGCTGCCCCGCGCCGGTTTCCGCTATGAGTCTTTTCTTGCCCATTCTCACTGCGAGAAGGGCCTGTCCCAACGCATTGTTGATTTTGTGGGCACCTGTATGAGCCAGATCTTCCCGCTTTAAATATATTTTAGCTCCCCCGAGCTTTTCAGTGAGCCGTTCCGCGAAATAGAGGGGCGTCGGCCTTCCTATATAGGTGGACTGCAACTGCCGGAGTTTTTTTTGAAACAACGCATCCCTTTTTGCTTCATTATAAGCATCTTCAAGTTCTTCAAGAGCTGGAATAAGCGTTTCAGGCGCGAATCTTCCGCCAAATAAGCCAAAATATCCTCGTTTATCAGGCAGCTTCTTAATTTCAGTCCTCCGGGAACTCTTTTTGACCGGAGCAGGGAAACCTTCCGGAATTGGTTATTATACTAAGAACTACATTTTAAATGCCACATTATCTGACTGTTGGGGAAGGGGGGAATCCAGGAACAGCCTGGAAACACTGGATTCCGGGTCAAGCCAGGAATGACGGCGATGAGGCTTTATTTACTTATGTCTTAGGTCACACAAAACATAAGAACAATCTCTCTTCCTTTCCCTAAAACCGTTACCCATCGCCTCTTACCTATTACCCGTGAATCCTGATATAATAAAAAATGGTACGCGTCAAAATTTGCGGCATAACGAATATCGAAGATGCTTTGGCTGCGGTCGATTATGGCGCAGATGCCCTTGGTTTCATTTTTTTCCAGGAAAGCCCGAGATATGTTTCTCCTGAAACGGCACGGGAGATAACATCCTTTTTGCCTCCGATTATTACCACCGTCGGCGTCTTCGTTAATGAGACGGAACAAAAAATGAGGGAGGTCATGCAATACTCCGGAATGAATGTGCTTCAACTGCACGGTGAAGAAGCCCCTGCCATATGTGCTGTCTGGCACAGGGTCATCAGGGCGCTAAGAGTAAAAGACTTTACCGACCTGAAACCGCTTGAGGCATACAGCAGAGTATCTGCCTTTCTCCTGGATACCTATTCGCCGGGGCAATTCGGAGGCACAGGACAGATCTTCAACTGGGACATCGCTGTTGAAGCCAAGCGGTACGGCAATATTATTCTTTCCGGGGGACTTAATGCTGAGAATATCGATAACGCGATCAGGCGGGTAAGACCCTATGCCGTTGATGTAAGCAGCGGCATAGAAGAGAAAAAAGGGAAAAAGGACTTAAAGAAAATGAAACTTTTTATCGAGCGGGCAAAGGGCGCGAAGGCCGCTTTGATGCCACCCGTATGACCGTCTTCACATTCCCTCTAGGGTTGAAATCTCCGATCACTTCAATGTACCGTGGCCTGAGCAGGCTTTTCAAGTCCTCATAAATCCTGTTTGTAACTTCCTCGTGAGATATATGAACGTCCCTGAAGCCATTAAGATAGAGCTTAAATGATTTCAGTTCTACAATCTTTTTCGCGGGCATGTAATTTACTTTTATCGTTGCGAAATCGGGGTATCCCGACCTCGGGCAGAGGCAGGTAAATTCGGGAAACTCTATCGAAATTTCATAGTTTCGCTCAGGAGAGGGGTTGTCCCAAACTTCAAGCTCTGCCTTTTTTACAAATTCTTCACCGTAACGCATATATTTAGGGTACCATTTAGGCGAAAAGCTTTTCTACCATCACAAGTTATTTATTTTCAGACCCCAGGAAAGGACACACTTCTGTCTCAAGCCGGATTTTTCTGTCAAATTCCGCCCGATTACTGTGGGATAAAAAATCGCTCCTGAAAAGCTCCTGTATGCAAAGAGGTTTTTTGCATTGCCTCACAAAACAGAATGCGCCGTTCAGACATGAATGCCGCACAGGGAGTGTTGCGCTGGTCCTTTCCAAGATAGTTTCGGGGGCCGTAGGGCCAAAAATGCCGATTGCACTGACCCCAAGAGCATCAGCGAGATGTAATGGGCCTGCGTCAACACCTATGAACAGGTCGGAGCATTCCAGCAGTCTGAGGAATGCTTCTGACCTCTTAAGGCTTTTCCCGAAAATAAATACTTCAGTGCCGGCCGCAAAACTGCCTCGCGCTTTATCTTGCAAGGCAATGGTTATTTTTGCGCCGGGGAAGCGCTGTCTGATCTGGCCGATGAGGGCCTCGACATCGTCGCTGCTCAGGCTTTTTGTGGCATCTGTTGAGAAAGGCGACAGGAGTATATTAGAGACAGAGCAAAGATCGGGCTTTGCGGCGTGAAACGCTGCAGCTTCCAGCAAAAGATACTCCCGCACCCTTTCGTAGAGGTTATATTCTTTCGGATGAGCAAGAAAGGCCCCGAAAACCGAAAACTTTTTGGCAAACGTTATAAAGTATTTTGAATCATCACCGTGGCTCCAGGGGTTGAGGCCTATATCTATATTCCGCCTGCGCAGCATGTTCGCTATAGCCAGAAACTTGAAGGGATTCTTTCTCCTGTTTGCTTCGTACAATTCCATTTTGCCCTTTATGATCCTCCGGGCATACGGGACCATTTGTGGAGAGGTCACCAGGATAAAGGACTTTTCGGCATAACGGGCCATGAACTCATTTATGGCCTTGAAAGCGATAACGCTGTCTCCATAACGGGAGAATACAGAGAAAAGAATGGTTGAGGAATTTTTTATATCATCCGGCGTTAAAGGTGAATTTCTGTGCAGGTTTCTTTTTAACCGGCCTTGCAACAATAACTTCCACATTCAGGCAGATTCCACGCTCATGAACTGCATATTGTAAAGTTCCTGGTACAGACCGCCCCTCGCGAGCAGTTCTGCGTGAGTGCCCTCCTGAATGATCCTGCCGCTGCTCATGACAGCGATGCGAGTCGCTTTCTGGACTGTCGAGAGCCGGTGTGCTATGACAATTGTTGTTCTGCCCGACATTAACTTTTCGAGCGCCTTCTGCACCTGGTGCTCTGATTCGGTATCGAGAGACGAGGTGGCCTCATCCAGGATCAGGATGGACGGGTTTCTGATTATCGCCCGTGCAATGGTGATCCTTTGCTTCTGCCCCCCGGATAATCTCACTCCCCGCTCGCCTATCATGGTTTCATAGCCATGGGGCAGTTCCATAATGAATTCATGGGCAAACGCTGCCTTGGCAGCCTCGACCACTTCTTCTTCTGTGGCGCCAGGCCGTCCGAAAAGGATATTGGCCTTTACCGTCTCGTCGAAAAGGACAATGTCCTGTGTGACAGAGCCTATATGTCCCCTGAGGGACCGGAGGGAAAGGGTGTTTATATCCCTGCCGTCTATATAAAGTGCCCCTCTGGTCGGATACCAGAACCCGGCCACGAGATCGACGAGAGTGCTTTTTCCGGCACCGCTGTATCCCACGAGCGCAACAATCTCTCCGGGTCTAACATGCAGATTGACGCCGCGCAGCGCATCGTTGTTGGACGACGGATATCTGAAGGAAATATTGTCGAAAACAATGCCGCCTTTTACGTCTATATCTTCGCCGCCCTGTTTTTCAGGCTCTGATGAAACGATCTCCCTGATCCTTTCGACAGCGGTGCGGCCCTGCTGGAAGTTGTTATGGACCCGGCTGAGGCGCTTGAGAGGGGTAAACATCAACCCTATGGCAGCGAGAAAGGAAACAAAGTCTCCCGGAGTGATTTTATTTGAAAGGACCAGACTGAAACCATAGTACATAATAATAGCGATACCAAGGCCTCCTAACGCCTCGGCGATGATGTAGGATGCTTCATTGATTCGTGTCTCCCTCATCGAGTTGCGATAAAAATCTCCAAGCTCCTGATCGTTCTTTGTCTTCAACTCCTGCTCCATAGTGAAGGCCTTGATGATCTTGATGCCCTGAAGGCTCTCGTTGATAATCGTAGTAATTCTTGCCATTATCAGTCGGGAAATCATCGTCGTGCTTCTCATCCTCGAACCGAGATTGCCTATGCTGTACACGATCAGGGGCACTACGATAAAGGAGAGCAGGGCGAGGTCCCATTTCCTCGAGACTGCGACGCCTGCAAGAACAACGACGGTGCAGATCTCGACAGAGAAGTCTTTTATGGTGCCCATAGTGCCCTGCAAAAGGCCGATGTCGTTGAGGATTTTGGAAACGATGACCCCGCTGGAAGTCCGGGCATGAAAAGCAATGGGCAGAGAAAGTATCTTGTCATAGACCTCACGTCTCACAATCCTTACGATCTTCGCCCCTATCGACGCCATAAGGTAGTTGTTGCAGTATGAAAAGAGACCTCTCAGCGCAAAAAGTACGAGGACCCCTATCGGCAGGATGTAAAGGTATGAGGCTTTTTTCATAATTAAAATATCGTCGACCGCAGACTTTGTGCTCCACGCAATGGCGCCGTTTATACCCGAAAGGATTAAACTGCATGCCATGGCTGCAGCCAGCCTTGCGATATAGGGTTTGGACAAAAGCCAGAAAATGACGATATCGTCCCTCCACCCGCCGGAGGCATGGCTTCTGAAAATCTTCTCAACAGATATAACCATGGTTTATATTACCACTTCCTCTGTCTCGCGAGCCCTTAGCATAAGGACATAAAGCAAACCGGCAAAAAACATGAACATTTGCAGCATATGATCTCTGAGTATGCTGTCAACGAGCGACCTCAGGGCGAAATCGGCAGTGATAAAGAAAAGCAGAAGCCCGTAATAACTTCCCCGATTTCGGAACTCTTCTATAGAGCGCAGCATCAAGTATCCTATGAACAGCACCCATAATAAAAGGCCGGGTACGCCTGTCCCGACTCCGAAATCCACAATGCCGCTGTGGCTATGGGCCACAATGACGTCATCAGAAGCGTATTTCCTTTTTACTGCATGCGCAAAGGCGTTCCTCCCGAATCCTACTCCGAGAGGGTTTTCCGTGATCAACACAACCCCCTCTTTAATCCAGGCAATCCTCTCGTAGTTTGAGCCGGCAACCGGCTCACCGTTTTTCATTTTGGGATAGGGATATTTGTTGGGATTCAGCCATGCCTTGTTGTTCTGGGTGTCCAGGGCAAGGGGCACGGTTTCCAGCAGTGTTTTCCATCGATGACGCTGTTCTGACTTGGGACTTATGGAACTCGCATATCCAAAGAGAAGCAGCAGCACAATAACAGAAGAAATAAGGGCCAGCTTTCCCGGGCTGCGGTCGCTTTTAAAATAATATAATAGTATAAAAGCAAATAAGAGCATCACGGCCCCAACCGTACCGTTTCTTACACCCGCCAGATAATTGCTGAAAAGGGTGAGCAGCAATGCCAAACATAGCATGGTGCTATTTATGGGCAGGCAACCTTTCTTTTGCCGAGTCCTGAAATAAATTTCTACGCACAGTATCATAAGCAGGAAATGTGACAGATAGCTGTTTTTATCCTTCCCACCTGTCAGCCCGGCTACAAATGAAGGGAATACAGATGTCCTGGCGAACATATATATTGCGTAAAGATCGACATAAAGTATATGCGCCAGGAGTATTAAAAAAAGCATTGTCATAACAGTACTGCCCTTAAAAAAGGTCCCCTTTTCAGCTGATACAGCGGCAAGGGCGGCGGTAACAAAAACCCCAATCGGCATTAGCCACTGGCCTGTTATCTCCCTGAGAGACCACGCGGTTTCTGTTGAGATAAAGAGCGCCTCCAGGAGAATCCATCCCGTAAGAACGGCCAGTATGACAAAAGGAGGCGCGAGTTCCCTTGTTTTGAGGTAAAGCGGCCTGTTCCTGAAGGCGCTGTACAGGAATATAATAAACAGCAAAAATATGGAGATATCCCTGACGGAAATAGTGCCCGGAACCGGCCAGATAAAAAATAAAAAGCCCAGGAGCATGAATCCTGCATTTGTTAGGAGGCTATTACGCATTTATTGACCCCGTGCTTCATTGATAACTGCCAGACACAATTTCTCCAGTTTCCCGGCAGAGAGAGTCCATTCAAAATTATTCACCGCAAATTCCCTTGCACTGAGTTTAATATTTTCATACTTCTCAATATGATGCACCATATCTTCAATCAATTGCACGCCTTCATCAACATTATTCGGGTCGTCAAGAAGGAAGCCGGTCGTTCCATTGGAAATCGACTCCCTGATCCCCCCCACATTTGAAGAGACTGTAATGCAGCCGCTTGCCATCGATTCTATCATAACCATTCCCTGAGGTTCAGCCAAAGACGGAAGGAACGAGACATCGGTAATTTTATATAGATTCGACAATGCGCAGTGCGGCAGGCTCGAAAATTCCCTGTACCGGTCCTCATAACCTGCGCACAATCTCATTCTGGTGTCCATCCGTAAACTGTAGCTTCTCTCTTTCCTGGCGGAATCCGGTTCCGGTCCCGCGGCCAACACATAAATACCGGGGTGTTTTGAAAGAAGGGTTTCCGCTGCCTGTAAAAAAATATGGAACCCTTTCACCTCCTGCATCCTGCCGATAAATGAAACGACAATTGCGTCTTCCGGTATGCGCAGGGACCTCTTTATTGACGCCTTTTCCACGGTCCCGGCCGGCTTAAAAAGGGTGGAGTCCACCCCGTTGTGTATCACTGCAATTCTATCTTGAGGATAACCTTTTTGGGCTAACTGTTCTTTCACATAATTTGACGCAGCAATATAGCGGGCTGCGACCCCGCGTTTATAACTATACGTTCTATTTGTCACGTGCGCATGAACTATCACAGGGATTCGGCCGGTTATTTTTTTTAGAAAATCGTCAACAGGAAACTCCACCTGGTGGGCGTGAAAAATATCGGGCAAAATCCTGTCTACAATTTTTGCAGCCCTGGCGTGGAGCGGGTAAGGATCCAGCCTCGTAATCTTCCTGAACAATCTCCTGTAGATCCTTCCCTCTTTGATCCTGTAAATCGGGCCTATTGCGGAATCAACCTCATAATTTGTTTTATACGTTTCCCGGTTGCATATTGTGATGGGGGAGATCTGCTTAAAATTTTTCATCAAATTGTAAGCTGTTATGGAAGGTGCAAACCCCCTGATATCCGGCACCGCGCCGTCAGGTATATAAGAGACCAGTTTTATACTATCCTGTTGGATTGCCATGCCCATTATCCCCGTTTGCCGATATTGGTATCCATTCGACCGACCAGGCCCATAATCTTTTCCACACGCCTTTCATAGGTGAAGTCAGCAGCATCTTCCCTTGCCTGCAAGGAAAGTTTTTTTGCCATGGCAGTGTTTTGAAGGAGGGATTTGATCCCGGCAACAAGAGCTCCGGGGTCATCCGGAGGCACAAGCATTGCATTCTCCCGGTCAACAAGCACCTCCCTGAAGACCTGGATATCTGAGGCAACTATCGGGAGGCCGAAAGCCATATATTCGAAGAGTTTCAGGGGCGATGAAAAGGCGGATGGGCCGCTATCGATATTAGGCAGCACAGCCATCTTGGCATTGGCCAGTATCCCCGGTACTGATTGGTGCCGGACCTCTCCGGTAAAGATTATATTCTTTAATCCCATTCTCTCCGCCATGCCTTTTAATTCGTTGAGTCTCCGCCCTCCGCCGGCGACCAGCAAAGTCTCCTCAGGCAAAAGCCCCATAGCAGCAATAAGAACATCTATTCCTTTCCACTGATAGAGACTCCCCGTATAACATATATATTTTTTTTCATCTCTCGTAAAATCTTCAGCGAGCCAATCACTTCTGACCCCATCGTGCGCAACGATGCACGGTTTTTCTGCCGCAGCAGGAATAATTGATTTGATGCGGTCCTCAAGCTGTTGTGATATGAAAACAAGGCTGTCGGAACGCGTATAAACACTTTTTTCAAGCAAGAGGGTTTTCACTTCCCTGTTCTCAGAAAAGACCTCGTGGGCCTCGAATATCACAGGCAGATTCAGCAGACCGCGATAAGAGAGGAGAAAGTCCGCGAGCTTGAGGTGGCGCACAAAAAGGACTGCCTGTTCTCTTTCAGCAGCCTTTAAAAGGAGCAAATAGATCAAAAGCGAATAGTGAAAAAGGCCATGCCAAGAAAATCTGAACAAGCTCGCGGCCTCTCTTCTCAACATAGGCAAGGCTACAACCTCAAGGTTTTTATTGTCGGGAAGTCCGTAATAGCCCGGAATGCCGCCTGTAGTATGGCCCTTGCATACCCCCGTTATCAGCCTCACCTTGCAGCCCTTCTCAGCCAGCGAATGGCAGGTATTCACTATTTGGATGAAGCGCGCCCTCGAATCCGGCAACAACTCCGGAACAGGATAAAGAATTGTCATCGCCGGCACCCTATGAGTGTTTCAAATTTCCTTGCTACACTGTCCCAGCTGAAACTCTTCACTACCCAAGCCCTTGCCAGGACTCCGGTCTTTTCCAGCAAGGCCCTGTCCGTCAGCAAGGACTCAATGGCCTCAGCCAGCAAATGTCCATCTCTCGGAGACACCAAAATGCCGGTGCCTTCAGTCACAACTTCAGGAATCCCCCCAACACTCGTAGAAACTACGGGCACCCCGCATGCCATCGCCTCTGCTATAGATATGCCGAAGGTCTCATCAGCAACGCTCGGGAAGACAGCGACATCGGCTAACGAATAGTAGAGGGGAAGTTCGGAATTCTGCATTCTTCCAAGGAATACAACGCTGCCTGATATATTAGATTCTTTTGCCAGGGCCTCCAATTTTCCCCTTTCTTCTCCGTCGCCTGCAATAATGAATTTAAGAGAATAACCTTTGCCTACAAGTTCTGCAACAGCTTTTATAGCGTAATGAATCCCCTTCCAGCCGACGAGCCGGCATGCGCTCATCAAAACACTATCAACATCAGAAATATGCAAACCCTGCCTTATTGTAAGTTCGGGACTGAGAGGCCTGAACAACTCGGTACTTACACCGTTGTGCAGGACAAACGGTCTGAGACCGCAATATTCCTTTATTTGGGACGCATTGAATTCACTGCATGAAACAAAGTAATCCGCTTTACTTGCCAGATACTTGTATCCTGGGAAAAACTCTGTCCCCTGCGAGCCGAAGACAACCCGCGCTTTTGACATCCTTGATGCAAGCAATGCCATCGGCAGGTCATAGGGTTTGTGAATATAGATAACATCATAATGCTCTTTTACAAGAGCGCCCAAAGAAAATAGGTTGAACGACAGTCTCTCTCCGAATTTTCTGAACCGGGACCCGAAATCAGGGATCTTTTGCCGGGGAAGATATGGAAAGGTGAAGACCGTAATGTTGTCGTGGTGCGAAGCCCGTATGTCTCCGTTGCCTCCGTATATGTGAACGATATGGCCTTTCTCGGCAAGGGCCTTTGCCATACCCCAAACAAAGGTCTGGATTCCGCCGATGCTTATAGTAGAGGTAATCTCGTAGAGGGCGATCTTCACGATTTTCTAACCTTCTTTCCTGCAAACAACAAGATTTAAAAAACAGAGGTTGCGAAAGGGAAAAAGCAGGTTGGACAGTTTATAAAGCCACATAAATCTGGACGGGTATTTCTGGACAAGCTTGTAAAGGACGGGGATAGTCGGGAAGAAGCCTTTCCTTTCCTGGACGTGAAAGCCTGCTGCCCTGAGCAGCCCAAGGAACTCCTTTATCGGTCTGTCGCCGGGATGCTTATCAACTGAGGAGGTCCTGACAAAGTTTCCTTTTAACAAGAACCTTACCCTCGAGGCCAGATGGCTGAGATTCGGTATCGAGGCTATCAGTGTCCCTTTATTCCTGACGACCCTGAAGACCTCCTTCAGAGCTTGTGCCTGCAGCTCAACGGATACGTGCTCGATAACATCAAGGAGCAGCACGACATCAAACTGTTCATCATCAAAAGGCAGGGACAGGATATCTCCTTTGGCAACTATATCAGATGAGTAATTGTTGTCAACGCCGCGGACCCGCAAAAAACCTCTGCCCAATAATTCTTCAACAAATACGCCTTCCCCGCAGCCGATATCCAGGATAGAGCGGTCTCCTGGACCCTTTGAAAGGTAGTCAAGGACGAACTTTTTCTTGGATAGATACAAGGGATAGTAGGACCAGTCCGGCGAGAGTTCCTTATGGTAATCCCCTCTGATCTCATATTCACCTGCAACAGTCTTCTTAGTCATGCGTGTGTCTGCCGGAAGAATCCAGGGCCTCCTTTGCCGAATGAAAGACCTCATCGACCGAGATCTGGTCCATGCAGAGAGGTTCGTAGCATTTTTTGGTAATACAGGGGTTGCAGGTCCTTTCCTTTTTTACAACTTTATGCAAATGCATGTCCTGGACAGGCCCTGTGCCCAAATTGTTGGTCGGGCAGAACAGTGACAACGTTCTAGTCTTTAAGGCAATAGCCATATGCATGGCTCCGGTATCATTGGTAACAAGCAGATCCATCCTTTCGATCAACCCTCTGAGAGTTTTGAGGGAGACCTCCGCGGCTGTCGAAAAGGCGCGATCACCAATTTCATGTGCCACTGTACTGCACAGCTTTTTTTCCCGGGGCGATCCTATTACCAGGATACGTATATCGGGATTAAGTTGAAGCAAGCGCTTTCCGAGTTCGATAAACTTATGCCGGGGCCAAATCTTATAAGGCGTTGCAGCCCCCGCCTGCAACCCTATCAGTATAGCATTTCCATCCATCCCCACACGGCTGAGCCAGGATGAGGCAGCAGCCCTGTCACCCTCATCAGTCTCAAGGACCAGTTCCCGGTTTTCTCCGCTGCAGCCGATAAATGATGCTGTTTTCATCCTGACATCTATGGCGTGATGATCCCAGGGTTTTTCAAAACCGTTTGAGGTATTGCTGAGGAGAAACCCATACTCTTTTGAGATGGGCGCCTTTACAATAAACTTTGCACCCGAAAGATACGCCATCGGCGTTGCCTGCGGCTCATTTCCGTGAAATATGAGCGCCAGGTCAAAATTGTGTTTGCGGAACTCCAGGACAGTTCTCAGGAACCTTCTGTATCCTCCGTAATAAGGTATTATCCCGTCGATGTGAGGATTGTTTTCAAAAAGCCCTGCATTCCCGACATTAAAATGCGCGATTATCTTAGCTTCGGGATACCTCTCCCGAACAGCCCTGATCGCAGGTGTTGACAGCAAAGTATCACCTATCGCAGTCGATGAAACCACAAGAATATTTTTGACCGATTCCGGATTCAAGTGCTCCAGACCCGTTTGTCTCTTGTACAAAGACTTCATCACTTTCATGGATAGATATAACAGGCTGTCAAGCGGATGTATTCTCATTCTTTCTTTATTTTACTATAGCATGCAGGCTACAGGAAAATGACCGGTTCTTGGAGGGAGGATAGCTTTATATAGTTTTTTTTATTTCTTCAAAGGTCGTCATTCCAAGTTTCTTTGCCTTTTATTATACCTGATACTCACTACCATGCACCGTCCTTGTGCAAGCCTGACCCTGCACCTATTCCATTCGTGTGCCGCTTGGCCGGATATTTTGGTTCAAGTGAAAAAAGTTCTCCGGGTCATATAACTTTTTGAGGGCGACGAGCCTCTCATACTTGTCCGGACGGTAGGCGGCTCTTACTCTGTCTTCACCCTCATCACCGAGGAAGTTCACATAGACTCCGACCGAGAAAGGCGACATAGCCTCTGCGAAGGCGCGGGTCCACTTCATATGTTTGTCCGATTCCGCCGAATCAGTCCACTTCGAGACTATGTTGAGGACACAGAGGGCGTTACGGTGACTTAATGACATCGTTTCCTCATCAATTCTGTTTACCGCGCCCTGCATATGCTGGATATGCACCTGTGTCAATGGAGAGGTCATTCGTGAGGAGTAATCGACTATAACATCGATGCAGGCGTCGCTGAGAGAACTCAAGTAGGCCGACTTCCAGTAGTTCTGAAGCCCGGGCGGGGAGTTGGAATCGAGCATGGACTGAAGCCCAACATAGGACATAACGCCGACAGAGTCTGCAAGTGGAGTGCATGCTTCACGGAGCGGCCTCAGAACCTTCTGCCCTTCCTCGACAGGCCCTGCATAACATACTTGAACGGCAATCGCGGGCTTGCCGAAAATGCTTGCCGGCAGATATGGAGCCTGTTGTACCGTCAGAAAAAGTAACATGGAGGTAAGCTCGTCAGGGGCCGCTGCTATATAATCACGATAAAAGCGGAGGAGTTCGGCAGCCTTCTCCGCCGGATAAACTATCATGCCGGCCAGCACAGGCCCCACACTATGAAGCCTATATTCAAAGGAAGTAACGATGCCGAAGTTCCCCCCTCCTCCCCTCAGTCCCCAAAAGAGGTCAGAGTTCTCCCTCTCATCGGCGGTCAAAAGTTTCCCCCCCGCGGTGACGACCTTGGCGGAAAGGAGGTTGTCACAGGTCAGGCCGTGCTTTCGCATAAGCCAGCCGATTCCGCCGCCGAGGCTGAGTCCCGAGATACCGGTTCGCGAGACTATTCCGCCAGTCGTAGCAAGGCCGAAAGTCTGCGCTGCCCGGTCGAAATCTCCCCACGTGAGGCCCGCCTGGGCGCGTGCGACACAGGATTGGTGATCGACTTGAATCCCCTTCATTCTGGAAAGGTCTATGACAAGTCCTCCGTCGCATACCGCATTGCCGGCTACGTTATGACCGCCACCGCGCACCGCAACAAGCAAGTTATTCGTGCCGGCGAAATCGACCGCTCTTCTTACGTCCTCCACGCCGGAGCAGTAAAGGATCAGCGAAGGATGCCTGTCAATCATTCCGTTCCAGACCTTGCGGGCGACCTCATAACCTCCGTCTCCAGGGCGCACGATTTTTCCCGGCATGACATTCTCAAATTCCTGGATAACCTCTTCCCTGATTGCTAAGCCAGACCTGTCGAGGACTCTTCGTTCCTCCATACATGTCCTCCTTTTCTTAAATAAATCCTAAATAGGAGTTTAGAACAGCGTCGCAGGGGAAGAAGTGGCAGTCTTTTTTATCATTTACTTTCCCGACTGGAGTATTTCTTTCTCGACACCCTTAGCAAGCAACAGGCGTATATATGCATTATATGATATCCCTCTTTTTCGTGATAGCATCTTCAGTTTTTTCAAAACAAGCGGATCGAATTTCAATGTCACTGGCGTAAGCTTCGGTCGTTTGAACGTATCAGTGCTTTCCTCAATATCTTCCCAGTATTCCGATATCGAATGTTTATCCCAAAAAATTATCTCTTCTTCCTGTGTCCTAAAAGTTGGCATCTTTTTCATTACTTACCTCTTCTTTTGTAAAGTTTTCGTGTTTTGTCATCCATATCCAGTGCCGTTATTACCGTTGCACTACCTTTACCCTTCAAAACGCAAACAACAAAAAGATATCTTCCGGCAACGGTATATCCCAGCAGGTACCGGGTTCCGTCGCGCCCTTTCTTCACCCAGGGTTCATCATCAAAAGCGACACCCTCGACCTCGTCAGGAGATACCCCATGCTTTGCTATGTGCTCAATATTGTCATCGTCCCACTCAAAATCCGTAATTTCCATATTCTATTTTCTCAAAAAGATATTGCTATTGTCAATATCTTCAACAATAATCTTCTCTGTGCTTTATCAGAGGATTTTATTCCTTACTGACCATTACCTATGAGCTAAGCACACATGCGTGGTAATAAGACGAGGCAAGAAAATTGACTCTTTTCATGAGGTATTTTCAAATATGCTATTTAGCGTAAAATAATTAATACCGTTCATACTCTGAAAAAAAATTCGGACGTCTTTGCCTTTCGGTTGCTCACAGAACTCAACGGGAGTTGCAATATTTCATAACTGTTCAGTACGTCCCGCAACTTTACTCATCTAACATGCCCCGGAATGATCTCTTACATTGAATGAGCTCCCGGGTGAGATTTTTCTTCGTGTCAGATGCCGGAAGAAACATTCAGAGATACCGGCTTCGAAAGACGTGGTCAGGTATTTTCAGCGACGGGCACCTGATAGCACCAAGTACTGCTCACTGTGGCAAGCTCTCCGATGGTGTTTGTTTCGGGAAATATGAGTCAAAAATAGTTTGCTTGTTACATGCCAGTACTCTGCACGAGTGTTTTACGGCTTCCCCCTTAGCCCACATTCAGCGAGAATCTAAAGTGTGATAGTTACAAGACCGACAACAAGTTTATCTTATTGTTTTTTGTTGGTGTGGAGCAGGTCACTTACGGGTTCGGCAGTCGAAGCACTGTATTTCCCCTGAGTGTCAACTCGTCAATATGCCCGGCAGCCTTACTCACCCGCGAGACGAAATGGATATGAATTGCATTCGTCCTGCCCGAGGCCTCCGAAATAGCTGGAGCATATTTGGTCAGAAACACACCGGCATGGTGCTCGGAGTAAAAGCCGATAATGTCGACGGGTTCATTTTTTATAACAAAATGCTCCTTTGATTTGGCGAAGAGTTCCTTCGTAATAGGTTTCCCTTCCGTTCTGTCGATGTTGATATGCCACTTGATCTCTGATGGTATCCCCGAAAGCAGAAACGGAAAAGGCTTTGTCACATCTATCCCTGCCGTCTGAGCCTGGGACTTTACGAAGCGTTGCAGGTCCACATAACCTTTTACGTCATCGGGTACCGGGACATCGGTCCATTTTGACTGCTCAGTCCAGACGAGAAAGAAGGCCCCGTGCTTGAACGTATTGTCCATTACATAATCGGAGCCGCGCACTTTGGTTATATATGGCTTGGAGTCTATGATAGTGATCTCTCCATCGAGCCCGTCCACTGGTCCCATGGCATACAACCCCTTATGCCCTTCCAAGTCTTCCAGAGACACAACGCTCGCAGCCTTGCCGCTCACAAAGATATCTTTCTGTGCGCCTATATACTCAACCAGCCCCTCCTTCTTAGAACCTACAATCGCAGCATATGCAGTCACAAACAACAACGCCAGCATTATCGTTACTGCCAATCCTCTTACAATTGATCGCTTGTTCATTATTTACTCCTCTTATTTTTCCAGTTGTTCTCGCACGATCTCATCAAATCCAGTCTGCCCTGCTTCAGAAGTCACGAGGCCGGTGTCCGGCCTCGAAAGCTTGGTTGAACAATTACGGGTTCCAACCCTGCATAGCACTCTGTTACAGCCCGAAACTTAGAACAGTACCTGAATACCGGTATTGATAACCCATTTGGTTTTCAACTGCAGGCCGTTCAGGTACTGGTAGATGGGCACGCCGCCTTCGATTCCAAAACTAAGAGGCCCTGCTTTGATGCTGGTTCCGATCAGACCATCGAGTCGCTGGCCATCGTAGTTGCGAGGATCGGCATCAGGCGATGGCGCGCCCATCACGGGATCGAGGATCTTCTGGATCTCGGGATCTTGGCCACTGATCCGGCCCGTGTCGTTGAAGGCAAGACGCAGCCATGTCGTGGCAGGGCCGAAGGCGCGCTGCAGCCAACTGGTCACCTTCACGCTGTCGCCGAGGCTGTAGCCCTCACTGTTTTTGCTTATGTGATATGTATACATGGCTTGCCCGCCCCAGTTCCATTTGGCATCGTCGCTAAGACAGTTATAAGTCAACGCCGGCTTGAGATCGTATGTGCCTGAACCGAGTTGCATGTCATAAGGGGCGCGAAATTCCATGCCCATCATGTTTATTGTCTGCTTTATGCTTCCGGTCGGAACACTTAGACCGAGACTGCCGACCAGGTATTTGTTTATCCCATATATTGCTCTCAATTCGGTGTCACCGACTCCTTCAGTATGCATGGGTGGCATAGTCATGTAAGGCATACCCATGCCCATGTTCATCTGCATCTCCATAAAGTTGGCCTCATAGGTAGCCATGCCCATGAGGGTCAGCCGGTCAGTGACACCGTACATCACCATAAGCATGTGCATGTTCATGTCCATAGAGGTTGGTATCATCATATAATTATATGGCTTGTTGCTCATCCAACCAACACTGTGTGTGTCAACGTTGTTATTGCCGGCACGCAGCCCGCCCATGTTCTCGTACATATATTTGTAATTGACCATCCACGCACCAGCCGGATGGGTATGGTATATATCATCACCAAAAGCGGGATTTAACAGCAGTTGGCCACCTGGTCCCTCACATAGACATGTTGGGGCAGTCCGGGGCTCCCCGGCCACTTCCTCCTCTGCACCCTTCATCACCTGGTCAAAGGGTGTCACTTTACCGCCGTTTTCCTTCACAAACTTCTGCGCGTCATCCTCCCTGGCAAAGGCCCATTTTGCCACTGAGGTCATGACACCCGTCTTCGCTCCGCCGACTACCCAGGTTGCAGTCCAGGCGTCTATCATCTGTCCCGTCGTGTAATCAGCAACCATGAGCGATTTGATCTGCTTGTCTTTGTTTTGTTTCATCTCCGTCACTGCACAGTGGAGACTGGCGACCTCAACGGTGTTTCCATCCGTATAGACGATAAGCATACGGCTCTTTGCGGCATAGGCCAGGTCCATCCCGCATATCTTACAGGTTTTGGGATTCTCCCCTGCGTTTGTCGCACCAGCGTATGCGCAGATTAACAGCAAAATTATTACCAGGAACAATATGAATCGTTTCATGCTGGATTCTCCTTTTTAATAAAAAGATTATATAAATGCCCGTGGATACATTCTGAACAAGATTGCTTTTTATGCAGCTTGTTCCATGTGACACTACAATAAAAAAAGACTCCACCCCGGAAACTATTTTTCAGATAATTTCCAAAGTGGAGTCGAGTTTAATGGGGGAAATCATTCAGCAAAAACGCTCACGGCGCGGGCGTAAACTCGCGCTTGAGCCAAAAAATGACTCACACCTTTGGAACTGCTGGTCAGGCTTTTGGAGGGCGGTCCTGTTGAAAGGCTATTAGAAATGCAATGAAAACAGAGTTAGCAGCCTGTCTCATAAAACTGTTCTCAAAAAAAGATAACGATGAGGGATATGCCAATACGCAGGGAATATCCGCCTGCCCTGAAATAGCAGTTCCCGAGGCATGACAAACGTCGAGTGTTAAAAGAGAGGCAGTTTTATCGCCCGGGTTGAAATGAACATTGATTTTAAATGGCGTGCAGATACTCATGGTGAATACAATAAGCACTATGAGCATTCTTACCTTCATGGGCTATATCATAAGTTATAAATCTGGCGGTGTCAACCTCAAGTTGCAACACCTCAAGTTATCATCAGGTCGCACGCTTGCGTGTGTGACCTGATGAGTCATGTAAAAATCTAAATGAAATGGATTCGTTGCGTCACGTAAAAAATCTATATGAAATAATTGTATCATTTATGCCGCGTTCTGTTGTTTCAGGACATTTTTCTTTTTATATATCTGAAAGAGCTTTTCCTGAAGCCGGGTGATTTTTCTTTTCAGCTCAGCAGGGTTGAGTGACTCATATATTTTCTTGAGCTTTTCTTTATCCTTGTCTGATACCTGAGAAGAGTGAATGATTCTCTGGCATGGTGTTTTTGGCGTATCATATTTTTTATAGACCTTGCTGCCGATTCTCGTTTTTTCCAGAAGCTTCATAGATGGCAGGAAAAAGTTTGTATGCAATCTTAGAAAACGATATAGTTCATTAAGCACCTTCAATTCCTCTTCTTTGTCATAGCGGCAATACCCTACAGCCCGCCTCACTACCGAGTAGTTTTTCTGCTCTACGTAGCAACCGTCATTCTTACGATAACTCCTGGATCTGGTAAAGGTTATATGCTCTTCTTTGCAGTAGTTGATCAGATGGTGATTTATAAATTCGCCCCCATTGTCGGAGTCGATTCCAAGCATCGGAAACGGCAGCCGGTGCCGTATATCCGCAAGCGCTTCAAATACCCATTTCTGCGCCTTGTTCTTTACTGCTTGAGTTTCGGTCCATCCCGTGCAGACATCAGTGACATCAAGAGTTTGAGCGAAATCACCCTTGCTGTTTCCTCCATCATGACCGACCAGATCAACCTCCACAAAACCAGGCCGGCCCTCATCCCATTCCGAAAATGTCCGTATTGGGATCTGGCTCTTTAGCAATGTCCCAGGCTTCGTCAAAGACCTGCCTTTAAGAGTAAGTTTTTTGCGCTCCTCCTTAAGCATACGATCTATCGTAGAGGCGCTTATGGTTAAAAGTTTCTGGTGTGTTTTCTTATCAACCTCAAGCTCGCCATGGCGCTGCAAATGCTCAATGGTTTCCTCAAGCACCGCTTTAAGCCTCTTGCCGCAGATTCGATCCAGAATGAGCCAGATTGCCTTAAGAGCCACCTTTACTTTGTTGTCGTAAGTCTTAGTGTAGTTCCGTTTTACCTTTATCTTGATATCAGCCTCAAGGACAACTCGTGCAGAAATGCGCCTCATTTTCCCATGGTTCTTCAGCAAGTATGAGGCATAGCATCGATTATATCCGGTCAACTGAACAAACTCATCCAGCATTCTCTTTTTCTCTTTCTTATGTGCCTTCTGGTACCTTGTGGCAACTTCTTTCGTTACTGACTTCTTCTCCTTCATCGTTAGCCCCATTTCCGCCTCCCTCGCGCCTCACAGCGTCAGGAGACATTGTAATTTTTCGTATAGATTTTAAAGTTGAGGCAACGATTCGGTTTCATTTAGATTTAACGTGGCGCAATTCGTGTGATTGACAAGCTGAATCGTGCTGCTATAATTCCCTTATTAGCTTATTATTCAATATTTCTAAAGGAGGCGGTAACATGAGGGAAAGGATGCAGTTTTTTTGTGGAGCTTTTGTTTTAATGTTTGCCCTGTCTTTTGTGGTTTTCGGGTCGGCAAGCGCCGGAGAGGTGAAACAAATGCAGAGCGGGACCTATATCGCAATGCATGAGGTTGGCGAGACCGCCGCAGAAATGAGTGCATATCAGAGCCCGGCGAATATGGATATGCACCATATGCACATAATGATGGATCACGGCCTTTCGATGGTCACAGAAGGGTCAAACCTGGTTATGCTTGCTGACATGAAAATGGTGCCGTCGCTTGACGAGCTGACTCTGGAGCACGGACGTCACATGATTGCAGACGGAAAAGAACTAATAGAACACACAATGAAGGGTGAGGAGATGAAAAGCCTGCACACGGCAGGTCATGCTAATGACCCTCTCATGAAGTACACTCACGAATTGGGCAATGCCATGATAGAGTATGTGAATAGTGTAGGTGACATGAGCATGAAAGGCGAAATGTCCGGTGATATGATGGCGATGCACCATATGCATATACTGATCAACCATGCAGTCGATATGGCCGCTGAGGGGTCCAATTTGATAATGCTTGGACAGATGGGCATGGCAACGGGAGTAGATAAGGGTTCGATAGAGCACGGGAAAATGATGATATCCGATGCAGATAAGCTTTTGAATGAGGTCATGAAAGGCAAAGCGATGCAAGAAATGCACGAAAAGGGTATCAAGATGAACAACGACATGATGGCTTATACACACAAGGTAGGCGGGGCGGCGAAAAAGGTTATTGATCTTCTTTCCAATATGCCGTAGTACCTCCCCTTCCTGGGTGCATGGTTCCACCAAAGCCAATGACTTTGGGGGAACCATGCAGCAACCCGAAACTTCGCCTTTAACCGGAGTGACCCATAAAATCTATTTGTTATTCTCTGCAGTTTAAGATGCCTGCAACTATATGCCTAATCCACCAAGTACACCACACTGCAACAAGCTCTCTGATTGTGTTTATAGCGGATAGAAACTGTTAAAACCGCGTCCTCGAGTTCGGCCCAAACTCTGCAGCGGGCATTGTCGTCAGTAAATGCGCGGTACACATCTAAGTTCTCATCCGCACCATGCCACCAAGTAGCTTGTGTATGTCCGTTCATAGGTATTAACATATAATATATGAGATCGGGAATTGCTTTTATAGTTCTATTGGGGATTGCAATAAGTGCTGCGACCCTTGTCTCATTCAAAGGGGGTAAAAGTATGTCCGTGCAACATAACGATGCTGAGGCCGTTACAGCAATGTCACCCGTGGGCGACTATCATTCCGGCACATTCGAAACAGCTACCTTCGCACTTGGCTGATTCTGGGGGCCCGACTCCCAGTTTGGGAGTGCGCCGGGGGTTGTCAGAACCCGGGTAGGATACGCCGGTGGGACTACGAAGAATCCCAGTTATCACAACTTAGGAGATCACTCCGAGACTGTTCAAATTGATTTTAATCCCGCTCTCGTCTCATATAGAGAATTGTTGGATATCTTCTGGAAGAGCCACAGTGCAACAAGCGGTTCAGGGTCTCGTCAGTATAGGGCAGCAGTCTTCTATCACAACGAAGAACAGAGAAAGCTTGCGGAAGAGTATCGAGACCGCATCGCATCGAAAACAGGACACAGGGTTGTGACAGCGATAGAGCCCTATTCCGGATTCAATATTGCCGAGGACTACCACCAGAAGCACAGTCTGCGATTTTTCCCCGAACTGATGGAGGAATTGAAAGCGATTTATCCGGACATGAAGAATTTCCTTAATTCTGTTGCTGTCACACGAATCAATGGTTACCTAGGTGGATATGGAACGTGCGACGCTCTTCACCGGGAAATAGAGGGTTTCGGGCTTTCACGAAAGGGAAGAGAAGGATTGATTTCCCTCGTATGCGGTCGCAAAGCTTCGGTTACGTGTCCGATCAGGTAATAAATCCTTTCCCCCTTATCATCTTCTATTTTCCTTGAGGAGGTTATTATTCGGGCTAACTGCCCGACAATTTATCGCGCCAACTCAGGTCGAGCCGTATCCGGCAGTGCATCCATAACAATGTTGATCCACAGTTATCAGTCTTTCCGAAAGGCTTAAACAGTCAAACTCTTTAACAGACTGAGGACAGTCTCTATTGACCGTAAGTCCGAGTATCTGGTTAAAGTCGCAGTCATAGAGGATGCCGTTCCAGCCGATACTTATGAGACGTCTGCACATCAGGCCTTCGAGGGTCTCAGGGTTAAAGGCGTCTTCGAGTTTATTCATATATGTGTCGAAATTGTTACTCAGAATCAAGTGTTCCCTGAACCGACCAAGCGGCATATTTGTAAATGTATAGAGTCCATCAAAGGTTATGCCGAACCTCTTGAGCAATTCCCTTTTATAATCATCCTCCAGGGTACCCTGGGATGGAGCCAGAAAAGTTCCGGAGGGATTATATACAAGATAGAGTTTCTTGTCAGATGAACCACCTGCATAACCGAGGTTGTTCAATTTCTTAAGGGCCCTTATGCTCTTTTCAAAGGTCCCTTTCCCTCTCACCCTGTCGACTTCTGGTTCGGTGTAATAGGGGAGAGAAGCGATAATCTCAACAGAGTTTCTTGAATAAAATTCAGCCAGGTCTTCCATCCCTTCTTCAAAAAAGATTGTCAGGTTGGTGCGGACAATCACATGATTTCCGGAATCGCGCGCTTTCTCAACAAGATATCTGAAATGAGGATTCAACTCGGGAGCACCGCCTGTAATGTCCAAGCACTTAATATTATTTCCCTTCAGGACATCGAGGACGGTTTCCACTGTCTCTCTGTCCATATCCTGATTCTTGTCACGTCCAGCACCGACGTGACAATGCTTGCAGGCCATATTGCACTTGTAGCCGATATTTACCTGAAGAATCTCTATTTCTTTGGCCCGTAAGGGTTGCTGTTGGATGCTCAGTATTCTGTCTTTAAACTTCATGTCCCTTAACCCTAGAGTGACATCTTGTCCACAGCATTATGGGCCTGAATGCCGTGAATGAGTGAAGCGCCACCCCTTACCGCAGAGGCTACATGTACGGCTTCAATGATATGTTCAAGACTCATCCCCTCTTCGAGGCAACTCTTTGAATATGCGTCTATGCAGTATGGGCACTGAATGACATGGGCCACAGCGATCCCTATAAGCACCTTTTCTCTCTTGTTCAGTACACCAGGTTCGAGTGCAGCGTTGTACCAATCCATGAACTTCCTGAACAAGTCAGGATGATATTTCCCTATCTCACCGAATCTGTCGAGATCTTCATCTTTATAATATTCCGTCATATAATCTCCTTTCAGACTATCCGCAAGCCCTGCCTTTAAGATTGAAGAAGAATTTGAGCCCTTTTTTCACCTTATCGGAGAATATCTTCGTAGAAAGGAAATTACCTGCGACTTTCTTATTGATCTCACCGAGGGTCGGATAAGGGTGAATAGCTGACACCAGGGATGAAAACTTGACCTTTCCATTCATTACCGCCACCCATTCGCTTACCAGTTCTCCAGCATGGGGACCGAGAATCTGAACGCCAATGGGCTTTTCCTTTTCATCAAGGAGCATCTTAATCTTCCCAACCTCTTCACCTTCTGCAAGGCTCCGATCGTTTCCTCTGAACTCCTCTGTCCAGACAGAGTATTCTATTCCCACATCTTTTGCCATTGCTTCGTTCATGCCTATGTTCGCCAGTTCCGGATCGGTATACGTACACCAGGGCAGGTTGGTGAAATCGGCCTTCCTGGGCAGATGGAAAATGGCATTGCTGACAACGATACTGCCTTCATAGCCGGCGGCATGGGTGAAAAGATATTTGCCATTGACGTCACCGATTGCATAAATGTGTTTATGATTGGTCCTCATCCGGTCGTCCACCTTAATACCCTTCTTATCGAAATCGATCCCGATGTGTTCAAGTCCGAACCCCTCCACATTTGCTTCTCGTCCTATTGCAACGAGGATGGTTTCGGCCCTGAGGGTAAGAGTAGTGCCTTCGGCGGTCTTGATGACAACCTCTTGTTCGCTGCCGGAAGACTGTGTGCTTTCAATCGAGGCCTTCAGATAGAAGGTCACGCCCTCAGCGCTTAAGACATTCATCACCATATTTGCCATATCTTTATCTTCTTTGGGAAGAATCCGGTCGGGCCTCTGGATCACCGAGACCTCTGTTCCGAGGCGGGTAAATGCCTGCGCCATCTCGATGCCGATAGGGCCACCGCCAAAAATAATCATCGATTTCGGGAGCTTTTCCTGCGTGAATATCTGTCTGTTAGTGATAAAAGGGGTTTTGTCCAGTCCTTTTATCGGTGGGATTGAGGGAGCAGAGCCTGTTGCGATGACCCAGTTCTCTGCTGAATAGCTCTTTCCATTCAATCGCAGGGAATGCTCATCGATAAACGCAGGTTCTCCGAATTCCACTTTGGCGCCGAGCTTGCAGAAGCGTTCCTCAGAATCATGCTTTTGAATCATGCTTATGACATTCTGAATTCTATTAGCTACATCCTTGAAGTCCACAGGCGGAAGCTCTATCTTCGGAAGACCGAAATCTTTCGCTCTTTTCATCATATGCCGGACACGGGAGGTCATTATGAGTGTCTTGCTCGGAACGCATCCGAAGTGGAGACAATCCCCGCCCAGTTTGCCTTCCTTATCGACAAGGAGCGTTTTTGCCCCGAGTTGGGCCGCCCCGGCAGCAACTGTGAGCCCTCCGGAGCCACCACCCAGGATCCCTATGTCGAAGTCGTACTTGGCCATGCTGTCCTCCTTTATTAGCGGGTTTCATTTCTCACTAAAACGTGTTTTCCCTGATTTATACAAAGACAATAATTTCTTTGCTGTAATGGGGAAAAGGCCGAGAAGCACAAAAGATAATATCAGTCCGGGAGAAAGAATTCCGGAGAGAGAATCTATCTTTGCCAGTTCCTTGCCTGCATTGACATAAACTACAGTCCCGGCCAACATGCCGACCTGCGAAACCCAGTAGAAGGTCTTGAGAGGCATTTTTGTAAGTCCCATAACAAGGTTTATGAGCCAAAAAGGAAAGACAGGGATCAAGCGCAGTGTTAATAGATATAACGCCCCTTCTCTTTCAACTCCCTCATTAACCGTTTTCAGCTTATCACTGAATTTGCGTTGCACCCAATCACGCAAAACGAATCTCGACACGAAGCATGCCAAGGTCGCGCCGATAGTGCTCGCAAAGGAAACAACAAGTGTGCCGACCCACAGCCCGAAGAGCGCGCCACCAGCCAGGGTCATTATCGCAGCCCCCGGCAACGATAACGATGTGATAAGGATATAGATCACCATGTAAAAGGCGATCACCATGAGCCGGTGGTCGGCATATAGGGACGCGAACTTCTCTTGTGATGCCTTGACATAAGAAAGGGTAAAATAGTGTTCAAGGCCGAGCAATTTAAAAACAACCGCGAGCCCGACTATTACGGCTACAACCGCTATTCTTTTTGTGACGTTCTTATTCACCACGCCCCCTTGTCATCAAGCCCCAGCATGTGGGTGGAAAACGGGTGATCGCCCGCATGCCGGACATCTTTCCATCTCCTCAAGTTTTCTCAGATACCGCTGAACAGTGATAATAAATGCCGCGTGGCTCCACGTTAGAGGAGAGACGGAGACAGGTTCACCGGTAAAGGGGTTTACCTGCTCGGCCAGGACCCCTGAGAGCAATGCTCTGTCGGCAACCCAGGTCAGAAAGGCCACTGATTCTCGCATTTCCTCTTTGCTCCCCGCCTTCTCTATAAGGTATTGAGCATACCAGAGCGTGCAGATAAGCCAAGGGTTTCCGGGAATCTCGGCGGTTGGCGGGATCACACTCTGGTACCGGTCGTTTTCGTATCGAGCTATTCCGCCGATCCCCTCTTTGCACCAGAGTTTCTCTTTTAGCGCCTCCATCGTAGCGACGATCTTTTCATCAGTTGCCGGAAATACACCGAATGCGAAAAGTGCGCAAAGACTGGCGTCGAGCCTGAACTCCTTCGTAAAGACGCCGAGACGCTCTGAGACGGAGACGAGGAATCTCCTGCTGTCATTATCGTAGAGATATTCCGTGAGTGCATCACGCATGGTATCTGCAGCCTTCATATACTTGTCGGACAACTGGGTCTCACCGAAGACTGCGGTGAAATTGCCTGCTGCACGTAATCCAGCGATTACAGCGCTGACAGTGAAGCTGTGCACTCCTGACTGCTCTTCCCATAAATCATATGACGGCAGAGGCAGACCCGTTGTCTTGTCCACAAATTCGCACATGAAGTTAGCCGCGGCCTTGATGACCCGCCTGTAGAGGGGCTTTATGAATTCAACATCTCTGTATAGTTGAAAGTGTTCCCATAGGGCCCACAGCACGAGTCCAGTCTCGTCTTCCTGTATCGGCAGGTGGGGCTTTCCTTCAAGCACCCAGGGGTGCCAGGAACTGGCCAGAGAGCCGTCAGGATTATACTTATGCAGGAAGTATCCGTTTCTTCCTATGATCTCTCTGCAAAACTCGAAAAATCCCCTGGCGGGCAGCGGAAAGCCGGCGAGGTCCAAGGCGTGCGCCACAAGAGCCCCATCACGTGGCCACATATACGAGTAGGTGTCTCTCGAAAAGCCGAGGATGTCGGAATCGCTTGCGGCAATTACCGCTCCGTTGCTGTTTATGTGCGTTCTAAGAATCAGGAGGCTTCTCGCATAAAGATGTCCTACAGGGTCGGGCAGATCACCGAATTTCATCTGCTCTCTGCGCAGCCATAACTTCCAGTAATCGGCTGTCCTTCGGATGAAGTACACCGGCGTTCGCTGAACAACAAGGTCATTTAACCGCTTCACGCCTTTCCAGTCGACGCACGCAGCCATCCAGTAATACGCTACGGCCTTCTTGCCGGGAGGAATCTTCACGTGCACCGCACATACCGAATCCACGGATCCCTGAGCCACCGGATTACCCGAAAGGTTGCCGTCTTCCGCGTCGACCCACGTCCCGTCAAGCCCCTTTACATTCTTATCCCCGGCAGCGAATTGGATGAGACCAACGCCGCTTTCGGTCAGAGCATTCACAAAAAAATACCTTCTCCCCTTGTAGTGAAGCAGCCCCTTTTCCTCAGGTTTATAGCATACAGTGTCTCCGATTTCGGATCCGTATATACGAAAATCATGGTGGAAAAAGAGTCGGACCTCAGCGAATTTCGACGAAAGATTTCTGGCAGTGATCTCCCTCACATAGATGTTCTCATGGAAATCGACGGTGTCTCTCATGAGGATCTCGATCCCTAAGGCACTATTGATAAGCCGGATCCGCGCTACAAGTGTATCGTCTTCATAATCAAGTTTGCGTTCCCAGTCATCTCTGTTGATCCAGCTGAATACGCCGTTCACCCATACGCCTACCTTGAAGACATGGCCCTGTGCGTGGTTCTCACTTCCCACACCCGGGAAGTAAAGATCCCGAACAAGTCCTGTTCTGTCATACAGTATCAGCAGGGAACCATTGCCTATGGGTATGTCCCGCGGCATGACCTTCCACCTCCAGCTGTGATTCGTTCCTCCCATATGCTGGGAGCTAATTTGCATGTGAAATAATTGACCCTTCTTGAAACCATTTTATTAACTATCTCACCGTGCCCAGGTAAGTACCGGCCTTTTTTAGGGCCGCCTCCATTTCTTCAATCGTAATCACTGATGGATTATAGTAGACGGTGTTTATTTCTTTGAAGTTGCGAAAGCCTTTTTCAACTCTATTGACACCTTTGAGCCCTGCCAGGGCCTCCTTGCCGACATCGTATCATTTAACAGTAAAGATCACCTTTGATTCCGCATCCTGCTGGGAAAAAGAAACCTTATATCCTGAGAACACAAACAGGCAAATTAAAACAGTGAATGCTAACCAGATATTGATTTGATTCTTCATATTTGCACCTATCCTTCACTGAACCTTTCTACTTTTTAAAAAGCTTCGCATATTCTCCGTAGCCCTCTTTCTCCAGGTTCTCCTTAGGTATGAAACGGAGCGCCGCCGAGTTCATGCAGTAGCGCAGGTGTGTTGGAGGCGGTCCGTCATTGAATACATGACCGAGATGTGAATCGGCATGTTTGCTCCGTATCTCTTTTCTGTGGGTGAAGAAGGTCCAATCGGCCTTTTCGACAATATTCCCCGGCTCAAGCGGCTTTGTGAAACTCGGCCAACCGGTGCCGGACTCGAACTTGTCAAGGGAGCTGTAGAGCGGCTCGCCGGAGACGATATCCACATATATGCCTTCTTTCTTATTCTCCGCATATTCGTTTTTAAACGCCGGCTCAGTGCCTTTTTCCTGTGTGACATGGTACTGCAGCGGCGTCAGTTTCTTTTTGAGCTCTTCCTTTGATGGTTTCACAAATGTTCTCCAGTTAGCTGTTGAATCAGCAGCATTGGCAACTGAAAAAGAGAATATCGTTATTAGTCCTGCCAAGAGAATTAAGTGTTTTCTTAGTTGCAGCATAATTATCTCCTTTCTCTGATATAGTCCATCACTGATTAATACGCTGCGTCGTGCCGTGTCAGTGACCGGCTGCCTCGCCCCATAGCTCTTTAAGCCGCTGGTCGCGGCCGCACCTCCAGCGGTAGTATTTGTAGCGGACCGGGTTCTTCTTGTAATAGTGCTGATGGTATTCCTCCGCAGGGTAGAACTCAGTGGCTTGTACAATCTCGGTTACGATAGGGTCTTTGAAGGGTTTGGTCTTTTCCAGTTGTGCCTTGGACTGCAGCGCCAACCGGTGCTGTTCCTCATTATGATAAAATATTGCACTTCTATACTGATGCCCCACATCACAGAACTCACGGTCCTTTGTGGTCGGGTCGACGTTATGCCAAAAGGCGTCAAGGAGCTTTTCGTATGTCACTTTTGCCGGGTCATAGACAACCTGAACTGACTCGGCGTCTCCAGTCCCTCCCGCTGATACCTCTTCGTAAGTAGGATTCTTTTTCCACCCGCCGGTGTAGCCGGATGTAACCGAAACCACGCCTGGGATCTCGTCGAAGGCGTGTTCCTCACACCAGAAACAGCCGCCTGCGAAGGTCGCTTTCTCAAGCTGAGTTGCAGCCACTACCGGCGTGACCGTAACGATACCTGTTATCATCAGCAGTCCAAGTAATAGGGCTAAATATTTCATTTGAAACCTCCCCTTAAGCTTATCTAAGCTATTTTTTAAGAATTGCGGGCCACTTTTCATCAGCCTTTTTGATATTTCCCGGGATATCTTTGCTCCACTTGTCCCTTATTTTCTTGCTCAGGTTGAGGTAAAGCCTTCCGGCGACAATATCGCACGCCTTAGGGTCGATATCTGCAACAGACCCTACACTTACCGCATATGCGCAATAACCCCCATACTTCGGCGCGTACCGCTCAGAGCTTTTTTTGCATCCATCCAGACATATTCGAATGCTCTGTTTCCTTTCACTGGTTTCCCATCAGTAAAATAAGATACTGGGTCGTAGCCCTTTATTGCGACACCGTCAGAAGTTTTGTTGATAGGTTCGATTGCGAATGCAGGGCTTAAGGTTAAGAAATAGAACATGACCATTATAAGAATTGCCATAAGTGTATTCTTTTCGTTTCTCCATAAGAATTGAGTTGACGTCATTTGCCCCCTTGTTTACTGATCAAGAAAATCTCTTTTAGGATAAGTATATCAACTGCATAAGATATTACAAGTCAAAGTCAGACAAGAACTCATGGTGCAACCATAAGTTAGTATTTCGCCAAATTATATTTATTCCATACTTCCTGACAGGATTCTTCGCCAGTATCAATGCCTTCTTTTGCAAGTTTTTTAGCTATTGCTAAATCCTTCTTTATTCCTGAACCTTCAGCATACATGATCGAAAGGTTGCACTTAGCAAGCATATGTCCCTGATCAGCCGCAAGCGTATACCATTTAACTGCCTCTTTGTAATCCTGCAACACTCCTCGCCCCTTGTCATATAAGACGCCTAAATTGTATTGAGCCGCCGCAGCTCCCTGATCCGCCGACAGCCTATACCATAAAGCAGCTTCCTTGTAATCCTGCAATACTCCCTTACCGAGGTCATACATAAGGCCTAAATCGAATTGAGCCTCCGCATTGCCTTTCTTTGCCTCTATTAAGTACAAGTTGAAAGCAGTTTTAAAATCCCCTTTGTCATAAGCCAAATCAGCATCATCCAGATTTCCTGCATACGAAAATGAAGCAGACAGCCCGATAAGACAAACAACAATTATCAATGCTTTTCTCATCACTCCTCCCCCTTTTATGTGCCCTTTATAAAACTCTTAATTAGCGGTCAAAGTTCAAGTTAGATGGCTTCTCCACGTTTCCACTCCCACATTGACACACTGAGCCAAGATATTGGCAACTGGCGCCATGTAAACGGTACGACCGAGTGGTGGGCGGAATCGGTCATTCGCTTGAGGACTCCTGTCCGTGTTGCAAGTAGATCAGTCTGGGGATCGGCTGCGAGACAGCCGAAAAGTACGAAGATCTGAACATCATCGGTCGAGACCTTTGATAGCTTATCAAGGTCGGCCTGCCATGTGCGTAGCTGTTCGTCAGCCTTGTGCACCCATCCTCCTCCGGAAATGTGCCAGCATCGCCCGAGTTCAATCCGGTACTGTTCTCCAGCCAGATCCTTCGCCCAGATGTCCACCTCGATACTCGATCTGGAATCTCCGGGAGTAAATAGCATTTAATGTTCTCATCTTCCATCTCCTTGCTCCTATCTTCGATATGCACGTTTCAATAATACCGCTGAAAAAAAGACGCGTCAATCTATTATTTTGTGCATAGAGATATAGCTCAGATGCTCACAGGAGTTGACACCAATAACATTTTCCAATGACTGCGGAGTTTGTCCCGAAGTTTGCTAGGTCTGGCAAATCTGATCCTAAGGCTTCGCCGGATCAGTGAGCAAACAGAGCCGACACCACTGTGAAATACTGATCGAAACATTGTCCGACATCCACCGAAAAGTGGAAGATAAATCTCGTCGAAGAATTTATGCGTATAGCACCGGCGAACAAACAGGTCTCAACAGTCGAAACTATCGAGGATTTGCGGTAAAAACACGCACAGTGAGTTCAGCGGGTACCCCGCTGGAACGACTAGTTAGGGTAAGTCATCCTTGTCCCATGTCTCAAGGCTGCCACCCTTTATTCCCTTTAAGGTACTCTGTTTTAAGAAGTCGTATTATATTCTCTTCTGATAAGCATACTTAAGCGCTCTTTTCCCCCTTTTTGGTATTCCATAAGATGCCAAAACCATTATAGATTTCTTTTACCTCATAATCAAAGCCCGCTGGAAGCCTGTACTTCAATTTTACTTCCATATATCGTTCAAGATCGCCTTTTAACAATGACTGAAGATTGAAAGCATTAATACCGAGTTCGATACTCATTTTTCTTGATGTTTCCCAAGTTTCCATAAAACTCTGAATGTCTGCAGTATGATCACCAGAAAGCTGGTAACGTTTCCCGACCTCTTTCGGAATAATATCGGCTGTTATGAATTCTTCTCTTGTAATCTCATCTATACCAAATGACGTATTCCTTTTGTCGCCTGGATCCGCCAACTCTGTACGTAATACGCGATTAAGGCACTTACCAGAACCAGCATGTATCACGCTAAGTACTGTATTCTTTATCTTTATACGTATAAATACTTTTTTGTACTTGCCATCGCTAGATACTGCCGAGTTTGTCGAGGAATATGAGATATATCTCGTTGCTCCTAATGCCGTACCAATAAAACCTAACCGATACGAATTAGAAATTTGTTGTGATTTTGTTTCTTCGTAAATTACTTCGCTGCCTTTTATACTTGGAGAATGAAGCCAAAATATTGGAACCTTGACTTCATCTTCTTTCTCACTTTCCTTTTCTATCCTTACAATTCCTAAAATTTCTTTTATCTTTTGAGCTACGATATCAAAATACCGAGTGGCATATTCTCCATCGCTGTAGTGATGCTTATGAGATAAGCTTTTCTCAAATTCCTTTAGCTCCTTATTAGTGGGAACATTTCTCCCAGTTACCTCAAAATCTAAATCGGTGATAGACTTCCTGCCAGAGTGGTGGTAGCGAGGATCATTCCATTTTGCAATCAGCTCCTCAGTATCTGCTTCACGCTTTGCAGCGTACAAGGCATCCAAGCATCTATTAAGGTCATCTGATGGTACACCAATATCGGAAAGACCCTGGATAAAAGCATTATCACTTCGAGCGGCAGTTGAGGCCCACTCTTTGTCTTCAACATGTATTACTTTGCCACGCATTCTGAATTCCTCCTCCCCATTTTAGAACGTTGCCGGTAAGCGGCATGCCGTAGAAAGGCGAGGCTTGTGCTTTGCACAAACGAGCGATGCGAAGGTATGTCCGTTTGACCGGCCTTGTGTACGTCCGTCACGGGCGTGAACTTATGGTGTGAAAGTCCCCTGTACGAGAACCAATGATGTTCATAGTAATTAATATTAGCAAAAGTACGAGCCGAAGGCAATGGCGTCTCCGCGAGCTGAGGTCAGAAGGAAGCCGGATGGCAAACGTGCGAGATGACGGACAGAAACAGCATACAAGGCTTAGTCTCCGGACGAGTTGGCACAACACAACAAAGCCCACCGGTTCAGGAGATAGGTCTTGAGGCTGTACCAGACTCGGTGCCTGAGTGGGCTTCTGAGCAAAGGTTGTATTTTAACCCTTCGGAGTATTTAAGAGCAGCGTAGTTATTATTTCTCTGCTACTGTTTAATTGGTGAAAGGCGATACGAATAAACATTGTTTCTGGAAGTCGACAGGACTGTTACCACCTCCGCGCTGCGAGGTTTGATAAATAAACATGTTTCAAAAGATGCAACAGTAAAGATGTACGAGGAAAGGCGTACTGTACGCACTCTGCATAGGCATCTGTTTCCATCCCGTTTCTGACTGAACCCTGCACAGAAAGTGGCGTTAGAGGCTGCTGATAGCCACCATTCCCATGTGTGAAAAACGGTCGCTATTCCTGTTTTCTTTACATATTTAGAAAAGGGTATGTAGTTGACACCTCGATCAAATCTGATGTTAAATATGCATGGAGGTCTTGATGGAAGCTATCACTCTGCTTGTGGATATTCTTGAAAGTGCCAAGCTTGGCCGGCGATTTCTAAAAGCCAAACCTGTGCGGAAAATGTTAGTTCGCCTTGGGTCGGGCCTCGCAGAGAACGCCCGTTGTCTGCACGACGTGCCATATATTTCTGAGAAATGCTCCAAATCTTTGATTCATGACCTTTACATCTTTGGGGATAATTTTTTTGTCGGAGCGACTGGCATGTCAGAGGAGCTTCTTCAGTGTCGTTACAGACGTTGTTGTCAAGCCTTCAATGTAGTGTATAAGATATCAAAAAAAAATCAACGAGTCCTTGCTGGTTATTTCGTCCTTCTGCCTCTTACGAGGACTGGCTCTGACGCAATCTGGAAGGGTCACATAGAAGCTGGCCGTCACATTCGTTGCACGGACATAGCCACTTCTTTTTCTAGCTATGATGCGCTCTATATTAGTGCAGTGTACGGCCAGGGATGGTTTGCTCAGTTGGCAACTTCAGGGTTTTTACTAGCCGAAATTGAGAAACAGAAGCGGCTGAAGCGTGACCTTCAGTATGTTTTTGTGCGCCCCACGACCATTGAGGCCCAAAATTCATTTCGCCGTCAAACTGACATAAATGTTGAGGACGGTGACATCATACAAAAAATTGATATACGCGCTCTCAAGCAGTCATAGAATTGCGCACTAAACAAGAATAATCCTTCTCAGTGTCCACTACTTCGGCGGTGAGGGTTACAAATAGTTATCGTCGGCAACTTCAACTTCCTGACAATCTCAGTTTGTCGGTGCTAAGCCCAGATTGCACGACCGCCTTATTCACATATGAGATGCAGTGCATGCTTCGGGCCAAAACTATCTTCTCCGAGGAATTGGGATGTTGACCATTGAATACCGAAAATAACCAACACCGCCGGCCATGACGCCGGAAGCGTTGAACGATAAATGGCAGGAATTTTCCTTTCTATTGCGAGGCGTGGAGTTCGGGACAAACTCTTTGAAAGTTTCACCTATCGATAACTATCGGTTATCAGGTGGCGTCCTCACCGCAAGACTGCTTTTAAAAGCGCGGACTTCGGGAAGAATTTATGCCATTTCCGATTTCTCGACCCTCGGGAGTTCAAACTGAAAGAAACAGATTCGGAAATATGCGTCATTTCTTCTTTATTTTAAGGTAGCATGCTGCAAGAAATGAATTGGTATATATCCCCATTCTTTTTTTAAACCATGCAATGCTGTCTTTTATCACTATGCGCTTGATCGCAAAGGGGTCGGATCCCGGGGTGACTACTCCGTGAACTGTGGTGAAAAGCGCTTTATAACCGGCATCCCTGGCCGCCTTTAATGCTGCATCATTATATTCCCCGTAGGGCCAGCACAGATAGGGGCAGGGCTTGCCCAGATGGTTTTCAATTGCCCGCTTTGACTCCCCCAGTTCGCTCAAAAGCTCCTGCGCAGACAAGGTGATACAACGCGCATGATCCCTGGTATGCGCATAAAACTCTGCGAGACCGCTCTCCTGCATAGTCCTGATGTGGTCCCAACCGAGGATTACCTCACCGGCGCGGCCTTGCCTTATCAGTGACTTTGACTCTTTGTGCTCCGGTACGGTCACGGGCAGCGATAGATCTGTCGTTGAGTTGCTTACCCAGCCGGTAACAATAAAAATGCATGCCTTGATGTTATAGCGTTTCATCACCGGAAAGGCATAAATAAAATTATCGAGCCAGCCGTCGTCAAAGGTAACGACAACAGCCCTTTGCTTCAAAACCGTTTCGCCGGAAATATACGAAACCAGTTCGTCAATGGTCAGAGTCTTGTAGCCTGCTTGATGGAGATGGCGCATTTGCCCTTCGAAAACATCGGGCGTTACTGTGACCATATCGCCTTTATGCGGGTTAACATGGTGGTACATCAGAACAGGTATCGGTCTCATCGGCCCCTCCCGCTCAGCAGCGACAAATAAAGCGCATACATGCTGTCACACATTTTTTCGGTGCTGAACCGGACTTCAACCATCTTCCTGCCTTCGGCGCCCATGGCTGCCATGCCTTCTCTGTTGCCGAGCATCCGCACCATTGCATCGGCAAGGGCTTTTGCATTGTTGGGCGCAATGAGATAACCGTTTACGCCGTGCTTAATCACCTCGCCGACACCTCCGACATCTGTGCCGATAACCGGCTTTCTCATCGCCATTGCTTCGACGAAAACCCCTCCATGGGCTTCCTGCTGAGTGGGCAGCACAAAAATGTCCAACGAGTTGAGAATTGCGGGAATATCATGCCTCATGCCGAGCATGAACACCTTGTCTGACAGGCCGGCTTTTTTTATTGCCGTTGAGATATTTTCGAACTGCGGCCCGTCACCGGCAAATACAAAAACTGCTTCCGGTATTTTTTCGAGCACCATGGGTATCGCTTCAAGCAATGTCTGATGCCCTTTCTTGATGCGCAGGACCGAGACAGTCCCGACAACAGGCACGCTGTCCCCCAGTCCGAGTTCCTGTCTTAGTGTTGCCGGGGTGTTGTCAGGGTCGAATTTGCTCAAATCTATACCTGTGTGAACGGCAACCACTCTTTCAGGGCCGATTCCCGCGCTGATCAAATATCGCCTCACATATTCGCTTGTAGTCACCACTTTGTGAGGCAATACCGAATAAGTGAACCGCGAAGTAATCGGCAGTGCAATATGGCGCGTCCTTACTATTACAGGCTGTCTCTTCGACAACCTCCCCGCTGCTCCGGCCAAAAAGCTGTCCCTGCCGCTATGGGTACTGATGACGTCAATCTCCTCGCCGGCAATTAATTTCATTATTGAAGCTATCGCGGGGAGGTCGTAATGCTTTCTCATCCTGCATGTCTTGACCTCTATCCCTTCCGCTGCTGCAATTTTCCCTATCATACTGCCGGGCTGGCAGAGAATAAGCACCCTGGCGCCGAGCTTTTTGAGGCCGATGGACTCTTTGAGAGTTCTGTTTTCCTGGCCCCCCCAGCCTGTTGACGATTCGGTATGGAGCACAGAGATCATTTGGATTTGCCTGTCCATTCTTCCAGTCGTTCAGACAGTAATTCTTTAACAGTTGCCGGTTTTATTTCCTCGAGACATTTACTTTGCTTGCTGCCGTTGCAGCCATCGCTTCCGCAGGGTATACATTGCCGCTCTTCCTGGATCACCGTATGAATGCCGAATGATTGGATTCCGCTCCTCCTGGGATAAGGAGCGCATGCAAGGCAGCCCTTGAGTTTATTGCTTTCGATATTGTCCCAGGGTCCCCAGTTGAACGCGCCGCTCGGACCAAAAAGGGCAACGACCGGAGTTCCGACCGAAGCAGCGATATGCATGGGAGCTGAGTCAACGCCGAAAAAGAGGTCTGCAATTTCGGACAACGCGGCAAGTTGCTTGATAGTAGTGGCTCCGCAGAGGTCCACAAGTCCCTGGTGGGGACCCACAATGGACAGAATGCCCCTCGCCTTTTCGATTTCATTCCGCATGGGTGATGATGTGACTGCCACTTTCGTCCCTTTGTCCAGAAGCCAGCTGATAATTTCTGCCATTGAACGGTCATCCCAGCATTTAAAGAGCCATCGCGAGGTCGGATGAACATGCACAATATGTCCGCGCTTCCCCTCTTTCTGATCTTCCGGGCCAAGGATTTTCCTTATGTGGGTTCTATCCTCATCAGGAATAAAAAAGTCGATGGAGAGGTCTTCCGCATCAATTCCGAAGGGCCGGACGGCATCCATGTTTTGCAGAACAATATGCTTACTGGCGTCAGGCCTGGACAGGTGAGTATACAGATGTTTCTTTCCGATGAATCCTCTTTTGGATTCCCACCCTGTCCGGTACCTGGCGCCGGACAGGTACGAAAGCAGTGCAGCCCTGTCTCCGCCGGTGAGATCAATGGTCATATCAAATGAATTTTTCCTTACCTGCGCAAGAAAATCCGCTTCCCGTTTATATCTCGACAGAGCGGGCAGTCTCTTGATGGCCCGGTCAAAAACAAGTATATCGTCAATATATGGGTTGCCTTTCAAGACCTCTTCGGTGCCGGCATTGACGAGGGCTGTCGTGCGTGCAGAGGGGAATGTCTGTTTCAGCGCCCTGAATACGGGAACAGTCAGAAGCACGTCGCCGATATGCCGGAGCTTTATGACAAGGATTCTATTTACGTTATGAAATTCCATTCCCCGATTCACCCTTTCGCCCCTTCTCCGATTCTTTTTTTACTCCCGATTACTTGTTCTATTATTTCAGCAAAAGCTCCGGCAGTTTTCTCTATGGAAAACTCACCCGCTTTTCTACGTGCGGCCTCACCCATGTGAACTGCTCCGGAAAGAGCAGCAGCCATGTGTGTCGCAAGTTCCTTCGCATCAAACATATCATTCACTACAAATCCCTCTTTCCCGTTCTCTATAAGCTCTGCTGCGCCGTTGTTCCTGGTAGTGATTACCGGTATGCCGGCCGCCATTGCCTCCAGGGTTGCGTTGCTGAAAGGGTCATAAAGCGTGGGAAGAACAAAAAGGTCTGCCGCGGAATAATATTTTTCAACCTCTTGTCGAGGACCCATAAAAATAACCCTGTCCTCAATTCCGTGCCGGGCAGCCAGAGTTTTGAATTTATTCACCGGGCCCTTGCCGATGACCAGTGCCTTTATCTCTTTGTCCTTCAAAAGAGGCACAGCTTCAAGCAAGACCCTCAGCCCTTTTCGCATAAATCCGGACCCGACAAAAAGCACCAGCTTTGTATTGCGCTGCAAACCAAGATCGTCCCTTACGCGTTCGCGCCATTTCCCCTTGTTTTCCGGAGCAAACCGTCCCAGATCAACCCCATTGCAGAGCAAATGGATTTTTTCTTCCGGCACCTGGTAATGCTTTATGATATTGGCTTTAACCATATTTGAATTGGCAATGATGCAGGGGGTATCGGAGAACAGCTTTCTCTCCATTCTGAGCAGGGAAAGATGAAAGGGGTTTATCTTAAAAGAGATCTTCTTGTAAAAAGGCTCCAGCTCTGACCGTATAGCCAGCCACTCGGCATGGCAGCCCTCTCCGGCCCTGTAAATGTCCTGGCAAAGCGTTCTTTCAAAACTTACGACACAATCGGCAGCATTGCTCTTGACAGCCTTGCAGACATTCCTGCCAAATGTAGTCTGGGAGAGGAAAGAGGTCATCTGCGTGCTTGATATGTAGTTGAACTTGATCCCGTCGGCAGGTTCCCAGTGCGTTGACAGAACTGTTATCTCGTAATTATTCTTTAACTGGTTAACCAGTGTCTTCATGTAATTTTCCGCTCCGCCGTGAAGAGAAAAACGTTTTTTTATAAAATAAAGTTTCTTCATTTTCCTAAATTGTTTGTCATTCCCGCGCTTAGAAGCGCCTACTGTTGGTGCTTAAGAGCACCTACTGTTGGTGAAAACGGGAATCCACTCTTTTTTTGATAGTTGCAAGATTCCTGGATTCCCGCCTTCGCTGGAATGACGACTCTTTATGATTCCATCATCCATGAAAATCTTTAATACAATCATCGACTGCCTGCCATACGTCGTCTGCCTGAATTTCCTCCACCGCATGTTCGGCAGTAATAACTATATTCCTGGTTTCCCAGGGATACCAGTTTAATGACTTGCCCTTTGTCATCAGGGCGACTGTAATTTTATTCAGCGCTGCAGCCATGTGGAGCGACCCTGTATCCAGCGTAATTATGATATCGGAACCCGCTATGGCGGCAATTAATGATTTCAGTGCAGGAGTCGGGTACGCAATAACGCGTCCTTCAAAATGCCTGCCGATAAGCCCGGCGGATTCATCATCTCCCGGAAAGGTTGGGTTGTTTTCAGAACCCGGCGCCCATAAAAGCAATACATCTGCTGTTTCCTGAAGGAGTATTTTATCAATGAGCGATGTAAACTTCTCCGTAGACCATTTATTTGCCCTGATCCTGGCGCTGATAGCTATTGCCAGGAGAGGTTTGAAGGAATCTTTTAGCGCCTTTTCTTTGTAAACTTCAAACCTTTTCAATTCCGCATTATCAGGGACTAAAATCAATCTTCCGGGCCCGCCATGTATTCCCATGGGACTCAGCAGATTGAATACTCTTATTACTTCATGTGCATCCCCCGCCGCGGGTATGACAGGTTTATTATAAAAGAAGGTCCGCGTCTTTTTTTTGCTATAGCCTATCCTGATTTTTGCCCCGGTAAAAAAAGCATACCTTTCCAAAGTCGGTGAATATGAGCCACAGGCTATCGCCACATCATACCTTTCTTTTCTTATCCTCCTGAACACTTTAAGATTGTCCCACCAGGCAGACAACATGGATCGGTCCGGCGTATGTTTCGCTTTTTCATATACATGGATTTCATCTATATCAGGATTATGTTCCATCACATCGGCATTGTAAGAATTTACTAATATGCCGATTTTAGCATCAGGATATTTTTCTCGCACCGAATGGATCGCGGGTGTGGTGCATATAAGATCACCAATGTTGTCACGGCGAATGAACAGTATTTTTATTACACACCTCTGGAAGGTTTTATTTTTTGCTTGTTTATTATATCATTAGACTGTTGCGCTTTTGACAATGACGTGGAGGAAAAATGTTAGACGAGTTTGTGTCGGGCAGCAGGAAAATCGCGGTCGTCGGCATGGGATATGTCGGCCTCCCCCTCTGTATAAGCCTGGGCAGGGCTTTTAGAGGGGTAATCGGATTTGACATCAGCGACGTCAGGATAAGGGAACTGACGTCAGGGCATGACAGGACAGAGGAAGTCTCTGCCGAAGACATCTTTGCAGCATCAATAGAATTTACGGCGCGGCCCGAAGTTCTCAGGGAAGCATCCGTTATTATTGTAGCAGTCCCAACCCCTATAAATTCCCACAAGATGCCTGATCTGAGGCCGCTGCAATCAGCATCCGCAACAGTGGGAAGTCATCTTTCCAGCGGTTCAGTGATTGTATATGAATCAACAGTTTATCCGGGCGTAACTGAGGAGATATGCGGTCCTATTCTTGAGCAGCACTCGGGTCTGAAGGCGGGCAGCGGTTTCAAACTTGGCTATTCTCCTGAGAGGATAAACCCCGGAGACAAGCGGCACAAGCTCGAATCCATAGTTAAGGTTGTTGCCGGGCAGGACCTTGAGACCACCGATCTGCTCGCAGACATTTATGGAACTGTGGTGAAGGCAGGGGTACACCGTGCGCCCGACATTCGTACTGCCGAGGCTGCCAAAGTTATAGAGAACATCCAGCGTGACCTGAATATTGCTCTGGTCAACGAATTATCGATAATTTTCCATCGTCTCGGCATAGATACCGGAAAAGTTTTGGAGGCTGCCGGAACAAAGTGGAACTTCCTGCCTTTTCAGCCGGGGCTCGTGGGCGGCCACTGTATTGGCGTAGACCCCTATTACCTTACTTTTAAGGCACAGGAGGTAGGCTACCTTCCCGAAGTGATCCTTGCTGGGAGAAGGATTAACGATTATATGGGAAAGTATATTGCCGAGCAGACCGTAAAGGAGCTGATAAAAAGCGAGGCCACTGTGAAGGGCAGCAGGATTTTGATATTGGGAGTCACCTTTAAGGAGGATGTAAAAGATGTGCGAAATACCAGGGTGATCGACATATATAATGAACTGCAGCAATACGGAGCGCAGCCGTTCGTATTTGACCCCGAGGCTGATAAGGAAGAGGTAAAGACAGAGTACAGTATTGACCTTATTGAAACGCCCGGGGATTTTTGTCCTTATGAGGGCATTATTGCTGCCGTAAAACATAGGAGATTCGGTGAATTCTCCATGGAATATCTCAGGTCGCTTTGCAATACAAACCCTGTTTTAATTGATGTAAAAGGAAGTTTCGATCCTCGTGCTGCAGAGTCAGCAGGCTTTGCCAGGTACTGGAGACTATAGGGTTCGCCAAAAAAGCCTCAGCTCAGTTGTTTTGCTCTCCTTCCCAAAGACACCAGGCCATAGATGATAAGAAGTTCGCCCATGATGAATAGAGGCCAACTGAATGAAGAGGGGACAAATTCGGCAACGCGTCTCCGGAATTCAGGGTCTGCTCCGAGTGTCCAGAACCGTGAATAAAATCCTCCCTTGATAATGATCCCGGCAAAGTCCCTGACGAACACTATGAAGATGAGCGAAGTCCCTATACCCATAATGAGCCGGTCAGAGTGCCTCATTCGCACGGCATAGCCCCTGTTGAGAAGAGCCAGCAAATATCCTCCCGCCGCGATCATGGTAGCTGAACAGATCACCGGCGCCAGAACAGGACCTATCCATATCACGGGAATAAGGAAGAGGACATCCCAGTCGAGAAAGGTTGAAGGCCAGTTAACAAGCACCTTGAGCCAGGCGTAATAGGAGATGTCCCAGATCCCGAAGCTTATGAGAAAAAAGGAAATCCTGCTTAGAAACTTTGAGCCTGCAAGGATGCTCACGGCAAGGAGCATCACCAGGGTAGAAACCTCCCTTAGCGACTCGATAGACAGAAGACCGGGTGACATAGGCCTGAGGGGAAATGCAAAACCCCCGGGATAGAAGAGCTGTCTCAGGTAGACGACCACGACTGCTTCAAAAAAGCCCATGGCAACCCCAAAGGTCGCAAGGGCGAAAAGTTGTTTCAGGAGCGGTAATCGATGCAAGTTCATACGGTAGCGCTGCTGTAATTAGCCTACGTCAGATTTTGCGGTTTATGGATTCTTTTCTTCCGGCTTGTCCGGAATCTTTCCGTCTGCTTTCGTTATTGTGGAACAGGATTTCCTGTTCCGCCAACAGAGAAAAGCCCCTATGCCGAATAGCACAATGGCCGATATGTCAAAAATGCCGTTAAGGTCAGGTGATATCATGTTATGGAAATATTAGCATACTGATTTTGTTTTTGCATGAAAATTGATGGGTCTTAGCCCTAAGCAGAGTCTGTCCATAAATTGCTTCATTTTTTTGTCGTCATTCCCGTGAAAACGGGAATCCAGTGTTTTCAAGGCATTCTGGATTCCCGCCTGCGCGGGAATGACGGACAGGCTGAGTTTATGGACAGACTCTAAGTAGTGCTGCTGACTGTGATACAATGATTTGAGGTGTGCAAGATTTTCGTATATGATCGGTCGTGATAGGAGTTTTCATGGTCAGTGAAATCATGCTTGAATTTGCGGATGTGAGCGGTCTCTTACCGGCAGGTTCCTCTCCCCAGCGCTATTTGTGGACCGACGCCTTTGCTGTCTGCAATTTCCTCGACCTTTATCGCCGGACGAGAGATGAGCATTTCATGCAACTCGCATTGCTCCTCGTTGATCAGGTGCACGCTGTACTGGGTCGGTACCGGGCCGATGACTCACGCACCGGATGGATTAGCGGCCTTGATGAGCGGGAGGGATCAAAACATCCCACAAAAGGCGGGCTGAGAATCGGGAAAAAGATGGCCGGGCGGACGCCGGAGGAGCCTTTTGATGAGCAATTGGAATGGGACCGGGACGGGCAGTATTATCATTACCTGACACAATGGATGCACGCCCTCGATTGCGTGAGCCGGGCCACAGGGGACCACACCTTTAACAGGTGGGCGATAGAGCTTGCAAAAACGGCCCATGAAAAATTCACCTACGTCTCGCCGCCCGGGGGAGAAAAACGCCTTTACTGGAAGATGAGCATCGATCTGTCGTATCCTCTCGTGGCATCCATGGGTCATCACGATCCTATTGACGGACTGATCACTTACAGCGAGCTTCAGCACACTGCGGGGAAATATTCGGGGCGGTCGCCTGATCTCAGCGCCGCGATTGCCGACATGGACCTCATCTGTAAGGGGAAAAGCTGGACCACAGATGACCCCCTTGGCATTGGCGGTCTCTTGACCGGCGCTCATAAGATGGCGCAGTTAATTGTTTCAGGCAGCTTCATACGACCTGACCTCCTCAGTACTGTCCTGGATGACTCCCTGACGGGTTTAGGTTATTTTGCGGCAAAAAACCCTTTGAGTCTCCCCGCCAATTACCGATTGGCATTTCGGGAACTGGGATTGTCTATCGGATTACAGGCTATTGAGAGACTGCAGGGGATGCTTGAGCAATATCCGGGCATCTTCAAGAAAAAACCTCTTGTGCATTCTCTTATCCAAAGCCTCATGCAGTATGCCCCGCTGCGTGAACTTATCAACACATTTTGGCTTGAGAGGAAGAACAGAGAATCCAACAGCTGGACGGACCATCGCAACATCAATATGGTGATGCTTGCTACGAGCCTGTCTCCCGATGGGTATCTCTGTCCTCTATAAGTAATTAGAAATATGTGTTGCCGAAGATAACCGTATTTAACAGTGACTATCCATACCCCAGTTCACCGTCAAACCACAGAGGACACAGAGAAACTCATGGATTTAAGAAGACGTTACAACAGACAGGGCCTTCATCTCTGTGCACTCTTTGGTGAAGTTCAGTTTTGTCTCTTTTTCTCCTTGTCATTGAGAGCACAGAGAAAAACTCTGTGTTCTCTGTGGTTCGCTGTTTTAGGTGGTGGATTCTGGCCATTTTCTGATATCCAATAAACTATGCTTGTGTTAAACTGTAAAATATTTTTGAAAGGCGCCCGAAGAATGCATTTTTCTCCAAACAGCAAAACTATATTTATCGACAAACTGAAAACGATAGGAACGTATCAACTCCTTTCGTTATCGGTTATATCTTCGATCATACTAACTGAGCTTATCGATGCCCCCTTGAGTATATTTTTTCACGGGAAAGTTACTTACGATTATATAATCACCGGGGCTCTGACTGCATTAATAGTCTCCTCCCTTATTGTGTATCTCCTTATTCAGATCCAGGAAGAGCTAAAAAAAGCCCATACTGAATTGGAGAGCCGGACAGTTGAATTGTCGACTGCTAATTCTGCCTTGCAAACAGAGATATATGAACGGAAACTGGCTCAAGAGTCGTTGCAGGAAGCGAAAGAGAGGGCTGAGGCGGCCACGAGAGCTAAGAGTGAGTTTCTGGCTAATATGAGCCATGAAATCCGCACCCCTATGAACGGCATCATTGGGATGACCAGCTTGCTTCTTGATAGCGGTCTTTCTGAGGAGCAGAGGAACTATGCAGAGATGTTGCACTCAAGCGGGGATATGCTGCTGGGCCTGCTCAACAATATCCTTGACTTCTCCAAAATGGAGGCGGGCAAACTCGAGATAGAGACAATAGAGTTTGATCTAAGAAACACACTTGAGGAAATTGCTGAATTTATGGCCCTGCGTGCCCATGAAAAGGGTCTTGAGCTGGTATGCCGGATAGATCCAGGCGTAAACATATACCTTATAGGCGACCCTGGCCGGCTTCGCCAGATATTAGTCAACCTGATTGGTAATGCAATCAAGTTCACCACAGCGGGCGAGGTGGTCATCGAAGCAGTGACGGAATATGAAACAGACAGTCAGGTAAGGGTGCGGTTCAATATTCGGGATACCGGCATTGGGATACCTGAAGACAAACTATCTTCATTGTTTGATAGCTTTCAACAGGTTGATGCCTCAACGTCACGGAAGTTTGGCGGCACCGGCCTTGGGTTGGCCATATCCAGGCGTCTGGTTGAACTAATGAACGGCCGGATATGGGTCCAAAGCATAGAAGGGCAGGGTTCCGACTTCTGGTTTGCAGCAGTATTCGATAAGGACGCCCGTCCGGACAAGGGTAAAGTGCCTCCATTGGCCGATATCAGCGGGGTGCGAATCCTGTCAGTAGACGACAATGCGGTCAACCGTATTGTGATTGCTGAGCAGATGAGGTCGTGGGGAGTGCGTCATGCCGGGGCTGAAGGCGGTTTCAAGGCCCTGGAGATGCTCCATGCCGCTCATGCCGGAGGCGATCCTTTTAGGGTTGTGATTACTGATATGCACATGCCGGTCATGGACGGCGAAGCCCTTGCCAGAGCTATCAAGTCTGACCCTGATCTGAAGGACACTTTGCTGGTTATGCTGACATCGATTGGAATGAGGGGAGATGCAAACCGCCTCGCAGGCGTTGGCTTTGCCGCATATCTTACCAAGCCTGTAAGGATGGTCCAGTTGCACGACTGCATAGCCGCAGTCCTTGGCGGGAGCGGTTTGTATGAAAAGGTCCGTGAAGCAGATATTATTACCAAACACAGGCTTCGCGAGACAGCCAGGCGGAATGTGCGCATTCTCCTGGTCGACGATATAAAGGTCAATCAAACAGTAGCCCTGGGCATTCTTGGCAAATTAGGGTTCAGCGCCGACACCGCTGACAACGGTCAACAGGCTATCGATATGCTGGAAGCTGCTTCTTACGACATAGTATTTATGGATGTGCAGATGCCGGTTATGGACGGCTACCAGACGACCAGGGCGATACGCGGGGGCAAAACAAAGGCAGCCAACCCCGATGTTCCTATTATTGCAATGACAGCCCATGCCATGAAGGGTGACAGGGAGAAATGCCTGCAAGAGGGTATGGACGATTATATCTCCAAGCCCATCTCACCGCAGGAATTGTCTAAAACGCTTGAGAGGTGGCTGCCGCAGGAGCAAGCTGAATTGCCGCAGACAACGTACATGCCCCCTGGGTCAAAGACTCAGGAGTCTTAGAAGCCTGATAACCGCAGTTAGGATCGTCCTGATCCTTTCGTTTTTGGCAATTGCGAAAGTCTTGTCAGACAAAACCTGATACGTTTTTAGTCTGTTTCCTACAGAAGTATCAGCCCAGGACCGACTCCATAAACGGTCCCGATGTTGTTAAACTTAAATGGCGTTTCACCTGCGACAAATAAAAATATTTTGTGCAACACAACTCAAACACCAACGAATGTTCCTTTTTGCTGCTATATGTGAATAAAAAAGAGCGTCAACTGAAATGAAGGAGGTAACATTGGAAAAGCATTTCAATCTTTATGAAGAGGGCTTGGTTGAACACGATAGGGACTATGCCGTTGCAGGAATCGGGGGAATAGCAACTATAGAAAGCCCAGCGCCTGCGGAGTCCGAAATAATAACAGAATCGATCCAACAGGAGTATGATCCCCTAAAGGCGTACCTGAAAAACATAAGCCTGATCTCCCTTTTGACCAAAGAACAAGAAGTTGAAGTCGCCAAACAGATCGAAACATGCAAATTTAAAATATTCAGTGTGATTTTCACCATCCCTTTTGTCCTAAATAAGCTTGCAGAGTTGGGCCGGCTTGTAAAGACAGGAGAGGTCCGGCTTTCAGAATATGTCCAGGACGTCGAAGATCTGTCAGAAGGGGAAATTGAGGCAAGAAAAGAACGTTTTTTGAGTATTACAGGGTCGATCAATATGATCATCAGAAAAATGGGAAAACAACAAAAGGCAGGCTCCGCAAAGATGTTGCTGAATAGCAGGCACAGCACCATCAGGAAAATTCAGGAACTCGATTTAAAATACAGTATCATAGAAGCCTTTTCTGAAGAATTAAAAAAATTGTGGGAGCAAGCTGAGCACTCCAGGATCTCCGGCAGCAGGCAATACAGGAGTGAGATGAATAAACTGGAATCCAGCCTTGGACTGTGCGCCACTGAAATAAGAAGCACCATCAAAGAACTGGAATCATCAGAACTGGAGCTGGCTTACGCAAAAGGACAGCTTATTGAATCCAACCTCAGGCTGGTGATCAGTATTGCCAAGCGGTATATGGGAAAAGGATTAAGCCTGGGCGACCTTATCCAGGAGGGCAACATCGGTCTCATGAAGGCAGTAGACAAGTTCGAGTACCGGATGGGATATAAATTCAGCACTTATGCTACATGGTGGATACGGCAGGCGATCAGTCGTGCCCTGGCAGACCAATCAAGAGTAATCAGGATCCCGGTGCACATGATCGAGAACATCAACAAGATAAATAGAATCACCCGGGAGTTAGTACTGGAACTTGGAGCCGAACCCGCTCCGGAGGAGTTGGCAGGACGTTCAAAGATCCCCATTGACAAGGTTAACAGCATCTTAAAGATATCAAAAGAACCAATTTCACTCGAATCTCCGATAGGAGACGAAGATGATACCATGCTTAAAGATTTTATTGAGGACAAGTCAAATCTCTCACCGCTCAAACTCGTTATGCTGGAAGATCTGAAAAAGCGCGTTATCGACATGCTTTGCACCCTCTCGCCCAAAGAAGAGCTTATAATAAGAAAACGGTTCGGGATAGGTGAGGACGCTCCGCAAACCCTGGAAGAGGTCGGTGAGGCTTTCGATGTTACGCGCGAAAGAATCAGGCAAATACAGGTCAAGGCAATCAGGAAATTAAGGGCCTCCGGCGATATTGCCGAATTTTTCAAAGGGAACTGATTATGTGACATTATGCTTAATTGGTTGCTATTAAAGCATTTCTCTGTGTTCTGGCTTAAAGCCCCTACTTTCGGCTGTGGTTAAGTTTTGACAATACGCCGGAGAATGAAAGGAGGACATCAATGGAAACACGAATCAAATTACACAAAGCAGTAATGGTTGCTATTATGGTGATAGCTTTTCCGGCATTCATAGCAGGTTGGGTTGTGGCGGTAAATTTCAGCGGTGTTTTTGAAACAGGTTACAAGATGGCATTTATGGATATTAAATCAGCCATGAAAGAGTCGGCAAAAGACGGCCAGCAATATTTTTATATGAATGGAATCAGGTTTTCACCTGAGACATTGGCGGAAAATACCGATTTGGTAAATACAAAAGTGGCAGGAGCGGCAAAGATGTAAGGGTTACTTAGAAGACCGATTTTACTTTCCTGCTGCCTGCCGCTCCAAACGTTTGAGTCCATTTATATAGGCACGAAATTCAAATAGCTTACATCATCTACAGGGAGAGCAAGGTTTGTGCCCCACGCCACCCATGATGCATCATAATTTCTGACTCTCGGGAACCCGAGAGCCTTCAGTGACGGCCTCAGCAAAGTTTGTTATGCAGCTTAGAAGAAAGACTGCCATAGTAGCCAAAAAAACTTTCAACGTTCTCATTCTTTGTCTCCTTCTCATCCCCCTATCCTCGACATCGGCCTAAGATGAGCAAAACTTTTTTCATGATTAATGTTGTGGCCTTTCGGTTTGATTTCGACGGAAAGCCTTATCAGCCTTTCGATCTCGTCATCTGAATCTCCGCCCCGCATGGCTGACTTCAGATCAATTTCCGTATCAGAAAACAGGCAGGGCCTGAGCTTACCGTCTGACGTCAGCCTGAGACGGTTGCAGGAACGGCAGAAGTGATGCGTGATCGGACTTATGAAACCTACTGCACCCGGCGCATCCTCAAACCGGTAATACCTGGCAGGGCCGGATTTCCTCAGTTTAACCGGATGGAGCGGCGCAATAGCCGAGACGCGTTCCCTGATTTCCTCGCTCGAAATATATTTTTCCTCGCTCCATGACGCACTCCAGCCTATAGGCATAAACTCTATGAAGCGCACCTGGAAGGGTGTCTTCATGGTCAACTGTGCGAAGGCCTCAATCTCGTCATCGTTGAACCCCCTTATGGGGACCATATTGAGTTTTATCGGAGATAATCCGGCCTGCTGAGCTTCGTATATACCTTCAAAAACATTGCTGATGTCTCCACCCCTGGTTATTTCCCTGTATTTGTCCGGGGTGAGTGAATCGAGGCTTACATTGACTCTGTTGAGTCCGGCGGCTGCAAGCTCGCGTGCCTGATTACGAAGCAATACGCCGTTTGTGGTAAGACTGATATCTTCAATGCCTTCTATGTCATGTATGGAGGCAATAAGGGCGGAAAGATTTTTCCTGATAAGTGGTTCTCCGCCGGTGACGCGGATTTTCTTTACTCCCAGCTTAGCACCGACAGTGACAACCCGTGCAATCTCTTCGTAACGAAGAATACTCTTATGCTCCAGCGGTTTTATGCCTTCAGAGGGCATACAATATACACAGCGCAGGTTACAGCGGTCCGTAACGGATATACGCATATAATCGATGATTCTATTGTACTTGTCCTGAATCGGCATCATGGGTATTCCCATGTTGACTATCTTTTTTTCTTGCTGCTATGGAGGATTTCCGCGATCTTCTTCTCTGCGAGTTCAGCCTCGGCCGACTGGGGATACTTTTCAATGACCCGTTCCAGTATAACCTTGCCGGTCTTTTTATCGCCGATATCTATGAAGGCATACGCCTGCTTGAGCATGGCCCCTTTGGCCTTATCGTGGGAAGGATACTTTTTCAGGAAGGTTTCATATGCAAGAATAGCGTCCTCATATTTTTTCTCCGCGTAATAGGTTTCTCCTATCCAGAAATAGGCGTTCGGCGCCAGGGTATGCCTGGGGAAGTCGGTGGTGAACTTTTCAAATTTTTGCTTTGCCTCTTCATAGTGTTTCGCCTTGAAATCTATTTGAGCGTCATCGTAGAGCTTCTGGGCAAGCGTATAATCAGTGGCGGACGACGGCTTCTTCTGTTCCTCTTCCGGTGCTGCAGTGCCTGCGGGAGCGGGAACTTCCGCTGCAGGAGGCGGAGCTACCGGCGCCTTAAGTGCCTTTACCTCGTTTTCGAGGGCGGCGATTCGCGCCTGCTGTAGATCTTTTTCAGCCAGCAGGTCTTTTATCGTCTTGTCAAGAGAATATTTGTTCTCGTCAAAACGGCCTTCAAGGACCTGAATTTGTTTTGACAGATCGCCAACCTGCGAGAGCAGGGAAGCCTGGCCCTCCTTTAAGGCGGTGACGCTCTGCTCTTTAAGTGAGGCAACATCACTTGATAATTTATCTACCGAGGCTTTTAAATCGACGATTTCCTTTCTATCGTTAATTCTTTCAATTTCGGCATCTGTCTTTATGGTATCTACGTAACCGGTGCTTGCGCAGCCGGTCATAAGCAGAGCAAATAAGAGTAATAAACCACAGAGCATTAACGGCAGAATCGGTGAACCGGTGAATCGGCGAGCCGGGGCAACGAGAAAAGACAGACAAGATGAATCCGTTTCCATGTTTCCCCTCCGATTCTCCGATTCTCCGATTCTCCGTTTCATATCACTATTTCGCTTCAGTCAGGACAAAATGGTCCCTTCTGTTTTTTGCCCAGCACGCCTCTGTGCTCTCGGAGCAGAGCGTCTTCTCTTTCCCATAGCTTATTGTCTTGACCCGACTGGATGGAACGCCGAGAGAAACCAGATAAGATTTTGCCGAATTTGCGCGCCTGTCACCAAGCGCCAGGTTGTATTCGCTCGTGCCCCTTTCATCGCAGTTTCCTTCAACGACAACGTTTCTCATCGTGTTTGCCGACAGCATTCTGGACAGGTTTTTCAATATCGGCTTCTCGCTATCTTTGATGTCCGATCTGTCGAAATCGAAATGTATGTCTTCGATTTTTGTGCCTAACTCTCTCTCACCCTCCCTTGCTTCAGCCTGTGGAGCAGCGGCGACAGGCGCCTCAGTCATGGGCGTTTTCGGGGCCTCGGCTTTCGAAGGGGGCGTAGCAGCCTGGGGTTGTTCAGGCGTCTGCGTGACCTGCTTGTGGGCGCACCCTGCAAAAGTTATTATACCAAGAATAATTAAGACTGCAATAAATAAATGTTTCATTTTCCCTCCTTGAGAATATCAGTTTCCATAATTTAACAAATATTATGTTTCTATGCAATACATTGGGCCGGCAGCTCATCAGAAACAGCTGCCATTAACTATGCATAAGGAGGCGAGATGCCGGAGTGGAAAGGAAGAAGCAGTGCATACTGCATGCTGCTGATGTAGTGGACCAGTGGAGCCCATGGCGACCCCTCATTCAGCATGACTCTATAAGCACCCAACCCACGGTCCGGTGCCTGGTTTTTTTTGATCAGATTCTCCGTCGGAAGGACAGCCCGTTTCTTCAAAAAAATTAACCGCAAAGCAGACTCAGCCCCCCCGCTCCTGGAACAGTGTGTAATTTCTGAACCGATAAGTTCCAGAAGAAAAAGGTGGGGAATTCTTATATCAGCTTCCCCATGCTCGTCAATGTCTTTGCTGAGCTGGTCAAATATTGGTGTATATGAAAGCGTGGAGATCGTGAAGAATAAAAAATAGAAGAGGATAAAGACGCGAATATGACGATATTTCCCGGCAGCTGAAAACATCGGCAATTTTAACAAAATCCGGCGGCAAACAGCAAGTGGCGGACGGAAACCAGCGGGCAGCAAAGGAATACGGAAAATTAAGGAGTAAGACTATAAAGAAAACTGTGCAGAACTATAAGAAAACTGTATGGAAAAAATATATATTATTTCCTCTGAAATAAGTTAAACTAATGAGAAATACTTTTTTTCTTATAGCATGGTATCGGTATTGCTTATAGAATCACCTGTGCGATGGCTGTTTTATATGGTTTGCGAGAATTAATCCAAATATAAGGTATAAGGAGGAGATAAGGATGAAGGGCAATGTCCTTGTTGTTGACGATGAACAAATTGTGCTAAAGAGCTGCGAGAGGATACTCACCCCCGAAGGCTATGGGGTCAAAACTGCTGTTTCGGCAATAGATGCTATCGGGTTGCTGGCCAAGAGCAGCTATGACCTTATTGTAACTGACCTCAAGATGCCCGGGATGAACGGCCTGGAATTCATGAAACAGGTGCGGGCCAAGGACCCCGATATTAATATAGTGGTAATAACGGGTTACCCGTCGCAGGAGAGCATCAAAGAGTCTCTGGATTTGAGAATAATCGATTACCTGCCCAAACCGTTCTCCCCTGCCTTGCTTCTGGAAGTTGTAAACAAGGGGGTGCAATTTAAGAAAAAGGGCGCCATACCTGAAAGCAAGGATGAGGCTTATAACGCGGAAACCGCAAGAAAACTGGACGAGATCATAAAAAAATATAAGAATAAACCCGGCAGTCTGATTCCGGTGCTCCAGAAGGCCCAGGAACTTATCGGCTATCTCCCGCCTGTTGTGCAGCGGCATGTGGCACGCGGCCTCAGGGTGCCGGTCAGCGAAGTGCATGGAGTGGTATCGTTTTATTCTTTCTTTACAATGAAACCGAAGGGTAAGCACAATATAAGGGTTTGCCTCGGAACAGCATGCTATGTCAAAGGTGCAGAAGAAATAATAAAAAAGGTGAGCGATGGACTCAAGATCGAGGTGGGCGGAATCACCGACGACAAGAAATTCTCTCTTGAGACTGTGCGCTGCCTTGGCGCCTGCGGTCTTGCACCGGTCGTAGTGGTGGACAAAGACACCTTCGGGCCCATCAACCCGGTGAAAGTGCTGGATTTATTGAAAGATTTTTAAACATCAGGTGAGAGGTAATAGGTCATAGGTTATGGGAAAAGACCAATAACCAATAACCCATTACCCATTACCTGAATTTAGGAGGTTATATGCCAAGATTAACGGTCGATGATTTAAAGCGGATAAAAGAATCGCATAAGGCGACATTTAGTCTCAGGGAGGGCGGCAGCAGGGCTAAAATAACCGTGCATATGGGCACATGCGGTATCGCCGCAGGTGCTCGCAAAGTAATGGAGGCGCTCCTTGATGAGATGAGCAAGAACAATGTTGATGACGTTGCGGTCACCACGTCGGGATGTGCCGGACTCTGCAGCAGAGAGCCTATGGCAACGGTTGAGATTATCAATGAGGCGCCGGTTAAATATGTTTCCCTGAACGATGAGAAAATACGAAAAATATTCAACGAGCATGTATTGAACGGACGCGCAGTCGACGAGTATGCCCTTGTGATCGGCAGTGAGACAGCATATTAAAAAAACAGGCAATAGGCACTTGGCTATAGGCTATGGAAAAAAAGTAATGCATGATTTTTGTTGTTTGGCCCATCGCCCATCGCCCATGACCTATAGCCCGAATTAATAGGAGGAATGATGGAAACGTATCGTACAAGTGTCATGCTGTGCGGTGGCACCGGCTGCATAGCCGGACATAGCTTAAAGCTGAAGACAGCTCTTGATGAGGAGATAAAGCTAAGAGGGCTTGATAACGAAATAATTGTTGTCCTGACCGGCTGTAACGGTTTTTGCGCAAAGGGGCCTGTGATGACAGTGTATCCCGACGATATTTTCTATGAAAAGGTCACGGTAGCCGATGTGCCTGTGCTCGTCGAAGAGCACTTTATCAAGGGCAGGCCCGTAGAGCGGCTCATGTACAAGGAGCCGATTAAGAAACAGACCATCCCTCTCATGAAGGAGATCCCCTTCTTCAGCCTTCAGGTGCTCAGGGCCTTACGGAACAAGGGGTTGATCGATGCCGAAAAAATTGATGAGTATATTGCTCGCGACGGGTACGAGGCTGCTGGAAAGGCGCTGACCGAAATGACCCCCGACCAGATAATCGACGAAGTAAAAAAGTCGGGGCTCCGCGGCAGAGGCGGCGCCGGATTCCCTACAGGTATGAAATGGGAGGTCAGCGCAAAGGTCAAGGCCGACCAGAAATACATCCTCTGCAACGGAGATGAGGGTGATCCCGGTGCGTTTATGGACAGGAGCATAATGGAGGGTGATCCCCACGTTGTCCTGGAGGGGATGCTCATAGGTGCCAGGGCAATAGGCGCAAGCAAGGGAGGGATATACGTCAGGGCGGAATACCCGCTGGCAGTCCACAGACTGGAGCTTGCAATAAAGCAGGCAAGAGAGTACGGCCTGTTGGGCGATAATATCCTTGGGACCGGGTTCAATTTTGATATAGAAATATACCAGGGGGCCGGCGCGTTCGTGTGCGGCGAGTCGTCCGCGCTCATGCGTTCGATAGAAGGCAAGCGCGGCATGCCGACTCCAAGGCCGCCGTCATCGGCGATAAAGGGATTGTGGGGTTGTCCCACAGTGCTTAACAACGTGGAGACGTTTGCAAACATTCCCCAGATAATTCTGAACGGGCCGGACTGGTACAAGACTTTGGGCACCGAGAAATCGACAGGTACAAAAGTTTTTGCGTTGAGCGGCGCCATAAACAATATAGGACTGATTGAAGTGCCCATGGGTATGCCGATCAGGAAGATAATTTTCGATATCGGCGGAGGCGTACCCAAAGGAAGAAAATTCAAGGCCGTGCAGTTGGGCGGACCCTCCGGCGGATGCATCCCGGAACACCTTCTCGATACGCCGGTGACTTATGAAGACATCGAAAAAACAGGGGCCATCGTAGGGTCAGGCGGTATGGTGGTTATGACCGATCTGAACTGTATGGTAAGTGTCGCAAAATTCTTTCTTGAGTTTACCGCTGAAGAATCGTGCGGTAAATGTCCTCCCTGCAGGGTCGGCACCACCATCATGCTGGACCTGCTGACGAAGATCACCGAGGGTAAGGGCAAAGAAAGCGATATAGAGCTGCTGCAGGACATGTCCCACGATATTATCTCAACTTCGCTGTGCGGCCTGGGGCAGTCGGCGCCTAATCCCGTTCTGACTACGATAAAGTACTTCAGGGATGAGTATGAGTCCCACATTAAAGAGAAATGGTGCAAGACCGGAGTATGCAAAGACCTCTGCACATTTTATATAGACGAAGAGAAGTGCAAGGCCTGCGGTTTGTGCAAGAAAGTTTGCCCTCAGAACGCGATCTCGGGGGAGAAGAAAGTAGCGCACCGCGTAGACCAGTCAAAATGCATTCAGTGCCGTTCGTGTTATGAAGCATGCAAGTTCGGTTCAGTTCAGATAGGTCCCAGAAGCATGCGGGATGCAGCTGCGGCCGCTTTAATGGACCAGGATGTTCTAAGGGACAAGCTGATTGAAACGCTTGCTGGAAAGGAGGAATAAGTCATCATGATAGAACTTACGATAGATGGGAAAATTATAAAAACCAAGCCCGGGACGACAATACTTCAGGCCGCTCTCAGCAACGGCATGTATATCCCGAATCTTTGCTATGACAAACGGCTCAAGCCATACGGCGGTTGCAGGCTCTGCGTAGTCGAAGTGAAGGGGCAGAGAAAACTCCTTGCAGCCTGCTCCGCGCCTGCCAGGGAAGGTATGGAAGTCATTACGGAAACCCCAAAACTTGCAAAAATGCGGAGAACAGTGCTTGAACTGCTCTTGGTCCACCACCCGCTGGATTGTCCGGTTTGCGACAAGGCGGGGGAATGTGCGTTGCAGGACCTTGCGTTTAAGTACGGACCATCGCAGAACAGGTTCCAGGGGCAGAGGAAGACCGGTCCTGAAAGGACCGATGCTCCGATAGTGGAGAGGAACACTAACCGCTGCATTTATTGCGGCAAGTGCGTAAGGATCTGCCATGAACACCAGGGGGTCGGCGCCATCAATCTCATCGGCAGGGGATTCACCTCGACCATAAGCCCTGCGTTTGAAGAGACTCTCGACTGTGATTTCTGCGGGCAGTGTGTCGATATATGCCCGGTCGGGGCGCTGGGCAGCAAACCTTACCGTTTCCGCTCAAGGGCCTGGTACATGGATGAACATGAGATCGTATGTCCCTATTGCAGTTGCGGCTGTACAACTAACCTGAGCATCCGGGAGGGGAAGATAATGAGGGCCCGCGGCAAGGCGGGAGTGGGCATAAACGACGGAGACCTCTGCGTTAAAGGCAGGTTCGGGTTTGATTATATCTATGCCGAGAACCGCTTGACAGCGCCTTTGATAAAAAAGGACGGAACTCTGACGGCTGTCTCGTGGGAAGAGGCTCTGGGATATGTGGCGCAAAGGCTTGAAGCCATAAAGTCGCAGCACGGCTCGTCCTCGATCGGCGCCATAGGCTCCCAGCGGTGCACCATGGAAGACAACTACATGCTGCAGAAATTCATGAGGGATGTGATCGTTACCGATAGTATTGATTCCGCTGCTCGGTTCGGCTATGCAAAAGCGCAAAAAGCCGTTGAAAAAGCCTTCGGCCTTGACAGCCTCCCGATCGAATGGGAATCCCCTCTCCACGCGGACTTCATTCTCGTGGTTGACTCTGATATAACGGCCACCCTACCTGTATGGGGACTGAAATTCATAGAAGCAAAAAAAGAAGGGGCCACACTTGTGGTTGCCGATTCAAAAGAGACAAAGCTTGCGAGGCTCAGCAGCCAGTGGCTGAGGACTAAACCGGGGACCGGCATCGCCCTCCTGAACGGCATCATGAAAGTGATAGTCGATGAGGGGCTTCACAATAAGGAGAGCGCCGTAAAGGCGCCGCAGTTCGATGCCTTTGTGTCGGGTCTTAAAGACTTCTCTCTCGCTGCAGTGTCGAAAATTACGTCACTTCCTGAAGAGGATATCGTCAAACTGGCAAGGTCCTATGCTGCCGCGGGCAAGAGAGTAATTGCCATGACTTCGGGGTCATCGGAAAATACGAAGAGCCTGAATACGCTCCTTGCCGCTGCCAACCTTGTGCTGCTTATGGGGGATGCCCCTGAAACACTCCAGGTCCCTGCTGAGTTCTCCAACACCCTCGGCATGTGGATGGTAGGCATCAGGCCGCTTTCTGCATCAGGCAGTAATGTGTATGACATGCTGTATAAACCCGGAACCATAAAAGCGCTGTATATAATGGGAGAAAACCCCCTAGTATCGTTCCCGGATGTAACCACCGTGGACAAGACATTGAAGGGCCTTGATTTTCTCGTAGTACAGGACATCTTCCTCACCGAGACGGCAAAGCTTGCCGATGTGGTGCTGCCTGCCTGTAGTTGGGCTGAAAAAGAGGGGACGTTTATGAATGCTATGGGAAGCATACAGAAGATACCTAAACTGATACCTGAAGCCGGGCAGTCCGTCCCTGACTGGATGATATTCAGGAATCTTGCGCGGATCATGAACAAGGACCTCGGCATCAAGGACCTTAACGATATACGTGCATCCATAGCCGATGTGGTGGTAACCGGACGGAAGGAAGAATTCAGTCCGTCATTCAACCCGGTTTCTTATGAAATAATAGAGACGGTGACTGATGAGTATCCGCTATATCTTGTCACCTCTAATGTCCTCCAGCATTCCGGGGCGCTCTCGGTCCTTTCCAAGAACCTTGACTCGGTCGTGACAGATGCCTTCCTCCAGATAAACACCAAAGATGCCGCGAAATACCATATCACTGATGAGAATTTCGTAAAAATCACCTCGAAAAGAGGCTCGGTTTATTTGAAGGCAATGCTGTCCGATGAAGTGCCTGAAGGAACGGTTTTTGCTCCGGTCCACTTCGCCCATGCAAAGGTCAATACACTGACTTACCCGGCTTTAAACGGAGGGTTGCCGATGGTCGGAGTAAGGATCGAAGCGGCCTGATAATACAGGTAGAGGTAAAGGTTAAGGTTAAGGTTAAGAAATGAGAAGACCCCCTTTTACCTCTACCTCAACCTTAACCTATACCTGTTTCTTAACACTACTGTCCCAACGTTGAACAGAAAGAGCGGCGCAAGAGCTTGAAAATAGTGACACTAAGGAGCACCGGAGGATTTTTCGATTTGAAAATGGAACCAACTGATCGCCATACTTCCGCAATAAAGTGGAAGGAGACGGCACATGAATATTGGCAAGACCATTTTCTCTCAGCTTATGGAGTTTATTCCAGCCTACGAATTTCAGAAATGCGTGGAGCAATACAACGGCAATTACAAGGTAAAGACCTTTTCCTGTTGGGACCAATATTTGTGTATGGCCTTTGCACAACTCACGTATCGGGAGAGCCTCAGAGATATACAGGTGTGTTTACGAGCGGCTCAACAAAAGCTCTATCACATGGGCATCCGTGGCAAGGTTTCACGCAATACTCTGGCAAATGCCAATCAGGTGCGAGATTGGAGAATATATGCTGATTTCGCACAAGTGCTTATTAAGTCGGCCCGCGATCTCTACAGAAACGACGACTTTGGTTTGCAACTGGATCAAACAGTATACGCATTGGATGCTACAACTATCGATCTTTGTCTCTCACTATTTCCTTGGGCAAAGTATAAAAAACACAAAGGGGCAATAAAGTTGCACACACTTCTGGACTTGCAGGGCAACATTCCTACCGCAGTAATTGTTACTGAGGGGAAGGTGCAAGAGGTAACTATCCTCGATAAATTTCTTATAGAGGCCGGAGCTACCTACATCATGGACCGTGGCTATTTGGATTTTGCTCGATTTTATGCAATCCATCAGTCATCAGCGTTTTTTATCACACGAGCAAGACGCAATTTTGATTTCAGAAGGCTTTATTCCCGGCAGGTTGATAAAACAACCGGAGTGCAATGTGACCAAATTGTGCTAACGAATGGTCTCTATGCAAAAAAAGACTATCCCGAGAAATTGCGGCGCATTCGTTACTATGACGCTGATAACAATAAGCGCCTGGTTTTTTTAACAAACAATTTTACACTACCGGCAATTACTATTGCAGAACTTTATCGCTATCGCTGGCAGGTCGAACTGTTTTTTAAGTGGATCAAGCAGCATTTGAGAATAAAGGCATTTTATGGCACGTCAGAGAATGCGGTAAAGACACAAATCTGGATTGCAATTTCAGTCTATGTGCTTGTTGCCATCGTAAAAAAGCGGTTGAAACTACAACAAAGTCTCTACTCAATTCTACAGATTTTGAGTGTGACACTTTTTGAGAAAACGGCTATTTATCAGGCTTTGTCGAACGTAGATTATAAAGCAGAAGATGAAGCTCATTATAATCAGCTGTATTTACTGGATTAACGTTGGGACAGTAGTGGTTTCTTAATGATATAATAATAGATGTTTGGCAACATTTTTATTGATATTTTCAACAGCATCACCGATGGTGTTTACTACATCAACGCCGAGAAAAGAATACAACACTGGAATAAAGGTGCTGAAATTCTGACCGGACTGACCTGGAAAAATGTCAGCGGTAAAAGGTGCGATGAAGTATTGCAATATGAGGACTCAACCGGAAATAGTATGCCTGCCCACGATTACCCGGCGAATCTTTGCCTTCAGTCTTCAAGAACGGTTATAAGAGACGTTATGTTTTTAAGAGACGGCACCGAAAAGCGATTTGTCGAGGAGCACTCTTCTCCGGTTTTCCGCAAGGGAAAAGTAGTCGGGGCTGTATCTATTCTAAGAGACAGCCACCTCATTTTCCCGGCTGTGGAGTCTTATTTTAAAGACCTGAGGAGGGAAAGGCTGATCCCGATTTGTGCCTGGTGCAAGAAGATCCGCCTGAGCGACGATTCATGGAAGCAGATTGAAAAATATCTTACCGATGATGGATTCGGCGTATTCACTCATGGAATGTGTCCTGAATGTGCTGAAAATATATTCGAGAAAAAGCTCTATCTCGAAAGTTATCAGAATATCTGCAAGGCCATAAGTTCGAGCATTTCCCTTAATGAGGTCCTGAATCTTATCGTTACCAACGCAGTCAAGGTCATGAATGTCAAGGCAAGCATGCTCAGGCTGCTCAATAAGGAAACTCAGAAGCTGGAAGTAGCAGCTCATTACGGTCTTAGTGAGCAATATATCAACAAGGGCCCGGTTGGTTATGACCCCCACATATTCCATGCGCTGTCGGGGAAAGCGGCATCCACATACGATATCAGCGCTGATCCTGACGCTCAATACCGTCGCCAGGCAGAGGAGGAGGGGATCAGGAGCATTCTCTCTATCCCTGTGACGTTTAAAAAAGAAGTCATCGGAATTTTGCGGATGTACACCGCCGAGCCGATAAAATATACAACCGAGGACCTGAAGTTTATGACCGCTATTGCCGAGCAGGCTGCCATAGCAATAATGAATGCGCGTGAGTTCGAATCTACAGTATCCCGGGCGAAAGAGTACCTGAGGGCATTTGAAGTCGTGACAAAAGCAGTAAGTTCAAGTCTGCGCCTGACCGAGGTGCTGAACCTCATTGTCAGGACATTGCCTGAAGTCATGAATTTGAAGGCAGCCACAATACGCCTGCTCGATGACTCCAGCAGAAAACTTGAGCTTGTCGCTGCCTACGGATTGAGTGATCAGTATCTGGCCAGGGGACCTGTGGATTTTGAGGAAAATGTCAGAGAGGCGCTGGAGACAGGGCCTGTTGCCATTCATGATGTGACGACCGACCCAAAAGTGCACTACCAAAAAGAGGCCGCCGAGGAAGGTATTAAAAGCATGCTTACCCTTCCGATCATAGCCAAAGGGAAGATAATAGCGGTTTTGAGGCTGCTCACCGGTACGCCGAGACAGTTCTCTGACGAGGACATCACGTTTGCCTCATCGCTTGCAGAAGTGTGCGGCACCGCGATGGAGAATGCTAAAATGTATGAACAACTGAAAACAAAAGGTTATGGGTTATAGGCAATAGGTCATGGGTAAAAATCCGATGACCTATGACCCATAACCTATAGCCTTTTATTATGCAGGGTTTCATAAAGCGAAAAATATACAAGAACAACGGAAACTCCTTTGAGGAGCATGACGATTTCATAGCCCTGGAAAAGAGACTGCGAATCTCCGTTAACGGTAAAGAGGTGCTCAGCCTTTACTGTACACCTCTCATGATAAGAGAGCTTGTTGTGGGCATGCTTATGACGGAGAACATCATTAAGGGCGAATGGTGCGCAGAGCGGATGGCGATACAATACGCCGACGATGTGCTTGTCGATATCCCTGCCGAGGGTGAGGCTGAAACCGACGGGGCGGTGATTACTTCGGGCTGCATCGGGGGCCTTACCTTCCCCAAACGCCTGTCGCTGCAGAAGCTCCGCGATTCTTTCACCGTCAGCGCTGAAGAGCTCAAGGCGATCTACAGGAAATTTCAGAATACTTCGGAACTTTACAAGCTTACCGGATGTGTCCACAGCGCGGCCCTCAGTAACGGCAGCGAAATACTCTGCCTTGCCGAGGACATAGGGAGACATAACGCTGTAGATAAAGTTATTGGGCACACAATCCTGGATAATGTTCCATTTGAAGGCACAATCATGCTTGCCAGCGGACGGCTCTCTTCTGAAATTGTTTCCAAATGCGCACACTGGGGTGTCCCTGTAGTTGCGAGCCGCACCTCACCCACCAGCCTTGCCGTTGACATCGCGGAGGAGAGCGGGGTAACAGTCGTCGGTTTTATAAGGGCCGACCGTTTGAACGTCTACACCCATCCGCAGAGAATAATAACTCAGGCAAAGAACACAGGGCATGGGGCATAAGGGGAGCGAAAGTCTTCAAGGACAATACCCGATGCTGCCTGATGCAGCTTTTTTCCCGAAACTCACGACCTTCGAATCCATGTGCCGTAATACTGCATCTCAAATATGAAAAGGAGCCCTGCAGGCCAATTCAATTGACGTTATTATCCCGGAGTAATACAATTAAACTACATGATAAAATCTCCTGCTAAAGCCGGATCACTTCTTGTCAGAGATACGACCTTTTACCCTGAATTTGAGGCAGGACTTCCTGAACACATTTTGGTCTCGAACTGTTTTTCCATTCAGTGGCACATTACAAATTTATGCGACCTGCACTGTAAGCATTGCTACGACCGCACTAAACGTACTCCTTTGACATCAGAGCAAGGCATCAAAGTTTTGGACGATCTGCACAGCTTCTGCAAAGAGCGCCATGTGAAGGGGAACGTTTGTTTTACCGGCGGTAATCCATTTTTGTCTCCGCACTTTTTGGAATTATATTCCTGTGCGGTGGAAAAAGGTTTTTCTGTTGATGTCCTGGGGAATCCTGTCTCTAAAGAACAGATGAATGCCTTGGTAAAGATCAGGAAACCGGCATTATTTCAGATAAGCCTTGAAGGTTTGCCGGAGCATAACGACCAGATCCGGGGCAAAGGAAGTTTTGAAAGAGCCATCAGGTTCCTGAAACTTCTTCGGAGTTTAAATGTAAGCTCGGGTGTCATGCTCACTCTTACAAATGAAAATATCGGGCAGGTTTTGCCGCTTGGTAAAATGCTTGGAAAAAAGACCGGTTTTCTGACATTCAGCCGTTTGTCACAGGTGGGGGAAGGCGCACGATTAAACCTGCCGTCAAAAGAAAAGTATGTTTCCTTTTTATCAGAATATGCCGAGGCTGCGCAAAAAAACTCTGTGCTCAGCTTTAAGGATAATTTATTTAACACCATCCTTTATAAGAAAAAACTGAAGCTCTTCGATGGTTGCGCAGGTTTTGGCTGCAGCCCGGCTTTTAACAGCCTGGCCATTTTGCCCGACGGAGAAGTGCATGCCTGCAGAAAGTTTCCGAGCTTGATCGGCAATATCAACAAAAAGAGTTTAAGCGAAATTTATGATTCGAGGACCGCAAAAAAATATAGAAGGGGTAACAGCTCCTGCAAACAGTGTCCGGTAAAACCATTGTGCGGTGGTTGTATGGCAATCATAAAAAGCTGCGGCCTTGATATTTTCAAAGACAGAGACCCTTACTGCTTTATGTAGCTTTAAACAGGGGCGTATTGCAATACGCCCCTGTTTAATAACAGTGCCTGATACTACTTCTTCTGTTCGCCGCAGTTCGGGTCCATTAATGACCCTTGCTTTTCCTCACAAGTCTTCTTGTCGGTCATTACAAATCCCTGTCCTTTGCATGAATTTTGTCCCTTGCATGAGTTGGAGCACGATTTGCAGGAACTTTGTCCTTTGCATGAGGTGAGACCATAACATTTTACTTGATCAGGCCATTGAGGCTGATCGGCCAATGCTATGCTGCCACCGGCAAGGCAAAAAGCGCCCAGGGTCACAGCGGCCAGAACTTTGTTGCGTTTCTTCATGGCAAATCTCCTTTTTGTGAAATTCACAGGTTTAGGTTTCACCGAGCTGCTGTTTGCCGGCTGCCTCACTCGATAAAAGGCGTCAAACAGAAAAATCTGATAAATGCCTGGTTAAAAGAATTATCGTGCTTTATTTCCGACAAGTCAAGGGCCTGAACTTTGAGGCCCCTCGTCTAGTGCCCTGTCCCTAACAGTTCTTTGCATATTTTTACCGTCATTCCGGGCTTGACCCGGAATCCAGTCCTCTGATTTTTCTGGATTCCCGGCGGAGCCCGCCCTCGAAAGCCGTTATCGGGGGCTGGAATGACAGGACATGTAAACTTATATCGGAGACACCACACTAGAGTGCCTATGATATAATTTGCATAACAGTATTTTTGCCATTGAAAAAGGTATGAACATGGCGGCGCAAACCGTTAAAAAAAACAAAAATAATGCTGTTAAGATATTGCTTATGATCGCGGGGGCTTTTTTATTGACTTTAAATCCCGCGTTTGCTATCGAACCTGTCAACAAGACTTCCGACGGTGTCGCAATAAAAGGCTATGACCCGGTAGCTTATTTCACTGATGGGAAACCAGTGAAAGGGAACAGAGCATTCGAGTATATCTGGATGGGGGCAGAATGGCATTTCACCAGCGCCGGGCACAAGGACCTTTTCATTAAGAACCCTGAGAGGTATGCGCCGAAGTATGGGGGTTATTGCGCATATGCGGTAAGCGTGGGGACTGTTGCCGATATCGACCCTGACTCGTGGGATATTGTCGCCGGAAGGCTTTACCTCAACCTGAGCAAGAAAATAAGGGGCAAGTGGAGCAAAGATATCCCGGGGAATATCAAAAAGGCTGACGAAAAATGGCCCGCAATTCTTAAAAAATAACTTAGGCTATTGGGGAATGGCTATGAGCAGCGCATCACTGAAATTATTGACAAGGAGAGACGCGCTGTCCCTCCTCGAATTGATCCAGGAGTGCGTCTCGTGCAATAGCGAAACCGAATTCCGCCTGATCATGAAAAAGCTCGGCGGCATGATCGGCAGTGAAAACGCCGTCTGCGGTTATACGGAGATTAAAGCCGGCGCTACCCCGCCTGTACAGAGGATCGTCAATATCAGTTATCCTGAAGAATTTCTCGAAATTTATTCTAAACGCCAGTGGAGCCTCAAGGACCCTGTGATGAAGGGCACCTTGTCAAAATGGAAAGTGCAGTATTTCAGCGATTTGATCCTGGAATATGGATCTCCGAAAGACATATCTTCGCTGGCGGAAGACTGCGGCATCAGCAGTGGGTACTCGCATGGGGTAAGGAACCTTTCGGGGACACAGGCAAGCTTTTACGGTTTTGCAGGACGATCTGTCAAGAGGAACAAAACGACCGAGGTATTTCTGGAAGTTGTCGCACCGCATATATACCAGGCGCTAAAAAGAATAATCCGTGGAAAATCCGGCGCTAAAAAGACACTCTCCGCCAAAGAGCTGGAGGTGCTAAAGTGGATCAAAAAAGGTAAATCCTCGTGGGAAATCTCCATCATTCTCCGCATTAGCGAGAGAACGGTCAAATTCCATGTATCCAATATCATGGCAAAGCTGGATGCCGCGAGCAGGTCACACGCTGTCGCCATTGCCTTTGAACAGGATCTCATCGATATCGATCTGGAATAAAACAGGCTTTGAAACCTTTCCTTCCCTCCCTGTTCTAAAGTACAGTTACTATTTCCTGCAGATAATACGAGAATACATGATGCAAAAAAACTAGTGATAGCCATCCAGGGTCTGAGGGGATTAAGCAGGGAGGGTTCACATTTGTCACTTGATGATCTCACCGCAGTAGTAGTCGATGATTCAGCAGATTGCCTTGCCTTCATAGAGGAACTGACAAGGATGGCCGGGTTTCAGGTCCGGAGCTTCTCTTGTCCTCTAAATGCGTTGCAATATGTGAGGGAAAATACGGTAGATGTCGTTTTCACTGATTTCAGAATGCCGAAAATGGACGGCCTGACCTTTATGCGTGAAATACGCAAGACACACCATGATATCCCCATAGTTATTATAACAGGGGAGCCCGCCACTGCCGCAATGAAGGAATTCACGCCGAACATCTTTGTCAAACCCTTTCGAACCGAGGATTTCCTGGTACGGGTCAGACCATTGGTTGCCTCTATTGTTGCAGAAAAGAAAGAGCGTAACTCAGACGGTCGCTGAAGCGGCCACCGCTAAACATTAAACGCTCTTTCGCCGGCGCGGTTTTAGCTTTTTTCCTTCTTCTGTACGCATGATGCCGGACCCTTTGCCAGCACATGGGCCATTTCATGCGGGAGCGGCGAATAATTGACCGCATCTTCAGAGGATATCAGGCCTCTTGAGAACAGATCGTGCAAGGACTGGTTCATCGTCTGCATTCCGGAGCGGCCCTGCCCTGCCTGCATAACAGAACTGAGCTGGTGCAGCTTGCCTTCGACTATCAGGCTCTTCACGGCCGGTGTCATCAGGAGGATCTCGTGCGCCGCCACCCTGCCGTTGCCGTCAAGTCCCGGGATCAGCCGCTGCGATATTATGACCTCGAGCACCGACGACAGCTGGACCCTTACCTGCTCCTGCTGATACGGCGGAAATGCCTCCGTTATTCTGTTGATTGTCTGAATTGCCGAATCAGTGTGGAGGGTTGCAAGGGTGAGATGACCTGTCTCTGCAAGGGTAATGGCGGCCTCTATCGTGTATGAATCCCGCATTTCACTGATGAAGACAATATCGGGGTCCTGACGCATTATGTTTGCCAACGCGCTTTTGAACGAGACGGTGTCTGAATTAACTTCGCGCTGATTGATAAGACATTTTTTATGGTTGTGAATAAATTCTATGGGGTCCTCCACGGTAACTATATGAGCTTCACGCTCCGAGTTGATCGCGTCAATTATTGATGCCATAGTAGTGGACTTTCCGCTTCCGGCAGGACCGGTGACCAGCAGCAGACCACGCGGCTTCCTGATGAGGTCTGAAAGCATATCCGGCAAACCCAGTTCCCTGAACGATTTGATGTTGAAAGGTACCGCCCTGAACGCTCCTGCAACAGCGCCTCTTTGCATAAATACATTGGCCCTGAACCGGCTCAGCCCCTTTATGCTGAAAGAAAGATCGAGCTCGCTGCTTTCCTCAAACTTTTTCTTTTGCAGGTCCGTAAGAACGCTGAAACACAGCTCCCGAGTATTGTCGGGGGTCAGCGGGGAGCAGTCTTCAATGGGCACAAGCCGGTCCACAATCCGCAGTTTCGGAGGGCTGCCTGTAGTGATATGGAGATCTGATGCACCCCGCTCGATCATAAGTTTCAGGAAATCGTAAATATTCATTACATGCTCCATGACGTCATCTAATCCTCAAAGGTGACTCTGAGGACCTCGTCGATCGAGGTGGTCCCTTCGAGCACCTTTTGAATACCGCTCCGGCGCAATGTTACCATCCCCAGGCGCATCGCTTCTTTTTTGATATCAGATGCAGATGCTCCCTGCAGTATCAGTTCTTTCAACTCATCTTTGACCTTCATAATCTCGTACAGGGCTATTCTCCCTTTGTATCCTGTGTTGTTGCACTCCGAGCACCCTAATCCAATATAACATTTGGCATTCGATATTTCCTCGGGCTCCATGCCGCTTCGAATAAGGACAGTTTCCGAAATTTTCTGCTCCTCCTTGCAGTTCGGGCAGATCTTTCTGGCAAGCCGCTGCGCCACAACAAGGATAACCGATGAGGACACCATAATCGGTTCAATTCCCATATTGAGCAGCCGTGAAATAGTGCTCGGCGCATCATTGGTGTGGAGAGTGCTCAAAACCAAATGTCCGGTGAGGGCGGCTTTTATCGCAATCTCCGCAGTTTCGAAATCCCTTATTTCACCCACCATTATGATATCGGGGTCCTGACGCAAAAACGACCTTAGAGCAGCAGCAAAGGTCAGCCCTATATCTTCCCGTATGTGCACCTGGTTGATGCCGAAAAAATTGTACTCCACCGGGTCCTCTGCGGTCATAATATTAACACCCGGCTTGTTGAGCTGTGATAGCGCGGAATAGAGCGTGGTTGTCTTGCCGCTTCCGGTCGGTCCCGTGACCAGCAGCATGCCGTAAGGTTTTTCAATGGCTTCCATAAAATCCTGCAGCGGTTTCTCATCGAATCCCAACTTGGTGAGGTCCAATTGCAGGTTTGACTTGTCGAGGATCCTTAATACCATCTTTTCACCCCACAGGGTAGGCAGCGTGGATACTCTGAAGTCTATTTCCCGGTCTTCGCCGAATCTGAGTTTGATCCTGCCATCCTGCGGCAGCCGGCGTTCCGATATGTCGAGATGAGACATGATTTTCAGCCTCGAGGTCAGGGCGTTCTTGATCTTGATAGGGAGCTTCAGCACCGGCTGCAGCACCCCGTCAGTCCTGTATCGCACCCGGAGCAGAGTCTCGGCAGGCTCTATATGAATGTCGCTCGTACCGGATTTTATGGCGTTCATCAGTATGCCGTTCGCCAGTTTTACGATAGGGGCATCAATTTCCTTTTGCAGGTCCTTGTCGTCCTTTTCCTCAATAAAAGTCAAATCCTCGAGGGCGCTGCCTATCACTTTGTTCAGGTCCTCCATTTCCAGCGCATCCTTATTGGCTGCAGAGGACTGTTTAACGGAGGCCCTCATTGTATCTTTTTTCGGATAATATTTTTCTATGGCTTCCATAATCGCCGACTCGGCGGCCACATGCACCGAGATTTTCATCCCGGTAAGAAACCTGACTTCGTCCGTGGCAAAGTTGTTTGAAGGGTCCACAACAGCAACTCTTAAGGCAGCGCCGTCCTTGGAAATGGGTATGAGTTGGTATTTTTTGGCAGTTTCATAAGGAATAAGCTTGAGAAGGTTAGTGTCGATCTTGTGGTCTGAAAGGTTGATTGCAGGAGCATTATATTGCCTGCTCAGAAATGTAATCAGGCTCTCTTCATTAATAAACCCGAGCTTCAGCAGAACAGAGCCGAGCCTCTTGCCTTCTATCTTTTGGAGACGAACGGCCTCGTTAAGCTGTTCTTCGGATATAAGTTTGGATTTAAGGAGCAATTGCCCCAGTAAATTAGATGTACCTGCCGTCACTCTTATTAAGATACTTGAAGAAAAATATTAAAGTCAATTAAGATAGTTCAAATGAAAAGGTTTAGTTAGTATGGGTCGTTTAACAGGAAGTATTGTCCTGATCGGGGCAGGCAAGAACGGGCATGCTGTTTTATCGGCGCTGGTAAAGGAGCGCGGCATTGATATTGTCGGCGTTGCCGACAGCGATCCGGAGGCGCCGGGTCTCGGACTGGCAAGGCAGTGCGGCATTCCTGTGTCCGGAGATTTCAGAGACTTCCTGGATAAAAAACCCGATATCATAATAACCTCAGTAACTGATCCGTCCCTCGCGGAAGAAATAGTAAAATACAAAGCACCCAATACGGAAGTTATCGGCAACCTGGGCACCCGGCTTATAGGTGAAATGCTCAGAGAGCGGTTTGATGCCGAAGAGAAGACAACACACCTCCTCGAGGAAACAAAAGAACTTTACCGCATCGGTGTGGCCCTCACTTCAGCCGACAGTCTCCAAAAGATCCTCGATACTCTGCTCAGTGAGGCCCTTAGGACGCTAAAAGCTGATGCCGGAAGTATTGCACTGTACGATAAACACACAGGGTGCCTGACCCTTAAGGCATCGCTGGGATTTTCAACGGACTTCTCGCAGGTTTCCCTGTGGCAGAAGCGGAAGGGCGGGATGACAGATCACATCCTGAGCAAAAGGGTGCCTACTGTGATTTCCGATACTGCCTTATATTCCTTTGTAGATAATTCAGTTCTGCTTAGAGAGGGGGTAAAGAGTCTTGTGGCGGTCCCGCTCTTCGCCAATGAACTCATAACCGGCATCTTTTATATCGACAATTTTCGACCCCGCACCTGGACAGAGCGGGAGATAGAGTTTATCACTCTCCTCGGCATCCAGGCAGCATACGCCATCGAAAAATTCAGACTTATCGGGGAACTTGCCGGAGCAAAGACTTATCTGAATAATGTCCTGGAGAATTCCGCGGACATTATTATGACCACCGATACCGACGCAAAAATCGTTGAGTTCTATAGCGGCGCGACAAGAAAACTCGGCTATACAAAGGAAGAGATCGCCGGGAAAAAAGCTGAGGTGTTGTGGGTAGACCCCATGGAGCGTCATGAAGTATTAAAAATACTTGAGCGGAATGGATATGTTGCCAATTATGAAACGCAGCTCAGGACAAAGCAGGGGGGCGCTATTGATATAAGCCTCACATTGTCAACCCTTACCGACGGAGATGGAAATGTGCTGGGCACGGTCGGCATCAGCAAGGATATCACCGAAAAAAAGAGATTGGAGACGGCAATTGAAGAGCGGAATTTTGAGTTGCAGCAGTTGAATGAAAACCTGGAAGGCAAGGTCTTTGCCAGAACTAAGGACTTGGAACGGGCCAACCGGGAGCTTGAAAGGTCAAACGTATTGAAAACCCGTTTCATATCAACAATCAGCCATGAATTGAGGACGCCGCTTAATTCCATACTCGGGTTCTCAGAATTGCTGCTTCAGGAGGTATCAGGCCCCCTTACAGAGCGGCAGAAACGGCAAATAACCAATATTTACAGTTCAGGAACTCACCTGCTGCAACTGATAAATAATGTGCTCGACATTGCCAAGATAGAATCCGGCAAGATCGAACTCCATTATGAAAGCTTCTTGTTAAGCCGCATCGTTGAAGAAGTCGAAGCGGTTGTGCGGTCCCTTACCGATAAAAAAAGGCAGACCCTGGTGATCAAGACAGCTGACGTTCCTTTCATCCTGGCAGATAGAGTAAAATTCAAGCAGATACTTTATAACCTCCTGTCAAATGCAGTGAAATTTACTCCCGACGGGGGGACGATTACACTTGAAGCCGGCGTAACAAATGCTGCCAATCTCCCATTGCAGGTTAGGGGCCTCGCTGTTTTTTCGGAAAAAAACAATTTTTTAATACTCTCAGTAAATGATTCCGGGATAGGTATAAAGCGGGAAGACCTGGATCGGATTTTCTCTGAATTTGAGCAGATCGATAACGGCCTCTCGCGGAAATACGAAGGCACAGGTCTCGGTTTGGCTCTTACAAAGAGACTGATTGAGTTGCATGGCGGAGAAATTTTAGTCGAGAGCGAAGAGGGGGTGGGAACCACTTTCACCATGGTTATTCCACTTCCTGATACTATTGGCGGCGAAGCGCCCCTTCCGGTCCGGGAATATACCGAAAAAAATAACTTCCTCGATGAGGACGCCGGGCCGATGTGCAGAAGGGGCGAGGCGCCTCTCATCCTCGTTGTCGAAGATGATCCGGCAACGTCTGAAGTGTTGACTCTTTTCCTCGCTCAAGGGGGGTACCGTAGTGCCCATGCAGCGAATGGAGATGAGGCCCTCCAACGGATCAGAGAGCTCAAGCCGTTTACCGTGCTGCTGGATGTGATGCTGCCGGGTAAAGATGGATGGGAAGTGTTACAGGAGGTAAAATGCGATCCGGAATTAAAGGATATCCCGATCGTAATAGCCTCTGTTATAGACAACAAGGAGCTTGGTTTCGCACTTGGAGCATCCGATTATATTGTGAAGCCTGTTGATAAAATATCATTACTCAGGAAGATGGAGGAATTGAGCTCTTGCATAAATAAACGCAGGGGAGAGTTGACCATATTGTGTATTGACGATGAGGAGGATGCTCTGGATCTCCTGAGATCCTATCTTGAACCTGCCCAATATAATGTCATTACCGCCGATTCCGGAAAGATCGGAGTCGCAAAGGCGGTGAAGCACAGGCCTGATCTCATTATCCTTGATCTTATGATGTCCGGAATTGACGGGTTCGGAATAGTACAGGAGCTTAAAGCCAATCCCATAACTGTTGACGTTCCCATCCTCGCGCTCACAACAAAAGACCTGTCTGATCATGACAGGCTCAGGCTTTCGGGCAAGATCGAAAAATTTATCCAGAAAAGTTATTTCAGCAAAGAGGACCTTCTTATGTATATAAGAAATCTTGAGTTGACGTATCCTGCACGAGCGGGTCTTCTGGACGAGGTGAGCGGATTGCTCGACCACTGCTATTTTCATATGCGGCTTGCCCAGGAAATAATCAGGGCCGGCCGGTACAACGGTACTTTTACTAACATTGTGCTTGACCTCGACAATTTTACCGAATACATAAGAGCTCACGGGATACACAGGGCCAATATTTGCATACGGAAGATCGCTGAATTTTTGAAGAAAAGCCTGCGCGGTTCGGATGTCGTTACCAGAAACGGCATTGATGAATTTGCAGTAATCCTTTCCAATACCCCGAAAATGACGGCGCAAGTAGTTGCGAAGCGGTTCCTGGCCTATATTGAGGGGTACCCTTTTTATGGCGAAGAGATAATGCCTCAACAAAAGGTCACTGCCAGCATCTCTATCGTAAACTATCCGGTCGATGCCTCTTCATCGGATGAAATCATATTAAAGTCGCACCAGTTGCTCCGCAAGGCAAAGGCAAACGGCGGCAGAAGGATAGAAGGTTGTGAATAACAAGGCACGGGTGCTTGTCGTCGACGATAATAAAGCTAACCTGGAACTGTTTCTGGATTTCCTCGCTGTAGGAGGCTATGGGTGCCTCAGTGCTTCAAACGGTGAAGACGCTGTTGAAATCGCCGGAAGGGAACATCCTGACATTGTACTGGTCGATATTAAGCTGCCGGGAATGGATGGGCTTACCGTAGCGAGAATATTAAAAAATAATGAGGAGACAAAGGACATTAAGGTGGCGGCACTTACCGCCTACGCTATGCAAAAAGGCAATGAGGTGCTGATGGATAAGGCGCTTGACGGCTATATTTCAAAACCTGTTTCAATGAAAGAATTCCTTAAAGCAGTGGATGAGTTGGCAAAAGACATAGGGCAAGAGAAGGCTAAAGGCTAAAGGCGAAAGGTTAAAGACCAAAACAAAGACAGACTTTAATTTTTATTGTTGCTTTAATTAGACCTTTTGCCCTTTGCCCTTAGCCTTTAGCCTTCTTTTGTGGGTAGCAGCTTCAAAAGTCTGTTCATATCGAACCTTGTATCAAAGAGTTCTTTTATGCGGAGCTTTTTTTCATTTTGTCGGATATTTGTCTTACCCGCGACAGCCTCTATTTTTTCGACTGCAGTAAACGTATCCATGGTGACCGACACTATCGGAATCCCTTTAGACTGCGCCTTTCCAAGGACGACATCGCTCGTGCTGAACCCCCCTGTAATAATGATGCATTTTGTCGAGGTCTCCATGGCGACGAGCTGAATATCGGAACGGTGCGCGCCTGTTATGACCGCCTTATTCGGTATCCGGCTGAAGTAACGCAGCGCGTTGTCTACATCCATTGCTCCTATGGAGAAATGCTCTACGAGACCGTCGAGTTTATCTTCACAGCACAAGACCGTCCCGTTCAATATCTCTACAATCTGCCGAATAACAACTGATTCAAGCAGGCTGTCCTTTTGAAATATTCCCAAAACCGCGACTCCTTTTTTTTCCAGAAAGGGGGCCGCTTTTTCATTAACATGGCTGAAAGAGTTTGCCGGCACCTTGTTGAAGATTCCGCCAATGAACCGCTCGCCCAGCAGTTTGCGGCCGCCGTAGAGGGCATCGATTGATTTGTCCCCCCTCCACGCTTCTACCATGATAACATTAGCCCCTGTCTCTTCAATAAGGCTGGCTCCATCAATGCCGAGCGTTGAACCCTCAAAAAAATCTCCAGCCCCGCCTATGATGATAAAATCCTTGTCCTTTTGGGCCTTAAAGCCTTCCATTACCTGTTTTTTTACGTCCTTAAGCTTCCCTTCAAATATCAAATGCTGCGTTTCATGGCTGAGGACAAAAGGTGAAATCACCTTAAGAGGTTCCGGGAGTTCAAGAGATTCATGGATGAATACGGCATCCGCATCGAACAGGTCGCTGCCTTTTTTGACCGGTATTTTGCCGAGAGGCTTTAAATAACCGACCTTATGCCCCAGCTCTATCAGCTTCTGGGCAAGCCCCAGAGTGAAAAAGGTCTTGCCGGTGTGGCTTCTGTTTGACATAATAAAAATAGGAACCATGATAGCCCTCCTTTAAATACAGGTTATGGGTGATAGGTCATAGGTTATGGGTAAAACAAAAAGTTACTTTCTATTTCTTTGACCCATGACCTATAACCCATTGCCTATAACCTGCCGTTCTTTATGTTCGTTTAAAAATAATTCGCGCATCTATGGCAACGGCGCCTTTATTCAAAACCACGAGCGGATTTATGTCGAGTTCGCGTATCACCGGAAAATCGGTAACAATGGAGGATAGTTTCAAAATGCCATCCACTATGGCCTCGACATCCGACGGCTTTTCTCCCCGTGCGCCCCGTAAAAGTGCGCTTGTCTTTATCTCGCTGATCATGGACACGGCCTCGCTGCGTGTGAGAGGCGCGATTCTGAACGAGACATCCTTTAGAATTTCAACATATATCCCGCCCAATCCGAACATAAGCATATGACCAAAGGTCCTGTCATAGGTGACGCCGAGTATTACCTCTTTGCCTCCCTTGATCATTTCATAGAGCATCACGCCGTTTATCATGGCATCAGGCATAAAACGCTTTGCATTTGAGGTTATTTCTTTAAAAGCGTCTTCGGCGTCTATTTCGGAATTAATATCGAGCTTCACTCCGCCCACATCAGTCTTATGCAGAATATCGGGAGACGAAATCTTCATTACCAGAGGGAACCCTATCCTTCCGGCAACAGCAGCAGCTTCTTTTGCCGTCCTGGCGAGTGCCCGTTCAGGAAAAGGGAACCCGTACCTGGAGAGAATCGTCATGGCGACATCATCACCCACCTCAAACCTGCCCTCCTTCAAAAGTGCGTCAATATTATCTTTTACAGCATTTTTATTTGATGTGAGAACAGGCGCACGCTCTTCAGCACTGTTTTTCCAGGCATTAAAATCGGAAAGCTTCTTAAAAGAACTTACCGCTGTTTCGGGATACGAAAACGATGGGATGGATTGGGCCTTCAGCTTCTCGATAGAGGGTCTGATGCTCACCTCTCCGATAAAAGAGGTAATAATCGGCTTGTCAGTCTCCTGCGCTGTACGAATGATGATATCAGCCGTGTTTTCAACATCGGTCATAGCCTGAGGCGTGAGGATAACGAGGATGCCGTCAATATTCGGGTCCTTAACAGCATTATTCAGGACAACGGTATATCGTTCTGAAGTCGCATCGCCGACAATATCTACCGGATTAAACAGCGACGCATTTGAAGGGAGCATCTTCGCAATAGCATCTATGGTCTCTTTTGTCATGATAGGCAGGTTAACGCCGATTTGGTCGGCCTTGTCTGCTGCCAGTATTCCGGGGCCGCCGGCATTGGTTATTATCAGCAGCCTGTTGCCGGCGGGGAGTTTGTTGGATGCAAAGGCAACAGCGGTATCGAACAGTTCCTGTATCCCCCGGGCCCGTATGATGCCGGTCTGCTGGAAAGCCGCGTTAAATGCGGTTTCAGAGCCTGCAAGAGCGCCGGTGTGAGACGATGCCGCCCGGGCCCCGGCCTCTGTCCCCCCCGCTTTTATCAAAATCACCGGCTTTACCTTTGCCGCTTTTCTTGCAACATCCAGGAACCTCTTGCCGTCTATAACATCCTCGATATAGCCTAAAATAATGTCGGTATCGGGGTCGCCGGCGAAATACTCGATAAAGTCTGTCTCATTAAGGTCTGTTTTATTGCCGAGACTTATAAATTTTGAGAATCCCATATTATTGCCGAGCGCCCAATCGAGAATAGCGATTCCAAGGGCGCCTGACTGAGAGAAAAATGCTGTTTTCCCTTTAGGCAACATCCCTCCGGCAAAAGAGGCATTCATATAATTGGCTGTGTTTATTATGCCGAGACAGTTCGGACCGAGAATTCTTATGCCGTGTTTTACGCTGATTTGCCTGAGCGCTTCTTCAAGCCTTATGCCCTCGGCGCCTGCTTCCTTAAACCCTGCGCTCAGAATAACCGCTGCGCCTATGCCGGCAGCGGAACAATCCAGGAGTGCGTCACGCACAGCATGAGCAGGCACAGCGATTACGGCAAGTCCTATGGGCTTGCCGACAGCGGCGACCCACGGGTATGCCTGCAGACCGAGTATGCAGCCGGCTGAGGGATTAATGGGATAAATGCCTCCTCCATAGTTGAATTGTATAAGATTGTGCAGGACGGCGTAGCCCACCTTTTTGGGATCTTTTGACGCGCCAATGACCGCGATTGATTCGGGGTTAAAAAGAGTTTCCAGCATTGACTAAGTTTACTTTCTAAACAATGCGCGGTCAAGAGGGTCGGACAGTCCAGCCTCCCTGAAGCCCTTTGCCCTTAAAAGACAGCTGTCGCATCTGCCGCAAGGAACAAACCCCGACACGGAGATACGGGGACGCGGGGACGCGGGGACCCTATCATCAGTACTTCCCCGTGACAGGATTTGTGGGTCATAACAACTCCAGGTTTGAGCATAGTCCAGACCGAGAGAGATGCCCTTTTTTATTATGCCCGCCTTTGTCAGACTAATGAGGGGAGTATGGATTTTAAAATGCATTTTCCCTTCTACGGATATCTTCGTCGAAAGGTTTGACATGGCCTCGAAGGCCCTGAAGTATTCCGGGCGGCAGTCAGGATAGCCGCTATAGTCAATAGCGTTTGCCCCAATAAATATGTGCGGGGCCTCGAGCACTTCTGCCCACGACAGGGCAAAAGAGAGAAAAATAGTGTTGCGGGCAGGAACATACGTAACAGGGATAACAGAAGAAGATTGGAGGGCTGGAGGGTTGGAGGATTGGGAGGATAGTTCTTCCGTTCTGTCTTTCGGTACTTCAATATCAGACGTCAGCGCGGAACCGCCGATTTCTCTGAGGTCGAATTTTATAAAAAGATGCTTGACAATGCCGAGGCCCTCCGCAACCCTTTTTGCAGACTCAAGTTCAACGCTGTGCCTTTGAGCATAATCGAAACTTAAGGCATGGACATCGTAGCCATCCGCTTTTGCCATGGCCGCGGTTGTTGCGGAGTCAAGTCCTCCGCTCAGAAGCACTACAGCTTTCATGAATCTTGTCCTATTTTGCTTTCAGTCCCGTTAATGAGGCGCTTGATATTGGCCCTGTGCTTAATAAATATGAGTAAGGTCATTACACATGCAATGGATATATTCTCTTTGGAATAGTCTATAAAATAAAAGGTCAAAGGCAAAAGCCCGAAGGCCACGAGGGCGCTTAAAGAGGAGTACCGTGTCCACGCTGCGGTGATGAGCCAGAGCAAAGCTGAAAAAAGCGCTATATAAGGCGACAGAACAATGAGGACCCCCAAACTTGTTGCAACTCCCTTGCCCCCTCTGCCTTTAAGCAGCAAGGAAAAATCGTGGCCGGCTATCGCTGCAAGCCCCAACAATCCTTCAGCTGCCGCATGACGGTCGGGGATCGGCAACGTCAGCGGTCCGGCGTCACCCACATGGCACCTCATGCAGAGCGCTTTATAAATAAGCAGCGGGACCGCACCTTTTGCAATGTCCACTACCAATGTTAAGAGCGCCGCCTTTTTACCGGCAGCCCTCAGTACATTCGTGGCCCCGACATTGCCGCTCCCGACTTTTCTAAGATCAATCCCTTTGCCGCGTGCTATGAGCAATCCCGTAGGGATCGAACCGATCAAAAATGAAACCAGCAGCAGAACGACTAACATGACGCGCACCTTAACAGCCATTCAGACAGTAATAAGTATAATGAAGGATGTGTTTCTGTAGCGAATCGCGGAGCTTTGGCAACGATTCTTGGCGAAGTGAGCGTTAAGCAGACGCAATGTTTGAGTCCGAAGGACGAGTTTTGCGTCTGTAGCGAATGAGCCTTTAGAATCGTCAAAGCGAAGCGTCTGAGCGTAAGAAACACATCCTTCATTATACTGGCGAGCGTCATTGGATGCGCTTCCAGAAAGAGATGGTGTACTGAATGCCGGAAGAAAGTGCAAGCATAAGGGCGACATACATAACAACAAGACCTATATCGTAAAAGTCGACATTCCCTATTCCGCCGGGCAGAAGGAGAAGTATGATAGATGTCATCTGCGCGGTTGTCTTCAGCTTGCCTCCTGTTTCCGCGGGAATAACAATGTCCTTCGATAATGATACGACCCTTAATGCAGTGACCACAAATTCCCGCAAAATAATAATTATGGCAATCCATGCGGAAAGCCTCGCCATATCGACTAAAAGTATCAGCGCAGATATGACAAGAAATTTATCTGCAATCGGGTCGAGGATTATACCGAATTTTGTTATTTGTCCTAATCTTCTTGCAAGATAGCCGTCGAGAAAATCCGTCAGCGAGGCGATAAGGAAAATGCCGATTCCCAGATACGGACTGCCGGGGGTGACAATAACAAAAAAGGGTATAAGGAATATCCTGCTGAAGGTAAGTATTGTGGGTATATTAAGCCTGACAGTGCTCATCCAGAAACTCGCGCGATTTTCCGCTCGCTTTTAATATAAGATCGCATATTTCCCTTACCGCCCCCCTGCCTCCACGTTCATTGGTAATGAAAAGAGCGGCTTCCTTCGCTTCTTCGACTGCATCAGCCACTGCTACAGGGAACCCGACTCTTTTGAACAACGGAACATCCACAATATCGTCGCCAATGTATGCCACATTTTTATCCGCGATAGCTAATTTTGAAAGAAGTTTCTCGTAGGCAGCAATCTTGTCACGGCATCCCTGGTAGACCTCTGTTATTTCCAGTTCCCTGGCCCGCCTGTCCACAACCTTTGAATTTCTTCCCGAGATAATCGCAACATGGACTCCGGACCTTTTGAGCATTACCAGTCCATGCCCGTCGCGCACATGAAAAACTTTTAATTCAGCAGCGTCGCCGTTGAGGATAATTCCCCCGTCCGTGAGAACTCCGTCAACATCCAGGATCAGGAGTTTGACCTTGCTTGCAAGCTCAACGACACCAGCGGGGATTTTTTTGCGGCGTTCCGTAGACATTGAGCTTAGGCTATTCCCTTCCGCAATATGTCGTGCAGGTGAATTACGCCTTTTGCCTTTCCAGAATCATCAGGCACGGCAAGGGATGTAATGGACAGCTCTTCCATTACGGATAAGGCCTTTGCGGCAAGCTCTTCCCCGGCAATCGTCCTCGGATTTCTTGTCATCATATCACCAGCCTTCATATCATAAAAATCCTTTGCCCATTTTTCGACCCCGCGTCTGATGTCCCCATCAGTAATGATGCCGAGCAGTCTGCCCTCATCGTTTGCGACTATCGTCATGCCGAGTCTTTTGCAAGACATTTCCATGACCACCGCTATCATGGGTGTCTCCGGGGAGACGAGTGGAAGTTCATCTCCAACATGCATAAGATCCTTGACACGAATGAGCAGTCTTTTGCCGAGACTTCCCCCAGGATGAAAAAAAGCGAAATCCTCCATTTTGAAACCCCTCTTTGTCAAAAGCGCTACAGCAATGGCATCTCCCATCGCCATGGCAGCAGTTGTCGACGCGGTCGGCACAATGCCGAGTGAGCATGCCTCCTCAGCTACCGAGACATCGAGTGAGGCATCAGCGGCTTTCGACAAGGTTGAATCAGGGTTTCCGGACATAGATATCAACCGGACATTGAACCGTTCCAAAAAGGGGAGGAGCCCGACAATCTCCTCTGTCTCGCCGCTGTTTGAAAGGGCCATGACCACATCATCCGAAGTGACCATTCCAAGATCTCCATGCCCTGCTTCCGCGGGGTGCATGAAAAAGGCCGGGGTGCCGGTTGACGCCAGAGTGGCAGCTATTTTTTTGCCTACCAGCCCGGATTTTCCCATGCCGGTGACAATGACCCTCCCCTTGCTGTTGAAAATAATATCAACAGTCTTTTCGAAACCGCTGTCGAGCTTGCCTATCAGCGCGCCGACAGCGTTCGCCTCGATCGTCAATACTTTTATTGCTATATCAAGAATTGTGTCCATGGAATCCTGTCTTCTGCGGTATGCCGCCGGTGTATAAACCTACCATACAGGCGGGCACTGCAGCCATCCTGAAGGGATCTTTTTTCTCTGCGCCTCATCCCGGAGGCGCGCCAGATCGCCCTCCCGGTCCTTAAGCAGTTTTTGAGCCGTTGTCAGCTTGTCCTGAGTTTTGTTTATCTGTCTTTCAATAAATTTCCTATCTTTCCCTGTTTCCATAGAAACCTCGTCCCTGAGATCAGACAGCAGTTCCGCTTCCTTGTCGACTTCGTACTGCGCATCCTCGGTCCTTTTCCTGTGATAAGCAGACCGCTTGCACCAGTATTCTTTCTCCTGCCGCTCTTTTATTTTTTCCTTATCATCTTTCCCATCTCCGGGCTTTACAGACATCACACCCGGTACAACATCCGGAGTTACTGCTGCTTGTGCCTTGCCCGGGTTTGGAAGAATCGCACTGCCATCCTGGCGGACATTTTGGCCTCTGCCAGCCTCGTCTACTGCAAAAGCAGTAGAAAAACTTAAGGCCACGATAAGAGCTATGTAAATTAGCAGCTTTGCCGACATTGTCAGACCGTCCTTTCCGGTTTTTTTTCCTGTGCAAGAAGTGCATTGATCGCATGCACCGATTGCAGCAGTGCGCCCAGACCGTCCAGAGAAAGCATATTAGGCCCATCGCACAGAGCGCTTTCAGGGTCGGGGTGGACCTCCATAAAGAGCCCGTCGACACCCACCGCAGCAGCGGCCCGCGCAAAGGGCGCTGCGAATTCTCGCTGCCCGCCCGAGGTGCTTCCCATACCGCCCGGCAGTTGCAGGCTGTGGGTAACGTCAAAGATCACAGGATACCCGAAAGAGCGCATAATGGGCAGGCCCCTGAAATCCACAACAAGGTTATTATAGCCGAAAGAAGTGCCCCTTTCTGTGAGCAGCAGCTTTCTATTACCCGTTGATACAAACTTGTCGATAATGTGCCTCACATCCCATGGCGCAAGGAATTGACCCTTCTTGATATTCACCGGCTTGCCCGTTTCTGATGCAGCAATGATCAAATCAGTCTGCCTGCACAGAAATGCCGGCAACTGCAGGACATCCAGGACAGACGAAGCTGTCTTTATCTCATCAATGGAGTGAACATCCGAAAGGACCGGGACTCCAAATTTCCGCTTAACTTCCGCCAGTATCGCAAGCCCTTTCTCAATACCCGGGCCCCTATAGGACGAGACAGAGGTTCGGTTAGCCTTATCGTAAGAGCTTTTAAATATAAAGGGCAGACCTGCCGAGCCGCACAAGTCCTTCAGTCGCCCGGCAGTATGAAAGGCGATGTCTTCACTCTCAACAACACATGGTCCGGCGATAATTACCGGTAAATTGCCATAGCCTATGCGGAATGTGTCAATTTCTATTTCCATTCGATACCTGCCGGATTTTACCGTGTGTATTATATCATAGTACTTCAATTAAATACGGTGTCAGGAGACACCTCCGGTGGTATATAGAAATGCAGGTTGCCGGCTAACGGACAGACAGCCACTTTAGCCTGTTCATCAAGCAATCAGTTTCTTGGGGGTATTTCTCTTATAGGGGCCGATTTCGTCCCTGTACCGGTTATTTTTGCGATTACAGCTCCAAGACCCGCCCTTCTCGCTGTGATAGGCGCCCGTACCTCAGGCTTTTCAGATAGTACTTCGACGGCTGCGGGGGTCATTTTTTTTGTTGTCCGCTTATGTGCTGCAGCTTTCCCGGACTTTGATTTTTTTGCAGGGACTGCTTTCTTTAAAACGGTTTTTTTTATCTCCGGCTTACGCGTGACCGGAGCCTTTTTGAGCACAGACTTTTTTGCCGATGACTTTGCAGAAGTTTTCTTTGGCGCCGTCGCCTTCTTTGCAACAGCCTTTTTTACCGAAGTTTTCTTTTTAACAACACTTTTTTTTACCGGCGTTTTCTTTTTAGGCGTTGATTTTTTTTGTGCCATTAAACCCTCCCTAAAGATTTTTCTAATTGTAGCAACATGAAACGTCAAAAGTAAATAATCTTGAATATCCCATAAAATCTAAATATAATGTTATTAATATATTATATTGGGTTTAATTAATTGAGCGATTTATACTTAATTTTCCTCATAATTCGGTATGTTGGCACATAAGGAGAAAGTCATGCTTAAATGGTTTTATGATATGAGGTTGAGGTCGAAGTTTTACCTTATATTTGGTTCTCTGATTTTTGCCCTTGTAATCGGTATTACAGTTGGTGAGTGGTCGTTTCTCCAGGTCCAGGTGGGGGGACGATATTATAACGGTATCGATTTTAAGAGAGTTACTATTGACCAAATATCAAAGATAATGGTCAACATCAACCTGCTGCGCGGCACTATTTATTCCAATATGGAGAAGTCTGACGACAATGTGAAGAACTCAATGAGAGCAAGGATAGATAATACCGATGAACTGCTGAAGAGTTTGACAGACAAGTTTTCTCCGCCTGCTGAAAAGGGCGGTTATTATTGCGGCTCATGCCATTCTCCTCAAACACCCGTCACCCCCAATCTGATGAATGCATATAAAACGTGGGCGACATACAAAGCCCTGTTGAAGGATAAAATTATTCCTGGCCTGGGCACAAATAGTTCCGGGGCGTTAAAAGATATCATGGAGAACGATTTTGAAGACCTGCACAGGGAACTGATGAAAAACCTGACTTTCTCTCTGGATACCTTGACCGCTATCTTCCCGTTGGTTGTAGCAAAGATGACAAAAGAGGCTGATTACATCAGGTATGGTTTTCTTATCGGCGGCTTGATCATGATCGGTTTTCTCACGGTCCTGACCCTTTTCCTGTCGTCACTGATAATTAATCCGGTGATGGCTGTTTCTGAGAAAGCAATGAAGATGGCAAAAGGTAATTTCTCGGCGGGTGCGGAGGTAAAAAGCAAGGGCATGGATGAAATAGGCAAGATGACCCTTTCATTTGAGCAGATGGCAGGCGCGGTCAGAGAGTTTGTGATTAATGTTAAAGAAGGTATTGCAACCCTGTATTCGACGTCGGAACAACTTTCAGTAACTACGCGGCAAATCTCGACAAAAATGGACGCGGAACGCGCCCAGATGGACCAGATAGCAGCCTCCACTACCGAAATGTCCCAGAGCAGCATTGAGTTGGCAAAGAATTCATCACAGGTAGCTGAGTTGTCCAGTGAATCATCCGACCTGGCTGAAGGGGGGAAGGATGTATCAAACAACGCCTTTAATAAAATAAGCTCCCTTGCCGATATAATCAAAGATACCGCGGCTACGATAGAGGAACTCGGCGGCAGTTCGCAAGAGATCGGCAATATAGTATCTGTTATTACGGACATAGCCGACCAGACCAATCTCCTGGCTCTGAATGCTGCAATTGAAGCTGCAAGAGCCGGTGAACAAGGAAGGGGCTTTGCCGTTGTTGCCGACGAGGTGAGAAAGTTAGCTGAAAAAACGGCAAAAGCAACAAGGGAAATCGCTCACAAAATACAGCTTATTCAGTCGGAGGCTCAACGGTCTGTAGATACAGTGCGGAAAAGCAAGACAGAAGTCGAAAGCAGCATAACCATTCTGCAGGGCGTTGAACAATCTTTTAGTTCCATCCATGAGGCTTCAACTAATGTCACGGGCGTGGCTCAGCAAATGGCAACGGCTACAGAAGAACAATCCGCGGTTTCCGAGGAAATAGCCATGCACGCGAATACAATATCTCAATCGACAGCTCAGACATATGCAGGGATAGGGCAGATAAAGGATGTAGCGCTTGATCTTGCCCGAATGACTGAAAATCTTAAGGTGCAGACAGACAAATTCATAATTTAGCGACTTCGAAAGTTCCCTGCGGCAAGACCGCGGGGAATATTAAATTTGTCCCCTGTCCAGCATACGGTACTGAATGGCCTCGGAAACATGGCTGCTCCCGATCGATTCGGCGCAGTCCAGGTCAGCAACAGTGCGGGCAACTTTAAGTATTCTCGAATAAGCCCGCGCACTTAAACCGAGGCGCTGCATAGCCGTGTCCAGAAGGCTGTGAGCTTCCCCTGAGAGCATGCAATACTTTTTAATGTGCCGTGTCTTCATCTGGCCGTTGGCGAATAATTTGTCGTCCTTGAACCTCTTTAGCTGCCGCTCCCTTGCCTCGGATACCCGATGCCTTAATGTCTCCGACCGTTCTCCCGCATAGTCTCCCGACAGTTCCTTGTAAGGCACCGATGGGACGTTCACATGGATATCGATACGGAACGCGCAATAATGGTTAAACCGATAAAGTTGATCGGAGCGAGGTGAATGCTGCCTAAATTTCAAGTTGTTAGCCATATAAAATAGTGCTTGACAAATAACTCTTAAACCGATAATATATTACTAAAAGCGATACTGATAAAAAGGAGTATAGCAGGAGTATAACAGAAACAAAGCCATGGGGAAAATCTTAAAGCTAAATAACCTGCTTAAAGTGCAGCCTGCCGGCGAGCCCGTCCTTACCCCGTCGCAGGAGAAGAAGCTTGCTCTTTATCTAAAAATGGTAGAGGACTTCTGTACGAACATGCGGGCAAGGCGCTGCAAAGATGAGGCCATAAATAAAGCCAAGGCGCATATAAGAGAGTTTCACGAGCACTCAGGCAAATACCCCTGGGAATGGGGCCGGGACGATTTCGAGGCCTTCTGCGCTTTCCTGTTCAAAGAGAAAAAGAACTCTGTAGGCACACAAAGGATTAAACAGCATAATATCAAGCGCTTTACCGAGTACCTGATTGACAGCAAGTACTCCTATGTCGTCAGGGACGAACTCGATATCGCTCTCAAATCGATCTGTCTTCCCGACAACATGATCGTCCACAAAGTCGAATACGATAACGCCATAAAAAAGAGGGTGTTCACCAAAGCGGATTTGAATACCTTTTTCAAAAAGATGGACGAGTATATTCACACCTGTTGTGAGACCAGGAACAAAGCGTTTAAATCCGCGATGCGCGACAAGGTGGTTTTCAGCACCATGCTGGGCTATGGGCTCAGGATTAACGAGACCAGGATGCTCGATGTAACAGACTTTTATCCCTCGCCGATAGCGCCGGAATTCGGCAGATTCGGCTATTGCCACGTCAGATTCGGTAAAGCCTCTCATGGATCGAATTACAAGGAAAGACGGGTCCACATCCTGGACATGCAGACAAAGGAAATGCTGGAATGGTATGTTGAGGATATCAGGCCCCTTTTCATCAACCGGAATACGGACGACATACGCGCCATGTTTTATTCTGAAAGGGGCGACCGGATAAGCATCAGGGCGATCCAGCGGAATTTCGATTTCTTCCTTCATGAATTCAACATGCATGAGGATGGCCTTACCCCTCATTCATTGAGGCATACATATTCTACGCTCCTTCAGGAAAACCCTCTTATAAGCAGCCACCTGGTGCAGAAACAACTTGGTCATGAATATCTTTCGACCACGCAACATTATACACACTTGAGTGACACGTTCATAAGCAAAAGCATACAGTCTGTGGTGGAAGCGGACCTTAAAAAAAGGATGGATAAAATCAGGGAAAGGAAAGACAAATGACTTGGAATAAGGATCTCGTAATGGTCGAACAAAAAATAGACCGCTGGGACGCGCTTCTGAATAAGCATGGATTATGTTGTACTGACAAGGGGGCAATGGCTCTCAGGTATCAATGCGGGGTCGGCTGGATGCCCATTCTTGAAGACCTGTTTGAAGAAATAGCAAAAGAGGCAATGAAAGCTAAGCTGGAAGGAATAACAGTCTTACAGGTTAAGGAGAAATTCGGTGACCTTGTGGTTGACGTGAGCAACGGGAACGAAGCAATTTATGCACTGGTCAAAGCAGCTACAAAAAAAGCGACTGTTACATGTGAAGGTTGCGGCAAGCCCGGGAAGAAGATAGAATGTGACGGGTGGTACAAAACTCTGTGTTCCAGGTGTTATTCTATGAGGGACTGGTGAACACGAAATATGAGCGCCGATAAACTTGAAATCTACTGGAACCTCGGGAACCTTTTGTATCAGAAAAAGATACTGAAGGTAACGGAATTCCAGGAGCTTTTAAAACTTCACGGCGTATCCCTGTCATACTCCCAGACCCATGCCTTGGTCAACGAGCAGCCTGTAAGGGTAACGCTGAGGACAGTGATGGCGACTTGTGAGATATTGGACTGTTCAGTCGGGGACCTGATCGTGATCAGGCCGGCAACTGCCCCTGATAAAGGAAAAGACAAAACAGATAAAACAGCGGCATCAGAGATAAAACGAATACCGAAGAAAATCATAGGGAGAAAGTTGAAATTTGATTAACGTCGGTGGCGTAACAAAATGGTCCAAAACGCATGACGCCTGTATTGTATGCGGCGGCACTGAGAACCGGCACAAATCCCACGGTTATTGTGTGAAGTGCTATCCGGCTCATAAGCATGAAATCATGCCTGTGGACACATGCGCCAAATGCGGCAATGAAAGAAAGGGCTATCAGGACCGCAAGACCGGCGACTTTATCTGTCTTCCCTGCAGGGCATCCCGGATAAAGACCTGCTATCTCTGCGAACAGGATAAGAAGATTCACACGAGGATCGGTAACGGTGTGTATGTTTGTGAAAGCTGCTCAACGAAGATTAAAGACGGCAAATGCCTTCACTGCAGCGTCAAAGGTCAAATCATAGACAGGAAAGGCGAGGAGCCGATATGTTACGCCTGTGACGTAAGGCCGCCCGCCGTGTGCAGTGTGTGTCATCAGAAGGTTAGATTTTATAAGCGCAACGAAGAAGGCGCCGTTATGTGCCAGAAATGTTACTCCCCTGCCCCGAAGAAATGCTACCTGTGCGGTAAATTCAAAACCCCTCACCAGAAAACCTCTCAAGGTCATGTATGCGAGGATTGCTACCAGAGGCCGCTTAGAGAGTGCTTTGTTTGTGGAGAGCACAAAACAGGCTATAAAAAGACTGATGACGGTAAATACTTGTGTCGGAACTGCTACTATTCGACGCTCTTAGAGGACGCCATTGAGTCAGTGAAGGGCACCTTCAAGGCCGAATGGGTGGAGAAATTGTTTCTGGAGTACCTTGGGGACAAGGGACGTATTCAGTCGAGCGAAATAGTGTGGAAGGCTGTGGAGAGGGACAAGCCGCTTTTCGACATGCTCGGCGCCGATTTCGCGGACCTGGGCGACATAACTGTTGATGCCTTCTGGATGAAATATCACGGAATACCCCGAAAGAGGATCGGACAGCTATACGCTTTTCTTACTGACCGGGGATATATTGAAATGGCTACCATGGCCTCAGAGGACTACCAGAGGCATTTCAGGATACAGAACGTCATAGATTCACTGCCAGATGGTTTCAGGGCTGCGGCACAGAAATATTATGACCGGTTCCTTACAATACGAGGGAAGAAACTCGCAGCTGGCTGGAAGGAAACCGACCACGGCACTGGCTCTTATGATACCATGGAAACCATAACATGGATACTCAAGGACCTGGTGAACGAGCTAACCGATGCGGGGATTCATGGCTTCTCCGGGGCCACTATCCAGGACGTTGACGAATACATAGCCGACCATTACAGTTATGCAAGGGTAATCAAAAGATTTATGCTGTGGCTTCATCAGGAGCAGCAGATAACGTGGGAATACCGGGGAAGATGGAGAGAGCCCAAATACAGCACTCCAAGCCCGATACACACAGAGAAATACGAATATCTGATAGAAAGGCTTCTGGACGACTCCTATCCGTTGAAGGAGAGCCTGATTTGCCTTCTTGCCCTGGTGTACGGGATAAGACCGAAGATTTTACGAAAGATAAAGGTGTCCCATCTCAGGGAAGAGGGAGATAAGCTTTTTCTCAAGCTGCCCTATTTTGAACTCTTTGACCTGGAACTGCACGATAAGATCGCCGAAATGATACGGCGGCGCTATCTGCATGACAGTTTCATCCCGAATCCTTTTGACATAGACAATCCTTATTTGTTCTATGGTTATACCTATAAAGAGCCTATGGACGAAGGGAGTATGTGTAATATTTTTCACAAGCACGGTATCAAAGCGCATCAGGTGCTTCCGACAGTGATAAACAGGCTTTTCATGGAAAAGGTGCGGCACCCGGCGGTCATTAGCAAGGTCACCGGAATTCATAAGGCCACGGCAGTACGGTACTATGATTCTTATAATCCGGCTGTTTTGGAAGAAATGAATCTGAACAAGGAGCTTTATGGGCGGATCAAATAGCGGCGGCTGGTGCCTGTATGTTTTAAAGTGCAGAAACAATGCCCTGTATATCGGCGATTACTAATAACCTTGAGCGGCGAGTGAAAGAGCATGCTGATGGCAAGGGCAGTAAGTTTGTGAGGTCCTGGAGGCCGTTTGAATTGGTGAAGGTTATATCCTGTGAGAGCGGTAGGGAGGCTCGTCAGATAGAGTATCAGATGAAAAGATTGAAAAGACATAAGAAGCTTGCTGTTTTGGACATTGAGATTGGAGAGGTTGAAAGGAAATATCCTAAGCTGCAAAAAAACATTGAAAACATAGAGCGTTGCAATGCTATTTTAAACAGTCTTTAGTCTTATAAAGTAGGAGTAAAAGATGTCGGTTCAATTAATCAACCAATATTACTCAAATCTCGACCGGATTTTAAAATTTAGCGGATCGAGCAACGAGAGCACTGTCAGAAGTGCCTTCTACAGCCTGTTGAACGAGTATGCCCACAAAAGAGACCTCGAACTTGTGACCGAAATGTCCTGCATGGGTATGAAAGGGAAACCCGTGACGCCGGACGGAATTATTAAGAATGTCCTCCGTCTTGACTACGGGTACTGGGAAAGCAAGGACGAGGCAGATGATCTCGACGAAGAGATAAATAAAAAATTCAAGAAGGGATATCCCACAAGTAACATCCTCTTTGAAGACAGCTCGAATGCAGTCCTGATCCAGCAGAACGTCGAAGTTATGCGGGTAAACATGCGGGATGCGTCCGAGTTAGACAAAATCCTTACTGCCTTTATATCCTTCGAACACCCGGAGGTCAAGTCATTCAACGAAGCCATTGAGCATTTCAAACGGGACATCCCCACCATTGCCAAGACCCTGCACGAGATGATAAAAGCTCAGAACAAGAGGAATAAGCTGTTTCGGGACGCCATAAACGCCTTCCACGAAATGTGCAAGGAAGTCATTAATCCTGATATCACCTTCGACGACGTGCGGGAAATGCTCATACAGCATATACTTACCGAGGAAATCTTCGTGAGTATTTTCAGCGAGTCCCAGTTTCATCATGAGAACAATATTGCAAAAGAACTTAACAAAGTGGAGGAGACCTTCTTCACAGGACAGACCAGACGACAGACCCTCGACAATATCAAGAACTATTATGAGAGAATAAAGGCCCACGCCACGAGCATAGTGAGCCACCACGAGAAACAGAAGTTCCTGAAGATCATTTATGAGAATTTCTATAAGGCCTACAACCCAAAGGGTGCCGATAAGCTCGGCATTGTATACACCCCTAATGAAATAGTAAAGTTCATCATCGAAAGTGCGGACTGGCTCCTGCACAAGCATTTCGGGAAGACTCTTGCGTCTAAAAATGTCGAAATCCTTGATCCCGCCACAGGAACCGGGACTTTCATATGCGACCTGATCGAGGCTCTCCCGAACCAGCATCTTGTCTACAAGTACCAGAACGAGATTCATGCCAACGAAGTAGCCATCCTCCCCTATTACATCGCAAACTTGAACATTGAGTATACCTTCAAGCAGAAGATGGGCTATTACCAGGAGTTCAAAAATATCTGCTTTGTGGACACCCTGGACAATGTTGGGGGTCTGGTATATTCGCACCTTGGCGAGGTGGCATACTCCCAAAAGCAGACGAAAATGTTTGGATTCAGTAGCGAGAATGCTGAGAGGATTAAAGCACAGAACAGACGGAAGATATCTGTTATCATGGGGAACCCGCCATACAATGCTAACCAGATGAATGAGAACGAAAACAATAAAAACCGAGAATACCCCGATGTTGATAAGAGAATAAAAGACACCTATATAAAAGAGAGCACTGCCCAGAAAACAAAACTTTATGATATGTACACGAGGTTTTTGCGGTGGTCTTCGGACAGAATCGACAAGAATGGGATTGTCGCCTTCGTGTCAAATAACTCCTTTGTGAATTCACGGGCTTATGACGGTTTCCGTAAAGTGGTCTCCCAGGAGTTTAACGAAATACATATTATTGACCTGAAAGGCAATGCCAGGACCAGCGGTGAGAGGAGAAGGCGAGAAGGCGGTAATGTCTTTGACGATGCCATCAGAGTCGGCGTCGCAGTATATTTTTTGGTCAAGAGCGATAAAGAAAAAGGTTTCAAGATTTACTATAACGCTATCGGGGATTATGTTAAATCCCCCGAAAAGAGGGAGTATTTGAGGGACAATAAGCTTCAAGACTTAAAATGCGAGCATATAGTCCCTGATAAGAAGCACAACTGGATAAATATCGCCGACACTGATTTTGAGGAGCTGCTTCCCCTAGCGGACAAGGAGACTAAGTTGGGTAAGGCGGATAACGCTGTTTTCAGACTATTTTCCTTGGGGACGGTTTCCAATAGAGATGAATGGGTCTACGATTTTACCGAAAAAAATCTTTCGCATAAGGTAAATTTTTTCATAGACACCTACAATAGCGATGTTGTGAAGCTGAAAGGCAAGGTTGCTGCCGACAATGTCGTTGAATTGGCTTCGCAGTCCATAAAATATACAAGGGACTTAAAAAAAGATCTGATAAGGGGAAAGGGCTATTCTTACCGGAAGGCTGAGGTAAGGGACTGCCTTTATCGGGCTTTTGTTAAAAAGAAACTTTACTTTGCCGCAGAACTGAATGAAATGCAATATCAAATGCCTGTCGTGTTTCCCACTAAAAAAAGTAATAATATCCTGATAGCGATAAACCAAGGGTCAAAGAACTTCAATATTCTTGGTTCCCAATATCTGGTAGACCTACATTTCAATGGTGACAGTCAGTGTTTCCCTCTCTATTTTTATGACGATAACGGGAATCGCCATGAAAACATCACAGACTGGGGCTTGAAACAGTTCAGGGAGCACTACGGGAATAAGAAGATCATGAAAGAGGATATTTTCCACTATACCTATGCCGTCCTGCACGACCCTGTATACCGCAAGAAATACGAGTTGGATCTGAAAAGAGACTTCCCCCGTCTGCCATTCCAGGAGGACTTTCCCCAGTGGAGAGACTGGGGCAGGACTCTTATGGATATACATATCAATTACGAAGACGCAAAGCCTTTCTCGTTGAAACGCACCGATGCAGATATGAATCCTCGCCCAAAGCAAAAGGCGATGTTTGAACAGGCAAAGGCGCCAGACAAAAACCTGTTTGGAATAAAGCCAAAATTGAAGGTAAAACTCCACGCCGACAAGGAAACTGGTGTGATTGAAATAGACGAACAGACTACTCTTTCGGGTATCCCCGTGGAGGCGTGGCAATACAGGCTCGGCAACCGGAGTGCCTTGGAGTGGGTGCTTGACCAGTACAAGGAAAAGAAGCCCAGCGATCCGACGATAGCCGAAAAGTTCAACACCTATCATTTTGCCGACTATAAGGAGGAAGTTATCGAGTTGCTGAAGAAGGTCTGCACTGTCAGCGTCGAGACTATGAAAGTTATACAGCAGATGGGAAAACCCAGCATAAAAAGTGAATAAAATTATATGAACGAAGTTGCTCACAAAATATTATTGCAATGCTCTACAGAAAACAAATAGATCAGATCACATGGGACGATGTTGAAACCTTTTGCCAACAAGGGATAGCGGAAGGAGCCTACCTCGATTACAAGGCTAATTTCCCCGACAATCTCGCAAACACTATCGCTGCTATGGCGAACACACTTGGTGGAATCATTCTTATCGGGGTTAAAGAGGATAAGGAGAATAAACCTGTCGTGCCAGTACAAGGAATCCCCTTCGAAAAGGGTCTTTCTGAAAGGGTAATGAACATTATTCTCACTAATATTACACCTCCTGTTTTCCCCGAGATTCAGGTCACTGACGTAAAAGAACAGAAGACTATAGTACTTATAAGAATTGCCCAAAGCCATCAGTCACCACATGCAATTGCTGATAATACGAGGGTCTACCTTCGTACAGGAAATCGGAATAATCCGGAAGCCTTGGCTACTGTAGATGAAATTGGTTGGCTATCGGATCACCGAGCGAAATCTGAGGAACTGAGAGAACGACTTTATTTAAAAGCAAACGAGAGATTCAAATCTTTATGTGCGCCGCTCAATTTTCGTGACTTCAGCATAATTAGCAGGGGTTTGCTCACCCTTGCGATAAGTCCACTATATCCCAAGAAAATATTCATGAATCCCCCGGCATTGAAAAATATATGTCACGACTTAAAAGTGTGGGACAATTCTGGTGTTAGAGGCAGCAATAATACTTTCCCTCTTCCTGATGCAGATCGGAGCAGGCTGGTACAAGACGGCATAGTGCTGAATGATACCGACGTTAGGCCTAATTTGGTATCAACCTGCCACACAGAGCTGAATTGTTTCGGATTGTATATGTTTAAATGTAAGCTTCCTCGACCCTTTAAGATGCCAAATTCTAATGAAACCAGATCCATAGTTTATGCGCATGATATATTTTGGTTATTGGACGAAATGCTGGATTCAACTTTCAAGTTTTATGAACAATTAGGTTACTGGGGCACATTGTTATTTAAGATGCACCTGGAAAATATCGATGGTTGTTTTCTATCCACTGCAACACGCCAAGGGGATCATCTTGTCTCTCCAGACGCTGACATCAAATTCGAAAATATTATGCTGGTCAAGGATATGAAAGAAAATAAGCCTGAAATTATATTGAAGGCTGCCCAGCAAATCGGCTGGTCATTCAATTGGCCTATCACAGCAGAAACCATGACCAAGTTTTATCAGGAGTCAAAATGATAGCAGTTCTAAAGAGGAGATTGAGCGGATGAGAGCAGCTATTTACGCCAGAGTATCTACCGTTGATAAACAAAACCCCGAAATGCAGATAACCCCGTTGAAAGAATACTGCCGGGCCCGGGGCATCGATATCTTAAATATCTATGTAGACCGCACCACTGGCGCGAAAGACCGGCGCCCTGAGCTGGATCAACTTATGGATGCTGCGAGAAAGCGGCAGATTGATATGATCATAGTCTGGAAGCTGGACAGGTTCGGAAGAAGTCTCAAGCATCTTGTAACCGCCATTGATGAGCTAAACACCCTGGGGATCGCTTTTGTATCTTACCAGGAGAATATAGACCTTTCTACCCCGTCTGGACGCCTCATGTTCCACATGATAGCAGCTATGGCAGAGTTCGAGAGAGAGTTGATCAGAGAAAGGGTTAAGGCCGGCGTTGCCAATGCCAGGGCGAAAGGGAAAAGGATCGGCAGAAAGGGGTTGGCGCCAATTGACCGGCGCAGGATCATCGAGACGTACGAGCAGGACCCGGCACAATCGCTCAGGACTATAGCAAAGGCGGCAAGGGCAACGCTCACCAGCACCGCCAGGACGTTGAACGACTACAAAGCGGGATTACTGGACAGGGACGGTTTTCGCTATCCGGCCCCTTTAGTGATAACCGAAAATTAGCTTTTTAGGAGGTTACTTTATGTCTTCACTGATGGAAGACTTTAAGGCGGTAGGGCGGTTTATCACACCCGTTATAGTTTTCATAGGTGGTATTTATGTGATTATAAATTATGTAGACATGAGAATAGAAGATAAGATAAACGACCCACGATTTATCAATAAGATGACTCAGAATATTCGTCCGTCAGCGGTTTTTGATGAAAACGACAGCATCTTGGCGGACATGGGAGCAATGCAATTTATTAATGATATTAAAGTAAAAAAAAGAGGAAATGATCAAATTGAAATTACAATTTCACCTAAAGCATTTTTGGGTATTGCTCCAATCCTTTCAAGTATAGACAGTGACTACATAGTGGGAGTGCCTAAAAGAGGTGCTAAGTTCGATTGGGTTTATCGCTTAAACAGAGCGGTTCAATGGGTTAGTGGAAAAGCAGAAATAGTAGGACTCCATAGATTTCGCATCGAGGTAGTAAAATAATTGCTGTACCAAAACCCCCCTATAAAAATTGATAAGCAAATGGCAATAAATCCGCCACTTTTGCAGGGATATTGAATCTGTACCAAAAACAAGTGTTTTATAAACACTTCGATACTCTATTTGGGGAGGAGCGGACCTACAGCTTATTCGCTACTCAATGCATGAAGTTCTTTAAGATATTTACGTCTCTCAACAAAACGGGCTGCTTTTTTAGGATCGGAGTCTATATCATACGATCGATTTAAATTGCGTAAAATATATTCATCAATTTTGTCAGAGGCCTCGCCTGATTTCAATTCCAGCATTTTTCTAACCGAAAGATACTTTGCCCTTAAATAAGGTGAAATTTCATTAAGTTTTTTACTTTGCAAAGCCCTGAGCCCCAACGCTATAGCTTGATCTGATTCAAACAGTTTTTGCCTTATCTCCCTTAATCTGCAAAGATTCAAACTGTTCAAATCCATTACATTAACAGTGTATTTGCCGATCAGTTCATCTTTATATCTGATTTTATCTCCCTCCAATTCGAAGTGCTCAGAAAAAGGATGCTCATCTGGCTTAAAAATTCTATACCCTTTTTTCTCAGCTTCGGGGGACGGATGATCGTCCTTTAAGTTGTTACATATTCTACAAGACCAAAATAAATTGTCGTAGGAATCTTTTTTTTCTGGGTATTTTTTCTGGCTCAAGTAATGGTCTATTTCAAAGCCTATCCCTGCAGATTCAATTTCAGCTCTTGAACAATAACAGCAGGAAAACCATGATTCCTCCCTAAGATCATCACGATATTCACTGTAATTTTTTTTAGGGGAGACCCCTTCTTTTTTTATTAAAATCAAATCGAGGGTCATTTTCTGGTCATGCTTACAAAACGCGCTATTTCTTCGGCTATGCTCTCTTTTATAGCAATCAATTCGTCCAAATAATCAAGTGACGCGCCATAATATGCGTCTTCAATTCGGTCCTTACTCCATTTTAAATAAATTCTGCGATGTTCCTCTTCCTTAGTCAGACCGACAGCAAACATCTTATCTGATAAAGTCGAGTACTCCTTACATATTTCCTCATATTGCTTCTTCGGTATTTTTTTGCTCAACTCCCGGCCTATAATCTTGGCCTCTACTGCAAAATTCTCCTGGCCCTCCCAACGGGGGATAGTTTTATTCTCAGGCAAGGCACCCCAACTTACATCCCATGCCCGCGTTATTTCTTTAGTCCCGCCTGAAACTGTGAGAGCTTCTCCTTCTTCCTTAATATTAAGATTATTAATAGCAAGCGCGGTTTCCATTTACGCCTCTTTCAATAAAATACCTGATCCAAATTCTTCAAAATATGTCATCGCTTCTTCAACGTTCTTTTCAATTTCTTTGTCTATCTTACTGCAATCCATATCTTTATAATATTCTTTTTGCCAATCCATAACAAATCTGACTTCATCGGAGGTTTTAGAGGTGACGGTTTTATCATAAATTAATGTATGCAGACACTGACGCATGAATTTATCTTTCTCTTCAGAAAGCTTTATAAGGATAGCACTGTTTGATCTCAGCATTGAGTTTATCCCCCACAGAGATTCTAAGTTCTCTTTAAACCTCACAAGACCAGGCGGTAAATCAGCCATTGCCAATGTTGTGTGCGAAACAATCCCAATTCTATTAACTTCCCTGCGATCGTCCCATGGACTTTTTTTGAATATATGTTTAATTTCATCCACAATGCGGTTCATGATTTCGGTATAATTTAGGATACGATCTGGAAGTTCCAGGGAAGGAAGCTGTCCTGCCTTATTCTTCAATGATACATCATATGAGAAACCAACAACGACATTTTCCATATCTAATCGGATAAATAGTCCATCCGATTTTTTTAATACTGTCGAAAAGTTAGAATCTGGATGACACGTAACCTCTTCGCCTGCCTTGTCAAAATCAACAGATAAGGAATTTATAAGTTCCCATCCTTCTTTCGGATACTTAAACCATGGCTTCATTTTAACTCCAATGACTGGTACTGAAAATATACTGTCAAGCCACGTGAACTTGTTTCCCATATTTTAGCCACCCTATGACTACCTTAATTGTCTGTCACAAAAGTAACATATTTTACGGTATTAATCAACTTAAATGCGTAGTTTCAGATGCTTAGAATGATTTGAATCATATGATGGGGCAAGTCCAGCTTCCAATTGATTAGAAGTTCAGGATGCACCAAATTGGTACGAGGTTGCTATTGAAAGTCGCCGTCCGAAGCTTTTGCAACGAGCCCTTATACTATGGCTGGTGTCAATTACAAACTTTTGTTTTACAGTTATAAATTTTATTGGAAATAACATTGCAGTTGAAACTATTGGGTGGAAATGTTATATATAACAATTTCAGCTACTCAATATCTCATTGATATACCACTATATATTTTAACTTGTTATATAAATAACCACACCCTTCTATGGTTCCTGAAGGTGACAAACTATCGTTCACGTCACAACTTCTCTGCACAACTGGGGCCTCGACACCCTAATGCGGATTAAACCAAAAAGCGATCGAAATGCCTTGCCTGTCAACATATGGGCATAGAGAAATACCGCGGATTGTGATATATTCTTTTGATACAGAAATGAATTACATGCGTCTCATGAGTCCTCATGCAGTTCCACGAGAAACGGAGCGCCATTGACTGATCCACAAATACACAGAGGATGGGTAGCCCGCCTGTTATTTGGGCGTGCCGGGTCTACGCTCAGTGTACGGTCGGACTCGTTGGAAATCTCAGGCGATGGCTCTATCCGCATGCTGCAGGTTACTGAGATGCTTGCCCCAGCTGTGATCGAAAATGGGATATTCTGGTCATCTCTTGAGATAAAGACCTCCACTGAAGTAATTAACCAGAAGGGATTCAGAAAGTTTGAACTATCGGACATAGCTAAGAACCTGAATGGGAAACTGCAGGCATATGCAGAAAAGAAACTGCAGACCGAATGTTTGAATCTGAATGCAGTAGCAAAGCAGATTCAGGAGTTGTTGCAACCGAAGTACTATATCCGGAACTCTGAACGTCTTCAGCTGATGGCTCAGGCTAGGCAAGCCATTGCGGTCACAAAACATCAGTACTGGCCTTTTTATGCGACTAACTTACAGCGGAAAATGGCTGAACAGGTCGCTCAATTTATCAATGATTCAGAGCACATTGTTCGGGATGCCAATGCAAACTTTATAGGTAGCGAGCTTGCAATCTATCAGAAGTTTTTCGATACCATTGAAAAAAATCCGCTTACAACCGCCCAGCGGCGAGCATGCGTTGTCAATGAGGATAACAACCTGGTACTGGCGGGAGCCGGAACCGGCAAAACCAGCACAATGATCGGTCGAGCCGGGTATGTTATCGCCAGTGGTCAGGCAACATCTGATCAAATACTCATGTTGGCTTATGGAAATAAAGCCGCAAAAGAGATGAGAGAACGTCAGGAAAGATTTCTCGATCCGCATTTAAAAACTTCTGCGCCAACAATAAAAACTTTTCATGCATTCGGACGGGAAATCATAAAGAAGGTTGAAGGGACCGAGCCCGAGGTTAGTAATCTATCCACAGATAAATCTAAATTTGCACGTTTTATCGATGATATGCTCAATAAACTGATGGCAAATCCCGATTACTTCGCGAATATACTGCGATATTTTTCTGAGTACTTATATCCTTACCGCAACCCATTTGATTTCCATTCAATGCAAGAATATAACGACTATGTGCGGCACCATGAACTTAGAACGCTCCAGGCCGAAGAAGTAAAGAGTTTCGAAGAAGTCGAAATCGCGAACTTCCTTCTTCAGCATGGGGTCAGATACGAGTATGAGAAGCCCTATTTCATAGACACGTCTGGCCCTGACTTTCGACGCTACAAACCAGACTTTTACCTGCCGGAACATAATATATATATTGAGCATTTTGCGCTCAATAAGGACGGCAATCCGCCTCCACATTTTAATCAACAAGCTTATCTGTCAGGAGTACAATGGAAGCGTGAACTGCATCAGACACATGGAACTAAACTCATAGAAACCCACTCCTACCTAAAAAGAGAAGGTCGCTTGCAGTCCGTCCTGGCGGAATCGCTTCATGCGTCCGGCGTTGAACTCATCCGTCGTCCGGATGAAGACCTCTTGGCACAGTTAAGGAAACATGGCAATATCTCAGAGTTTGCACACCTGTTAGCCGAGTTCATCATACTGTTCAAGCAGTCATGCTTGACATTGGAGATTCTCCGTGAAAAAGCAGAAGCTCACATCGATGCAGAGCGCCTGTGCTTTTTGCTCGTTGTTGTTCGACCCATCTTTGATGCATATCAAGACCATCTCAAAACAAAGGGTGAAATCGACTTTGACGACATGATAGGCAGGGCCATGGAATATATGGATTCCAACCGTTATCAGTCATCCTATACGCATATTCTCGTCGATGAATTTCAGGATATCAGCGCGGCGCGGGCACGGCTGATACGGGCCTGCTTGCGTCAACAGCCGGGATCAGTGCTGTTTGCAGTCGGAGATGATTGGCAATCGATATACCGGTTTACAGGAAGCGATATTAGGCTTACAAAGCATTTTGAGAAGCACTTTGGCGCTACCGCCATTACCTTGCTCGACCTTACGTTCCGTTTCAATAACAAAATAGGCGACGTAGCTTCAGCGTTTGTCTCTAAGAATCCTGAGCAAATAGGAAAAACGATTGGCTCATTTTCTCAAGTACAGAACTCAGCTGTATCATTAATCCGGGCATTGAATAGGGAAGACGGCTTGAAGCTTGCCCTTAACGCAATTAATCAACAAGCGCACTCTAAGAATGGGGGAAAGACAGATGTTCTTGTTCTTTCAAGGTATAAGTTTGTTAACGATATAACGGCTAAGTTGCCAGAATCATCCTTCCCATTGCTTAAGGTCCGACCAATGACAACCCATTCGGCTAAAGGCAAGGAAGCCGACTATGTCATCGTACTCGGGCTGGAAAAGGGTAAATTCGGATTCCCCAGTGAGATAGAGACTGATAGCATTCTAGAGTTTTTGCTACCACCTGAGGAATCCTTCAGATTTGCAGAAGAGCGTCGGCTGTTTTATGTCGCACTAACTCGTGCTCGGCATCGAGTCTATCTCGTATACGATCCGTTAAAGGCCTCAAGCTTTATTCGCGAACTTATCGGCGGCCGATATGATATCTGTGCAGATGAGTTTGATGCCTCAGCGATGCATCCCGAGGTTCCAGACATTGCCTGTCCATCCTGCAAAGAGGGCAACTTGATTATGAAAGATGGGAAGTATGGCCCTTTTTTCAGGTGCAATAACCACCCCTATTGCAAGTATACCGAGAGAGCCTGCCAGCTCTGCAAAGGCATTATGAAGCAAACAGGACGTTTCAAAGTATGTATTAATAATCTTTGCACTGCAGTTGAACCGCTATGCCCAACGTGTGGGGTGGTCATGGTAAAGCGTAATAGTCGATATGGAGATTTTTGGGGATGTTTGAACTTTCGTTCAGATACACCATTTTCTTGCAAACATACGGAGAATCATATAGATATTCCTGCAAAAGCAGCGTTGTTAAATCTATTGAACCGCTCCTGAACCCGTTCTTACAATCACCGCTCAAGCCCTACCTTCAAACTCGCCCGACGGTAAGTTCAAACACTTCCGACTGTGGTTTCAGCTTCCAAGCTATCCAAGCTTGTGATACAACATCAGAAAAAGATTTCCCAAAGAACACATTGGTCGAGAACTTTTCCTTAGCATACGAAAAACTTACCGCGCAGGTTCCAAACCCAGGCTTATTGGACTGGTAATCAATCCCAATAATATCAGGGCTTGATTCTATCTCATCCCATAACTCCCATGCAGCATTACGGTCAGTTGACCAAGCAGGGGTATGCCTCTTACGTAAAAGTAATGTTGCGCCGCTTCCGACTATCTTGGTTTGGCACCCCTTTAACCTCGCAATTACCACATCTCTTTCTATTCCTGCTTCTGGTATCTTACCGCCATATGAAATTTGGTATGCCTGTTTATCTTTTCCCAGTTTTTCTCTCTTTCTTTCCACGTAATTTAATGCAAATATTGCTATCCCGAACAACGTTACGACTATAGATGCACATATTTGAGCAGATAGGGTCATTTTATAACCTCCTTGATAAGGACGGACTATCTTTTTCGCCGAATGGTTACTTTGATAGCACAGCCTCGTAGTCAGAAATATTAAAAAAAGAAAAGCGGACCTGTTCCAATATAAACGAACCTGTCCGCTTTTCTATTAATTCTGACTATACAGCTTTGATTCAGTGGTGTTTAAGTGGTGAGTGTCTATGCGAGTTTCCATTCCGGGACGAACCGCGCTATAATATGCTCGTCAAGATTCGGACCCTCGAATGTAACGGCCTCCAGCAGTCCTTGAGGCAGGTACGGCGGGGCAAAGAGAGGCCGAGGCGGAAATATGTTGCCCCGCCCTAACATTCTGACAGGCAGGTTGACTGCTGGAATATTTAATTTATAACCCCGGCCTTTATTTCCACAAAGAAATTTTTGCGTTGAAGTATTTCCTTAACCTCTTGTATCTGGCGGCCAGTTTTGTATCTTTTTTTCTTCGGCACCATTTTTCGGTTTCCTGTGTAACAAACCGAAATGCCTTAAGAGGAATGTCCGGCCCCAGTTCGCCTGCAAAGGCTTCTCTAAACTCCTTGCCGAGATAATCAACAATAATATATCCGTCCGTATCGACGATCAACATATTGAGACACATGTTAGCGAATTCTGCATCCGCCATCGAAATTATATCGACACCCTTGGGTCGGCAGTGCATTCTTATATAGTTAACAAGTTCTTTACCAACAACAATCCTAGGGTATTGAGCAACTTCGCTTTCAAGCTCATAAGCTTCCGCTACAGCCGGGCCGAATAGCTCATTATCATTTAACTCCACACCTGTACCAATCTCTATTCCCCCTCTCATGGGCTTCCCTGCCGAAAGGAATAGGAGGAAAATGGATGCGCATGCACCAAGCACTCCGCAAACCGCATTTATCTGGGGTCTATTTTCTGGCTCCTCAAGCGAAACAAAGATCATTACACCGTCGGGGGACCTACGAAATTTAATACTGTTACTGGTCATAAGATCCTTATTCAATGACGATCCTTCTCCCTGCGCTATGTATCGGTCAAAAAAATTCTGAAACTCCTTATGGAAATAATCGGCTGTCCCAATGGAATCCTGCAGAAAAGCTATACACTTATCCACCTGTTCTTTATTGTTCACATCTGGGAGCCCTCTGAATTTTCGCAGTGCCTCCCTTTGACCGAGCAGATCAATGAAAGCCACCAAATAGTAGCCATATCGTAATAGGTCAGTATCCTTATGGGCTATTCCCTGGGCCAATTGATCATTCTGCGCCTGTTCTTTCTGATCTACCTCACTCATTTGAGTATTTTATCACACCGTCTCAAAAACATATGATTGTGAGACACATAAAATAAATCAGGGGGAATGGCTAAAAATGAGGCTTCGAGGAGTCGTTTTTTGAGAGGGTTTTTGAGACAGTCTGCAGGGATTACCCGCTGATAGATCCGCCCTCTGCCCTCACCTTCTCGTTGAACAACTCCTTTGCCCTCTGAAGCGCTGGATATGCATATTTTGCGACAAAGGATATATGGTCATAGTCGTTTCGTCTGAACTGCACTCCACTCCCTACTCTGGCGGAAGGCAGCTCGGCCTCGATAAAGGTTACAACCTCGGCTTTGTTGCATACCGGATGTGATACAAAGTCCCTTGTGTACTTTATTTTTAACTCGTCTTTGTCAAAGTTATTCTTTCCCTTCAAGCCTTCCAGAATCAAGAATGCAAGTTTCACCACCAGGTCGGGAGACTTCGACAGATCACCCGCCACGACGAGGATTTCTGCCATCCAGTGAAGGTCGCTGGGAATAAACGGCATGCTCCGAGGCAGCGCTGCAGGATATGAAGTCATGGTTCCGTGCGTTGAGGGCAATAGTTCACTATAACTTAAATTGCAATCTTCCCTTCGCTCGCGGAGGTAGTCCGTTATAATAACCATATCCTGTTCTGTCTGTGGCGTGAACTTACGATCATCAAAGTAATAGGTTGGCCAACCCGCTTTCTTAAATTCGACTGCGGAGTTACCCAAATATCTGAGAGCCACCCGGAATGATTCTGCCCGTTCCTTAAGCCTCCTCAAAGTTTCGGACATCTGTTCCGGCTCAATACCGTCCTCCCACAGTCGGAGTGATGCCGTGAAATCCATATTGGAAGTAAACTCGGCATTATGCCACGGAGCCAAAGCCTCCTCGTAGAGTGTCGACATGTTCTTTATCTCGTACTTGAGTTCCAGTTTTCTCATCGCATTATTATATGGCAGCCCTCATTTTACCTCTTTCATCTCCTTTGCCGTCTCAAGCAGGGCATGTTCCAGGAGATCCAGAAGCTCGTACGCTCACTGGGCCCTCCTAATCTTTATTATCCTTGATTATTCATTACATCGCCAAACATCCGAAGCATCGGAGATGTAGCGAATATTTCCTCTGACTCACCCTCAAGAGCCCTGAAACATTCGGGGCATAAATTACTCAGATATTTTTCCTGAAACCCTTTGCACTTACCGCCACAATTACCGACCTTGCTTCTATTAAAGATTTCTGCAATGGCATCTTTATTTTGGGCCACTTCCTTAGCCAACTGATCGGCAAAAGCTTTCTCTCTACGTGCTCTGTCATTCATACTGGTATAGTTTAAGGGCTATCAACAAGGGATTTCTTTCCTGTTAAGCCATTTTCTCGATTAGTTTTCTCCAGCTATTGATTTTGTCATCAATTCAACAACTGACTTTGCTGCAGGACCTTCAGGTGATGCACCTCCCGTGTAGCCAGTAAGTTGTGGTGAGAAAATGCAGGCCGACGCGTGCATGAGAATAACTTCTTTGTTTGTTGCATCTTTTGCCGCGTCTACAAGCGCCTTATAGGTCATAAGTGCATTTTGCCTGTGTTTATTGATCACTGCGTTGTGTTTGTGCGCCAAGTAATTTTTGGTTGCGAGGTAAAGCATATAAGATAATACTCCGAAGATGAGAACCTTGCTTATTGCTAACTGAACAGTCTCATATGCATTTTCAGGTCTAATCCATGGAATTTTGTGAAGAAAGATCGTTATTACCGCATATACTCCTAAAATACTTGCGCTTCTAACAATTTTTTCCTCCACGCCTCCGCTTCACTTTCATGTTCTTTGGCATCATCACGAAAATAAGTCGCTTGTTGCGATACCCCCTGTTCGGCAGCTGCCTTTCGTACCGTATCTAAAACTTCTTCCGCTTCTTGACCTTTTTCCGCTAGTGCTTCCGTCAACTTCGTGCCTAAATCTTCTACAGCTTGAATAGTGGCCCGCGCCTGTCTTTCCAATCCCTGAAAGTCAGTGGATTTGCTGGCGGAAAAAGAAATTAGAGGTCGAAGTGCGTTGAAGGTTGGCTCATAGCCATTATCGAGTTGAGTTATAAGGCTGTCTCGGGTTGCAAGCGGGCTCCCAGGTGCGAAGGAAAGTATCTGGTTCAAAATATTGAAATCGTTATTTGCCTGGTTAGTCAGCGTTGTCAATGGGTTAAGAGGCAAATCATCTAGACAGACAACAGATATGCGTCTATATAAGTCGATTATTCTTTCTGCTGGTGCCACAGCCGCCGTAAAGTTGACACCAGTTCCCAGTTCGAGCTCGCGCGGAAGCGAAGACGTATTAAATTCTTGCATCCTCTTTAGAGATGTAATTGCTTCCGTTCTCTTTGTCTGTTCCTGCGGATTTGCCATGATAGCTTCCTCCCTTTTGGGTTTGATCGATCAACCTATTAACATAAGGACTACCCTCCACCGCTTTTGATTCTTACAATAACATACTTTATATTCACAGCCAATTTTATATACTTGTGAGCTTGTTAAATACAATTAGTCTAAAAACGTCTCAATCCGGACGCATCAGAATGGAGCGTCCGGATTGCAACAACCGTAATGGTCATGATTCCACATTTACTATTATGTCGGGTTTGCGATCTCTTATTGTACCGGTACCGTGAGATTTTTTGTTTCAAAGTATTTCAGCATCTCTTTCTCCCCAGCCTTCACGCAGTCAAGGTTGCTTTTGGCAAATCTCCCCTGAAGCCTTTCATATTCTTCTTCCTGGGCCTGCGGACTATATTTTGGTGAAAAATAGAGCAATCCGCCAAAAGATTGGCCTTTATATTGTTGCCTAAGATCCGATAGAACCGTTATAGCACCAAAAATATTCTGCATTTCATATGTGTGCTTTTTAACGATTCTCAAAGATAGCACCTTCAGATTAATATTGTTATTGCCGTTAAACGACACTTCACAGGTGTATCCTTTATCAGAAAGAGGATAATCGAAGGATTTCGATACTGGCACTGTCTTAAGTCGTTTCTTAATTTTGCCTATCATTTTATAAACTTGTTGTATCGCGTAGTCTCGCGGCAACACCTCTTTCCTGCGCTGTTTTTTTATTATTTTTGAACCAATATATACATCGTAAAGCTTGTCAAGTTCTTTATTGATATCGAGAGTAAGGCCTCCTTTGACTTCAGAAAAAGATATCATCCCTGACTTCGGCTTTACAAGCATTTTAACTGTTTTCTCTATAGTATCCTGCATAAGAAGATCTTGTGACTGCTTAATCTTATCGATTCTGCTTTTTATATCGCGCAAAACATCACTAGCTATTTTCATGAAAAAATCGTGATCACCGCCTGGATCAAAACACTCAAACCTACTGCTATCATCGGTGAGTTTTGTCATGACAATTTTATTATCAGCGTCAAAGACAAGAATGCCGGCATTTAAGAACTCGTCTGTAGCAAAATCCGGTACATACCGCATAACAGCATATTTGTATTTGAAGTAATTGTCCATGTTATCTTCATTTTTGGAATAGTTATTCATCAGTTGACTCCTGTATAATGTCTCTTATGTTTTTACGTCTTTCTGACAAAAATGCTGTCAGGAAAACCCTCGTGAGATATCCGTCAAACCATTCTCCCGGGACAGTGTCCAGATATTCATTTATCACGGTATCATAAATTTGGCTTATTAACCTAATGAAGTTTCTGAAATCATACCCCATAAATGAATAAAGGATATGTGCAGGCGAGTTAGGGATAGGTGAGCGTAGACCACGGCTGGGCATTTCAAGCATAGGCCAGATAGCGACAGCATGGTCAATAACCCAAAGCTCCAAACTATTGTTTGAAATCAATAGATTTGCATTGTCGGACATATGGTAGATATCTTCAACAGTTCTGTCGTTGTTGAAGATATATTGATCAAACCCATATATGACCGGAAAATGTACCTCATTTATGGCTCTTTCGATAGTAGATATAGCGGTTACCGGTGTTAGCTCTTCGAGATGAAGAGAGCCGATATTCAGTCCCACGCACCCACTGAGTAGCCTATATATATTGTCGTTATCACTCTGTGAATCAGCAAATTTTCTGCTCACCAGAAGAAAACACATTTCAGGGATATTAAGGGATATGTCTTTAGCAACAAGATATGAAAGATATTCCGCAATTAACAGGGCAGTGCCATGTTCAGACTGTGTGTTATTCCTGTGTTTTAGAACATAATTTTTCCCATCATCACATTCTACAAGGAGTGATTGTGACGAGCTGTCAGACATCTCCCTAATGTAACGTACAGCACGACGTGTCCTCAGCTGTTCCACGATTTGTATTATACAGATACGAATAAATAATTTGACTAAAAATTTAATTTGCGCTATAGTGACAAAACCTAATATTATCAACGTTGTCATTGGTAATATTGCGCTTTTGACCCTTCAATATTGCGTGTTTCCAGTAGTCCATTAACGGCCCGGAGATCTTTGACCGGTATCGATTAGTCATACCGGGCGTGCAGGTGCACTGATGCATGGGGTCGCCCAGGTAACCGCAGGGACAGGGGTTCATTGCTGCAACAAGGACAAACTGGGCAGGATAGGTAACTGTTGCCGCCGCCCTCGACACGGTAACAACACCGTTCTCCAGCGGCTGGCGGAGGACTTCGAGCACATTCCTTTTAAATTCCGGAAGTTCGTCCAGAAATAATATCCCATGGTGGGCCAGTGACACTTCCCCGGGGCGCGGCGTTTGTCCGCCTGTCACTTCCATTAAATAAAGCGACTGATTTCCTGCCTTCATTTCTTAAGTAAACACCAAAATATCCTTTAAAGTCAAGACTAACCATCGAAACAAGGCTTCCCATAGTTCTCACAAGAGATAATGCGAATATGATAGGAGATAGTGCGACCAAGTTGCTATATACAAAAGATAATGCAACAAAATTGAAAATACTGGAAATAAAATCCAAAATGACTATAATATTATTATGCCTGTCAGGAAAATACCACCGAATAGAAGGGTTGTTACCGGGTATCTTTATAGTTACAAGAATGCCAGCTCGTAGGTTACGAGTCACCGGTGGAGAGAGATTGCTATACCTTCTTCGAGTTTAATGACGACATTCTGAAATATGAAGAACAGCCGCTGCTAGTTAAAAACCCCTCCAGCAAGAAGCTTCTTTCCCCTGATTGCCTGGTAACTTTCAAGCCCGAACTTAACAGATATCCTCTACTCGTCGAAATCAAATGCCTTGAGGATATCGAAGACAAGGAAAAGGGTCCGGATATCAAGCACAAGGTTTCCGTACTTAAGGAATTCGCTGCAAGCAATGGACTGGAGTTTAAGCTTATTCTTGATGTCGATATCCGAGGACAGCATCTCGACAACCTGAAATTCCTTTATAGATTCATGGGAGCACCCCAACTCTTTAACCGTTATCAGGATCCTATTATGACGATGATTAAGGCCAAAAAGTCCATCTCCGTTACGGGTCTGCTGGATATTTTGGCCAAGGAGAAAGTCGATCGTGCTCTTATGCTTCCATCGATCTGGCATCTGGTGAGCAGGAAGACTATTAAAGTGGATTTAACCAAGCCTCTTACCAACAGCACTATTTTGGAGGACAACTGAAATATGAAAGTATTATCTATTAAGAAAGGCGATGCCGTTTACATCAAGACCAAGAGGTATGAGGTCATAAATGCGGTGAATTTCCGGGAGGTGCTCTTGAAGGATACGGAAAGCGGTCAGACGGGACTTTACGCCTTACAGCAGTTGAGGGCTACTCCGGAGGGGAAGGTGAAACAGGGAAATAGCCAAACGCCGTTTGAACATATACCTGAGCACCGTCAGGAAGAGATTGACCTGAAAAACGAGATCATAAAGCCCCTCCTGAAACCTGATAGGACAAGGAAGGAGGTGGTTAAAAGGGCTCTTGAGTTTGGCCGCCATCCCTCGACCCTCTACCGATGGATAGGAAAAGTGGAGACAGAGGGGACACGAAGCTCCCTTAATCCTAAATACGAGGAACGGGGCGGGAAAGGGGTGAAAAAGCTCGACAGTGCGGTCGAAGCGGTTATTTGTGCTAAAGATTTCTCGCTCCTCCCGAACGAGATTTCAGGAGAAAGGGTCTGGTAGGTTTTCGCCCCGCGCAATGGTTGATCGAATATCAATGGTCGCCCCATTCTAATGAACGACCACTGAGGTTATCTGCTTCTGTTTGTTATGATGCGACAGATCTTTCATTAACTTGTGAGCTGCGGAATCTTTCAGACATATATTTGATTTGCGCGCTGAATAAAGATGTTAAGACTTTTGATAAAATGGCTGACGCATTACATTACCATATGTACCAGTATGTTGTAGTCGCCAACAATGGTTCCTATGGCGGAAGCAATGCGTATGTTCCATTAGATGCCGATTTTCATCGCCAAGTATTTCATTTGCATGGACAACCTCAGGCAACATTTGCTTTTATAGATATTAATATTGCTGCTCTACTGAGAAGAGGCAGGCATGATAGACACATACCTGGACAGCGAGCTGTGAATGAACGTTCATGGAAAAATCCACCAGCAGGGTGGGAAGGACCTTAAAAATAATAAACTCGTCGGGGCTTAAATCTAATAGAATCGAAAGAAGGAGTTCCTTTGGTTAAATATAATTAAGCCCAGGCTTGACATCCGTTCATCTCGGGACGTGTTTGTACGATCAAGAGTGGAAGAAGAAATCTACCTTTTAAAATTTTCGCCAGATTTTCCTAAGAAATTTCTTGCGTCATTAAACGCCTGATTCTGAAACGCGCTTGACATTCTTTCAATTTCGCTCTGTTTGATGCCTATGATAGCGGCCTCGCGGTCCCATACCGAAACAGCCACAACCACATCACGGACGATCTCAGAGACGCTGGCATTATCAAGTCCATAATAGCTGTAGGTGCTCATAACCAGATCGAAACTGGACTCACTGTCATTCTCGTCAATTAGCATGGAGAGATAACCGGGCTTGACATCGCGGGGGACAGGGTTAATGTCATACGCAGGAGAAAGGCGCCATCCATTATCCTGAGTATCGTAAAGGAAGCCGTGGTTTCTGAGATGGTCATCCACATTTGACACCAACACGCTAAAAAGTACCCGCTTCCATAACTCCGCAAGGTCGGACTTTGTGTCTGATCCATGCTGGCGAAGCGCATCAACGAGTTCCAGATAACTATGGGTTTTTTCGTGGTCAACCGCTCCAATCATACTCATTCCGGAAAGAAACGGAATACGCTTTGCCCCCGAGCGGTCGAATCGCGTAACCAGCAGAACCTTTTTGCCACCGATATCTTCGATTCTGCACGGCGGGACAGATATTCCAGCTTTCTCGGCAAGCCTGAGAGCAAGATAACTCCACCTTTCGACACTATATTCGTCTCCTGAATCTGGGAATTTGGCGATAGCAAGACTACCGTCAGAGTCAATAACAGCGGCCTTCGGCCTGGCTCCGCCTAATGATGATCCAGGAGCAAGCAGAATACGCAGATCTTCATCACTTTCCCTGTCCTCTAGAACTCGGTCAGAGGCAGATAACAGCCTGGGGAGTTGAATCAGCGGGGGGATTGCCGACACTTCATTGGCCAAGAATTGTCCCCCCGGAAGGCGAAACCGGAGGGCTCCCTGCCGCAGCCTATCATCAACATTCAATAAATAGTCTATTTCCATCAGAGTCCGAGGAGCACGGCCTTCTTTTTGAGCTATTTTGCGCTCCAGACGCTTCATCAATATACGTCCCCATCTATCAGGTGAAGAGTCTCCAATGGCGCCAAAAAGTGAAAATCCTGGCTGTGTGTGGTGGGTACGGTCATCGATAAGCAACGCGGGTTCCAATGCAAAGCGCAATGGCGATCTCAACCATTGCTCATCATATTTAAAGGAAGCACTCTCATGGCCCTTGGTCACACGGGGCCAGAGTCTCCCCACAAAGTGAGTGGCGCCATCAATATCTATAAAAACTTCTACTTCACGTTCCATCTTTTCTTTTCCTCGGCCCGCTTATCCGTTTAGGGAGATTTTCGGTTTCTATATCCAGCCCGAGCCTGTCATGTGTGACATCAGCGATATCAGCAATCCTATCCGTCATGCCCAATACAAATAGGACAGTTGCCACTACCCCGACAGAAACCGCAGGGTCCCCTTTCTCCAGTCTGCTCAATGTAGGGCGGCTTATCATAGCCCGTTGAGCCATGGTCCCGGTAGAGATCCTGCGTCGCTTCCGTGCGTCGGCAATATCCGACCCAAGCTTTTTCATCGCTCGACGAACCGGGAACGGCAAAGTATCTATTGATTGGGATTTCATAACAGTTAACATATTATGTAATATATATTTATCACTATAATTCTTAATATAACATATATATTCTATTATATCAACAGTAATTGTATTGTATGATCTGTTGACTAAGAGGCTATTTTTGGTTCTTGTCCTCTGCCTCTTTTAACTTAGCAAGTCCCTGTTGCAAAGCCATAATATAATCTTCAATATGTTCAGCGCCACGGAATAAGAAATCGCTCTCCATGTGGATATTACCCGTAAATAGTAATCTGATCGCATACTTCACCCGCAGCCAAGCGCGTGAAAACATATTTCCTTTCCCATAATATATCGGAACATCCATATCGGCATATAGCCTCATCCCTATGTAAATCCTCATCAAGGTCCAAAAACAACGTCTGACTATGATCATTACTTCCACACCCACAGTCACTGCGATATATTATATGCTTTGGGCCCTCACCAGTCTTCATTATGTTTTCCGATATCTTCTTACACACACAAACCTCCTCAAGCTGGGCATTCATAATGTTTGTCTAAAATGATAGTGTCAAATAATCCCGTTGTGATCTGCCTCTGTGGGTGCCGCTCGAAAGGAACCAAATGTGCCGGCGGCGTGGGCCTGCTGTAGGTGATCAGGGCGCAATTCGGCGTCGAACGCCCGTATCGAGGCGAGTTGTTTCCATCAGTTGCAACCCTGATTGGGAACTTTCCTTTATTATTCTCAACAGCTCACTGCTTATTTCGATAGGACCTCCCTTCGAAGGTGATGAACTTTCCGTTCATGCTGAGACGGTCAAGGATCGCTGAAGCAGTGACGGTATCGAATACTTTCCCCCAGTTTGACGGTACGAGATTGGTAGTGACGATTGTCGTTCCCACTTCCGCCCTTTTTGATATTATCTGGAAGATGCAGTCAGCCTGCTCCTTGGTCGGGATTACGTAACCGATCTCATCCAGACATAGAACATTTGCTCGCGAATAGTACTCTATAAAGCTATAGACACTCTTTGCCTTCGCCATTTTGGCGGTGAGATCGAAGAGCGTGAGAAAGACAGTCTGATGGCCCTTTGTGAGAGCGTCGTGGCACAGTGCTGTTGCGATGTGGGATTTACCTACACCAGCAGGGCCTATGAGTACGAGGTTGCTGGGTTTCTTGAGCCACTGCGTGTTCATAAACTCCAGGATCTTGTCCCTTGGCACTTTAGGATTATACTTCCAGTCGAAGTCATCCAGGAGTTTTATTCTTTTGATGCCGGACATTTTCATGAGATACTGGATTTTCTTCTGTTCTTTCCGGTGAGATTCTTCAATGAGGAATTTAAGCATGAACTTTTTTTCTTCCTCTGAAAGTTTGTCGGGATCGGTCAGAAGCCTGAACCGCCTCCATAATTCATATAAGTTGATCATAATCGCTCAATTGCCTCCCTTCATAGGTGATATGCAGCAGTCCCGAGTTCTGAGGATGCACCGGATTGTCCTGATGTCCGGCGGGACTAAGCAGGCCCTGGATATATGTCACTCTGTAGGTGTCGATGCTGTTTGCCGACTTGACCGCCGAAATCAGCGTCTCTTTGGCTATGCCTTTGAGGAGCTTGAACAGTTCGTAAGAAACTTCAAGAGGATCCTGTCCCTCCTGCTCAACGCACTTGAGGAAGTGTTCGACGTTTTGGTCCATGGACTTCAGAAGCTGATACATCCTTTGGTATTTGAAGTGGGGAGTGATATTGAGCAGTTTCTCGCGGTGAGAAGGATGTTCTATCTTTTGTTTCCTGTCGAATACTCGTTTATGCATCGCTACCTTTCTGCCCTGCACCACTATTTCTATGTACTGGGGATAAGCAAAGATGTCGCAGGGCATATCCCCGTACTGGGACGGCACCGAGTAGCGGTTGGTGTCGAACTCCACAAAGCATGTCTTGTTAATGGCTGCCGGCTCCTGCCTGTAAGGCAGATAATGGATTTGGGGAAGCGCTATGAGTCTCTCCTGTTTTAATGCCTCCACAGGAGGGGTCCCTGTGGAACGGTGAACCCTGTTGTTTCTCTCTATGCGCCAGAGGCCTAATCTTTTGTTAAGTTCGTCGATGTCGGCGAAGGTATTGACGACAAGGAAACTCTCAATGTCTCTGATAACCCGTTCAACACGGCCTTTCTCATTGGGCTTGCCGGGATTGCAGGCACGAATCGAAAAGCCATAGTGCCTGGCAAAGTCCAGAAACCTTGCATTGTAAGTAATCTCCGGTTTTCTAGTTATAACTACGGACTTGAGATTGTCATAGGTATGCCTGTTGGCGACGCCTTTTATTTCTTTGAAGGCCTCGATATGGCCATCCAGGAAAAACTCCATGGAACTCCTCAGATAGAAGTGTGAGTAAAGGTATCGCGAATAGGACATGATGTAGACGAACCCGTAGACTACTCCGAAAGGCATACGCCGTTGCATCCAATCAACCTGGGCTTCCTCCCCTGGAAGAAAATTCAGCGCGTGGAAGGAGTTGCCCTTCCGCTTTTTTCTTAATGAGAGCGTGTAATCCTTCACCGCCGTATAGCCTCCCTCATACCCGTAGCTCTTCAACCGTTGCAGTACCTGTATGGCCTGCAGAAAGGGATATTCCGTGTACCACTGCTGAATTAACCGCTCATAGGGCTCTATTATGTTTCCTGAGGATCTCCTACCTAGATCGTCTTGCCGAATGAGGCGGGTTACCTTTTTTCTCGATATGCCCAGTTTCGTCGCCACCTGATTCAGACTCAATCCTTCAACCTGATACAGATGCCGCGCCCGGTTTTGAAGCGATTCTTGCATTGCCGTGTCATCTCCTTTTCTGATGTGATGACCCAGTTTACCTCAACACTGATTCCGTTTCCATTTCGTCTTTTATCATGGCCCATACGCGGCAAACGTATGACCATCAAGCCTTCGCAGCCGTATCTCGTCTTTTATCATCCCTTTAAGATCACCCGGTATCAGTAAAATCAGCTCCTGTAAAGGCTTTGAAGGGGATATCTCGTCTTTTATCACTTGTCTTGGCAAGGAAGTCACATGTATCTCTTTGCGACGCTGCCGCCAGGGTTTTACATAGTCGAGATAGAGGTTATCAAAATAGGTGGGATTGTTTTGCTGCCACTGCTGCTGGGCCTGTTTCTTTCTTGCCCGCTTGCATTGCTCTCGCTGACAGACTTTCTGCCTTTGGCCTACCCGTTTATCAGGCGTGAAATACCGCCCACAGTGCATGCATCGCTTTGACAATGATTACCTCCACCTACTTTGTTCTGGTAATCATTGTATTTAAAGAGGGGTCTCTAAGGTTGGTCTTTCTTTCTACTCAAAAATGCTAACCCACAAATTTCAGGCTGGTGCCATCAACGGCGCTTTCGGTTCCTCCGCTATCTGTCCTTTTTTTCCGCC